>NZ_JAANES010000001.1:0-1821346 GCF_018292285.1 Comamonas brasiliensis
TGGCATCGCAGGGTAGCTAAGTGTGGAAGAGATAACCGCTGAAAGCATCTAAGCGGGAAACTCGTTTCAAGATGAGATCTGCCGGGGCCTTGAGCCCCCTGAAGGGTCGTTGTAGACCACGACGTTGATAGGCTGGGTGTGGAAGCGCAGTAATGCGTTAAGCTAACCAGTACTAATTGCCCGTGCGGCTTGACCCTATAACTTTGGGTAAGCCTGGAAAAATGAAAGACAGAACGCAAGTTCTAGTTATGCCGAAAAGGCGCAATCGAAAAGCTGATTGAAGACTCTATGANTTCGTTAGATTGAAGGTGGGCAAGATTAAGAAGTTAATCAAGGCGCTATCAATCTGACAAAAAGTTTATGCCTGATGACCATAGCAAGTTGGTACCACTCCTTCCCATCCCGAACAGGACAGTGAAACGACTTTGCGCCGATGATAGTGCGGGTTCCCGTGTGAAAGTAGGTCATCGTCAGGCTCTTACAGTGAAAACCCCGTAGTCGAAAGATTACGGGGTTTTTTATTTGATCAATCGGTATTCTTGATATTGCTTGCGCAGTAGCGGACAGGGAAAGGATGAGCATGCAGCTGCAGGACATGTTGTATTCACAGGGCTTTGGCATTCGCCGCGTGTGCTCCGGCTTGGTGCAGCAAGGCTGGGTGGAGCTATGGAACCCGCAGACTTCTGACTGGGAGAAGGTCCTGGATTCCACCCAGCAGGTGGATCCCGAAGGTCTGCGCTTCAGGGTGCAAGGCGTGGAGTGGGAGTATCACGAGCTGGGTTATGTGCTGCTGAACAAGCCTGCCGGCACCGAGTGCTCGCAAAAGCCATCAGCCTATCCCAGCATCTATACCTTGCTGCCGGCTCCGCTGCGTCAACGACCCAACAAAGGGGCGGTGCAAGGTGTTCAAGCGGTGGGGCGCCTGGATCAGGATACGACCGGTATGTTGCTGCTCAGCGACGATGGCCAGTTCATCCACCGCATGTCGTCGCCCAAAAAGCATGTCTCCAAGGTTTACCGGGTGACTTGCAAGCATCCGGTGGATGCCAAGCAGATACAGCGGCTGCTGGATGGTGTCGTGCTTGATGATGATCCCAAGCCCGTCAAGGCAGCGGCCTGCGAGCAGGTGGACAGCCATGTGCTGGATCTGACCCTGACCGAGGGCAAGTATCACCAGGTCAAGCGCATGATTGCGGCCGTGAGCAATCGGGTCGAAGGTCTGCATCGCAGAAGAATCGGTGGCCTGGAGTTGCCCGCAGAGCTGGAGCCAGGCCAATGGCGCTGGCTGACGGCGGATGAGCTGGAATTGTTCAAGCCGAGCAAGTAAGGCAGAGAATCATAAAAAGCCTGCTGGCTTGCGCCAGCAGGCTTTTTGATTGGGGGCTCGGGAAATCAGTGTCGCTGCGCAGGGAGCATGGACGTCTGCTGGAGCTTGCCCGAGGCTTGCAGCGCAGCGCCGGGCAGGAATTCGATGCCGGTGCGGCGCACCAGCTCCGCGTAGCTGATGGGCTCGGTGACGCGGGCCGCATCATCATTGGCCTGCCAGTGCGCCCAGGCACGCTGGCTCTGAGCGTCGTAGACCAGCTTGTAGAGAAAGCTGGGCACACGCACCTGGTTGTGGCCGACGGAGGCGGCGCCGGCATCAAAGACCGGGCCGGTGATGATGTAGACATCGCCCTGAGCGCGTTGTGCATAGCTGCGCGTGTCTTTTTCGATGCGGGCCCAGGGGCCGCCGTTTTGCTTGATGGACTGGGGCACCATATTGGCCAGCGAGAAGCTCTGGGCCATGGCCTGTGCGGTCGGCATGTCGCCAGCGGGAGCCATGTGGCCGCGTGAGTAGCCGGAGCGCTTGTAGTCGTCCAGTTCGGCGCGTTCATCGCGGGGCAGGCGGGCGTCGCTGTAGAACTTGTTGGTGCGCTTTTCGTCGGCATCGGCGACCAGGGCCTTGTTCAGACGTTGAGCAACGAAGACGGGGGTCTTGCTCTGGCCGCTATGCAGCACGGCAAACGCGTCATAGCACAGCGCACGCAGCTTGGGTTGATCGCTGAGCACGGGAGCTTTGCCATTGGCAAAGAACTGCGGGCATTGCTCAAAGCCCTGGGTGCTGCGCGTGGGATTCTTGACCTGGATGAGCGGCGCGGGGCCGATTGCTGCCGAGGGCGCGGGCATCCGGGCGGAGCATGCCGCGCTGCTGATGGCCAGCATTGCGATGCCGACATGGCGCAGCCATCGGGGGGGTCGTGAGGAGAAAGAGGAGAGCGGTGCTGAGAAAGCGGAAGACATGCGCGAAGAAGGCCGAGGGAGATGAAAAGAGTGCCAGCAGCCCAGGCGCAAGAGCGAGTCTGGCCGTCATCGAGGAGGATTGATTGCTACTTGAATAAGAGCTGCTTGCGCAGGCTTTGAAAGCTTTTCAAGGTAAAAGTTTCCTGAAAAGCTTTGTAATAAAGCGCTAAGTGCTCATATTTTATGAGGGCTGGACCTTGCCACAGTCCTGACCCTGCTTACGTCGCCAAGCTTCGGATCCCCGAGGGCGGCGTTCCATGCATGAGCAGGATCTGCAGCGCGGCTTGGGTTTGCAGATGCAGCTGCTTGAGCGCCTCATCTTTCTGGGGCGGCAAAATGTACTGGCCCTGTGCGTTCCTGGCATAGGGCTTGCCCAGAATGTCGGCCATATCGATCTGGTAGTAGCTGCGGTCGCCATATGGCCGCTTGCCGTCGATATAGGGCAAGGGCCAGATCGCCTGGCCGTCTTCCTCCTCGGCCAAAACATAAGGCAGGTCATCGGTACCGACTTCTCGCCACAGGGCGGCATGCAGCAGCGTCAGGTGTTCGGGACGAAAGTCGAAGCTGCTGTCTGGCGCCTGACCTGAGAAGTCGGGCGGCAAGGCATAGCGACCGGGCGCCAAGGTGGCGTTTGCCACAAACTCCGGCAGCCAAAGGCAGACCTCGGCCAGGAGCCGGGTGGCCATAGCAGGATCGTGACTGCGCAGCACCTGCTGGGCTGTGTCGAGGGTGGACAGATCGCCGCCAAAGGGCTGCACGGGATCGAAGCCGGGTGCTCCCGACTCTACGGGGATCCACTGCACCTGCAGCAGGCGTATCAGCTGCAGATGCTGGGCGCTCAGTGGCGGCAGCGCCTGGCTGAAGACGGTCTGGATCACGGATCGACGTTCGGTACTGCCCGGACGCTTGCGCAGCCACGACCAGCTCAAAGCACCGGTTGCCGCAACTGCCAGGGTGGAGAGTGTGGAGATCAGCAGCCTGCGCTTCATGGGCGAAGGCTTTCAGTCATCGATGGAAGCGCTCCAGCGGTCGCCCCAGCCGCTGCTGCGTTGCACGCGGTCGATATCCCGGCGGTCACGCTTGGTGGGGCGGCCGGTGTGCTGGGCCGCCAGTGTCGCCGCAGGCTCGGGGGCCAGACGGCGCTGCTCGGCCAGCTGTTCTCGCTGGGCAATGCTTTGCGCTGTTTCCTCGTACAGCTGTTGGGCCACGGGGGCCGGGCCGCGCATGCCGCTCAGCCCGCGTACGATGACTTCCCTGGGAATATTGCCCTGGCGCAGGTGGATGTGGTCGCCCGGGCGGATTTCACGCGAGGCCTTGGCATTGGCGTTGTTGACCGTGACCCGGCCTTTGCCGATTTCCTCCACAGCCAGGCTGCGGGTCTTGTAGAACCGCGCGCACCACAGCCATTTGTCCAGACGCATGGATTCAGTTTCGCTCATGTCGGTATTTTGCGGCGTGAAGGGATGGCGATTCAAGTCAGAGCAGTATCCATGTCCTGGGCATCGCCATTGTGCAGGGGCAGCTGAATCAGCGCCTGCAGGCCACGCACGCGGCCGAGTCCATCGTGCAGATTGCGCAGCTCGATCTGGCCGCCCAGGGTTTGCACGATCTCCTGGCAGATGGCCAGGCCCAGACCAGAGCCGCTGCGCGCGTTGCCCGCCGAAAAAGGCTGGAACAGCCGCTGGGCCAGTTCATCGTCGATGCCGCTGCCGCTGTCTTCGATACTCAGCTGCGCCATGCCGCCGTGCGCGCGCACATCGACCTGCAGACTCCCGTGCCTGGGTGTGTGGCGTATGGCGTTGTGCAGCAGGTTGCGGGTCAGCTCGCGCAGCATCCATTCATGGGCGGCCACGCAGCAGGCCTGGGTTTCGATGCCGAAGTCCATGTCGTGATCGGCAATCAGCGGCGATAGCTCCAGTGCCACGTCGCGCACGATATCGTCGAGCTGGGCGAGCATGGCGCTGCTCTGGCTGCTGTCTTCCTGGCGCAGCTGCTCGACCTTGGCCAGGGCCAGCATCTGGTTGGCAACGCGGGTGGCGCGGTCCACCGTGTCGTCGATCTCGGCAAAGGCCTGGGCCGGTGGAATATCGCCGCGCTTGGCCGACTGCACCTGAACCTTGAGCACGGCCAGCGGCGTGCGCAACTGGTGCGAGGCGTCGCGCACAAAGCGCTTCTGGTTGCTCAGCAGTCCTTGCAGGCGCTGCATGGTCTGGTTGGTGGCCTCCAGCAGGGGCTGGACTTCGCGCGGCATCTCGGGTGCAGCCAGCGGACTCAGATCTCCCTGGGCACGGCCCTGGAGGTCTTGGCTGAGCTGGCGTATGGGCTGGGTGGCGCGCTGTACCACGATGATGACGATCAGGGCGACGACCAGCACCAGCAGGGCCTGACGAATCAGGGTGTCACGCAGAATCTGCAAGGCCAGGGATTCGCGCAGCTCCAGGGTTTCGGCCACCTGGATCACGGCCATGCCGCGGCCGTCGGCACTGGCAACCGGCTGCAGCAGCACGGCCACGCGCACGGGGTGGCCGCGAAACTCGTCGTCGTAGAAGTCCACCAGCGCCGCATAGGGCGGACGCTGCGGAATCCTGCCGTTCCAGACAGGCAGCTCCGCAAAGCCCGAGATCAGCTGTCCGTCCAGCGTGGAGACGCGGTAGAACATGCGGCTCTGGTTGTCGGCCTCGAAGATTTCCAGCGCCGAATAGGGGACGATGGCGCGCAGCTGCGCGTGCTCGTCGTATCCGGTGACGCCGATCTGCTCGCTGATGCTCTTGGCAGAGGCCAGCAGGGTTCTGTCATAAGCCGTGTGCAGCGATGCCAGCGTCTGCTGATACAGGCTCCAGGCATTGAGGGCAATCAGCAGCAGTACGGGCAGCAGGATGCCGGTGAGCAGCAGGCGCCTCAGCGACCAGGCTGTCTTCGGTCGCGTCCTTGCCGGTCTGGCTGTCATGCCGCCGCCTCGGCTTTGACCAGATAGCCCAGACCGCGCAGGGTGACCAGCTGCACGCCGGTGCCGCCCAGCTTTTTGCGCAGGCGGTAGGCCACGACTTCCACGGCCTCGTACTGCACATCGACCTCGCCGGGGAAGACCAGGCTGAACAGCCTCTCCTTGGTGACCGCATGGCCGGGGCGCGCCAGCAGCGCATGCATCATGGACAGCTCGCGCGGGGTCAGCTCCAGGACCTTGTCGTCGAGATAGATCGCGCCGCTTTCCTTCTCATAGCGCAATGCGCCCAGGACGATGGCCTCGGAGCCTGATCGGGGTGTAAAGCTATCCTGGCTGCGGCGCAGCAGGGCGCGCAGGCGTGCTTCCAGCTCGTCGAGGTCAAAGGGCTTGGCCAGATAGTCGTCGGCGCCGGCATTCAGGCCCATGACGCGGTCGCCCACGGTGCCGCGCGCGGTCAGGATCAGCACCGGCGTGCGCAGGCCCAGGGCGCGGGCGCGCTCCAGCACCTGCAGGCCGTCGAGACCGGGCAGGCTCAGGTCCAGCACCACGGCATCGGGTTCGCGGGTCTGCCAATGGGCCAGGGCGCTGGGGCCGTCGGCCGCCACATCCACATTCAGGCCGCGACGCATCAGGGTGCGCTGCAGCGTGGTGCGCATGGCGGAGTCATCTTCAACAAGCAGTAATTGCATGTTGCCGAACATAGCACTGCGCTGCGAATGCGCAGACAAGTCGTGAAACTACCAGGGCTGCTTAAGGGATAGCCCTAGGTAATTGGACAGCTATTTGACAGGCACGCTGTCCATGATTGCACCCACTAACTACATAAGGAGTACATCATGCGTCGTGATACGTTTCTGAAGTCTCTGGCAGCCCTGGCGGCAGCCGGTGCTTTGCCCCTGTCGGCCCAGGCCGCGGCGGCCATCAAGATGATGCTGCCCGCCAACCCGGGTGGCGGCTGGGACACGACAGGCCGTGCCCTGGGCAAGGCCTTGCAGGACGCAGGTGTGGCTTCTTCCGTCACTTATGACAACAAGGGCGGTGCTGCCGGTGCCATCGGCCTGGCCCAGTTCGTCAACGGCAGCAAGGGTGATCCCAATGCCATGATGGTCATGGGCGCCGTCATGCTGGGCGGCATCATTACCGGCAAGCCTCCCGTCAATCTGAGCCAGGCCACGCCTCTGGCGCGCCTGACCAGCGAATACAACGTGTTTGTGCTGCCCGCCAACTCGCCGTTCAAGAACATGGCGGAAGTGGTGGCCCAGCTTAAGAAGGATCCCGGCTCCGTCAAGTGGGGCGGTGGCTCGCGCGGCTCCACCGAGCACATTGCTGCAGCCATGATCGCCCGTGAAGTGGGCGTGGACCCCGCCAAGATCAACTACGTGGCTTTCCGTGGGGGCGGCGAGGCCATCTCCGCCATCCTGGGCGGCAACGTCACCGTGGGCGGCAGCGGCTTCAGCGAGTTCGCCGAATACATCGCGACCGGCAAGATGAAGCCCATCGGCGTGACCTCGGCCCAGCGCCTCAAGGGTGCGGCGTCCAGCGTTCCCACGCTCAAGGAGCAGGGCATCAACGTGGAAATCGGCAACTGGCGCGGTGTGTATGGCGCTCCCGGCATCTCCAAGGCCCAGCGCGACGAGCTGGTCGCCCAGATCGAAAAAGCCACCAAGAGCAAGGCCTGGGCCGAAGCGCTGCAGAAGAACGACTGGACACCTGCCTGGCTGGGTGGCGATGCCTTTGGCAAGTTCGTGGACGACGAGTTCGCCAGCCTGCGCGCCACGATGGCCAAGTCCGGCATGATCTGACGATCGCCTGGCCGCTGCGTTCTGCAGCGGCCTTTAGAGCGTGTTCATGATCTCCTCACGCCGCGACAGAGGCTTTGCGGGATGGGATGCTAGGCGCGATACCGCAGCGATAGCTCCGCTATTGCGAGGATTCGCAACGCCGCAGACCGCCCGCAAAGACACTGTCCCGAAGGGTTGGAGCGAAATCGGACGATTTCTGTGTGCTGTCTCTTGCTTGCACACCGGTGCAAGCGGTGAGCCATCACTTCGAACTCATCCCGATTGCGCTTCAACGCGGCTGCGTAGAGATCGTGAACACGCTCTTGGGACATGGCACAGGGCTGGCGACTTCAGCCCTGATCGCGTTGTGTCCTGCTGTTTCTCCCCCGCACTGATTGATGGCCTGCCCCTGACGGCGCAAGCCAGGGTTTGTGCAACCCCATGATGCCGTGGGAGCTGTCGCAAGGCGGCTCTGGCGGGTTCCGAAAACCACTGAAATCACACACATTCATCATGTCTGATTCCTTCCAAGATCTGGCCCGGGCAGCGGAGGCCGCACAGGTTTCGGCCTATGCAGACCCCGACGAGCCGCAGAGCCCCAACGTACCGTCCAAGAAAGCGCAAACCATTGTCGGTGCGGGCGTGCTGCTGGTCGCTGCGGGACTGGCCTTTGGCGCACTGCAAATTCCTTCGGACTCCGGCTACGGCGGCGTCGGCCCCAATTTCCTGCCCTGGGTCTGCGCAGTGGTGCTGGGTATCTGCGGTGCCTTGCTGATCTGGGAAGCACGCAGCGGTGGTTTTCGCCATGCGGCCGACCCGGGCGGCCAGCCCAAGGCCGACATCCTGCCCTTTGCCTGGGTCTCGGCAGGTCTGCTGGTGAATGCGGCCCTGATCAGTACCCTGGGCTTTATTTTTAGCTGCACCATCTGCTATGTGCTGGCCGTGCAGGGCCTGCGCCGAGCCGCACATCAATCGCAGGCGTCCGCACCCGGCACCTGGGTCAAGGATGTGATCACGGGGCTGCTGATTGCGGCACCGGTGTTCTGGATGTTTACCAAGTTCCTGGCCATCAATCTGCCTGGTCTGACTGAAACGGGGTGGCTGTAATGGATATCTTCAATGCTTTGATGGCTGGCTTTGCCACGGCCATCACGCCCGCCAATCTGCTGTGGGCTCTGGTGGGCTGTGCCCTGGGTACGGCTGTGGGCGTGCTGCCCGGTATCGGCCCGGCCGTGGCCGTGGCCATGCTGCTGCCCATCACCGCCAAGGTGGATGTGACGGCATCCATGATCTTTTTCGCCGGCATCTACTACGGTGCCATGTACGGTGGCTCGACCACCTCGATTCTGCTGAACACGCCCGGCGAGACGGCATCCATGGTCACGGCCATGGAAGGCAACAAGATGGCCAAGAGCGGCCGAGCCGGGGCGGCGCTGGCAACTGCCGCGATCGGCTCGTTTTTCGCGGGTACCTTTGCCACCGTGGTGGTGACCCTGTTCGCTCCCTATGTGGCCGACTTCGCCGTGAAGCTGGGCCCGCCGGAGTACTTCATGCTCATGGTGCTGGCCTTCACCACCGTGAGTGCCGTGCTGGGCCAGAGCACGCTGCGCGGCATGACGGCGCTGTTTGTCGGTCTGGCTGCGGGTTGCATCGGCATGGACCAGATCTCCGGTGCGGCGCGCTATACCGGCGGCAAGATGGAGCTGCTGGATGGCATCGATATCGTGCTGGTGGCCGTGGGTCTGTTTGCCGTGGCCGAAGTGCTGTATGCCGCCATGTATGAAGGCAAGGTCGAGGAATCCCAGAACAAGCTGACGCGTGTGCACATGACCAAGCGCGACTGGAAGCGTTCCTGGCCCGCCTGGATGCGCGGCACGCTGCTGGGCACACCGTTCGGCTGCATTCCTGCCGGCGGTACCGAGATCCCGACCTTCCTGAGCTACGCGACCGAAAAGAAGCTGGCCAAGGGCGAAGACAAGGCCGAGTTCGGCGGCAAGGGCGCCATCGAAGGCGTGGCCGGTCCGGAAGCCGCCAACAATGCGACCGTGACCGCGGCTCTGATTCCGCTGCTGACTCTGGGCATTCCCACCAGCAACACCACGGCCGTGCTGCTGGGCGCTTTCCAGAACTACGGCATCAACCCCGGTCCCCAGCTGTTTACCAGCTCTGCGGCCCTGGTCTGGGCGCTGATCGCCTCGCTGTACATCGGCAACGTGATGCTGCTGGTGCTCAACCTGCCCATGGTGGGCCTGTGGGTCAAACTGTTGAAGATTCCACGTCCCCAGCTGTATGCAGGCATCTTGATCTTCGCGACCGTCGGTGCCTACGGCATGCGCCAGAGCGCCTTCGATCTGTTCCTGCTCTACGGCATCGGCGTGCTGGGCGTGATCATGCGCCGCTTCGACTTCCCCACCGCACCCGTGGTGGTGGGCATGATCCTCGGCCCCCTGGCCGAAGCCCAGATGCGCAATGCCGTCTCGATCGGCGAGGGCAGCTGGTGGATCTTCCTGCAGCGTCCCATGTCGCTGACACTGATCATCATCGTGCTGGCCGTGCTGATCATTCCCCGCGTGCTCAAGCGCCTGTCGCAGGCCAAGCATGCCCGGGAGGCAAGCACCGCCTGAGTCCGCTTTCCTAGCCTGCTGCGGGTGCTTCACGCATGGAGCCCGTTGCATTCACATCCCCTGTCCGGTGAGTCGGACAGGGGATTTTTTTATGGAAGCAGGCTCAGTTCATGGGCGTGGATGCGTTGTCCGCTCAGGCATGGGGGCGCCGGGAGCGCGGCTACAGGTCTGTGCTGATGGTTGGGCTTCAATGTCGCTCTACCATGACGCGATGGAAATGAGCCAATTGCTACCCCACGATTTCGCTTGCGAGCTACCCGAAGATGCCGACGGCATCTATGCCCTGGCGGCACGGTCCATGTTTCAGCTGTTCTCTTCAATGAGCCAGGGCATGTTTCTGGTCGACAGAAGCGGGCGCATCGTCTGGGTCAACAAAGGCTACGAGCGCTTTTTGCCGCGCCTGGGCGTGGCCGGTGTGGGCGACTTTCTCGGGCATATGGTGGAGGAGGTCATCCCCAACACCCAGATGCGGGGCGTGCTGGAGACCGGCAAGCCGGTCCTGATCGATCTGCTGACCAATAGCGCCGGAACCTTTGTCGTCAGCCGCCTGCCGCTGCATGACGATGAAGGAGGCGTGATCGGTGCCATCGGCATTGTGCTGTTCGATCAGCCAGAGACGACCTTGCAGCCGCTGATCAGCAAGTTCGCGATGCTGCAGCGCGATCTCGATGAGGCGAGGCGCGAGCTGGCTGCCCAGCGCAGCCGCAGCTTGCAGGCGTCCGTGCAAGGGTCGCGCCGCAGCAAATACAGCTTTGCCAGCTTTGTGGGCAGCAGCCCGGCCGCGGTCGAGGTCAAGCGCCAGGCGCGGCGGGCGGCCCAGTCCATGAGCCCGGTGCTGCTGCTGGGCGAGACCGGTACCGGCAAGGAGGTGCTGGCCCATGCCATCCATGCCGCATCGGCGCGGTCTGCCGGTCCTTTTGTGAGCGTCAATATCGCGGCCATTCCCGAAACGCTGCTGGAGGCCGAATTCTTTGGTGTGGCACCGGGCGCATTTACCGGAGCCGACCGCAAGACTCGCGACGGCAAGTTCAAGCTCGCCGATGGCGGCACCCTGTTTCTCGACGAGATCGGCGATATGCCCGCCAGCCTGCAGGCCAAGCTGCTGCGGGCCTTGCAGGAAGGCGAGATCGAGCCGCTGGGCTCCAACCAGATCGTGCATTTCGATGTGCGCGTGGTGGCCGCCACTTCTCGCGATCTGCTGCAGATGGTGCGCGACGGGCGCTTCCGCGAAGACCTGTTCTACCGGCTGCATGTGCTGCCCGTACGCGTGCCGCCGCTGCGCGAGCGCAGCAGCGATATCCCGGCCCTGGTGGAAATGCTCTGTGAGGACCTGGCACTGCGCAACGACATGGTTCCACCGGAGCTGGGCAAGGGCGCACTGGAGCTGCTGGTCGCGCAGGCCTGGCGCGGCAATATTCGCGAGCTGCGCAATGTGCTGGAGCAGGCCGCCATGCGCTGCGATGACTCGCACATCGATGCCGGCCTGCTGGCACAGGTGCTGCGTTCGTCCGGGGTCGAGCCTCAGGCTCCGCATCGGCCGCTCTTGGCTCAGGAGACCATGGCGGCGATGCCGGCGACGGGCGATCTGCTCAAGCCGCTTGCCGAGCAGATGGCCGATCTCGAAACCCGCGCCATACGGGCCGCGATGCAGGCCCATGGGGGCAACAAGCTGGCGGTGGCGAGGACGCTCGGCATATCGCGCGCCAAGCTGTACGACAGGCTCGAGAAGCTGAATTTCTGAGTCATGCTAGGGATTGCCCTTGGTGGGTAGGACTTGGTTTGTTTTTATAGTTATAAAAAATATCTAATTCAAGTCCGGAGACAGCATGGCATTGGTACAAGGGCAGGAATTGTGGAGGCCCACGCAGCAGCAGCAGGAGCAAAGCGGCCTGCGGCATTACATGAACTGGCTGCGCGACAGCCGTGGCCGTGACTTCTCCGACTATGAGGCGCTGTGGCAATGGTCGGCAACCGATATCGAAGGCTTCTGGCGCTCCATCTGGGACTACTTCGATATTCAGGCCGGTGGTGACCCGACGCAGGTGCTGGCCAGCCGCAAGATGCCCGGTGCCGAGTGGTTTCCCGGCACCCGGCTCAACTACGCCGAGCACATCTTCCGCCAGGCCAGCGATCAGCGTCCGGCCATCATTGCGCGCTGCGAGGGCCAGGCTCCGGTCGAGGTCTCCTGGCTGCAGTTGCAGCGCGATGTGGGCGCCCTGGCGGCAAGCCTGCGTGGCCTGGGCATAGGGCGTGGCGATCGCGTGGTGGCCTATCTGCCCAATGTGCCGCAGACCGTGGTGGCGTTTCTGGCCTGCGCCAGCATTGGCGCCATCTGGTCCAGCTGCGCGCCGGAGATGGGTGTTTCCGTGGTGCTGGACCGCTTCCAGCAGATCGCGCCCAAGCTGATTTTCGCGACCGACAGCTACACCTATGCCGGCAGGCAGTTCGATCGCCGTGAAGTGCTGGACGAAGTGCTCCAGGGTCTGCCCGATATCGCCCGGGTGATTCATGTGCCGGGGCCCTTGTTCGGCAGCGATGCCGAACATGCTGCCGTGCCCTGGCGTGACTGCATGAGCTGGGACGAGGCAACGCACCATGCCGCGCCGCTGCAGTTCGAGCGCCTGCCGTTCTCCCATCCGCTATGGGTGGTGTACTCCTCGGGTACCACCGGCCTGCCCAAGGCCATGGTGCACAGCCATGGCGGCATCGTGCTCACCCACCTCAAGACCAATCGCCTGCAGCACGATGTCTTGCCCGGCGACCGCTTCATGTTCCTGGGCAGCACGGGCTGGATTGTCTGGAATCTGATGATAGGCAGCCTGCTGGCCGGTGCGACCGTGGTCCTGTCCGATGGCAACCCGACGGCGCCCCATGATGATGCGCTCTGGGACTTCATCGACCAATACCAGGTCAGCATCTTTGGTTGCGGTGCGGCCTTCCTCACCAAGAGCATGAAGGATGGTGTCTCGCCGAAGAAGGGACGCCAGTTCGAGAAACTGCGCGCCATCAACTCCACGGGCTCGCCGCTGCCTCTCGATGCCTACGCCTGGGTCTATGAGAACGTCAAAGGCGATCTGTGGCTGGCCTCGATCAGCGGCGGCACGGATATCGCCTCGGGCTTTGTGGCTTGCGCTCCCATACTGCCCGTCAACGCGGGCGAGATTCAGTGCCGCGAACTCGGCGTGGCCGCCCATGCCTTCAACGAACAGGGCCAGAAGGTGATCGCCGAAGTCGGCGAGCTGGTGATTACCGAGCCGATGCCGTCCATGCCCGTGTTCTTCTGGAACGACGAGAGCGGGGCGCGCTACCACGACAGCTATTTCGATGTGTTTGCCGGCTACTGGCGTCATGGCGACTGGATCGAGTTCAGCGAGCGCGGCACGGCCGTGATCTACGGACGCTCGGACAGCACCATCAACCGCTTCGGCATACGCATGGGAACGGCGGAGATCTACCGTGTCGTCGAGGAGCTCGACGCCGTCAAGGACAGCCTGGTGGTCGACCTCGAATACCTGGGCCGACCTTCCTTCATGCCGCTGTTCGTGACTCTGGCCGAAGGCCAGGCATTGACGGACGAGCTGACCGCCCAGATCAAGAACGCCATTAAGACCAAGGCTTCGGCACGCCATGTGCCCAATGTGGTGGTACAAGTGGCCGAAATTCCGCGCACCCTCACCGGCAAGAAGATGGAGGTGCCTGTGCGCAAACTGCTGCTGGGCGCGGACGCCGCCAAGGTGGCCAGCCCCGATGCCATGGCCAATCCATCCAGCATTGATTTCTTCATTCAATTTCGAGAGCAGGTGCCGCAGGCGTGACAAGCGCTTGAGGCTGATTTGACTCAATACCCAAAGCAGACCCACCCATGAACCATCAAGATCTGATCGCCATCGACTTCCACACCCATGCGGAAGTCAGCTGCCGCAATCCCTTTGACAGCTATGGCGAGGAGTACGACCGCGCGGCCGACAAATACTTCGGCAGCTCGCTGCGCCCGACGATCGCCGAAACCATTGCCTATTACCGCGAGCGGAAGATCGGTCTGGTGATGTTCACGGTGGACAGCGAGGCGCAACTGGGTCGTCGCCGCATCCCCAACGAAGAGATTGCCGATGCTGCGCGCGAGAACAGCGACATGATGGTGGCATTTGCCAGCATCGACCCGCACAAGGGCAAGATGGGCGCGCGCGAGGCCGAGCGCCTGATCACCGAATGCGGCGTCAAGGGCTTCAAGTTCCATCCCACGGTGCAGGGCTTTCATCCCTACGACCGCATGGCCTGGCCCATCTACGAGGTCATCAACCACTACAAGCTGCCCGCCATCTTCCACACCGGCCACAGCGGCATCGGCAGCGGCATGAAGTGCGGCGGTGGCCTGCGTCTGGCCTATAGCAACCCCATGCTGCTGGACGATGTGGCCGTGGACTTCGGCGATATGCAGATCGTCATGGCCCATCCCAGCTTCCCCTGGCAGGACGAGGCGATCTCGGTGGCGCTGCACAAGCCCAATGTCTGGATCGATCTTTCGGGCTGGAGCCCCAAGTATTTCCCCAAGCAACTGGTGCAGTACGCCAACACCTTGCTCAAGGACCGTGTGCTGTTCGGCAGCGACTTCCCGCTGATCACACCGGAGCGCTGGATGAAGGACTTCGAGGTCGCCGGCTTCAAGCCCGAGGTCATGCCGGGCATCCTCAAGGACAACGCCGTGCGGTTGCTGGAATTCGACAAAAAGCGCGATGCAGCGTAAAGAACAAAAGGATCACCTCGGTGATCCTTTTTTCATGGCGCTTGAACCTTGGCCGAGGCCAAGCCTGAAGCAGTGTATGAGAAGCGTGCAGTGTCTTTTTTGAAGACAGTTTATGTCTGATTTTCAGGCATCAAGGGCGCGGACCATAACAGGGCTCAGAGGAAAACCAGACTGGCACGAAGACTGCTAACTGCACACCATACAAAGACAAGCGGAACCACCGCAAACACCGTCAAGGAGACAAACCATGCACAAGCGCAGCCTGCTGCAGTTCGCGGCTCTGGCCGCCATGGCCGCCCATGTTCCGGGGGCTCTGGCTCAATCCGAAATCCGCATCGCCCATGTCTACAGCAAGACCGGGCCGCTGGAGGCCTACGGCAAGCAGACGCAGGCCGGGCTGCTGATGGGACTGGAATACGCCACGGGCGGCAGCATGACGGTGGCAGGCAAGAAGCTGGTGCTCATCGAAAAGGATGACCAGGGCAAGCCCGACCTGGGCAAGAGCCTGCTGGCAGCAGCCTATTCGGACGACAAGGCCGATCTGGCGGTCGGCCCCAGCGCGTCGGGCGTGGCGCTGGCCATGCTGCCCGTGGCCGAGGAGTACAAGAAGATCCTGATCGTCGAGCCCGCCGTAGCCGACTCCATCACCGGCGACAAGTGGAACAAGTACATCTTCCGCACGGGCCGCAACTCCAGCCAGGATGCGATCAGCAATGCCGTGGCCATCGACAAGCCCGGAGTGACGATTGCGACACTGGCCCAGGACAATGCCTTCGGCCGCGACGGCGTCAAGGCCTTCAAGGAAGCGGTCAAGAAGGGCAAGCTGGTGCACGAGGAGTATCTGCCTGCGGCCACCACCGATTTCACGGCCGGCGCCCAGCGCCTGATCGACAGGCTCAAGGATGTTCCAGGCAAGAAGGTGATCTGGATTGTCTGGGCCGGTGCCGGCAATCCCTTCAAGATCGCGGACATGGACCTCAAGCGCTACGGCATCGAGATTGCCACGGGCGGCAACATTCTGCCGGCCATGGCGGCCTACAAGAATCTGCCGGGCATGGAGGGGGCCACCTACTATTACTTCGGCATTCCCAAGAACCCGGTGAACGAAGCCATGGTCTCCATGAGCTACAAGCAGTTCAAGGCTCCGCCGGACTTCTTCACGGCGGGCGGCTTCTCGGCCGCCATGGCCATCGTCACGGCACTCAAGAAGACCGGCGGCGACACCAAGACCAACGCCTTGATCAAGGCCATGGAAGGCATGAGCTTCGATACACCCAAGGGCGTCATGACCTTCCGCAAGGAAGATCACCAGGCCATGCAGAGCATGTACCACTTCAGGATCAAGAACGATCCGGCCATGGCCTGGGGCGTTCCCGAGCTGGTGCGCGAGATCAAGCCTGAGGAAATGAACGTTCCCGTGCGCAACCAGCGCTGATCCGGCCGGGAGATCCTCCCGCGCCCACCCGTCCTCTCAATTGATGAACCCTCGGGAACACGAGGGCTGGCATTGCTCATTCCTATTTCAACGATTCACGGAGACAAAGCATGCGAGTTCAATCCTGGAGAAGCGGTGTTGCCGCGCTGGCGCTATGGGGCGGCGTGAACCTGGCCGCGGGGGCGGCCGTGCCGCTGGGGCAATACAACATTGCTACCGACCAGATCAGCGTTTCGGGGCTGTCGTCGGGCGGCTTCATGGCCAATCAGCTGGGCAATGCCTATTCGGCAAGCTTTATGGGGGTGGGGATCTTCGCAGCAGGCCCGTACATGTGCGCCGGCCTGAACAATTACACGGCCTGCATGTACAACGCCAGCATCAGCAGCGCGCAGCTCAATGCCATGCAGTCCAGCATCGACAGTTACAGCAGCGCTGCCAGCATCGATGCCAAGAGCCGGATCGCGGCGCAGAAGATCTATATCTTCACGGGTACCAGCGACTACACGGTGGGCCCCAACCTCACCGATGCGCTGCAGACCCAGTATCTGAACAATGGCGTGCCGCAGGCCAATATCGCCTATGTCAAGCGCTCGGGGGCTGCCCATGTGCTGCCCACCGACTTCGACAGCAGCGGCAACAATGCCTGCAGCAGCAGCGCTTCGCCCTATATCAGCAATTGCGGCTATGACGGCGCCAAGGCCGCACTCACGCATTTCTATGGTGCGCTCAATCCGCGCAACGATGCTCCGGCCACCGGCAACTACATAGAGTTCAACCAGGCCAGCTATACCAATGCCAACCCCGGCATGGCCAGCACCGGCTGGCTCTATGTGCCGCAGAGCTGCGCCAGCGGCACGCAGTGCAGGCTGCATGTGGTGCTGCACGGCTGCCAGCAGAGCACGGACAAGATTGGCGACAAGTTCGTCAGGAACACGGGCTTCAGCCGCTGGGCGGATACCAACAACATCATCGTGCTGTATCCGCAGACCCAGGTGGACAACAACAACCGCAGCACGAGCAAGAGCGGTTCGCTGGCCAATCCCAATGCCTGCTGGGACTGGATAGGCTGGTATGGCAATAACTTTGCGCAGAAGAGCGGCGTGCAGATGACGGCCATCAAGGCCATGATCGACCGCATTGCATCCGGCGCGGGCTCTGGCACCGGTGGCGGCAACGGCGGAGGAAACCCGACCCAGCCAGCGCTGGTGGCTCCCACGGGGCTGGGCGCGTCGGCTGCCACCAGCACCAGCATGCAGCTGGACTGGGCTCCTGTGACCAGCGCGGCGGGCTACAACGTCTATCGCAACGGCAACAAGGCCAACGCGCTCCCGGTTTCTGCCACCAGCTATGTCGATGCGGCGCTGAGCCCTGCCACCAGCTACAGCTGGACGGTGCGGGCCGTGGACGGCAATGGCGCAGAAAGTGCCGACTCTGCCGCAGTGAGCGCTTCGACGCTGACCGGCAGCAATCCTGTGGGCACCTGCACCACGGCCAGCAATTACGCCCATGTACAGGCCAACCGCGCCTATCAGCAAGGCGGCTATGCCTATGCCAACGGCTCGGGCCAGAACATGGGCTTGTGGAATGTGTTCTACACCACCACGCTGAAGCAGACCGGCAGCAACTACTACGTGATCGGTACCTGCCCCTGAGCAGCGACCGCACGCATTCGAGAAGGAAAGATCCGCTTCCATGGGAATTCTGGCAACGCAAGATCTCACCATCCGCTTTGGGGGCCATGTGGCCGTGAACGCTGTGACCTGCTCGTTCGAGCCGGGCACGCTCACGGCCATCGTGGGCCCCAATGGGGCCGGGAAGACCACTTATTTCAACCTGATCTCGGGCCAGCTCAAGGCCAGCTCCGGCACGGTCACGCTGGGGGGGCGCGATCTGAGCGGCCTGCCCGCTTCGGCGCGTACGCGCGCCGGGCTGGGCAGGGCCTTTCAGCTCACGAATCTCTTTCCGAATCTGAGCGTGCAGGAGAACGTGCGGCTGGCGGTGCAGGCCAGCATGACGGGAGCGCATCGCCGCGGCTTGAACCTCTGGAGCATCTGGAGCGATCACCGGGCGGTCACGCAGCGTGCGCGACAAATCCTGGAGCGGGTCTCCATGTCCGAGCGTGCCGACACCGTCGTCGCCAGCCTGCCGCACGGCGACCAGCGCAAGCTGGAGGTGGCGCTGCTGATGGCGCTGGAGCCGCAGGTCTATATGTTTGACGAGCCCACGGCGGGCATGAGCCACGACGAGGCACCGGTGATCCTGGACCTGATACGCGAACTCAAAAAAGACCGCAGCAAGATCATCCTGCTGGTGGAGCACAAGATGGATGTGGTGCGTGAACTCGCCGATCGCATCATCGTGCTGACCAATGGACAGCTGGTGGCCGATGGCAAGCCTGCCGAGGTCATCGCCTCGCCCGTGGTGCAGCAGGCCTACCTCGGCAATGCCGTGAAGGAGGACGCATGAGCCAAGCATCCGCCCCTTTGCTGCAACTGTCCGGCGTCCATACCCATATAGGCGCCTATCACATATTGCATGGTGTAGACCTGATCGTGCCGCAGGGCGAGGTCACCATGCTGCTGGGCCGCAACGGTGCAGGCAAGACCACCACGCTGCGCACCATCATGGGCCTGTGGCAGGCCAGCCAGGGCAGCATCCGGTTTGCGCAGAAGGACATTGCCCAGCTGTCCACGCCGGCCATTGCACGCCTGAATATCGCCTATGTGCCCGAGAACATGGGCATCTTTGCCGATCTCACGGTCAAGGAAAACCTGTTGCTGGCGGCACGCGCCGCCGCCCATGCGGGCCAGATGGATGCCGCCCGGCTGGACTGGATATACCAGCTGTTCCCGGCCGTGCAGAAGTTCTGGAATGCGCCTGCGGGCAAGCTCAGCGGCGGGCAGAAGCAAATGGTGGCCGTGGCGCGCGCCATTGTCGAGCCGCGCGATCTGCTGATCGTCGACGAGCCCAGCAAGGGCCTGGCTCCCGCCATCATCAACAACATGATCGAGGCCTTTGCCCAGCTCAAGGCCGGCGGCGTGAGCATCTTGCTGGTGGAGCAGAACATCGACTTCGCCAAACGCCTGGGCGACGGCGTGGCCGTGATGGACAACGGCCGTGTCATCCACGCGGGCCGCATGGCCGATCTGGCGGCCGACGCGCAGCTGCAGCAGACACTGCTGGGGCTGTCCTTATGAAGGGAATCGCATCGGACATGCCATCCGTCTTTATGTCTCACTCGCAAGCCGCCATGGATCTGGCTGTGTTGGCGGGCAATCGGAGGGAGCCTGCATGAGCTTCAAGGATATGGATTACAAGCCGCTGTTGCTGGTGCCGCTGCTGGCGCTGGTGACGCTGCCGCTGGTGGGTTCGCCCAGCACCTGGCTGACGCTGACGGTTGCAGGTTTGGCCATGGGCATGATCGTCTTCATCATTGCTTCGGGTCTGACGCTGGTGTTCGGCCTCATGGATGTGCTGAACTTCGGGCATGGCGTGTTTATCGCGCTCGGCGCCTTTGTGGCCACCAGCGTGCTTGGCGTCATGGGCGACTGGACGGGCTCGGACCAGCTCTGGCGCAATCTGGCCGCTGTCTTTCCGGCCATGCTGGTGGCGATGCTGGTGGCCGGCGCCGTGGGCCTGGCGTTCGAGCGCTTCATCGTGCGTCCGGTCTATGGCCAGCATCTCAAGCAGATTCTCATCACCATGGGCGGCATGATCATCGGCGAGGAGCTGATCAAGGTCATCTGGGGCCCGCAGCAGATACCGCTGCCTCTGCCCGATGCCATGAAGGGTGCTTGGTTGCTGGGCGATGCGGCCGTGGAGAAGTACCGCGTGTTTGCCGTGCTGGTGGGCGCGCTGGTGTTTGCAGGGCTGGCCTGGACGCTGGCACGCACCAAGCTGGGCCTGCTGATCCGCGCCGGCGTGCAGGATCGAGAGATGGTCGAGGCGCTTGGCTACCGGGTGCGCAACCTTTTCATTGGCGTGTTTGTGGCCGGCTCGGCCCTGGCCGGGCTGGGCGGCGTGATGTGGGGGCTGTACCAGCAGAACGTGATTCCGCAGATGGGCGCCCAGGTCAATGTGCTGATCTTCATCGTCATCATCATTGGCGGGCTGGGCAGCACCGGTGGCGCTCTCATCGGAGCGCTGCTGGTGGGGCTGATGGCCAACTACACGGGCTTTCTCGTGCCCAAGGTGGCGCTGTTTTCCAATATCGCACTGATGGTCGCCATCCTGCTCTGGCGGCCCCAAGGTGTCTATCCGGTGGCGAACCGATGAGATCCCCTGTGAGTCGCTCCGCGCTTTCCCCATGGGGGACACAAACCTCGCTGCGCGGCGGCCCCTGCTGGGTAGCCGCTGGCCAGGGGCATGCTCAGTTCGAGCAACTCGCCACCAAAGAGATGAAAGGTTGATTGGATGTTGAACCGTTTGCTCTCCGGCGATCTGCCGCGCAGTCGCATCCTGGCACTGATGCTGCTGGCGATCTTCCTAGGTCTTGCCGTGGCGCCGTTTGCCTTCCCCGGTGTCAAGGCGCTCAATGTGGCGGCCAAGGTGCTAATCTTTGTGGTGCTGGTGGCCAGTTTTGACCTGCTGCTGGGCTATACCGGCATCGTCAGCTTTGCCCACACCATGTTCTTCGGCATAGGCGCCTATGGCGTGGCCATTGCTTCCGGCAAGCTGGGGGCGGGCTGGGGGGCGCTGGCCCTGGGACTGGGTGCGGCGCTGCTGTTGTCGCTGCTCCTGTCCCTGGCCATCGGCCTGTTCTCCCTGCGTGTGCGTGCCATCTTCTTTGCCATGATCACGCTGGCCGTGGCTGCCGCATTTCAGACCCTGGCTTCGCAGCTGTCTGACTGGACGGGAGGCGAGGACGGCCTGACCTTCAAGATGCCCGAATGGCTGTCGCCCAGTTTCGAGCCCTTCGAGAACGAGATCTTCGGCACCCTCATCGACGGCAGGATCATCAGCTACTACCTGCTGTTTGTGCTGGCGCTGCTGCTGGTGCTGATGCTGCTGCGCATTGTCAATTCGCCCTTCGGCCGCGTGCTGCAGGCGATTCGCGAGAACGAGTTCCGTGCCGAGGCCATCGGCTACCGCGTGGTGATCTATCGCACCACGTCCAGCGTGCTCTCGGCCCTGTTCGCCTGCGTGGCCGGCGCCATGCTGGCGGTCTGGCTGCGCTACAACGGGCCGGACACCACGCTGTCCTTCGAGATCATGATGGACTGCCTGCTCATCGTCGTCATCGGCGGCATGGGCACGATTTATGGCGCGGTGATCGGCTCCGTCATCTTTCTGGTCGCGCAAAGCTATCTGCAGGATTTGCTGCGGCTAGGCAGCGAAGCCGCCGTCAGCCTGCCATGGCTGTCGGCCCTGCTGTCGCCCGACCGCTGGCTGCTGTGGCTGGGTCTGCTGTTTGTGCTCTCGGTCTATTACTTCCCCACGGGCGTGGTTGGACGGCTGCGTGCTGCGGCGTCGCGCAAGGACTGATTATTTCAATTTTTATAGCTGAAATCGCTTGATGCATAAGCGTTTAAGGCCAAACTCATTCAAAAAAATCATGAGCCAGACTTCTCCCGCCTTGCCCCTGCCCGCATCTTGCTATGCTCTTTGCGCGGGCTATGAGATTCATTACCTTGACTGGCAGCCTCAAGGTCCGACCAAGGCCACGGTGATCGCCTGGCATGGCCTGGCACGCACGGGGCGCGACATGGATGCACTGGCGCAGTTTCTCGTGGCGCAAGGCTATCGCGTCATCTGCCCGGATACGCTGGGCCGCGGCCTGAGCCAGTGGAGCCGCAACCCGCGCGAGGAATATCGGCTGCGCTTTTATGCCCGTCTGGCGCACGAGCTGATGGATGCGCTGGCGCTGCAGCAGGTGCATTGGGTGGGGACCAGCATGGGCGGTGCGATAGGCACGGTCTGCGCATCCGGCCTGTTCGAGCCGGATCTCAGGCACCGCATTCTCACGCTCACGCTCAACGACAATGCGCCCGAGCTGGCCGAGGCTGCGCTGGCCCGCATCAAGAGCTATGCAGGCCGGCCACCGGTGTTCGACACCGTCGCCGAGCTGGAAGGCTTTTTCCGCGCGGCCTACAAGCCCTATGGCTGGCTCAGCGATTTCGAGTGGCGCAAGCTGACCGAGACCAGCACGCGCCGTTGCGACGACGGCCGTGTCACCCCACATTACGACCCGCGCATGATCGAGCAGTTCACCGAGCATGACAACGACTATCTACTCTGGGATCACTATGACTCGTTGCAACTGCCCGTGCTGTTGCTGCGCGGCGAGGAGTCCGATCTGGTGCTCAAGCCGGTGGCCGAGCAGATGCAGCAGCGCGGCCCCGGTGTCCGAGGTCTGCTGACCTGGCTGGAAGTGCCGGACTGCGGCCATGCGCCGGCGCTCAATGTGAGCACGCATTTCGAGGCCGTACTGTCCCATCTGCACCAGGCTTGAAGCGCAACAACCTCGCAGCCCCGGGGATGTTCACGTCTCGCTAGCATCGGTGGCTAAGCCCGGTCGGGGTAAGGAGCGTGGGTCATGGGTTTTGTCGTCGATCTGATTCGGGAATACGGCTTCGGCATTGTCTTTCTCAACGTGCTGGTGGAGCAGCTGGGCGCACCCATTCCGGCCTATCCGGTGCTGGTGGTGACCGGAGCGCTGGAGGGCGGCAGCCTGGCACGCCTGGGCTGGCTGACCGTGATTGCGGTGGCCGCAGCGCTGATAGCCGATGTGCTCTGGTACCACGCAGGCAGAGCCTATGGGCACCGGGTGCTGGGACGTATCTGCCGCATTTCGCTCTCGCCCGATGCCTGCATCCGTCAGACAGAGTCCGTCTATGGCCGCTGGGGCGCCAGGTCTTTGCTGGTGGCCAAGTTCGTGCCGGGCTTTGCCTCCATTGCCAGCGCGCTGGCCGGCGTGGTGGGCACGCCGCTGCGCACCTTTGTGTTGTTCGATACGCTGGGAGCCCTGATCTGGGTGGGCTCGGCGGTGTTTTTGGGCTCGCTGTTCAGTTCCACGGTGCAGGATCTGCTCGATGTGCTGACGGCCCTGGGCAAATGGGGGCTGCTGCTGCTGTGCGTGGCGTTCGCGGTCTTCGTGGCGCGCAAGTGGTGGCAGAGGCAGCGCGTGGTGCGTTCGCTGAAGATGCCGCGCATGTCGGTCGAGGAACTGGCGGGGCTCAATGCCCAGGGCATCACGCCGACGGTGATCGATGTGCGCGAACCCCTGCTCTTCGGTCAGGGTCATATTCCCGGTGCCAGCTCCTGGCTGGAGCATCAGGGCAAGGGCAGGGCGGCCTACGAGCACTTGCTGCCGCGTGAGCGGCATGAGCATGGCCTGGTCGTGTATTGCGACTGCCCTGACGAGATCTCCGCCGCGCGCGTGGCCAGGCAATTGCAGCGTGCGGGATTTCACAATGTCCGGCCATTGTCCGGTGGCCTGACGGCCTGGGAGGCGGCCGGCTTCGAGCTGGAGAAGCCCGAGGCCTGAGCAGGCCCCAAAGAAAAACGCCCTGACCATTCCTTGGGCAGGGCGTCGGGTGGGGTCGAAGCGCTTACTTGCCGGCAGGCATGGAGCAATGCCCGCCCTGTGCGGCCTGGCCGGAGCCGGCGGCAATCAGCGGCGCTTCGAAGCGCAGGTCGATGGCCGGCGATGTATGAAAGTCCCAGGCCAGAAAGACGAGCAGCACGGCCCAGAATACGGTGCGCAAGGTGCTTGGTGAGGTCATGGTTGTTCCTTGCTCAGAAGCCGAAATGGCGGCGGATGCGCAGGCCGAAGATGGTGCCTGCAAATGCCAGTGGGACCCAGATCCAGCCGTGGATGGAGCCGGTGGAGATGCCCGAGAGCATGGCGCCCACATTGCAGCCGAAAGCCAGGCGCGAGCTGTAGCCGAGCACCAGACCCGCCACCAGGGCCACGACCCATTGTGTGCCTGTCAGTGCCTTGGCTGCCGCCGGCTTGCCGGCGGCAATCCACAATGCGCCGCCCAGAATTCCGATATTGGTGATGCTGGTCACATCCAGCAGCACGGTCTCGTGCAGGCGTGCCGCATTGCCGGGCTGGCTCCAGAACCAGTTGCTGGCCAGATCGACGGCGCCAGTGGCATTGGCGATCTTGGCGGCCCACAGACCAAAGCCGTAGACCACGCCCCAGGGCTGGCCCGCAATGATCAGGTTGAGCGTGGCCAGGATGGCCAGCAGCACGGCACCTACCAGCCATTTGCGCACCAGCAGCGGCTTGGCCGGGCGGTTCAGAGCGGCATTGGCCTTTTTCACATACAGGGCCACGCCTGCCGCGATCACGGCCAGCGCGACCAGCGTGGCGATCAGCGCTGGAGCCCAGCCCCATTGCGTGACCAGGCCCACAGGTGCCGTATTGCCCAGGTCCAGCCACCAGCCCAGGTGCAGGCTGCCCAGAAAACTGCCGATCGCAAACAAGGGCAGTATGGCTGTGTTCATGGGGATGCCCATGCCCGCCTTGTAGAGGGTGCCGCTGCCGCAACCGTCGGCGATCTGCATGCACAGGCCGAAGACAAAGGCACCGACCAGCAGGCTGATGCTGGGTGGGCCGAGAGCTGCCGTCAGCTCCGGGAAATGGCCCAGCAAAGGCATGGCCAGTGCCGCAGCCAGCGCCAGCAGCAGCAACTGGCCAAAGATGCCGCTGCCGTCCTTTTCCTCGACCAGCATGCGCCAGCCCGTGGTGAAGCCAAATCGCTTGCCGGCCAGCACCGCGCCCAGGCCTATGCCCACGGCAAACAGCGCCGCCTGACGCACCGAGACCGACCACAGCAGCCAGCCAAAGAAAACGGCCAGCAAGGCCGTTATGGGAAGTCGTTTCATGTTTTTAGTGTTAATTCAGTGCCTCAAGAGTTCGAGGCTTGTAAAACCGCCACACACCAAGTCAGAGACACCAAGCAAGAGCCGCCTCGCAGCGAGGGTGTCTGTCCCCCTTGGGGGAAGGCGCGAAGCGACTCAGGGGGTTACTTGAATGTTTTTTCCCACCATTTTTGGGCGTCATAGGCCAATGACTGGGCGCGGCCCGGCTGGTTGGCCATGCGCGGCGCGTCCTTGGATTGTGTCCAGTCCACCATGGAGCCCGCATACAGCTTCACATTGGGCAGGCCTGCCATTTCGGAGAGGCCGAACCAGTCGGTGGCTGCCCAGTGACCGGTGTTGCAGAAGGCCACCATGTCCTGACCTTGCGGGCGCTGGACCTTGGCAGCGATTTCCCGGGCCTTGGCAGCATCCACGAACCGTGAGGTACCGGGCACAAACCATTGATTGAAATCCAGTTGCTGTGCGCCGGGCAGGGTGCCCGAGAGCTTGGCGGCTGGCGCGCGGGTCTTGCCCAGATAGAAGGCGTCGGGGCGCGAGTCCACCAGGGCCGCATTGGAGAGGTCGATATGCTTGCCCACATCCTGCTGGGTGGCCAGCCAGTTGGCGTCAAAAGTCGGGGCGTAGCTGCTGGGCGCAATCTGCACCTGGGTCTTGCCCAGGGGCTTGCCTGCGCTTTCCCAGGCCTTCATGCCGCCGTTGACGATGGACAGCTCCTTGAGGCCCAGGCTTTTGAGCGTCCAGTACACACGCGCCGCGGCACCGAAGTCCGTGGCATCGGTGCCGCTGGAGATCACGATGGCATGGGTGGCTGGTGTCAGGCCCAGGGACTGCACCAGCGCCACCAGCTTGGCTTGGTCGGGCAGCTCGCCAGGATTGGTGGCCGGGCCGCGCCATTTGCCGTAGGGGGCGTTGGCGGCCTGTGCGATATGGCCGGCCTCGAAGGCTTTGGGGTCGCGGATATCGATGAGGCGGACATCGGCTTGCTGCAGCAGAGGCTGCAGCTGTTCGGGGTTGAGCAGGGGCTGGGCAGCGAGCGCCCAACTGCTGGCGCCCAGGCTCAAGCCCAGACCCAATGCATAGCTTGTGAGAGAGTTTTTCATGGCAGGAGTCGGCAAAGCCGATTCATCAGGGGCATGGCTATGCCCAGGGCCTCTATTGTCCTGGCCTTGCCGCGACAGGGCCAACCAAGAAAAACTTGTCTGCTTATTGCCTGGGGTCATGAACCGGCGAACAAACAGCGTGGTTTCTGATAACTGTAGTTAAAAGTGGATGATTCGCTTTGTGAGTAAGCGATTGCAGCTATCAAACTTGAGCAATCATGAGCTTTGCCCGGCCGGAAACAGCTCCTGCACCGCCCGCCGGATACCGCCATAGCCCGTACAGCGACAAAGGTTTCCGCACATCTGAGCCTCGGCCTCGGCAGCCGTGGGGCGGGGCTGCTGTTGGTGCAGCCAGCTCATGCTCATGACCATGCCGGAGGTGCAATAGCCGCATTGCACGCCGCCGCAGCGCGCCAGCGCGTCGCGCACGGGTTCGCTGGCGCTGTCCTGTTCCACGGACTCGATGGTGCGCACGGTCTGGCCCTGGATCTGATAGGCCATCAGCAGGCAGGCATTCACGGGCTCGCCATTGAGCCAGACCATGCAGGCGCCGCAGCGCCCCACTTCGCAGCCGGGCTTGGCCCCGGTGAGGTGCCAGTGCTCGCGCAGCAAGGTCAGCAGCCGGGTATCGGGGCTGCAGCTGGCGCTGACCGGCTGGCCGTTCAGATTCAGCTGCAGCACAAAAGCCGGGGCCTCCTTTGCGCTGGCTGCGGGTGGCTTGCCACCGTGCTCCGGGATGTGGGTCGTCGTCATGGTGTGGAGGACTCCGCGCCCGCCTCCAGCAGCGCGATCACGCGTTCCGGGGTCATGGGCAGTTGCGTGATGGGATGCTGCAGTGCGGCGGCCAGGGCATTGGCCACTGCGGGCAGGGCCAGGTTGACGCTGATCTCGCCGGCTCCGCGCGGGCCGATGGGATCGCCCTCGGGAAGGTTCTCGATCGCCAGCACCTGCATTTCAGGGGCATCGGCCAGCGTGGGGATCAGATAGCCGTCGAGATTGCGTGCCTGGTAGTGGCCGTCCAGGCAAGCCAGCTCCTCCTGCGTGCCCATGGCCAGGCCCATGAGGGCGCCGCCTTCCATCTGACCCAGATAGCCCTGGGCCGATGCCACGGGGCCCAGGGCCGTGCACATCACCAGCCGCTGCACCTGGACCATGCCGCTCCAGGTGTCGACGCGTACCTGGGCAATGGCGGCGCAGGCTCCGAAGACGAAGTGGGTGTCATGCGCGTTGCCCTCCGGGTCCTCTGCGCGCAGGTCTAAGGAGATGCAGGGCGCTTGTTCGCCCGATGCCTTTGCCAGATCGGCGTAGCTCAGGCACAGGCCCGCAGCGCTTTCCAGGCCCCATGCGCCGCAGCGCAGAGGGATATCGGGCAGCAGTCTTGCGGCGGCCAGGAGCAAGGCTTGCTGCCAGGGCCGGGCCGCCTCCTGCAAGGCGCGCCATACCAGCGTGGTGGCGCGCGAGGCGGCCACAGGGCCCGAGTCGGGTGTCAGCCGGGTATCGCCCAGCACCGGCCGGATGGCGTCGGCTGCGCAGCCCAGATGCTGCGCGCCCAGGTTCTGTATCGTTCCGACCAGGTTCTGTCCCAGCTCGGTAAAGCCGCAGCGCAACTCGATCGCACCGTCGGCGGCCAGGGCCAGCTCCATGCGGCAGTCACTTGGGCCACCCTTGCCAAAGCCGTCGCTGCGATGGATCAGCGTGAGGCCCACGCCGTGCAGATGGCGGCCGTCCGCGCTGGCCCAGCGATGCGGCCCGCGCCACAGCGCTTGCTGGCGGGCGACATCGAGTGCGCGCTGGGCGCCGTCGAACGGAACGACATGCTGGCCCAGCGGGCCGGGTGCTTCCGGAGCGGCGAGATTGAGGGCGCGAAACGCGTCAGCTGTCATGCCGACCAGCGCAGCCAGTCTGTCCATCTGCTGCTCAAGTGCAAATTGCACCTGCACGGCACCGAAGCCGCGGAACGCACCAGCGATGCCGTTGTTCGTATAGGCCAGCCTGGCGCCGAGGTCCAGTGCCAGATACCGGTAGGGGCCGGGGGCATGCTCGAGCGCAGCATCCAGCACCTCGGGGCCATGCGTGGCATAGGCCCCGGTGTCGGCCACTATCTGCACCTGGTGGTAGGTGAGCCGCCCTTGTGCATCGCAGCCGGTCTGCATGTCGATCTGCATGGGATGTCTCTTGACACCCAGATCCACCGATTGCGGACGTGTCAGGTGCAACCGCACGGGGCGCTGCGCCCTCCAGGCCAGCAGGGCCGCGATGGGTTGAATCGTCAACTCGTCCTTGCCGCCGTAGGAGCCGCCCACGGGCGTGGCCACGGCGTGAACCCTGTCGTGCGGCAGGCCCAGCATGTCGGCGATGACCTGCTTTTCCCGCGCGGGGTTGTGGCCGCCGAAGAACAGGCGCAGGCCGCCCGCACCATCGGGCTCGGCCACACCGCCTTCGGTCTCGAGAAAGGCATGCATCTGGCGTGGCGTGACATAGCTGTCCTGTACCCGGTGCACTGTGCTTGCCCGGGCAGCAGACATGTCTCCCTGGCGGTGGCTGGCGGCATGCAGCAGATTGCCGTCCTGATGGACTGGCTGCCCGGAGGCCGCCGTGTCGTCAAGGGCGGCGACAGGGTCGCAGACAGGGGGCAGGGGTTCGTAGTCAACCCGGATCAGCGCCAGAGCCTGCCGCGCCGTCTCCATGTCCACGGCCGCAACGGCGGCGACCGGGTCGCCCACATGGCGCACCTTGTCGATACAGAGTACGGGCCGGTCCACCTTGCGCAAGCCATAGTGCTTGATGCCGGGGATATCGGCATGGGTGACCACGGCATGGACGCCTGGCAGGGCTTGGGCGGCGCTGGTATCGATATGCAGAATGCGAGCGTGGGGATGAGGGCTGCCGAGAATTGCTCCGCGCAGCTGACCCGGCTGAATGCGGTCGCTCAGAAAGCCCGGGTTGCCGCCGAGCTTGGCCCTGGCATCGGGCCGGATCGGTAAAGCCTCCAGGCTCAGCTCGCGGATGTGATGAGGGGTGAGGAATTCCATGATGGTTCAGGCCAGCAGCCCGCAATGTCCAGCAATCAGGCGGCTGGCAATCCGGGCCAGATCGGGAGGCAGGCTTTGCTCGCAGGTGGTGCGTATATCGCCGAGGGAGGGGCGGATCTGCAGCTCCTGCGCATAGCTCAGCAGCTTTTCCGTGGCTTGCAGGCGGTGCACGCCTATGCCCGGGGCTGCCGCTGCAATGCGGTCCAGGTTCAGGCGCTTTTGTGCATCGCTCCAGCGCAAGGCCATGCGCAGGCGCGCGGGGGAGAATGCCGCGCGATAGCCGACTTTCTCGAACACCAGTGGCCGGGGCTCCATCACATCGCTGCGCGGCAGCAGAAACGAGAGCATCAGAGGCCGGTCCATGAGCTTGAGCGTCTGCGCCAGCGACTGCAGGTTGCCGTCCGTCAGCTCGACCTGCGCATCCATGGCCAGCAATACCGGGCAGCAGTCGCCTTCGCCCCAGCCTACATTGCCGCCCAGGGTTCCCAGGCGGCGTATTCCCATGGCCCCTAGCTGATCCAGGGCCTGGACGAGCACGGGGGCGTGCTGCTGAACCCAGGGGTGACGGCGCACGGCCTCCAGCCGCATGCCTGCACCGATGTGCAGATATTGCGGGCCGAGGTTGATCTGCTGCATCTCGGGCCAGTGCATCACATTGATGAAATGCGTGGCCGACGGCGCCAGACGAGGCTCTGCCCATGACTGCTGCAGCAGCGTGCCCCCGGCGATGAAGCAGGCGGCATCGCCGAGCTTGCGGGCCAGGGCCTGCGCGGCCTGGGGTGACGAGGGGTGGGTGAGCAGCATGGCAGCCTCCTGCTGGCTTGGTCCTCAGCGCTGCGCCCAGAAGGCTTGCTGCTGGGCGGCGATCTCGGCCTCCATCTCGGGTACGGGGCCGATCAGCTCCACGGCCTTCTGGCAATGGTCGAAGACATAGCGCGACGAGACGCTCATGGTCGGGTTCTCGCCATGGCTGCCCGTGCATTCCAGCAGGCGGTGTTCGGTCATGCCGAACACGATGCGACCGATATTGGCCCAGTAGGCCGTACCGGCGCACATGCAGCAAGGCTCCACATTGGTGTAGAGCGTGCAGCTCCAGAGAAAGTCGGCCGTGTAATTGGTGGCCGCCATGCGCGCCAGGGTCGATTCCGCGTGGTTGACGGTGTCGATATTGCACTGCTCCATGAGCACGGTCTCCTGGTCGGGACCTACCAGCACCGCGCCGAAGGGGTGGTGGCCCATTTGTGTGGCGCGCTGGGCCACGGCCTGGGCGTGACGCAGATTGCGCTGGATTTGTTCGGCAGAGGGCGTCAGGCCCTGGGGGGGGAAGTTCTTGTCTGTCATGGTGGCGGTCCTTGTGTTGATCAGGCTGGAGTGCTCTGGCTCCAGGGAAAGAGGCGCTGGTGCAGCTGCTGCACGCCACCATAGAGCAGCAGGCTGCACAGCACCAGCAGTGCCAGTGCGGCAAAGGCCACGGGTACCTTGAAGGAGGAGGTGGCAAACAGGATCAGATAGCCCAGGCCTTTTTCCGCAGCCACGAACTCGGCGACCACGGCGCCCACAATGGCCAGCGTGATGGAGACCTTGAGTGCCGAAAACACATAGGGCACGGCAAACGGCATGCGAATCTGCCAGTACTGGCGGCTGGTGGTGGCGCGCAGTGAGCGCGACAGCTCCACCAGCTCTGCCGGCACCGAAGCCAGGCCCAGGGCCGTGGAAACCACCAGCGGGAAAAAGGCAATCAGCGTGGTGATGACCACGCGGGGCAGCAGGCCTGCACCCAGAGTGACGACGATGATGGGAGCGACGGCCACGATGGGGGTGGACTGGATCACCACCAGCCAGGGCATGATGATTTTCGAGAGCAGCTGCGATCGCGTGATGGCGATGGCCAGCGGAATGGCCAGTGCGATCGCCAGCGCATAGCCTATGAGCGCGACCTGCAAGGTGGCCGTGACATGCTCCAGCCAGCGCTGAAGCCCCATCTCGGCAGCAGCCAGCCAGATCTGGCTGGGAGCGGGAAAAATGTACTCGGGTATATGCGCCAGGCGGCAGGCGCACTCCCAGAACAGCAGGACGGCGAAGAAAACCAGCAGCGACGCATGGCGTTGTATGAGGGCAGACATAGGGGGCCTCTTGGGGCTGCGGGAGGATCTTCAGGCGTGTGCGGGGTGTTTGCTGAAGACCTTGAGACGAATCTCGTTGGCCATTTCAGTGAACACGGGATCGGCCAGAGTGGCCATGCTGCGCGGGCGTGCCAGCGGCACATCGATGATGTCGGCCACACGGCCAGGGCGGGCGCTCATGACCACGATGCGGTCGGACAGCAGCAAGGCCTCCTGGATGGAGTGGGTCACAAAGACAACGGTCTTGGGGCGCTCGTTCCAGATGCGCAGCAGCTCCAGGCTCATTTCGTCGCGGGTGAGTGCGTCCAGCGCCGAAAAGGGCTCGTCCATCAGCAGGATGTCCGGGTCATGCAGCAAGGAGCGTGCGATCGCGACGCGCTGCTGCATGCCGCCCGAGAGTTCGTGGGGCCGCTTGTGGCCGAAGTCCCTGAGGCCGATCATCTCCAGCAACTGCTGGGCGCGGGCCTCTTCCTTCATTTCCACATGGCCGTATTTGTGGCGCATGGGGAAGGTGATGTTGTCCAGCACCGAGAGCCAGGGCAGCAGCGTGGGCTTCTGGAACACCATGCCGATCTCGTCGCGTGGTTCGGTCACGGGCAGATCGAAGATGCGCACCTCGCCGCTGCTGGGGCGGATCAGGCCCGCAATCAGTCGCAATATGGTGGACTTGCCGCAGCCCGAGGGGCCGATCAGCGAGACGAATTCGTGGCGGCGCAGATGCAGGTCCACGCCCTGCAGGGCCGTGACAGGGCTGCCATCGCTGGAGACAAAGGTCTGGGTGACCGCGTTCAGATCGATTACGTATTGCATGGCAGGCGATCAAGGAAAGAACAAGGGCGGGAGCGTGAGGGCGGCGCTGTGCCGCCCTCGCATGGGATTTACTGGCTCAGAAAGCGGCGATCCACCAGCGTTTCCGGGTCGACCTTCTTGAGGTCATAGCTCATGGACTGGGCCACCCAGCCCCAGGTGGCAGCCAGCAGCCGGGGCTCGAATTTGCCCAGGCCGTCGCGCTGGCTGATCTCGTTCCTGAGCAGCGGGATGGAGGCTTCAAATTCGGCCTTGACCACGGCTGTGTCGGCCTCGGGCACTTGGGCCTTCAGCGACTCGGCCGCCTTTTGCGGGTTCTGGATGGAGAACTCCAGCGACTTGCCCAGTGCCCGCACATAGCGCTTGAGCACTTCGGGGCGTTCCTTGATGGTCTTGTCGCTGGCCATGACGGACCAGCCATAGCCGTCAAGACCGAACTGCGTCCAGGGCAGGACCGACAGTTCCTTGCTGGCCTGCTTGAGCACGGCGCCGAAGGCCGGAGCCACGGTCACCCAGTTGATGGTCGCGTCCACGCGGCCCTGGGCCAGCATGGGTGCCAGCGTCGCCGGGTCCGACTTGATGACCTTGATCTTGCTGGCGTCCACGCCGTTCTTCTGCAGCACGATGGGCCACAGGGCATTCGACGAGGAGAAGGTGGGCATGGCCACCGTCTTGCCTTCCATGTCCTTGAGGCTCCTGATCTTGCTGTCGGCGCGCGTGAACAGCGCATCGGGCTGTTTGGAATACAGCGACATCACGGCCTTGACGGGAATCCTGCCTTCGGCGGCGGCCATCATCAGCGCCGAGATGCCGCCAAAACCCACATCGGCAGAGCCCGAGGCCACCTTGGTCACGGCATCGGCCGAGCCTCGGCCGGGAACGATTTTCACGTCCAGGCCTTCGTCCTTGAAAAAGCCTTGCTGCACGCCGGCATAGACAAAGGACTTGTCGCCCCCGGGCAGCCAGTCGAGCTGTACCGTGAGCTTGTCGGCTGCCTGGGCCGCTGCGCCACAGGCGACGAGCATGGCGAAAAGGGCGGAGCGTTTGAAGTAGGTAGCAGGGCGCGTCATGAATAACTCCTGAAGAATGCGAGTTTTGGGTAATTGGTTGCTATACATTGATGAGCGGCATGCGCAGGCTCATAAACGGTTTTGATTGAATTTCATCTAAAGCCGGCAGCAAGGCGTCGCTCAGGGCCTGAGGGCAGGCCAGCTGTGGCACATGGCCGCAGTCGAGGCTGATGCGCCTGGCGCCCGGCGTGAGCTGCTGCATGCGCTGCTGTAGCGGCAGCGTCACGGAGCGGTCCTGGCGACATTCCACATAGATACGTGGCACCCGGCCAAAACGCTCGGCGCTGAGCCGGTTCACCATGGCCCGGCCCGTTTCGGGCTGGACGCAGAGACGGCTGGCGGCCTTGAGCGCTGCGGTCGGAGGGCAGTCATGAAGGAACAAAGCCATGGCGGCTTCCAGCGGCACGCTGCTGGCATTGCGCTGCTCGTTCCAGGCCAGATGCGGGCCTATGCCCTGGTAGTCAAAGCCCGGATCGGCGGCGCGGCATTGTGCGATCACATCGCCGTAGCTCATGCCGCTGGGCAGCATCATTCCGGCCAGGTAGACCAGGGCGCTGACCCGCTCGGGGGCGGCCTGGGCGACCTGAGACGCCGTCATGCCGCCACCGCTGTGACCGACCACCACGGCAGGGCCATCCAGCGATTCCAGCACGCGCAGCACATGGGCGGTGTAGCCGTCGAGATTGGCGCAGCTGTCGTCTTCGGCGGCGGCATCGTTGCCAGGCAGATTGACGGCAAGCACCTTCCAGCCTCGGGCCTGCAGCAGCGGCGTCCAGGCCGCAAAAGCCCAGCTGCCTTGCCAGGCCCCGTGGATCAGCACCATATTGCGTGAGCTTGCCATCGTGGCCTCCGTCAACCGTAGGTGCGGCGATAGCATTCGATCTGGTGCTGCTCCACCGTGACAGCCGGGTATCTGGGCAGCTCGCCCTCGTCCAGGCAGGTGGGAATGCATTCCACCTTGTGCAGCGGGTTGCCCGTGAAGAAAAAGGGCACGGAATAGCGTTCGCGACCCGAGACATTGATGACCCGGTGCAAGGTGGAGACATAGCGGTCGTTGGTCCAGCGCGCGAACAGATCGCCGATGTTGACGACGAAGGCGCCGGGCACGGGGGGCGCGTCGATCCAGCTGCCGAGATCTTTGTCCCAGACCTGCAGGCCGCCGGCCTCGTCCTGCAGCAGCAAGGTCACGCCACCGAAATCCGTGTGCTCGCCGCAGCCTTTCTCGCCGGGTTCAGGGTTGGCGGGCTGCGGCGGGTAATGCAGCAGGCGCAGGGTCGCGGCGGCCTCCTTGAGATAGCCGTCGAAGTGGCTGACCGGAACACCCAGAGACAAGGCCAAGCCGCGCACAATGGTCGCGCCCAGGCCGTAGGCGGCCTGGTAATAGTTCTGCATCACGGCGCGGAAGTCGGGCAGGGTTTCGGGCCATTGGTTGGGGCCGGTATTGAAGCGGCCGGCCAGCACGCGTGCATCGTTGGCCGCGACCTCGGCGCCGGCATAGAAGCTTTCCTTGAGGTCGGGCGGTGCGCCGCTCTCCAGCGTCTGGGCGCGCAGCGGCTCATAGCCGCGATTGCAGCGGGAGAGCTTTTTGTCCACGGCCAGCTTTTCGGTCATGGGCAGGTCAAAGAAGCGCTGGCTGGCGGCAAACAGGCTGCTGATCAGTGCCGGGTCTATGCCATGGCCGGTGATATAGAAGAAGCCGCGCTGTTCGCAAGCCTGGCGCAGCTGCTCGGCCACCAGGTGCTGATCCACAGGGTCATGGCTGCGCAGGCCGCTGATGTCGATGAGGGGGAGGGCAGAGGTGCTCACAAATGGCGTCCAGAAACTGAAGAACTGGAGTCAGTTTAGAAAGCGCAGTCCGTGCTGGATAGCGCAGCTTTTGCTGCGGGGTGATCTAAAAATGTGAGCGCTAATCGCTTGTGGGTAAAGCGCTGCACGGCATTGGTGCATTCGCGAGAGGTGATGCGCACAATGCCGGTGCAGGCGTGGGAGAGCGCGGGCTCAGCTACTGGCGGAAGCCGCCGCAGCGGCGGTCTGCGTGCGTGCCACCCATTCACGCAGGGCGACGCTTTCCTCGTCCTCGCGGCTTTCTATGGCATCGGCCGCGATGCGGTTGAAGGCGTCGAGTGCCGATGGCAGCGTGCGTCCTGCACGCACATAGACGCCGAGTTCGGAATACAGCGTGGTGGGGGTATCCAGCGGCACATGGACCAGCCGGCCTTCGCGCAGCTCGCGCTCCAGCCCCAGGCGGCTCTGGAAGAAAATGCCCACGCCGCGTTCGGCAAGACTCTTGGCCAGCTCGATGGACGAGGTTTCCAGCAACACCTGCAATGCACGCTTGTGGTGCGCCAGCAGGGGTTGCAACAAGTCGTGCATGGAGAGTTCGGGCGTGGGCAGAATCAGCGGAAAGGTCGCGCATTGCGCAAAGTCCACGCGCTCCAGTTGGGCAATCGGGTGTTTGGGCGGCACGATGACACCCAGCGCAAAGCGGCCCATGGTGCATTGGCGCAGATTGTCGTGGCGCTTGACCGAAAAGCCTATGCCCACGTCCGCATCGCCCTGAATCACGGCCTGTGCCGCCTGCTGGGAGCCGCAGGTGCGCACATGAATCTGAATCGTGGGGTAGCGCCTGTGCATCTGCGTGAGCACGGCCGGCATCAGGTCGGCGTTGAGGCCTTCCACGGCAGCCACGCTGACCGAGCCGCGACGCACGCCGCGCAGCAGCTCCAGTTCGGTGCTGAGGCGGTGCTCGTCCTGCAGCACCGTGATCACATGGCGCGAAAATACTTCGCCAGCGGCCGTGAGCCGCAGGCCCGAGCTCAGGCGCTCGAACAGCGGGCTGCCGATTTCGTCCTCAAGCTGCAGCAACTGGCGGTTGACTGCCGACGAAGCCACATGCAGATGTCGTGCGGCCTCGCGTATGGAGCCGCAACGGCGAATCATGTCGAAATAGCGAATGGAGCGGGCGTGAATATGCATGCTGCCGGAGGCAGCATATGCCGTGCCAGTTCGCTGGATGGCCGCCTACAGCGGCGCGCCGGCCGCCTTGGCGTGCTGGACGCGGGCCTTGAGCTCGGCATCGTCCTCGCGCCCGGTGGGCCAGCCTTGCATATGCCGCTGGGCAATATCGCTGAGTGCGGTGATCCAGGGCGCACTGTCGTTGAGGCAGTCGATGTATTCGAACTGCTGGCCGCCCGCATGCAAAAAGGCTTCACGCGCTTCCTGCTTGATTTCCTCCAATGTCTCCAGGCAGTCGCTGGTAAAGCCGGGGCAGACCACATCGACGCGCCGGGTGCCGGCCTGGGCCATGGCAATCAGCGAGGGTTCGGTATAGGGCTCCAGCCATTTGGCCTTGCCAAAGCGCGACTGGAAGGTCACCAGATACTGCTCGTTGCCGAGCTTGAGCCGCTCGGCCAGCAGGCGTGCCGTCTTGTGCGATTCGCAGTGATAGGGGTCGCCCAGATGCAGGGTGCGCTCTGGCACACCATGAAAGCTCATGACCAGCTTGTCCCCGCGACCATGGCCGCGCCAGTGGGCTTCGATGCGCTGCGCCAGTGCTTCTATGTAGCCGGCATCGTCGTGATAGCGGTTGACAAAACGCAGCTCGGGAATGTGACGCTGGGTCCTGGCCCAGTCGTAGACGGCATCGAACACGCTGGCCGTGGTCGTGCCCGAATACTGGGGGTACAGCGGCAGGATCAGGATACGCGTTGCGCCGTCTTTCTTGAGTGCATCCAGCTGGGCCGCAATGGATGGCGTGCCGTAGCGCATGGCCGGCAGTACCAGTACATTGTGGCCGCGCTCGCCCAGCCAGCCGCGCAGCAAGGTGGCCTGGCGCGTGGTCCAGTGCAGCAGCGGGGAGCCGTCCTTTTCATGCCAGACGGTGGCGTACTTGGCGGCCGACTTGGCCGGACGGGTGCGCAGGATGATGCCGTGCAGAATCGGCCACCAGGCGAGCTTGGGAATCTCCACCACACGATCGTCACCGAGAAACTCCGCCAGATAAGGGCGCACTGCCGCAGCCGTGGGGGCGGCGGGCGTGCCCAGATTGCACAGCAGGATGCCGGTGCGTGCTGATTGGTCGTGACGGAAGCGGGGTTCGGGCGCAAAGCGTGATGGCATGGCGCAATTGTGTCAGCTAATCGGATAGGCGCAGCCGCTCTGCGGCATTAGCCGGGCCGCTATTCTTCGGGGCATGCAATCCCAAGACACCACAGCCCCTGCCATTGAAACCCTTCAGCGCCTGCGCCACAGCGGCCAGATTCGCGCCATCAGCCTGGATCTGGACGATACGCTCTGGCCCATCTGGCCCACGATTGCCAAGGCAGAGGGCGTTTTGCTGCAGTGGCTCGCGCAGCATGCTCCCAGTACGGCCGAGCACCTGGGCGATACGGACAAGGTGCGCGCCTTGCGCCATGAAATCGTGACATTGCGCCCGGATCTGAAAGCCGACCTCAGCGGCCTGCGCCGCGAGTCCATCCGGCTGGCGCTGACCCGCGCCGGCGACGATCCTGCCCTGGCCGAACCGGCCTTTGACGAGTTCTTTGCCGCTCGCCAGCGGGTCGAGCTGTTTGACGACGCCTTGCCGGCGCTGCAGTTTCTCTCGCAGCGTTGGCCGGTGGTGGCCCTGTCCAATGGCAATGCGAATGTGCATGTGGTGGGTATCGGCGAGCATTTTCGCGCCTCGCTGTCTGCCAGCGGAGCCGGCATGGCCAAGCCCGAGACGCGGTTTTTCCAGGCCGCAGCGGATGCGGCCGGCGTGGCTCCCGAGCATGTGCTGCACATCGGCGACGATGCAGAGCTCGATGCCCGGGGCGCCATGGATGCGGGTATGCACGCAGTCTGGCTCAACCGCGGGCAGGTAGCATGGCCTTGCGTGGGTCCTGAACCCCACGTCACAGTCGCCAGCCTTTGGCAGTTGTGTCAGGGGCTGGCAGATCGTTGACCGGGACGAGCGGGAGCTTTGCGGGTCAGCGAACAAGGACCGCCTATGCCTACCTGCCCGTCTGCCTGCCTTCTCACGCCGCCTCCGCTGGCACCTGTGCGAACCATTGCCTGGAGCCGGCCTCTGGTGTGGCTGTCCAGAGCCTTGCAGGACATTTCTAAGGCTCCGTTAATCAGTCTGGCCCATGGTCTGGCCTTGATCCTGATCGGTGCAGCAATCCTGACCCTGGGGCACAATCGCTTCTGGTTGATGGCAGGAGCCTTGTCGGGCTTTCTGGTGGTGGGGCCTCTGGTGGCCACCAGCCTCTATGCCATCAGCCGGGCCATCGAGCGCGGTGAGGTGGCAGACTGGGGTCTGATCCGCCGCACCTGGACGCAATGGCAGAGCTGCCATGCCACGGGCCGGGGAGGGTACTGGTGCATGGTTCGGTTCGGCGCCTTGCTGGCGCTGGCGGCCACGGGCTGGGTGCTGATTTCTGCGTCGCTGATCACCGTGATGTCGCCCGTGCGTGTGCAAACCCTGCAGGATTTCATTGCGCATGTGGTGCTGGCCAGAGATGGTCAGCTGTTTGTGCAATGGATGGCTTTGGGCAGCTTTCTGGCTGCTCCGATTTTTGCGTCCAGCGTGGTGGCCATGCCGCTGATGCTGGACAGGCGAGTGACCGTGCGTCAGGCCGTGTTGACCAGTTGGTCCGTGGTGCTGGCCAACCCGGGCCCTATGGCCTTGTGGGCGGCGCTGATTGTGATGTTGACTTTGCTGGGCCTTGGCAGCTATCTGCTGGGGCTGGTGGTTGTGATGCCCCTGCTGGGCCATGCCAGCTGGCACGCCTATCGGGACCTGGTGGATGCCTCTGCATTCCCTGCCAGGGATGACGCGATGGTGCCTGCCGTCTGAGCGCTGCGCGACCAGGGCCTGGCAAAGGCTGTAAGGACCTGGTTGTCGTGATATTCGGTTATACGGAAGAGCAGATTGCCCACTTTTTCCTGACCTGGGGCGTGGGCGCCTTCATCTTGTTCATGGTGTTCATCATCCTGCAGCTGGCGCGTCAGTCCAAGGCAGGCAAGTTCGGCACCTTTGTGATTTTTCTGGGTCTGGGCGTGGGCTTTGTCGGCTACCTCGCCAAAATCATCATCCAGTGGTGGATTGAGAGCCACTGAGCCGCGCCACGCGCTGTGCCATAGGGCACTGACCGGCCCAGTGCATCCAGCAAGGCCGGCCCTGCAATGAGGATTTCTCACCCCTTCCGAAAAGAAGGGGGGAAGGCGAGATGCCTCGGGGTTCAACCCGGTTTCACCTGTGCGCGCTTGAGCACTTTTTGCCAGCGGTTCTGCTCGATGTTGATGAACTGGGCAAACTGCTCCGGCGTGCTGCCAATGGGTTCGGCCGCGTCGCCTTGCAGGCGTTTGAGCGCATCGGGTGCCTTGACGGCCTTGGCGCACTCTGTGGCCAGCTTGTCCACATGGGCGCGAGGCAGGCTGGATGGGGCCAGCATGCCGTACCACTGGGTCATCTCGAAGCCCGCAAAGCCCTGCTCGGCCACGGTGGGTACATCGGGTAGCTGTGGCAGGCGCTTGGTCGAGCCGGTGGCGATACAGCGCACCTTGCCGGCCTTGATGAAGGGCAGCAGCGCGGCGGCGCCGACCGAGGCCGCGTCAAGACGGCCCGAGAGCAGGTCGGTCATCATGGGGCCGGTGCCGCGATAAGGCACGTGGAGCATGAAGATGTCGGCCGTCATCTTCAGATATTCGAATGCCAGATGACCCGCACTGCCGTTGCCGGCCGAGCCATAGCTGAGCTTGCCGGGGTTCTTCTTGGCATAGGCCACCAGATCGGCAATGTTCTTGACGGGAAGATCGGGGTGCACCACATACAGGCTTGGCACCTTGGCCAGCAGGCTCACGGGCACAAAGTCCTTTTTCGGGTCCCAGGGCAGTTTGTCAAAAATATAGGGGTTGACGGCCAGTGTGCCGATATGGCCGAGGATGACCGTGCTCTGGTCATCGGCTCGAGCCACTTCCTGCATGGCGATATTGCCCGCGGCACCTGGCTTGTTGTCCACGAATACGTTCTGACCGATGGTCTTGGACAGCTCGGCTGCGGTGGAGCGGGCCACGATTTCAGAGCTGCCGCCGGGCGCGAACGGCACGACAAAGCGAATCGGGCGGTTGGGCCAGCTGTCATCGGCAGCGCGGGCCATGCCGGGCAGCATGCTGCTGCAGGCCAGGGCTCCGGCGCCGGTCAGCAGATGGCGGCGCGAGATGCTCAGAACTTCGTGAGTGGACTTGTCGAACGTGGATGCCATGTTGTCTCCGTTGCTTTTGGCTTTATGCGGCTGAGAGATTGCCTCTCAAGCCATGGTTGCAACTGTGGCTGTCAAATCGCTGTCAAACCGGCTGCGGCAGCGCGATCCGGGCATCAGGATTGTGCTGATAGGGTTTGCGCTAGAGCTGCTCAGTCCTGGTCCTTGCGGACCAGCTCGTCGGCTGCCGTAATCCCGCAACGCACGGCACCTTCCAGCGTCGCCGGGTAGGGGCCGTTCACATAGTCACCGCAAGCCCAGAGGCCATGGCCCAGCTCCATGTCCGGGCGCTTCACGTTGGGCTTGCAGGCAAATGTGGCGCGCTTTTCAACCACGGTCAGCACAGCTTGAATGTCCTGCCAGCCCAGCTGTTGCCGGGCTTGTTCCAGCACCAGCCGCTCCAGGGTCTCGCGGTCTGTGCGGCAGTCGCTGATGACAAACGCCATCAGACCTTGCTGGACGCCATCGGAGGGCTGCAGATGTCCGCGGTCAAAGACAAATTGTGCCGGAGCCTGGGCGTCGGGTCGCAATGCAAGCCAGGGATGTGCAGGCGCGAGGCGCTGGCCGGTGCGGGCATAGACCGTGGCAATGGCAGTGTGCTCCAGGGCTTGCGCGCCTTTTGCCCAATGCTGGTAGGCCACCGCGTCGCGCGCGGGCAGGCGCTGGTCTTCTGCGGCCAGCAGCGCAAGGCGGATTGCTTCCTGAGGTGGGCAGGCGAGCAGCACGGCATCAAAACGCGCTTGTTCCAGTGCCGGCTCGAGTGCCGCTTGGGAGCTGCGCAGCAGCCATTGCCGGCCTTGGGGGATCAGCTCCTGAATTCGGCTGGCCATATGCACGGCATGCCCGCGGCCTTGCAGCCATTGCGCGGCCGGATTCGGAAACAGATCGCCGAGTCCGCAGCGCGGCAGCAGAAAATGGGAGCCGCCCGTGCCCGCGAACAGCGCGTCATGCAGCACGCGCAAGAAGATGCTGCCGCTGGCCTGTGCGGCTGGAAGATTGAGGGCCGACACGCACAGCGGCTCGATGAATTCATCGAGCAGGCGTCGGGGCAGACCGCTGCAGATATCGGAGACGGTTGCAGTATCTGCGCAGCGAAAGCCCTGGATTCGCCAGCGTAGGGCACGGCCCAGCAGGGCGGCACGTTCGCGTAGCGACCAGCCGCTGGCGCTGGCAATTCCGACCAGGGCGTCGAGAGGCGCGGGCAGCTCGGGAAAGCTCAGGCCGCTGCCATCGGCATGGCGCATGGCCAGTGGCCTGCGCAGCAGGGCTTGTTCCGGCTCCGCGCCCACGGCACGCATGAGTCGCAGGCATTCGGCATAGGCGCCGATCAGAATATGCTGGCCGTTGTCGGCGAAGCTGCCGCCCGGCAGTTCCAGATTGCGGGCCCGGCCACCGAGCTGGCGACCGGCCTCGAAAACCGTGGGCTGATGGCCGCCTAGCGAGAGCTGTACTGCGGCTGCCATGCCGGCCCAGCCGCCACCGATGATGGCCACTTGCATGGCGCGCTTACATGCGGCCCAGTGCCTGCATCTTCCAGACCAGCCAGAATTTGCGCAGCGGCGTGAGGCTGATGCGCTGGTGCAGCACCTGGAAGTTCTCGGACTCGATTTCGCGCAGCAGGGTGCGATAGATGCTGGCCATCATCAGACCGGGCTTTTGCGCGTGGCGATCGGCATCGGGCAGCAGACCCAGTGCCTTGTCATAAAGGCTGTGGGCACGCTCGGCCTGAAAACGCATCAGCGCCGTGAAGCGATCCGAATACTCGCGCTTGTTGATCTCGTGGGCCTTGACGTCGAACTGCTGCAGCTCGCTGATGGGCAGGTAGATACGGCCGCGCATGGCGTCTTCGCCCACGTCGCGGATGATATTGGTCAGCTGCAGGGCCTGACCCAGCGTGTGGGCGTATTCGGTGGTGCGCTCGTCGGTCTGGCCGAAGATGCGGGCGGCGACTTCGCCGACCACGCCGGCGACCAGATGGCAGTAGCGTTGCAGACCCGCGAAGTCCAGGTAGCGGGTCTGATCCAGATCCATCTGGCAGCCTTCGATGACGGCCTGCAGATGGCGCTCTTCGATGCCATAGGTCTTGGCGTGGGGCATCAGTGCCTGCATCACGGGATGGGCTGACTGGCTGGTGAAGGCCCTGTGCACCTCGGTCTTCCACCAGGCCAGCTTTGTGGCTGCCACGCCGGGGTCCGTGACCTCGTCGACCACGTCATCCACTTCGCGGCAGAAGGCATAGAAAGCCGTGATGGCGGCGCGGCGCTCCTTGGGCAAGAAGAGAAAGGCGTAATAGAAGCTGCTGCCCGAAGAGGCGGCTTTGTCTTGGACGTACTGATCCGGATTCATAGGGGGAGCATTGTCCCATGACGCGGGTCGTTGGCCGACACAACAGTGAAATGCGCGGCATCCACTTGGTTGGACTTCAAATTCAATAGCGAACTGCGCATATACGGAAAGGGTTCAGGGCTATCTGCTTCGCTTACATGCGCAAGGCTTGCCAGAGCATGGCGGCCATATCGAGCTTGCCCAGCTTGATGCGCTGATAGAGGTTGCGCCCCTGCATGGCGTCCAGTTTGTCCAGCATGCGCAGGCCGCCTTGAACGACCAGACGCAGCTCCCAGCCCGTACGACCTGGCAGTTGATGTACCAGGGGCGCACCATGGTTCATCAGGCTGCGGGCCTGGCGGTTGAGCTCGCCCAGCAAAGATTGAAGCTCGGGCGTCAATGCCGTTGCTTCCGGCTTGATGGCGCTGCGCACCAGGCCGTGGCGGGTCAGATCGGCATCCGGCAGGTAATGGCGCTGGCGCGGCAAGTCCTGGCTCAGGTCCTGCCAGAAGTTGATCAGCTGCAGCGCGGTGCAGATGGCATCACTCTGAATCAGTGCCTTGGCGTTGACCACGCCATACAGATGCAGCAGTAGGCGGCCGACCGGGTTGGCCGAGCGGCGGCAGTAATCCAGCAACTGGGCCATGTCGGTGTAGCGGGCCTGGGCGGCCGTCATGCGCACATCCTGCTCGAAGGCGCTGAGCAGGTCGGCCAGCAATGGCTTGGGTAGGCCATGGGCCTGGACCTGGACTGCCAGCGGGCCAAAGATATGGGACCAGGAGGTTCGCATCAGCATCGCTGCTTCGCCAGCGCTGCCTAGCTGCTGCAGATCGGCGGCATATTGCTGCAACTGTGCCAGGCGCTGCTCGGCGCTGTGCTGGCCCTCGTCGGCCAGGTCGTCGGCGGTGCGCGCAAAGTGGTAGATGGCGGCGATGGGCGCACGCAGCCGTGGCGGACACAGCCAGGAGGCGACGGGAAAATTTTCGTAATGGTTGATGCTGGCCGGCGCATTGGCGACGGGGCTTGCTGGGGGCATATGGTTCACGCCCGTATTGTGGACCGGGCGGGCTTGCCGGCTTGCGCCAGCCCATAAAAAGACGGCGCAAAAGCGCACGTGCGTGCACAATCAGCGCTGACTTTGGTGCAGCGGCCTGCCCGGCGGCTGCGCTTTTCCTATTTTTACAAGCCCAGAACACCATGGCTGTTTCGTCTTCTCGTCGTTTTGCAATGTTGTCTTTGCCGCGCCGGCCTGCCGTGCCCTTGGCTGCGCTGTCCATATTGGCGGCTGCTGTCATGTTGTCGGCCTGTTCCAAGAAGGAGGCTGCGCCCGAGCCGGTGCGTGCCGTCAAGCTGGTGACCGTGGGTGAGGGGCAGATCGAATCTGCCCAGGAATATTCGGGCGATGTGCGGGCCCGTGTGGAGTCTCGCCTCGGCTTTCGCGTGGCGGGCAAGATCACCAGGCGCGAGGTGGAGCTGGGCCAGCATGTGAAGGCCGGACAGGTGCTGGCGCGCCTGGATGCGCGTGACTATCAGCTCAGTGCCGATGCCGCGCGCGCCCAGTTGGCCTCGGCTACCACGCAGCGTGATCTGGCCGATGCCAATGCCAAGCGTTTTCGTACCCTGCGTGCACAGAACTTCATCAGCGCCGCTGAGATGGAACGCTACGAGGCCAATCTGAAGGCGGCCCAGGCATCGCTCGACCAGGCGCGGGCTCAGCTCTCCAGTCAGTCCAATCAGGAGAACTACACCCAGTTGCTGGCCGATGCCGATGGCGTGGTCACCAGCGTGGATGCCGAGCCCGGTCAGGTGGTTGCGGCCGGAACACCCGTGGTGCGGATTGCCCAGGATGGTGCGCGCGACGCGGTGTTCAGCGTGCCGGAAGACCGGCGTAGCGCCATCAAGCAGGGGCAGGGCGTCAAGGTCAGGCCCTGGTCGGATGAGTCGCGCGTGATCAGCGCCCTGGTGCGTGAGGTGGCGGCCAGCGCCGATCCGGCCACACGCACCTATGTGGTCAAGGCCGCTCTGCAGGGAACGGACCTGCCCGCATTGGGAGCCACCGTGCATGTCATGCCCGAGGGCATGGGCGTGAGCCGCGAAGCCGTAGGCAGCCAGGTCATCAAGTTGCCAACCACGGCCTTGCGTCAGGAGGGTGGTAACGGTCAGGGTACGGCTGTCTGGCTCTATGACGCGGCCAGCAGCTCGGTCAAGCTGCAGCCGGTGCAGATTGCCAGCGCCGACGGTAATGAGGCGGTGATTGCCTCGGGTCTGCAACCCGGCATGCAGGTGGTGGCCACAGGCGCCCATGTACTGACCCCGGGCCAGAAGGTGACGGTATATCGCGACAAATACGCCAAGCCGCCACAAAACTCTGTATCAAATCAGCCCCAAACGCAGGTAGATAAAGCGCAGAATGCTCCTGAATCTGGAGCGTCTCAGCCTGCAGTCGCTGCGGAGGCGGGCAAATGAGCGGCACTGGACACAAAAAGACCGGTGGTGCGCATTTCAATCTTTCCCGTTGGGCGCTCGATCATGTGGCGCTGACGCGCTACTTCATCGTCGTACTGATGCTGCTGGGCTTTGCGGCCTTTTTCCAGCTGGGGCAGGATGAGGACCCGCCGTTCACCTTTCGGGCCATGGTCATTCGTACCTACTGGCCTGGCGCGACGGCCGAGCAGGTGGCCCAGCAGGTGACGGACAAGATCGAGCGCACGCTGCAGGAAGTGCCTTATGCCGACAAGATCAGCAGCTATTCCAAGCCTGGCGAGTCGCAAGTCATCTTCCAGGTCAAGGACTACTCTCCCCCCAAGGAAGTGCCGCAGCTCTGGTATACGGTGCGCAAGAAAGTGGGGGACATGCGCTACACCCTGCCGCAGGGCGTGCAGGGGCCGTTCTTCAATGACGACTTTGGCGATGTCTATGGTGTGATCTATGCGTTGCAGGCCAAGGGCTTCAGCTACGCCGAACTCAAGACCCTGGCTGACGATGTGCGCCAGCAACTGCTGCAGGTGCCCGATGTGGCCAAGGTCGAGCAGTTCGGTGTGCAGGACGAAAAGGTCTATGTGGAACTGTCGCACAAAGCCACGCAGATGGGGCTGAACCTCAAGCAGGTACTTGACCAGCTCAACCAGCAAAATGCCGTTGCATCGGCCGGTACCTTGCAGACGCCTGCCGAAACCATTGTGTTGCGTGTGCAGGGCCAGTTCAACGACCTGGAGCAATTGCGTGCCATGCCCATCATCGGTCAGGGTGGGACGCAGTTCAGGTTGGGCGATATCGCCGAAGTGCGCCGTGGCTATGCCGATCCGGCCAATGTCATGGTGCGTTTTCAGGGAGAGCCTACGGTGGCCCTGGGAGTGTCCATGGTCAAGGGGGGCGACATCATTGCCCTGGGCAAGGCGTTGACGCAGGCCACGGAGCGCATCGCAAAAAGCCTGCCCGTGGGGGTGACGTTGAGCAATATGCAGAACCAGCCCAAGGCGGTGGCGGATTCGGTCAGCGAGTTTCTCCAGGTGCTGGTCGAAGCTGTGGTCGTGGTGCTGGCCGTGAGTTTTTTGAGTCTGGGCCTGCACAAGCGCCCGGGGCAGCATCCGCTGTGGAAGCGCTGGTATATCGACCCGCGTCCCGGACTGGTGGTGGGCATCACCATTCCGCTGGTGCTCGCCGCGACCTTCCTGGCCATGTGGTACTGGAATATTGGTCTGCACAAGGTGTCGCTGGGCTCGCTCATCATTGCACTGGGCCTGCTGGTGGACGACGCCATCATTGCCGTGGAGATGATGGTGCGCAAGATGGAGGAAGGCTACGACAAGTACCGTGCCGCCACCTTTGCCTATGAGATCACCTCCAAGCCCATGCTGACCGGCACACTGATCACGGCTGCCGGCTTTCTGCCCATTGGTATGGCCAAATCCATGACGGGTGAATACACCTTCGCCATCTTCGCGGTGACGGTGATTGCCCTGGTACTCAGCTGGTTCGCCTCCGTGTACTTCGTGCCCTATCTGGGTCTGCTGCTGCTCAAGAAACCGCCGCATGCGGCCAAGCTGCCGCCCGAGGTTGCGTCCGGAGAGGTGTCGGCCGAAGAGGCCGGAATCAACACCGATGCGGGCGAGCATGAGCTGTTCGACACGCCGTTCTACAACCGCTTCCGCCGCACGGTGAACTGGTGCGTGCAGCACCGCTGGCTGACGATAGCTGCCACGGTGCTGGTGTTCGTGCTGGGCCTGGCCGGCATGGGCAAGGTGCAGCAGCAGTTCTTCCCCGATTCCAGCCGTCCCGAAGTGCTGGTCGATATATGGTTTCCCGAGGGCACTTCCCTGCAGGCCAACAAGGAAGTGACGCTGCGTGTGGAAAAGCGCTTCTTGCAGCTCGACGGCGTGGAGTCCGTCAGCGAGTGGATAGGTTCCGGAGCGCCGCGCTTCTACCTGCCGCTGGACCAGGTTTTTCCGCAGAACAACGTTTCCCAGTTCATTCTGGTGACCAAGGATCTGAAGGCGCGCGAGGAAATCCGCAAGCAGCTGCCGGCGCTGATGGCCGAGGAATTCCCCGAGGTGCGGGCGCGTTCCAAGCTGCTGCCCAATGGGCCGCCCGTGCAGTATCCGGTGCAGTTCCGTGTGATGGGCTCGGACCCGGCCAAGCTGCGCACCTACGCCGATGAAGTCAAGGCGCTCATGCAGGCCAATGCCGACATGCGTGGCGTGAACGACAACTGGAACGAGTCCGTCAAGGTCATACGCCTGCAGGTTGACCAGGACAAGGCCCGTGCCCTGGGTGTGACCAGCCAGTCGATCGCCGAAGCCACGGGCATGAATTTCAGCGGCACCACCGTGGGGCAGTTCCGTGAAGGCGACAAGCTGATCGATATCGTGATGCGCCCGCCCAAGCAGGATCGGGATGCCATTACTGATATCGCGACTGTCTATGTCACCACGGCAAACGGCCAGTCGATCCCGCTCACGCAGATTGCCAAGCCCGTCATGGTCTGGGAGCCGGGCGTGATGTGGCGCGAAAAGCGCAACTTCGCGATTACCGTTCAAGGCGATGTACGTGAGGGCCTGCAGGGCGCCACGCTGACCAACGAGCTGTTGCCGCAACTGCGCAAGATGGAAGCCGGCTGGCATGCTGCTGGTGACACCGGCTATCGCATCGAGGTGGCCGGTGCCGTGGAAGAAAGCTCCAAGGGCTCCGGCGCCATCGTTGCGGGTATCCCGGTGCTGCTGTTTCTGACCTTCACATTGCTCATGCTGCAACTGCGCAGCGTCAGCCGTTCACTGCTGGTGTTTATCACCGGCCCCTTGGGCATACCCGGTGTGGCGGCAGCCTTGTTGCTGCTGAATCGCCCCTTCGGCTTTGTGGCACTGCTGGGTGTCGTGGCCTTGATGGGCATGATTCAGCGCAATTCGGTGATTCTGATCGACCAGATCGAGAGCGGGCGTGCCCGTGGCGTACCGGCTTGGGATGCGATTGTGGAGGCGGCCGTGCATAGGCTGCGTCCCATCGTGTTGACGGCGGCAGCAGCCGTGCTGGCCATGATCCCGCTGTCGCGCAGTGTGTTCTGGGGGCCTATGGCGGTGGCCATCATGGGCGGTCTGATCGTGGCGACCGTGCTGACCCTGCTGGCCTTGCCCGCCATGTATGCGGCTGCATTCCGCATCAGAAAGGACACGGCCTGAGCTTGGATTGTGCGAAAGACTGCCGATTTTGCGGCTAGAATCTGCGTCTTGACCTCAGTAGGCGTAGATTTGCGCATTGCTGACCGCGCGGGTGGCGAAATTGGTAGACGCACCAGGTTTAGGTCCTGACGGTGGCAACACCGTGCCGGTTCGAGTCCGGCTCCGCGCACCAGATACAGGCACTCTCTGCTGCCCAAGCCCGTAACCCCAAGCCGTTACGGGCTTTTTCTTTTCCCGCCCCCTGCTGTGCAGCTGCGGTGTCAGCTTTTAAGGCAAACCCCTGTAAGGCGATGGCGGAGCCTGCGCGGCGCCTCGTTATAATGGTCGGCTTCGCCTGTTCCTGATTTGAACAAATGCCCGGCGCCAGACGCGGGTGCCAATGACCGGGGCAGGCTCTGGAAATTTGTGGTGCCGCATGTCCCAGGGGATCCCCGGGCGTGCGCGCACTGTGACTTTGCGCAACACGGTGCGGGTTGTTAGTCAATCTGCACGGTCCTCATCCCTCTTAGGAAAAATCATGGCCGTTAACGTTGAAACTCTTGAAAAGCTCGAGCGCAAGATCACGCTGAGCGTGCCCCTGTCGGCAATCCAGTCCGAAGTGGATGCCCGCCTGAAGAAGGTGGCGCGCACGGTGAAGATGGACGGCTTCCGTCCCGGCAAGGTGCCCATGAGCGTTGTGGCTCAGCGTTATGGCTACTCCGTGCAATACGAAGTGCTGAACGACAAGGTGGGCGAGGCTTTTGCCGCTGCCGTGAACGAAGCCGATCTGCGCGTTGCCGGTCAGCCCAAGATCACCGAAAAGGAAGGCGCTGCCGAAGGCGAAGCGCAATTCGAAGCCGTGTTCGAAGTCATGCCCGAAGTCAAGATCGGCGATCTGACTACTGCCGAAGTGGAAAAGCTGACCACCAGCGTGGACGACGCGGCCATCGATAAGACCGTGGACATTCTGCGCAAGCAGCGTCGCACCTTCACCGAGCGCGCTGCCGGTGAAGCCGCTGTGGACGGCGACCGCGTGACCGTGGATTTCGAAGGCAAGATCGACGGCGAGACTTTCTCCGGTGGCAAGGCTGAAGACTTCCAGTTCCTGGTCGGCGAAGGCCAGATGCTCAAGGAATTCGAGGACGCAACCCGTGGCATGAAGGCCGGCGAGTCCAAGACTTTCCCTCTGGCTTTCCCCGCTGACTACCACGGTGCCGACGTGGCCGGCAAGACTGCCGACTTCCTGGTGACCGTCAAGAAGGTGGAAGCTCCCAACCTGCCTGAAGTGAACGAAGAGTTCGTCAAGACCCTGGGCGTGGAAGGCGGCTCCGTCGAAGCCCTGCGCGACGACATCAAGAAGAACCTGGAGCGCGAAGTGAAGTTCCGCGTTCAAGGTCGCAACAAGCAAGCCGTGATGGACGCTCTGGTGTCCGTGTCCGAACTGGATCTGCCCAAGGCTTCCGTGCAAGCCGAAGTCGGCCGTCTGCTGGAAGGCGCGCGCGCCGAGCTGGAACAGCGCGGCATCAAGGATGCTGCCAAGGCTGAAATCCCCGAAGACATCTTCCTGCCCCAGGCCGAGCGTCGCGTGCGTCTGGGCCTGGTGGTGGCCGAGCTGGTCAAGAGCAACAACCTGCAAGCTACTGCCGAGCAGATCAAGGCTCATGTCGAAGAGCTGGCTTCCAGCTACGAGAAGCCCGAAGACGTGGTTCGCTGGTACTTCGGCGACCGCAACCGTCTGGCCGAAGTGGAAGCCGTTGTGATCGAAAACAACGTCACCGACTTCGTTCTGGGCAAGGCCAAGGTCACCGACAAGGCCGTTTCCTTCGACGAGCTGATGGGTCAGGCCTAAGGGCTGAACCTTTTATCGGTGCTTGCCCTAGGCAAGTTCCGATAACTTGAATTGCGGGGCTTGTGCTTTTGCGCGCAAGCCCCATTTTCTTTTCAGAATGCGGCTACAGTAGGCGCATAGCACTGGAGAAAACATGAGCGCATTGGATACATTGGGTTTGGGCATGGTGCCCATGGTCATTGAACAGTCGGGTCGCGGTGAGCGCTCCTACGACATTTATTCGCGTCTGCTCAAGGAGCGCGTGATTTTCCTAGTGGGCGAGGTCAACGACCAGACCGCCAATCTGGTGGTGGCTCAGCTGTTGTTCCTGGAAAGTGAAAATCCCGACAAGGATATTTCCTTCTACATCAACTCCCCCGGCGGCAGCGTGACGGCGGGCATGGCGATTTTCGACACCATGAACTTCATCAAGCCCGATGTCTCGACACTGTGCACCGGCATGGCCGCGAGCATGGGAGCTTTCCTGCTGTCGGCAGGTGCCAAGGGCAAGCGCTACGCACTGCCCAATGCCCAGGTCATGATTCACCAGCCTCTGGGCGGTGCACGTGGTCAGGCGACCGAGATCGAAATTCATGCCCGCGAAATCCTCAAGACCCGCGAACGCCTGAACAAGATCCTCGCCGAGCGTACCGGCCAGCCCCTGGAAAAGATCCAGAACGACACCGAGCGCGACTATTTCCTTTCCGCCGATGAGGCTAAGGACTACGGTCTGGTTGACCAGGTAATTAGCAAGCGTTCCTGAAATGCATAGCACCCAAGCCCCTGTCTGATTGGGCTTGCGGATGCCAGCAATGAAGATCCTGGGAGTTGCTGACTGGCTCCCGGGACTTGCTCGGCGGCGTTTGTCCCTGAAGGGCTACGCCGCCTTGTCTTTGGTTATCATTAATTTTCGTTTTTTCGTAACGAGGCACAGCCCCCATGGCCGATAAAAAAGGCTCTTCCACCGAAAAGAATTTGTATTGCACCTTCTGCGGCAAAAGCCAGCACGAGGTCAAAAAGCTGATCGCCGGCCCGTCCGTGTTCATCTGCGACGAGTGCATCGACTTGTGCAATGAGATCATTCGCGACGAACAGCCTGCCGCCGATGCCAAGGAAGGCCGCGGCGATCTGCCTACGCCTGCCGAAATCAAGGCCAATCTCGACAACTATGTGATCGGCCAGGAACAGGCCAAGCGCACGCTGGCCGTGGCGGTCTACAACCACTACAAGCGACTGAACCACAAGGACAAGGCCGGCAAGGACGATGTGGAGCTCAGCAAGAGCAATATCTTGCTGATCGGCCCCACGGGTTCGGGCAAGACCTTGCTGGCTCAAACGCTGGCGCGTCAGCTGAATGTCCCCTTCGTGATGGCCGATGCCACAACGTTGACCGAGGCTGGCTATGTGGGCGAGGATGTCGAGAACATCATTCAGAAGCTGTTGCAAAGCTGCGAGTACGACGTCGAGCGCGCGCAGCGCGGCATTGTCTACATCGACGAAATCGACAAGATCTCCCGCAAGTCGGACAACCCCAGCATCACGCGCGATGTCTCGGGCGAGGGCGTGCAGCAGGCGCTGCTCAAGCTGATCGAAGGCACGATGGCCAGCATTCCGCCCCAGGGTGGACGCAAGCATCCCAATCAGGATTTCCTGCAGATCGACACCACGAACATCCTGTTCATCTGCAGCGGCGCGTTTGCGGGGCTGGAGAAGGTCATCGAGAACCGTACCGAGGCTTCAGGCATAGGCTTTGGCGCTACCGTCAAGAGCAAGAAGCAGCGCTCCATCTCGGAAATGTTCCTTGAGATTGAGCCCGAAGATCTGATCAAGTTCGGCATCATCCCCGAGCTGGTCGGTCGCATGCCAGTGGTGACGGCGCTGGCCGAGCTCAGCGAAGAGGCACTGGTGCAGATCTTGACCGAGCCCAAGAACGCGCTGGTCAAGCAATACAGCAAGCTGCTGGCCATGGAAGGTGTGGAGCTGGAAATCCGCCCGGCGGCACTGAAGGCGATTGCCCGCAAGGCTCTGGCCCGCAAGACCGGCGCCCGTGGCCTGCGCTCCATCGTCGAGCAAGCACTGATCAGCACCATGTTCGAGTTGCCAACGGCTGAGAACGTGGAAAAGGTGGTGGTGGAAGAGGCCACCATTGAAGACGGCAAGGAGCCGCTGCTGGTTTACCGCGAGGCGGCCAAAAAGGCCTGATACTGTGCTTGCGTGCGAGGCGCTTCTGCGATGGGGCGCCTTGCTGCATGAGACGGAAAGGCAATGCCCCTGCGGTGGCAAAAACAATTTGCACGCAGGGGTTGAAATACACCGGTAAGCGGACCATCTTCCGCTGATAAACCGAGGATACCTATGTCTGGACAAACCCCTTTGCCTTCCACCGAGTTGGATCTGCCGCTGCTGCCCTTGCGGGACGTGGTGGTGTTTCCGCATATGGTGATTCCGCTGTTTGTGGGGCGTGCCAAGAGCATCAAGGCTCTGGAGCTGGCCATGGAAGGCGATCGCCGCATCATGCTGGTGGCGCAGAAGACGGCCTCCAAGGACGAGCCTGCAGCGGAAGACATGTTTGATGTGGGCTGCGTGTCCACCATCTTGCAGATGCTCAAGCTGCCCGACGGCACCGTGAAGGTGCTGGTCGAGGGCCAGCAGCGCGCCCTGGTCAAGCAGATCACCGACGAAGAGTCTCATTTCACGGCGTCTGTGACGCCCGTGGAGGCTGATGACAATGCCCATGAGCAGAGCGAGATCGAAGCGCTGCGCCGTGCGGTGACCCAGCAGTTTGACCAGTATGTCAAGCTCAACAAGAAGATCCCCCAGGAGATCCTGACCTCGATCGCCAGCATTGACGATGCCGGCCGCCTGACGGACACCATCGCGGCGCACCTGCCTCTCAAGCTGGAGAGCAAGCAGGCAGTGCTGGATCTGGTGGACATCAAGGAGCGTCTGGAAAACCTGTTCGAGCAGCTCGAGCGCGAGGTGGACATCCTTAATGTCGACAAGCGCATCCGTGGTCGCGTCAAGCGTCAGATGGAGAAGAATCAGCGCGACTTCTATCTGAATGAGCAGGTCAAGGCCATTCAGAAGGAGTTGGGTGAGGGCGAGGATGGGGCTGACATCGAGGAGATCGAGAAAAAGATCAAGCTCGCCAAGATGCCTGCCGAGGCCCGCAAGAAGGCCGAGGCCGAGCTCAAGAAACTCAAGCTGATGTCGCCCATGTCGGCGGAAGCTTCGGTGGTGCGCAACTACATCGAAGTGCTGACCGGCTTGCCCTGGAGCAAGAAGACCAAGATCAAACACAACCTGGCGAATGCCGAGGAAGTGCTGAACGAAGATCACTTTGGCCTGGAAAAGGTCAAGGACCGCATCCTCGAATATCTTGCCGTGCAGCAACGTGTGGACAAGGTCAAGGCCCCCATTCTGTGCCTGGTCGGACCTCCCGGCGTGGGCAAGACCTCGCTCGGTCAGTCCATTGCCAAGGCCACGGGCCGCAAGTACGTGCGCATGGCGCTGGGCGGCATGCGTGACGAGGCCGAGATTCGCGGTCACCGCCGTACCTATATCGGTGCCATGCCCGGCAAGGTGCTGCAGAGCCTGGAGAAGGTCGGCACGCGCAATCCTCTGTTCCTGCTTGACGAGATCGACAAGCTGGGCATGGATTTCCGTGGCGATCCATCGAGCGCACTGCTGGAGGTGCTGGACCCCGAGCAGAACAACAAGTTCGGCGACCACTATGTGGAGGTCGACTTCGACCTGTCCGACGTAATGTTCGTGGCGACCTCCAACTCCATGAACATTCCTTCGGCCTTGCTGGATCGCATGGAGGTGATTCGTCTGTCGGGCTACACCGAAGACGAAAAGACCAATATTGCTATCCGCTACCTGCTGCCCAAGCAACTCACCAACAATGGTGTGAAGGAGGGCGAGCTGGAGGTGACCGAAGCCGCTATCCGCGACATCGTGCGCTACTACACCCGCGAAGCAGGTGTGCGTTCGCTGGAGCGCGAGCTGTCCAAGATCTGCCGTAAGGTGGTCAAGGGCTTGCAGCTCGGCAAGCTCCAGCCCAAGGTGGAGGTGAATGCCGACAACCTCAACGACTATCTGGGCGTGCGTAAGTTCAGCTACGGTCGCGCAGAGCATGCCAATCAGGTGGGGCAGGTTGTGGGCCTGGCCTGGACCGAAGTCGGTGGCGATCTGCTGACCATCGAAGCCGCAACCATGCCTGGCAAGGGCGTCATCACCCGTACCGGTTCTCTGGGCGACGTGATGAAGGAGTCGGTGGAAGCTGCTCGTACCGTGGTGCGCAGCCGCGCTCGTCTGCTCGGCATCAAGGATGAAGCCTTTGAGAAAAAGGACATCCATGTGCACGTGCCCGATGGCGCCACGCCCAAGGACGGTCCCAGCGCCGGTGCCGCGATGACGACGGCGTTTGTCTCGGCGCTCACGGGCATTCCCGTGCGTGCTGACGTGGCCATGACCGGTGAAATCACTTTGCGTGGCGAAGTCACGGCGATTGGTGGGCTCAAGGAAAAGCTGCTGGCGGCTCTGCGTGGTGGCATCAAGACCGTGCTGATTCCCGAAGAGAACGTCAAGGATTTGCAGGACATTCCCGATAACGTGAAGAGCGGCCTGGAGATCGTTCCTGTGAAGTGGATCGATCAGGTTCTCAAGGTGGCCCTGGAGCGCGTGCCCGATCCTTTGTCTGAGGATGCAGTAGCCGCTGTGGCGGCCACCGATGCCAAGCCGGTCGAGGCAGCCATCAAGCATTGATGCTTGTTTTGTGAAAATTGTGGCGTTTTTTCTGGGAGTGCTCAGAACTGCGCTACAATTCATCCATCGCAGCAAACAACGTTGTACAATGTTGGGCTTCGGTAGATATGCGGGAATAGCTCAGTTGGTAGAGCGATACCTTGCCAAGGTATAGGTCGACGGTTCGAACCCGTTTTCCCGCTCCAGGTTTTCAGAGCCTGTAGCAATACAGGTTCGCATCAAAAAGCGAAAGCTTTTTGAGTGCGGGAATAGCTCAGTTGGTAGAGCGATACCTTGCCAAGGTATAGGTCGACGGTTCGAACCCGTTTTCCCGCTCCAGGTCTTCAGAACCTGTAGCAATACAGGTTCGCATCAGAAAGCGAAAGCTTTCTGAATGCGGGAATAGCTCAGTTGGTAGAGCGATACCTTGCCAAGGTATAGGTCGACGGTTCGAACCCGTTTTCCCGCTCCAGGTTTTCAGAACCTGTAGCAATACAGGTTCGCATCGGAAAGCGAAAGCTTTTTGAATGCGGGAATAGCTCAGTTGGTAGAGCGATACCTTGCCAAGGTATAGGTCGACGGTTCGAACCCGTTTTCCCGCTCCAGGTTTTTGTGATAGCGGCGCGATAGCAAAGCGGTTATGCCCCGGATTGCAAATCCGGTTAGACCAGTTCGACTCTGGTTCGCGCCTCCAAACTTGTGGCATAAGCCCTGCAGATGAAAGTCTGCAGGGCTTTTTGCTTTGTCCGCCTAGTATCTCAATACGCTGCAAATCCTGAAGCCGGGCGCCGCATTTGCATCGCCCTATGCAACTCAGGCCTGCTGCAGGCCATGTCTTTTTGTTATGAAAAAGCCCAGGGCAATGCCCTGGGCGAGTCGGAGGAGACGGGAGCGATGCCTGCGTTCAGGCGGGCTCGGCCAGCTTCACGCTTTGGCGTAATGTCTTGGCGGCTTCCACCATATGCTGTAGCGCCGGAATCACTTCGGCCCACTGACGTGTCTTGAGACCGCAGTCTGGATTGACCCAGAGGCGTTCGGCGGGAATGCGCTCTGCTGCTTTCTGCATGAGCAGCACGATGTCAGCCTTGGTGGGGATATTGGGAGAGTGGATGTCGTAGACCCCCGGGCCGATCTCATTGGGGTAGTCGAAGTGTTCGAAGGCCTCCAGCAACTCCATGTCCGAGCGCGAAGTCTCTATGGTGATCACGTCGGCATCCATGGCCGCAATCGACGCCATGATGTCGTTGAATTCCGAATAGCACATATGGGTGTGAATCTGGGTTTCATCGGCAACGCCATTGGCGCTGATGCGGAACGCTTCCACGGCCCAGTGCAGATATTCCTGCCATTGTGATTTGCGCAATGGCAGGCCCTCGCGCAATGCGGCTTCGTCGATCTGGATCACGCGAACGCCGGCTCTTTCCAAGTCAAGCACTTCTGCGCGAATCGCCAGAGCCAGCTGGTAGCAGGATTTGGAGCGGGGCTGGTCATCCCGCACGAATGACCAGTTCAGTATGGTGACCGGGCCTGTCAGCATTCCTTTCATGGGTTTGCGGGTCAAGGACTGGGCGTACTGGATCCATTCTGTCGTCATCGCCTTGGGACGGCTGATATCGCCGAACAGAATGGGCGGCTTGACGCAGCGTGAGCCATAGGACTGGACCCAGCCGAACTGGCTGAAGGCATAGCCGTCGAGCTGTTCGCCGAAATATTCGACCATGTCGTTGCGCTCGGCCTCGCCATGCACGAGCACGTCCAGCCCCAGAGCCTCCTGCTCTTGCACGCAGCGTTCGATCTCGGCGCGCATGGTGCTTTGGTAGCGGGCGAAATCCAGGCGACCGGCCTTGAATTCGCTGCGTGCCTGGCGGATCTCTGTCGTCTGGGGGAAAGAGCCGATGGTGGTGGTCGGGAAGGCCGGTAGCTTGAGCAGACCGGCTTGCTTGGGGGTGCGTGCTTCGTAGCTGCTGCGGCGCTGTCCCAGCCCGGCGCTGATCTGCTTGACCGCAGCTTGCACGGCAGGGTTGTGGACGCGGGGCGATGTGCGGCGTGCGGCCAGAGCGGCAGCGTTGTCTGCCAGTTCGGCCTCGACGCAATCTCGGCCGTGGCGCAAAGCCTTGCCCAGCACACGCAGCTCATCCAGTTTTTGCTGTGCGTAAGCCAGCCATGACTTGATGTCCGCATCCAGCCTTTGTTCGCTGTTCAGATCCACGGGTACATGCAACAAGGAGCAGGATGGCGCAATCCAGAGGCGTTCGCCCAGGCGCTCGGCCAGCGGCTCCACCCAGTCGAGCACGGCATTCAGATCAGTTTTCCAGATATTGCGGCCGTTGATCACCCCCAGGGACAACACCTTGTGTGCGGGCAGCAGACCCAGCAGTTGCTGCACATCATCCTGGCCATTGACGGCATCGATGTGCAGGCCAGCCACTGGCAGGTTTGCTGCCAGATACTTGTTCTCGGCCAACTGGCCGAAATAGGTCGCCAGCAGCAGCTTGACCCTGCAGCTCTTGAGGTGGTGGTAGGCAGTGTTGAATGCATGTTGCCAGTCGGCATCGAGTTCGGTGACCAGGATGGGTTCATCCATCTGCACCCATTCCACGCCCTGGGCCGCCAGCACATCCAGCAACTGGGCATAGACTGGCAGCAGGCGTTGCAGCAGCTCCAGCTTGCCGACACCGTCCTTGGCCTTGCCCAGCACCAGATAGGTGACGGGGCCGATGAGAACCGGTTTGGCCTGTATGCCTTGTGCCCTGGCTTCGGCCAGCTGTTCCAGCAGGCGCGATGCATCGAGCTTGAATTCGGTGACCGAGCTGAACTCGGGCACGATGTAGTGGTAGTTGGTGTCAAACCACTTGGTCATCTCGCCCGCAGCGACGCCAGCGCAGCAGTGGGTGTGGCCGGTACTACGGGACTTGGTCGTGATTGCCGAACGGCCGCGGGCCACGCGAAAGTAGTTGTCCAGCGCATCGCCTTCGAAGCCTTGCACCCGTTCGGGCAGATTGCCCAGCGTAAAGCTCATGTCCAGTACCTGGTCGTAGAAAGCGAAGTCGCCCACGGGCACCCAGTCCAGCTCTTGCTGCGCAGCCCAGTGGCGTTGGCGCAGCTCGGCGCCCAGCGCCTTGAGTGCATCGCGCGAGGTCTCGCCTCTCCAATAGGACTCCAGCGCGAACTTCAGTTCGCGCTTTGCGCCGATGCGAGGAAAGCCCAGGTTGTGAATAGTCGTCATGCAGAAATCCAGTCTTTTGATCTTTGGCCCATGGCCAGAGTGGCTCGGGTCAGCGGACTGGATGTTCTTTGAATCGATGCATGAAGTAAAATGGTTGTTTCTCATGTATCCATGAATTGTGTTCACAGATGATTGAGCGTATCCATCTCGCCATCGTGCAAGAGGTTGAAAAACAAGGCTCTTTGACTGCGGCAGCCGATGTGTTGTGCGTCACGCAGTCCGCCCTGAGCCACAGCATGAGAAAGCTGGAAGCCCAGCTTGGCACCGATGTCTGGCTGCGTGAAGGGCGCAGCCTGCGCTTGACGCAGGCGGGTCAATACCTGCTGGCGGTGGCTAATCGCGTGCTGCCTCAGCTGGATCTGGCCGAGTCCCGTTTGCAGCAATTTGCCCAGGGGGAGCGCGGCAGCTTGCGCATCGGCATGGAATGCCATCCTTGCTACCAGTGGCTGCTGAAAATCGTCTCCCCCTATCTGGCCGCCTGGCCCGATGTGGATGTGGACGTGAAGCAGAAGTTCCAGTTTGGTGGCATCGGTGCGCTGTTCGGCTATGAGATCGACATGCTGGTCACGCCCGATCCGCTGTTCAAGCCGGGTCTGCACTTTGAGCCCGTCTTTGACTATGAGCAGGTGCTGGTGGTGGCTGCGGATCACGCCCTGGCCCAGGCCGGCCATGTCAAGCCCGGTGATCTGTCTCGCGAGGTGCTGATTACCTATCCCGTGGCCGTAGACCGGCTTGATATCTATACCCAGTTTTTGCTGCCCAAAGGCATTGCCCCCAGGCGCCATAAAACCATAGAGACCACCGACATCATGATGCAGATGGTCGCCAGCGGCCGGGGTGTCGCGGCCCTGCCGCGCTGGCTGGCTCTGGAATATGCCGAAAAGATGGCTGTCGTACCCGTGAAGCTGGGCAGCAAGGGGATCGCCAAGCAAATCTACCTCGGTGCGCGCGAGGCAGAGTTGCATACGGACTATCTACAGGCCTTTATTGCGCTGGCACGAGCACCTGGCCTGGCTCTGCCTGCTGCGGCACCTTCTCAGAAAGACTCTTGAAAAGATAGCTGCAATCGATTGCTGGATAAGCGATAGTGGCTGATTCACAGGTTGATAGCCGTCATGCCCGGTGCCGATGCCCGATCGGCTTGCCGTCCGGCCTGCACGCCCCACAGCCACATGGCGCCGCCCGCCAGCAGTGTCAGCACAAACGATTGCTGTGCGCCCCAGTGGTCGATCAGCCAGCCGGCAGCGGCTGCACCCAGGGCCACGCCGCTGGCGAGGCCAGTCAGCAGCCAGGTCATGCCCTCGGTCAGGCGGTTGGCGTGTACCTGCTGCTCCACCAGGCTCATGGCCACGGTAATCGTCGGGCCAAAGGTAATGCCTGCCAGCAGCACGGCCAGCGTCAGTGCGGTCAGATTGCTGGCCAGCAGCAGGGGCAGGGCGGAGATGGCGACCGATGCCCCGACCCAGACGATCTGGCGGCTGAGCGGCATCTGCAGGCGTAGCGTGCCAAACAGCAAGCCCATGGCGCAAGAGCCCAGCGCATAGAAGGACAGCACCACACTGGCCATGCCAGGCTGGCCCTGTGCCGTGGCAAAGGCCACGCTGGCCACATCGATCACGCCCACGATGATGCCTTGCGCCAGCATGAACAGTGCCAGCGTGCGTACCACTGGCTGGCGCAGCATCGACGAGGACCTGTCTTTTTCCGATTCGGTATGTGGGCTGACAGGTGGTTCGGTGCGGCGCTGCACCACAAACAGGCCCACGCCGATGATGAGGAACAGCGCCGCAGCCAACGGGCCGGCCTCGGGGAACAGCAGCATGCTGAGGCCCACCGACAGCGGCGGGCCGACGATAAAGGCCAGATCATCGAGCACGCCCTCCAGTGCAAACGCTGTCTGCAACTGAGGAGTGCCGCTGTAGATTGCCGTCCAGCGGGCGCGAACCATCGCCGGCATGCTGGGCAGGCTGCCGACAGCAGCGGCCAGTACCAGCAGCAGCCAGTCCGGTCCCTCCCAGTGGGCACAGGCAAGCAGCGCCAGCATGGACAGCGCACTGCTGGCGGCCGCAAACGGCAGCACCCTGAACTGGCCGTAACGGTCAACCAACGCCGAAATGCGCGGTGCCAGAACGGCAATCGAGAGCGCGAAACAGGCCGACACCATGCCTGCCAGCGTATAGGCGCCGCGCTGCTGCGACAGCATGGTGATCAGGCCAATCCCCGTCATGGACAGCGGCAGTCGCGCCAGCAGCCCGGCCAGCACAAAGCCCGTGCTGCCCGGCGCCGTGAACAGCTTGCGGTAAGCATTCAACATGGAAACCCTTGCATAGATTCATTTGCATACATTGTGTATGCGAGTGACATTCTAGGAGCTTGGGATGTAGCGCGTATGATTGGCATACGCTTTGTATGTGAATATTGCCGGGAGTTCGCAGTGACCCAAGTCCGCCAGAGTCGTGCCAGCATGATCGAAGCTACGCGGGCCAAGCTGATCAGCGCGGCGCGCAGCGCTTTCGCCGAGCATGGCTATGCCCAGGCAGCCATGGACGAGTTGACCGCGCAGGCCGGTTTGACGCGCGGCGCGCTCTATCACCACTTTGGTGGCAAGCCTGGTCTGCTGGCTGCCGTGGTGGCGCAGATGGATGAAGAAATGGACCAGCGGCTGGAGCTTGTGCTGCGAGGCCATGCCGATCCATGGGAAGGCTTTCTGGCCTATTGCCGCGCCTATCTGGCCATGGCACAGGAGGCTGAGATTCGTCGCATCGTGCTGCAGGATGCGCGCTCTGTGCTCACCGGTACCGATCAGGGGCAGCAGCATCAGCAATGCATTGCTTTTATCGCGGGCTTTTTGCAGCAGCTCATCGACGAGGGCATCATCGTGAATGCCAGTGCAGCGGCGCTGGCAAGGTTGCTCAACGGCTGCCTGATCGAAGCGGCTTTCTGGATTGCCGAGGAGGGCGCTCCGCCCGAGCGCCTGAACGAGGCCTTGCAGGCGCTGGATTTGATGCTGCAGGGCTGGAAGGCGGGCTGAGCTGGTGCCCAAGCGGGTATCTTCAATGTCTGCAGGCTGACCGCCGCAGACGGGTTCAGGAGGACGCAGTGGCGGCGTTGCTGCACCTGTTGCATGCGGCGCAATCCTGATGGAAAAGTGGCCTGGCTTCGGTGATGCTTTGCATATGACTCTTCACCCAACCCTTGGAGCTGCACATGACAAGTGAACCGAAGATCAAAGGCCCGGCCTCCTACTTTCCGTCCATCGAGAAAACCTACGGCCAGCCGGTCACGCACTGGATCAAGATTCTCGAAGGCCTGCACGACAAGAAACATATGGAGCAGGTCGCGTATCTCAAGCTCGAGCATGGCATCGGCCATGGGCATGCGAACGCGCTGGTCGCATACCATCGGGCGCAATTTGGCGGCCAGTGAGAGTGCATCTTGCCGAGTCGCGAGCGTCAGAAGTGATGTGCGGCCTGGTACTGCCTATCTTTCGCGAGCCCCACACCTCCAGCGATCCCATGAAATTCAAGAAAGTGCTCCGTGAAGCGTTGCGGCTCTGGCCATCGCAAATAGGGATTTCTGACGGACGCCTCATGGCCGGCGACGGAGGTCTGTTTCCCCAGCTGTCCGAACGCTGGGAGATGGCAGAAGCCCATGCAAAAGCGTGGAGCGAGGCGCATCAGCTGATGGTCTGGGCGATCTTCTGCGCCTGGCACAAAGCTGCGGTCGCACACTTCAAGGCGGGTCGGGGCCGGATTGCCAAATCGGATCTGGATATGCGGCATCTCCGCCAGAGGTATGAAGAAAGCCTGTTCGCGGATGGCAGCCGCTACCCACGGCAGATGCTGCGTGCCTATCGCCGTGAGCTGAAGTCCGGGCCAAGACCTGCTCCATAGGCTCAGCCTTCATGCGGATGAAAAAAACAGCGTGCAACGCTTGATGCCCAGGCGTTGCACGCTGTCTGCTCCTTGGGGCATGCCTTGGAGTTACTGGTACTTCTGCTCCAGCCCATCCCAGAAGTCCTTGTTCACCAGCCGCTGGCGTTCAAGGAAGGGAGCGACGATGGCAGGGTCCTCATCAACCTTGTGATCGTCGCGCAGCAGAGTCAGGCACTTTTGCATGCCGGCCACGGCCCCTTGCAGTGCTGCATTGGCGTAGAGCACAAAGCCATAGCCCAGCTCGCCCAGTTCGTCGGCGTTGAAGATGGGGGTCTTGCCGCCGATGACCATATTCATGAGCTGCGGGGCTTGCAGACGCAGCGGCAGGGCGCGAACTTCTTCGGCCTGGGTGACGGCTTCGACAAACAGGATGTCGGCGCCGGCTTCCTGAAACTGCTGGGCGCGCTCGATGGCGGCCTCAAAACCATGGACGGCTGCAGCGTCGGTGCGGGCCATGATGAGGGTGCCGCTATCGCGGCGCGCATCGACGGCGGCCTTGATCTTGCCCAGCATTTCGCTGGTTTCGATCACGGCCTTGCCATTGAAGTGGCCGCAGCGTTTGGGGCTGACCTGGTCTTCGAGCTGAATGCAGTCGGCACCGGCACGCTCCAGCGTGCGCACGGCATGGTAGGTATTGACGGCGTTGCCAAAGCCGGTGTCGGCATCGACCAGCAGCGGCACTTCCACGGCGTCGCGGATGCGGGCCGTATGGTCGGCGATATCGCTGAGGCCCATAAAACCCTGGTCGGGCATGCCGAACCACATATTGGTCACGCCGGCACCGGTCACATAGATGGCTTCAAAGCCCAGATCGGCGATCAGCCGCGCCGACATGGCGTTGAAGGCTCCGGGAACAATGACGCCGCGGCGGGCATCGGCCAGGGCCTTGAGTTGTTGTTTCGGGTTCATGAGATTTCTTGTTGAAAAGGGCTTTGAGGCTTATCTGATGGGCGTATTCAGATATCAGGCTTGATGGCTGCATGCACTTCTGGCGGGCGCTGCCAGGCAGAGCTGCTCCGCAGCTCTCCAGAGGATTAGTCCAGCGAAATATTCGCGTTCTTGATCACCGGTCCCCACTTGGCGCGCTCGGCTTCAAGATATTTGCCATAGGCCTGAGGCGTGCCGCCCATGATCTGGCCGCCGCTGCTTTCGATCATCTGGCGCAGAGACTTGTCGTTCTTGAGCGCTTCGTTGACGGCCTGGTTGAGCTTGGCCACCACGGCATCGGGCGTGCCGGCCGGCGCAATCATGCCCAGCCAGTTGTACGACTCAAAGCCCTTGACCCCGGCTTCGTCCAGCGTGGGCACTTCGGGCAGCACGGCCAGACGGGTCTTGCTGGAGACAGCCAGGGCATTGATCTTTTTGGCCTTGATGGAAGGCAGGGCCGAGTAACCCATCTCGAACATCATGGCCAGATGGCCGCCCATGAGGTCGGTGGCTGCCAGCGAGCCGCCTTTGTAGGGCACATGGGTCAGCTGGGTCTGGGTCTGGTAGGCCAGCAACTCGCCCGACAGATGATGGGCCCCGCCCACGCCCGAGGAGCCATAGGTCAGATCGCCAGGCTTGGCCTTGGCATGGGCCAGCAGTTGCTGGACGCTCTTGAAGGGCTGGTTGGGAGCGGTGGTCAGAAACAGGGGAGCCTGCTCGATGAGGATGATGGGCTTGAACGCCGTCTTGGCGTCATAAGGCATCTTCTTCATCAGCATGGGGTTGGTGACCAGGGGGCCGGGCGAGCCGAAGCCGAAGGTGTGGCCGTCGTTGGCCTTGGCGATGGCATCCGTGCCCGTCACGCCACCGGCACCGCCGCGGTTGTCGATGATCACAGGCTGGCCCAGCACCTTGCCCAGCGAGTCGGCAATCAGGCGTGCGCGGGTGTCGGCATAGCCGCCTGCCGCATAGGGCACGATGAGCTTGACGGTGCGGGTAGGCCAGGCTTCAGAGCCCTGGGCCAGCGCGGCAGAGGAGCTGCCCAGCAGGGCGGCAGCGCAGGCAGTGGCACGCAGCAAGGCGTTTCTACGGGAAATCATGGATCAGCTTTCAGTACTATTTTCAGGCTTCAGCGCATATGGGGCATACGCTAGATGCTATGTTTTTTGTGAATCTCACTTTTCCTGCATTTGAGCTGCCTTGACGATCTCGCCCAGGCGCTTGCGCTCGGCATCGGAAAACTTCACGAATTCCGCACGTGTGCCGCCGACCGGCTCGATGCCCAGTCCCTTGAGCTTCTCGACGGTGGCAGGCTCCTTCATGGCCTTGTCCACGGCAGCTGCCAGCTTGTCCAGAATGGCGGGTGGCGTGCCCTTGGGGGCATGAATGCCGGCCCAGTGCGCGATCTGCAGATCGGCAAAGCCTTGCTCGACGGCGGTGGAGAGCTGAGGGTAGGCCGAGATGCGCTGGGTCCAGGTCGTGGCCAGAGGCTTGAACTTGCCCTCGTGAATGATGTGCGGCAGCGCGATGATGCTGGCTTCGGAAGTGCCTTCAACCTGGCCGCCCAGCACGGCCGTGGTGCTCTCCGAACCGCTCTTGTAGGGTACGGGCTGCAGCTTGGCACCGTATTTCACATTCAGCATCTCGGCCACGAAGTGCGGCGTGCTGCCCGTGCCGGCGGTGGCAAAGTTGAAGCCCGCGCCCTTCTTCGAAGCTTCGACGAAGTCGCGCAGATTGTTATAGGGCGCGTTCTTGGGCACCACGATCACCGAAGGTGCCAGGCCGATCATCACCACGGGCTGCAGAGCATCATCCTTGAAAGGCATGGTCTTCTTGATCATGCTGTTGGAGATGACGCCTGCCGCGCTGACCAGCAGCGTGTAGCCATCGGGCTGGGCCTTGGCCACGATATCGGCACCCACTGTGCCACCTGCGCCGGGGCGGTTGTCGATCACCACGGGTTGGCCGAGGATCTTGGAAGCGCCTTCGGCCGCCGAACGGGCCATCAAGTCATTGGCGCCGCCTGCGGAAAACGGCACCACGAGGCGAATCGGGCGCGTGGGCCAATCGGCGGCCTGTGCCAGGCCTGCTGCGCCCAGCACGGAAAGAGTCAAGGCCTGGACAACAAGATTGCGACGGTTCAAAAACATGGATATCTCCTGGATCCAAATCCCTATTGGTATGGGCTGTTACAGCAAGCACTGTGCCAGGCAGGTCTAGGGAAAACCCTTTGTATTCCAAGTGTTTGAAATCATTGGAATTTCTGTAGTTTTGTGGAGTGTCCACCTGCGGTTGTACATAGCTTCTGTTTCGATAATGAAATAATTGTTTTCATGAATGAAACAGATGCGATATCGAACGATGGCGTCAAACGTATGCCGACGGCTGGCCAGCCGCATTTGCCTCACATCGTCACCGTAGGTCGTTACCGTGTGGGGCGGGTGCTGGAGCGGCTGGCACAACTCTGGTCGGGCGAGGCCAGGTTCTCGCACATCTCGGCTTCTTTCGACGATGCGGTGGCCCAGGTGCAGGCGCTCAATCTGCGCCAGCCCATCGATGCCCTGGTGGGGGCGGGAGCCAGTGGTGCCTGGATTCGAGAACGCGTGGACATTCCAATGGCCATGGTCGAAGTGCGTGGCCTGGATTTGCTGCAGGCGCTGCGGCAGGCCAAGTTGCAGACCACCGAAGAAGCTCCGCGCGTGGGACTGGTCAACTTCGAGGTGCCGTCGCCGGTGGTGGCACAGTTCGACAGCCTGTTCGGCCTGGGTCTGGTCCAGATCGCCTATCAGGGGCCGCATGACGCGCAGGCCTGCGTGCAGAAACTCAGGGCGTCGGGCGTTGGCGCCGTGGTGGCGCCGGGCCTGGTGGCTGATCTGGCAGAGCAGGCGGGCATGGCCAGCGTGTTGCTGTATTCCGATATTTCGGTGCGCCAGGCGCTCAGCGATGCCATGCTGCTGGCCCGTCATCGCCGCGCCGAGCGCGACCGGCATCAACGCCTGGAAACCGTGTTGCACCAGCTGCAGGACGGTGTGGCGGCCGTGGACGAGCGTGGCCGCATTTGCGCGCTGAACCCACGCATGGCCGCCTTGCTCGGGGCCCCGGTCGAGGCCTTGCACGGCCGCATGCTGGACGAGGTGGCTCCGGCCCTGGGTACGGCCCGGGCACTGGCGGGCGAGGAGGGTGGAGAAGAGGTGGTGCAACTGGCCCTGCGTACCCTGGTGGTGCGACGAGCGCCAATTGTGGAGAGCGGGCTGGTGACCGGCGCTTTGCTGGTCTGCCGCGATCCTGCCGTCATTCAGCGGGCCGACCGCAGCCTGCGCGCCAGTCAGCGGCAAAAAGCTGCCGGTGTGCGCTGGCGCATTGAGGACTATCTGGGCAGCAGCCCCGCTGCCCAGCGCGTGCGACTGCTGGCCAGACAGTACGCGAACAGCGATGCGACGGTGCTGATCCTGGGCGAAAGCGGGACCGGCAAGGAGCTGGTGGCGCAAGGCATTCACAGCGCGGGACGGCGTGCGGAACAGCCATTTCTGGCGGTCAACTGCGCGGCGCTCAGCGAAAGCCTGCTGGAGAGCGAGCTTTTCGGTTACGAGGAAGGCGCTTTTACCGGGGCCAGGCGCGGCGGCAAGATCGGCTTGATAGAGGCTGCGCATACCGGGACTCTGTTTCTCGATGAAATCGGCGACATGCCGCTGGCATTGCAATCGCGGCTGCTGCGTGTGCTGCAGGAGCGCGAGGTATTGCGCGTGGGCTCCACCACGCCGATTCCCGTGGATGTGCGCGTGATTGCCGCCACCCATGCGGATCTGGTAGATCAGGTGGAGCGTGGCCGGTTCCGGCGCGATCTCTATTACCGACTGGCGGTGCTGCGCCTGAGCACGCCTTCGCTGCAAACGCGTGGCACCGCCGATATTGCGCAACTGGGCCGCGCCATGCTGGCTCAGCGCCTGAGCGCTGCAAGCGGGTTGCCCCGCGCACAGCATGACAGGGTGGAGCAGCAGCTCGATGCACTGCTGGCCAGGGCTGCGGCGCATGACTGGCCCGGCAATGTCCGTGAACTGGACAACTGGGTGGAGCGTCTGCTGGCCTGCAGCGACTATCTGGGCTCAGACCGGGGCTGCCTTCTGGATATGGCGCGCTTGCTTGAAGTCTTCCCGGAGTGTGCCGACGGCCTGGCTCTGGCCGAGCCTGCAGCGGCCCGGCAGGCACAGCTCAGAGACGCGGGCCGCCTTGCCGAACAGAAGCGATTGCGCGAGGTGCTGGAGTCGGTCGGGGGTGATCAGCGCCGGGCCTGCGAGATTCTCGGCATCAGCCGGGCCACTCTGTGGCGGCGCATGAAGGCTTAGCGGAGGTCCTGCGCTGCCATGCGTATTATTTCGGCCAATGGCTGGGATGCACAGCCTGAAATCCGGCATCTGGCGCAACAATCTCCAGCCAGCCTCGGGCTTTCAAGCTCTGAAAGACTGCAGGCGCGGCAAGGCCGGGACCGACCACAAGGCAGGCCGGAGTTTTATCGATTGGGATCGGGAGAGACGGGTTATGTCCGACGTGAGCGAGCTTGAGAATGAGAGTGCGGTCTATAGAACCTTGCTGGAGTCCACCAAGGCCATTCCCTGGAAGATCGACTGGGCGACCATGAAGTTCGCCTATATCGGCCCTCAGATCGAGAGCCTGCTTGGCTGGAGTCGTGAAAGCTGGGTCAGTGTCGAAGACTGGGCCATGCGCATGCACCCCGATGACCGCGAATATGTGGTGAACTTCTGCGTGAGCCAGTCCCAGGCCGGCGTGGACCATGAGGCTGACTATCGCGCGCTGACCAAGGACAACGGCTATGTCTGGATTCGCGATGTGGTCCATGTGGTGCGCAATGCGCGAGGCGAGGCCGAAGCGCTGATCGGCTTCATGTTCGACATCAGCGAGCGCAAGAAGACCGAGGAAAGGCTGCTGAGTCTGCAAAAGGAGCTGGAAGTGCTCTCCTTCAGAGACGGTCTGACCAGCATCGCCAACCGGCGCTGCTTCGATACCAGCTTCGAGCAGGAGTGGGAGCGCACGCGCAGCGATGGCAAGCCACTGTCCATGCTGCTGTTCGATGTTGACTTCTTCAAGCAATACAACGATTTGTACGGCCATATCCAGGGCGACAAATGTCTGGTGGATATTGCGCAGACCCTGAGCCTGGCGCTGGACGGACAGCGTGACCTGGTGGCGCGTTACGGTGGCGAGGAGTTTGTGGTGCTGCTGCCCGAAGCCGATGCCGAAACCGCGCAAAAAGTGGCCGAGCGCTGCCAGCGCCTGATCCAGAAGCAGTCCATCGTGCATGCGCTGTCGCCCCACGGCAGGCGGGTCACCATGAGCATTGGTGCGGGCACGGTGCTGCCGGCAGAGCATGATCGACCTGCCAGCTTTATAGAAGCCGTGGACCGGCAGCTCTATGCGGCCAAGAACAAAGGCCGCCACCGGATTGAAAGCGTCATCTTGAGCGCTTGAACCCTGCCCAGGCCTGCGTGCGGCAGGCGCCCGGCAGGGCAATACCCGGTGTCAGGCCTGCAGCACTTCGCCCGGCACCCGTACCCAGCCTTCCATCAGAATGCGGGCGCTGCGGCTCATCAAGGCCTTGGTGACCAGCCATTGACCATGCTCGCTCCTGGCTTCGGCCCCCACACGCAGGGTGCCGCTGGGATGGCCGAAGCGTACGGACTGGCGCTCGCCGCCGCCCGCCGCCAGATTGACCAGCGTGCCCGGAATGGCGGCAGCCGTGCCGATGGCGACGGCGGCAGTGCCCATCATGGCGTGGTGCAGCTTGCCCATGGACAGCGCCCGCACCAAGAGATCGATGTCCTTGGCAGCAATCGCTTTGCCGCTGGAGGCGATATAGCTTTGCGCAGGAGCCACAAAGCCTATCTTGGGCGTGTGCTGGCGTGTGGCAGCTTCACTCAGATCCTTGATCAAGCCCATCCTGAGTGCGCCATGGGCGCGGATGGCTTCGAACCTGGCCAGGGCGGGGTCATCGCCGTTGATGGCGTCCTGCAGTTCGCAGCCGGTATAGCCCAGCTCTCTGGCATCGAGAAAGATGGTCGGAATGCCTGCATTGATGAGGGTCGCGCAAAAGCGGCCGACGCCGGGCACGTCCAGCTCGTCGCAGACATTGCCGGTGGGGAACATGGCGTCTCCGTCCTCACCTTCATCGGCGGGATCCAGGAACTCCAGGGCCACTTCGGCGGCGGCAAAGGTCACACCGTCAAGTTCGAAGTCCCCGGTCTCCTGCACCTGACCGTCGCGGATATGCACATGGTTGATGATGGTCTTGCCGATATTGGCTTGCCAGATGCGAATGGTGGCCACGCCGTTGAGCGGAATGCGCTCGGCCGGAATCAGGCCCATGTGAATGGCGCAGGGGCCGACGGCAGCGCTCAGGTTGCCGCAGTTGCCGCTCCAGTCCACAAAAGGCTGATCGATGGACACCTGTCCAAACAGATAGTCCACATCGTGATCGGCGCTTGCGCTCCTGCTGAGGATCACCCCCTTGCTGGTGGAGGATGAGGCATTGCCCATGCCGTCAATCTGTTTGCCATAGGGGTCGGGGCTGCCCAGGGTGCGCAGAAAGATGGCGTCGCGAACAGGGCCGGGCTGTCGGGCCGCTTCGGGCAGATCCTGAAGCTTGAAGAACACACCTTTGCTGGTGCCTCCGCGCATATAGGTGGCGGGAATGCGGATTTGCGAAGTGAGGGACATGGAATGGCAAACAAACAAGGTATTCAAGACTCAAGCCAGGGCTTGAGTCTTGAATCAGTGAAACAGGCGTAGCTGTTGAGGACGAGGCGGAGAGCCGGAAGCCAATGGCCAGCGATGCAGTACCTGGTAGCGTAACTGCTTGCCTGTGCCGGTTCGCTCGACCAGCTGGATCTCATCGATCAGCCAGTCGACGGGATCGATACGCCGAGTGGGCAGGGCATGCAGAGCTCTGTAGCTGATGGTGATGTGCGGTCTATGGCCGCCATCCTTGAAGCCATGGGATTCCAACTCGGTCTGCAGCGTTGTCAGCAACTGGTTGAAAGGCTCTGGACGTCCGCGGGTGCGCAAAGACCAGTGAATGCGATCGCCCACCTCACCGCGAACGCGGTTGAAGCTGAGCTCGAAGGCCTTGAGCTGCGCCTCTTGCACGGCTTTGCCTGCGGCCAGCAAGGCGAGCAGTGCCTCTTGCCCGGAGTCAAACGGGCCACACCAGGTTTGGTGCCAGTTATCTGGAGAGAACAGGCGCTCGCCCAGTTCCTCATCCAGGCCCAAAGCGCTGATCCGGGCACGCAGGCGATGACGTACCGGGCTTTTGGGCTGGGTGACAATCAGTATGCGTGCCTGGCTCATAGCTGCTCCTTAGCTCACAAGTTCAGCCGTCGATGTGGGATCGGCCGCTGCGCTGTCCGCCAGGAAGTCCTGGGCAAAGCGCTGCAGCACGCCACCGGCCTCGTAAATCGAGACCTCTTCAGCGGTATCGAGGCGGCACAGTACCGGCACTTCGGTGCGGGCACCTGTCGTTCGGTGGATATGAAGTGTAAGCGTGGCCTGGGGGCTACGCTGGCCGATGACATCAAAGCTCTCAGTGCCATTCAGCCCCAGTGTGTGGCGGCTCGTGCCGGGCAGGAACTCCAGCGGCAACACCCCCATGCCGATCAGATTGGTGCGGTGGATCCGCTCGAAGCCTTCGGCCACGATGGCCTCCACACCGGCAAGGCGCACGCCCTTGGCGGCCCAGTCGCGGCTTGATCCCTGGCCGTAGTCGGCTCCGGCGATGATGACCAGTGGCTGCTTGCGCTCCATATAGGTCTCTATGGCTTCCCACATGCGCAGCGTCCGGCCTTCGGGCTCGACCCGGGCGAGAGAGCCCTGGCGTACCTTGCCATGGTCGTCCACAATCATTTCGTTGAAGAGCTTGGGGTTGGCAAAGGTGGCGCGCTGTGCGGTCAGGTGGTCGCCGCGATGCGTGGCATAGGAGTTGAAGTCCTCCTCGGGCAGACCCATTTTGTGCAGATACTCTCCTGCGGCCGAGTCCATCAGAATGGCGTTGGACGGCGAGAGGTGATCGGTGGTGATGTTGTCGGGCAGTATGGCCAGCGGGCGCATGCCGCGCAGTGTGCGCTTGGCGGCCAGCGCACCCTCCCAGTAGGGCGGGCGGCGGATATAGGTGCTCTGCGGGCGCCAGTCATACAGTGCCTCGACCTTTTCGCCCTGGTCTGCGCGGATGGCAAACATGGGCTCATAGACCGCGCGGAACTGCTCGGGGTGGACGGCGGCCTTGGCCACGGTATCGATTTCCTCGTCGCTGGGCCAGATGTCTTTCAGGCGGATTTCGCGGCCCTGGAAGAGGCCCAGCACATCGTTCTCGATATCGAAGCGGATGGTGCCCGCAATCGCATAGGCCACGACCAGCGGCGGCGAAGCTAGGAAGGCTTGCCTGGCATGGGGGTGGATGCGGCCATCGAAGTTGCGATTGCCGGAGAGCACGGCTGTGGTGTGGAGGTCGCGATCCACGATTTCCTGCTGAATGGCGGGATCGAGTGCGCCGCTCATGCCGTTGCAGGTGGTGCAGGCAAAGGCCACCACGCCAAAGCCCAGCGCCTCCAGGTCATGCAGCAGACCAGCTTGCTGCAGATACAGCGGCACGGTCCTGGAGCCGGGAGCCAGAGAGGTCTTTACCCAGGGCTTGCGCTCCAGGCCCAGATTGCGCGCATTGCGTGCCAGCAGGCCGGCGGCGATCACATTGCGCGGGTTGCTGGTATTGGTGCAGCTGGTAATGGCTGCAATGATGACCGCTCCATCGGGCATCCTTCCCTCGGTTTGCGTCCACTCACCGGCAATACCTCTTGCCGCAAGCTCGCTGGTGGCCAGGCGGGCGTGCGGATTGGAAGGGCCGGCCATATTGCGCACCACGCCGGACAGATCAAAGCTCAGCGTACGTTCGTACTCGGCATTCTCCAGACTGTCTGCCCACAGACCTGCCTGTTTGGCGTAGTTCTCTACCAGTTGCACCTGCTCGGGCTCGCGCCCCGTCAGGCGCAGATAGTCGATCGTCTGTTCGTCGATCGCAAACATGGCCGCCGTGGCTCCATATTCGGGTGCCATATTCGATATGGTGGCGCGGTCGCCGATGGAGAGGCCGCGTGCGCCGTCGCCATGGAACTCCAGATAGCTGCCCACCACTTTTTGCTGACGCAGGAATTGGGTCAGGGCCAGCACGATATCGGTGGCGGTAATGCCTTTCTGACGCTTGCCGCTCAGCTGCACGCCAACGATTTCGGGCAGGCGCATCCACGATGCGCGCCCCAGCATCACACTCTCGGCCTCCAGCCCGCCCACGCCCACGGCGATCACGCCCAGTGCATCGACATGCGGCGTGTGACTGTCCGTGCCCACCAGAGTATCCGGATATGCTTCACCATCGATGGCATGGATCACAGGGCTCATACGCTCCAGATTGATCTGGTGCATGATTCCGTTGCCCGGCGGAATCACCTCCACATTCTTGAAGGCCTGTTTGCACCACTCGATGAAATGAAAGCGGTCCTCATTGCGCCGGTCTTCGATGGCGCGGTTTTTCTCAAAGGCTTGAGGATCGTCGCCACCGCACTCCACGGCCAGCGAGTGGTCCACGATCAGTTGCACGGGCACCACGGGATTGACGGCGGCCGGATCGCCACCTTGCCCGGCAATCGCATCACGCAGGCCGGCCAGATCCACGAGAGCCGTCTGGCCGAGGATGTCATGACAGACCACGCGGGCCGGAAACCAGGGAAAGTCGCGCTCGCGCTTGCGCTCAATGATCTGAACAAGGCATTCGTTCAGAATGGCCGGGCTGCAACGGCGCACCAGGTTTTCGGCATGGACGCGGCTGGTATAGGGCAGTGTGATCCAGCTGCCGGGGCGCAGGGCTTCCACAGCAGCTTGCGCATCGAAGTAGTGAAGCTGGCTGCCTGGCAGGGGCTTGCGGTAACGCTGGGATTGGGGCGTGTTCATTGTCTTGTCTGTTCGCGGTTCTCAGAGCGCCAGAGCTGTGCGCTGGTGCTCGATCAGTGGGGCGGAAAACGCCAGGGGAGTGCGCGGTGCGGGACCCGAGGCCAGTTGCAGCCTCGCTTGTGCGATGGCATACAGGCGCTCGGTCAGCTCTGTGCCGGCCCGGGGCTGCAGGCATTGCAACTGCGCAAGCTGGTGTGCAAGCAAGGAGCACAGCTGCTGAGCCTCGGCCACCTGAGCCGCCGTGAGCTGAGTGACCGTCATGCCCCGCCTTGGCTGGGCCGTCAGCAGGCCTTCGTGGCATAGCAGCTTCATGGCTTCACGCACAGGGGTGCGGCTCACGCCAAACTCCCGCGCCAGCGCACCATCGTTGATGTCCGAGCCGGGCGGCAAGCGGTGGCCCAGAATGCGCTCGCGCAGTTTGTCGGCGATGGCAATGCACAGTGAATGGGATTGCATGGGCTTGGCAGTCATGGTGCTCGGAAGAGATTTACTGGCGTTCGCCGATAGGAACGAACTTCAAATCATCCGGGCCTGTGTAGTTGGCGCTGGGGCGAATGATCTTGTTGTCCTGGCGCTGCTCGATGATGTGCGCTGCCCAGCCGCTGGTGCGCGCAATCACGAACAGCGGCGTGAACATGGCGGTGGGCACGCCCATCATGTGGTAGCTGACGGCGCTGAACCAGTCGAGATTGGGAAACATGTTCTTGGCTTCCCACATCACCGATTCCAGACGCGCGGCAATGTCGTACATCTTGGTGCTGCCGGCTTCGTCCGACAGCTTCCTGGCTACGCCCTTGATCACAACATTGCGGGGGTCGCTCACGGTATAGACCGGGTGGCCGAAGCCGATCACGACCTCCTTGGCATTCACGCGGCGGCGAATGTCGGCCTCGGCTTCGGCCGGGTTGTCATAGCGCTTCTGGATCTCGAATGCCACTTCGTTGGCTCCGCCATGCTTGGGGCCACGCAGTGCACCAATCGCCCCGGTGATCGCCGAATACATATCGCTGCCCGTGCCGGCCACCACGCGGGCCGTGAAGGTCGAGGCGTTGAACTCATGCTCGGCATACAGATTGAGCGAGGTATGCATGGCACGTACCCAGCTCTCGGATGGCTTGGCGCCATGCAAAAGATGCAGAAAGTGCCCGCCGATGGAGTCGTCACTGGTTTCGACCTCGATACGGCGGCCCGAGTTGCTGAAGTGATACCAGTACAGCAGCATGGAGCCCAGGCTGGCCATCAGGCGGTCGGCAATATCGCGTGCGCCAGGAAGGTTGTGGTCGTCTCTCTCCGGCAGTGCGCAGCCCAGGGCAGAGACGCCAGTGCGCATCACGTCCATGGGGTGGCTGGCGGCTGGCAGTTGCTCCAGCGCAGCCTTCACGCTGCCAGGCAGTCCGCGCAAGGCCTTGAGCTTGGCTTTATAGGCCTTGAGTTCGGCCTGCGTGGGCAGCTTGCCATGTACCAGCAGATGGGCGATCTCTTCGAATTCACAGACCTCGGCAATGTCCAGAATGTCGTAGCCCCGGTAGTGCAAATCGTTGCCGGTCTTGCCCACGGTGCAGAGCGCGGTATTGCCTGCCGTGACGCCGGAGAGGGCGACCGACTTCTTGGCTTTGAAACCGGCGGTGTTGCTTGCCGGAATCTGCTGGCTGGCGCTGGCTATGGTGGCCGATGCCGTGGCTGCGGTGCTCATGGGTGTCTCCTTGAAACTGTGTATGCGGACGCGGTTTGGTCTGCGATACTTCGCAATCTACGCATTTGCTTTCTCTGCGTATAGAACTGAATTGGTGAATGCTTGCGAAGCTGAATGCATGCATTTGCGAATGTTGCGAATTCTTGAGATCGACAAACAAGGAGCAAGCCAATGGCCAAGACCTTCATGGGCGTGCGTCTGCGCAGCCTGCGTGCCGAGCGTGGGCTCACGCAGGTGGCGCTGGCACAGGCGCTGGAGCTGTCACCGAGTTATCTGAACCAGATCGAGCAGGATCAGCGCCCGCTCACGGTGTCCGTGCTGCTCCGGATTCACAAGGTTCTGGGCGTCGATATCCAGCAGTTCTCAGAGGATCAGGAGGCTCGCCTGCTGGCACAGTTGCGCGATGCAGTGGCAGCCATGCCGCTGCCCGAAGCTGCGGTGCCGCTGCCCGAGTTGCGCGAGGTAGCGGCCAGGCTGCCTCAGCTGGCGCAGACACTGCTGGCCATGCACCAGCGCCACCTGGCCGATGTCCAGCGGCTGGAGGCCTTGAGCGCCCATCTGGGCGATGGCCGTGCCGGGCAGGATGGAGGCGGGGCCGTCAATGGCAAGGAGTCAATGGCAGGCCTGCTGACGCAGCCCTCGCGCCAGATGCCGTTCGAGGCCGTGCGTGATTTCTTTTTTGCCCGTCGCAATTACTTCGACGGACTCGACAGAGCGGCCGAAGCTCTGGCTCGGCAGGCTGCGGAGCAAGGCGGTCATCTGCAGGATTGGCTGCAATACCGGCTGCAGGCGCGACACGGGGTGCTGGTCCTGCCTGCCCATGCCGCAGGCGCAGAGACGGCCGGCAGCCATAGGCGATACGATGCCTCCACTCGCACCCTGTATGTGGCAGCGCAGCTCAGTCCCATGCAGCAGGCATTTCAGCTGGCCACACAGCTGGCGCTGCTGGAGTTTGATGCACTGATTGCCGCCGAGCTGCAAGGCGCGCCCTGGCAGGATGAGGCCACGCGGCGGTTGGCGCGCGTGGGTCTGGCCAACTATGTGGCTGGTGCATTCGTGCTGCCTTATGGCGAATTCCTGCGCGCGGCCGAAAGTCTGCGCTACGACATCGATCTGCTGGCCAGCCGTTTCGGCGTGGGCTTCGAGACCGTATGCCACCGCCTCTCCACCTTGCAGCGCGCTGATGCACCGGGGGTTCCGTTTTTCTTCATTCGTGTGGACCGGGCAGGCAATATCAGCAAGCGCCAGTCGGCCACGCACTTCCACTTCTCCAAGACTGGTGGCACCTGCCCGTTGTGGGGGGTGTATGAGGCGTTTACCCAGCCGGGCCGCATTGTCCCCCAGCTCGCCAGCATGCCGGACGGGCGGATCTACCTATGGATTGCCCGTACCATCAGCCATGCCGGCCCGGGCTGGGGCGCGCCGGGCAAGACTTTTTCCATCGGTCTGGGCTGTGACCTGCAGCACGCTGCACGGCTGGTGTATTCCCAAGGCATGGATTTGCGCAATACCGCTGCTGCGACTCCCATCGGCATGGGCTGCAAGGTCTGTGAGCGCGGGGCTTGCCCGCAACGCGCTTTTCCTTATGTGGCCACACCGCTCCAGGTCAACGAAAACGAGAGCGGCTTTGTTCCCTATGGTGGCTAGTGTTTGCTGCCATGCGATGCGAAGCCCTGGCCAAGGCCGCTGAGGCTGGGTGGCTGCAAACCGCCGACTGAAAGTCATGAAAATTCACTGAAACGCGTCCTGTATGGCGTCTGAAGCCATTGATGCAACAGCGATGCGCGCCAATTTACTTAGTCTTGTTGGACGATGGGCCGAGGCTGATTTCTTCATACGCTGTCTCCACGTTTTGATTGCACATCAACCAGGAGACAAAAATGCGTTTAGCGGGAAAAGTGGCCGTGGTCACGGGAGCAGGCCAGGGCATGGGGCGCGCGATCGCTCAGCGCTTTGCCGATGAAGGCGCCACCGTGGTGGCCGTGGACCTGAACGAAGAAGCCGCCAGGCAGACCCTGGAAGGCAAGGACGGCAAGCATCTGGCCCGTTCCGTCAACGTGGCCGACAGCGCAGCGGTCGACACGCTGTTTGTCGAAATCCGCGAAAAGCTGGGCGCCGTCGACGTGCTGGTGAACAACGCTGGTGTGGGATCGGTGGACCAGTTTGCCGATATTCCCGACGCGACCTGGGAGCGCGTGATCGGCGTGAACCTGAACGGCGCGTTCTACTGCGCCCGTGCGGCGGTCAGGCAGATGCAGCAAGGCAAGGGCGGAGCCATCGTCAACATCTCCAGCACCTCGGCAGTCAGCGGTGATGGCCCTGCCCATTACTGCGCTTCCAAGGCGGCTCTGATGGGCTTGACCCGTGGCATGGCCAAGGAACTGGCGTCCAAGAAGATCCGCGTGAACACCTTGGTTCCTGGTCCCACCAACACGCCCATGATGCAGGGCATTCCCCAGGAATGGGCCGATGCCATCATCGCCGGCGTGCCCATGGGTCGCATGGCTGAGCCCGAGGACATCGCCAAGGCGGCCGTGTTCCTGGCCAGCGACGACAGCGGCTTTGTGACGGGGCAGAACCTGGCCGTCAACGGCGGCAGCGCCTTCCTGTAAGGAGAGAAAAACATGAACAAGCGTCTGCAAGGCAAGATTGCATTTGTGTCGGGTGGCGGCTCCGGTATCGGTGCGGCAACGGCCGAGCGTTTCGCACAGGAGGGAGCGACCGTGGTGATCTGCGGTCGCCGCAAGGAGCCTCTCGATGAAGTCGTGGCCAGGATCAAGGCTGGCGGCGGCAGTGCCGAGGCCATCGTGGCTGACGTGGGCAACGAAGCCCAGTTTGTCGGAGCGCTGGAGCAGACGGCCAAAAAGCATGGCAGCCTGGACATCCTCGTCAACAACGCCATGGCCTATACCTGGGGCGGCATCGACGGCATGACCACGGCGGACTGGCATGCCAATTTCACCACGTCGGTGGACGGCACTTTCTGGGGCACCCGTACGGCGCTGAAGCTGATGGGCGGCAAGGGCGGCTCCATCGTCAATATCAGCTCCATCTGCGGCACGCTGGGCACGCCCTATATGTCGGGTTACTCTGCGGCCAAGGCAGCCATCATCAATTTCTCGCGTGCGGCGGCTGCCGAAGGAGCTGCGGCGGGCATCCGTGTGAACGTGGTGATCCCCGCCGTGGTGGAAACCCCCGCCACGGCAGGCATGCTGGCCGATGAGGCTTCGCGCAAGACCACCGAGAAACTCATTCCCATGGGGCGCGTGGGCCAGTCCGGTGAGCTGGCCAATGCCGTGCTGTTCCTGGCCAGCGACGAAGCCAGCTATGTGACAGGTGCCGCCCTGCCCGTGGACGGCGGCCGCTCCGCCGTGCTGGTGACCGCGCTGTAAGAAAGAGTCAGAAGAGATGAGTGAACCCGTGAATCAGTGGCCACAAACGCTCGAGGAGCGTATCGACAGGCTGGAGTCGCTGGATGCGATTCGTCAGCTGGCCGGCAAGTACTCCCTGTCGCTGGATATGCGTGACATGGACGCCCATGTGAACCTGTTTGCTCCCGATATCAAGGTGGGCAAGGATAAAGTGGGGCGCGCGCATTTCATGGCCTGGCAGGACAGCACGCTGCGTGACCAGTTCACGGGGACCTCGCACCACCTGGGCCAGCACATCATCGAGTTCGTGGACCGCGATCACGCCACTGGCGTGGTCTATTCGAAGAACGAGCATGAGTGCGGTGCCGAGTGGGTCATCATGCAGATGCTGTACTGGGACGACTACGAGCGCATCGACGGTCAGTGGTACTTCCGCCGCCGTCTGCCCTGTTACTGGTATGCCACGGATCTGAACAAGCCGCCGATTGGCGACATGAAGATGCGTTGGCCCGGCCGGGAGCCCTACCATGGCGCTTTCCACGAGCTGTTTCCGAGCTGGAAGGAGTTCTGGGCCCAGCGCCCCGACAAGGACGAGCTGCCGCAGGTGGCCGCACCCGCACCACTGGAGCAATTCCTCAAAACCATGCGCCGCGGTACACCGGCGCCGCGCATGCGTGTGCGCTAAGGAGCCGGCATGAGTCAAACGCTTTTCACGCCTGTCCAGCTGGGCCGGATTTCCCTGCAGAACCGCGTTGTCATGGCTCCCATGACGCGCAACCGTGCCGATGCCGATGGTACGCCCACGGACATCATGGCCGAGCACTACGGCCAACGCGGCGATGCCGGCCTGATTGTGGCCGAAGGGGCCTGGCCAGAGGTCGCGGGTCAGGCTTACTGTCGCCAGCCCGGCATCGAGACTGCCGCTCATGTGCGCGCCTGGCGCCGTGTGACGGATGCGGTGCATGCCCGTGGCGGCTCCATCGTGCTGCAGATCATGCACTCCGGTCGCATCGGCAGCCGCCATATCAAGCCCGCAGGCGTGCGCTCGGTGTCGGCGTCCGCCATTCAGGCACAAGGCAAGATCTGGACCGATGCCGCGGGCATGCAGGATTTCGACCTGCCCCAGGCATTGACCATCGAAGAGGTGCGAAAGGCGATTGCCGAGCATGCCGCCGCCGCCAAACGCGCCATGGATGCCGGCTTTGACGGCGTCGAGCTGCATGGCACCAGTGGTTATCTGAGTCTGCAGTTCCTGCACTCCAGCACCAACCGGCGTACCGACGAATATGGCGGCAACGCCAGCAGTCGCTCACGTTTCGCCGTGGAATGCCTGGGCGCCATGGGAGAAGCCATCGGTATCGACCGCGTGGGACTGCGCCTGAACCCCGGCAACACCTTCAATGACACGGCGGATGAAAACTCCGCAGCCACCCATGCCGAGCTGATGCGTCAGGCCGCCAAGCTGGGCATTGCCTATCTGCATGTGATGCGTGCGGTCTTCGATCCCTCCATCGATGCCTTCAAGCTGGCGCGAGAGAATTTTGGCGAGAGCCTGATTCTCAACGATGGCTTTGATGCGCAAAGTGCCGAAGCTGCACTGCAGGCGGGCGAGGGGCTTGCGGTGTCTTTTGCGCGGCATTTCATTGCCAACCCGGATCTGGTGCAGCGCATGCGCCAGGGTCTGCCTCTGTCCAGGTTTGACCGCAACACTCTCTATACCCCCGGCGCCAGGGGCTACAACGACTATGCACCGGCACAGGAGGCGCAGACCGCCTGATCCGTCCGGAAACCGAGTTCATCGTGTTGGCCGCATTTCCTTCGGGGATGCGGCCTTTTTTGTACTCCGGGTTTTCACGGCTGTTGCAGGCCTGCCGGAGCAGTCTGCTCGCAAGGGCGTAAAGCGCTCTAGTCTGTTGCGCTGAATCGCATGTCGAATCTGGTGCAGATGCTATGAAATTTGGGTAAATCGGCCGCAAATCGTTAGTCTCAATGGACGATGTTTGCCAAGACTCTCCTCTTCAGAATCCTCAGCATCACTACAGGATTTGGGTTGGAGGCCCCGACATCATGATTGAAATACGTGGACTTGCGTACGTTGTCGCCGAGAGCTCTGATTTGGATCGCTGGGTCAGCTACGCACGCGATGTGCTTGGCATGATGCCCAGCACCACAGCCGATGGCGATCTGCTGATCAAGATGGACGAGCGTCAGTTCCGCTTCCAGGTGCAGCCTGGCAGCATGGACAAGTACTCAGCATCCGGCTGGGAAGTGGCCGACAAGGAGGCTTTTGAGCAGGCGCTCAAGGTGTTGCAGGCGGCCGACGTGCACTATGAGTTGGGAAGCTCCGAACTGTGCGCCAAGCGCCATGTGCAGCAGCTGGCGGTGGTGACCGATCCTTCCGGCAACCGCCACGAGATCGTCTGGGGCTTCAAGTCCGACTTCAGTCATTTCGCATCGCCTCAGGGGGTCTCGCGCTTCGTCACCGGTGACTATGGGCTTGGCCATACCGTGTTGCCCGCGCCCGACTTCGACAAGACGGTTGCCTTTGTGCGCAATGTGCTGGGCTTTGGTCTTTCGGACATCTACAACTTCAAGCCTGCAGGCGATGCCGGTCCCACGGTCCGCATCCATTTCTTCCACTGCGCCAACGGCCGTCACCACAGCCTGGCCCTGGCCGAGTTCCCTTCCGCATCGGGTTGCGTGCACGTGATGGTGGAGGTCGACAACATGCCTGAAGTGGGCCGTGCCATGGACCGCATGCAGAAGAGTCAGGTCAAGCTGTCGGCCACCCTGGGTCAGCACACCAACGACAAGATGATCTCGTTCTACATGAAGACGCCCTCAAATTTCGACCTGGAGTTCGGTTATGGCGGCGCCATCATCGACTGGGATCACCACATCACGCATGAGTTCACGACCGTAAGCCTCTGGGGGCACGACTTCAGCGTGGGCCGCCCTGAAAACAACTGATAGGAGGCTTGGAGACATGGCCAATAAATTGATGACAGCGAAGGACGTTGTGGCATCCATCAAGGACGGCATGACGATTGGTATCGGTGGCTGGGGCCCCAGGCGCAAGCCCATGGCCCTGGTGCGCGAGCTGCTGCGCAGCCCCGTCAAGGATCTGACCGTGGTGGCCTATGGCGGTGCCGATGTGGGCATGCTGTGCGCGGCCGGCAAGGTCAGGAAGCTGATCTTCGCCTTCGTGTCGCTGGACTTCATTCCGCTGGAGCCCTATTTCCGCAAGGCGCGCCAGAGCGGCGAGATCGAAGTCATGGAAATTGACGAGGGTCATATGGTGCTGGGTCTCAAGGCGGCCGGCATGCGCATTCCCTATATCCCGACCCGGGTCGGTCTGGGCACCGATGTGCTCAAGCACAACAGCTCCATCCGCCTGATCGAGTCGCCTTACGACGGCAAGGAATGGGTGGCGATGCCCGCCATCAATCTCGATGTGGCCCTGCTGCATGTGGATCGCGCGGACTCCCGCGGCGTCTGCCAGATTGCCGGCCCCGACATCTATATGGACGACCTGTTTGCACGCGCCGCGACCAACACCTTTGTGAGCTGCGATGAACTGGTCGAGAGCAGCAGCTTCGAGTCGGAGCAAGCCGCGCGCCTGGTGTTCTGGGAGCGTTCCGAAACCACGGGCGTGGTGCACCTGCCAGGTGGTGCCCACCCATCGTCCTGTGCGCCGCTGTATGGCTTTGATGTCAAGCACTTCAAGGAATACGTGGCCAGCAGCAAGGAAGAGGGCGGCTGGGACAGCTACCAGCAGAAATACGTGCAGTGCACGGAGCAGGAATATCTGGAAAAAGTGGGTGGCATGGAAGCAATCAAGCGCCTGCCCCTGCCTGTGTTCTGAGGAGGCCAAGAGATGAGTGAAATTGCATTGGTAGATCGCGTCATCTGCGCCGCGGCACGTGCCTGGGAAAACGACGGCGAGGTACTGGCCACAGGCATCGGCCTGGTGCCGCGACTGGCGGCCTCGCTGTGCATGCGGTCCATCAACACCGATCTGATCATGACGGACTCCGAGGCCTGGGTGGTCAACGAGCCCGCGCCCGTAGGCCCTCGCGGAGACTACAAGATCAAGCGTGAAAACTGGATGGGCTTCTCGCGCATCTTCGACAACGTCTGGGGTGGCAAGCGCCATGCCATGGTGGGGCCCGTGCAGGTGGACTGCTTTGGTCAGGGCAATATCTCCATGGTGGGCAGCGACTATGCCCGTCCCAAGTCCATGATGCTGGGCGTGCGCGGCTTTCCCGGCAACTCCATCAACCACGCCAACTCCTTCTTCGTGCCCAATCACAGCACCAAGGTTTTTGTGTCGGGCGAGGTCGATGCAGTGGGCAGCGTGGGCTACAACAGCGCGCGCCTGGCCAAGGGCTGGACGCTGGAGGAGACCACGGACATCCGCTTCATCTTCACCAATCTGTGTGTGCTGGACTTCGGCGGCCCCAGCCATCAGGTGCGCCTGGTGTCGCTGCATCCCGGCGTGACTGCGGCACAGGTCAGGGAAGCCACCGGCTTTCCGATTCACGTTCCCGAGAACGTGGGCGTGACGCCTGATCCCACGCCCGAGCAACTGGCCCTGCTGGCCCAGCTCGATCCGCACAATCTGCGCGCTACGGCCATGGGAGCCTGATATGCAGCATGCATCCAGCGAATTTGTGACGCGCGAGGACAAGGCCGTCTATGAAACCGGCGAGCCCGTGCTCTACAGCGTGGACAACGGCATTGCCACGGTCACCATGAATCGGCCCACGTTCAACAATGTGCAGAACTCGCAGATGACCTATGCGCTGGATGAAGCCTTGCGCAAGGCGACCGATGACGACAGCGTCAAGGTCATCGTGCTGCGTGGCGAGGGCCGGCACTTCAGCGCGGGTCATGACATCGGCACGCCCGGCCGCGACATCAACAAGCCGTTCGACCGCGTCCACCTGTGGTGGGATCACACCAACAAGCCCGGGGGAGAGCAGCTGTTTGCCCGCGAGCAGGAGGTCTATCTGGGCATGTGCCGGCGCTGGCGCGAGATCCCCAAGCCCATGATTGCCATGGTGCAGGGCGCATGCGTGGCGGGCGGCCTGATGCTGGCCTGGGTCTGCGATCTGATCGTGGCCAGCGACGATGCGTTTTTCCAGGACCCCGTGGTGCGCATGGGCATTCCCGGCGTGGAGTACTTCGCCCATGCCCACGAGCTGCATCCGCGCATTGCCAAGGAGTTTCTGCTGCTGGGCGAGCGCATGCCGGCAGAGCGCGCCTACCAGATGGGTATGGTCAACCGCGTGGTGCCGCGTGCCGAGCTTGAGGACCAGGTCTATGCCATGGCCCAGCGCATGGCGGCTCAGCCGCGTCTGGGCATGGCGCTGACCAAATTGGTCGTCAACAAGGCCGAGGAACTGCAGGGCCTGCGCTCCACCATGGACATGGCTTTTGGCTACCACCACTTTGCTCACGCACACAGCCAGGCGATGGGCATGGGGCAGCTGGGCGGCCAGGACGCCAGGTCCATGGCCAAGGCCAACAAAGAAGAGTCAAAGGCATGAGCAATATGAACGACATGGGCAGTCTGCGCACTCCTCTTTGCGACCTGCTGGGGTGCCGCTACCCCGTCATCCAGACGGCCATGGGCTATGTGGCGGGGGCCGATCTGGTGATAGGGACCACCAATGCCGGCGGCTTCGGCTTCCTGGCCGGTGCCACCATTGCTGCCGACAGGATCGAGGCCGAAATCCTGCGCGTCAAGCGCGAGACCGACGACCAGCCTTTCGGGCTGAACTTTCACATGTTCCAGCCCAACGCCCAGCAACTGCTGGATCTGGCCGTGAAGTACCGGCTGCGTGCGGTCAGCTACGGCCGTGGCCCGGACAAGAGGGTGATAGGCCGGCTGCGCGAGGCCGGCATCGTCTGCATGCCCACCGTGGGTGCCCTGAAGCACGCCCAGAAGGCGATCGAGATGGGCGCCAATGCCATCACCGTGCAGGGCGGTGAAGGGGGCGGCCATACCGGCAGCGTGCCCACCACGGTGCTGCTGCCTCAGGTGGTGGATGCGGTCCAGGTTCCGGTGGTCGCCGCCGGCGGCTTCTATGACGGACGCGGTCTGCTGGCTGCGCTGGCCTACGGCGCATCGGGCATTGCCATGGGCACGCGTTTTTTGATGACCAGTGATTCCAAGGTGCCCGCTGCCACGCTGCAGCGCTATCTGGCCGCCAGGGATGCGGAAAAGATCGCCATCTCGCATCTGGTCGATGGCATGCCGCAGCGGATGATTCCCAACGAATACCTAGCCATGCTGGAGAAGGCCAATCCCATGAAACGCTTGCGCATTGCCCTGAGCCTGGCACTTCAGTGGAAGGCCGAGACCGGCATGACCACGGGCCAGGCCCTGAGCATCTTCATGAAAGCCCTGCGCGAGGATTCTTCTTCGGTGGCCCAGACCGTGATGGCCGCCAACGCACCCATGCTGCTGCAGCGCTCCATGGTCGATGGAAACCCGGCCGATGGCGTGATGTCCGCCGGCCAGGTGGCCGCGCTGATCGGCAGGCTCGACAGCTGCGAGGAAGTGATAGGCGGCATCGTCCGCCAGGCCATGGACCGTCGCAACGCATTGAACGCATTGACTCCCGCATAACAACAAGCCAACGAGACCGGATATGTCCACTCAACAATTTCATTCCACTATTCATGACAACGGCGTGGCAGAGCTGGTGATCGACCGCGCTCCGGTGAATGCCCTGAATGCCGCCGGCTGGAATGGTCTGGCCCGGGAAATCCAGGCGCTGGGCGACAGGCCCGAGGTGCGCGTGATCGTCATTCGTGCCGAGAACCGGGGCTTTTGCGCCGGTGTGGACATCAAGGAGCTGGCCGAGAACGACAAGCTCATCCTTGAGGTGAACGCAGGCAACTACGCCACCTTCAAGGCCGTGCATCTGAACAAGGTGCCGGTGATCACCGCCGTGCACGGCTTTGTGCTCGGTGGCGGCATCGGTATCTGCGGCGCATCCGACATCGTGATCGCGGCCGAAGACGCCACCTTTGGCCTGCCCGAAGTGGACCGCGGCGCCATGGGCGGGGCCGCCCATCTGCAGCGCATGTTCGGCGTGCAGAAAACCCGCTACCTGTTCTTCACGGGCGAGATGGTGGCTGCGGCAGAGGCCCTGCGCCTGGGGGCCATCGAGCGTGTGGTCCCCCGCGAGCAGCTGCGCGACACCGCCATGGACATCGCCAACCGGATTGCCGCCAAGAGCCCCGCCATGATCCGCATCGCCAAGGAGGCGCTGACCGGCATCGAGGACGGCAATCTCGAAGACAAGTACCGCTGGGAGCAGGGCTTCACCTTGCAAGCCTATATGAGCCCCGACTCCGCCGAGACGCGCAGCGCCTTCGTGGAAAAGCGCGACGCCAAGTTCTGAGCACCGATAGCGCGAAGAGGAGACAACCATGGATTTGACATACACCCCAGCGCAGAAGGCCTTCCGTGCCCAGGTACGTGAATGGCTCAGGGACAACGTGCCCAGGCAGCGTCTGCAAAGCTATGACACCCGCGAGGGCTTCGAGCAGCACCGCCAGTGGGAAGCCAGGCTGGCAAGCGCGGGCTACAGCGCCGTGACCTGGCCCAAGGATCTGGGCGGCAGCGGCTGCGACCTGACAGAGTGGCTGATCTTCGAGGAAGAGTACTGGGCGGTCGATGCGCCAGCCCGCGTGAACCAGAACGGCATCCTGCTGCTGGGCTCCACGCTGATGGAGTTCGGCACACCCGAGCAGAAGGCCCGCTTTCTGCCCCGCATGGCGCGCTGCGACGACATGTGGGCCCAGGGCTGGTCCGAACCCAATGCCGGCTCCGACATGGCGGCCATCAGCAGTCGTGCCATCCGCAAGGGCGACAAGTTCATACTGAACGGCCAGAAAATCTGGTCTACCCGCGCCATCTTTGCCGACTGGGTGTTCGGCCTGTTTCGCAGCGACCCTGCATCGAGCCGCCACCATGGACTGAGCTACATCCTGGTGCCCTTGAACACGCCCGGTATCACCGTGCGTCCGATCCGCGCCATCAACGGCCGTGAACACTTCGCTGAAATCTTCTTCGACGATGTCGAGGTACCTGCGGAGAACCTGCTGGGTGCAGAAGGCAAGGGCTGGCATGTGGCGATGGCCACCGCGGGCTTCGAGCGCGGCCTGCTGCTGCGCTCTCCCGCCCGCTATCAGCGCAGTGCGCAGAAGCTGGTGGATCTGTATCTGCGCAACCAGGTCGATGCCGACCGCGATCACTCCATTCGCGACGCTGTTCTGCGTGCCTGGCAGGGGGCGGAGGCGTACACGCTGTCCTCCTATCACACGGTGGGTCGCCTGCACAAGGGCGCGCAGATCGGGGCCGAGGCAAGCACCAACAAGATCGTCTGGTCCGAGCTGGACATCATGATTCACGAGACCGCGATGCGCATTCTGGGCGCGCGGGCCGAGCTCATCGATGACGCCGAGGCCAACGAATGGCTGGAAGGCTTCCTGTTCTCGCAGGCCGGCCCCATCTACGCGGGCAGCAACGAGATCCAGCGCAACATCATCGCCCAGCGCATGCTGGGCCTGCCCAAATCCTGACCGGCAGGGAGACAATCATGGACTTCACCTTTACCGAAGATCAGATCGCATTCCGCGACTCGATCAGCCGCTTTCTGATGACCGAAGCGGCTCCCGAGCTGTTGCGCGACATCTGGGAAACTCCGAGCGGCCGCAGCCCCGAGCTGTGGGCCAGGATTGCCGAGCAGGGCCTGATGGGCCTGTCGGCACCCGAAGCCGATGGCGGCATGGGCCTGGCCGATGTGGACTGGGCACTGCTGCTGCAGGAGGTGGGCTATTACGCCTTGCCCGATTCCCTGAGCGACACCGCCTATGTGGCCGTGGGCATGCTGAGCGCCTTGCATGATGGGCATGAAAGCCGTGTCTGGCTCTCCAGGATCGCTGCGGGCAGCTGCCGCGTGGCCGTGGGTCATTCCGTCAATCCCCATGTGGCGGATGCCGCGCTGGCCGATGTGCTGCTGCTGCCGCACGCCACGGCCACCGGCCTGGAACTGCATCTGCTCAAGCCCGAGCAGTGCGAGATCACGGCGCTGAGCAGCATCGACTCTTCGCGCCGCCTGTCGCAGGTACGCTGGACGCCATCCGATACCACCCGCCTGCTCGACGGTACTCAGGGCCAGAAGGTCTGGGACACTGCAGGCGAGCGCGGCGCGCTCGCGGCCGCTGCACAGATGCTGGGCCTGGCCCAGCGCATGCTGGACCTGTCCGTGGACTACGTGGCACAGCGCAAGCAGTTCGACAAGGTCATCGGCAGCTTCCAGGCCGTGCAGCATCACCTGTCCGACATAGTCACCAAGATCGAGTTTGCCAAACCCGTGCTCTACCGCGCCTTCTATGCGCTGCAGCATGGCGAACCCGATCTGGCTGTACGTATCTCGCACGCCAAGCTCCAGTGCAGCGACGCGAGCTGGTTTGCCGCGCGCAACAGCCTGCAGGTGCATGGCGCCATGGGCTACACCTGGGAAGTCGATCTGCAGATGTTCATGAAGCGTGCCTGGGTACTGGATGCCGCGTGGGGTGACAAGGCATACCACGCAGCGCGCCTGACCCAGGGCCTGCTGCGCAGTCCCAATGCTCCCGTGGGGCCTGGCGCGACCTTTGATCGGGAGGTCGATTCATGCGGCTCCTGCTCTGCGCAAGATGCCATCAGAAACATGGATGAGGAGGTGGCTGCATGAGCGCCCAGGCCTATATCGTTGATGCACTGCGCTCACCCACCGGCAAGCGCAAGGGCTCTCTTGCCGCCGTGCACGGCGCCGATCTCGGCGCCCATGTGATCAAGGCGCTGGTAGAGCGCAACGACATTCCCGCAGCCGATTACGACGACGTGATCTTTGGCTGCGTGGACACCATCGGCGCCCTGGCCGGTGACATCGCCCGCACTTCCTGGCTGGCGGCCGGCATGCCGCTGAATGTGCCCGGCACCACCATCGACCGCCAGTGCGGCTCGTCCCAGCAGGCCATTCATTTTGCGGCCCAGGCCGTGATGAGCGGCACGCAGGATGTGGTGCTGGCCGGAGGCGTGCAGACCATGAGCGCGATTCCGATCTCGTCAGCCATGCTGGCCGGTCAGCCTCTGGGCTTTAGCACGCCGTTTGCCGAGAGCAAGGGCTGGCAGGCCCGCTTCGGCAATGCGCCCGTCAACCAGTTCTATGCCGCCCAGCGCATTGCCGACCACTGGGGCCTGAGCCGCGGCGACATGGAAGTGTTTGCCAAGGAAAGCCATGACCGGGCCCTGAAGGCGATTGCCGAGGGACGCTTCGACCGTGAAATCGTGCCATTCGGCGATTTCAGGATGGACGAAACGGCACGCCTTTCGACCTTGGAGAAGATGGCCACGCTGGAGCCGGTGGATCCCGACTATCCCTCCATCACTGCAGCCGTCTCAAGCTCCACCTGCGATGCGGCGGCTGCCGTGCTGGTGGTGTCCGAGGCTGCGCTCAAGCGCTACCACCTCACGCCCCGCGCCCGCATTCACCACATGAGCGTGCGCGCCGATGATCCCATCTGGCATCTGACAGCGCCTATCCCCGCCACCGAATATGCGCTCAAGAAGGCGGGCATGACGATGTCCGACATCGACCTGGTCGAGATCAACGAGGCTTTCGCTTCCGTGGTCATGGCCTGGCTCAAGGAAACCGGCTACGACCACGCCAGGACCAATGTCAACGGCGGCGCGATTGCGCTGGGCCATCCGCTGGGGGCGTCGGGGGCCAAGCTCATGACCACGTTGCTGCACGAGCTGGAGCGCACTGGCGGTCGCTTCGGTCTGCAGACCATGTGCGAAGGCGGAGGCCAGGCCAACGTCACCATCATCGAACGTCTCTGATGGCTTGCATGCAGGCACGAAAGTGCCTGCACTGCCCCGGAGTTCAGGTGTGAGCGGTTGAGCAAGTCGTCCAGAAAATCAACGGAGACAAGGACATGCAAGACGACGCGACAGATGAGCCGCGCCGCAGGGCGGCGGTGGATACGGCGGCCTGCACCCGGAGCCTGGCACCGGCGGACGCCATCAGCGCTGCAGCGCAGCTGCGTCATGGAGACATCAGCCCGCTCGAGTTGCTAGAGGCTGCGATTGCCCGCGTGGAGGCCTTACCGCGCCTGAATGCCCTGGTCATCAAGGACTACGAGCAGGCACGCGAGCATGCCAGAAAGCTGTCGCAGCTGGGTCGAGAGGCGCGCAAGCAGGCAACGGATGCGGCCGCACTCTGGGGCCTGCCCTTTGTGCTCAAGGATCTGGGCATGAATATGGCCGGCAGCGTGACCAGCAACGGCTGCGCCTTCTTCAAGGATGCCGTGGCCGGGCAGGACTCCACGCTGGTGCAGCGCTACAAGGCGGCGGGGCTGAATATCTTCGGCAAGACGGCGTCGCCTGAATTTGGCATGACTACCACCACGGAGTCCAGGCTCTACGGTGCAACGCTCAATCCCTGGAATCCCGCCCACACGGCCGGCGGTTCATCGGGCGGCACGGCGGCTCTGGTGGCCGCAGGCATCGTGCCTGTGGGCCACGCCAGCGACGGCGGCGGCTCCATCCGTATCCCGGCAGCGCATTGCGGGCTGTTTGGTCTCAAGCCCAGCCGTGGTCGCGTGCCTGCGGGGCCCGCTGCACTCGACGGTGCCGTGGGGCTGGCCGCTCACCATGTCATCAGCCGCAGCGTGCGCGACAGCGCCCTGCTGCTGGACCTGACGGCAGGCCCGGAGCCGGGCTCGCGCGTGCGACCCGGCTCCGATGTGCAAGGCGGCTACCTGCAATCGCTGAATCTGCCCGGGCGCAAGCTGCGCATTGCCGTGTGGCGCAGCAATCAATTCGGCATGCCCGTGCATGCCGAATGCCTGGCCGCTGTGGATCAGGCCGCAAAGCTCTGTGCAGCCCTGGGCCATGAAATCGAGGAAGCCATGCCCGAGCTACCGGTGGCAGAAATCTTTGCCGGCATGGGGGCGGGCATGTCTGTCGGTCTGCTTGCGGCGGTCGAGGCCCGTGAAAAACTGCTGGGTCGCACCGTGCGCGAGGACGAACTGGAGCCGCTGAACTGGGCAGCGCTGCAGGCGGCCCGCCGCTTGACGGCATTGGACCTGTTTCGTGCGCGTGCCGGCTTCGACAAGGCCGGTCAGCTCATCGATGCCTTCCTCACCCGGTACGACCTGATTCTGACGCCCACCACCGTGGTGCCCGCGCAGAAGCTCGGTGCGCTGCGGCTCGATCAGGCCTATGAAAGCTATGCCGCCGAGGCCATGAACTCCTCGGCCTTTACCTCGCTGTTCAACATCAGCGGCCATCCGGCGATGTCGGTGCCGCTGCACTGGACGGCAGACCACCTCCCGGTGGGTTCCCACTTTGTCGCCCCCTTTGGTGGCGAAGGCCGATTGCTGCGCCTGGCGGCGCAGCTGGAGCAAGCCCAGCCCTGGGCGCATCGCGTGCCGGACCTGTCCGCACTCGAAGCTTGAATCTCGAACAACAAAAGGATGGAGACCATGGAATCAGTGAATCAAGGTGTGGATCGTCGCGGCTTTATTCAGGGCGCAGGTGCCGTGGCCGCAGCTGCGACCCTGCCGGCGATGGCCGTGCAGAAGAGAAATGAGGCAGTCGCGGTGGACGGCTATGCCTGGGCAGAGCAGATCCGCCGGGGCGATATCACGCCGCTGGAAGCGCTGGAGGCCGCGATTGCTCGCACCGAGGCCCTGCCCAAGCTCAACGCCGTGGTCATCAAGGACTACGAACTGGCACGTGATCAGGCCAGGCAGATGTCGGCGCTGGGCAGCGCCGCGCGTGCCGAAGCCACCGCCAGGGCGCCCATGTGGGGCGTGCCCTTTTTGCTCAAGGACCTGAACCAGTATCTGAAGGGCACGGTCACCACCAATGGCTGCCGTTTCTTCAAGGGGGCGGTGGCGGAGTACGACAGCACTCTGGTGGCACGCTACAAGGCGGCCGGCCTCAATATCTTTGGCAAGACGGCATCGCCCGAGTTCGGCCAGACGCCCACGACCGAGTCCCTGCTCTACGGGCAGTCGCCCAATCCCTGGAATGCGGCCCACACCACGGGCGGCTCCTCGGGGGGCGCGGCATCGGTGGTGGCCGCAGGCATTGTGCCCGTGGCCCACGCCAGCGACGGCGGTGGCTCCATCCGCATTCCCGCTTCGCACTGCGGCCTGTTCGGCCTCAAGCCCAGCCGTGGGCGTCTGCCTGCCGGCCCTGCCAACATGGAGGGCTGGATGGGCCTGTCCATGAACCATGTCATCAGCCGCAGCGTGCGCGACAGCGCTCATCTGCTCGATCTGACGCAGGGGCGCGAGCCGGGCTCACGCACCGTGCCGCCCCGCGATATGGAGGGCAGCTACCTGGAGGCCCTCAAGCAGGCGCCCAAAAAGCTCAAGATCGCCGTCTGGACTAAGAACTACTTTGGCATTCCCGTGCATGCGGACTGTCAGGCGGCGGTGGACAAGGCCATCAAGGCCTGCCTTGCGCTGGGCCATGAAATCGTCGAGGACATGCCGGAGCTGCCCGTGGCAGAGGTGTTCTCGGGTCTGGGCGTGGTGACCTCGGTGGGCATGATGGCCAGCATCCGCGCCCGCGAAAAGCTGCTGGGTCGCGCCGTGCGTCAGGACGAACTCGAGCAGATGGACTGGCTGTACCTGGAAAAGGCCAGGTCCTATACCGCCGAGCAGATGCTGATGGCGCGCACCAACTTCGATACCGCCGGCCAGATTCTGGACCGCTTCTTTCTCAAGTACGACCTGATCCTGACTCCCGTGATGGCTGTGCCGCCACCGCTGCTGGGTGTGCTGACGCTGGACCAACCCTATGAATCGTTTGCACGCGAGGCCGTCAAGGCATCGCCCTACACCGCACTTTTCAATATGACGGGTCAGCCCGCCATGTCCGTGCCCATGCACTGGACGGCGGACAAGCTGCCGATCGGCGCGCACTTTGCGGCGCCGTTCGGCCGCGAAGGTCGTCTGCTGGCGCTGGCAGCGCAGCTGGAGCAATCCGTGCCCTGGGCCCATCGTCAGCCCGATCTGTCGGTTTTCAAAGCGTGATTTCAAGAGCGCAGACAGGCTGCGGGCCTGCTCTGCACAGCAAGCAAAAGGGGAAACAAATGGGTATTTGCAACCAGAGAACCGTCGTCATCACCGGTGCAGGCGGTGGCCTGGGCCGCGCCTATGCGCTGGCCTTCGCGCAGGAAGGTGCAAATGTGGTGGTCAACGACATCCGCGCCGAAGCCGCCCAGGCCGTGGCCGAGGAAGTCAGGACTGCCGGCGGCAAGGCGCTGGCCAACACCGGTGACATCACCACGGTGGCCGGTGCGCAATCGATTCTGGAGGCCACGCTGGCCGCCTTTGGCGATGTGCAGGTCATCGTCAACAACGCCGGCGTGTTGCGCGATCGGATGTTTCTGAGCCTGTCCGAGGAGGACTGGGACATGGTCATGCGCGTGCATCTGCGCGGCCACTTCTGCATGGCCAAGGTCTTTGGCGGCTACTGGCGCGACCAGAAGAAGGCCGGCAAGCCCGTGGATGCCCGCATCATCAACACCAGCTCCGGCGCCGGTCTGCAAGGCTCCATAGGCCAGAGCAACTATGCCGCGGCCAAGGCCGGCATCGCCGGTCTGACCCTGGTGCAGGCCGCCGAGCTGGCGCGCTACGGCATCACCGCCAACTGCCTGGCGCCCGCCGCGCGCACTTCCATGACCGAAGGCGCCATGCCCGATATGGTCAAGAAGCCCGAGTCCGGCTTCGACGTCTGGGACCCGATGAACGTGGCCTCCATCGTCGTCTGGCTGGGCAGCGCCCAGTCCGCCCATGTGACGGGCCGCTGCTTCGAAGCCAAGGGCGGCGAGCTGTCCGTGGCCGACGGCTGGTTCACCGGCAAGGTCAATGACAAGCAGGCGCGCTGGGAGCCTGCCGAGCTGTCTGGCGTCGTCGATCAGCTGATCGCCGAAGGCAAGGCACCTCAGAAAGTCTACGGGACCTAAGCCCGAGAAGCGGCCGGGCCGTGGTGCCCGGCCTTCCCATTCGATGAAGAACTCAGGACGCGAGCCATCATGGATTTAAGTCTGAACGAAGAACAAAAAATGATCGCCGAAAGCACCGCGGTGTTTCTGCAGGAAAAAAGCAGCACGGCACGGGTGCGCAAGGTCTGCGAAACCGAGGGCGGCCTGGACCGCGCCCTGTGGCAGGAAGTGCTGGACATGGGCTGGTGCAGCGTGGCCCTGCCCGAAGCTGCGGGCGGCATGGGCCTGGGATGGCGTGAGCTGGTGCTGCTGCAGGAGCAGATGGGCTACCACCTCGCCTGCGTACCGTTCTTTGATGCCGTCGTTGCGGTGACGCCGTTGTGGCAGGCGCTGAGCCAGACCGGGCAGGGCCTGGGCGTGGTGGAGCGCCTGGCGGCCTCGGGCCGGATCTGCGTGCTGGGCATGACGGTGCGCGGCGAGCTGCCAGCCACGGCTGTCGCCAGGGTGGATGGCGATGTTCTGGTGCTCGATGGCCAGTGGCTCCAGGTGGGCTCCGGCGCGCATGCCGATGTATTTCTGCTGCCAGCCACGCTGCCTTGCGGATCTCTGGGGCTGCTGGAGGTGAATGCCGGGGCCGAAGGCCTGAGCGTGCAGGCGCTGGCGACGATGGACGCCACGCGCAGCTGCGCCGATGTCTCGGCCGTGAATGTGAGGCTGACCGGCTCTGCCGTGCTGATGCATGGCGATGCACTTGAGCAACTGTGGGCGCAGACGCGCAATCTGGCGGCCATCGGCCTGGCGGCAGAGCAGGTCGGCGTGGCTGAGCGCGCGCTGGATCTGGCCGTGAACTACACCAAGGAGCGCCAGCAGTTCGGCAAGGCCGTGGGCAGCTTTCAGGGCGTCAAGCACCGCGCAGCACAGATGCTGGTGAAGGTGGAGACCGCGCGCTCTGCCGTCTATGCAGCAGCTTTCATAGCAGATACCGCAGGCCATACAAGCGATCTGAGCTATTTTGCTGCTCAATCCCGCACGGATGCTACGGAAGCAGCTCTCTTTTCCACAGGTGAAAGCATTCAGCTGCATGGCGGCGTGGGCTTTACCTGGGAGTTCGATCCGCATCTGTTCTTTCGGCGCGCGCAGGCATCGAGCCAGCGCCTGGGTACGGTGGAGCAGTGGCGCGAGCAGGTGGCGGCGCGTTTGCTGGACGAAGCGACAGAAGATCAGATGGCGGAGGCAGCATGAAGATGCAGGAATCGGAAATCAACGAGGCCTTTCGCGCCGAGGTGCGGGAATGGATGGCGCAGCATCTGACAGGGCGCTTCGCCCCGCTCAAGCACGCCAGCGGCCTGGGCGCCGAAGGCTATGACGCGCAGCTGGCCAAGGAATGGGAGCAGGAGCTGGCCAAGGGCGGCTGGACCGGTCTGGGCTGGGAGACACGCTATGGCGGCCGCAACGCCCCGCTGGCCCAGCAAGTCATCTTCCACGAGGAATATGTGCGCTGCGGCGGCCCGGGTCGTATCGGCCATATCGGCGAGACCCTGCTGGCCCCCACGCTGATGGCTTTCGGCACGCCCGAGCAGAAGCAGCGTTTCCTGCCCGGCATTCTGGCCGGCACCGACTATTGGGCTCAGGGCTACTCCGAGCCCGGCGCGGGCTCCGACCTGGCCGGCATCCGCACCAGGGCCTGCCGCGATGCGGACACGGGTGAATGGGTGATCCACGGCCAGAAGGTCTGGACCTCCTGGGCGCATGAATCCGAATGGGTGTTTGTGCTGGCCCGCACCGACGAGGCCTCAGGCAGCGCAGCCAGCACGCGCCACGCCGGCATGGTGCTGCTGCTGGTGCCTCTCAGGCAGCCTGGCGTGGAAGTGCGCCCGATTCGCCAGATCACCGGCACCTCGGAGTTCAACGAAGTCTTCTTCGACGGCGCACGCACCGAGGGCGGTCTGCATCTGGGCCCCGTGGGCGACGGCTGGAAGGTCGCCATGTATCTGCTGGGCTGCGAGCGCGGTGCGTCAACGCTGGGCCAGCAGGCGCATTTCCGCCATGAGCTGGATCTGATCGTCGCGCTGGCCAGACGCAATGGCGCGGCCCGGGACCCGCTGTTGCGCCAGCGCCTGGCCAAGGCCGATATGGGGCTGCAGACCCTGCGCGCCCATGCGCTGCGCTCCAGCGCCGAGAACACGCCGTTTCGCGTGGCCTCGGTTTCCAAGTACGCCTGGTCCAACTGGCACCGCGATCTGGGCGAGCTGGCCATGGATGTGCTCGGCGAGCAGGGCGGGTTGCTGCTCAAGGACCCGGCCCTGGCCGCGCTGCAGCAGCTCTGGCTGGTCAGCCGTGCCGACACCATCTATGCCGGCACCAACGAGATTCAAATGAACCTCATGGCCGAGCGCGCACTGGGCATGCCGCGCTGATCGGGTGCATCGGGCATTTTTGCCCTTGCGCCAGAGGAGCCGGCAGATGCTCTGCCCGGCCCGGACAGAGATGCTGCGAACACCGGGTTTTCCCGGTGGTTGGCCGCATCTTCTGTTCTGAAATGTCCTTGCAGCGACATTAGGGAATGACCTATCGTCCAAAGTGACGATGCTGCAGCGCAGCGGCGACCGGAAGATCAAGGCAACAACCTTCTGAATGCAAAATGATTAGCGCTCCCTCCTACGTTGCTGCCCACGGTCTGCTCAAAAACAAAACTGTGCTTGTTACCGCTGCTGCTGGCGCCGGTATTGGTTTTTCCGCTGCAAAACGTGCAGCAGAGGAGGGCTGCAAGGCCTTGTTCATCTCCGATGTGCATGAGCGCCGGCTGGCCGAAGCCGTGGAGCAGATCAAAAAGGATACGGGTTTGACCCAGGTCTTCGCCAGGCTCTGCGACGTGAGCCGTGAAGATCAGGTTCAGGCACTGATCGCCGAAGCCGACAGCACCATGGGCGGCATCGATGTGCTGATCAATAACGCGGGTCTGGGCACCAGCTGCAAGGTCGTCGACATGAGCGACGACGAGTGGAGCAAGGTCATCGACATCACGCTGACCGGCACTTTCCGTATGACGCGCGCAGCGCTCAAGCTCATGCAGCCGCGCGGCAAGGGCGTGATCGTCAACAACGCCTCGGTGCTGGGCTGGCGCGCCCAGACCGAGCAGGCGCATTACGCGGCCGCCAAGGCCGGCGTGATGGCGTTCACACGTTGCTCGGCGCTGGAAGCGGCCGAATTCGGCATCCGCATCAACGCCGTGGCTCCATCCATCGCCATTCATGCCTTCCTCAAGAAGTCCGCCTCCGAGGAATTGCTGGCCAAGCTCTCAGAGAAGGAAGCCTTCGGGCGTGGTGCCGAGCCCTGGGAAGTGGCCAATGTGATGATCTTCCTGGCCAGCGATTACTCCTCGTACATGACGGGTGAAGTCGTGTCCGTGAGCTCGCAGAGGGCCTGAGCATGAACGCAGTCGCAGACAAGATGCTGTTTGACTCGGCGGCCTCGGTGCTGGCCTCGGTGGGCCGTCAGCTGGGCGAGACCGAATGGATGCAGATCAGCCAGGAGCGCATCAACCAGTTTGCCGATGCCACGGGCGACCACCAGTGGATTCATGTGGACCCCGAGCGGGCCGGCAGCGGTCCATTCGGCGCCTGCGTGGCCCACGGCTATCTGACGCTGTCGCTGGCCAATCTGTTTCTGCCCCAGCTGGTCAGCTATCAGGGACTGAGGATGGGCGTCAACTATGGCTGCGAGAAGGTGCGCTTTCCGGCCCCGGTGCTGGTCGACAGCTGGGTGCGCGGCAGCGGCGAGGTGGTGGCGGCGACGCCGATCGGCGAAGACGGCGTACAGGTCACGATCCGCATCAGCGTACAGGTCAGGAATCAGGACAAACCCGGCTGCGTGGTCGAAACCATCAGCAGGCTGTTCTTTATCCAGGAAAATTGAGTGTGTGCAAGCGCCTGCTACGGCAGACGGTTGCATTTTTTGTGAAGAGGCACGAGCCGCCGATAGAGTGACCGGCCTCGATAGGGCAGCAAAAACTGCCCAGGGCGCGACGGCAAGAAAGTTAGGAGACAAAGACATGAAAGACGCAGTCATCGTTTCGACGGCACGTACCCCTATTGGCAAGGCTTATCGTGGAGCCTTCAACGACACCGAGGCTCCGGTGCTGGGCGGACACGTGATTCGTGCGGCGCTCAACAAGGCGAACGTGGCCGGTGCCGATGTGGATGATGTCATCTTGGGCATTGCCGCGCAGCAGGGCACGCAGGGCTACAACCTCGGGCGCCTGTGCGGCTATACGGCCGGCCTGCCGGAATCCGTTGGGGGCATGGTGATCGATCGCATGTGCGCATCGGGCCTGATGAGCATTGCCACGGCAGCCAAGGGCATCATGACTGGCGAGATGAATATCGCCGTGGCCGGTGGCCTGGAGTCCATCTCCCTGGTGCAGAACAAGTACAAGAACGCCTACCGTGCCCAGTCCAAGGCAGTGCTGGCCGCAGAGCCCACGGCTTACATCCAGATGATTGAGACGGCCGAGCTGGTCAGCCAGCGCTACGGCATCAGCCGCGAAGCCCAGGACGAGTACTCGCTGCGCAGCCAGCAGCGCGTGGCTGCGGCGCAGGACAAGGGCCTGTTTGACGACGAAATCGTGCCGCTGACCACCGTCAAGCAGTTGTTCGACAAGGAAGGCAACGTCACCGGCAGCGAGGAAGTGACGCTGACCTGCGACGAGGGCAACCGTGCCGAGACCACGCTGGAGAGTCTGGCCAAGCTCAAGCCTGTCTGGAAGAACGGCCAGTGGGTGCCCGAGGGCCGATTCATCACGGCCGGCAATGCCTCCCAGTTGTCCGACGGTGCCAGTGCCTGCGTACTCATGAGTGCCGACGAGGCCCGCAGTCGCGGCCTCGCGCCCCTGGGCACCTACCGCGGCGTGGCTGTGGCAGGCTGCCGCGCCGATGAAATGGGCATCGGCCCTGTCTATGCCATCCCCAAGCTGCTCAAGCAGCATGGCCTGACCATGGGCGATATCGGTCTGTGGGAAATCAACGAAGCGTTCGCCTGTCAGGTGATCTACAGCCGCGACCAGCTGGGCATTCCCGATGAGCGCCTGAACGTCAATGGCGGCGCGATCTCCATCGGCCACCCCTTCGGCATGTCGGGTGCCCGTCTGGTCGGTCATGCCCTGCTCGAAGGCCGCCGCCGTGGCGTGCGGTTTGTGGTGGTGAGCATGTGTATTGGCGGCGGCATGGGCGCTGCCGGCCTGTTTGAGCTGAACTGACCTGTCTGCAAGCAATCTTCAACCCAGGAGTTGAACATGATGGACAGCGCCTTCGCCAAGATGGGTTTCTCCACCTACACGCCAAGCTCCATTGCCTGCGTGATCAAGGATGTGCCCATATTCGACACCCCGGCTCCGGTGCGCGCACCGGCCGATACGCCATTCGTGAGTGCCGAGCAGTTCAGTGCGCTGATCAGCCAGCTCTATGAAGCGGCCATGGACCCGGAAGGCTGGAAGCCTTTTCTGGAAACCCTGCGTCTGCAGCTGGGCGGCAATTACGCCTCGCTGATCGTGCGTCCCGGCTCGGCTGACGATGTGGGCCTGATCGTCTCGGCCGCGGGCGATCGCCGCGATCTGATACCGAACTGCCCCAAGATCAGCATGAGCCCGTTTCGCAGCATGCCCACCGACCGTATCGTGACGGTGGGGGATGTGATGCCCGAGTCCGAGTGGCGCGCTTCGAGCTACTACAACGACTGGTGCAAGCAGCTGCAGGTCTTTCACGTGATGGCTGCCGACATCGTCACCAAGGACAGCTGCGTCTACGGACTGCGCGTCACGCGGCCCGAAGGGGCCCCGGCTTTCAACAAGCAGGAGCGTGCCTTCGGCTCCATGATGCTGCCGCATATCAAGCGCGCGCTGAATCTGCATCTCTCGGTGAACCAGGATCGCCAGGTCATCTCGCTCTACAGCAAGGCCACGGCCCAGCTGATGGTGGGCGTGGTCATCCTCGACCAGAACGGCAATGTGCTGGAGTGCAATCCTGCCGCTGCCAGCATCCTGGACATGCAGGACGGCCTGAAGATCTCCGGCGGCATGCTGGAGGCCAACTACGCCAACGACAACCGCAAGCTGCAGCGCCTGATCAAGGACGCGCTGATGCATACCCAGGTCTCGCGTCTGTCGATGACCGAAGGCATGTCGGTCAGCCGCCAGTCGGGTCAGCTCAACTGGGGTGTGGTGGTACAGAGCATCTCGCCCGACGAGTGGACCGAAGGCAAGCAGCGCCCCAGTGTCGCCGTCTTTGTACGCGACACAGGCGGCAAGGCCGACCCACCCGTGAAGCTGGCCCAGCAGCTGTTCCAGCTGACGCCGGCAGAGACCTCGCTGGCCATCCAGCTGGCCAACGGCCTGTCGCTGGAAGAGGCCGCCGAAGCGCTCAATATCCGCCGCAATACGGCGAGAGCCCATCTGCGCTCCATCTTCTCCAAGACGGGCGTGCGCCGGCAGACCGAGCTGGTGCGCATCTTCCTCAACAGCGTGGCCTGGCTGGGCAACAAGTAAGAACGGTCGACATCAACAGAAAGCGGGCTCAGGCACGTTTTCTGTTGATGCAGCAGTTGCCGCATGGCCTGCGGATGCAAATCGATCGCGGTGGATTGAAAGGCCTGCCTGCAAGCGGCGCGCAGGCTTCGGTGACGGCCTTTCCTGTCTTGTCTGTTATCGTCCGGCAAGCAACTATCAGCCGTGCGATGAAGTCAACCCCACCCCCTGCAAGACGCCTGGATGCCTATAGCCTGAGACTGTTTTCCGCAGTCGCAAGAACAGGCTCCATTGCGAGGGCGGCGGAACAGGAACACATCGCCTCATCGGCCCTGAGCCGCCGGATTGCCGATCTTGAACATTCTTTCGGAACCGCCCTGCTGATCCGCTCGCCTCGGGGCGTGACCCTGACCGATGCGGGCCGCATCGTTTTCGAGCGCGGCCTGCAGATCGACGATGAGCTGCAGGGTTTGATCCGGGAGGTACAGGAGCATGGCGAAGAGGTGAGGGGAACGGTTCGCCTCTACGCCAATATGTCGGCAGTCATCGGTTTTCTGCCCGAGAAGCTGTCCACGTTCAGGGCTCGCTTTCCACATGTGCGGATATCGCTGCATGAGGCGGACACCCGCGAGGTCATCAGAGCCTGTCTCGATGATCGCGCCGATGTGGGCTTGGGTGTGGCTGTCAATGTTCCGACCGGGGTCGACTCCTGGTATTTCGCCTCCGATCCCCTGCATGTCGTCCTTCCAAGAGGGCATTGCCTCGAGGAGTCCGAGGCCATCGATTTCTCGAAGGTGCTGGAGTTTCCTCTCATCGGCGTGCACCAGGGGGGCGCGCTGGACAGGCTGCTACACGAGCGTGCGCAAGCCCTGCAGATGCGGTTCACGCCCGAGGTGTCCCTGAGCAGCTTCGATGCCGTGTGCCGGATGGTGGAGGCGGGCCTGGGCATTGCCGTGATTCCCCAAAGTGCCACGTCGGCCTATGCGGGAACGGCAGGTTTCGTATGCCGCCCCTTGGCAGAACCCTGGGCCATGCGCGAACTGCGCCTGTATGCCTTGCGGCGTCAGCCTCAGCTTCGGTCGACCCAGGCTTTGATGGACGTGCTTTCGGGGTAATTCCGGTCGCCGAGTTTTGCGCGATCCCCCGTGCTGTCTTAGCGCTACCCGCTGATCTGCCATCGTTCGATGATGGCGCATGCAAACCCAACTCCATTCAGCAGCCCGCTTTTCGCCACGCATCCTCTACCTCAGCCAATGCCCGGCAACGGTGAAAAAGGCACTTGGCGGTCAGCCGGTTCGGCTGGCCGATGCGCTGCCTTTGCGCGACGATGTGTCCACGGACGAGATCACACCGATCGCGATTCTCACGCACTTCGACAACGAACTGGGGCGCTATCCCTATACGGGATTCAGGACCCAGGGTGAGCTGCCCGTGGCAGTCGATGCCATGCGGGACAGCCGGATACAGGTCGTCGTGGCGGGAAGGCGCTATGGCAAGGGCTCTTCCCGCGAACATAGCCCGGCCGCCGAAAAGCTGGCGGGCGTACGCCTGGTGATCGCCGAGAGCTTCGAGCGCATCTACAGGCAGAACGCCGACAACATCGGACTCATCACCTCCACGGATTTCAGCCTGATTGCCAGGATTGAAGCCGGCGAAGCCATTGGCTGGCAAGAGCTGGTCCATGGGCGGGATGCACTTGCTGCCGCGATTCTGCGGGAGGGCGGTCTGCTGCCGTTCGGCCGTGCGCATCTGGGGCGGATCTCCGCTGCGCCTGAGATCGCCAGCAGGCCGCGCACCCTGTTCGAGAAGATCGTGACCAGGCACGCACTGACCACGGGCGTGACGGTGGCCGATCCTGCGCCCGGCGATGGCGCCTTTGTGCGGGCCGACTGGCGTTTCATCCATGAGTACTACACCGGCATGGCAGCGCACATGCTTCATGCCGCGTTCGACCGGCCGCTTCATCTGAGCGACCCTGGCTCCATCCTCGTCTTCGAGGATCACACTTCCTATGTGGAGGAAAGCCCGACCCATGTCAGGGAGGGTCTGGTTCCCAAAGTCCATCGCATGGTGCGGGCGCAGCGCGACTTCGCCGGCGAGTACGGCCTGCTCACCCACCGGACGCTGACCGAACTGGAGGCCAGGGCCGAGGACGGGCGCAACGTCGCCGGTATTTCACACGCCATGATGGCCGAGCGCTATGCCCTGCCCGGGCAACTGGTCGTGGGAACGGACTCCCACACTCCCCATAGCGGTGCTCTGGGCTGTGTCGCGTTCGGCATAGGCACCACCGATATGGCGAATGCCTTCGTCACGGGGGCAGTGCGCCTGACGGTCCCCGAGAGCCTGCGCATCGTCCTCGATGGCGAGCTCTCGGCGAACGTGACGGCCAAGGATGTGGTGCTGCATCTCCTGGCGCAGCCCTATATCCGCGCGGGAGGGGGCGTGGGAAAAGTCTTTGAGTTCACGGGGGCTGCCATCGCGAGGATGAGCACCGACGAGCGTGCCACCCTCACCAATATGAGCGCCGAGCTGGGCGGTTTCACGGGGATTGTGGCGCCGGACGCCGAGACACTGAGATTCCTGCTCGAGCGGCGCGCAATGCGTTTCGTGATCGAGGACTGGATGCACAGCGATCCAGATGCGAGCTATGCACAGACCATCCGGATCGACTGTTCCGCAGTGCCGGTCATGGTTGCCTCGCCGGGTGATCCCGGCAATGGCCGACCTCTGGCTGCGATCGGGCAGAAAGTGCGGATCGACATTGCTTACGGAGGCTCCTGCACGGCCGGAAAGCGCGAGGACTTCGAGCGCTACCACGAGGTGCTGCAATGGGCTGCCGATCGAGGCTTGCGCGTGGCTGCCGGTGTCGATCTATTCCTGCAGTTCGGCACGACAGCGGTCCGGGATCATTGTCTGGCGGCCGGCTATCTCGAGGCATTCGAGCGGGTGGGAGCGCGGATGCTTCAGCCTTCCTGCGGAGCATGTGGCAACTGCGGTCCTGGAGGCTCCATCCGGCCTGATCAGGTCACGGTCAGCGCCATCAATCGCAACTTTCCGGGCCGGGGAGGCCCGGGCAGCGTCTGGCTTGCAAGCCCCTCAACCGTCGCAGCCAGTGCAATCGCCGGAGAGCTGCTGTCTTTTGAAGAGCTCAGGCAACGCCACTCGATCTGATCCCAATCGACAGCCATAAAAAAAGGAGACAACGATGACAACCATTCCAGGCAAGCGCAGGCTCGCTTTGCTGCTCATCATGGCCTGCGCCTCTTTCGGCGCAAGCGCACAGCTGGCCGCGCCGGAAAAGCCCATCCGCATGGTGGTGCCGCTGACGGCCGGCTCCACGGTGGATGCCGTGGCACGCGCGCTGGGTCCCGGTCTGGGGCGGACAACCGGCCATCCCGTCGTTGTCGAGAATGTGGCGGGGGCGGGGGGCATTCCGGGTACGGCACAGGTCGTCAGGGCCGCCAAGGACGGCCTGACCCTGGGCATGATCTCTTCCAACCACGTCATCAACCCCGGGATCTACAAGACCATCCCCTATGACAGCATCAAGGACATCACACCGATTGCCGTGCTTGCCACCGTGCCGCTGGTGCTGGTCGTCAACCCCAAGCTGCCGGTCAGGAGCCTGCAGGAGTTGCGAGACTATGCCAAGACCCATCCAGGAGCCCTGAACTATGGATCGGCAGGCAATGGCAGCACGCTGCACCTGGCCAGCGAGCTGCTGATCTCCGAAACCGGCATCAGCATGAAGCATGTGCCTTACCGTGGCACCGGCCCTCTGATCACGGATCTGATCGGCGGTCAGGTGCAGCTTGCCTTTGTCTCCGTCTCCCAGGTCGTGCCGCAGGTAAAGGCCGGGACGCTACGTGCACTCGCCGTGTCCACGACGATTCGCTCGTCCGCTCTTGCCGAAGTTCCTACGATGATGGAAGCCGGTGTTCCCGAATACAGCTTCGATGCCTGGATTGCCTTGATTGGGCCCGCAGGACTTGGCAAGCCACTGGTCAACCAGTATGCGGCCGCCGTGAAAACGGCAATGGGATCTGCGCAAGCGCAGGCCGCCATCGCCGGACAGGGGCTCCTGATGCTCGACAAAGGGCCGAATGAAGCACCTGCATTTTTCCTGTCCGAATTGATCAAGCACCAGAAGCTGGTGAAGCAATCCGGCGCTACCCTGGACTGAGGCAGCATGCGAATCAACACTGCGGATCTGTGCGACAGCCTGGGAGATGCAGCCCAGGTTTGCACAAGCAACTGGCGCTCGTATGGCGGCAACCCCACGGTTTCTGGCCGCATCCAAACGCTGCGAATCCATGAGGATGCGGCCCTGATCCGTCAGACCTTGGCAACGCCTGGCCTTGGACGGGTGCTGGTGGTGGACGCGGGCGCATCGCTTCGCGTCGCCGTGCTGGGCGACAACATGGCGCGCACCGGGCTGGCGAACGGCTGGGCCGGAGTGGTCATCGAGGGAGCGGTGCGCGATGTCCAGACCCTTGGCAGTTTGGACATGGGCATATTTGCGCTTGGTCAGACCCCGCTGCGCGCCGGTCGCACCGGATGGGGGGAGCTTGGTGTGATCCTGAACATCGCCGGCATACGAATCCGTCCGGGAGCCACCATCACCGTGGACATGGATGGCGCCGTGGTTACCGAGGACTGAGCAGCGGCATGGTCGGCGAATGACAAGTCACTGCGCCGAGCGCCGCCGCTGCGCGAGGCCAGCTTGGTGGCGGTCATCGCTTGGCGGCTGGCAGGCATCGAGATGCAAGCGCTGGAGCATTGCATTGATCGGTTGAATCCACCGCTGGTCGCGGCCATTGTCAGTCAGCAATCTGAACGGCAGCAAACGCAGTTGGCTGACGCGGGGCCAACTGGATATGATGTCCCGGCAGGCTGTTCGTCCGCTCCGGAACTGGCAAGCTGTGCTTGTCATGCCATTGCTATTCATTCTGGGCAGGAAGACGGTCATGCATCCAGCTTGCAGCGCCTGGGCGAACTGTTGACGTCGCTCGCCAATGCCTGAGGATTCTTTCTCAACGCAGATCTTGAAAGTCTCACATGCCCAAGCAAATTTTCGTCAACCTGCCCGTCGCCGACCTGCCAAAGGCCAAGTCCTTCTATGAAGCAATCGGCGCTGTCAACAACCCGCAGTTCAGCGACGACACCGCCGCCTGCATGGTCGTCTCCGACAGCATCTACGTGATGCTGCTCACCCACCCGAAGTGGGCCACGTTCACCCGAAAGCCAATGGTGGACGCCCACGTAGCCAGCGAAGTCATGCTCTGCCTGAGCGCGGACGACCGTGCGGCTGTCGACGACATGGTTGCTGCCGCTTCCGCTCACGGCGGCAAGCCGGACGTGAACCCCCTGCAAGACCACGGCTTTATGTATGGGCGCAGCTTCGAGGACGTGGACGGCCATATCTGGGAAATCATGTTCATGGACATGAGCCAGATGCCTCAGGGCTAATGCAAGCTCGGCCATAAGCAACGCCTGCTTATAGACGTTTTCTGGCCTGCCTGCCCCGGCGGGATCGCATATCGGGGCGTTCGCTTCCGGGCATATCCGTGGATTCACGCTACCGGCCATGAGCAGTCCTTTGAATCTTGAACTTCAGCATCTATAAAAAACTGAGATCTGAATTTTTAGGCTTGTCTAAACATGGCAACAGCCAATTTTCCTGTTGAACTACACACACATACAGTATTAGATGAACCAGACATGTACATCCCATGTCGTCTAAATCCAGTTGGGCATCATAAAAATCGGCCATTCACCATGAGCAAACAGCCTATCCATCCGTCTATCAAAGAACGGCTTGGTTACGAGATTGATATCTCAGACAAAGATTTTTTGAGAGATTGGAAGCACCGAGCCACTCGTGTGTGCAAGCCATGCTGGGAACTTAAATACTGCCCGTATGGCCCGTTCGTCGAGCAGTCGCCACTGCTTCCAGTTCTAAGAGCCGAATCGCAGAAACACCACGACTATCTTGTCAACTGCCTTAAGACTGGTCAACTTGGTGAGTTCGGGCCCATCTCAGAAGAGAAACGCACCATCTTTGAAGGTCTGCTTGACCTCAGCGTCAAAGATCCAGATGCATTTGCTAGGCATGTAAAGCGAAGCAGACTGGACATCAAAGTCTTCGAAAACGCCTTTGAGAAGGCGGAATCGATGGAAGCGCTCCTATCGTCTGAGGAATTGCCGCCTATCCATCTTTACACCCCACCATTTGCCTTCGATGAAGACGACACAGAAAAGAGGATTCGAATCACACCAGAACTCCGACGTGCCATCAAAGCGGAGATAGCAACGATCGAGGGAATACTCGCTACAAACTTTCTCGATAGCCGTCGACCACTCGACGAGAAACGGCGGAAGTCATTTCAAAAACAAGTAGATGCCTTCGATGCTGAAGCACTACCAGAGTCAATCCCTGATGTAGTCGCAGATATGGCCTGTAACATCTTTGGCCACATTTGCCCAGTGATGTTTGTCGGTGAAGATATTTCGGAAACATCGGACAAACGACGCCGTGGCAGGTATATCCCATTTACCGTGAAGATGCGTGTTGTCCGCAGAGACAACTACACTTGTCAAGAGTGCGGGTGCCATTTACGAGATGACGAAGTTGAGTTCGATCACATCATTCCACACGCCAAAGGTGGTAGTAGCGAAGAACAAAACATTCGATTGACCTGCTACGACTGCAATAGAGACAAGAGCGACAACGTCGAAATTTAGGCTCACTGCGCAATGACGCCCAACTCTTCAATCGAGAAGACGTGCCCCGGTAAGCCGGGTCACGCCCCTCATTTCAAACGCTAGTCATCAAATCGGAGCCCGCTTTGCAGAAACAGTGTGCGTATTGCAATCGTTTTTTCACCGCGTCTAGTAGAGCACAGAAGTTTTGCTGCCCTAGTTGCAAAAACTGCTCTCATTCGAGTCGGCGCATGGCTTCGGCTGACGAACACAAACTAATTACCGCATCTGGGTACTACGCAACAGATAGTGGCAGAAATGAGGTCGAACGCGGATCACATGACTCAACATTGCATAGCAACTCAATTACTCGTGAAGAATGGCTTGCAAAGTGGGACTTGAAGAACAGCTCTGTACGAAATCACGACTAACCCATAGTTCCAGCGGATCGCCTGCAGCGCCCGCTGAACTCAGTCGTTAATTGCTTGATTGTCTGCTATGGGTCGTTTTCCGCCCTTTCAGTCGCCGTAGGTGTAGAACGATGGCGCGAGTTAGGCCGCCTCTACGGCGGGTCGCACCAACTTTGGCAGCTTACGTGCCAAGAGCTTGCCGTAAAGCCTCGGCGAGGGTCGCCGCTGTTCCGCTTATGAAGGCTGCCAGCCGGTTAGTACCGGCATCCCGGTGCTGGTGCCCTGGCGCCGGCTTGCTTTTTCTGGGGTTATCCCATCTCTCCGAAACCGCTCTCGAGGTTCGCTTGCTTGCAGGCGTGCCACCGGCAGGTGCTGCCAGGGCCTGGCTCTGTTGCGGCAAACACAGGCAGAATGGGGAGCGCGGAGGCCAGTGCACGGTGTTGTCTCGCAAGAGCGCACCCGCATGCCTGCATCGAAGAAATGTGACCGGCTCGCTCAAATACAGCAACGACATGAAACTATTTCGCAAGCCTGCTTTTGATCACAGCAACGTCGTTTCCCGAGCTCCCTATGCAATGCTTCTGGTAGGGGGGATCATTGCGCTTTCGATGACGGCCATCTGCACCTTTGTTCTCTATCAGAGTCGGCTGGATGCCATGGCGCATGCGATAGAGACATCACGCAATGTGGCGCTTCTTGCCGAAAACGACGTGGTGCGGAACTTCGAACTCTATGCGCTGTCGCTGCAGGCCGTGGTCGATGGGCTGAACGACTCCGAAGTCATGGCCGCGTCCCCGCATGTGCGCAACGCAGCCTTGTTCGACAAGGCCGCTACGGCCTCCTATCTGGGCTCCATCCTGGTGCTCGATGCGCAGGGGCGAGTGGTCCTGAATGCAGGCTCGGAAAATCCGCTGAACGGGCATTACCTGGAGCATGATTTCTTCAAGGTGCATCAGGAAAGCCCCAACGTCGGTCTCTATGTGGGAGACCCTTATTCATCGACGCTGCATGGCGGCTCGCTGAGCATTCCGCTGAGCCGCCGTATCTCCCATGCGGACGGCTCGTTCGCGGGCATTGTGCTGATCGATGTCCAGCTCGAGTATTTTCAGAAGCTGTTCTCCGCGCTTTCGCTGGGCAAGCATGGATCGCTGGCCCTGATCAGAAAGGATGGCGCCATGATGATGCGCCAGCCTTTCGATGCCAAGGTCATCGGGCGCAATATCCGCAATGCCAGCACCTTCAAGCAGTTCATGCTGGCGCCCGAAGGCAGCTTCTCGGACACCTCCTACCTGGATGGCGCGCAGCGCGCGTACTACTTCAAGAATCTTCCGAGCCTGCCATTCATCATCATGGTGGCGAAGGCGCATTCCGATATCTACGCAGTCTGGCGCCAGCGCGCCTTGCTGATTGCCTCCGTCATGGGAACGCTCACCATGGCTTTCATCGGACTGTCCTTTGCGTTCGGAGTGCAGCTCAAGCGCCGCATGCGCGCAGAGTCCGAACTGGCGCTGCTGGCGCGTACCGATGGACTGACCGGCCTGAACAACCGCCGCAAGCTCGACGAGATCATCGAGCATGAGTGGCACAGGGCCAAAAGAAGTCACAGCGCCTTCTCGCTGCTGTTCGTGGATATCGACTGGTTCAAGGCCTACAACGACACCTACGGACATCAGGCCGGGGATATGGTTCTGGCGACCGTGGCCAGATGCATTGCCAACAATATCCGGCGCCCCGAGGACAGCGCGGCCCGCTATGGGGGTGAGGAATTCATCGTGGTGCTGCCGGACACGACCCTGGATGGAGGCGCGCTGATTGCCGAGAACATCCGGGAGGCAGTCTCCGAACTTGCGATTGCGCACACCGGAAGCGAATTCGGCTGCATCACGGTCAGCATCGGTTGTGCGGCCTGGGTGCCGGGCAAGGATCTGGATGTGCAGGAGGTGCTGCGTTCGGCCGACAAGGCGCTGTACAGCGCCAAGATGACCGGGCGCAACAAGGTCGTTCTATCCAGCTCGTCTGCGGCATAGCGCCGCAGCCGCTCTGGTGACTTGGAGCTTGGCCTGCATGGCAGCGTCCATCCCGGAAAAGCAAGTTGCTTGAATAGTGATAGCTGCTATCGCTTGATATACATAGATTTCAGTATGAAAAATATATGAAATCTATTCATATTAGGCGATAGTAGCTATATTTTAAGTAGCATTCATTCAGTGCGCCGCTTGGTCGCTTGGTCGCTTAGCCGATTGCCCGATGGCTGCTCAGGCACAGGCCTTGCTCTCGCGCAGCGCCGCTATATCGGCCTGGGTATAGCCCAGGGACGCGAGCACGGCATCGGTGTCCTGGCCGATCCTGCTGCCCGGCGTGGGTCGACGCGCCGGGGTGCGCGAAAAGCGTGGCGCGGGTGCCGGCTGGCGCTGGCTGCTGCCTTCCACTTCCAGATCGACAAACAGCTGGCGCTGGGCGTTGTGCGGATGAGAAGGGGCTTCGGCCAGACTCAGTACCGGGGCAAAGCAGACATCGCTGCCTTCGAGTTCCGCGCACCACTGTGCCTGGGTCTTGCCGCGCACAATCGCGGCCACCCGGGACTTGAGTTCGGGCCAGTCCGCGCTCTGGTACTGGCGCCTGGGGTCCACATCGGTCAGGCCCAGCTTCTGCAGCTGCAAGGCATAGAACTGCGGCTCGATCGCGCCCAGGGTGATGTATCTGCCATCGGCGCACTCGAAGGCCTCGTAGAAGGGAGAGGTGTTGAGAAAGTGGTTCTGCGCGGGGTCGTCCTTCCAGTAGCCCATGGCGCCGCGCATCTGGTGCATCAGCCCGCTCATGGCCGCCACACCGTCGATCATGGCCGCGTCCACCACCTGACCCCTGCCGGATTGGCGTGCCTCGTGCATGGCGCACATAAGGCCGAACAGCAGAAACATGGCGCCACCCGCCATATCGCCCACAATGGTCGGCGGCAGCACGGGCGCCTGGCCGGGGCGCATGGAGGTGGACATCACGCCCGTGAGCGCCACATAGTTGATGTCATGGCCTGCGGCCTGGGACAGCGGGCCGGTCTGGCCCCAGCCGGTGACGCGGCCAAAGACCAGGCGGGGCGCGCGGCGGGCGACTTCCTCGGGGCTGAAGCCCAGGCGCTCCATCACGCCAGGCCTGAAGCCTTCGATGAGCGCGTCGGCAGACTCGATCAGCTTCCAGGCAGCGGCGCGTCCGGCCTCGGACTTGAGGTCCAGCGCGATGGACTTCTTGCCCCGGTTCTGCGCCATGCGCGGGTAGCGGGATGCTGCTGCATGGTCGGCGCTGCGCTCGATGAGAATGAGCTCGGCCCCCATGTCGGCCAGCATCATGCCGGCAAATGGGGCAGGGCCTATGCCTGCGAATTCGAGGATGCGCATGCCGGACAAGGGGCCAGCGTTCTGGCCCTGGGACGGGTTTTCTGTGCTCAAGTCGGTCTCCTGTGGTGTCTCTGACTTTTCTATCTTGTGGATCCCGCCGGTTTTGACCCCGTCCATTTGGAGTATGTCCGGGGCGCAGGCCAGTCCAACACTGGGCATTCCATAAACAAGGAGTGCGAGACATGTTCAGGCTGGATGGGAAAGTGGCGCTGGTCAGCGGCGCCGGGCGCGGCATGGGGTTCGGTATCGCGCAGGCGCTGGCCGCGCAGGGCGCGCATGTGGTGGTCAATGATTTTCATCTGGACCGCGCGCAGAATGCGGCGCGCCAGTTGCAGGAAATGGGTTTCAAGGCTTCGGCCCAGGCGGCGGACCTGACCGACCGCGCCGCCATCTTTGCCATGGTCGAGCGCATCCAGGCCGAGGTGGGCGTGGTCGATATCTTTGTGCACAACGCCGGCATTCCGGCCCAGGGCTGGGGCTACACGCCGTTTCTGCAGTCGCCCGAGTCCGAGTGGAACGCCTGGCTGCAGCTCAATCTGCACGGGCTGATGCATGCCTGCCAGGCGCTGCTGCCCGCCATGCAGCAACAGGGCTGGGGCCGCATCGTCGCCATCAACTCCGATGCGGCGCGCACGGCCACGGGCATGGGGCTGTGCGCCTACGGGGCGGCCAAGGCGGCGGCTATCGGTTTCATCCGCAATCTCTCGGGCGAGGTCGGCCCGCATGGCGTGACGGCCAACGCCTTGTCGCTGGGCACCATGAACAACTGGGAAGGCTCGGAGAAGATTGCCAAGAAGGGCACTTCCGTGGGCCGGGCCGGCTCGCCCCAGGATGTGGGCGCGGCCGTGAGCTATCTGGCATCGACCGAGGCGGAATGGGTCAACGGCCAGGTGCTGCCGGTCAACGGCGGTGGTCTGGTGGCCTGAGCCCGACAGCCTTTCACGCAGCCTTCCGGCGGTGCAAGCCGGAAGGCTTTTTGTCACCCATGAGACCAAGAGCGGTGGCGCCGAAGGCGAGGAAGCCCCGCTGCGGGCATTTTTGCGCCGCAAACCGGCTTTTGCGGTCGAAGAGGCAAGCCATGTGCCGCCAGGGGTGGTTGCGGCCGGTTTTTCTCATAGTCTGCCCCTAGTCTGAATCAGGTAGGTTTGGGCCAAAGCCGTATGGCAATCTGAAAAAGAACTCGATAACAACCTGGTGATGTGAGGAAAGCAGATGGAGGCATTGATCTTCGACCATGTCCGTACCCCCCGAGGCAAGGGCAAGCCGGATGGAGCACTGCATGAGGTGACGCCGGTCTGGCTGGCGGCCCAGCCGCTGCAGGCTTTGCGTGAGCGCAACCAGCTCGATACATCGGCGGTGGACGATGTGGTCATGGGCTGTGTGGTGCCCGTGGGCGAGCAGGGCGGCAATGTGGGCCGCATGGCGGTGCTGCAGGCCGACTATGCGCAGAGCGTGGCCGGCGTGCAGCTCAACCGCTACTGCGGCTCGGGCCTGGAGGCCGTGAGCTTTGCGGCGGCCAAGGTCATGGCCGGTCAGGCCGATATGGCGATCGGTGCCGGCGTGGAGATGATGTCCCGCGTGCCCATGGGCTCGGACGGCGGTGCCTGGGCGCAGGACCCGCAGCTGGCCAGCAAGACCTATTTCGTGATGCAGGGTATTTCGGCGGATCTGCTGGCATCGCTGCGCGGCCACAGCCGCCAGGATCTGGATGCGTACTCGGCCGAAAGCCATCGTCGTGCGGCGCAGGCCTGGGCCGAAGGGCGCTTTGACAAGTCGGTCGTGCCCGTCAAGGATTTCCTGGGCCTGACGCTGCTTGAAAAAGACGAGACGATTCGTCCCGAAACCTCGGTCGAATCGCTGGCCGCGCTCAAGCCCGCGTTTACCGAAATGGGCCAGAAATACGGCTACGACAGCGTGGCGCTGCAGCGCTATCCGCAGGTCGAGCAGATTCATCACCATCACCACGCGGGCAATAGCTCGGGCATTGTCGATGGGGCAGCGGCCGTGCTGATCGGTACGGCAGAAGCGGGTGCCAGGCAGGGCATGAAGCCCCGTGCGCGCATCCGTGCCTTTGCCAGCATAGGCTCCGAGCCGACCCTGATGCTGGACGGCCCGGCCCACGCCGCACGCAAGGCCTTGGCCAGGGCGCGCATGCAGGCTTCGGACATCGATCTGTGGGAGCTCAACGAGGCCTTTGCCACGGTGGTGCTGACCATGATGGAGGAGCTGGACATTCCCCATGAGCGCATGAACGTCAACGGCGGCGCGATTGCCATGGGCCACCCGCTGGGGGCGACGGGCGCCATGATTCTGGGCACGGTGCTGGACGAGCTGGAGCGCACCGGCAAGCGCACAGCGCTGATCAGCCTGTGCGTGGCGGCGGGCATGGGCTCGGCCATGATCATCGAACGCGTGTGAGTGAGGAAGCAGAAATCATGACAACGGAAATCATTCGCTACGCCGTAGATGGGGACGGCATTGCCACGCTGACGCTGGACTACCCCGGCAAGACCATGAATGTGATCGACCAGGCCTTCATGGACAGCCTGGAGGCCTGCATTGCACGCATGCAAGGCGACGACCGGGTGCGCGGCGGCATCATCACCTCGGGCAAGGACAGCTTTGTCGCGGGGGCCGACCTGATGGGCATGGAGGCCAATATCGACGCCATGGCGGACATGCCCATCGAGGAACTGTTCGAGTCCTGCGCGTCGCTGTCCAGGCTGCTGCGCAAACTGGAGACCCTGGGCAAGCCGCTGGTGGCGGCCATCAACGGCATGGCACTGGGCGGCGGCTATGAAATCTGCCTGGCCTGTCACCACCGCATTGCCGCCGATGCCCCCACGGTTCTGGTCGGCCTGCCCGAGGCGCAAGTGGGCTTGCTGCCCGGCGCCGGCGGCACCCAGCGCCTGCCGCGCATGATCGGCATTCTGGCCGCCATGCCTTTTCTGATGGAGGGCAAGCAGCTGCAGGCCGTGAAGGCCAGGGAGGCCGGACTGGTGGACGAGGTGGTGGCTCCCGAGCAGTTGCTCGGCGCTGCCAAGGCCTGGCTGCTGGCCAGTCCCACGGCGGTGCAGCCCTGGGATGTGAAAGGTTTTCGCATTCCCGGTGGCGGCCCGCTGGATGCGCGCGTGGCCCCGGCCTTCGTGGTGGGCAACACCCTGCTGCAGGCCAAGACCTTTCACAATATGCCGGCGCCGCTGTGCATCCAGAGCTGCATCTACGAAGGCTGCCAGCTGCCGATGGACAAGGGCCTGCGCATCGAGAGCAAGTACATGGCCACGCTGTCGCGCAGCCCCGTGGCGCGCGGCATGATTCGCACGCTCTTCGTCAACAAGACCAAGGCCGAGAAAGGCATGCACCGCCCGGCAGGCTTTGAGCCCTTCCAATGCCGCAAGCTGGGCCTGATCGGTGCAGGCATGATGGGCGCTGGCATTGCGCTGGTGGCCGCCCAGCGCGGCATTCAGGTGGTGCTGATAGACCGGGATCAGGCGGCAGCGGACAAGGGCAAGCAGTACTCCGAGAAGGTGCTGGCCAAGCAGGTGGACAAGGGCCGCCAGAGCCGCGAGAAGGCCGACGCCATCCTCGCACGCATCATGCCCGGCACCGATTACGAGCTGCTGCGCGACGCGGACATGGTGGTCGAAGCCGTGTTTGAAGACCGGGCCATCAAGGCCGAAGTCACGAAGAAGCTGGACGCCGTGCTGCCTGCGCATTGCGTGCTGGCCAGCAACACATCGGCCCTGCCCATCAGTCTGCTGGCGCAGGCGAGCGAGCGGCCCGATCGCTTCATCGGTCTGCATTTCTTCTCGCCGGCCGACAAGATGCCGCTGGTGGAAGTCATTCGCGGCAGGCAGACATCGGATGCCACGCTGGCGCAGGCACTGGACTTCGTGGCTCAGCTCAAGAAGACGCCGATTGTCGTCAATGACAAGCGCGGCTTTTTTACCAGCCGCTTCATCGGCGCGTTTGTGGATGACGCCATCGGCATGGTGGCCGAAGGCATTGCCCCGGCATTGATCGAGAACTGCGCCAGGCATGCGGGCATGCCCGTGGGACCGCTGGCGATTACCGACGAGCTGTCGATTGACCTGTCCAAGCATGCGGGCGAAGCCCAGGCCAAGGAGTTCCCCGGGGAATACAAGCCGGGCCGTTCCGTGCCCGTGATCGGCAAGCTGTTCGAGCTGGGTCGCCTGGGCCGCAAGATGGGCAAGGGCTTTTATGACTACGACCAGAGTGAAGGCGGTAGCGGCAAGCGCATCTGGCCCGGGTTGGCCGAGCATTACCCGCTCAAAGCCAAGCAGCCCGGCGCCCATGATCTCAAACAGCGCATTCTCTATGTGCAGGCCGTCGAAGGCGCGCGTGCCATGGAGGAGGGCGTTCTGCTGGCGCCGGCCGATGGCGACATCGGCTCGATTCTCGGCGTGGGATTTCCGGCCTACACGGGCGGCCCATTCTGCTTTATCGACGGCATAGGTCTGCCGCAGTTCGTGGCCGAGGCCGACCGTCTGGCCGATCTGTTTGGCGAGCAACTGCGCCCGCCGCAGCTGCTGCGCGATATGGCGGCCAGGGGGCAGACCTTCTACGGCAAAACTGCCAGGGCCTGAGCAGAGCCCAAAGGGTGGGCGGGCGCGCTCACCCGGTATCGGCCCGGCACGGTCACTCATCCAATAACAATCAATGGAGACAGGCCATGGATGAAGTCTTTGATTACATCGTCATCGGCGCGGGCTCGGCCGGTGGCACTCTGGCGGCAAGACTGAGCGAGAACCGCGAGCACAAGGTGCTGCTGCTGGAAGGCGGCGCCAGCCACAAGGATCTGCTGGTGTCCATGCCCTCGGGCTGGGGCCAGATGATCAACAGCCCCAAGTATTCCTGGGGCCATGAGACAGAGCCCGAGCAGCACGCGGCCAATCGCCGCATCAGCCTGCCGCGCGGCAAGCGTCTGGGCGGATCTTCGTCCATCAACGGCATGATCTATGTGCGCGGCGACCGGGCGGATTTCGACAGCTGGGCTGCCCAGGGGGCGGCGGGCTGGAGCTATGAGCAGTTGCTGCCCTACTTTGTGCGCACCGAGGACCAGCAGCGCAGCGAGGCAGAGTTCACCCAGCCCTGGCATGGGCGGGGCGGGCCGCTGACCGCCAACAATCTGCACCATCCGCACCCGGTATCGCTGGCCATGGTGAGGGCCGCGATTCAGGCAGGCCTGCCCGCCTGCCGGGATTTCAACAACGGCCATCCGCAAGGCGCGGGGCTGTTTCAGGTCAATCTCAAGAACGGCCGGCGCTCGTCGGTGGCCCGCAATGCCATCGAGCCTGCCATGCAGCGGCGCAATCTGGATGTACGCATGCAGTTGCTGGTCACCGGCATCGGTCTGGACGGGCTGCGCGCCAGCACGGTGCACTGGAGGGACAGGGCGGGCGCAAGCCACGCTGCCCGCGCCCGCAAGGAAGTGCTGCTGTGTGCGGGCGCCCTGCAGTCGCCCCAGTTGCTGATGCTCTCGGGCATCGGCCCGGCCGCGCATCTGCAGGAGATGGGAATCGAGGTCAAGGTGGATCTGCCCGGAGTGGGCGCCAATCTGCAGGACCATGCGATTGTCCCCATGTCCTGGCGCATGAAGGCCGGCACGCCCAGCCTCAACCGCTCGCTGCGCGGCCTGGGCATTGGCGCTTCGCTGCTCCGCTACCTGCTGACCAGGCAGGGCGCCATGGCGATGCCGGCTTCGGAGTTTGCCGCCTGGTTCAGCAGCGATGCGCGTCTGCCCTACAACGACATCCAGATTCACGGCCTGCCCGTGACCGGCGATATCGAAGGCTATATGCAAAGCGGCAAGAACTACCGCTGCGAGGCCTTCCCCGGCATGACGATGGCGCCCTACCAGGTGCGACCTTACTCGCGCGGCCAGCTCCGGCTCAAGAGCCGCCATCCCGAGGAACTGGCCAGCATCCGCATGAACTTTCTGCACGACGAGCGTGACCGAAAGGCGCTGCTCCACGGTGTGCGCATGGCCCGCACGATTGCCTGTCAGCCCGCACTGGCCGGGCTGATCGAAACGCAGACCCGCCCGACGCCAGATCTGCAAAGCGATGACGAGCTGCTGGACTGGATCTCCATGTACCTGGGCTCGGGCCATCACGCCAGCGGCAGCTGCCGCATGGGCGATGCAGCCGACCCGCTGAGCGTGGTCACGCCCGACCTCAGGGTCAAGGGCGTGCAGGGTCTGCGCGTGATCGATGCCTCGGTCATGCCGCATCTGGTGTCGGGCAACACGAATGCGGCATCGGTGGTGATCGGCGACAAGGGGGCCGACCTGGTGCTGGGCCTGACGCCGCCTGCCGTCAGGGTATCGCATATGTCGGGCCCGGCGGCGGCTGCGCTGTCAGATGGCGCAAGAGCCGCCGCCGTGGCCTGAGCTTTGGAAGATTGGGTGGAGACAGAAGATGAACTTCGATTTCAGTGACGACCAGAATGCCTTGCGCAACGAAATACGAAAATTCCTGACCAGGGAATCGCCGCTGACGCAGGCGCGTGCATTGCTGGAGGGCGAGGGCGAGCATGCCCGGAGCGTTTGGAGCGGCATGGCCCAGCTGGGGGTGACCAGCCTGATGCTGCCCGAGGACTGCGGCGGCATAGGGCTTGGTGCCATGGAGATGTGCGTGGTGGCCGAGGAAGTGGGCCGCCAGCTCAGCCCCGTGCCCCTGGCTTCGACCATGTATCTGGCGGTGCAGGCCGTTTTGCTATCTACCCAGGAGCATTCCGCGCAGCGCCGGCAATGGCTGCTGCCGGTTTCAGGCGGAAGCATTGGCTGTCTGGCAGCGCCTGCGGACGGTCAGGGCCCTCCCTCCGGTTTGCCCCTGTTTGACGGCAAGACCCTGAAGGGCGACTGCCCGCTGGTGGCCGACGGCATGGCCGCGCAATGGGGCGTGGCGCTGGCGCGCAGCGCGACGGGGGCGCAGCTGCTGGTGGCCTTCAGGTTTGACGGCACGGTACGGCGCGAAAAGCTCAAGACGCTGGACCCCTCCAAACCCTATGCCTGCCTGAGTTTCGACAATACGCAGGCCGAGCTGCTGGACGGCAGCCGCAGCGCTGCCGAGGTCATGCGGCGAGTGCGCAATCGCGCGGCCGTGATGCTGGCCTTCGAGCAGCTGGGTGCGGCCGACGCCGCGCTGGAGATGGCCAGCAGCTATGCCAGGGAGCGCAAGGCCTTTGGCCGGCCCATCGGCTCCTACCAGGGCATCAAGCACAAGCTGGCCCATCTCTACACCGGCAACCAGCTGGCCCGTGCGCATTGCTACTACGGCGCCTGGGCCCTGACGGCGGACATGGCTGCGACCGAGGGCTCGCCCGAGCTGGCAGGCGCAGCTGCGGCAGCGCGTGTGAGCAGCACCCAGGCGCTGTCGGACGCTGCACAGGAAAACTTGCACACCCACGGCGGTATGGGCTATACCTGGGAGCTGGACTGCCATCTGTTCTATCGCCGCGCGCGTCAGCAGGCCGTGGAGCTGGGCAGTATCCATGCCTGGCGCGAGCAGGTCGCTGCCGAGTTGCAGCAGCGGCTGCTCGCTGCTGAACCCGAGGCGCCCGCAAAGAGCGCGAAGCAGGCCGACAGTCAGTCCATGGACTTCGAGGACACGCCCGAAGAGGCGGCCTTTCGCGCCGAATGCCGTGCCTGGCTGCAGGCCAATGCCGAGCCCAAGGCCAGCGCCGACGACTATTTCGGTCGCGACATGACGGCCGCGCAGCGCCTGGAGGCGGCCCGGGTCTGGCAAGGCCGCAAGGCGGCCGCCGGCTTTGGCGCCATCACCTGGCCCAAGGTGCTCGGCGGCCGTGGCGGCACCCCCATGCAGGAGCTGATCTGGCGTCAGGAGGAGGGCAAGGTCAAAGTGCCCACGGGCATGTTCAATGTGAGCCTGGGCATGGTGCTGCCATCGGTGATGGCACATGCCAGTCCCGAAGTGCTGGGCCAGCATGTGGCCCCGGCGCTGAGCGGCCAGAACCTCTGGTGCCAGCTGCTGAGCGAGCCAGGTGCGGGCTCCGACCTGGGCATGGTGCGCACACGTGCCGAGCGCGCGACCGATGGCCGCGAGGGCTGGATACTCAACGGCCAGAAGGTCTGGACCTCGCTCGCGCAGTTTGCCCAGTGGGGCCTGGTGCTGGTCCGTACCGATCCGCAGGCCAGCAAGTTTGAAGGGCTGAGCACCTTTTTTCTGGACATGCATTCGCCCGGCATTACCGTGCGCCCGATTCGCCAGGCCGGCGGCGAGTCCGAGTTCAACGAGGTCTTCTTCGAGGACGTGTTCGTGCCCGACCGCCAGCTGGTGGGGAAGCTCGGCGGAGGCTGGAAGGTCACGCTGACGGGACTGATGGCCGAGCGTCTGGCCATTGGCGGCGTGATGCCCGCCGAGCTGTGGCGCACCACGGCAGGCTTGCTGGCCGATCTTCGCTTCGAAGGCCGGCCCGCACTGGAGGACGGTCGACTGCGTGAGCGCTGGGCCGATCTCTATCTGAAGGAGCAGGCGCTATGGCTGCTGCAATGCCGTGCACTGACGGCGCTGAGCAAGGGGCGTCAGCCCGGCCCGGAAATGAGCGGCGCCAAGAACGTGGCCGCTGCCGCGCTGCAGTCCTTCAGCTACTTTGCGATCGACTTGCTGGGCCAGCGCGGCGTGCTGGTGGCCAGCGAACTGGCGGCCAGCGGATTGGGCGAGCGCTTTGCGATGGTGGAGCGTCTGTGGTTTGGCTCTGCCGGCATGCGCATTGCGGGTGGTACCGACGAGGTGGTGCTCAACAGCATTGGCGAACGCGTGCTGGGGCTGGCCGCCGAGCCGCGCAGCGACAGGGATGTTCCCTTCTGCGAACTGCTGGCCCGGTGATCCGGTGCGGCGCAGCACCATGTGCTGTGCCCTGGTGCCCAGCTCTTGCGGCGGGGAAGAAGCTTTCATTGACTCAACGTGGCGCAGATCACGTTCTTCAGGAGACAGGAAATGAGTGCATCTGCTGCGACCCGCGTGTCGCAAGCTGCTTCGGCCCATCGGCAACCGATTAGCAATGTGACGGGCTGGCGACGTCACTATCTGCTGCTGGTACTGCTGCTCGTCTATGGCGTGAGCATGATCGACCGCCAGATCATGGGGGTGCTGATTCAGCCCATCAAGCAGGAGATGGGCGTTTCGGACAGCGCCATGGGTTTGCTCACGGGTCTGGCCTTTGCGCTGTTCTACAGCATTCTGGCCGTGCCCTTCGGCCGGTTTGCCGACCGTTGCAACCGGCGCAACCTGATTGCCTGGTGCTGCGCCGGCTGGAGCATGGCCACGGGACTATGCGGCATGGCGGTGGGCTTCTGAAGCCTGACGGCCGCCCGTGTGGGCGTGGCGGTGGGAGAGGCGGGCAGCACGGCGGCATCGACCACCATGATCGCCGATGTCTATCCGCCCGAGCAGCGCAGCCGCGCCATGAGCGTGTTCAGCCTCGGGCCGCACCTGGGCTCACTGGTGGGGCTCGGCGTGGGCGCCTGGATTGCCCAGCACTACGGCTGGCGCTCGGCTTTCCTGTGGCTGGCCTTGCCTGGCGTGCTGGTGGCCCTGCTGCTGCGCCTGACCTGCCGTGAGCCCGTGCGGGGGGCTCAGGACGGGCGCCCGGCGGCACAGGTCGCCGCCGAGAAATTTGGCGATGTCATGGCCGCGCTGGCACGCAACAAGGCGTTTGTGGGCCTGGGTCTGGCCAGCATGCTGATGGCGTTCTCGGGCTATGCGATCGGCATGTGGAACACGGCGTTTCTGGTGCGATCGCACGGTCTGCAGCTCAAGGATGCTGGCGCCATCATGGGCTTCATCGGCGGGCCTGCAGCCATCGCTGGCGCTTTGCTCAGCGGCTGGCTGACGGACCTCATGGCCAGGCGCGACAAGCGCTGGCAGGTGGGCATGCCGATTCTGGGCACGCTGATCTCGGTGCCGCTGGGGCTGGCCTTCTATCTCAACACCTCGCCCCAGACCTGGCAGCTTGCGGGGCTGCAGATTCCCCAGGCCGTGGCCTTCTATGGCCTGTTTGCCATCTTCTCCAGCTTCTGGGCGGCGCCGGTGTTTGCGGCACTGACCAATGTGATCGCAGCGCATCGCCTGGCGACCTCGCTGTCCATCTACAACCTGCTGCTGACGGCTGTCGGCGGCGGTCTGGGGCCCTTGGCGGTGGGCCTGCTCAGCGACGCCTTCACTGCCGGTTACGGGCAGGAGTCGCTGCGCTGGGCGCTGGTCTGCATGCTGGCGTTCTATCTGCTGGCGGTGGGAATTTATGTCTGGGTCATCAGGCACTACGCGGCGCAGCTGGCCGCAGGAAAGCCGGCTTGAGCGGCATTGCAGGAAAGCGCAGGCAGCGCTTGCCTGCTGCCAGCCGGCAGGCGCACGCCCTAGGGTTGGCGCTCTTGGCAGCGCAGGCCGTTTGGTCCGAGCATTGGCGCGCCAGTGACCAAGGGTCTGTCCCAAGTTCAAGCGGACGATGAGTGCCGCAGGCCAGCCGCCGAGCATGAGAGCGATTGCAGACACAGTGAACTCAGAACAACTCAAGGACAGACGGAGACAGGAAGATGAAGCGGACCTTCAATTTGGCAGATATTTTTGAGCTGGTGGTACAGGCCGTGCCCGACCGCACGGCCTTCGGTTGCGGCGACCAGAAGCTCAGCTTCAAGCAGCTCGACGAGCGAGCCAATCAGCTGGGCAATGCGCTGCGCGCGCGTGGCATCGGGCGGGGCGACAACGTCGGCATCCAGCTCTACAACTGCGCCGAGTATCTGGAGGCCTTTTTTGCCTGCAGCAAGATCGGCGCCGTGCCGGTGAACGTGAACTACCGCTATGTGGCCGATGAGCTGCAGGGACTGTTCAACAGCCTGGATCTGCGAGCCCTGGTCTATGGCGCGGACTTCGATGCATCTGTGCTGGAAGTCATGCCCCGGGTGCCCACGCTGCGCCTGGCGCTGCGGGTTGGCACTGTGCGCGATGGCCTGCCCAGAAGCGTTCAGCCCTACGAGTCGGTGCTGGCCGAAGGCGCCCGGGAACTCACGGACGCCGAGCGCAGCGACGACGATATCTTCATGCTCTGCACCGGCGGCACCACGGGCTTGCCCAAGGGCGTGATGTGGCCGCACAAATCGCTGTTCATGGGGGCTCTGGGCGGTGGCGGCTATTACTTTCGCAGACCCCCCATCGAGACACCCGAGGAGCTGCTGCAACTGGTGCCCAACGGCCCGGCACTGGCCTATCTGGCGGCCGCTCCGCTCATGCATGGCGCGGCCATGTGGGCTACCCTGATCAGCCTGTTTTCCGGGCACCCCGTCTATGTGAACGAGCGCAAGAACTTCGACCCCGTGCATATGCTGGATCTGATCGAGCATCACCAGATCAATGTGATGGCCGTGGTGGGCGATGCCATGGCCCTGCCCATCATTCAGACACTGGAGAACAACCCCGGGCGCTGGCCTCTCAAGTCGCTGATGATTTTCGGCAACGGCGGTGCCGTGTTCTCGCGTCATCTGCAGGAACGGCTGCTGCTGCAGGTGCCGCATCTGGTGCTCAACAACGGCATGGCCAGCTCCGAATCCGGTGTTCTGGGCGGGGGAGAGAAGACGCCCGAGGGCGAAGGCTTCATGCGCATCGCGCCGCGTCCCGATCTCAGCGTGATCTCCGAGGACCTGCGCATTCTGAGGCAGCCCGGAGAGGAAGGCATTCTTTCGCGTCGTGGCCACATGCCCCTGGGCTATTACGGCGATCCCCAGAAAACGGCCGAGACCTTTGTCATGGTCGAGGGCAGCCGCTGGGTGTTGACGGGGGACAGGGCTCGCATCGACACCACGGGTGAATATGTGGTGCTGGGCCGCGGCTCGCAATGCATCAACACCGGGGGGGAGAAGGTCTACCCCGAGGAGGTGGAGGAAACCGCGCGCCGCTACCCGCCGGTTCAGGATGTGATGGTCGTAGGCCTTCCGGACGAGCGCTGGGGCAGCAAGGTGGTGGCCGTGGTGCAGGTGCAACCGGGTCACGAATTTGATCTGAAAGAGTTCGAGAAAGTCTGTCGCAGCAATCTGTCGGGCTACAAGCTGCCGCGCGCCGTGTATCTGGCCACTGAAGTCAGGCGCAGTCCGGCAGGCAAGGCAGATTACCGCTGGGCCAAGGCCTATGCGGCCGAGCATGAGCCGCTGACTGCCGTGACGGCCTGAGCGAGAAGAAGGAGTATTTGCACACGATAAAGGAATACCCTGTTCGTCGCGCCTGACGACGGGATTTAAAGGAGGCCCCGGCCTCCTTCTTTTTTTCTTCAGCGTGCCGCAGCGCAGATCCGGCGCGCCGTCTTCTCGGACTTCAGTGCCACAAAGGCCTTGGCCTGCGCGTCATAGCGGTGTGCAATCACATAGCGGCTGCAGCGATCCGAATAGCGCGCGCAGGTCTGCATGGCCACGCACAGATGAGGCCCGCTCCCCCAGACCTTGGCGGGCGGCCTGTCGTAGATGCCCTCATACAGTGTCTGCTCCTGCGCTCCACCGTCCTTCCATCTGGCTACGATTTCAGAAGAGAAATGGTCAAAGCCGGCGCTGCTGTAGCCGACCTCGTAATCAATCGTGCCCAGCCTGGTGATGGAAGTGCGGCCCGTGGCCTGCTTGTCCCAGGCGGCAGCCTCCTGCGCGCTGCAGGAGATCGCGAAACAGCTCAGCATGAGCGATGCTTGAAGCAGGACGGAGAGCTTGCGCAGGTACATGGCGTGTAGGCCCGGAAGTTGACGCAGCCACTATATCGCCGGACTCGGTCAGGAACGGCCAGGCGAGGACTGGCCGGCGACGGCTTAGCGATCCGGAATGCGAGATCGCCCGCAGATCGGTTGTTCGCCATGGCCGGCCATGGCCTTGCAGATGGCCCGGGATGCTGGCGGCTGCTCCGTTGCTCAGGTGCTTCAGGTATCTGGATGGCCTTGGACCCTGCGCACATAGTCGCGCAGCGAGAGCAGGTAGCAGAGCACGGCCAGCAGACAGCAGCCGACCATGGCCACCAGGCCATAGCGCAGGGCTTCCTTGCCGTAGCTGGCCGTCAGACCGTCGCTGATCAGGCCCACGACCAGGGGCCCCAGTCCTCCGCCCACGGCAGAGGCGCAGAGTCCGAAGATCGCCATCGCCGTGGCCATGCGTGTCGAGGCCACCACATTGGTCAGTGCCGCATAGGTGGGCGGAACCCAGAAGCTCATCAGCACGCCGAACACCAGATAGGCGGGAATGGCCCGCGGCACTTTCAGGCCCCAAAGCGGCCAGATGCCTTCGGCAGGCGCCAGGTAGAAATAGATGCCGAACGGGATGGAAAGCAGCACCCCGATGGCAGGCAGCCATAGCTGCCAGCGCGGATCGTGCCGGATCAGACGATCGGTCAGCCATGCGCTGAACAGGGCCCCGGTGACGGCGGCGCTGGCGCCCAGAACGCCAAAAATGGCACCCGCTTCCTTGAGGCTCAGGCCATAGGAGCGCACGAGAAAAGAGGTGTTCCAGATGCCGATGGCCTGACCGGCGAAGGTCAGTATCACGCCGGCTGTGGCAATGCCGACAAAGGCACGGTTGCGACGCAGCGACTGCAGGACCTGCAGAAATCCTTCCTGGGCTCGGGATATGTTGCCATCCGCAAGCGGCAAGGTCTTGCGCAGCGGCTCCATGCAGGTAAGACGCAGCAGCATGGCCACCACCATGCCGGGAATGGCCATCCAGATGAAGACATGGCGCCAGCCGTATTCCTGCGCAATCCAGGCGCCTGCGCCCAGGCCGAACAGCACGCCAAAATGCGCGCCCAGCATATAGATGCCCATGGCGCGGCTGCGCTGCTCTGGAGGGTAGGCATCGGCGATCATCGACACCGACGGCGCGCTGCCGCCCGCCTCGCCGATCGCCACCGCCACGCGGGCAACGGCCAGCGTCCAGAAGCCCACTGCCAGCCCGCACAGGGCCGTGGCAATGCTCCAGGCCAGACAGCACCAGGCAACCAGATTGCGTCGGTTGGAGCGGTCTGCATAGCGCCCGAACGGTATCGCCAGCACGCTGTAGAACAGCGCGAACGCGAGGCCGGTGAGCAGGCCCATGGCGCCGTCGGAGATATGGAACTCGGCCTGCACGGGCTGGATGAGAACGCCCATGATGTTGCGGTCGGCCATGGCCATGGTGTAGACGAAGAACAACACCAACAGCATGTAGTTGCGCTGCCTGTGGCTCAGGGAAGAGGGCTGCTCGTGAGCCGGGGGCGCGGTTCCGGAGGCGGATACGGGGATATGCAAGGAGTTCTCCTGTCGAATGAAAAGCGGGTGCGGGTCTCAGGCGCCGGACTGGCCTTGAGGCCGTGGATGCCCAGGCGCGCTCAGCCGGGCGTCAGCTCGCTGCGCTTGAGCAGGCGGCCCGGCAATGCCTCGGTGGCCCTGCCGTCGCGGTAGGTGATCTGGCCGGACTTGATGGTGTAGCGATAGCCCTGCGCGCCTTGTAGAAAGCGCTTGCCGCCGGCGGGAAGGTCTCTGGCGATATGCGGCGGCTCAATCTGGAGCGCCTGCAGATCGATGAGGTTGAGGTCCGCCAGCTTGCCCGGTTGCAGCACTCCCCGGTCGGCAAAGCCGTAGAGCGAGGCCGGCCGCTGCGTGAGCAGATGAATGGCCTGCTCGATGCCGAACAGGCCGCGCTCGCGCACCCATTCGGTGAGCAGAAACGTCGTGGCGCTGCCGTCGCAGATGGTGCCTACATGGGCGCCGCCATCGCCCAAGGCGGGTACGGTATGGGGATGTCCGAGCAGCTCGTGCAGAGCGCTGCAGTCATGGTCCGGATAGTTGGCCATGGGCAGATAGACCAGGGCCTGGCCTTCACGGCCCAGCATGAAGTCGTACATCCACTCCAGCGGCGGTACGCCGGCGGCATCGGCCAGCGCCTGAACCGAATCGCCGGCCTGCGGCAGATAGTTGGGCTCGTCGCCGCACCAGGGGTACATGCCCGCGAAGTTCTGGCCGAAATACTCCATGAACAGATGGGGATTGCGGTCCTTCTCGCCGAGGATGGCGCTGCGCGTGGCGGGCATTGCCAGCGCCCTGAGGCGTTCTGCTGGCTCGAGCGGCGCCAATGCTGCATAGCTGGGGCGGCAGGAGAAGGGGTTCAGGCTGCACTCGAACCCCATGAGCACGCCCACGGGGCGGTTCAGCACCTGGCCCATGATGCGCAGCCCGTCGGCGTTGGCTTTCTCGATCTGCTGCAGCAGTTCGCGGTGCAGCTGGGGGCGGTGCGGATACTGAAGCACGGTGAGGGTGGCGGCACGGCCCGTGCGCTGAGCGACGCGTGTGAGTATGCTGAACTCATCGCCGACGTGCTCGAAGTCCGAGATCATCTGGAACACGCTGTTCGGATAGCTCTTGAGCGCGAGTCCCAGCGCCAGCAGCTCCTCGCTCGCGGCCTGGTACATGGGGGTGAAGTCTCCCGACCTGGAGCGGTGGGCCATGGTGCGCGAGGTGGACAGTCCCATGGCACCGGCGGCCAGGCCTTGCCGGATCAGTTCCTGCATGGCTTTGATGTCTTCGGCGCTGGCCTGCTCGCGCCGTATGGCACGCTCGCCCATGGCGTGGACGCGCAGCGGCGCGTGAGGCAGCAGAGCGGCAATATCGATGTCGTAGCGCCGCGCTGCCAGGGCTTGCAGATATTCGGGGAAGCTTTCCCAGTTCCATGGCAGACCTTCATGCAGCGCGGTGTCGGGGATGTCCTCCACCCCCTCCATGAGCGCAATCAGCTGGTCCCTGTCTTCGGGCCGGCAGGGAGCAAAGCCCACGCCGCAGTTGCCCATTACCGCCGTGGTCACGCCCTGCTGCGAGCTGGGCCAAAGCCTCTCATCCCAGGTCGCCTGACCGTCGAAATGCGTGTGCACGTCCACAAAGCCCGGCGTCACCAGCAATCCGTCGGCATCGATCTGCTGCGCGGCGTCGCCCAGTTGCCGGCCGATGGCGGCGATGCGCCCGTTGCGCACTCCGAGGTCCGCGCGGTAAATCGGGGCCCCGGTGCCGTCCACGATGCGGCCGTTGCGGATCAGCAAGTCGAATTGCTGCATAGGTCGGTCTCCTTGAGGTTCTGGTGCGCGGCCGAGCCCGCAGCAGCATTCCATTAAGAGGCAATCCGCACGCAACGCCTATCAGGGTTAGGGAATCGTCCGTTGGGACGATGTGAGTGCGGCAGCTCATGCATCACGATGCTCAGGGCGGTGCTGCAGCCGGCGGCATATCGCCGCACCGCGAGGTGCGAGACGGGTCGAAAGACTGCCGCCGCGCCTGGCGTGCTGCGCACAGGGTGCGAGCAGCGGCCAGAGCTTCTGCGTGATGCCAAAAACCAAGAAAACAATGACCCAACCAAATCATCAGAACCCGTCGAGAGGGTACGTGCTGGCGCTGCTGACGGCCTTGTCCGCGCTGACCTTCATGGACCGGCAGATCCTGGCCGTGCTGCTGCAGCCCATCAAGCAGGAGTTCGGCTTCTCGGACCTGCAGATCGGCCTGATCACCGGACTCGGCTTTGCGCTGACCTTTGCTGCACTGGGCATACCTCTGGGGCGGCTGGCGGACCGCCATGAACGGCGCAGCCTGATTGCCTGGTGCCGTGGCATCGGCGGCGCGGTGGCGGCACTGGGCGCGCTGGCCACCGGTTCTGGCGGACTGACGGCATCGCGCGCCGGCGCTGCCCTGGGAGATGCCGGTGGCGGCGCGGCCTCCATGTCCATCCTGGCCGATCTCTACAAACCCCATGAGCGCTCGCGTGCAATGAGTGTCTTCGGCGTCGGCAATGCGATGGGCGCCCTGCTGGCCCTGCTGCTGGGGCCGCTGTTTGCCGAGCTGTGGGGCTGGCGCGTGACCATGGTCATCATCGGCGTGGCCATCATGCTCCTGTCCCTGGTGCTGCGCCTGAGTGTGCGCGAACCCGTTCGTACCGTCGGGCAGGCGGGTGCGGCTCCACAGGAAGGCCGGCAGCAGTCCCGCTCTGCGGTCGCCCTGATATGGCAGGAGCCCGTGACCCGCTATCTGATTCTGGGCGCAGCCTGCGTGCTGATCGCGGGAATCTCGATCGGCGCCTGGAATGTGGCCTTGCTGGCGCGTCGCTTCGATCTCAGCCTCAAGCAGGCGGGCTCGATTTCCGCAGGGGCTGCTGTTCTCTCGGTCTCTGGCAGTCTGTTCTCGGGCTGGTTGACGGACCGGCTGGCGCGCAGCGACGTGCGCTGGCAGATACGCATTCCCGTGATCGGCACCGCTTTAGCCATGGTGCTGGGTTTCGGCTATCTGCTGGTGGGCTCGGATCAATTCATGTTGTCCATGGCCTGCATGCTGGTCTATTCCTTCTTCACGGCCTGGTGGGCACCGGCCACCTATGCGGCCCTGAGCCTGGTCGTTGCTGCCGAGCGGCGCGCCACGGCCAGCGCCATGGTGCTGATGGCCGGGGCCTTGCTGGGCAATGGCGTGGGACCCATCGTGGCCGGCTGGCTCAGCGATGTGCTCAACAGCGTCGCACCCGGCGAAGGCCTGCGCTATGCCATGGCGATCATGATGTGCACGCTGGTGCCGGCGGTGTGGGCTTTCTACCGGGCCCTCCAGCATTACCCGGGGGCTTACCGCAGGGCCCACGCACCCGTGGCCGTTGCCGCATGAAGATGCAGGTGGCCAGCGAGCAGGGCGGCGCTGCCGTCTGGAAGATGATCTATCTGGCGCGGCGCACCCCCGCGCTGCGCCCGGAGGAGTTTGAACAGGCCTGGCGCGAGCATTCCGCGCTGGGCCGCCAATGCCGCAATGTGGGGCAGCGCGTCCAGGCCGTGGCGCAATGCGCGCGCATATTGAGCGTGCCGCCGTCGGCCGCAGCCCTGAGCCAGGACTATGACGGCGTCAATCTCATGGTGCTGGCCGAGCGCGAAGCGGGCTCGGTCATCTGGAACGACCCCGAGACCCTGGCCATCATGCGCCCCGATGAGCCTCGCGTGTTTGCCGACTATGTGCGCAATTTCTCGCTGCTGTGCCGCCAGCAGGTGCTGCGTGGCAGCGGGTCAGCAGATGTCCTGCCGCGCCAGGGGCAGCTCATCCTGATCGGTTTTGTGCAGCGCAGCGATGTGTGGCAGGGCGCTGCGGCTTTGCCGCAAGCCTGTCCGCCGCAGTGGCAAGGCGGTGCGCTGGCGCTGGCCAGCCGCATCGTCTGCAACACCGTCGACGCGCAGGCGCCAGACGGCTACGGCTATCGCCATGTGCTCGAGTGGTGGTTCGACACGCTGGAGCAGGCGCAGGCGGCAGCGGCTTCACTCGATGTCTCGCCTTCTGCGCAGCATGGCGAGTTCGGCTGGGGCGAGCATGTCTTCATGCTGACGCGGGTGACGCACGCCCGACCTTGAGAATGCAAAATAATAGCCTTTAGCGCCTTCTAAGGGGAGTTTTCAGCATGTTTTGTGTCTGATTTCTATGCCTGGAAGGCGCTGGAGGCTATGGTTTTTTGGTAAATGCCGTCACACGGTAAAAAGGCCCATGCAAGCGCATGGGCCTTTGGCCTTGGAGTCAATGGAGATCAGGCGGTCGCTTCCTCGGCTTCCTGGGTATAGGCCACCATGCCGCGTGGAATGTATCTGCCTTCGCACTGGTCCAGATATTCGGCAGTCTTGGTGCGCGGGTTGTAGAACTGCTTGTACCAGATGCGGGCCTTGAGGAAGGCACCGTCGCTGGGGATGAACAGCGGGTTCAGGCAGGGCGCCTTCTGCGACCAGACTTCGAAATCCTGGGCAAAGGCCAGGCGGCTGGCCTCCTGGTACTGTTTGGCGGCAATTTCGTCCGCCTTGGTGGGCAGGCCGCCATGCGCGGTCTTGACCAGCAGGTTGTGCCAGACCTTGATCCTGCCGTCCTCGATGGGGGTATGCATGATCATCATGAAGGAGTTGAACATGCCGCTGACCTTGGAGACCAGGATGGCTGGGCCGTGGTACCAGGTGTCGGTGTGCAGATCGGCGCTGGCACCGCCTTCGCCCACCAGGGTGCGGTGACCGCCGCACTGGCGCTGGATGGCGTTGTGGCCCTTGAACTCGTTCTCGAAGCGCGCCACGGTCGAGCCGTGGATGGGGCTCAGATGACCATAGTCGGCAATGTTGTCCACGACCTCCATGGGGTGCTGGTTCAGCTCGCCCAGGTAGTCCCATTGGCCGTTGACATAGGTCTCGTCATGCCAGTCGCCAAAAGTGGGCAGATCGTAGTCGGGCTCGCCGCCTTCGGGATCGAACCAGACCCAGATGGCGCCGTACTGCTCGACCACCTTCCAGCTCTTGACCGCGGCCGCAGCCGGAATGGCGCCGTCGTGATAGGGGATGTGGTTGCACTTGCCGTCCGCGCCGAAGCGCCAGCCGTGGTAGGGGCAGCGGATGCCGTCGCCTTCGACATTGCTGCCGCCACCGTCGATGACCACATAGCTGGTGGCGTTGGGCGCTGCCAGATGGGTCTTCATGTGGGGGCAGTATGCGTCCAGCAGCACGACCTTGCCGCTTTCGCGGCCACGGTACAGCGCGAAATCCTGGCCGAAGAAGCGCACGGCCACGGGCTTGTGGGTGTCGAGCGCACTGGCCTCGGAAATCATGAACCAGCCACGCGGGTAAGTAAATTCACCGAGGCGGTAGTCCTTCGTGGTTGCCATTGCAGAGGTCTCCGTATTTAGTTTTGGACGGATGCATCTTCTGGCAGGCGGCGCCGCCGCGCATACTCTGTTTGGACGAGTGCCGGGGCGCCTTTGATCTGGCGCAAACTGCCCAGGGTTTGCACTAGTCAGAGTGTGAGCGCCTGCTCAGCTGGTGATCGCAGCCGCTGCCACACGCTCCTGGTACAGAGGCTGCAGATCCAGCATGGTGTGGGACTTGGCCAGCGACAGGGCCTCGGGATCGGAGCCCAGCCAGAACAGGGCGGCCGCGATCTGTTCAGGCGTGGCCGCGCCATAGCGCTGGGCCAGCAAGCCGTCGTCGCCCAGCGTGGCCTTGACGGCCTCCGTCGTCACCACACCGGGGTTGACGCTGAAGGCGCGCACATTCTGCTGCTTGTACTCGGTGTTGATGCAGCCGGCCAGGCGCGCAATGGCGGCCTTGGAAGCCCCGTAGGCAAAGCCCCAGCCGCCTTGGTCGGCCGGCACGGGCGGGTTGTACTGACCGGCCGCCGAGCACACATTGATGATGCGGCCGCCGCCCTGTGCTGCCATGGAGGGAAGCAGGCGCTGGGCCAGATGGAACGGGGCGATGACATTGCCCAGGAGGCAGCGCTGCAGCGACCCTGCCGTGATTTCGGGGATCAGGTGGTTGATCTCGCGGTTCTGGTAGACGGCGTTGTTGATCAGCAGATCGACACGGCCAAAGCGCTGTAGCACGGCGTCGGCGGCCTTGTCCAGGCTGGTCAGATCCATCAGGTCCATGACATGGGCAAATACTTCGCCGCCTGCGGCCTCTATGGCCCGGGCGGTGGACTCCAGACTGCCGGACAGCAACTGGCCGTTGGGCAGACGCAGCTGGTTGTCCAGCTGCGCGCCTTCGGTCAGCGTGCGCGCGGTGATGGCCACGCGCCAGCCCCGCAGGGCAAAGAAGACGGCGGTTGCCGCGCCGATGCCGCGGCTGGCACCGGTGATGAGAACGACGGGCTGGCTCATGAGAGTCTCCGGTTTTTTGGGGGGATCAGGCGGCAGCCGTCTGCAGCTGCTGCAGGCGCTGACGGTAGGGGCGAATGGCCAGTGCGAAGAAGATCGAGGTGATGAGCAGCAGCGAGGTCACGCCCATCAGCGCCCAGCGCAGGCCTTCGGAGCCATGGGTTTGGGCAAAGTAGTCCGACAGGATGCCGGTGACCAGCGGGCCCAGGCCCACACCCAGCAAGGTCATGAACAGGTTGAGCAGGGCCGAGGCCACGCTGCGCTCGGCGGCCGTCACCATCTGGCTCACGGCGCTGTATGAGAGCGTGGCGAACCAGCTTGCGAAAAATCCGAACAACAGCGCAAAGGCCATGGCGTAGGGGACCTTGATACCGGCAACTGTCCAGAAGTCGGAGACGGGCCAGAAGAAAACGGCCACGCCGGCCGGCACGGCGCAGAGCGTGCCCATGGCGGCCAGACGCAGCTGCCAGCGCGCATCGCGCTGCGTCAGCCTGTCGCTGAGCCAGCCACAGAACATGGCGCCGAACACGGCCCCCAGGCCGCTGGCCAGGCCGAACACCAGGCCGGCGTGAGAGATGCTCATGCCGTGAATGCGCATGAAAAAGCTCGGTGCCCAGACGCCGTAGCCATAGCCCGCAATACCGGCCACGCCGCAGGCGATGCAGATATTGCGCAGCGGCGCCATACCCAGCAGACGCCTGAGCTGGCGGAACATGGATTCGCGCGGGGCACTGTCTGGCGCGGCGGCTCGGGCGGTTTCATAGGCGCCGCGTGCGGGTTCCCTGACAAAGAAATACACCAGCAGGGCCAGAATCACGCCCGGAATGCCGAAGGCCAGAAACACGGAGCGCCAACCGTAGTGCTGGGCCACCATGCCGCCGATGACCAGACCCAGCAGCGTGCCCAGGTTGGGGCCCATCATGAACAGGCTGATGGCAAACGAGCGCATCTTGGGTGGGTAGAGGTCAGAGACTATGGACACCGACGGCGCCATGCCGCCCGCTTCGCCCACGGCCACGCTCATGCGGGCCAGCAGCATATGCCAGTACTGGGTGGCGACGCCGCAGGCTGCGGTGGCCAGGCTCCAGATGCCGCAGCACAGGGCCACGATGTTGCGGCGGTTGCGGGTGTCGGCCAGACGCCCCACGGGCACACCCAGCATCGCATAGATCAGACCGAAGGCCAGCCCCGTGAGCAGACCCATCTCGGTGTCGGAGGCACCGAATTCCTGCTTGACGGGTTCCAGCAAAATAGACAGAACCTGCCGGTCAATGAAGGAGAAAATATAGACCAGCGCCAGCAGGGCGAGGCTGAGATGAGTGCGCCAGCTGACGGCGGGAGGCGGGTTTTGAGGGGTGTGCATGCGCAGCATCGTGCGAGGGGCTCAGGGTTATGCCATCGTCTTTTTGGACGACGACCGGGAAATCTTCAGGTCCGAGCATGTGCCTTCCCGTTCATGGCTTTCAAGAGAAATATTCAGGAGACAAAATGACCCAGACGAATTCGTCCATCGGCATCCGCCAGCTGCTGGACATGCAAAAGCAGGCCTTTATCGAAGAAGGTGCAGTCAGCGCCGAAGTGCGCATGCAGCGCCTGCAGCAGCTCATCGACATGCTGGTGGAGCACAAGAATGCCCTGTGCCAGGCCATGGGTGAAGACTTCGGCGGCCGCCCTGCGGTATTTTCGCTGGCCAACGACATCCTGGGCTCGCTGGCCTCGCTCAAGCATGCGCGCGACCATCTCAAGGACTGGCTGGGCGACTCGGCGCGTCCCAGCGTCAAACCCTTCGACATGTTCGGTGCCACGGCCTGGGTCAAGTACCAGCCCAAGGGCGTGATCGGCATCATCGGCACCTGGAATGCGCCGCTGTTCACCTTGCTGTCGCCGCTGGCCTGCGCGTTCGCGGCGGGCAACCGGGCCGTGCTGAAGCCTTCCGAAATCGCACCGCGCACGGCCCAGGTGCTGGCCGAGGCCGTGGCCAAGCGCTTTGATCCCCAGGTACTGGCCGTGGTGCAGGGCGGCCCCGAGGTGGCGGCAGCATTTGCCGAGCAGCCCTGGAACCACCTGGTCTTCACGGGCTCTACCAGCGTGGGCAAGCTCATCATGGCTGCCGCCGCGAGGAATCTGGTGCCCGTGACGCTGGAGCTGGGCGGCAAGTCTCCGGTGCTGGTCAGCGACACGGCCGATATCGCCCATGCGGCCGAACGCATTGCCGTGGGCAAGTCGCTGAACTCCGGCCAGCTGTGCGTGTCGCCTGACGAGGTCTGGGTCCATGAGTCGCGGCTGCAGGCGCTGGCCGAAGGGATTGCCGCGCAATACCAGTCGCTGTATCCCTCGGTGAGTGGCAATGCGGATATGACGCCCGTGATCAACGAGCGACACCATGTCCGTGTGAAAGCCTATGTGGACGATGCCAAGGCGCGTGGCCTGAGCGTGCTGGAAGTCGGTGCCGCGCAAGCCGGATCGGACCGTCGTTTGCCGCTGGCGCTGGTCATCAACCCGCCTGCCGACGCCGAGATCTCCCGGCATGAAATCTTCGGCCCGGCCATGGTGCTGCGCAGTTTCCACAACATCCGCGATGCGGTTGCGGCGATCAATGCCGGTGAGCGCCCGCTGGCGCTGTACTACTTCGGCAATGACGAGACGGAGCAGGGCTGGGTGCTGGACAACACGCTGTCCGGCGGTGTCTCCATCAACGACGTGGTCATGCATCCGGCGCTGGAAGACGCCCCGTTCGGCGGCGTGGGAGCTTCGGGCATGGGTCACTACCATGGCCGAGAGGGCTTTCTCGAGTTCAGTCATGCGCGCTCCGTCTACAAGGCCGGCAGCCACGACCCGCGTCGAGAGTGGGGCATGCTGCCGCCATATAACGAGCAGTTCGCACAGATGCTGCAGGCCGCAGTCACCCCCTGAGCCGAAGCGCGGCTTGCCCCTCTGTGCTTCGCGGAGGGGAACGACAGCTTCGCTGCGGGGCAGCGGAGCATCCTGGGTCCTTGCCCGCTGTCTCTGATCCGGAATCAGCCTGATTCGCGGCTCTGCCCCCGGTGCTGCGCTATCCATTTTTGGGGCTCATTTCTTGCGTGTTGACACAAGCTGCAGGGGCCGACCATGGGACTTGTCACATGGTCCGTTTGGCTGATGTTTCAAAAGCGTTTCGTGCAGAGCATGGCAGGGTTGGAACGCAATCAGAGGAAGAGACATGAACGAGATTTTTCGCCAGTTTTCGCTGGAGGGTCAGGTTGCTGTAGTGACCGGTGCGGGCAAGGGAATTGGCCGTGCTTGTGCGATCACGCTGGCCAGGGCGGGCGCCGATGTGGCGCTGTTTGCGCGAACCGAGGCGGATCTGCAGGCCGTCAAGGCCGAGATCGAAGTGCTGGGGCGCCGCGCCATCATCGTGCCTGGCGATGTGAACCGGGAAGAGGACCTGCAGGCCCTGATCGACCGCACCGTGGCCGAGCTGGGCAAGATCAATGTGCTCATCAACAATGTGGGCGGCGGCGGCCCCAACGACCCACGCAAGGTCACGGGCAAGGCCGTGGGCGACATGCTGGCCTTCAATGTGGTGCCTGCCTATACGCTGATCCAGAAGGTGGCCGCCGCCATGGACGCCGCAGGCGGCGGCGCGGTGGTCAATATCTCGTCCACGGCGGCGCGCTACTCGCAAAAGTACTTCAGCGCTTATGCGGCTTCCAAGGCCGCGCTCAACCAGCTCACGCGCTGCCTGGCGCAGGACTTTGGCCCGAGGGTGCGTATCAACGCCATCGAGCCCGGCACCATCATGACCGATGCGCTGGCACCGTTTCTCACGCCCGAGCGCAAGGAACGCATGGAAAAAACCACGCCCATGGCACGCATGGGCCAGCCCGAAGACATTGCCAACGCCGCGCTGTTTCTGGCCAGTCCCGCATCCAGCTGGGTGACCGGCAAGGTGCTGGGAGTGGACGGAGGCGTGGAAGCGCCGAACTTCTGAGTCTGAAGGCATCGCTCAGGCGGGGCCGACCGCTTCGCGCAGAAAAAGGGAGCTTGGGCTCCCTTTTTCCATGCACTCTTGATGATGTCGCTTGAGCCAGGTCATGGCTTGAATCGAGCCTTTGCGGTCCTGGTCAAGCGCAATGGCAACGTCTGCAAGCTGCAGCCCCGCGATGACGCGGCCGTTGTGCGATGGCGCTCTGGTGTGGCTTCAGCATGTCTTCGGCTGAGCCACTTGTCTGGCGCCTGATGGCCGGCCTTGGTCATGCCTTGGGCCGGATGTGCTCCTGCATCAGGTCCACAAAGGCTTTCACCTTTGCAGGCCGAAAGCGTGCCGTCGGGAACACGGCATGAATGCCCCCCGAGGGCAGCGACCATCTGGGCAGTACCTGTATCAGCGTGCCGTTCTTCAAATCATCGGCCACCGCGAAGTCGGGCAGTACCGACAGGCCCGCGCCCTGGCGCACGGCCTCGCGCACGCCCAGCGTCGCATCCAGCGAGATTATCGGATGCACGGTCACGCTCTGCTGCTCCAGCTCGCCGCGCGAGAAGCGCCAGCTGCAGGGGTCACGCAAGGCAGTGTTCGCCACGAAAGGCAGCTCGCCGATATGCTGCGGCTGCTTGAGCTGCCCCACTTGCCGGCGCATCGAGGGCGCAGCGACCAGCAGTTGCCGGAAGCTCCCGATCTGACGGGCCTGCACGTTGAGGTCGGAAAGCCAGCCCACGCGGATTGCCAGCTCCACCTGCCCCGACATCAGGTCGAGCGACTGGTCGCTGAACACGGCATCCACCTTGCATTGGGGGTAGCGCCGGGTGAACTCGGTGATGGCAGGCACCACCGCCGTGATGCCATAGTCCAGCGGAGCGGTCAGGCGCAGGATGCCCGAAGGCTCGGCCGCCACTTCCCCGAGCTCGTCGAAGGCATCGCCTGCCTCCTTGAGGATGGATGCACAGCGCTGGTAGAAGAGCCGGCCTGCGTCGGTGGGTACGACCTTGCGGGTAGTGCGGGTCAGCAGCGTGGTGCGGAACTCGCGTTCGAGTCTGGCGACCTGCTGGCTGACCACGGCCTTGGTGATTCCCAGCCGGTCTGCGGCGGCCGTGAAGCTGCCGGTCTCCACCACGGCCGCGAAGTAGGCCAGGCGCTTGAGATTGGCAAGCCTGCCGGCGATGGATTCTTCTGGATTGTTTGCCATTGACATACGGTTTATCTATTCGATCGGGGTTTTTCTGTCAATGCTTTGTTTCTACGATCACGGTATTCAAGCCATGGAGCCCTTTTGTGACCAAGACCCTGCATTACGTATTCGACCCTCTGTGCGGCTGGTGCTACGGTGCCGCCACCGCAGTGGCGGCTCTGGGCAAAGCGCCCGAGGTCGAGCTGCGCCTGTTGCCCAGCGGCCTCTTCGCCGGCTCCGGTGCACGTCCCATGGACGACGACTTTGCGGCCTATGCCTGGAGCAACGACCAGCGTATTGAGCGCCTGACGGGCCAGCGCTTCAGCGAGATCTACCGCAGCCAGGTGCTGTCGGACCGCCAGCAGCGGTTCGATAGCGGCCCCGCCACCCTGGCACTGAGCGCCGTCAGCCTGACCGCTCCCGAGCGAGAGTCAGAGGCCCTTGAAGCCATCCAGCATGCGCGATATGTCAACGGCGAGGACATCACCCGGTTGGAGCCGCTGGCGGCCGTGCTGCAGGCCCAGGGGCTGGAGCAGGCGGCTGCATGCCTGCTGCGGTCTGATGGCGAACTGCTGGCAGCCAATCGCGCCCGCATCGCCGCTGCGCAGGCCTTGCTGGGCCAGTTCGGCGCGCGTGGCGTTCCCTGCTTCATCCTGGAAACCCATGGCCAGCGTCAGTTGCTGAATTCCAGTGCCGCTTACGCCAATCCGCAGGCCTTTGCCGAGCAAATCGCCAAGGCCTGAGGCTTTCGCCTTTCAACCCGCCATCCCGAAATTCACCGGAGAACCATCATGCTGAATCGCCGAGACTTTGTTCAAACCGCCGCCGTCGCCGGAATCGCCACAGGCCTGGCAGGTTGCGCCGCTGCCGTGACCGGCCAATCCAGGCTGCAATGGCAGCACTTCCCTGCAGACGACAAAGGATTTTTCCGTGCGCCCGTGCTGCTTTCGGGCGACCAGGAGGCCGTTCTTATCGACGGCGGCTTTTCCCTGCCCGATGGCCGCGCCGTGGCCGAAGCCATCAAGGCTTCGGGCAAGCAGCTCAGCGCCATCTATATCAGCCAGAGCGACCCGGACTATTACTTCAGCCTGGGGCCGATCAAGGCCGCCTTTCCCGCTGCCAGGGTGATCGCAGCCTCCGACACCATTGCCGCCATCCGCGCCAATGTGCAAAAGAAGATTGATACCTGGGCGCCCCAGCTCAAGGAGAACGGTCCGCAGAAGCTCGCCGATATTGTCTTTCCCGAAGCCTATGACGGACCTGCGCTGACGCTGGAAGGCCACCGCATCGAAATCGTCAAGGCGCAGGGGCTGGAGAACCGCCGCTACCTGTGGGTTCCTTCGCTGAATGCGGTCTTCGGCGGCGTGCTGGTGTTCTCGGGCCTGCATGTGTGGACGGCCGATACCCCGACGCCAGCCTCTCGCGCCGCCTGGATCAGGAATCTGGAGGCCATCGCCGCACGCAAGCCGGCCGTGGTCGTGCCGGGCCACCTGGGCGCCCACGGCGCGCTGGACGTTTCGGCCGTGAACTACACCCGCGAATACCTGCTGGCCTTCGAGCAGGAGCTGGCCAAGGCCGCCAATGGCGATGCCTTGATCGCCGCCATGAACAAGCGCTATCCTGACGCCGGCCTGGCCGCCGCGCTGCAGATCGGCGCCAAGGTGGCCAAGGGCGAGATGAAATGGGGCTGAAGCCCGGGAGGCACACCATGACCACCAATCTGGACATCATCCGCTCGACCTACGAAGGTCTGCCCGAGGAGAACGGCAGGAATCTGCTGGCCGCACTGGCGCCCGACGCGCGGTGGACAGAGGCCGCCGGCTTTCCCTATGCCGGAACCTACGTCGGCCCGCAGCAAATCGTCGCGGGCGTGTTCCAGCGGCTGGCAACGGAGTGGGACGGCTACAGTGCCAAGGTCCACACCTACCTGGCCGACGGCGACCGCGTGGCCGCCTTCGGCGTCTACTCGGGCACCTATCGCAAGACGGGCAAGGCGATGACGGCTGGCTTCGCCCATCTGTACCGGCTCAACGAGGGCAGGATCACGAGCATGGAGCAATATGTGGACAGCCACCTCGTGCAGCAGGCGCTGCTGGCCTGAGCACAAGCGCGCCCTGTCATGAGCGATGTCAACGCACAGTTGGAAGCCATCGTGCTGCAGATGCGGGCTGGGCAATGGAATGCCGCGCACGATGCCGTGCAGCAGCATGAAGGCCTGCTCGCAGCCTGGCTGCATGGGCTGCTGCATCTGCAGGAGGGCGATCTCGAGGACGCAGAGAACTGGTACGAGCGCGCCGGCCAGCGTTTCAGGCAGCGCGGCACGCTGCAGCAGGAGCTGGACCGGTTCGAGGCCGCGCTGCGCTCTCGGCACGGTGCGTGAGCTTCAGGCCGGCTCGCTGTCCGGTATCCGGCGGGGGCTGGCCGGTATTGACCGCCCTCTCTGCGAGCAGGCTCTTCAGGTCCGCGCAGAGCCGAGCCGGGCCAGGGCCCGTCCTAGCTCAGTCCTCGCTGAAACGCGGGTAGCCTGCGTCTGCCCAGCGCTGCGCGGAGGCGCGGTTGAGACCATGGTCGGGCCGGACTCGTACCTTGGCCAGCTCGCTGCCATCGGCCGCGGTGGCCGTGAGAGTCGCCGTGGGGTTGTCCTCATCGGGCTCGATATCGAGCGCCACCGTCACGCGCGTTCCGCGAACGTCGATCTGTATGGCTTTGTGCAACAGCGCCGCCTGGTGCTGCTCATGCCGGCGTATGACTTCGCTGGCGGTCTTCACCAGGGTGTTGAAGGCCGATACATCCAGAGGCTTGGGGTTCTTCTTGTCGCGCCCCATGGTCCATGGGCCGACCAGAGCGGGCTCCGCCTGGCCGTCCCGGGTCATGGAGATGGCCCAGCCATCGTCGTCTTCATTCTTGATGACGCGGGCTTCCCAGCCCTTGTGATGCCAAAGGCGGTCTTCGAAGATGGAGAGGTCTTCTTGTTCGAGTTCTACTGACATGTCTGGACCTTGGTCGGGGAGCTATCAAGTCCAAAGTCTACTGTTTCTTTATACAGTTTGCGGGATTGGGTCTATAGAGGCCAGGGTGTCCAGGCGCAGTCATCGGCTTTTTGAAATCACGTCGCTCATGTATTTGTTCAGGTCGCGAAAATCCTGCACCGTCCAGGGATGCGGGGCGAGCTTGACCCCATTCTCCCGCAGGGTTCTGGGAATCAGGTCCCCGTTCGGTCGGAGTATGACCGAGGAAACAATGACGCCCGGATATTCCTGGAGCCGCTTCCTGAAGGCTGCGCTGGTCAGATCCGGCGTGGGAGGATTGCTTTTCCTGGCCAAGGGGCCGGTGCCCTTGATATCTGCACCGTGGCAGACGGCACATCTCTGGGTGAAGAGATTTTTTCCATTGTTGCTCTGTGCAGAAGCCGGTGCTGTCTGGGTGAGCAGCAGGGCTCCCAGCAAAGCGATGAAGCATTCCCTTGCGTGCATTGGGTCTTGTCGGTCGTGAGGTTTGCGGGCGCTAAAAGTATAGGGCTGCTGGCCTGGATCGGTGGCTTGCTGCTGTACGCAGCCCGGTGACTGTTTCCTGCTTTCTGTTGCTCGGGGCAGACCAACTGGCGACCAGGGGCAAAAGGCCGACACTGCCTGCCGTAGTGTTTAGGAAGAACCGCCTGCGGGCCCAGGCCTGCAGGCGGTCTCGGCTCTTCGGTCAATGGCTTCAGACTTCGCGCCCGGCCTGATGGCCCGAATGCATGGCCCCCTCGATATAGCCCAGGTCCTGGCAGTCCCCGATGCGGCGCACGGGAGTCCGGGTAAGGGCTTGCAGCTGCTCGGCGACGGTGGAATCGGCTTCGGCGCCGATGGCCAGCACCACGGAGTCGGCGGGCGTGCGGTATTCCTCGCCTTTCTTGTCCGTCCAGATGACTTCCTTGCGCTCGATGCGCGTGACGCTGGACTGCATCAGCAGCTTGCCGTGGTTCTTCACGGCGTCATACACGCGCCAGCGGCGCACGATGGCCAGCTCGGTGCCGGGGTGGGTGCCGGGGTCCAGCACCGTGACTTCGCGGCCGCGATCGAGCAGGAACTCGGCCAGCTCCAGGCCGACCAGACCTGCACCGATGATGGTCACGCGCTTGCCCAGGGGCATCCACAGCTTGGACAGATTCTGGATCGCTGCCGTGCTGTCCGTCACCTTGAGCATGCCGCCGGCCTTGAACAGCGCGCGCTCGGCCAGGTTCAGCTTGGCCTTGGCAATCTCGTCAGCCCGGTCGCCCGTCATCAGACGGCGCAGCTCGTCGCCGCTCCAGACATGGCTTTGCTGAGCACCCTCGATGGCGGGGGCAGCACGCCTGGCGCCGGTGCCCACCAGAATCTCGTCGGGCTGCAGCTCGGCCAGCAGTTCGGCATCGACCGTGGTGTTCAAGCGCAGCTGGATGTTCGGGTGGTCCATCTGCCGCACCAGATAGTCGAGCAGGCGACCGTTTTCGGGATAGGCCAGGGCGGCAAAGAACAGGGTGCCGCCGAGGCGGTCGCTGCGCTCGACCAGCGTCACGCGGTGGCCGCGCAGGGCGGCAACGCGGGCCGCCTCCATGCCCGAGGGGCCGCCGCCGACGATCAGCACATGCCTGGGCCTGGCCGCAAAGGCAATGGTCTTGACGGCTTCATGGCCGGTCAGCGCATTGACGGCGCACTTGATGCCGCGATTGACGAAGATTTCGCTCACGCAGGCGTAGCAGTAGATGCAGGGGCGCACGTCGCCGGCCGCATTGGCCTGCAACTTGTTGGCCATGTCGGGCTCGGCCAGCAGCTTGCGGCCCATGGCCACGAAGTCGATCTCCCCCCTGGTCACGGCATCGGCGGCATCGTCAAGCTCCCAGCGCCCGGCCGAGATGATGGGAAGGCTCACGGTCTGCTTGAACTGCCGCGCAAATTCGTGGTAGGCGTTCTCCTTCTGCGGAATCGGGGCGTCGGTGAACGCCGAGCCGGTGGGCATGCGGGCATAGGCCGAGACGCTGATGGCGTCCATGCCCAGTTCCTCGCAGAGCCTGGCGGTCTTGAGTGCCTCGTCCATGGTAATGCCGCCGGGCGTGTGCATCTCTTGCGCGTCCAGGCGCACCCAGACCGGATAGTCGGAGCCCACGCGCCTGCGCACTTCGGTCAGCACCTCGCGCAGCAGGCGGCTGCGGTTCTCGTAGCTGCCGCCGTACTCGTCGGTGCGGCTGTTGAAGAAGGGCGAGAGAAAATTGGCGATCATGTAGTTGTGCGCGCAATGCACTTCCACCGCGTCGAAGTTGGCCTGCTTGGCACGCAGGGCCGCGGCGGCAAACCATTCCACCATTTGCGCGATATCGGCCTTGTCCATGATGCGGTAGCGCTCCGGGAAGGGGCCGACGCCGACAAAGGTCGAGAACTCCTTGGGCGTGATGGTGCGCATGCCATCGTGAACCGGACCGGCGGGCGGCATGGAGGACACCCACATTTCGCGGCCGCAGGCGCGGTCGTGGGCTGCGACCTTGCCGCTGTGATTGATCTGCACCGCGATCTTGCCGCCATGGGCATGGACGCGGCGAGTGACTTCGGCCAGGCCGGGGATGAAGCTGTCGTTGGAGATGCCCAGCTGGTGCGGCTCGCTGGTGCCCGAAGGCCAGGAAATGGCCGTCGTTCCCATGATGATGAGACCGGTGCCGCCCTGGGCCCTGGCTTCGTAGTAGGCCTGGGTGCGTTCGCCGCAGCAGCCGTCGTCGCCGCCGAAGTTCTCGCCCATGGGGGCCATGGCGATGCGGTTCTTCAGCTCCATGGAGCCGATACGCCCTGTCTGCAGCAGGGATGCGTGGGGATTGTTCATTTTTCTCGCTGTCTCCTATAGTTTGCGGCCGAGTTCGGCACCTTCTTCGATGGCTCTCGCAGCATCAATCTTGTGGGCATTGCGCGCACCGCCAATCACGGTATGCGCAATGCCGTGGACCAGAAGCCTGGGCGACCAGGGGTCGTGCGACTCCTGACCGGCGCAGACCACGATGTGGTCCACGCTCAGGCAGCGCTGCTCGCCGCGTATGCGCAGGTGCAGGCCGTTGTCGTCGATATGGATGTATTCCACGTCGTTGAACATGCGTGCGCTCTTGTTCTTGAGCCGGGCGCGGCGAATCCAGCCCGTGGTGGTGGGCAGGCCGCTGCCCATGGCCGCCTTGCTGCGCTGAAGCAGCCATATCTGGCGCGGCGAATCGGCCCTCTCGCTGGCCTTGATGCCGCCGCGCAGCTCGCGCTCGGGATCGATGCCCCATTCGCGGTCGAAGGCGGCCACGCTGCCGTCGTCGGCCTTGTGATGGGTCAGCAGCTCGGCCATGTCAAAGCCCAGCGGTCCCGCGCCCACGATGGCCACGCGCTCGCCGACAAAGCGGGGGCTGCGCAATGCCTCGATATAGTCCACCACCTTGGAGCTGTTCTCGCCTTCGATGCCGCTGCGCCGCGGTGTCACTCCCGTGGCCACGACCACATGATCAAAACCGCTCAGGGTGTCGATGTCCGGTGTGGTGTTGAGCCGCAGCTCTATGCCCAGGCGCTGGATTTCATGCTCGAAATAGCGCAGCGTCTCGCCCAGCTCCTGCTTGCCGGGCACTTTCTGCGCCAGAAAGAACTGGCCGCCGATGCGGATGCCGGGCTCGAACAGCGTCACCTTGTGGCCCCGGTCGGCCGCCTCGCGCGCGCAGGCCAGTCCCGAGGGGCCCGCGCCCAGAACGGCGATCTTGCGTGCTGCTGCGGCTTTCTCCTGCGGCCATTCCCATTCGCGGCAGGCTCTGGGGTTGACCAGACAGCTGACCTGCTGGCGCGTGAAGATGCGATCCAGGCAGGACTGGTTGCAGGCAATGCAGGTGTTGATGGCGCTGTTCTGGCCTGCCTGTGCCTTGCGCACAAAGGCCGGGTCGGCCAGAAACGGGCGGGCCATGGCCACCATGTCGGCATGTCCCTGGGCAATCAGGTCATCGGCCACTTCGGGGGTGTTGATGCGGTTGCTGGCCGCCACGGGAACGCTGACCGCATGCTTGAGCTGCTCGGCAGCCCAGCTGAAGGCCGCGCGCGGCACCATCATGGCGATGGTGGGAATGCGCGCCTCATGCCAGCCCACGCTGGTGTTGAACAGGTCCACGCCAGCGGCTTCCAGCTGGCGTGCCAGGTCCAGCACTTCCTTCCAGTGGCTGCCATGCTCGACCAGATCCATCAGGGACAGGCGAAAGCTGATGACGAAGTTCTCGGGCACTGCCGCGCGTATGCCCTGCACGATGCGCAGCGCAAAGCGACTGCGGCCGGCGGCATCGCCACCCCATTCGTCGGTGCGGAAGTTGGTCAGCGGCGCCAGGAACTGGTTGATCAGATAGCCCTCGCCGCCCATGACTTCCACGCCGTCATAGCCGGCTTCGCGGGCCAGGCAGGCGCAGCGTACATAGTCGGCAATGATCTGCTCGATCTGGGCCGCGCTGAGTTCGCGCGAGCTGCGGCTGCTGAGCTTGGAGAGCACGCTGCTGGGCGAGACACCGCCGCTGCCGTGGTCGTAGCGGCCCACATGCAGCACCTGCATGAGGATATGGCAGCCCTCGGCATGCACGGCGTCCGTGATGAGGCGATGCCGGGCCGCCTGCTCGGGCGTGCAAAGTGTCGAGAACTCGGCATGCTCGGGCATGCCCAGTGCGTATTCGTTGACGCCGAAGCCGCCGGTGACGATGAGCTGCAACCCCTCCCGGGCACGCTCGGTGTAGAAGAGGGCCAGCTTCTCGAAACCCTGAGCCTGATCCTCCAGCCCGGTATGCATGGAGCCCATCAGAATCCGGTTCTTGAGGGTGATATGGCCGATGGTGATGGGCTGGAAGAGATGGGGGTACATGGCTGGTTTCCTCACACGCAAACGTTGCGCCAGTGTAGGAATGGCCACGGTAAATTCTCCCTAGGGGAATCACATCGTCCGTTTGCATGTAGTCTGACTTTTCGTGATGGGCTTTGATGTGCGCCATCACAACCCAGACCCAAGGAAACAAGACATGTCCATCATCGTGATGAGCGGCTGCGCCACCGGCATCGGCGCCGCCACGCGCAAGGCCCTGGAGGCGGCCGGCCACCAGATCGTCGGAATCGATGTCCGCGATGCAGAAGTGATCGCCGACCTCTCGACCGCCCACGGCCGCAGCCAGGCGGTCGCCGATGTGCAGGCCCGGTGCGGCAAGAGCATGGACGGCCTGGTGCTGTGCGCCGGCCTGGGGCCGCAGACCAAGGTGGTTGGCAATGTGGTTTCGGTCAATTACTTTGGCGCGACCGAGCTGCTGGACGCTTTTCTGCCGCTGCTGAAACAGGGCCGGCAGCCCGCAGCCGTCGTCATCTCGTCCGTGGCTTCCGCGCATCTGACGCACGACAGGAACCCGCTGGCACCGGCACTGGAGGCCGGCGAGGAAGCCAAGGCCCGCGCCATTGTCGAACAGGCGGGAGAGCAGGGCGGCAATCTGGCCTATGCAGGCAGCAAGAACGCTCTCACGGTGGCCGTGCGCAAGCGCGCCGCGGCATGGGGCGAGGCCGGCGTGCGCCTGAACACCATCGCCCCCGGAGCGACCGAGACGCCTTTGCTGCAGGCGGGCCTGCAGGACCCGCGCTATGGCGAATCCATTGCCAAGTTCGTGCCTCCGCTGGGCCGCCGCGCCGAGCCCGCCGAAATGGCATCCGTCATCGCCTTTCTCATGAGTGAGGCCGCCAGCTATGTGCATGGCGCGCAGATCGTGATCGACGGCGGTATCGATGCGGTGATGCGCCCGACGGGATTCTGATTCCCCCTGAGCCGCCTTGTGGCTTGCTCCCGGGAGGCAGGAGCCTGGCTGCCTCTTACCTGGGGCCGTCTTGCTCGGGAGCGCCTTGTTCTGGAATTCTGGAGCTGAGATGAACTCTGTTGAACATATGACCGCGGTTGTGCAGCGCTATGTGGCTGCGCTGAACGCTGGCGATCTGGACGGCATCGTCGCGCTGTTTGCCGATGACGCCACGGTGGAAGACCCCGTGGGCTCCGAGCCCCGGCGCGGCAGGGAGGCGATTCGCGCGTTCTATGCCAACTCGCTCAAGCTGCCCTTGGCGGTGGAGCTGACGCAGGAGGTGCGCGCGGTTGCCGACGAAGCGGCCTTCGCCTTCACCGTCAGTTTCGAGTATCAGGGCCGCAAGACCGTGATTGCGCCCATCGATCACTTTCGCTTCAACGACGCAGGCAAGGTGGTGAGCATGCGCGCCTTGTTTGGCGAGAAGAATATTCACGCCGGCGTCTGAGCAAGCTCTTCATGGCCAAGGCGCAGGCCATGACGGTTCTCTCGACACAGGCGCCGATACAGAATCTGCAGCGCAGGCGCAGCGCCGATCTCGCATCGCTTCGTTCGTCCATGGCGAGCTTTCCCGGAGCAGGAGAAGCCATGGCGCAGGCGCTGCCGAGCCGCCGCGGCCCACGCCTGCAATGTTCTGTATTCAGAAGCTGCTTGCGCTTGACTGCATTCAAATTTCTTATGTTTTATAGCTGAAATCAATAAGATGCATGCGATAGATGCTCTTGTTTAAATAGCTGTTGAGGCACTGAATGCAGTGAATCGGGCTGGATCGGCGCCTGGTCCAGTCAGGCCGGCCCTTCAGGGATTGGCGTATTTCAGATGGACGATGGGGTAGGCGCGGCCTTGCCCATCGAGCGCAGAGCGGCCCGTGCGCCTGAAGCCCAGGCGTTCGTAAAAGCCCACTGCCTGCGCATTCTGCTCGTTCACGTCGGTGCTCATTTCGGGGTGCAGCGTCAGGCCGTGGCGCACCAGCGCCGCACCGAGGCCACGGTGCCGGAAGGCAGGGTCCACAAACAGCGCTTCCATGTGGCCCTGGTCCAAGAGCATGAAGGCCAGGGGATGGTCCTGCGCGTCGACAGCGAACCACAGCGGGGCGTGTGGCAGAAAGCCGCACACCATCTCGTCAATCTCGGCGCGATCCTGCGGACTCAGAAAGTCATGCGTGGCATCAACGGCATGGCGCCAGATCTCTATCGCTCGTGCCCCTTCGTCGGGGCGGGAAGCTCGAATGGAAGTCATTGCCGGATTATGTACACCAAGAATGCTTGCCCCGGGGCCGGGCATCAGGAGCGGTCCATGCCTGTCAGATGGGGCTCCAGCACCTCGGTGATCCAGTTCAGGAAAGCGGTGACCCGCGGCGCAATATGTCTGCGATGCGGGTAGAGCAGGGACACCGGCATGGGCGCGGCCTTGAAGTCGGGCATGACCTCGACCAGCAGACCCTGATCGAGCAGGTGGCGCGCACCCCGGACGGGCGCCTGAATCAGGCCCAGACCGGCAAGACAGGCGGCCTGGTAGGCATCCGTGCCGTTGACCACCAGTGCGCAGCGCATGGGCTGCAGGGCGGTCTCCCTGCCGCGCTGATACTCCCAGCCCGCGCCATGCCGTCCGAGCTGGTTTGCATAGTGAATGATCCGGTGGCGTGACAGATCGGCCAGTGTTGCGGGTGTGCCGTGGCGCTCCAGATAGGCGGGGCTGGCCAGATTGCACATCTCCAGCGCGCCGAGCGTGCGGGCGATCAAGTCGGTATCTGCCAGCGGGCCGATGCGCACCACGCAGTCAAAGCCCTCCTGCACCACATCCACGCGGCGGTCGCTGGTGCTGATGCCTACTTCCAGCAAAGGGTGGGCCGAGAGGAACTCGGGCAGTTTCGGAAGGACGACGTCCCGGGCCAGGGTGTTGGGCATATCGATGCGCAGACTGCCACGCAGTCCGCTGGTGGCGGGCTGGAACATGGCTTGCAGCTGTTCCAGGTCGGCCATCAACTCCTTGCTGCGTTCGAGGAACTGCTCGCCATCGGCGGTCAGCCGCACATGTCTGGTGGTGCGTTGCAGCAGACGGGTTCCGAGCTGCCTTTCCAGCTGCTGGACCACGGTCGACACACGGCTTTTGGTCAGCCCGAGCTGGTCTGCGGCCAGCGTGAAGCTGGAGAGCTCGGCAACGCGGGTGAACACATGAAGCGCATTGAAGTCCATGGCTTGATTGTATTTTCAAAGTGAACAGTGAGATCTTTAATGAGGTGTTTATTCATGGATTGAGAACACCTACAGTCCTGGCTTGTTGACATCCTCCATGAGACCGACATGCAAGCATCTACACCCCGTATCGCATTGATCACTGGCGCAAGCCGTGGCCTGGGCCGTAGCGAAGCCCTCAAACTGGCCGAACTCGGCGTTCATCTGATCGTCACTTACAAGGACCGCGAAAGCGATGCGCAGGAGCTGGTCTCCCGCATCGAGGCGCTGGGCAGCCGTGCCGTGGCGCTGCGCCTGGACGTGGGCGACAGCAAGAGCTTTGCTGCGTTTGCCGACCGTGTCAGGGGCGTGCTGGCCGACACCTGGCAGCGCGAGCAGTTCGACTATCTGGTGAACAATGCCGGCATCGGCTTGATGGCGCCGTTTGCCGAGACCACGGAAGAGCAATTCGATCTGCTCGTCGATATTCACCTCAAGGGCACGTTCTTTCTGACGCAAAAACTGCTGCCCCTGATCAGGGACGGCGGACGCATCGTCAATACCTCCTCCGGGCTGGCACGTTTCAGCTTCCCCGGCTATGCCGCCTATGCGGTGATGAAGGGCGGTATCGAAGTGATGACGCGCTATCTGGCCAAGGAGCTGGGGGCACGCGGCATCGCCGTGAACACCATTGCTCCCGGCGCCATAGAAACGGATTTCGGTGGTGGCGTGGTGCGCGACAATGCACAGGTCAATGCCCATATCAGCGGCCTGACCGCCATGGGTCGGGTGGGGCGTCCCGACGATGTGGGCGCTGCGGTTGCCGCATTGCTGGCCGATGGCAACAACTGGGTCACGGGCCAGCGCATTGAAGTGTCTGGCGGCATGATGCTCTGAGCAGGCTTCGATCCGGAGGAATCCATCCGGATTTCTCGGGGTGAGCGGTATCGGGCATGCAGGCATGCAGGCATGCAGGCACGCAGGCACGCAGCGGCAGAGGTGAGGCCTGCGGCCTCGTTTTTGAATAGAGGATTTGGAGACCGAGTCGTGCCCGAGAACTACCTGGGAAGCTGTTTATGTGCAAGAGTCGGCTATCGGCTGCTGTCGCCGCCCAGGGCCGTGACTCACTGCCATTGCGGGCAGTGCCGCAAAAGCCATGGCTCCGCGTTCGCAAGCTATGGCGCCGTGCCGCGCAAGGACCTGTGCATAGTCTCCGGGCAGAGCGATATCAAGTCCTATGCTTCTTCGGCATCCGTGCACAGGCAGTTCTGCCAGCACTGCGGCTCGTCGCTGTTCTGGTCCAGGCAGGCCGGCGACTGGGCCGACTGGATATGCATTGCACTGGGCACGCTGGACTCGGCTTTCACGGCATCACAGCAAAAGCATGTGCACCTGGACTCCCGGCCCTTGTGGTCGGACTTTGCCGATGGCTGCATGTCGCATGACTGAGAGATAGTCCTCTGCCAGTGCTCCCGGATCCGGGGCAAAAAAGCACTCATTCCCCCTTGAATTCCGGCTGGCGTTTCTCGATGAAGGCATGCATGCCTTCCTTCTGGTCCCGGGTCGCAAACAGAATCTGGTTGGCCTTGCGCTCCAGCATCAGGGCGGCATCCAGCGAGGCATCCATGCCGGCAATCACCACTTCCTTGATCTGCTCCACGGCCAGCGGCGGCATGGCGGCGATGAGTTTTGCCATTTTCAGAGCCTCAGGGATTACCTGATCGTCTGCACAGACTAGGCTGACCAGACCCATGGCGCAGGCCTCGTCGGCGCTGACGGGTTTGCCGGTCAACAGGATGCGCATGGCCTGGAACTTGCCCACGGCACGCACCAGACGCTGGGTGCCGCCGATGCCGGGCATGATGCCGATGCGAATTTCGGGCTGGGCAAAGCTGGCACCCCGGCCGGCAATGATGATGTCGCAATGCATGGCCAGCTCGGCCCCGCCTCCAAAGGCATAGCCGCAGACCGCCGCGATGATGGGCTTGGGGCATTTCTCGATCGGCGCCCAGACCCGCTCCGTGTGGCGCTTCATGATCTCTATGGGGCCGCAGGAGTCCATGCTCCGGATGTCGCCACCCGCTGCGAACACCTTGTCGCCACCGGTCAGAACAATGCAGCGCACGCTGGCGTCTGCGCTCAGCGCGGCGAAGGTTCTGGACAGTGCGGCCTGCAGGGACAGGCTCAGTGCATTCGTGGCCTGAGGGCGGTTGAGCTGCACCACCGCCACGCCGTTGTCCTGCTGCCGAACCAGCAGTTCCTCCTGCGCGGCGTTCGTCATTTCAATAGCAGTAGGCGTTGCTGACATAAGGTTTCCCAAGGAGTTGAACAGGGTCGATGGTCGTTTTCAGGCAAGAGACCAACATCGTCCTTTTGGACGTATCTGCTGCCGGTGCCGAAATCTAAATTGGCAGCCATGGATACGAACAACGACTTTCAAAACAAGGTGGTGCTGGTCACCGGCGGCACCAAGGGCATAGGCAAGGCCATTGCGCAGGGGTTTCTCGCCGCAGGCGCCACGGTGGTGGTCTGCGGGCGCCAGCAACCCGAAGCGCTGCCCGATGCGGCCGGTCGCAGCGCGGACTTCATGGCCTGCGATGTGCGCGAGGCCCAGGCCGTCAAGGACATGGTCGACGAGGTGCAGCGCCGCCATGGTCGCCTGGACGTTCTTGTCAACAACGCCGGCGGCGCTCCCCATGTGGATGCGGCCACGGTATCGCCGCGCTTTCACGAAAGCGTGCTGCGCCTGAATCTCTTCTCGACCCTGCACGCCTCTCAGGCCGCCAATGCCGTGATGCAGCAGCAGGACGGCGGCGGCGTGATTGTCTGCATCGGCAGCATCAGCGCGCTGCGTCCTTCGCCCGGTACGGCGGCCTACGGCGCAGCCAAGGCTGCGGTGCTGAGCCTGGTCAGCTCTCTGGCGGTGGAGTGGGCGCCCAAGGTGCGGGTGGTGGCCGTCAGCCCCGGCCTGGTGCGCACCGAGCAGTCGCATCTGCACTTCGGGGACGAGGCCGGTATCGCCTCGGTCGCTCAGACCATTCCTGCAGGCCGGCTGGCCGAACCCGAGGACATTGCCAACGCCTGCCTGTATGTGGCCTCGCAGAGCGCTTCCTACATGAGCGGCACCAATCTGCTGCTGCACGGCGGCGGCGAGCGTCCCGCATTCCTGAGTGCCTCGAACTCGGAATCCGTGCCGCAGAAACACTGAATTTCAAAGGAGACAATCTTGACCGATCAAGACTGGATGGCAGAAGTCCGCAGCTATGTGGGCAAGCAATACGGGCGTGTCTATGCCTGGGACAAGGTCAACAGCCCCATGATTCGTCAGTGGTGCGAGCTGATGGGTGTGGCCGTCAAGACCGACAAGGAGGGTAAGACCGTTGCGCCTCCTGCCATGCTGCAGGTCTGGTGCATGGAAGGGCCGGTGCAGAACAACTACCCGCCCGGCTCCACGACCGAGAATCCGTATGAGGTTCTGAAGCTGATCGAGGCGCAGGGCTTTCCTTCCACCGTGGCGGTGAACTCGGAGCTGAGTTTCGAGCGCGATGTGCTCGAGGGCGAGGATCTGTACTACACGACACGCCTGGAAGCCATCAGCGAAGAGAAGACCACGGCCCTGGGAACAGGCTACTTCGTGACGCAGATCATGGAGTATTTCTCGATCAAGACCCCGGGCGGCGAAGACGAGAAGGTCGGCCAGTTGATGTTCCGCGTCTTCAAGTTCCGTCCCGCCAATGTGCAAAAGGCCGAACCCGCGCCGGCGGCGGCCGCGAAGATCAAGCGGCCCGCTCCCGGTGTGAGCGATGACAACCGCTTCTTCTGGGAAGGCCTGAAGGAAGGAAAGCTCCTGATTCAGCGCTGCAAGAGCTGCGGCGATCTGCACCATCCCCCGGGTCCCGTCTGCCCCCAATGCCATTCCTTCGACTGGGACACGGTCGAGGCCAGCGGCCAGGGCACGGTGTACTCCTTCGTGGTCATGCATTACCCCGAAGTTCCGCCTTTCGACCACCCCAATCCCATCGGCCTGGTGGAGCTGCAGGAGGGCGTGCGCGTGATCGCCCAGCTGGTCGGCGTCAAGCCCGGCGAGGTACAGATCGGCCAGAAGGTGCAGGTGGAGTTCAACACCTTTGATGGTGATCTGACTCTGGCCCAGTTCCGCCCCGTGGCCTGATGCGAGGAGGCCATCATGGATTTTCAACTCAGTGAAGACCAGCGTGCGTTTGCCGACATGGCGCAAAGCCTGTTCGCCGACTATTGCACGGACGACAAGCTGCGCGAGCACGATGCCTCGGGTCAGCCCTTTATGCAGGAGCTGTGGCAGCAGTGCGTGGCTGCAGGCCTGCACAGCATTCTGGTGCCGGAAGCCGCAGGTGGTCTGGGTCTGGGCATGAGCGAGATGCTGGCCGTGCTGGAGCAGCAGGGCCGTGCGCTGGCGCAGGTGCCGCTGTGGCAGCAGCAGGTCGCCGCAGCCGCGATTGCCAAGTTTGCCGAGGGACAGGACGCAGTCGTTCAGTCAGCCATGCAGGGCGAGCTGCTGGCTTTGTCGCTGCAGGCTGCCGTGGCCACACGCGGGCCGGCGCTTCAGTTGCAGGGTGACCGGCTCAAAGGCCAGTTGCAAGCCGTGCCGTTGGGCGAGCAGGCTCAGATGGCTCTGGTGGCAGCGGCGGCGGGTGACGAGATCAGGCTGGTGCTGGTGAGTCTGCAGGCCGATGGCGTCAGCCGCGTGGCCGGCATGCGCGAGGACTATTGCGCGGTGGCAGACATCAGCTTTCGCAACACGCCGGTGCTGGCCGTGCTGGGCGGTCGCGCGCTGGACTGGGTCCATGAGGCCGCCATCGCCTGCCTGGCCAGCCTGCAGCAGGGCGTGACGCAGGAGCAGCTGCGCCGCACGGTGGAGTACGTGAGCGAGCGCAAGCAGTTCGACCGACCCATCGGCACTTTCCAGCTGGTCCAGGGCCAGATGGCCGACGGCTACATCCTCATGCAGGCCCAGCGCAGCGCGCTGAGCCAGCTGGTCTGGCGCCTGGATGCAGGCCTGCCCTGCGTGCCGCAGGCCCACGCAGTGCGTGCCCAGTCCAACGAGTTGGGCCTGAAGGTGGGCCGCGTTGCACAGCACGTGCATGGCGGCATGGGCGTGGATGTGACCTATCACATCCACCGCTTCATGTTCTGGTGCCGTGCGCTGGCTGCCGAGCTCGGCAGCGCCGAACAACACCTGGAAGCGCTGGGCCAGTGGCTCGCAGACAACGACACGCTCGGCTGGAAGTACGACCTGCCCGAAGACCGCTAAGGAGACAACAACATGGCCAATCAATCTATTCGTTTCGAGTCGGTGAACGTGGGCGACGAGCTGCAACCCGTGAGCGTTCCCATCACCGTGCCGCTGATTGCCGGCGGTGCCATCGCCACGCGTGACTACTTCCCTGGTCACCACGACCGCGACGCCGCGCGCGAGCTGGGCTCGCCCCATATCTTCATGAACATCCTGACCACCAACGGTCTGGTGCAGAGCTTTGTCGAGAGCTGGGCTGGCGACGAGGCACGCCTCATGGATCTGAAGATTCGCCTGGGTGCGCCCAACTATCCCGGCGACACCATGAAGTTCACGGGCTCCGTGACCGAGAAGAACGAGGCCACGCGCAGCGTTCAGATCGCACTCAAGGGCAGCAATTCCATGGGCTCTCACGTCAGCGGCACCGTGCAAGTGGCCCTGGCCTAAGAACAACAAGCGGAGACATTCCTGTGAACGATATGAATATTTCCGGTCGCGCCGCCATTGTGGGTCTGGGCGCAACAGAATTTTCCAAGAGCTCGGGCCGTACCGAGCTGCGTCTGGCCATGGAGGCCACGCTGGCTGCGCTGAGCGATGCCGGCATCGATCCCAAGGAGGTGGATGGCTTTTCCTCGTACTCCGTGGACAAGGTTCCCGAGTATGAAATCGCCCGTCTGCTCGGGGCTCGCAACGTGAGCTTTTTCTCGCAGGTGCCGCATGGCGGCGGTGCTGCCTGCGGCCCCGTGCTGCATGCGGCCATGGCCGTGGCCACCGGCATTGCCAAGACGGTGGTGGTCTACCGCGCCATGAATGAGCGCAGCTGGTACCGCTTCGGCACCGGCAGCTATGGCTTCGGCAGCACGCCGTTCTTCGACAATGTGAACTATGGCTGGTACATGCCCCACGGTTTTCACACGCCGGCCTCCTGGGTGGGCATGTTTGCGCGCCGTTATATGCACAGCTTCGGCGCCACCAGCGAGGACTTCGGCCGCGTGGCCGTGGCCGTGCGCGACTTTGCCGCCACCAATCCCAACGCATTCTTTTACGGTAAGCCCATCACGCTGGAGGAGCACCAGGCCAGCCGCTGGATCTGCGAGCCGCTGCACCTGCTGGACTGCTGCCAGGAGTCCGACGGCGCCGTGGCCATGGTCATCACATCAAGCGACCGTGCGCGCGAGATGAAGACCAAGCCGGTCTATATCAAGGCCGCAGCCCAGGGCATCTCCGACGGCCAGCAGTCCATGACTTCCTTCTACCGCGAAGACATCACCGGTCTGCCCGAGATGGGCCATGTGGCCAGACAGCTGTGGCAGCAAAGCCGCCTGACGCCCAAGGACGTGCAAAGCGCGGTGCTGTATGACCATTTCTCGCCCTTTGTGCTGCCCCAGCTTGAGGAGTTCGGTTTCGTCAAGCGCGGCGAGGCCAAGGATTTCATTCGCGGCGGCGAGCATGCGCGCGGGGGCTCCATGCCCATCAACACCCATGGCGGCCAGCTGGGCGAGGCCTATATCCACGGCATGAACGGCATTGCCGAAGCCGTGCGCCAGATTCGCGGCAGCTCCGTCAACCAGGTCAAGGACGTGCACAACATGGTGGTTACCGCCGGTACCGGTGTGCCCACCAGTGGCCTGATCCTGGGCGACGAGGCCTGATGGCAAGGAGACATTCATGTTCATTGACCTGACTCCCGAGCAGCATGCGCTGCGCCTGAAGTGCCGTGACTACTTCCAGGCGCTGATGACGCCAGAGCTCAAGGCCCGCATGCGCGGTGCCGAGGGCGGCGACGAGTACCGCGAACTGATCCGCAAGATGGGACGCGATGGCTGGCTGGCCATAGGCTGGCCCAAGGAGTTCGGCGGCCAGGGCCTGTCGGCCACCGAGCAGCTGATCTTCTTTGAGGAGGCGAACATCGCCGGGGCTCCGCTGCCTTTCGTCACCATCAGCACCGTCGGCCCCGCACTGATGGAGCATGGCACCGAGGCGCAGAAGAAGGAGTTTTTGCCGGGCATGGCCAGCGGCGACATCATCTTCGCCATTGGCTACTCCGAGCCCGGTGCGGGCTCGGACCTTGCCATGCTCAAGACGCAGGCGCAGCTGCAGGGCGATCTGCAGACCGGGCGCTTTATGGTGAACGGCCAGAAGCTGTGGACTTCAGGCATCGAGTCGGCCGACTACGTGTGGCTGGCCGCTCGCACCGACCAGGAGCTGGCCCGTCACAAAGGTATTTCCATCATGGTGGTCGATACCCGGGACAAGGGCTTCTCGCACACGCTGATTCAGACTGTGGGCAATTACACGGCGGCCACGTATTTCGACAATGTTGAAGTGCCCGCAGCGCGTCTGATCGGTGAGCTCAATGGCGGCTGGAAACTGATCACCGCCCAGCTCAACCACGAGCGCCTGGGTCTGGGGGCCTGGTCGGACAAGGTGTTCGGCCCCTTCGCCAAGGTGCTGCAGTGGGCCAAGGCCTGGGACGAGCAGGGGCGTCGCGCGGTCGATCAGGCCTGGGTCAGGCGCAGCCTGGCCGAGTGCTATGCCCGCCTGGAGGCCATGCGGCTGACCAATTTCCGCATCGCGGCCAGCCTGGAAGCAGGCGCCATGGATGTGAGCCTGGCATCCGCCACCAAGGTCTATGGCTCGGAAGGCGTGGTCGAGGTGCTGCATCGATTGATGGACATCGTGGGCAGCAGCGCGCTGGTGCGCGGAGGCTCGGCGGCCTCCTATCTGATGGGCGAGCTGGAGTATGAGCTGCGCGCCTCCACCATCAACACTTTCGGTGGCGGCACGAACGAGATCCAGCGCGAGCTGATTGCCCAGTTCGGCCTCGGCATGCCGCGTCCTCAGCGCTGATCGAAGACAAAAATACCAAGGAGACATGTGATGAGCGACACGACTGTGGTGTCGCGCGAGCAGACCCAGCTCAAGCTGGATCGTCGCGCGCCCATTGCGGCCAAGTACATGGCCGATACGCCCTACACCATGGCCGATCGCCTGGAGGACTGTGCGCGAGATTTCGGCGAGCGCATCTTTCTGACAGAGGGCGATGTGCGCTACACCTACGCGCAGTTCAATCAGCGCGCCGATCAGGTGGCTCGCGCGCTGCACGGGCAGGGGGTGAGAAAAGGCGATGTGGTGGCCATGGCCATCGAGAACCGCCCCGCATTTTTCTTTGCCTGGTTCGGCGTTGCCAAGCTGGGGGCCGTGGTGGCCTTCATCAACACCCATGTCACGGGCAAGCCGCTGACACATGCACTGGAGGTGACCAGGGCCGGCCATGTGATCGTGGGCGAGGAATGCGCGGAGCGTTTTGCGCAGACCGAAGGTCTGAACACCGCACTGACCTACTGGCACTGGCCGGATGAGGACAGGCCCGCGGCAGCGGAGGTTTTGTCGCAGTTCGGGCCGGATCTGCAGGCGCTGGCCGCGAGCCAGGACGACTCCCCCGTGCCGCTTGCTTGGCGCGAGGGCGTGCTGGCCGGCGATACGGCGCAGTACATCTTCACCTCCGGCACCACGGGCCTGCCTAAGGCTGCGGTCATCAGCCATGCACGCTGGTTGATGGCGGGGGACTCCATGCAGCTGCTCTGGGAAATCACCCGGGACGACTGCTTTTACTGCTTTCTGCCGCTCTATCATGGCGCGGCTTCCATGTCGCTGACCGCAACCGCCATGGCCGCAGGCGCGCGCATCGTGGTGCGTCGCAAGTTCAGCCGCAGCGAGTTCTGGCGCGATATCCGCACTCACGGCATCAGCTTTTGCCAGTATGTGGGGGAGATCTGCCGCTTTCTGCTCAGCGTGCCTGCGACCGACAAGGACCGGGAGCACAGCTTGCGCAAGATGGCCGGAACCGGTCTCACGCCCGAGATCTGGCAGCAATGGACCTCGCGCTTCGGCGCCGTGTTCCAGATTTACGAAGGCTGGGGCGGGACGGAGTCCAACACCAACACCATCAATCTGGACAATCGGATCGGCTCCTGCGGCCGCGTGCCCTTCTGGGAGAAAACCAATCTGCGCCTGGTTCGCTACGACCAGGAAAAAGGCGATTACATCCGCGACGAGAAAGGATTTCTGCAGCTTGCCGGTGTGAACGAACCGGGCGAAGCCATAGGCATGGTCATTCAGTATCCGGGCGTGGTCGCTGGGCGCTTCGAAGGCTATACCAGCGAGGAGGCCTCCGAAAAGAAGCTGCTGCGCAATGTCTTCCAGTCGGGCGATGTCTGGTGGACCTCGGGCGATCTGCTGCGTTGCGACGAAGACGGTTATTGCTGGTTTGTGGACCGCATCGGCGATACCTTCCGCTGGAAGAGCGAGAACGTCTCGACCATGGAGGTCGGCGATGCGCTGGGGGACTTCAAGGGCCTGGATGCGATTACCGTCTATGGCGTGCAGGTTCCCGGCCATGGCGGTCGTGCAGGCATGGTCGCCCTGGTGATGCATGAGGGTGCCAGCTTCGACCCCGGGGCCTTCTGGGAGCTGGCCATCTCCCGCCTGCCACGCTATGCAGCACCGCTGTTCGTGCGACTGATGGATACGCCGGACATGACCGGCAATTACAAGCTGCGCAAGGTGGATCTGCAGAAGCAGGGCTATGACGGCGTACCCGGTGCCGATCCACTGTTTGTGCGCAACGACAAGCTGCAGACCTATGTGCCGCTGACTGCCGCCGCACTTGAAGAGGCTCTGCGTGGCTAGCGCCGTCGCGCAGGAGCGCGTACGGGCCAAGCCCGCAGAGGTGCTGCGCTACCCTTTCGAGCCGCCGGCAGCCGATGGCAGCCATGTGGAGATCGTGCCAGGCCTGCTGTGGCTGCGCATGCCCATGCCCATGGCCCTGGATCACATCAATGTCTATCTGCTCAGGGACGGCGACGGCTGGGCGCTGGTGGACACGGGGCTGGGAATCCCTGCCACCTTCGAGCTGTGGGAGAAGATCTTTGCGCAGAAGCTGGCCGGACAGCCGCTGACCCGCGTGATCTGCACCCACTGCCACTATGACCATGCGGGAGCGGCATGGTGGTTGCAGCAACGCTTTGGCGTGCCGCTGCTCATGACCTATGGAGAGTTCATGATGCTGCGCTCGCTGATGGGGCCGCCGCCCGATCCGCTGCCCGAGGCGCATCGCGATTTCTATGAGCGTGCAGGCGTGAGCAGCGAGGAGCTGGACAGCATGCTGACTGCCATGCGCAAGGACCCGTTCATGCCCAGGCAGCCCAGCCATTACCAGCGCATTAATCCGGGCGAGCTGCTGCAGATCGGGGAGCGCCAGTGGCGCATTGTGCTGGGCGAGGGGCACTCGCCCGAGCATGCCTGTCTGTATTGCGAGGACGAGGGCATTTTGCTGGCCGGTGATCAGGTGCTGCCGCGCATCACTTCGAACGTGATGGTCAGCCCCATCGAGCCGGAGGGCAATCCGCTCAAGCTCTGGATCGATTCGCTGCATCGACTGCGCGAGCTGCCGGCCGACACCCTGGTGCTGCCATCGCATCAGGGCGTGTTCTACGGCCTGCACGAGCGTCTGGTCCAGGTACATGAGCACCATGCCGAGCAGTTTGCGCTGCTGACCGGGCATCTGGGCCAGGTGGGGCGCGCAACGGCGGCCGAACTGGTGCCGGTGCTCTTTCCACGGCTGCGCAGCCCCGTGGATCGCCTGATGGCACTAGGGGAAACGATAGCCCATTTGAACCTGCTTCACCACGATGGAGTGCTGTTGCGCACCACGGGTGAAGGCAAGATTGCATATTTCTCGTTGGCCGAGGTGAGGAAGCCATGACGGAACTGGAAACATTCAAACAAGACGTGGCGCAGTGGCTGGAGGAGAACTGTCCTGCGAGCATGCGCCGGCCCATTGTCTCTGAGGAGATGGTCTGGGGCAGCTCCAGGCTGCAGTTCGTGAACGAGGATCAGAAGCTGTGGTTCGAACGCATGCGCGACCGCGGCTGGTTCGCTCCGTCCTGGCCGCGTGAATACGGCGGTGGCGGTCTCTCTCCCAAGCAAGCCCGCATCCTGGACACGGAGATGGCCCGTCTCGGTTGCCGCCAGCCCCAGTACAACCTGGGCGTGTGGATGCTGGGGCCGGTCCTGGTGGAGGTGGGGACGCACGAGCAAAAGCTCGAGCATCTGCTGCCCATGATGCGTGGCGAGCAGCGCTGGTGCCAGGGATTTTCTGAGCCCAATGCCGGCTCGGATCTGGCCAGCCTCAAGACCTCGGCCAGGCGCGTGACGGATGAGCAGGGCGAGGCCTACATCGTCAACGGGGGAAAGATCTGGACCTCGGACGGAGACAAGGGCGACTGGATGTACGCGCTGGTCCGCACCAGCAGCGAAGGCAAGAAGCAGGACGGCATCAGCTTCCTGCTGATCGACATGAAGAGCCCGGGCGTCACGGTCAAGCCCATAGAGCTGATCAGTGGCAAGTCCAGCTTCTGCCAGGTCTTCTTTGACGACGTGCGGGTGCCTGTGCGCCAGCTGGTGGGCAGGGAGGGCGAAGGCTGGTCTCTGGCCAAGAAACTGCTGCAGCACGAGCGTGCGGCCATGTCCAAGTTCACGGAAGGCGGCGCGCCCTCGCACGATGCTCTCAGGACCGCATTGCCCTATATGGTGGATGAGCAGGGGCAGGTCCGCGATGGCGCACTGCGCGACAAGCTGGCTGGACTGCTCATGGATGCACAGTCTTTCGCCCTGACCCATCGCCGGGTGACCGAAAAGGCGCTGGCGCGCCAGGATGTTTCCGGCCCCTCCAGCATCATGAAGCTGGTGCAGACCGAGCAGGAGGTTGCCAAGTACGAGCTGCTGCAGCAGGCACTGGGCCTGCGTGGCCTGGGCTGGGACGCCGGCGATGACTTCACGGCCGACGAGATAGAGGTAGGCCGTGCCTGGCTGCGCTCCAAGAGCTACACGATTGCCGGCGGCAGCTCGGAGGTGCAGCTCAACATCATTGCCAAGCGGGTGCTGGAACTGCCTTGACCATTGGGCTGCAATGCGGCTTGGCACCCCGCTGCGGGGCGGCGGATAACGAATTGAAATGGAGACAAGAATATGACCATGCTTTTGTCGCAAGAGCAGGAGCTGCTCAAGGACAGTGCTGCAGCCTTTCTCGCGCAGGAAGCGCCTGTGGCACAGCAGCGTCGCCTGCGCGATGCAAAGGTGGAACAGGGCTTTGATACGTCGCTGTGGCAGCAGATGGTGGAGATGGGCTGGCCCGTGGCGGTGCTGCCTGAGTCGCACGAGGGACTGGCTGCAGGCTATCTGGGCATGGGTGCCGTGTTTGAAGCCATTGGCCGCAACCTGTCGGCCCAGCCGTTGCTGAGCCAGGCCGTGCTGGCACCGGAGCTGCTGATTCGCGCGGGCTCTGCCGCCCAGCAGGCGCAGTGGCTGCCCCTGCTCGCCAGTGGGCAGGCCAGGCTGGCGCTGGCCCTGGAGGAAAAATCCGGCCAGCATCTGGCCGCCGCAGCTGCTGCGGTGGCCGAGCAGACCGGCACGGGCTGGAGCCTGAGCGGCGAAAAGGCCTTTGTGCTGGATGGCGTGGGCGCCAATGGCTTTGTGGTGTTGGCTGTCTCCGGCGAAGGTGCTCCCGGCCTGTGGCTGGTGCCTGCCGATGCCCAGGGTGTCAGCGTCAGTCCCATGAGCATGATAGACAGCCGCAACATGGCGTGCGTGCGGTTTGACAAGGTGGCTCTGAGTGCCGAGATGGCACTGGTGGCCAGGCCGGCGGCTCAGGCGCTGGAGGAAGTGCTGGACCGGGCCAGAGCCTGTCTTGCCGCAGAGTCTCTGGGCCTGCTGCGTGAAGTGTTCCAGCGCACGGTAAGCTATCTGAAGGAGCGCGTTCAGTTCGATGTGCAGATCGGCTCATTCCAGGCATTGCAGCACCGTGCGGCACGCCTGTATGTGGAGCTTGAGCTGCTGGAGAGCTGCGTGCTGGCGGCCCTCGAAGCCATCGACTCCGGTCGCGAAGACAAGGTGCCCGAGCTGGTCAGCATGGCCAAGGCCAGGGCATCCGACCTCTGCGAGAAGCTCTGCAACGAGTCCATACAGCTGCATGGCGGCATCGGGGTGACGGACGAACTGGACATCGGTCTGTTCTTCAAGCGGGCACGTGTCTTGCAACGCCTGCTGGGCGACGGTAGCTATCACCGCAACCGCTTTGCACAACTGAAAGGTTTCTGAGATGAGCGATGCCTTGGTTTCCATAGGTGAAAAGATCAGCAGCGTTCGCGCGCAGCTGACGGCGCCGGGTGCACCTTTTGAAGTGCAGCAGATCACGCTGCCCGATGGGCGCAGCGTGGCCGCCTATCGCAATGCGTTTCAGACTCTGGCCCAGCTGATCGACGCAGGCCGGGTCCACGGCGCGGCCGAGTTCATGGTCTATGGCGATGATCGCTGGACTTTCGACCGTTTCTTTGCCGCAGCCGACGCACTGGCCAGCCGCTTGCAAAAGCAGCAGGGCCTCAAGGCCGGCGACCGGGTGGGCATTGCCATGCGCAACCGCCCCGAGTGGGCGGTTGCCTTTGCCGCCACGGCCTTGCTGGGCGCTGTGCCGGTGCCTCTGAACAGCTTTGGTCTGAGCAACGAGCTGATGGCCAATCTGGAAGACACCAGCCCGGTGATGCTGATCTGCGATGCCGACCGCCACGCTCGCATCAGCCAGGCCATTGCGCAGACCGCCATCAAGACGGTGGTGGTGGATGGCGAGGCTGGCGATATCAGTTGGCAGGCGCTGACTGCAGGAGGTCATGATGGCTTTGTGTCGCCGCAGCTGAGTGCCGATGAAGCTGCGCTGATCCTGTTCACATCGGGTGCCACCAGCCGTGCCAAGGGTGTGGAGTCCACGCACCGCGCCGTGTGCCAGGCCATCTTCAATATCGACTTCATCGGTGCAGTGGCAGCCATGACCTCGCCGGACGCGATTGCCGCCATCATGGCGCGCCAGCTGCAGCCGACCACCTTGTCGGCCGTTCCGCTGTTCCACGTCAGCGGCCTGCATGCCCAGTTGCTGGTCAGCCTGCGCCATGGCCGTCGCCTGATCTTTGTGCACCGCTGGGAGCCCGAGAAGGCTGCCGAGCTGATCCGCAAGGAGAAAGTCACGCAGTTCAATGGTGCGCCCAGCATGGTGCAGCAGCTGATCGGCCTGCCCGGATTCGAGCAGCCGCATAGCTCGGGCAATCTCTCCGGCGTGGGCTTTGGCGGGGCGGGACTGCACACGCGTCTGATCGATGAGGTGCTGACCAAGTTCAAGGGGCGCATGTCCGGCATAGGATTTGGACTGACCGAGTCCAACGGCGTCTGTGCAGGCAGCTCGGGGCGCATGTTCGAGGAGCATCCTCGTAGCTCGGGGGTGCTGTCGCCCATCATCGAGGTGCGCATTGCCGATCTGGATGGCGCAGCCCTGCCTGTGGGGCAGAGCGGCGAGATCTGGCTGCGGGGCGTGACCCTGATGGAGCGCTATTGCGGCGACGAGGAGGCCACCGCCAAGGCCATGCAGGGGGGCTGGTTCCACACCGGAGACATAGGCTTTCTGAACGATGAGGGCTTCCTGACCATCGTCGACCGCATCAAGGACGTGATCAACCGCAGCGGTGAAAAGATTGCCGCAGCCGAGGTCGAGGCCTGCCTGCTGCAGCATGAATCGCTGGAGGAGGCCGCCGTGTTCTCCATGCCGCACGAGGTCACGGGCGAGCAGGTCGTAGCCGTGGTGGTCGGGAAATCGTGGAGTCAGGTCACTCCCGAGCTTCTTCGCGAGTTCGTGGCTCAGCGGCTGGCGAGCTACAAGGTGCCCAGCCACATCGTTGTACGTGCCGAGCCTTTGCCGCGCAATCCCGCCGGCAAGATGCTCAAGGCATCGATTCGCAAGGAATGCGCTCATCTGCTGAGTTGATGCCCGGATCGGGGTGGTTCTAGGACTTTCCCGATCTGCTTTCCAAAGCCTGCTGCTGCCTCGCGCACCAGCAGGCTTTTTCATTGGGCAAAACGCTTTGAGTTACCCATGTGGACTAGGTCTCTAGGGTCTGTCAGTAGTCAACTCAGACGATGGTTGAACAGACCTGCTGACGCAGTATGCAACTGCCTGCAAACGGCAAAACCACTGGGACTGCGCGAGGCGATGTACTTCGTTTGTAGCACCCACCAAAAATAAGTTCTAGAACCTAGGAGACAGAGATGAAGTTTGTGACAGCCAGGACTCCGCTCGCAGTGGCAGTTGGCCTGATGGTTGCATCGTCGGCATGGGCGAAGGTGCCGGCTAGCGAAGCAGAGCAGTTGGGCAAGGAATTGACTTGCGTGGGAGCCATCAAGGCCGGCAACAAGGAAGGCACGATTCCCGAATTCACTGGCAAATGGGCTGGCGCGCCCACCGGCGTGGCCCATGCGCAATCCAGCGGCAAGCATCCCGTGGATATCTATGCCGATGAAAAGCCGCTGTTCGTGATCACGGCGGAGAACATGGACAAGTATGGCGACAAGCTCAGCGCCGGCCAGAAAGCCATGTTCCAGAAGTACCCCAAGACCATGCAGATTCCGGTCTACAAGGGGCATCGTGACTTCCGCTATGCGGATGAAGTCTGTGCCGTGCTGAAGAAAAATGCACTGGAGTCCGAGGTCGTCGACAACGGCATGGGCATCAAGGGCAGCTTCGGAGCGATCAACTTCCCGATTCCCAAGACCGGACAGGAAGTGATCTGGAACAACCTGCTGCCCACGCGTGCCTACACCGAGTCCATCACGCGCGACATGGCAAACGTGCTGTCGGACGGCAGCATGAGCTTCGGCCGCATGCAGAACCTGAATCTGGACATGGTCAACAAGCCGGAGATGCTGGGCAAGCCGGTTGAAGGCGTGATGGCCTATACGCGCACCAGAACGCTGGCTCCCGAGCGCGAGAAGGGCGGCGTGACCCACTCCGTGGAACCCGTCAACTTCGCCAAGGACAAGCGCCTGGCCTGGAGCTACGACCCCGGTACACGCCGTGTGCGCCAGGTGCCCGAGTATGGCTTCGACCAGCCCATGGCCGGAACCGGCGGCAAGATGACCATCGACTCGGACCGTCTCTTCAACGGCTCGCCCGAGCGCTACAGCTGGAAGTTGCTGGGCAAGAAGGAGATGTACATCCCCGCCAACAACTACAAGATCCACCAGCCTACGGTGAAGTACGCCGACCTGCTCAAGCCCGGGCATGCCAACCCCGATTTCATGCGCTATGAGCTGCGCCGCGTCTGGGCCGTGGAAGGCACCCTGAAGGACGGCTTCCGGCATGTCTACGGCAAGCGTGTGCTGTTCGTCGACGAGGACACCGGCCAGGCCGTGGCCGCGGACATGTATGACGCGCGCGGCCAGCTGTGGCAGCACGCCTTCATCAACTACTACTACTCCTTCGACATCAAGGCCTGGCATGCAGGCACGTCCTTCTATCACGACCTGAACTCTGGCGGGTACATGGGCTACAACCTTTTTCAGGAACGCGCCCAGGGTCCCGTCCTGAACAAGGGTGATCTCGTGCCCGCCATGTTCACGCCAGAAGCCGCTCGCAACGCGGGCAACTAAGTTTTATCAACGAGCGACTCACTATGAAAAACAATATGAAGAAACTCACTCCCATCGCAGTGGCGGCGCTGCTGTCCCTGGGCATGGGAGCGGTTCAAGCGGGGGAGACTGTCGAGCTGGGCGATGGTCTGAAGTTCGACTGGCGTCTCAACGTGAGCTATGGCCTGGGTGTTCGTCTGGACAACCCATCGCCGGTGCTGAACACGGACGGCAACAACAACTTCAAGAAGGGGGCGCTGACGGCCAACCGTTTGGGCGCAGTCTGGGAGAGCAAGCTGTCGAAGGGCGACAGCGGCTTTGTGCTGAACGCCAGCACCTTCTATGACGACGTCTACCACCAGCGCAACGACAACAAGGGTCCGATCAGCACGGCCGGTCCCGTGGACGAGTTCAACTCTGCTGCCAAGCGCTATGGCGGCGGCTATTCGCGTCTTCTCGACACCTATGCCTACACCAGCTTCAACATGGGCGAGACCCGTGCCACGGTGCGTCTGGGCAAGCAGGTGGTGAACTGGGGCGAGTCCATGTATTTTGCCAATATCGCTGCGGCCCAGGGCCCCAGCGATGCGGCAAAGGCTGCCTCGCCCGGCGCCGAAGTCAAGGAAATCCTGCTGCCTGAAGACCAGATCTCGGCCTCGCTGGAAGTGAGTCCCAAGCTCTCGCTGCTGGGTCACTACCAGTTCGGCTTCCACGAGACGCTGCTGCCTGCTCCCGGCATGTACACCAGCACCAGCAATGCCCTGGGTCCCGGCGCCTCCTGTCTGGGTGTCTACAACGGCGCGACCTGCCGAGGCCTGCGACGCGGCAACGACATCCGCCCCAGCAGCTCGGGTCAATGGGGTATCGGCGGTCGCTATCGCGTGACCGACGAGACGGAAGTCGGCCTCTACTACCTGAACTACAACGACCGCACTCCCTCGCTGGTCGTGAACATGAACGGCGCGATACCGACGGGCTACCAGGTTCGCTATTTTGACGATATCAAGATGCTGGGAACCACGGTCAGCACGACCTTCGGCAAGTTCTCGGCCTTTGGCGAAGCCAGCTACCGCAAGGGTACGCCCGTGCTCAACGGCAACGGTGTGGCGGTGCGCGGGGACGTGGTGCAGGGCAACGTCGGCGGTATCTTCAATATCGGCCGCACCGGTATCGCGGACGACATGTCCCTGGCCGCCGAAGTCTCCGGCTCTCGCGTGATCAGCGTGGCCGATGGCAGCTCCACCGACAACCTGAGCTTCAAGACCCGCAACTCCCTGGTGGCCGGTGCGACCCTGACGCTGGGCTATCCCGGCATCTTCGAGGGCTGGGATCTGAGCATTCCCATCAGCTACCAGTCGCAACTGCGCGGTCGTTCCCTGGTCGGCACCTTCGGCGGTGGCCAGAGCGACAGCCGGCTGAGCATTGGCGCGACGTTTGTGCGCAAGAGCAATTTCTCGATCAACGTGGCCTATATCAACTACCTGGGCAATCCTTCGGCCGACTCCCTGCGCGCACGCCCTCTGGCCGACCGCGACCAGCTGTCGGTTACCGCCAAGTACTCGTTCTGAAGCGCAGCAACGAGCCAGCACCACAAAAGCCCGGCTCTCCGGGCTTTTGTGTTTGAAAGAGGTCTGAGTACATGCAAATAACGACCGGAAAATGGATCACCCCCTTGAGGGCCATGGCGCTGGGATTGATGAGCAGTGCCGCATCGGGGCAGTATCTGCTGGATGCCTTGCCTCCTTTGCCCAAGGTGGCTCCCTTGATGGCACCCACCGAGCTGCACGGCGATACGCAGGGCGACATCCGTTTCAGGTCCAGCAGCCCGTATGACCTCGATGTGCTGCTGGGTCAGCCGGCCAGGGCCGAGGCAACCATGGGCATGGGCAAGCTGTTCCTGCCCAGGGGGGCCAGCGAGAAGAAGCAGGTGCCGGCCATGGTGGTCCTGCCGGGCGGTGCCGGTGCCATTCCCGGGCGCGAGAGCGAAATGGCACAGATGCTGGCCGACAACGGCGTTGCTGCGTTGCTGGTCGATAACTTCAAGCCACGCGGCATCAGCGAAGACATGCCTTACGCGCTCAAGATCATGGGCTCCTCCGAGTTCGACGCCGTGGCCGATGCCTATGCCGCACTCAAGGCCTTGAACAAGCATCCGGCCATCGATGGCTGGCGTATCGGGGTGATGGGGTTCTCCAAGGGCGGAATCGCGGCGCGCATGAGCCTGGATGCACGCATCCGCGACAAGCTGGCGCCTTTCATCCAGCCCTTTGCCTTGCATGTGGACTTCTACGGGCCTTGCTACGCGCTGCTGCAGTCACGCAAGACCACAGGCTCGCCCTTGCTTAGCTTCAGAGCGGGGGAGGATGCCTCGAATGATCTCGTGGCCTGTGCGCAGCAGGAAAAGATCCTGCGTGAGGCGGGCTCCGAAGTCAGCACCGTGGTCTATGCCAGGGCCGGCCATGACTGGGAAAGCGACAAGCCGCGCGAGATGACGAATCGTCCCTACCTCGCCGGCTGCACCATCGAGTTCAACGACAAGGACTTTCCCGTCTTCAATGGCCAGTCTCTGATTCCCGCCGGGGCTCAGACCGATCGCCAGACGCGCTACAGGATCCGGGTGCAAAGCGGCAAAGCGCTGGGAGACTGCGTCAAGGTGGGCTATATCGCCGGGCGCGACGAAACTGCACGCAGTCTGGCCGGCAAGCAGTTGCTGCAGTTTCTCAAGGTAAAGTTCGAGCAGTAGACTAGGTTCTGCTGAAAGCAAGGAGGCCAGCGATCGCTGGCCTTTTTCATGTCTTGAATCTGCCTGGGGTGACTTTCCATGAAGGGTAAGGAGCTATCGCCAGAGTGGCGTTTCAATGAAAAGGCCGCGCAGCATGGCTGCGCGGCCTGGTGAAGCGCTGGGGCTCAGGCGCCGGGTTGCAGCACGCTGCGATCACCGATCTCCAGCAGCATCGTCATGCTGCGCTTCTGAATGCGCCAGCCCGCCGGCAGCCGCACCCATGCGTCTTCATAGAAACCGATGGCGTCGTAGCGCAGATGACTGCGCGGCCCCAGTCCCTGATGCACGGCGCGCACCTGAATCCTGCTGCGTGGATGGACCGGGTCGCCGGCATCGACCTCCAGATTGCCCAGCAGGTGCTGGGTGGGACCGCAGCCGTCAAGGTGTGTGCTGATCATGCGACGGACCTTGGCGACTCCTTCGCAGATGTAGCTGCCACCATAGACCGTGGTGCAGTCGGGTGCGAACACCTGCTGCAGCAGGTCCCAGTTGCGAGTGTCGCAGGCCGTGGCGTAGCGGATCAGGGTCTGGGCCAGAGCATGCTCGAGAAGAAGCTGCTCCAGCGTGCTTGCTGCGGTCTGCATCACAGTTTGCCGTTCAAGGAGGACTGGGGTTCGGGTTTGAGCATGCCGCCTGCGTGACCCATACCGCCTGCGCTGCCTGCGGCATGGGCATGCCTGGGCTGCCGGTGCAGGCGCTTGACACGTGCCTTGGTCTCGGCTGCGCCCACATTCAGCCAGTAGGCCATGGCGGGCAGCAGGAAGATGGCGCCCAGCATGTTCACCAGGAACATGAAGGCCAGCAGGATGCCCATGTCGGCCTGGAACTTCAGCGCCGAGAAAGCCCAGGTGCCCACGCCTATGGACATGGTCAGCGCCGTGAAGATGGCGGCATTGCCGCGCTGGCGCATGGCTTCATAGAAAGCCTCGCGCAGCGAGATGTCGCGCTCGCGCAGCTCATGCTGCATGCTCTCGAACAGATAGATGCCGTAGTCCACGCCCACGCCCACGCCCAGGGCCACCACGGGTAGCGTGGGAACCTTGAGGCCTATGCCCAGCATGGCCATCAGTGCATTGCAGAGTATGGAAACGATGGCCAGGGGCACGACAATGCACAGCACGGCGCGCCAGCTGCGGAAGGTCAGCCAGCACAGCAGCGTGATGGCACCGAAGATGGAGCCCAGCATCTGCACTTCGGCATGTTCCACGGCTTCGTTGGTGGCGACCGCGACACCGGCATTGCCGCCGGCCAGCAGGAACTTGACGTTGGGCGTCTTGTCCGCAGCGATGAAGTGGCGCACCTCGTCCACCACATGGGTCAGCGTGGCGCCTTCGTGGTCCTTGAGGAAGACCTGCAGATTGATGACCTTGCAGCCCTCGGTGTTCAGGCCCAGATCGGGAGACAGTGCCTTGGCGCCCGAGCGCAATGCGGCTTCGGTGCGCTGCAGCGCTGCCCAGCGAGGGTTGCCCTCGTTGTTGCTGGACGCTGCAATCTTGGCCAGACCGGAGACGCTGGAGACCGATTGCACCCCGTCGACCCGGCGCATGCGCGATTCGAAGCGTTCCACGGCGTTCATCACCTGCCAGTTTAGGCAGCCTTCGTCGAGATTGGAGGTTTCGACGAAGACGGACAGTACATCCATGCCGATCGAGTAGCTGCCGATGATGTTGTCGTTGTCGCGGTTATAGCGCGATTCGGCGCGCAGCTCGGGAGCGCCCGTGCCCACGTCGCCGGTCAGCAGCTTGCGCGACTCGTAGGTGCCCGCGGCCAGCAGCAGCAGCGACACCACCAGCGTCAGCATGGCGGAGCGGGACTCGGCCAGTGCCGACAGCTTCCACCAGAGAGGGTTGCGGCCGTTGGCGGTGGAAGAGGGTGCCTGCATGGCCTTTTTCTCCAGGCGCAGATTGGCCAGTACCGCAGGCAGAAAGACCTTGTTGGTGATGATCATCAGCAGCACGCCCATGCAGGCGGTCACACCCAGCTCGTGCACGATGGGGATGTCGATCAGCATGATGACCATGAAGCCCAGGGCATTGGTCAGCAGTGCCAGAGCGCCGGGAATGGCCAGCTTGCGAATCGCGTTCTCGGCGGCCAGCCCGGAGCTGAGGCCGGCGCGCACGTCATGCTTCCAGGCACCCGTCATCTGCACGGCGTGGGATACGCCGATGGAGAAGATCAGAAAGGGCACCAGGATGGACATGGGATCGATGCCATAGCCGATCAGCGGCAGGATGCCCAGCAGCCAGATCACAGGCAGCAAGGCCACAGCCAGGCCGACCACCGTGATGTTGGTGGACCGGGTGTAGAGGCGCAGCATGATGGCCGTGATGACAAAGGCGATGGCGAAAAAAGTCATGACCGTGGTCAGTCCGTCCATCACATCGCCAAGCACCTTGGAAAAGCCAATGATGTGAATCGAGATGTCCTTGTTCTCGAACTTGCTGCGGATCTCTTCCAGGCGCTGCGCAACCTGGTGATAGTCGAGCTTTTCGCCGCTCTTGGGGTCGACCTCGAGCAGATCGGCGCGCACCATGGCGGACTTCAGATCGTTGCTGACCAGAGAGCCGATCTGGCCGGACTTGGCCACGTTGGAGCGCACCTGGGCCAGGCCTTGCTCGTTGGCCTCGAAGCGGGATGGAATCAGCACCTCGCCCACGTAGCCGTCTTCGGTGATCTCGATGTATTTCACGTTCGGTGTGAACAGCGAATACACCTGGCCGCGATTGACGCCGGGGGTGAAGAAGACTTCGTCCGTCACGCCGCGCAGCGTATCGAGAAATTCCTTGTTGTAGATGTCGCCTTGCTGGCCCTTCCATTCCACGCTCACCAGAATTCGGTTGGCGCCCGAGAAGGTGGCTGCATGCTTGAGAAACGCCGTCATGTACTCATGGCGCATGGGGATCAGCTTGTTGAAGCCGGGGTCCAGATGCGTGCGCATGGCCGAGACAGCCAGCAGTGCCGTGGCAATCAGCGTCAGCACGACGATGGACTTGCTCCAGGAGATCAGCCAGCGTGCCGTGGATGCAATGAACCGGTCCAGCCGGCTGATGGGTTCGCTCAGAGTCATGGAGTCGCTCCTGGGTCAGCCTGAGTGGCTGCCTTGGCTTGTTGTGAAGGAGGGAAGGGCTGGAGACCCGCATCGCTGGACATCCAGCCGCTGTCGGGGCCGGTCAGAACGATGTCGGTCAGGGTGGCGCGGCCCTTGGCGCGTTGTAGACTGAAGCTCTTGCCGCCGTCCTTGCTCAGGCCCAGCATGCTGCCCTGTCCCACCAGGATGAGAGTTCCGTCCTTTTCCTGGGCATGGCCGAAAAAGGAAACCGGAGCCGGTATCGCCGACTTGAGCCATGGCGTGCCGGGCGCAGCCTGCATGAAGGCGTTGCCGCGCATGCCGTAGATCAGCCAGCCGCCCTCGCGCGTGGCCATGGCGTTGTAGAAAGAGCCCTTGTAGAACTCGGGCTCGATCTGCCAGCTGGCGCCGGAGTCCTCGGATCTGATGACCAGGCCGCGCTCGCCCACGATCAGCCAGTGCTTGCCGTCCTCGGTGCCGGCAATGCGGTTCATGTGCTTGTCCTCGACCTCTGCGGGCAGGGCCAGCGGCTCCCAGGTCTGACCGTTGTCCCTGGAGGTGATGGCACGGCCGAAGGCGCCGACGCTGATCCAGTCTCCCGAGGGAAGGCGTGCGATCGACATCAGAGGCTCACCGTTTTCCTTGGAGAAGGCGACCTCCTCCCAGGTGCTGCCGCCGTCCCTGCTGCGCAGGATCCAGCCCTCGTGACCCACGGCAAAGCCGGTTTTTCTGTCGGGCGCAAAAGCCATGCTGATGAGCAGTGCCTGGCGCTGCTCCTTGATCCGTGCCTGCAGCCAGTGTGCGCCCTTGTCGTCCGAGTACAGGATCTCGCCCAGTGCGCCAGCGGCCAGCAGACGTTCACCCACCTGTGTGACGGTGTTGAAATGGCTGCGCTCGACGCCAATGGTGGTGGGCGCCAGCGGGGGCGGTGTGCGGGGCGCAAAGGCGAGCGCTGAGGCAAAGGCCACCAATGCTGCTGCTCCTATACCGACGGCTGTTTTCACGTTGTCTCCTTGTTGATTCGTACACGCTGTGCATGTATTGCAAACACGGGTGCAGGTTCTTGATTTGGAGCTTCAGCAACATCGTCCGAATGGACGTTTGCCCGGAGAATTACGGGTATGTACGGGGCCGGCTTTTTAGTCTCTACAGACGATGGATTCGGTCTGCTTCATTTACACAATGAATGCACACTTTCTTGGTAAGGGAGACATATGGGTTTGCAAGGAAAGGCGGCGCTGGTTGGCGTCGCGCAGTACAAGCCGCAGAAGTACGCAACGGCGCCGCGCATGTTCCATCTGGAGCAGATGGCCGACCTGACGCTGCAGGCTCTGGAGGACGCCGGCATGGAGCTGTCCGAGGTGGACGGCCTGATCACCAGCGCCCCGCACTTTCATGAAGCCAGCTGTTTTGTGCCGGCCATGGCCGGCGAGTACCTGGGCGTACGCCTGAACTTTGCCGAAGTGGTCGACCTGGGTGGGGCCAGCTCCGTGGCCATGGTCTGGCGCGCGGCGGCGGCGATAGAGCTGGGGCTGTGCAACACCGTGGTCTGCGTGCTGCCGTCGCGCATGGCACCGATCTCCGAACATGACGACCACATCAAGGAAGTCATGAAGGCCAGCCGCTTCGGCGGGCACAGCACCCGCTTTGGCGCACCCGAGGCCGAGATGGATCTGCCCTATGGTCATATGGCGCAGAACACCGGTTACGCCATGATTGCCCAGCGTTACGGCGCGGTCCATGGCTACGACGCGGCCGCTCTGGCGCGCATTTGCGTGGATCAGCGCTTCAATGCCTGCCATAACCCCGATGCCATGTTCTACGGCCAGCCCATCACCGTCGATGACGTGCTGAACTCGCGCATGGTGGCCGACCCCCTGCATGTGCTGGAAATCGTGCTGCCGGCTGCGGGCGGCGGCGCCATGATCGTCACCCGTGCCGACCGCGCCAGGACCACCAGACACCGCCCCGTCAGTGTCGTCGGCTGCGGCGAGCATGTGAGCAGCAAGTCGCCCACCTATATGGCCGACATGCTGCAGACCCCCATCGGTCCGGCCTCTGCCAAGGCTTTCGAGATGGCAGGCATGCGCCCTTCCGACATGCACATGGCGCAGATCTATGACTGCTACACGATCACCGTGATGCTGACGCTGGAAGACGCGGGCTTTTGCGAGAAGGGCAAGGGCATGGACTTTCTGCGCAACAACGATTTCACCTTCAGGGGCAACTTCCCCATGAACACCCATGGCGGCCAGCTGAGCTTTGGCCAGTCCGGCACGGCGGGCGGCATGTCCCAGGTGATAGAGGCGGTGCACCAGATTCAGGGGCGTGCCGGCGACAGGCAGCTGGGTCGCAACGATCTGGCCTATGTGTCCGGCACCGGTGGCGTGATGAGCGAGCAGGGCGCCTTGATCCTGCGGGGAGCATAAGAACATGGCTTGGAACAAACCTCTGCCCCATCCCACGGAAATTTCTGCGCCGTACTGGGAAGGTCTCAAGGCCCACGAAGTGCGCATTCAGCAATGCGATCGTGGACATTCGCTGTTTTTCCCGCGTACCCATTGCCCTGCTTGCGGATCGCGTTCCTTGAAGTGGAGCAAGGTATCGGGCGAGGGCACGCTCTACAGCTTCACCGTTGCGCGCATTCCCACCATGCCCGAATTCACCGACGAGATGCCCCAGGCCCTGGCGGTGGTCGAACTCCGTGAAGGCGTGCGAATCAACACCACCATGGTCGGCGTGGCGCCCGAGGCGCTCAAGGTGGGCATGGAGGTGCGCCCCGTGTTTGACGAGCGCCCCGGCGAGGTCACCCTGCTGCGCTTTACCGCCCATGCGGGCAGCCATCCGAGCGTCATCAAGGCCGACACCGAGGCCGAGTCCGAAGTTGCCGTGGTGGAGCAGGCTGTCGCTGCCAAGCGCAAGATTTCCGTCAAGGACATCGAGGCCATGAAGTCGCTGGTGTCCGAGGAGTACAGCCCCTGGTCCAACGAGTTCACCGTGAGCCAGGAAGTCATCGACGAGTTTGCCAGGCTCTCGGGCGATGACTACTGGATTCACACCGACCCCGTGCAGGCGCGTGAGAAAAGCCCGTTCGGCACCACCATCGCCCATGGCGCCCTGGTGCAGGTGCTGGCCAGTCAGCTCAGGATTCCGCTGGACTACGAAGTGGTGGACTTCAACAACATGGTCAACTATGGCTCGGATCGTCTGCGCTTCCCGACCCCTGTGCCCTCCGGTTGCAAGATCCGTGCGCGGGCTCGCATCAAGGCGGTGGAGCAGGTCAGGAGCGGCGTTCAGGCCACGATGGAGCTCAACATCCACGTGGTCGGCCAGGATCGCCCGGCCGTCATCAACGACCTGGTGATTCTCTACATGTGATCGCCGCAGCCCGCCCTCTGAGGGCGGGTGTTTCAGTTTCTTCAAGGGTTGGGGCTTTGCGCAGGCAAAGCCCTTTTTTTGCGGCCATCCACAAATGGGCCGCTTGCCCTTTGCTGCTCGGAAAATATTAGCCAAATTGGCTTTATGGCTATGCCTGTAAAACGATGACAGCTATCAAATTATGAAGATTGTGCTTGCCATTCGCCCAAGCCGTGCGATGGCACCACCGGGTCATCGATCTGGGGTTGCCACCTAAGTAAATACCTGCTCATCAAAATGGACGATGTTGCGTTTTCCGTGCTGGCCATACTGCAGACCAGAAGGCCATAGAGCCTGCACAGGAGACAAGCATGAAAACCTCTTTTCGCTGGATGAATGCACTTCGAGCTGTGTCGCTGGCCGCTGCGGCACTGGCGCTATACCTGCCAGCCATGAATCTGCCACAGAGTGCCGCGGTGGCGGCGCAGGCGGACTCTGCGCTCAAGCTGCCCGCCGGTATCGTGCTGGCCAGCGCCCAGACTTCCTGGAGCGCGGTTTTTTCATCGGGCTATTGAGTCTCGGCAGACCCCGAATCCTGCGGTTTCTTCTCGCCTAGCCGACTTTGATCTCTGGGCGATTTCTGTACTGTAAAGTACAGGTAAATGAGACTGATTCTCGATTATGATGCGCACGCTTTTGCACAGCACACAGGTTGTAGCCAATTGATGCCGTAGTCCTTGCGGACGATACCCGCCAAGCCGAACTACAACTCCGTATAACGAGGCATTCATGGCATTGAGGTATTCGCCGCTGGCAGCGGCATTGGGGCTGGCTTTTTCCGGCGCGGCATGGGCGCAGAAGGCTCCAGAGGTGGTACTGGACGAGGTACAGGTCCGCAGCGATCGCCAGCCGGATTCGAGCTACAACCCTCCCACGGCAACGAGCGCCACCAAGATCGAGGCCCCGCTGCGTGATATTCCTCAGACCGTGAATGTGGTGCCGCAGAGCCTGCTGCGTGACCAGGCAGCGCAGTCCATGCAGGACGCTCTCAAGGCCGTGCCCGGTGTGGGCTTCTCTCATGGCGATGGCCAGCGCGACCAGGTCACCATTCGCGGCTTCTCGGCAATTGCCGACCAGTTCGTGGACGGCCTGCGCGATGACGCACTGTACTTCCGCGATCTGTCCAATATCGAGCAGATCGAAGTGCTCAAGGGCCCGGCATCGGTGCTGTACGGGCGCGGCTCATCGGGCGGCCTGATCAATCGCATCACCAAGAAGCCCGGCGTCAATCTCAGCGAAGTGGGCTTGACTCTGGGGCGCTGGAACCAGCGCCGCGGCGAGTTCGACCTGGCGCGCGCGCCACAGGACAGTGCGGTCTCCTATCGCTTGACCGGCGCCATAGAGCGCGCCGACAGCTACCGCGACCAGCAGTTTCTCGATCGCAAGGCGCTTGCAGCATCGGTGCTGATCAAGCCCAGCTCGGATACCAGCGTGCTGTTGCAGGCCGACTATCTGAAGGACAGCCGCCTGACGGACTTTGGTATTCCCGCGTACCAGGGCCGGCCTGTCAATGTGTCGCCCGGCACCTACTACGGCGCGGCCAATGCCAGGGATGTGGATGTCAGCCGTGCCGAAGTGGCATCGCTGGGTGCGACGCTGAATCACCGCATCAGCGACAGCCTCTCTTTGCGCAATGCCTTGCGCTTCTACGATTACTCGCTGGATAGAAACAACACGCTCGTGGGCTCGGTCAACGAAAAGGCCCTGACCGCATCGCTGACCCGGGGCAATGTCCAGCGTGATGAGAGCGGCTTTTTCAACCAGACCGAATTGACCCAGAAGCTTGAGCTGGCGGGGATGAAGCATCAGCTGCTGTACGGCTTTGAATTCGGTCGCCAGAGCAAGGACCTGCTGTCATACAGCCAGGCCAATGTGGCGACGGTCTCGCTGTTCAATCCGGTGCTGCCGACTTTGCCGCTGCGCATCAACGGCAAGCCTTCGGCGGACAATCACAGCGTCTTCAAGGTGGCCAGCCTGTATCTGCAGGATCTGGTCAGCATCAACTCTCAGTGGAAGGCTCTGGCCGGCGTGCGCTATGACCGTTTCCAGCAGGAAACGCACGAGCGCCAGCCGGGCAAGCCGGATCTGGGCCGCACGGACACGGCCTGGAGCCCGCGCGTCGGGCTGGTCTATCAGCCATCGTCGGCATGGTCTTACTATGCATCGTGGAGCAAGTCCTTCCAGCCCTCGGGCGAAACCTTTGCCCTGGCGGCCAACAATGCGCAACTGGCACCGGAAAAAACCACCAGTCAGGAAGTCGGCGTCAAATGGGATCTGCCTGATGGCAAGGCGTCGGTCACTGCCTCGCTGTTCAAGCTGGAGCGCACCAATATCAAGAGCGTCGATCCTGTCAGCAACACCGTGGTGCCTCTGGACGTGCAGCGCACCAACGGGCTGGAGCTGACCTTTGCCGGAGAGATTGCACCGAGCTGGCAGGTCTGGGCCGGCTACGCATTCCTCGATGGCGAGATGACCACATCGCCTGCCGTCGATGCCGGCCAGCCGGTTCAGGGCAAGCGCCCCACGCTGACGCCCAGGCAAAGTGCCAACCTCTGGGTGACCAAGGCGCTGGGCCACGGTTTCGGCCTGGGCGGGGGGCTGAACTATGTCGGCGCCCGGTATGCCAATCCTGGCAATACCGTGACCTTGCCAGGCTACACCACGGTGGATGCCATGGCCTACTACCGCATGGGCCCCTGGGATGTGCAGCTCAAGCTCAACAATCTGCTGGATCGTCGCTACATCGTGGCTGGTCATGGCAGCTCGCCGAACCTCAACCTGCCGGGGGCACCGCGCTCGGCCCAGGTGGTGGCGCGCTATCGCTTCTAGAAAAGCTGGGGCATAGAGCCCGGGCCGGTTGGCCTGGGTCAGAGCCGCTGCCAGGGCCGACGGCTGGATGGATAGAGGCCTGACGCTCAGGACGATGCCGCAAAAAAGGGTTCAACGGCCGCCCCAAGCAGCCGCTGAACCCGATACAAAGTGGCAAAGAGAATGTGAAGTCAGGCGATCAGGCAGCCACGGCCACCTTTTGTGCCTGCTTCTGGCGCTCGCGTACCATGGTCAGTGCGGTGTCTTCGATCATGTCTTCCTGGCCGCCCACCATGCCGCGGCGGCCCAGCTCCAGCAGCAGCTCGCGCGCGGGGATGCCGTACTTGGCTTCGGCACGCTTGGCAAACAGCAGGAAGCTGCCGTAGACGCCGGCATAGCCCAGAGTCAGTGCGTCGCGGTCGATGCGGATGGGGAAGTCCATCAAGGGCACGACCAGGTCTTCGGCAACGTCCTGAATCTTGAACACGTCCACGCCGGTTTCAATGCCCATGCGCGCGCATACGGCCACCAGCACTTCCATGGGCGTGTTGCCCGCGCCAGCGCCCAGGCCTGCGGCCGCGGCGTCAATGCGATTGGCACCGACTTCGACGGCGGCCAGCGAGTTGGCGATGCCCATGGCCAGGTTGTGGTGGCCATGGAAGCCCAGCTCGGTCTCGGCCTTGAGGGCCTGGCGAACGGCGGACAGGCGCTTCTTCACGTCATCGGGCAGCATATAGCCGGCCGAGTCGGTGATGTAGATGCAGTTGGCGCCGTAGCTTTCCATCAGCCTGGCCTGCTTGACCAGACCTTCGGCGCTGTTCATGTGGGCCATCATCAGAAAGCCCACGGTGTCCATGCCCATCTTGCGGGCCATGGAGATGTGCTGCTCGGAGACATCGGCCTCGGTGCAATGCGTGGCCACTCGGATGGTGGAGACGCCCAGCTCATGGGCCATCTTCAGGTGGTCGACGGTGCCGATGCCGGGCAGCAGCAGGGCCGAGACCTTGGCCTGCTTCATCAGCGGGATGACGGTGGACAGGTATTCCTCGTCTGTGTGCGCAGGAAAGCCGTAGTTGACCGAGCTGCCGCCCAGGCCGTCGCCATGGGTCACTTCAATCAGGGGTACGCCGGCTGCGTCCAGGCCGCAGGCCACGGACTTCATCTGCTCCAGCGTCATCTGGTGGCGCTTGGGGTGCATGCCGTCACGCAGCGTCATGTCGTGAACGGTGATCTTCTTACCTTTGAGGGACATGTTCTTCTCTCCTTGATCAGGCGGCAACGGCAGCTTCGGCCAGCTCGAAGCGGCCGGCGAGGATTTCTTCGGCAAACATCTCGGCCGTGCGCGCGGCGGCGGCGGTCATGATGTCCAGATTGCCGGCGTACTTGGGCAGGTAGTCGCCCAGGCCTTCGACCTCCATGTAGATGGAGACGCGGTTGCCGTCGATCACGGGGCCGTTGACCAGCTTGTAGCCAGGCACGTATTTCTGCACTTCCTTGATCATGTCCTGCACCGAGGCTTCGATCTCTTCCTTCTTGGGCGCGTCCACCGTCAGGCAGTGAATGGTGTCGCGCATGATCAGCGGGGGCTCGGCGGGGTTGATGACGATGATGGCCTTGCCTTTTTGCGCGCCGCCGATCTTTTCGACCGCACCCGAGGTGGTGCGGGTGAACTCGTCGATGTTCTTGCGGGTGCCGGGGCCGACGGAGCGGCTCGATACCGTGGCCACGATCTCGCCATAGCTCACGGCCTGCACGCGCGACACGGCTGCCACCATGGGGATGGTGGCCTGGCCGCCGCAGGTGACCATGTTCACGTTCATGGCCTTTTCGGCCACTTTCTCGGCCAGGTTCACGCTGGGCACGCAGTAGGGGCCGATGGCCGCAGGCGTCAGGTCGATCATCAGCACGCCCAGCTCGTTGAGCTTGCGGCTGTTTTCGGCGTGGACATAGGCGCTGGTGGCGTCGAAGGCGATCTGGATGCCGTCTTCCTTGACGAAAGGCAGCAGGCCGTCCACGCCCTCGGCCGTGGTCTTGATACCCATTTCACGGGCGCGCTTCAGACCGTCGGATTCAGGGTCGATACCGACCATCCATACAGGCTCCAGTAGGGGAGAGCGCTGCAGTTTCATGAGCAGATCGGTGCCGATATTGCCGGGGCCGATCAGCGCGCACTTGATTTTCTTTTGCGTCATGGTGTCTTACTCCGTGAATTGAATGGAACAGCTGCCCAGGCCTTCGATGACCATCTCGAAGCGGTCGCCGGCAGCGGCAGGCACCAGCGGGGCGAGGGAGCCCGAGAGAATGACCTCGCCGGCCTTGAAGGGGATGCCGAAAGCGCCCAGGGTGTTGGCCAGCCAGGCCACCGCTTCGGCAGGGTGGCCTTGCACGGCGCTGCCCAGGCCCGATCCGGCGGGTTGGCCGTTCTTGCTCATCTGCATGGAAGCAGCAGCCAGATTCAGCGTGGCCGGATCGGTGTGCTGCTTGCCGATGACAAAGACGCCACAGGATGCGTTGTCGGCCACGGTGTCCTGGATCTTGATCTTCCAGTCGTTGATGCGTGAATCGACGATCTCGAAGCAGGGCGCCACCCATTCGGTAGCGGCCAGCACGTCTTCGCGGGTCACGCCCGGGCCTTGCAGGTCCTTCTTGAGCATGAAGGCGATTTCGCCCTCGGCGCGGGGCTGGATCAGGCCTGCAGACTTGAGCGAGACGGCGGCGCCGTCTTCAAACTGCATGCTGTCGGTCAGAAAGCCAAAGTCAGGCTGGTGCACATTCAGCATGTCCTGCACGGGCTTGGAGGTCACACCGATCTTCTTGCCGATCACACGTTCGCCCGATGCTTCGCGCAGGCGCAGCATGTGCAGAGAGATGTGATAGGCGTCTTCCACCGTCATCTCGGGGTGGCTGTCGGTCAGCGGTGCCAGCGTCCTGGCCGAGCGTAGCGCGTCATACAGGCGCTGGCCTTGCGTTTCGATGAACTGCTTGTCACTCATTGCTTCAACCGTTCTTCATGAAGTCGATGCAGCTGCGGTTGAACATCTCGCGATGCTCGACCTGCACCCAGTGGCCGCACTGGTTGACCAGAACCACGCGGCAGTTCTTGATGCCCTTGGCCAGCTTGTCGGCACCGCCCACGGGATTGAAGGCATCCTGCATGCCCCAGAAGCCCAGCACATTGCACTTCAGATCGGGCAGTTGCTCTGTCATGTTGGGGATATACAGACGCTGGCGCGAGGCTTCGGTCTGGGTCAGAGCAATGGGAGCGCGCTCATTGATGATCTCGTCGGTCAGCAGCGACTGGTCCACCACCTGCATGCTCATGACGGCGCGCATGGCTTCGGGGCCCGTCTTGCCCGACTTGTAGACATTGAACATATTGGCAATGCCGGGCATGGCCATATAGGCTTCGAACTCTTCCACGCCACCGGGAGCCATGAGGATCAGGCTCTTCACATCTTCGGGGTACTTAAGCGCATAGCCCAGAGCCACGGCACCGCCCAGCGAGTTGCCCAGAATGGTGATGTTCTTCAGGCCCAGTTGGTCCACCAGACCTTTGACGCCGGCGATGAAGAAATCCATGTCGTACTGCCTGGGCTCCTCGGTCTTGGACGACAGGCCGTATCCGAGCAGGTCGGGAACGATGGATCGAAAGCCGGCTGCCGCAAATTCAGGGTAGTTGCCCTTGAAGTTGCTGTAGCCACTGGCGCCGGTGCCTGCGCCATGCAGAAAGATCACGGGGTCACCCGAACCCTGCTCGTGGTAGTGCACGCGCTGGGGATGGCCGGCCACATTGCCGATGTCCACATATTTGCCCTCGGGAATGGAAAAAGTGCTCATCTCTGTTCTTTATGGTTGGAGTGGGTAGGCGAAGGCTGTCTCCTGCCTTCGGGTGAGGAATCGTTGCTGGCGCCAGCTCTCAGGCCTTGGCCTGCCAGAGCTTGGGCAGGCCGGGGTCTGTGGCCGCAATGACTTTCTTGAGCAGATTGCGCAAGGTGGCGGCTTCCATTTCGCCCAGGCTGTCGATCAGATCGGTTTCCACTGCCTTGGCGGCGGCCAGCACATGAAGGATGGCCTCGTTGCCCTGAGCGGTCAGTTGCAGGGACTCGGCGCGGTCACGGCTTTCTTCCACCCAGCCTTTGCTGATCAGCGACTGCAGGGCCACGGCGCCGATATCGGTGCCGGTATAGGCCATGTGAGAGGCAATCTCGGCAGGCGACTGGGGCTGCTGGATGCTCAGCAGCGAGAGCACGTAGAAATCGGCGTCGGTCATGCCGTAGGCCGCCATGGGCCTGCGCAGGCCGCTCAGAAACTGGAAGTGCGCACGGCCCATCAGATAGCCGATCAGGTTTTCGGAATAGGCGGTGTTGGTGTCGGCTGCGGGTTCGCTGGCCACGGGGCTTGCCTTGCGCGAAGCCATGGCGTAGCCACCCGTCACATAGAGCAGCGGTGGGTGAGGGTTGGCGTCGTAGCCTGTGACCTCGCCCACGAAGATGATGTGGTCGCCGCCGTCGTATTGGAAGGCTGTCTTGCACTTGAAGCGGGCGCTGCAGTCTTGCAGCAGCGGGGCATGGGCTTCCTCGGAGTCCAGCGGCAGGCCCGAGAACTTGTCCTCGCCGACGCGTGCAAAGCGGTTGGAAAGTGCTTCTTGCTCGTTGGAGAGAATGTGCACATTCCAGGTGCTGGCGCTCTGGAACACCGGCAGGCTGCGCGCGTTCTTGGCCAGGCTCCACAGCACCATGGGAGGCTCCAGCGAAACCGAATTGAAGCTGTTGGCGGTGATTCCTACAGGCTCGCCATTCTCGGCACGGGTGGTGACGATGGTGACCCCGGTGCCGAACATGCCCAGGGCGCGGCGAAAGTCTTTGGGGTCGAAGGTTGCTGCAGTACTTTGCATGAGGTGAATGTCTCCTTGCTGCAAGAGTGCTGCGAACGGGGTTTTGATGAATCCTTCACTTGGACTAGCAGGGGAAAACCGGGACTGGTATTTGTCCTAGGCCCTGTGTTTTTGCTGCACCGGGTCCGGCTCCTGAAAGCTCCGAAAACGTCTGCGTCATCGTTAGTCTGATCGGACGATGAACGGAAAATTGCATGGTGCGAGCATTTCTGTCATAGGCGAGAAGCCTTGCCCACCACACCACAAGCCGTCCGGTGGAGCGGCAACCGGAGACCTGAATGAACACAATGACAGACAACTACCTCACCCCCGATGCGCTGGCCGTGATCGAGCGTGCCAAGGCTCTGGCGCCCAAGCTGGCGGCCCGCGCCCAGCAGGCGGATCGCGAAGGAAAGATCAGCGACGAAACCGTTCAGGAGATGGCCGAGGCAGGTCTGTTCCGTGTGTTGCAGCCCAAGCGCTGGGGCGGCTATGAAATGGATCCCCGTGTGTTCTACAGCGTGCAGATGGAACTGGCCAAGGGCTGCATGTCCACGGCCTGGATCTATGGCGTGGTCGGTGTTCATCCCTGGCAACTGGCGCTGTTTCCCGCTCAGGCGCAGGAAGATGTCTGGGGCAAGGATACGGGCGTGCGCATTGCCTCGACCTATATGCCCACCGGCAAGGCCGAGCCCGTGGAAGGCGGCTTCCGGTTCAACGGTCGCTGGAGCTTCTCCACGGGCTCCAAGCATTGCGACTGGCTGTTTCTCGGCGGCCTGCTGCCCAACCGCGATGGCACTCCCGGCATGGAGCATGTGACCTTTCTGCTGCCCAAGTCCGACTACCGCATCGAGGACAACTGGGATGTGCTGGGCCTGCGCGGCACGGGCAGCCACGACATCGTGGTGGAAAACGCCTTTGTGCCCGCTCACCGCATCCAGTACACCAATGACCATAGCGATGTGGGCTGCCCCGGCCGCAAGGAAAACTCGGGCTGGCTGTTCCGCATCCCGTTCACCCATGTGTTCCAGCGCGCCGTGTCTACGGCATGCCTGGGTGCACTGGAAGGCACGATTGCCGCCTTCACCGAGCGCGCTACGGCCCACGTCGGCAAGCATGGCAACAAGATGGCCGAGGACGTGAACGCCCAGACGGCAGTGACCGAAGCCACGATTGCACTGGACCAGCTCAAGCTGGTTCTGTTCCGCAACTATGCCCGCATCGTCGATGCTGCCAAGACCGGTATTCAGCTGTCGTTGCAAGAGCGCCTGCTGCAGCGTGCGCAGGCTGCCTATGTGCCCAAGCTCACGGGCTTTCATGTCAACGAGATGATGCGCGCCTGCGCTGCCAGCGGCACCTTCAAGAGCAACCCCATCGAGCGTGTGTTCCGCGACATCCATCAGGGCCGTACCCATATCGCGAACAATACCGACGCCTATGTGCGTGCCTATGGCTCGCATGTGCTGGGTATTCCTAACCAGGAAGCGTATGTGTAAGTCGCTCTGATTGCGAGTGCGGCAGTGGTCTTTGCAAGGGCTGCTGCCGCATGCAGGTATTTGCAGAAGCCCATCCAATAAAACAAATATTTCGGAGACAAGGTATGGCAGAACAGGAATATGACCTGATCGTCGTGGGCTCGGGGGCCGGCGCTTTGCTGGGCGCGATTCGTGCGCAGGAGCAGGGTCTCAGGACTCTGGTGGTGGAGAAGACTGAGCTGTTTGGTGGTACCTCGGCCCTGTCCGGTGGTGGCATCTGGATTCCGGTCAATTACGATCAGAAAAATGCCGGCATCCAGGATGATCTGGAAACTGCGTTCGGCTATATGAAGCGCTGCGTGCGCGGCATGGCCACCGACGACCGCGTGCTGGCCTATGTGGAAACCGCGAGCAAGATGGCCGAGTACCTGCGCCAGATCGGCATTCCCTACCGTGCCATGGCCAAGTATGCGGATTACTACCCCCATATCGAAGGCTCCAGGCCCGGTGGCCGCACCATGGACCCGGTGGATTTCAATGCAGCCAAGCTGGGCGTGGCTGCGCTGGAAACCATGCGCCCCGGCCCTCCGGGCAATCAGCTGTTTGGCCGCATGAGCATCAACGCTTTCGAGGCGCACTCCATGCTGTCACGCGAGCTGAAGTCGCGCTTCACCATTCTCGGCATCATGCTGAGGTATTTCCTGGACTACCCCTGGCGCAGCAAGACCAAGCGTGACCGCCGCATGACCGGTGGCCAGGCGCTGATTGCCGGTCTGCTGACCGCAGCCAACAAGGCGGGTGTCGAGCTGCGGAGCAATAGCCCGCTCAAGGAGCTGGTGCAGGATGCATCGGGGCGTGTCATCGGAGTTGTCCTTGAAAAGAATGGTCAGCGCACACAAGTCAAGGCCAGGCGTGGCGTGCTGCTGGGCGCCGGCGGCTTTGAGCGCAACCAGGAAATGCGCGACCAGTATCTGAACAAGCCCACCAGGGCCGAATGGACGGCCACCCCTGTGGGCGGCAATACCGGCGATGCCCATCGCGCAGGCCAGGCTTTGGGTGCGCAGCTGGCGCTGATGGACTGGTCCTGGGGCGTGCCAACCATGGACGTTCCCAAGGAACCCGCCTTCCGCGGCATTTTCGTGGAACGCTCGCTGCCGGGTTGCATGGTGGTCAACGCGAATGGGCAGCGCTTTTTGAATGAATCCGGCCCTTATCCCGAGTTCCAGCAAGCCATGCTGGCCGAGCATGCCAAGGGCAATGGCGGCGTGCCTGCATGGATTGTCTTCGATGCCAGCTTCCGCGCGCAAAACCCCATGGGCCCGCTGATGCCCGGCTCCGCCGTGCCGGATAGCAAGCTGCGCAAGAGCTGGCTGAACAATGTCTACTGGAAGGGCGAGACGCTGGAGGATCTGGCGCGCCAGATCGGCGTGGATGCCGCCGGCCTGAAGGACAGTGCTCGGCGCATGACCGAATACGCCAGGACCGGCAAGGATCTGGACTTCGACCGCGGAGGCAATGTGTTCGACCGTTACTACGGCGATCCGCGACTTGGCAATCCCAACCTCGGCCCCATCGAAAAAGGCCCGTTCTACGCCGTGCGCCTGTGGCCCGGCGAGATCGGCACCAAGGGCGGGCTGCTGACCGACAGGGAAGGCCGTGTGATCGACACCCATGGCCGGATCATCGAAGGCCTGTACTGCGTGGGCAACAACTCCGCCTCCGTCATGGGGCCGGCCTACGCCGGTGCTGGTTCCACCCTGGGGCCGGCCATGACTTTCGCCTTCCGCGCCGTGGCCGACATGGTGGGCAAGCCTTTGCCACTCGAGAACCCGCATCTGCTGGGCAAGGCCATTTAGGAAGGAGGCATGGAGATGTCCAATTCCAAGAAACTTGTCAGTACCGTCAATCCCGTGAGGGCTGCGCTGGATGTGCGCTCGGCCGATGAGATCCAGTGGTCCGATGCCAGTGATGTGGTGGTTGTCGGTTGGGGAGGCGCAGGCGCCAGCGCAGCCATCGAGGCTCGCGAGCAAGGTGCCGAGGTGCTGGTCATCGACCGTTTCGGTGGCGGTGGTGCCAGTGTGCTTTCCGGCGGCGTGGTCTATGCCGGCGGCGGCACCAGATACCAGAAGGAGGCCGGCTTCGAGGATTCGCCCGAAGCCATGGCGGCTTACCTCAAGCATGAGGTCAATGGCGTGGTCAGTGACGAGACTCTGGCTCGCTTCAGCCGCGACAGCGTGGCCAACCTCGACTGGCTCGAGAAGCAGGGCGCCACATTTGCATCCACCATGCCGGCGTACAAGACGTCCTATCCGGCCGACGGCATGTATCTCTACTACTCGGGCAACGAGGTCGTGCCGGCCTACGGCAACCCCCAGCTGAGCAGCAAGCCCGCGCCGCGCGGTCATCGCGTGGTGGCCAAGGGGCAGTCGGGAGCGACGTTCTTCGCCGCACTGCAGAAGTCCACCTTGGCGCACGGAGCCCGTACCTTGACGCAGGCCCGCGTCCAGCGCCTGGTGCGCGAGAAGGACAGCGGTCGCGTGCTGGGCGTGGAGGTGATGGTCTTACCTGAAGGCGATCCACTGACCGAGCGCCATAAGAAGCTGGACGAGCTGGTGGCCAAGTGGCGTCTGTATCAGGCGCCACGGGCCCAGGCGGGGCGCCGAGAAGCGGCACAGATCGAAAGCGAGATCGGTGAGAAGCGCTATATCCGCGCCCGCAAGGCGGTGGTGCTGTCCACCGGTGGCTATATCTTCAATTCGGAGCTGCTGGATCGGCATGCGCCGGCCTACAAGCCTGGCTGGCTGACCGGTGCGGCGGGCTGTGATGGCTCCGGTCTGCGGCTCGGGCTGTCCGTGGGAGGGGTGGCCCAGGACCTGAACAATATCTCGGCCTGGCGCTTCATCACGCCACCCTCGGTCTGGCCCAAAGGCCTGGTGGTCAACACCCGGGGCGAGCGCTTTTGCAACGAACAGGTCTACGGCGCCAAGCTCGGCTACGAGCTGATGGAAAAGCAGGGTGGCAAGGCCTGGCTCATCATTGACGCCAAGCTGCGCAGGCAGGCCACCTGGCAGTGCCTGTTTGGAGGCCTGTGGGCTTTCCAGTCCATGCCCGCATTGGCGCTGATGTACAAGGTCGCGATCAAGGGCCGATCGGTCGCCGATCTGGCCCGCAAGCTCGATATGGATGCGGCGGTGCTGCAGCGCCAGTTTGACGGCGCCAATGCCGCTGCTCGCGGCGAGATCGACGACCCTCAGGGCAAGTCCAGGGATATGCGCCATGAGTTCAAGGGCGGTTCGCTGTTTGCCATCGACATCTCCATCAGCCAGAAGATGTTCCCGCTGGCCGTGCTGAGTCTGGGAGGTCTCAGGGTCAACGAGGACAACGGTGCGGTGATCGATGGCGCGGGCCGGGACATTCCAGGGCTGTATGCCGCAGGGCGCACCGCCATCGGCGTGGCTTCCTCGCGCTATGTGAGTGGCCTGTCTCTGGCCGACTGTGTGTTCTCGGGCCGCCGTGCCGGCAAGGCTGCGGCGCTTGAGGATGACAAGTCCCTGGCCGGCCAGGCCGCGCGCCAGCAGGCATCCGCTGTGGAAAGCGTCAGTTCCTGACCCCTTGAATCGGGGGGCGATCCTGCGCCGGGGCGCCGCTGCAAGACGGCACAGAAAGAGTGAGTAAGGGGTAAGAAGAAATGAGCAGTGAAGCCATGACAACCGCATCGCGCTACCACCCGCTGCGTGTGCGTGCAGTGATTGACGAGACGCACGATACCAAGTCCATCGTCTTCGAAGTGCCGGGGGAACTTGCCGAGCAGTTCAGCTATCGGCCTGGCCAGTTCCTGACATTGCGTCTGCCCATCGAAGGGCGTTATGTGCCTCGCTGCTATTCCATGTCCAGCGCTCCGGCGCTCGACGATGCCTTGCGTGTGACCGTCAAGCGCGTGGAAAAGGGGCGAGGCTCCAACTGGGTGTGCGACCGGATCAGGGTCGGTGATTCCATCGAGCTGATGCCGCCCTCGGGCTTTTTTTCGCCGCGCAATCTGTCGCAGAACTTCTTGCTGTTGGCCGGTGGCAGCGGCATCACGCCGGTGTTCTCCATCCTGCGCACCGTGCTCAAGCAGCATCAGGGCAATGTGGTGCTGTTCTATGCCAACCGCGACGAGCGCTCGGTCATCTTCAAGAAGGACCTGCAGTTGCTGGCGGCCGAGTATCCGGATCGCCTGCAGGTCGTTCACTGGCTGGACTCGGTGCAGGGGGCGCCGTCGCAAAAGCAGCTCGCTGCCTGGGCCACTCCCTGGGTGGCCGATGCGGGCCAGGCCTTTATCTGCGGGCCGGGACCCTTCATGGATGCCGCACAGGCCGCGATGATAGAAGCCGGCATGCCAGCCGATCAGGTGCATGTGGAGCGCTTTGTCTCCCTGCCTGACGAAGAGACCCTCCAGCAGCTGCAGGAGGCTGCAACTCCCGTGGCGGCCGCTGTCGAGCAGGCCGTGGTGCAGCTGCGCCTGGACGGCGAGGAATACGAATTCAGCTGCAGTGGCACGGAGACCATTCTGGAGGCTGGACTGCGCGCCGGCATCAACGTGCCGTACTCCTGCCAGGCCGGCATGTGCGCCTCCTGCATGTGCCAGGTACAGGATGGCAGCGTACATCTGCGTCACAACGAAGTGCTGGATGCCAAGGATCTGTCCAGGAACTGGACGCTGGCCTGTCAGTCCGTGCCCACCAGTGAAAAGCTGCGCGTCAAATTTCCGGAGTAATTTATGTCGAAACCCAACCAGAATGCGATGCCCGAGTCCTCGCTGACCTTGCCGGGCATGCTGGCCGATGTGGTCAGCCGCTTTTCCGCCCGCGCGGCGATTGTCGAAAGCGGCAAGTCCATCAGCTATGCCCAGCTGCAGCAACTGAGCCGCCAGGCCGCACGAGCCTTGATGAGCCTGGGCGTGCAGGCCGGTGACCGGGTGGCGCTGTGGGCGCCGAATCTCAGCGAGTGGATCGTGGCCGCCTGCGGCGTGCATGCCGCAGGCGGCGTGCTGGTGCCCCTGAACACCCGCATGAAGGGCGCCGAAGCTGCCGACATTCTGGAGCGCAGCCGCGCCAGGGTGCTGGTTTGCGTGGGGGACTTTCTGAACAACTACTACCCCGATCTGCTGCAGGGTCTGCGTCCTGCCACGCTGGAGCAGGTGGTGGTGCTCGGTGACAAGGTGCTGCCCAGCGCAGACCTGAGCTGGGCGCAGTTCATGGCCAGGGCCGAGGGCACGACGGCCCAGGCCCAGCAGCAGCGAGAAGCCGGGATCAAGCCCGACGACACGGCCGACCTGATGTTCACCTCCGGCACCACGGGCCGCCCCAAGGGCGTGATGTGCGCTCACCGACCGACGATTCTGGCTTTCAAGGCCTGGTCGGAGGTGGTGGGGTTGACCGAGGGCAGCCGCTATCTGATCGTCAACCCCTTCTTCCACACCTTTGGCTACAAGGCAGGCTGGGTGGCGGCCTTGCTGCAGGGCTCCACCGTCTATCCTGAGCAGGTGTTCGATGCACAGGCCATCTTGCAGCGCATCGAGAGCGACCGCATCAGCTTCCTGCCCGGGCCGCCCACCCTGTTCTTGTCCATGCTGGCGCATCCGGGGCTTAAGGATTTCGATCTGAGTTCGCTGAAGTCCTCCGTGACGGGCGCCTCCACCGTTCCACCCATTCTCATCAAGCGCATGCGCGAGGAGCTGGGCATCCAGAATGTCACCACGGCCTACGGCCTGACGGAATGCGGTGGTTGCGCCACGCTCTGTGAGCCGGCCGACAATGTGGAAACGGTGGCCAATACCTGCGGCAAGGCCCTGCCTGGGACCGAGGTGCGCTGCGTCAACGAGCAGGGGCAGCCCGTGGCCCCCGGCGAGGCGGGCGAGGTGCTGCTGCGTGGCTATCACATCATGCAGGGCTACTTCGAGGACGAAAAAGCCACGGCCGAGACCATCGATGCCGATGGCTGGCTGCATACCGGCGATGTGGGCGTGCTTGACGAGCGTGGCTATCTGCGAATCACCGATCGCCTCAAGGACATGTTCATCGTGGGAGGCTTCAATTGCTACCCCGCAGAGATCGAGCGCATGCTCTCCAACCATCCCGAGGTGGCACAGGTCGCCGTGGTCGGCGTGGCCGACGAGCGCATGGGCGAGGTCGGCTGTGCCTGCGTGGTGGCACGCAACGGCATCACGCTGGACAAGGAAGCATTCACCGCCTGGTGCCGTGCGAATATGGCCAACTACAAGGTGCCGCGCTTCGTGCTGCAGCTGGACGGCCTGCCCGTCAACGCCTCCAACAAGGTGCAAAAGCGCGATCTGCTGCAGATCGTCAAGAGCAGGCTCGCGCCTGCTTCACAGCCGGCCTGAAGAGGACCATCTGAAAAAGCCAGGCGGTTTTCGGAAAGCAGCCGAAAATCATGGCTATAATTCGAGTCTGCTCTGTAAGGCACACAGCTTTTCAGAAATGCGGGAATAGCTCAGTTGGTAGAGCGATACCTTGCCAAGGTATAGGTCGACGGTTCGAACCCGTTTTCCCGCTCCAGGTTTTGAAAAGGGAAGCAAAAGCTTCCCTTTTTTATTGCTTTGGTCGCTTGGCTGATGCAATACTTCCCCCTGGCGCCCGGCGCTAGTGGTGAAGTGGGCCTCGATGGTGAAATTGGTAGACACTGCAGACTTAAAATCTGCCGCTTTTAACGAAGCGTGCCGGTTCGATTCCGGCTCGAGGCACCAGAATTGAAAAGCCTGCTATATCTTTTGTAGCGGGCTTTTTTTATTTATGGCTTGATGGCCGCTGCCGCCCGCAGTCTTGCCGAAGGTGGGAAAATCAAGGGCTGTGATGCCGTGGGGCAGTGCGATGTCGGGCTTTGTCAAGGCACTTGGAAAAGCTCCGGCTTCGATGCAATATGGCTTGCAGTTCTGTCATGCTGACGGGGTCTGCACTCCTAGAGAGAAAAGATGTCTAGTTACAACGCTGCTTTTGAAATTCATGTCCACGGTCAGGTTCTGCTCCGTGCTGACGTTACGTATGAGCAGCTGCAAGATGCATTGCGTCCCTTGTGGGCCTATGCCGGCGCGCGCTCATTGACGGATGGCGAGGGAAGTCTTTACGAAGAAGAGCCCGGCATCCAGTTCGAGGCCAAGGAGCATCTGCTGCAGATGTGCTGGACCGTGCGCGGCGACGATGACTTCCGCCAGGCTCTGGACGATATGTGCATGGGCCTGAACGAACTGGCCGAGCAGGGCTCGCCGATCGAAGTGACCTTCTACGACACCGAGTTCGACGAGGAAGAGGCTCCTGCCGAGGCCCAGAGCCGCGATGACTTCCTGATGCTGTTTGTCGGCCCCAATCCTGCGGCCATCATGCAGGTGCAGCGCGATCTGCTGGTGCAGGACGTCATCAACATGATGGAGCGCCACTTCGATGGCGCCGAACTCGGCGGCGTGGTGCAGGAAATCGACAAGCTGTTCTCGCAGCGTTTCGAAGCCCTGGTCAGCTCGCTGGAGCTGGGCAAGCCGCCGCGTGGCGGATCGGGTGGCTCGGCCTCCGGTCATGGCGGCAATCGCCGCCCGCGCCATCTGCATTGATTCTTCGCTCATTCGCCGTCAAAACCCTCTGTGCTGCAGTCCCGAGACTGTGACAGGGGGTTTGTCTTTTGCCATGAAGCCTATTCCCACCCCCAAATATTCGGGAGCCGTCACACAGCAGCTGCTCAAGGACAGGGCTGCGCGCACCAGCATGGGCGAAGCAGAAGCACCTCTGGCATTGCCCTATCTTTCGGGTTATGCGCCATCGCTGCAGAACCAGGTGCGCGATTGGCTGCTGGCAGGCAAGGCCGGTGACTGGCTGCTGCGCAAATATCCCCAGCCCCACGCGGTACGCACTGACAGGGCGCTTTATGACTATGTCGATGCGCTCAAGGCCCAGTATCTGCGCAATGCCGGTCAGCTGCACAAGGTCGCTTACGACAGCCGGATCCATGTGGTGCGCAATGCCCTGGGTCTGCATACGCGGCGTGCGATTGCGCATGGCGGCAGGCTCAATGCGCGGCACGAGATTCATGTGGCGGCCATGTTCAAGCAGGCGCCCGATGCCTTTTTGCGCATGATCTGCGTGCATGAGCTGGCCCATATCCGCATCATGGATCACGACAAGGCGTTCTATCAGTTATGCACGCACATGGAGCCTGACTACCACCAGTTGGAGTTCGATGTGCGCTTTTACCTCAGCTATCTGGATCAGGGTGGCCAGCCACTCTGGGCCTGATGGCGCAGCTCAGGCGGGTGTGGCGACGGCGCTTGGCGAGCACACGCTGACAGCCTGGCTGCAAGCGGCAGGCAAATCCAGCCAGCGCTGGGCCGCGGCTTGCATGGCCGTCAGGCGGCCGGTTGTCATGAGCCGGATCTGCTCGGCCTGGGCCAGTTGCAGCGATCCATCGGTCTCGGGCCCGAGCAGATGGCGCTGCTCCAGCATGCGTCGGGTCTGGCGTGCGACAGGGGCGCCTGTGTCCAGAAACTGGATATCCGGCCCCAGCAGGGCGCGCAGGTCGTCCTTGACGAAGACATAGTGGGTACAGCCCAGCACCAGCGTATCCATCTGCCCGGTCTTGTGGCCGAAACTGCCTAAAGCGCCTGCGTATTTCGTGCAAAGCGCTCTGATTTCGGTGGCGCTTGCATCCTCGGGCAATGCCTGCTCGGTGCTTTGCTCGATGGCTCTGGCCAGGCCATCGCAGGCCTGCAGATGAAACTCGGCGCGCTGGCCATGTTCGGCCACCAGGCGTGCCACGCGCTGGCTGGAGACGGTGCCCCGGGTGGCCATCACTCCCACATGATGGGTCTGGCTGGAAAAAGAGGCCGGCTTGATGGCGGGCTCCACGCCGATGACGGGCAACTGAGGCATGCGTTCGCGCATCAGCTCCACGGCCGCAGCCGTCGCGGTATTGCAGGCAATCACCAGAATCTTGATGTCGTGCTGCTGCTGCAGATACTGCGCAATGGCCAGGCTGCGCTCCTGCACAAACGCATCGCCCCGTGCGTCGCCATAAGGGGCATTGCCGCTGTCGGCCAGATAGACGAACTGCTCGTGCGGCAGTTCGTGGCGCAGTGCCTGCAGCACGCTGAGGCCACCCACACCGCTATCAAAAATGCCGATGGGGGAGTGAGGAGTGGGCATGGTGCAAAAAGATGAGTGCAGGCAATGATGCGGCCGCCAGTATGCGCCGCTTTGCGCCTGGGTGGCGCGTTCAGGGGTATGGATGCGTCACGCGTCCTGGCTGCTGTGGTCTGCGGGTAGGCCGCAGACCGGGCAGAAATTATTGCCATGAGCGACTTCATGCCCGGCCGGGCAGTGGCGGGGCGCCAGGAGGGAGGGCAGGTTCCAGCTCGAGAAGAAGATGCAGAACGCCATGCCGTAGAAGATCATCCAGTGGCCCGAAAACACGCGCAGGCCTGTCATGCCGACTGCAATGCTGAGAAAGAAGTTGACAAAAGCATAGATGAAGATCGTGTAAGCGCTGATGCGCATCCAGGCGGGGCAGCCTGCGAGTACCTTTTTCCAGGAAAACTGCTGACGATTGCCATTGTTGATGCGCTGGGCGATCAGCGCCGCAGGTACCCAGACTGCAAAAATTCCCATGCTCATCACGCTGGTGAATATTCTCAATGCATCTTTAGGTAAATGAACTCCAAGTACGTCTATCTGTCCAGAAAGTGCTGCCAAGTGCGTGATTGCGCTGAGTACAAAGCCCATGCCGGAAATCATCAGCAGTGGCGGTAGAAGAATGGGCATGGCGGCGATGAAAAGATAAAAAAGGAAGCTGCTAGCGCTTGTTTGACGGGGGATTTAGGCATGAATAGTGTAATTTTTCAAGCCGAAGCTGCGATCAATGCTCATCTTTTTGCTGAGGATGGGACAGGCGAATGCTGTCCACCAGCTTGCCGAAGTAGCTTTGGCGTATGGACAGCAGGGCGGGCAACGGGCCAGAGGGCAGGCGCTCGGAGCCTTCTTCATTGATGCAGAACTCGAAGAAGAGATAGTCCACTTCAGCCAGCTTGAGCTGATGGCGGCAGGCATGGCGGCCCGACCCCCGCTTTTTCTCAGCAACGGTCTGCAGGCTGGCATCGCTTCCCAGCACTGCCGTATAGGCCATGGGCAGGGTGGCTGCCAGATCGAGCCAGAGCACAAAAACCATGAAGGCGCTGCAGAGCAGGCCCATTAGCCAGCGCTTGACAGGACCGTAGCTGGGCCAGGGGCCTGCCGGCTGCCACAGTCCCAGCCTGTGCAGCCGCCGCAGCCAGATGCCCGCTGCCGAAGTCAGCGCCAGCGACAGATACAGCGCGAGCAATTGCCAGCGGGCCTCCGGTATGAAGCTGCGCCAGACGATGGGGGCGAGGGCTCCCAGCATCACCGCCATGAAAACCGCGATCAGCCATTTCTGCGGGGTGGAGGTTTCAGGTTTCCAGAGCCAGTTCATGCAGCAGAATCCGCAGTCCGGGGTCGGATCGCTTTTCGCATGCGCGCGTTGCTCAGGGCAATGCCTCTCACGACGGGCATTTGCCGGCGCTGCTGCTCAAAGCCGAAATGGGCGAAGAAGCCCTGAGCGTTGAGACTGACATCGGCGCTCAGCTCCGGCAGGCCGTTTTGCCGCGCGGCATGCTCGATATGCGTGAGCAGGAGCCGGCCCACGCCCTGGCCGGCATGTTGCGGAGCCACAAAAAAGTGATCGATATAGCCGTTGGCTTGCAGATCTGCATAAGCCAGGGGTAGATCATTGGCACAGACGGCGACAAAAGGGCTCAGTGCCTGGATGCGCCTGCTCCACTCCGCCCGGTCGGGCTGTGGCGGCGCCCAGGCATCGAGCTGCTCGGGGCTGTAGTGATTTGCGGCCAGTTGATGCACGGCGTCGTGGAACACCTGCCACAGTGCGATTTCATCTCCGGGGCGATAGCTGCGTATATGCATGGGTTGGCAGATGGATTGAGTTTGGCAAAAATGCTTCTCAGCAGCAGAGGCATGACATCGGTTCCGCGCGCATGGGTAGATCGGATGCACTTCTTTATCTGCACGCAACCCGCTGTTTTGATGGATTTTCTGTCATCAATTAAAGCTGAACAGTGGTCTAAAGTCTGTGAAATGCTCAGGTTTTTATAGCGGAAAAAATAACGTCAACCTCTAGAATGATCCGCCCATGCCCTTGATCTACCTTATCCTCCTACCTTTCGCAGGCAGCCTTCTGGCTGCCTTATTGCCTGCAAATGCGCGCAATACGGAATCCACACTTGCAGGTGTCATTGCGCTGATATGCGCGATTCAGGTAGGGATGCTGTTCCCGGAAATGGCCGATGGAGCGGTGCTCAGGCAGGAGGTGTCCTGGCTGCCCGCGCTGGGCCTGAATCTGGTGATTCGCATGGACGGGTTTGCCTGGTTGTTCTCCATGCTGGTCTTCGGCATTGGTGCACTGGTGGTGCTTTATGCGCGCTACTACATGTCGCCCGCTGATCCGGTTCCGCGCTTTTTCTCGTTTTTTCTGGCTTTCATGGGGGCCATGGCGGGGGTGGTGCTCTCGGGAAACATCATTCAGCTGGTGTTTTTCTGGGAACTGACCAGTCTTTTCTCCTTCCTGCTGATCGGCTACTGGTATCACCGCAAGGATGCGCGCCGGGGCGCGCGCATGGCCTTGACGGTCACGGGCACGGGCGGGCTGGCCATGCTGGTGGGCATGCTGGTGCTGGGTCATATCGTGGGCAGCTATGACCTCGACAATGTACTGGCGGCAGGCCAGCAGATTCGCGACAGCCACCTCTATCTGCTGGCATTGGTGCTGATCTTGCTTGGTGCACTCACCAAAAGTGCTCAATTTCCGTTCCAGTTCTGGCTGCCCAATGCCATGGCAGCACCGACGCCCGTGTCGGCCTATCTGCACTCGGCCACCATGGTCAAGGCTGGTGTATTTCTGCTGGCGCGGTTGTGGCCGGTGCTGGCGGACACCGATGCATGGTTCTGGCTGGTCGGTGGCGCCGGTGCCATGACGCTGCTGATTGGCGGCTATTGCGCGATGTTCCAGCACGATCTCAAGGGTTTGCTGGCTTATTCAACGATCTCGCATCTGGGGCTGATTACCTTGCTGCTGGGCCTGAACAGCAAGCTGGCTGCCGTGGCCGCAGTTTTTCACATCATGAATCACGCGACCTTCAAGGCTTCGCTGTTCATGGCGGCGGGCATTGTGGACCATGAAAGCGGCACGCGGGACATCCGGCGCCTGTCGGGTTTGCGCTTCATGATGCCGATCACGGCCACGCTGGCCTGTGTGGCCAGTGCCGCCATGGCCGGCGTGCCGCTGCTCAACGGATTCATCTCCAAGGAAATGTTCTTTGCCGAGACCGTCTATCTGGACGCAGCTCCCTGGGTCAAGACCGTGCTGCCGGTGGTGGCGACGGTGGCCGGCATGTTCAGCGTGGCCTATTCGCTGCGCTTCACGTTCGATGTCTTCTTTGGTCCCCAGGCCGACGATTTGCCGCACGAGCCCCACGAGCCGCCGCACTGGATGCGTGTGCCCGTGGAGTTGCTGGTGCTGGCCTGCCTGATCGTGGGCATCTTCCCGGCCTGGGCGGTGGGCGGTTTTCTCGCGGTGGCCGCAACGCCTGTCGTGGGCGGCGACTTGCCGGAGTACAGCCTGGCCATCTGGCATGGCTGGAATATGCCGCTCATCATGAGCCTGGTGGCACTGGCCGGCGGTATCGTGCTCTACACCATGCTGCGCTGGCAGCGCACGGTCGGGCACTTCGACACCACGCCCGTGCTGGGCCGTGTCAGCGGTCGCAGGATCTTCGAGAATCTGCTGGCCCGCATCACCTGGCTGGGCCGGGCGGGGCGCCGCAATCTCTCCACGCGCCGCCTGCAGTGGCAGATGCTGTGGCTGGTCTGCGTCGCCCTGGTCGCAGCGGCCCTGCCTCTATGGCTATGGGGCATGAAGCTGGGTGACCGCGGCACTTTGCCGGTGTCTTCGGCTTTTGTCCTGCTCTGGGCGATTGGCTGTCTGTGCGCGCTGGGAACGGCCTGGAAAGCCAAGTACCACCGGATGACCGCGTTGATCATGCTGGGCGGCACGGGGCTGTGCACGGTGCTGACCTTCCTCTGGTTCTCGGCGCCCGATCTGGCGCTGACCCAACTGGTGGTGGAAGTTGCCACCACGGTGCTGATCCTGCTGGGGCTGCGCTGGCTGCCCAAGCGGGACAAGAACATGCGTACCGCCGACAACGCCGATGCGCGGGCCAAGGCACGCCGCCTGCGCGATCTGGTGCTGTCGCTGATTGCCGGTGGCGGCATGGCCTGGCTGGCCTTTGCCATGATGAGCCGGCCCTTCTACGAAAGCACCTCCACCTTCTTCCTCGAAAACGCGCTGGGCGGCGGTGGCGGCACCAATGTGGTCAATGTGACGCTGGTGGACTTCCGTGGCTTCGACACCTTTGGCGAGATCGTGGTGCTGGGCATCGTGGCCGTCGTCATCTATGCGCTGCTGCGCCGCTTCCGTCCGGCGCGCGAGGCCATGGACATTCCGGAGCAGCAGCGCTATGTGCCCGGCGATTTGCAGACCGATTTGCTCAACCCGCGCAATGCCAGCGATACGGCGGTGGGCTACCTCATGGTGCCAGCCGTGCTGGTGCGGCTGCTGCTGCCGTTCGCAACGCTGGTGGCCGCCTATATCTTCGTGCGCGGACACAACCAGCCGGGTGGCGGTTTCGTGGCCGGGCTGGTGTTCTCGGTCGCCTTGCTGATGCAGTACATCATCTCGGGCACGCATTGGGTGGAGGCGCATCTGCCGCTGTATCCGCGCCGCTGGATTGCCGCAGGCCTGCTGTTTGCGCTGGGCACGGGCCTGGGCTCGGTGGCCGTGGGCTACCCCTTCCTGACCAGCCACAGCTTTGACTTTTCGCTGCCCTTGGTGGGACATGTGCATCTCGCCAGCGCCACCTTCTTCGATATCGGCGTGTTTGCGCTGGTGGTGGGCTCCACCATGCTGATCCTGACGGCGATTGCCCACCAATCGGTACGCGGACACCGCTTCCATGCGCGCTTGCTGGAAGAGCAGGAACAAGAGGCCAAGAAGGCCGAGGCCGAGGTGCAGGCGGCCACGGCCGCGGCGCTGGCAAGGGGAGGTATGTAATGGAAATCGTTCTGGCCATTGCCATCGGTGTGCTCACCGGTTCGGGCGTCTGGCTGCTGCTGCGTCCGCGCAGCTACCAGGTCATCATGGGGTTGGCGTTGCTGTCGTATGCCGTCAACCTGTTCATCTTCTCGATGGGGCGTCAAGGCCTCTCGATCAACAAGGTGCCGGTGCTGCAAAACGGTGTGCCCACCGATTTGTCGCACTATGCCGACCCCATGCCGCAGGCGCTGGTGCTGACCGCCATCGTCATCGGCTTTGCCATGACGGCGCTGTTCCTGGTCGTGCTGCTGGCGTCGCGAGGCGCTTCCGGCAATGACCATGTGGATGGCGCGCACTCGCGAACCGAACAGGAAATGCTATGAGCGAGTGGATTGAGCGTCTGATGCCGCACCTGATGCTGGCCCCCATCATGCTGCCCATGCTGACGGCAGCGCTGATGCTGTTCTTGCGCGAGGAGCGCCAGCGCCTGAAGCTGGGCATGAACATCCTCTCCACCACGATCAGCCTGGTGATCGTGGTCATGCTGCTGAGCTGGACCAATCAGGCGGGCTCGGCCGTCACCATGTCGGTCTACATGCCAGGCAACTGGCCTGCGCCCTTCGGCATTGCGCTGGCGCTGGACCGGCTCACGGCCCTGATGCTGCTGGTCACCTATGTGGTGGCACTGGCCGCGCTGGTGTTCTCTGCGGCGCGCTGGCACAAGGCCGGGGTGCACTTTCACCCCCTGTTCCAGCTGCAGCTGATGGGGCTCAGCGGCGCCTTCATCACGGCGGACCTGTTCAATCTGTTTGTGTTCTTCGAGATCATGCTGGCAGCCTCTTACGGTCTGCTGCTGCATGGCTCCGGCAGCACGCGTATTCAGGCCGGTCTTCACTATATCGCCATCAATCTGGCAGCGTCTTCGCTGTTCCTGATCGGCGTGTCCATGCTCTATGGCATTACCGGCACGCTCAATATGGCGGATCTGGCCCGTGCCATTCCGCTGGTGCAGGATGCCGACCGCGGCCTGCTGCATGCGGCGGCAGGCGTGCTGGGCACGGCCTTTCTGATCAAGGCGGCGCTGTGGCCGCTGAACTTCTGGCTGGTGCCTGGCTACAGCGCGGCGACTGCGCCCGTGGGCGCCCTGTTTGCGCTCATGACCAAGGTGGGGGTCTATGTCATCTTGCGCCTGTGGACCTTGCTGTTCAGCTCGGAAGCCGGGGCATCGGCCCTGTTTGGCAGCACCTGGCTGATCGTGGGCGGCATGCTGACCATGGCTTTTGGTGCCATCGGCATGCTGGGCTCGCAGCGGCTGACCCATCTGGCGGGCTTTGCGGCGATTCTTTCGTCCGGCACCCTGCTGGCCGCGACAGGCTTCGGGCAGAACCTGCTGACGGCCGGACTGCTGTATTACCTGCCGGGCTCCACGCTGGCCGTGGCCTCCCTGTTCCTGATCGCCGATGTCGTGGATCGCTGGCGCGTGGATGACGATGCAGGCGAGCCCTACGAGGATGATGAGGCACCATTCCTGAATGCCGAGCTGCTGCCGACCGAGGGCTTCAACCTCGACGATGACGAAGAGCTCATGATCGGCAGGGCCTTCCCGGCGGCAGCGGCTTTTCTGGGCCTGAGCTTCATGGCCTGTACCTTGCTGATCTCGGGCCTGCCGCCGCTGTCGGGCTTTCTCGGCAAGTTCGCCATGCTGACCAGCCTGCTCAATCCGCTGGGCATGGGCACCTCCAGTGGCGTGAAGGCCGGCCCGCTTGGCTGGAGCATGGTGGCCCTGCTCATCATCACCGGCCTGATGGCACTGATTGCGCTCACGCGCGCCGGCATCCGGCATTTCTGGGCCAACCCGGAGCAGAGCGCTCCCTCGCTCAAGGTGGCCGAAGGCCTGCCCATCGCTGCGCTGCTGCTGTGCTGCATGGTGTTGACAGTCAAGGCCGATGACGTGATGCGCTACACCCAGCGGGCGGCCAATGCACTGCATTCGCCCGATGTCTATGTGCGCACCGTCATGGGCCTGGCTCCCGTGCCAGCGCCCAAGGAGAAGAAGGCTCAGGAAGCTGCAGGCCCCGAGGCGGCAGCGCGTGCGGCTGCGCTGGAAATGCAGGCCGAGCTCCTGCCCGGTATCGGCGATGAACGCGAAGCCGAGCAGAACGCCGTGACCCAGACCACGGCTTCGGTTCAGAAGGAGGAGAGCCGCCCATGAGAAACATCATGAAGTCCATCTTCCCGGCACCGCTGCTGTCGATCGCGCTACTGGTGCTGTGGCTGCTGCTCAACCGCTCGGTCAGTGCCGGCCAGATTCTGCTGGGCCTGATCCTGGGCCTGCTGATCCCCGTGCTGCTGCGCGGCCTGCGCCCCTTGCCGGTGCGGGTCAGCCATCCGCTGAGCATTCTCAAGCTGGCCTTTCGGGTGGTCTGCGACACCTCGATCTCCAACTTCAACGTGGTGCGCTTTCTGTTGTTGCCGCGCATGCGCAAGCACCCGGCGGCCTTTGTCCCGATTCCGCTGGACCTGCGCGACCCCAACGGGCTGGCGGTGCTGGCCATGATCGTCTGTCTGACGCCGGGCACGTCCTGGGCCGAGATTTCGCGTGACCGCTCCATGCTGCTGCTGCATGCGCTGGAAGTGGAGGATGCCAAGAAGCTGGCCGACTTTGTGAAGTCCCGCTACGAAAGCCTGCTGATGGAGATTTTTGAATGAACCCCTGGTTTTATTGGGTGCTGATGGCATCTCTGGTCATGCTGCTGGCGGCCATGGGCTGTTCGGTGCTGCGCCTTCTCAAGGGGCCGCATGCACAGGACCGCGTGCTGGCGCTGGACTGCATGTATCTCAACGGCATGCTGGCCATGCTGGTCATGGGAATTCTCTATGACAGCACCAACTACTTCGAGGCGGCCTTGCTGGTGGCCTTGTTCGGCTGCGTGGGCTCCACGGCCATGGCCAAGTTCCTGCTGCGCGGCGAGGTGATCGAATGAGTACCGAGGTCATTGGCGTGGATCTGCCGCTGTGGGCCCAGATCCTGGTGGCGGCCCTGGTGTTCGGCGGCTCCCTGATTGCGCTCATGGGCTCCGTGGGCTTGCTGCGTCTCAAGAGCTATTTCGAGCGCGTGCATGCGCCCTCCATCATTGCCACCATGGGCTGCTGGCTCATCATGCATGCCACCTGGATCTACTTTTCCGTCAGTGGCCAGGGCTTTGTCATGCACTCGGTGCTGATTGCCATCTTCATCGCCGTGACCGTGCCCATCACCACCATCTTCCTCATGCGTGCGGCGCTGTTCCGCTCGCGCCGTGCAGGGGAGAGTGTGCCGCCCACGCTCAGCAATCTGGTGCGCAACGAACCCCTGGACGAGGAAGAGGCCGCCGAGGCCGATGAGAAGCCTGTGGCGAATAAAGCCTGAAATCCTGTCGTCCAAACATTTCAGGGCCGCCGTCTTGCGCTAGATTGGCGGCCATGCTCAATATTTTCGCCATCTGCATCGGTGCCTGTCTTGGCGCCCTGTCGCGCTGGGGGCTGGGACTGTGGCTGAGCGCAGGCGCCAGTCTGCCCTGGGGCACCCTGGCCGCCAATCTGATCGGCGGCTATCTGATCGGTGTCTTCATCGCGCTGTTTCAGGCCATGCCCCAGCTGGATCCGGCCTGGAAACTGGCCATCATCACCGGCTTCCTCGGAGCCCTGACCACGTTTTCCAGCTATTCGGCCGAGGTCATCGGCCTGCTGCAACAGCAACGTCTGGCTGCCGCTCTAGGCTGGACCAGCGTGCACCTGGTCGGCTCACTGTTCATGACCTACATGGGCATGCTCAGCTGGAGCATCTGGTTCAGCCGTTAGGCTGGCAGACCATTTGCCACTATTGAGGCAAACTGCTTCAGCGTTTAGAGGCGAAATACTCTCCTGGGCTATAGCTTTGTGAGCGTATAGTGCAAGCATCATCTGCACTACAGGTGCATTTGAGCTTGAAGTACTTGACGGATGGGCGGTCAGCGCTACGAAATCTTTAGGGATGGCTGTAGCCCGTACCACTCAGCATTCTAAGAACCGAGGGTCCATGCAAATTTCATCTCCCCTGTCCGATACCGATCTGGCCAATGCCTGGGCCGAGCTGCACAACCAGGCCCATAACGGCAAAGAGCTGGAACCTCAATCCAACCGCCTTGCATTCGCCGATCCGGAGTTCATGTTCCGCCGTGAAACGCGTGGCATCCGCATGCAGCTGGAAATGCTCAAGCCCGATCTGACCCAGATCGAGCGCGGCATCGAGCACACGGTGGTTGTCTATGGCAGCGCGCGCTTTGTCGATATGGATCAGGCGCGCGAGCAGCTTGCGCAAGCCAAGGCCAGCGGCGATACCCAGCGCATGGCGCTGGCCGAGCGCGGCATGCGCAACGCCGAGCGTTATGAGGCGGCACGTGCCTTTGCACGCATCGTGGCGACCGAAGGCATGAAGCAGGCGCCCAGCGAGCGCTTCTACATCTGCACCGGCGGCGGCCCCGGAATCATGGAGGCCGCCAACCGCGGCGCCCATGATGCAGGTGCGCCCAATGTGGGGCTGAACATCTATCTGCCGCACGAGCAGCATGGCAACCCCTACATCACGCCGGGGCTGAGCTTCAAGTTCCACTACTTTGCGCTGCGCAAAATGCATTTCATGATGCGTGCCAAGGCGCTGGTGGCCTTCCCTGGCGGCTTCGGCACCATGGACGAGCTGTTTGAAGTGCTGACGCTGGTGCAGACCCACAAGAGCAAGCCCGTGCCCGTGATCCTGTTCGGCACGGAGTTCTGGAAGCGGGTGCTGAACTTCGACGTGCTGGTGGAGGAGGGCACCATTTCCGCCAAGGATCTGAACCTGTTCCGCTACACCGATGATCCGGCCGAGGCCTGGTCCTTCATCCAGCAGTTCTATCAGACCGGCTGGAACAACGGATAAGCGTTCCCACCACCTCCCCGAACCGCCAGAAGGTTTTCCTCTGGCGGTTTTTTATTGCGCATCAATGCATGGCCGATAGCTTCTGCGGAGTCAGCGCTCGGCCCTGGTTCGGCCTATAGGCCATGCAGCGATTGCTCGGCCAGTTGCTGGGCCCGCGCGATCGAAATGCCTTCGTGCTGGTCGATGACCAGTGCATCGCTCTCGTTGTCGCCGCGGTGCAGCACCACGCGCGGGCGTGTGCCGTCGGCCTGGATATGCACATCGGCCGGGCGTGACTTCTGCGTGGGGTAGACGGCAATCAGATTGGACAGCCAGCCAAAGAAAATCGGGTCTTCGGGCGGCTTGTCGAAGGAGTCCAGATAGCGGTGAAAGCTGGCCTCGCTGGCCGACACCCAGATGCCCCAGAGAAAGGGCTCGTCCAGGCTATGGATCGGCACTTCCAGAATGGCACGCACATAGTATTGCGTGCCTTCGGGATGGCTGATGACGCAGAGCTCGTCGCTCAGCTCGGCCCATGCCTCGCGTTCTTGCTCGCTCAGGCGTCGGTAAGGTGCAGGGGCATCGAAAGCAAAGCTCGGCGATCCTTCGTGAATCTCATCGCATTTGCTGCATTGGTAGGCAAAGATGGCGGCCATGGTGTGAGCTTTCAGCGTTTGTGAAATACCAGCGTGCGATTGTTGGCCGGCATGGCCTGGTCGAGCTGCAGCTCCATGCCGTGTTCTGCGGCCAGCGCCACGATGGCTTCAAAATCGCGCAGGCCGCTGCGTGCATCGCGCTGGCGCAGCCAGGCGTCGAAGGCGCGGTTGCTGTCGCTGGTGAAACGACCGCCATAGTTGAACGGACCATAGACGGCAAACACGCCGCCCACGGGAAGATGTGAGCCCACCAGCTCGAACATGCGCTGCACCAGCGGCCAGGCCACGATATGGCAGGTGTTGCTGGTGTAGACGGCATCGAAGTCGGATGAGTCCGCGGTTATCGGCCAGGCATCGGTCGCCAGGTCGAACTCCAGCGGCGCACGCAGATTGGGAGCGCCTTGGACGGCGTGCCAGGCCCGGATGCCTGCATGACCGTCGGCCAGGTCACTGGTCTGCCAGAGCAGCTGCGGCAGGCGCGGTGCGAAGTACACGCTATGCTGGCCTGTGCCGGAGCCTATCTCAAGCACATGCCGGCAGTGCTGGAAGGCGGATTGCAGCACCTCGAAGATTGCAGCCTGATTGTTCTCGCAGGCCTGGGAAAAAGGCAGTTGCGGTGCTGTCGATGAAGAGTTGGAGGTCATAAGGGACTCGGCGGGCAGACACAGGAAATGGTGCAGGCATCTTCCCCCGAAATGCCAAGTCCGCGCAGCGCGACGGCCTTCACGGCTTGAAGCGCAGCCTGATCTCGGGTCGAACGTTCAAGCTGCCGATTTTCCAGCTGTACGAGCCCAGGCCCAGCGTGGGTGTGGAGCTGGCGTTTTGCGAGAGTACCTCGGCATTGCCGGGCAGGCTGACCTTCAGGTTGCCATGCATGGTGATGCCCAGTTGCGCAAAGTCTCTCTTTTCCTTGTCCTTGAGCGGCTTGGCGGCAATCGTCATCACGCCGTTCCTGTCGGTCTGTACGGTGAACAGGTCCAGCAATCGCAGGCCTTCGCCGGGCTTGCGCTGGCCGGCAATCTCCAGCGCATAGCGGGCATTGCCGTTGTAGACGGCTTTCCGGACCTCGGGCTCGCGGCTCAGTTGCTGCGCTTGCTCAGCCAGCTCGCGGTGGTCTTTCTCGCTCAGCACGCCCTGTTTTCTGAGCTTCATCACGGCCAGGGCATTCACCACCGTGCCGTCAAAGCGGTAGCTGTAGCTGCCGTCTGGCTGTACTTCCACACTGGCAGAGAATCGCTCGGGCACCAGGCAGGCGCTCAGCAAGGCGGCGAGGGCGGCGGCCGTCGACAGCGCCAAAAGCTTGTGCATGAAGACTCCTTTCGAGCGGCATCGCGGCATTCCGGAGTGCGGATGCCTGAGTCATCGTAGAACAAACAGGAATCACGCCAATAGGGGCTGCCATCAAGACGGTATGGAGTCCTCTCGCAAGACTATTCAAAAAGAGGAGCTTCAATCGCTTGCTGTATAAGGGATACAAGCCATTTTTGTTTTCGATTGGCTTGGCCGAGGGCAGGCTCTCACTTGGTTTTGGATTTGGATTCGGCTTTGAGCTGGCTGATCGCTTCCTGAAAGCCCTGCAGATACTTGGAGCGCGTCTGCTCGGCCAGGGCAGGCCACTGCGCAGCTGGCAGGCTCAGCGATTCCAGCGTCAGCCTGGCGGCCAGTTGCGGGTCCCGCGAGGCCTGTACCGCCTGCATGCCGTGCAGATTGATCCAGTGCGGATCGTAGGCGTGGGGCGTGCGGCGATCCCAGTCCACGACTTTGGCAATCAACTCCTGAGCCTTGTCCAGATCCTGAAACAGATAGCGGTTGATGGGGGCTCCATAGCTCTGGTTCATCACATCGACTGCTTGCCTGGCGGTCACGTCTGCACAGCGATTGGCGTCGAAGCGGGCACGCAGCTGGCCGGCGTAGTACCAGAAGGCTGCCTCGTCGCGCTGGCCTGCCTTGAACAGCGCCTGCGACAGGACGTAGAACACCGGAGGCTGAAAGCGCTCGGGTGCGGCGCGTACGCGCTCCAGCACGGCTTGTTGCTGCTGAGGCGTACCCTGAGACAGCAGGCGAAGTGCTTCCTGCCCCAGTCTGGTGTCGATCTGCGCATACACCCCCTGGGGGGGTAGTACCGGAGTCGAAGGGGAGGGCAGTGGCTTGGGCGCAGCCGATGGCTGCTGAGTCTGTGCGGAAGCAAAGCCCGAGAGCGCCACCAGCGCTCCGGTCACCATCTTTGCTGCGACATGGCTCATGCTGAACTCCTTGTGCTTGCGTTGCAAATCATTCCGGACGGTGTCAGACAAATACCCACTCTGTCGCCTATCTTAAATAGCAAGCGTGTTATTGGTGTCTCGTATTTACCAAGAAGTGTTGATTTCAAGGAAAACCAGGCATGGCCTATCGCTCTGAGGCCGGCATGCAGCGCTGGCTGAAACTGGCGTATCAGTCCCTGGCATTGAAGGCGCTGTGATAACTCACTTCACCCTGGGGCGGCGGACCTGCGAAAGACAGGGCCTGAAAGTACTCGGCAGGCACTCCAGGCAGCACCAGGCCCGGCACCGCCCGAAAGCCGAAACGCCGGTAGTAGCCTGGGTCACCGAGCAGCACGCATCCCTGCGCGGACTGCGCCCGCAGAGCGCTGATGGCCGCCTGCATCAAGGCGCTGCCTATGCCTTGCTGCTGCTTTTCAGGAAGTACGGAGATCGGGCCCAGGCCAAACCAGTGCTGGCTGCCATCGCTGATGGTGACGGGGGAGACGGCGACATGCCCGACGATCAGTCCGTCTATCTCCGCGACCAGAGACAAGGCAAGAGCCCCGGCCGCACGCAGTGCACGCACGATGAACTGCTCGGTGTGGTCGGAGTGCGGTGCGTGCCTGAAGGCGAGGATCGTCACCTGCTCTATGGCCTCGGCATCGGTGGGGAGTTCTGCTCGGATTTGCATGGCTTGGAATGGGTTCACAAAAATTCTGCCTCGACTATGCCGCAAACAGAGAAAGAGCCGGGGAAACGGCCAATGGCCCTGCTGCAGCCGCTGTCCAGGCGATCGGACATGAAAAAACCGCCCGAAGGCGGTTCTTCAAGGCAGGGCCTGACGGGTGATTACACGCCGGCCACTTCAATGCCCTTGAATTCCCCGGTCGCGATCTTTTCCTTCCAGATGGCGGGGCCGGTGATGTGGGCGCTGGTGCCGCCGGCATCCACGGCCACGGTCACAGGCATGTCGACCACGTCGAATTCATAGATGGCTTCCATGCCCAGGTCTTCGAAGCCAACGACCTTGGCCTGCTTGATGGCCTTGGAAACCAGGTAGGCGGCGCCGCCCACGGCCATCAGATAGGCACTCTTGTGCTTCTTGATGGCTTCGATGGCGACGGGGCCGCGCTCGGACTTGCCGATCATCGAGATCAGGCCGGTCTGCGACAGCATCATGTCGGTGAACTTGTCCATGCGGGTGGCCGTGGTGGGGCCTGCAGGGCCAACCACTTCGTCGCGCACGGGGTCCACGGGACCGACGTAGTAGATCACTCGGTTGGTGAAGTCCACGGGCAGCTTTTCGCCCTTGGCCAGCATGTCCTGGATGCGCTTGTGGGCCGCATCACGGCCGGTCAGCATCTTGCCGTTGAGCAGCAGGGTGTCGCCGGGCTTCCAGCTGGCCACTTCCGCGGGGGTCAGCGTGTTCAGGTCGACCTTCTTGGACTTGTTGTAGTCGGGGTGCCAGTCGATCTTGGGCCAGGTGTCCAGCGAAGGGGCATCCAGGTATACGGGGCCGGAGCCGTCCATCACAAAATGGGCGTGGCGGGTGGCGGCGCAGTTGGGGATCATGGCCACGGGCTTGGAGGCCGCGTGCGTGGGGTACATATTGATCTTGACGTCCAGCACCGTGGTCAGTCCGCCCAGGCCTTGGGCGCCAATGCCCAGGGCGTTGATCTTCTCGAACAGCTCCAGACGCAGCTTTTCCACGTCGTCGAGCTCTGCACCGCTGGCAGCTTTCTGCTGCAGCTCGTACATGTTCAGGTCTTCCATCAGGCTTTCCTTGGCCAGCAGCACAGCCTTCTCGGCCGTGCCGCCGATGCCGATGCCCAGCATGCCTGGAGGGCACCAGCCGGCGCCCATGGTGGGGACGGTCTTCAGAACCCAGTCCACCAGGTCATCGCTGGGGTTCATCATGATCATCTTGGACTTGTTCTCGGAGCCGCCACCCTTGGCAGCCACGGTCACGTCCACCTTGTCGCCGGGCACGATCTGCACATTGATCACGGCGGGGGTGTTGTCCTTGGTGTTCTTGCGCTTGAAGTGGGGGTCGGCCACGACCGAGGCACGCAGCGTGTTGTCGGGGTGGTTGTAGCCGCGGCGCACGCCTTCGTTGATGGCGTCTTCCAGGCCCATGGTGAAGCCTTCCCATTTGACGTCCATGCCCACTTTCAGGAACACGTTGACGATACCGGTGTCCTGACAGATGGGGCGCTGGCCGGTGGCCGCCATCTTGGAGTTGGTCAGGATCTGAGCCATCGCATCCTTGGCCGCAGGGCTTTGCTCGCGCTCATAGGCGCGGGCCAGATGCTGGATGAAATCCGGCGTGTGGTAGTAACTGATGTACTGCAGGGCACCTGCGATCGAATCGATCAGGTCCTGCTGGCGGATGGAGGTCGTCATCGTGAAGCTTCTCGGGGGTTGCAATCTGTACGCGTGGGGCGCGCACGGTAAACCCATCGATTATCGGCCCAGACGACAAATCTTGCAGCCATAACCCACCAGTCTTATATATGACTTGCGGGCGTTTTGCAGTGCTCAGCCGGCCAGCGATCCGAGGATGGACGCCGAGAAGTCGGCCTGGCCTGCGCGCTGATCGCCTCTGGCCCAGGCCAGCAGGCTGTCCGCCGGCATGGGGCGCGCATAGAAATAGCCCTGCAGCTCATCGCATTGCATGTCGATCAGAATGTCCCGCTGACCCGCGGTTTCCACACCTTCGGCCACCACGCGCAGGCCCAGGGCATGGGCCAGGCGCACGACGGCATGGACCACGGCGCGGGCATCTTCCTCGGTTTCCAGGTCGCGGATGAAGCTGCGGTCGATCTTCAGCTGCTGGGCAGGCAGCTGACGCAGATAGTTGAGGCTGGAATAGCCGGTGCCAAAGTCATCGATCGAGAGAAAGATGCCGATATCGCGCAACTCTTCAATTGCGCGCTGTGTGGCCTGGGTGTCTTCCATGGCCACGGACTCGGTGATCTCGCACAGCAGCTGGCTGGCCTGGACATCGTGGCGCAGCAGCGTCTGGGTGATGCGATCTGCCAGGCCGCTTTCGCGCAGTTGGTGCACGGAAAGATTGATCGCCACCCGCATCTGCAGTCCCATGTTGCGCCACAGGGCCAGCTGGCGGCAGGCTTCCTCGATGACCCAGTTGCCCAGGCTGTTGATGATGCCGAAGCGCTCGGCCAGGGGGATGAAGATGTCCGGGGCAATCATGCCGCGTTCGGGGTGGGCCCAGCGCAGCAGCGCCTCGACCCCGATGATGTTGCCGCGCTCGCCGTCGATCTTGGGCTGGTAGTGCAGCTCCATCTGGCCGCGCTGAATCGCGTTGCGCAAATCGTTTTGCAGTTCCAGCTGCTCGGAGGCGTCGCTGCCCATATGCGGCTCGAACACGGCGAAGCCGTTGCCGCCATTGCGTTTGGCGGCATACATGGCCGCATCGGCGTTGGCGATCAGGTGGTCGCGGTCGCCATGGTCGGGAAAGGCCACGATGCCGATGGAGCAGGTGATCTGCAGCTCCTTGTTGCCAAGCTGGAATGGCTGGCTCAGGGCCTTGAGAATGCGATTGGCCACGGCCATGCAGGCGGCCACATCCTGGGTGTCTTCCAGCAGCACCAGGAATTCATCCCCGCCGACCCGGGCCACGGTGTCGCTGCTGCGGGCTTCCGCCATGAGGCGCTCGGCCGCGCTGACGAGGATCTGGTCGCCTGCGGCATGACCGAAGGAGTCGTTGATAGGCTTGAAACCGTCCAGATCCACGAACAGAATGCCAAGCCTCTCCTTGGTGCGCGAGCGGTTGGCGCGCTCCAGGCGCAGCAGGGCATGGATGAGGCGATCCTCGAACAGCAGCCGGTTGGGCAGATTGGTCAGCGGATCGGCAAAGGCGCGCTGGCGCAGCTCGGTATTGGCTAGCTGCAGCTTGGCATTGGTTTCCTGCAGTGACTGGTTGAGCTTGAAGGCCGTGCTTTGCAGGCGCGCATCGAGCAAGGTGCTGAACAGCGCGGCAATCAGCAGCATGACCGTGGTAATGATGATGATGGTGGTGAGCTCGGGGCCGCTCAGCGCTTCCGCACTCAGGCAGACCGATCCGCTGGCAAAGCTGGCGGCCGACATTCCGGTGTAGTGCATGCCGCAGATGGCAAAGCCCATGACCAGTGCCGCCAAAGACTGGAACAGCCACAGTTGCTTGCCGGAGAGCGAGAACAGTGCACGAAACAGATTCAGCGCCGTGGCCGAGGACAGTACCGCGATCAGGGCGGAGGCCGTCACCAGGGACCAGTCCCAGGCAATCGGAATGGACATCTCGATGGCCAGCATACCCAGGTAGTGCATGGCGCAGATGCCGCCGCCCATGAGCAGCGAAGCCGCGAGAAAATGAGGCCAGCGGTATTCGGCCCTGGTCGCCACGCCGAAGGCCAGCGCCGAGGCTGCGACGGCTGCGGCCCAGGACGCCAGCGTCAGGGCACCGCTGTAGCCGAGGGTGATGGGCAACTCGAACGCCTGCATGCCGATGAAGTGCATGGCCCAGACTCCCGTGCCCATCACCATGGCGCCGATAGCCCACCAGATACGTCCGATCCTGCCTGAAGCCATGCGCATGCGACGAGCCAGGCCCAGCGTCACAAAGGAGGCAAACACCGCGATGACGATGGAGACACACACCATCATCGCGCTGTAGCTTGATGTCATGAAGGTGTTGGCGACAGGGGCGGAGAGATCAGTGAACATTGATGTGGCGGTCCAGCAAGGCCGGTCGGATTCTTTGTCCGATATTGATTTAATGTAACTATGTATTTCTGGCCTTGCCGGCGCAGGGGTGTTGCCCCAGTTGTGCTTGCCGGCCCTCGGGCTGAGCTAGCATGGACTGGTTGTGGAAGTCGTCCGCCTGGCGGTGGGTCGACTTCCGTTTCCGGCCAACGGCAGCCAAATTTTCAGCCAGCTGCGCCGAGTTGTATGCAAGGAGCGATTCCATGACAGTCACCCGCCAGGAAAAAGACACTTTTGGCCTGATCGATGTACCCGCCGACAAACTCTGGGGAGCGCAGACGCAGCGCTCGCTGCAGAATTTTGACATCAGCGGCGAGCAGCAACCGCGTGAAATCATTGCTGCGCTGGCGCAGGTCAAGAAAGCCTCTGCCAGCGTCAACCAGGCGCTGGGGCTGCTGGACGAGAAAAAATCCAGGGCCATCAATTCGGCCGCCGACGAGGTGCTCGCGGGCAAGCATCCCGACGAGTTCCCTCTGGTGGTCTGGCAGACCGGTTCTGGCACCCAGACCAATATGAACGTCAACGAAGTCCTGGCCAACCGGGCCAGCGAGCTGATGGGGGGCGAACGCGGCGAAGCCCGTCTGGTGCACCCGAATGACGATGTGAACAAGAGCCAGTCCAGCAACGATGTCTATCCCACGGCCATGCATGTGGCGGCGGTAACGGCCATCGAGCACAAGCTGCTGCCCGCCATCGCCAAGCTGCGTGTCACGCTGCTGGCCAAGAGCGAAGCCTTTGCCGACATCGTCAAGATCGGCCGCACGCATTTGCAGGATGCCACGCCGCTGACGCTGGGCCAGGAAATATCCGGCTGGGTGGCCCAGCTGGCCCATGGCGAAGCCCATGTGCGTGCCGCGCTGCCGCATCTGCATGAGCTGGCTCTGGGGGGGACGGCCGTTGGTACGGGGCTCAATGCCCCCAGGGGCTACGCTGAAGGCGTGGCGGCGGAACTGGCCAGACTCACGGGCTCTCCTTTTGTTACCTCGCCCAACAAGTTCGAGTCCCTCGCGAGCTGCGACGGCCTGGTCTATGCACATGGTGCTCTCAAGACGCTGGCTGCCAGCATGATGAAAATCGCCAACGATGTGCGCTGGCTGGCATCCGGGCCGCGCAGCGGCCTGGGCGAGATTTCGATTCCCGAGAACGAGCCGGGTTCGTCCATCATGCCGGGCAAGGTCAATCCCACACAGTCCGAAGCCGTGACCATGCTGTGTGCCCAGGTATTCGGCAACGATGTGGCCATCAATTTCGGCGGAGCCTCGGGCAACTTCGAGCTCAATGTGTTCCGCCCCATGGTGGCGCACAACTTCCTGCAAAGCGTGCGCCTGTTGGCCGACGGCATGGTCAGCTTCAACGATCACTGCGCCGTGGGCATAGAACCCAATCGCGCGCGCATCGAGGAGCTGGTGGGCCGTTCGCTGATGCTGGTGACGGCGCTCAACACGCATATCGGCTACGACAAGGCGGCCTATATTGCCAAGAAGGCGCACAAGGAAGGCAGCAGCCTGCGTGAGGCGGCCATTGCCAGCGGCCATGTGACGGCCGAGCAGTTTGACCAGTGGGTGGTGCCCGAGCAGATGGTCGGAAATCTGTAAGCCAGTTCCGTCCCGAAAAGAGCCCGCATGCCGGGCTCTTTTCTTTTTGCCCAGGGTTTGCACACAATGCGGCATCAGTTGATGATTGGAGTCAGCATGCCCGCACAGCAGCACCTGGAGCAGGTTTCGGTTTCGGATCTACGGCCCACGCAGATGACGGTAGGGGCTGCCGAAGTGTTGCTCAAACGCTCTCAATGGGCCCAGCTGAAATCCAAGGCTCGTGACAAGCTGTTGCTCAGTCACTGGTTTCCTGCCGTGAAAGGCCCCCAGGGCCGGTTTTTCATCGTGGATCACCATCATCTGGGGCAGGCGCTGATGAGTGAAGCGGTTAAAAACGTCTGGGTCATGCAGTTGGCCGATCTGAGCGAGCAGGGCGCGCAGATGTTTTGGCGCGTCATGGAGTTCCACCATTGGGCGCATCCTTATGACGAGAAGGGGCGGCGTTGCGAGTTTTCGCAGATTCCCCAGCAACTGAGCCAGCTCAGGGATGACCCCTATCGCAGCTTGGCGGGGGAGGTTCGCAAGGCCGGTGGCTACGCCAAGGATGCCTCGCCTTATGCCGAGTTCCTCTGGGCTGATTTTTACCGGCCGCTGTTTCGTAAGGCGGATTTGCGTAGCAATGGCGGTTTTGGCTTGCCCGAGTCTGCCGTCGTGGAAGCTGTTGCGCTGGCCCGTAGCGTCAAGGCGCAGTTCTTGCCAGGCTGGTCCGGAGTCTCTAGCTCACTGCACAAATAATATGGAGCAAACGCGCAGAGGCTTGCCCGCTCTTCCCGTCAGCGCCGACTGGGTGGCGGGCCTGTCGATTGCAGGGCTGCTGCTTCCGGAAGCGGTGGCATATGCCGGCCTCGCAGGAGCACCGCCGCAGGCAGGGGTGATGGCCTTGTTCGCCGGGTTGCTGGTTTATGGACTGGCCGGAAGCAGCCGCTTTGCGATTGTTTCTGCGACCTCTTCATCGGCAGCCGTGCTGCTGGCGGCCAGCAATTCGGTGCTGCATGTTTCGGCCGAGCATCGCGCCGCCATGGGCATAGGCATTGTGTTGGTGGCGGGCATCATCTTTGTGCTGGCCGGGTTGATGCGGTTAGGGGCAATCTCCCAGTTCATTGCCAAGCCCGTCCTGCGCGGTTTTGCCATGGGGCTAGCCTTGACCATTGTGCTCAAGCAACTGCCGCTGGCGATCGGAGTGCATCCGGAGCACAGCGATTTTCTGCATTTCAGCTGGGAGCTGCTGGCAAGGCTGACGGACTGGAACTTGTATGGTCTGGCCATGCTGCTTGTGGCCTTGCTGGCGCTGCGGCTTCTGGCGCGGTGGAAGGCCGTGCCCGGTGCTTTGCTGGTGATTGCGGCAGGCATTGCGCTCGATGCACTGGGCTTTGGCAGGAACTGGGGCATAGCGCCTGTGGGTTCGCTGCAATTGGGTACTGCGCATCTGGCCCTGCCTGAGCTGGACTGGGCCGACTGGCTGCGCGTGGGGCAACTGGCTGTGGCGCTGGCCTTGATTCTGTATGCCGAGTCATACAGCTCCATCCGCTCGCTGGCGCTGCGCCATGGCGATGGGGTGAACAGTAACCGCGATCTGCTGGTGCTGGGCGGCGCCAATATGGCCTCGGCCCTGTTTCAGGGCCTGCCTGTGGGGGCGGGATTTTCGGCCAGCTCGGCCAATGAGGTGGCTGGCGCGCAGACCAAGGCCGCAGGTCTGATTGCCTGCGCCGTGGTGGCCATGCTGGTGTGGCAGTTGCTGCCATGGATGGAGCGAATCCCTGAGCCCTTGCTGGCCGCCATCGTCATTCATGCGGTGGCGCATTCGCTCAACTGGCGCACGCTGCAGCCTTATTTCATCTGGCAGCGTGATCGCGCAGTGGCGCTCACAGCTTTTGCTGCCGTGATTGTGCTGGGTGTGCTTGATGGCCTGCTGCTGGCCATGGTGGTCAGCATTGTGATGCTACTCAAGCGCATGGCCCAGTCCCATGTCAGCGAGCTGGGGCGGCTGGTGGGCAGCCATGATTTTGTGGACCGCCAGCGCCACCCAGAAGCGCAACCTGTGCCGGGTCTGCTGATTTTGCGGCCCGAGGAAAGCCTGTTCTTTGGCAATGCCGAGGCCGTGATGAGCGATATTCGCGCGCGCGTGGCGCAAGCTGCAGATGTGCATGCCGTGGTGCTGAGTCTGGAAGAAAGCCCTGATCTGGACAGCACCGGCATTGAGGCATTGGGCGAGCTGGCGCGTCAGCTGCAGCAAGCCGGGGTGCTGCTGCGGTTGGCCCGCGTCAAGGACAGTCTGCGCGAACTGCTGCAGCGCGTGCAGATGCCGGGGCTCAACCCCGACTGCTATTCAGCCTGGAGCGTGGACGATGCCGTGCAGGCCTTGACCGCCGATTTTCACCAGGTGCCCGGCGGTGCCACGCAGCCTGCGTCTTCGATATAGACATGCTTGCCTTGCTCCAGCTCGTCGGCCAGTAGCTCCAGCCAGGCCGAGAAGCTGGGTGCAAACACGCCCTTGGGGCCTTCCTCGTGATCAAACTCGATGATCTGGCCCGCATGGCCACCAGCCGCTGGCGCAAGGTCCAGCATGGCGCCATCGCCGCAGTTGTCGGTCAGTGGGATACGCAGTGCATCCCAGTACACGGGGCGCAGGGGGCCTTGCAGATAGTCAGGGCTGTAGTCCGGGCCAAGCCCCCAGCCTTCGCTCTTTTGCATGTCCGCATACATCTGCCAGACCTCCAGCATGCGCTGTGTGGACAGCAGCTCGCCAAAGTGCAGCAGATAGGCCTCATTGGCCGCGCCGTTGTGCAGGGCCAGTGACTCACGCACATCATCCGGCAGGCGCTGACCCAGGGCGGCTTCCAGCTCGGCGATTTCTGCCTCGCTGGCGCCATCGGCCAAGACCAGAGTGTCTTTGGGTGTGTTCTGGGCATACCAGGCGCTGATGCGCTGCCAGCTTTGGGCGATGGATGACATGGTGCTCCTTGAATCTGTTTGCTACTGAATATATAGCTGTTTACGATCTTCCATCAAGCGCTAGAGGCCGGTTTCATCTTGAGAGCGCCGCGAAAGCCCAGCTGACCCACGATGCAGGCAATCAGCAGCACGGAAAAGGCCGATAGCGCAGGGCTGCTGCCCAGGCTGGCTCCCAGTGTGCACAGACCGCCCACGGCCATCTGGGAAAAGCCGTATACCCCGGCGGCCGAGCCTGTCAGATCGCTATGCACGCCCAGAGCCTTGGTCAGCGCAGCGGGGCTGGTCAGGCCCGAGCCCACGGTGAATATCAGCATCAGGCCAACGACCACAGGCACGTTGATCTGCTGCAGCAGGGTCAGGGCCACCAGCGCTGCGGCGCAGCCCAGGCTCAGCATATTGCCGCCCAGTATCAGCCGCTCCAGGGGCCAGCGTTTGATGAGCTGGCGCGCCAGGGCATTGCCCGCGGCCATGCCGGCCATCAACACCCCCAGGTAGATGCCAAGCTGGGCCTTGCTGGTGTGCAACTGTTCGATGAAGATGAAAGGCGCTGCCGCAATAAAGGCATACATGGATGTGGTGGCGCTGCCCCCGCCTATGGCAAAGCCCAGGAACTGGGGCGAGCCCAGCAAGGTGCGATAGTCATTGCGCACGGTGCGCCAGTTCAGCTGGCCGCTGGGGCGACCGGTTTCGGGCAGCAGGCGCCAGACCCCAAGGGTCGTCAGCGCACCCATCAGCGCCAGCACGGCAAAAATCACGCGCCAGCCGAAGAGGGCGTCCAGCCCAGAACCTATGGAAGGGGCGATGCCCGGGCCGATCATCATCATGAGATTGAGCAGGGCCAGGCTGCCCACGGCGGTCTCGGGTGTCGCGGTGTCGCGCGCAATGGCGCGGCCCAGTGCCAGGCCGGCACAGCCGCCCAGCGCCTGCATCAGGCGTGCGCCGATCAGCATATTCGCGCTGGGCGCCAGGAAGGCTGCAAGACTGGCGACGGTGTAAAGACACAGGCCGGTCAGCAGCATGGGGCGGCGGCCCAGTGCATCCGACAGGGGGCCGTAGATCAGCTGGCCCAGCGCCAGCCCGAGGATGTAGACCGTGATGGTCTGCTGCATCTGCGCGCTGCTGGAGCCAAAGTGACGCGCTGCATCAGGCAGAGCCGGGATGAACATATGCATGGCCATGGTGCCGGCAATGGTGACCATGGCCAGCAGCCAGAGCGGCGCTTTGCGTGAGGGGGAGACAGGACTTTGCATACAGTTGAGATCAGGAGCTGACGGGGAGAGGACGGCGGCGTGTGCGGCGCGCCTTCAGCTGCCCGGTCGCGAAGCCGCGTCGGCGCTCATCTCCAGGGCGGCCATCTTCTCCAGCATGGTCTCCAGTGCATCCAGGGTGGCATCCAGCAGATCGGGGGGCAGCTCCTGCATGACTTCGCTGCGGACATCCGCCACGATGGACTTGACGGTCTCGACCTGTGCCAGGCCGGCGGCCGTGAGCTGTATGCGCTTGACGCGCCGGTCAGCATCGTCGAGACGCTCCACCCAGCCCTGGGCCTCCAGGCCATCGATCAGGCGCACGACAGAAGAGCTGTCCAGCGCCAGCGCCTGGGCCAGATCCTTTTGCCGCATGGCTCCCGCGCTGCGCTCCAGATGGACCAGAGGCAGCCACAGCGCCTGGGTCAGGCCCAGCGGAGCCAGGACCTTGTCCAGCGTGCGCCGCCATTGCTTGTTGACCTGTGCCATGACGAAGATGAGCTGACGCTGGCGGCTGGGCAGTGATGCGGTGCTGGACATTGCGAATGCATTCAAATAGTTGGTATTCAAATTATTGCGAAAACAGTATTTATCTTGTTAATAGGGTCTTGTTACTTCACGCTGCCGCCTTTGGTCCGTGAAGAGGCGTACTTGCCTGCGGTGCAGGGCATTGCCCTACAGGTTCTCGCCTGGCCTGGGAAGGGGCGGCTCGCATGAGCCTGGCAGGCGCCGAAAGCCGGCGGCGGAGACTGGGCAGGCTTGGTCTTGCGGGCATCCGCTTTGGGCACGTGGCGCTGGTGTGCCTGGCGCGGCTCCGGTCGTACCGGCTTTGAGAGTGCAGGCGGGGCGGGAGGGGCGGGTCCCGACGCCGATGCCAAGGCCGGCGAGGGCTGATCTCGCCAGGCTGTGGTCAGGCGGCGACAGCCTGTGCGTTGGCCGATGCGAGGCGGCTGCAGGCCTGCTGCAAGCAGGTGGAAAACCTAGGGGCGGGGTCCGGCTCCGGGGCCCGAGCGGGCGGCGGCCGCTGCGGCGTCCATCTGCTCCAGGCGCTGCTGCATGCTTTCATGCGTGCTGCCGCTGCGTGAAGGCCGCGCGAACATATGGCGCCCTTCTTCGCTGGGGATGGCGGAATCGAGCTTGAGCTCCTGGCGCTTGGGCTGCTGGCCGGAGTGCATGCTTTGGCCATGCATGATGGCTTCATTGCCTTTGCAGGCGTAGCCTGTGCCGTTGGCATCGACGCAGCGGGCCTTTTGAGCGAGCGTTGCCTGCGCAGTCAGCAGCAGACTGCAGAACATGAATGCAGAGGCGAGAGTGCGCATGGTGTTTCTTCTGGTGGAGGCAGCATGCAGGGGGCATGGCGCCTCACGCGCTGCCAGGCTGTCTTAGAGGCCCAGGGACTTGAGCAGATCGTCGGTGTCGCTGGAGGCTGGGGCCGCCGGCTGCTGAACCGACTGGGCTTCGCGGGTCTGGGCCATGACCAGATCGGGGTCCGGCTTCTCCTGGGCTTCAAAGTCCTTGATCTTGATGAACTCCATGTGATCCACCGCCATCTCCAGATAGAAGATGTTGTTGTTGCCCGTGTAGAAGGTCACGCGGCGAGCTTCGGGGGCATCGAGGTTGGCATCCACGCTCAGATTGACCTGCTTGTTCAGGCGGATCATCTTGGGCTGGCTTTGCGCGATATGGGTTTGCAGCTCGCGCTGCACCTTGCTGGTGAAGTCGCCCACGACCTGATTCATCAGCTCGCCCATGACGTTGCTCACGTCATCCGAGGTATAGGAATTGGCCAGATCACTCTCGGCCATGCCCATGGACAGCAGATAGCTGCGGTAGAGCTCCATGGCCGCATCGGCCGAGAAATTGATGATGATGAGCGCTGAAAAGCCGCCATCGATCAGCACAAAGCAGCCGATATCGGGTTTGAGACTGGTCTTGGTGATGCGTTGCACCATGCCCGAGTACTGGATCGGGCACTGGGTGGCCACCTGCAGCACGCGCGAGACGGAGTTGCACAGGGCAATCAGCACATCTTCGGTGCCGTGGACGATGGGGGCGTTGGGTTGGCTCATGGCTGCATTGGTTCAAGAGATGGCTGATTATGTATGCAACACTTTGTTGCATCGAGATATCTGCAGCAATTGCAGGCTGCCACTGTCTGTTAACGTGCCTGCTTTTGCAAAATCAGAGGTATTCATGCAGAGCAAGCTGTGGCGCCTGGCGGCCAGTGTCATTGTGGTGACGGGTTTGACCGCCTGTTCGAGCTTGTCCGGCATGACGGACAAGGTTTCCCAGACCTGGGACAAGACCTGGACCGGTCTGACGGGCAAGAAGCAGGCCCAGACCCAGACCCAGGCAGCGGTCAAGCAGGCCGGACCGTTATCCGGGGGCCTCAAGCCCAGTCAGGAAAGCGGGCGCTGGCAGGGACTGTACAGCCTGGATGGCGAGACGGCGCGCTTTCAGGAATGCGAAACCGGCCAGGTCATCAGCGTCCTGCCCGAAGGCGACAGTGTGCTGCTGGAGCAGGCTTATCTGAACACGCGCAGCAGCGCCACCATCGCCATGCTGGCCGAGGTGCAGGGCCAGCTGGTGGAGCGAGCGGTGGCCGATCCGGTGCTGGCCCGGCAGGGGCGCAAGATGCTGGCGCTGCGGGTGGAGCGCTTTGTTGCCCTGTCCAGCCAGGCGGCCTGCCGCAATGCCAAGGCCAACTGGTAGCCAGCGGCCCGCTGTTCAAATCACTTTTAATAGCTGCCAACGCTTTCCCATAAGGCGCGGGAGCCGTTTTTGATACTTATTTGGCAGCGGCGCGCGCCTGATCCAGCCAGCCGTCAAAAGTCTGCTGATGGGCCTTGATCCAGCCGTCCACATGGCGGCTGACATCGGCCGCGCTGCTCTCGCCCTGGCGCATGCGCATGTTCTGGGCGTTGATGTCCTCGATGGGCAGCTGCATCACGGCAAACAGCTTGGCCGCTGCCGGATTTTTCTCGGCCCAGGCCTTGTTGGCCAGGATGTATTGCTGATTGAGCTTGAAGCCGTAGTTCTTGCCATTGGGCAGCTGGGTCTGGTCTTCGCCCTGGGCACCGGGGACATTGGGTACCTCCAGCCAGCTGACCTCCTTGCCCGGGCGCAGCACGGTGTTCACCCAGAACGGGGTCCAGACGTAATACAGAATGGGCTTGCCGTTTTTGTAGCGGGTGATGGTGTCGGCAATCAAGGCCTGGTAGTTTCCTTGCCTGTGGGTGATGCTGGACTCCAGATCCAGTCCCTTGAGATGTTTGTTGATAGCCAGCTCGCAGCCCCAGCCCGGGTTGCAGCCCGTCAGATCGGCCTTGCCGTCGCCATCTGTGTCGAACAGCGCTGCCAGCTTGGGGTCCTTGAGTTGCGTGATGCTGGTGATCCCGTATTTCTCGGCCGTGGCCTTGTCGATCAGATAGCCTTGCACCGCATTGCGCGAATAGGTACCGGCTCGATAGAAGGCCTTGTCTGCGCCATTGTTCTCATAGAAGGCTCGGTGCAGCGGCATCCAGTGAGTGGCGGTAAACGTGGCGTCGCCCTGGGCCACGGCCACATGCTGGGTGCCGTTTTCCAGACTCTTGACGGGCTGTACCCGATAGCCCAGCTTCTCCAGAGCGCGCGAAACCAGCAGGGTCTGGAACATTTCCTCATCCACCGTGCCCTTGAGCGGCTGCACCGAGACGCCTTTGCCGGGCAGGTCGCCAGCGTTCGTCTGCGCTTGTGCGGCAGCGGCGCCAAAGCTCAGCAAGGCGATGGCAGCCAGACAGCGGTATTGGTACTGCAGGTTTGGGAAAGGCGAATGTGCGGGCTTGTTGCTGTGCATGAATACTCCTTGGGTGCTGGGTGCCTACCCTGAAATCGGCATGAAAAAGCGAGAGGGTTGATGAAGGAAACGGCGCCCGGATCAAGTCCGGTGCGCCGTTGGCGAATCAGGATTTCAGGGCTGCGGCCTTGGCCTGGACAATCCAGGCGTCAAAAGTCTTCTGGTGGGCCTTGATCCACGCGTTTACATGACGCTGGATATCGGCGGGCTTGCTTTCCCCATCGCGCAGCAGCTGGTTCTGGCGGCTGATGTCATTGATGGGAATCTGCATGATCTCGAACAGCTTGCCGGCGGCCGGGTTCTGTTCGACCCAGAGCTTGTTGGCCACGATGTACTCGTTGTTGAGCGGAAAGCCGTAGTTGCGGCCGTTGGGCAGCTTGGTGTCGGTGCCGGCCTGCACGCCGGGCATGGAAGAGCGCGACACCTGCAGCCACACCACTTCCTGGCCGGGGCGCAGCACATTGCTGAGCCAGTAGGGCGTCCATGCGTAATACAGCACGGGCTTGCCGGCCTTGAAGCGCGCCAGCGTGTCGGCAATCAGGGCCGGGTAGTTGCCCTGGGTGTAGCTCACAGTGTTTTCCAGACCGAATGCCTTGATCTGGTGGGCCACCACGGCCTCGCCGCCCCAGCCGGCGTTGGGGCCGATCAGGTTGGCCTTACCGTCGCCGTCGATATCGAACAGGGCCGCCAGTGCAGGATCCTTGAGCTGGTCGAGATGGGTGATCTGGTGTTTGTCAGCCGTCTTCTTGTCGATCATGTAGCCCTGTGCGGCACCGGCTGCATACACGCCCTTGCGCGAGAGCTTGGCGTCGCCACCGGCCTGCTGATAGAACTCTGCATGGTGAGGGTTCCAGTGGTTGGCCATGAAGCTGGCGTCGCCATTGGCTACGGCCACATGGATCAGCGGGTAGTCCAGCTCTTCCCAGGGCTTTACCGTGTAGCCCAGTTGCTGCAGCGCCTTCATCACCAGCAGCGTCTGGAAGTTCTCCTCGGCCAGAGCGCTCTTGACGGGCAGCACGGTAATGCCTTGGCCGGGAAGCGCATTGCCAGGCACTTTCTGTCCGGCCGCCCAGCCAGGCGACTGACCCAGACCCAGCGCCGCAGCGCCGGCCGTGCCCAGCAGCAGCTGGCGCCTGGTGTGTTGGCTTGGGGTCGGGGTCTGCACAGACTTGCTCATTGTTCTTGTCTCTCCTTGGTTTGGTTGGGCTTGCGGCCCGATTGAAATTGACACCCCACGCTCCCCACTGCGTGTGGTTCGCTGCCCCTCCGGGAGGGGCGCTTTTATCTCGGGGCGGCCCGGTGATAAAAAACGGCGGCCGCGCAAGCGGTCGCCGTGATTCGGGGATGGGGGTCAGGACTTCTTGGCAGCCGCCAGAGCCTGGCTGATCCAGCCGTCGAAAGTCTTTTGATGGGCCTTGATCCAGCCGTCGGTGTGACGCTCGATGTCGGAGGCCTTGTTCTGGCCCTGGCTCATCATGTAGTTCTGGGCATTGATGTCGCCCACGGGCAGCTTGATGATTTCAAACAGCTTGGCGGCGGCCGGGTTCTGTTCGGCCCAGGCCTTGTTGGCCACGATTTGCTGGTTGTTGGCAATAAAGCCGTAGTTCTTGCCGTTGGCCAGCTTGGTGTCGGTGCCGGACTGCTCGCCGGGCAGGGCGGAGAACGGCACTTCCAGCCACACCACGTCCTTGCCGGGCTTGAGCACATTGCTCACCCAGTAGGGCGTCCAGGTGTAGTAGAGGATGGGCTTGCCGGCCTTGTAGCGTGTGATGGTGTCGGCCATCAGCGCCGAATAGGTTCCCTGCTTGTGAGTGACCGTGTCGCGCAGCTTGTAGGCACCGAGCTGGTGCTCGATCATGGCTTCGCAGCCCCAACCGGGCGTGCAACCTGTCAGGTCGGCCTTGCCGTCACCGTCGGTGTCGAACAGCTTGGCAATTTCGGGGTTCTTGAGCTGGCCCAGATTCGTGATCTTGTGCGCATCGGCCGTCTTCTTGTCGATCAGATAACCCTGAGCGGCATTGGCCGAGAACACACCCTTGCGGTAGAGCTTGGCGTCGCCGCCCGCATTCTTGTAGTAGTCGGCGTGCAGCGGGTTCCAGTGATTGGCCATGAAGGTGGCATCGCCGTTGGCCAGTGCAATATGGGCCGTGGGGTATTCCACTTCCTTCATGGGCTGGACCTCGTAGCCCAGCTTTTCCAGGGCCTTCATGGCGAGCTGGGTCTGGAAGGTTTCTTCCGCAATCGAGCTCTTGAGCGGCTGGACCTTGATGCCCTTGCCTGGAAGCTCGTCGGCAGCGAAGGCGCCGGTGCTGACCATGGACAAGGCCATGGAGGCAGCGGCTGTACTGGCAAGCAGCCAGTGACCCAGGCCGTGGCGGATACTGGCAGTGTTGTTGGCTGTATTCATGTGTTCTCCTTGTTCTTGATTCAGATCGTCGCGGGCTTGGCGGCCTCGCTGCCGGGCTTGGGGGCTGGTGCAGAGCGCTTGCTGTCGAGCAGGCGCATGACCAGACCGGCCGGGCCGGTGGCCCACCAGCGGGCACTGCCGCGCTTGGGCTCGCCCATGGCCTGGGTGATGCGGTCCAGCACGATGGCCAGCAGCACGATGCCCAGGCCGCCAACGGTGGCCAGACCCATGTCCAGACGGCCAATGCCGCGCAGCACCATCTGGCCCAGACCGCCCACGGCAATCATGGAAGCGATGACCACCATGGACAGCGACAGCATCAGCGCCTGGTTGATACCGGCCATGATGGAAGGCATGGCCAGCGGCAGTTGCACCTTCCACAGCAGCTGGGCCGGCGATGCACCGTAGGCGCGGCTGGCCTCGATCAGGTCGGGGCGCACCTGGCGAATGCCCAGGTTTGTCAGGCGGATCAGCGGCGGCAGCGCAAACACGATGGTCACGATCACGCCGGGCACGTTGCCGATGCCGAACAGCATGACCACCGGCACCAGATAGACGAAGGCCGGTGTGGTCTGCATGGCGTCCAGGAAGGGGCGCGTCCAGCGCTGGGCTCGGTCGCTGCTGGCCAGCAGGATGCCCACGGGCAGGCCGATGGCAATGCAGAAGAACAGCGAGGTCAGCACCAGGGCCAGGGTGACCATGGCTTCGGACCAGATACCGAGCAGGGCCACGCCCAGCAGGGCGACGGCCGAGCCTATGGCCAGCTTGCGGCCCGCAAACTGCCAGGCCAGCAGGGCAATCAGCAGTACCAGCGCGGGCATGGGAATGGTCTGCAACACATCGGTCACGCCGTTGAGCGTGGCATCGATGGGCGTGCGAACGGCCTGGAAGAAGGGACGGAAATGGTCGACGACCCAGGTGAGACCGTTGTTGATCGAGTCCTGCACGGGCAGGCCCTCGGTGGTGATCTGGTGCCAGAGCTGGCCGATGCCGCCGTCATGTTCGGGCACATCGGTGGGCGAGGGGGCACTGAGCCAGTCGGTGCTGCTGACCTGGCTGGCGGCATCGCCGCCGCTCCAGGCATCGCTGCCCGAGCCTGCATTCGCATCGGCATAGGAGGCGGCCCAGGGGTCGGCATCTGCGGCCGAAGCTGTGGCATCGGCGCTGGTGGGTTCGGTGGCGGGCGCAGAGGCTGCTGCCCACGGGTCTTCAAAGGCCGCGCTGTTGGTTTCTGTGTTGGGGGTATTCAGTGCGTTGTCGTTCAAATCGGCTCCCTCCTTTTATTACGCTGCGTGTCGGGCAGCTTGCGTGTTGGACGTGGGCTGGAAGTGCTGGTCCAGCTTGATGGGTGGAATTTCCTTCTGGGGCGGTGGCACCGGCGGGGTGGCGCGATCCAGGAACTTGAGCATGGTGGTACGGCTGATCACGCCCAGGTACTTGCCGTCTTCGTCGACCACGGGCAGCGGATAGGCCGGAGCGGCCACGGCGCCGAACAGCTCGGCTACCGGGGTGTTGCTGGCGATAGGCTGCACATCGGGGATGAAGGCGTGCTTGAGGCCCAGCATTCCGTCGTGGCCGTGCAGCGCATCGCGCAGCGACTGCGACGAGACCATGCCCAGAAAGCGCTTGCGGGCATTGAGCACATAGGCGTAGTCGCGGTCGGAGTCTTCCAGCAGGCGCAGCGCGGCGCGGCAACCGCGGTCGCTGTGCTCGGAGATCACGGTCAGCGCCTGACGGGCGATGTCGGCCGCCTTGAACACGGCTGCCGCATCCACGCCCTGGATGAAGGTGCGTACATAGTCGTTGGCCGGGTTGCGCAGAATCTCGTCGGGCGTGCCGACCTGCTGCACCATGCCGTCCTTCATGATGGCGATGCGGTCGCCAATGCGCATGGCTTCGTCCAGATCGTGGGAAATGAAGACGATGGTGCGGCGCTTGATTTCCTGCAGGCGCAACAACTCGGACTGCATTTCGGTGCGGATGATGGGATCCAGCGCCGAGAAGGCCTCGTCCATCAGCAGGATGGAGGGGTCGGAGGCCAGCGCACGGGCCAGGCCCACGCGCTGCTGCATGCCGCCGGATAGCTCGTCGGGGTAGCTGGCGCCCCAGGCGCCCAGGCCCACCTGCTCCAGAGCATCCTGCGCCTGCTGCTGGCGCGTGGCGCGGTCCACGCCGGCCAGCTCCAGGCCAAAGGCCGTGTTGTCCAGCACCGTCAGATGGGGCATGAGGGCAAAGGACTGGAACACCATGGAGATGTCCTTGCGGCGCAGTGCGCGCAGTTCCTTGTCGTTGAGCGCATTGATGTCCTGGCCGTCGACCAGGATGCGGCCGCTGGTGGGCTCGATCAGGCGGTTGAGCATGCGCACCAGGGTGGACTTGCCCGAGCCCGACAGGCCCATGACCACGAAGATTTCACCGGCTTCGATGGTGAAGTCGGCGTCGAACACGCCGATGGATTGCCCGGTCTGGGCGAGGATCTCCTGCTTGCTAAGGCCCTGTTTCACCAGGCTGAGAGCGGTTTTCGGATCGTTGCCGAAGACCTTGAAGACATGATCGATAGCGATTTGCTTGGCCACTGTGGCGTTCTCCTTTTTGATGGGATGGAACACAGTCCAGCGCCCACGACCGGTAATGCCGGTGGGCGCTGGCGCACAAGCCAAAATAAAAGCCCTGATGCCGCAGCCCAGCCCGGTCTGGTGGACAGGACTGCGCAATGCAGATGGCGCTGCGATGGCGCCGAGTTTTCAGCCCGGATGGCACAGCCAGGTGTGCGCAAGAGCTGGCAAATTGGAAGAAGCAGCTGGCTGGCAGAGCAGGTACCGACTGGCACGCATCTGCACGGCTTCTTGTCAGGCCAACCCCGGCACATCGGCCGGGGAGAGCCCCCTACATCAGGGCCGTGTTTCGGCCCGGTTGACGGGGCTGCGCCAAAGAGCGGCAAGCGCTCTTGAATTGACACAACGATCCGCCGGGAAGTGAGTCAACCGCATCTCAACAATGCAGTGACGACCTGCGCGGCAGGTTGTAAATGACTTTTTAATATATCGAATTGAGTTTTATGCGTCAAATCGAGCTGTAAGCTTTGCCCTCAGCATTCGCCGGAAATGGCGCCGCTGAAACATTCGCATACGTAAAAATGGCTTATACAAGTCATTGATATATATAGATTTGTGCTGGATTGACGGATTATTTTTGACGGTTGTCAGCTTTTGGCGAGCATTGCGTTCGCTGCAGACATGAAAAAAGCCCCTTCATGGACAACCATGCGGGGCTTTTTGGGGAGGAGTGCGGCTTCAGTGGTGAGCGCTTTGGGTGAGCTTGTCCGTCAGCGCAATGGCCAGGGCGCTGAGCAAGAAGACCACGTGGATGATGGTCTGCCACATCAGCACCTGGACTTCATAGCTGCCGGCATTGATGAAGCTCTTGAGCAGGTGGATGGAGCTGATGCCGATGATGGACAGCGCCAGTTTGACCTTGAGCACCGAGGCATTCACATGGCTCAGCCACTCGGGCTGGTCGGGATGGGACTCCAGCCCCATGCGGCTGACAAAGGTTTCGTAGCCACCCACGATGACCATGATCAGCAGGTTGGAGATCATGACCACATCGATCAGGGCCAGTACCACCAGCATGATGATGGTTTCGTTCAGATGGGTGATCTGGACATCGCTCTTGTAGCCGATATTGGTGATCAGGGCATGCAGGGCTTCCTGGTTGCCGAAGACTGCCTCCACCAGATGCCAGAGTTCCACCAGGAAGTGCCAGACATAGACACCCTGGGCGGCAATCAGACCCAGGTACAGCGGCAGCTGCAGCCAGCGGCTGGCAAAGATCAGCGAGGGCAGGGGACGCAATACGCCGGAAGGCTGGTAGCCGCCAGGCGGCGTGCGGTGGGTGGAGTTGCCTGCTTCGTCGGAAGGGATGCGGCTCATGATGTGTATGCGGGGCTGGCTGGATGCGATGGGTGGGCAACGGGATGCCGCCTTGTAAGACTGGTTTTGCTGGGGCCGCGTCCCGGACTGCCTGCGCCTTCGAGAGCTGGCCGCAACGTGGGCCCCGGCCTCTGTAGCAGCAGGTGCGCGATTCTAAGGGTTTGTTCCGGGGTGTTTTGTGAAAAGTGCAAGCAAATCAACACCAAGCAGTTGCTTTCTGCTGCAAAAATGGGAGCGAATGACGGGCTTGACGGCGTGCAAAAGCCGCTTCTCAATTTCAGTCAGTGGGGTGTAAGACCGAGCCTTGACAGTACACCCACAATTATTTCATTGCTTATGCATCAGGAGACAAAACGATGAGCGCTGCGACATCAACCATCGAATCCGTGCTGGTGGAAAACCGTGTGTTCCCGCCCCCTGCGGATTTCGCCGCCAAGGCCCGCATCTCGGGCATGGCGCAGTACCAGGCCTTGTGCGACGAAGCCGAGCGCGACTATGAAGGCTATTGGGCACGGCTGGCCCGCGAGAACGTGCAGTGGACCAAGCCCTTCACCCAGGTGCTGGACCAGAGCAACCCGCCGTTTTACAAGTGGTTTGCCGACGGCGAGCTCAACGCCAGCGCCAACTGCCTGGACAAACACATGGGCACGCCCGTGGAGAACAAGACAGCCATCATCTTTGAAGCCGACGGCGGAGAAGTCACCAAGGTCACTTACAAAGAGTTGCTCGCCCGCGTGAGCCAGTTCGCCAATGCGCTCAAGGCACGCGGTGTGCAAAAGGGCGATCGCGTGCTGATCTACATGCCCATGACCATCGAGGGCGTGGTGGCCATGCAGGCCTGCGCACGTATCGGCGCCACGCATTCCGTGGTGTTCGGCGGCTTCTCGGCCAAGGCCGTGCAGGAGCGCATTGTGGACGTGGGCGCCAGTCTGGTCGTCACCTCCAACTACCAGATGCGTGGCGGCAAGGAGCTGCCGCTCAAGGCCATCGTCGACGACGCGCTTGCGCTGGGCGGCTGCGAAGCCGTCAAGAGCGTGCTGGTCTACGAGCGCACGGCCACCGCCTGTAATATGGTCGCGGGCCGCGATATCAGCTTCACGGATGCACTGGCTGGCCAGTCCACCGAGTGCGAGGCCGTGCCCGTGGATGCCGAGCACCCGCTCTTCATCCTCTACACCAGCGGCTCCACCGGCAAGCCCAAGGGCGTGCAGCATGCCACCGGCGGCTATGTGCTGTGGGCCAAGCAGACTTTCGAGTGGACTTTCGATGTCAGGGACAGCGATGTCTTCTGGTGCACGGCCGACATCGGCTGGATCACCGGCCACAGCTATGTGGCCTATGGCCCGCTGGCTGCCGGTGCCACGCAGATCGTCTTCGAAGGCGTGCCGACCTTCCCCAATGCGGGCCGCTTCTGGCAGATGATCGAACGTCACCAGTGCAGCATCTTCTACACGGCCCCCACGGCCATCCGCTCGCTGATCAAGGCGGCGGACTCCGACCCCAGCGTCCACCCGAAGAACTGGAATCTGTCCAGCCTGCGTCTGCTGGGCTCGGTGGGCGAGCCCATCAACCCCGAAGCCTGGATGTGGTATCACAAGCATGTGGGCGGCGAGCGTTGCCCCATCGTGGACACCTTCTGGCAGACCGAGAACGGCGGTCACATGATCACGCCGCTGCCCGGTGCCACACCTCTGGTGCCCGGCTCCTGCACCTTGCCTCTGCCCGGCATCACGGCGGCCATCGTCGACGAGGCAGGCAATGAGATCCCCAATGGCGCCGGCGGCATCCTTGTGGTGAAAAAGCCCTGGCCTTCGATGATTCGCACCATCTGGGGTGACCCCGAGCGCTTCAAGAAGAGCTACTTCCCCGACGAGCTCAAGGGCTACTACCTGGCTGGCGACGGCGCCGTGCGCAGCGAAGACCGCGGCTACTTCCGGATCACGGGCCGTATCGACGATGTGCTCAATGTCTCCGGGCACCGCATGGGCACCATGGAAATCGAGTCGGCCCTGGTGGCCAAGACCGATCTGGTGGCCGAGGCCGCCGTGGTCGGCCGTCCCGACGACCTGACCGGGGAAGCCATCTGCGCCTTTGTGGTGCTCAAGCGCGGCAAGCCCACGGGCGAAGAGGCCAGGCAGATCGCGGCCGAGCTGCGCAACTGGGTGGCCAAGGAGATCGGCCCGATTGCCAAGCCCAAGGACATCCGCTTCGGCGACAACCTGCCCAAGACCCGCAGCGGCAAGATCATGCGCCGCCTGCTGCGCTCGCTGGCCAAGGGCGAAGCGATTACCCAGGACACCAGCACCTTGGAAAATCCCGCAATCCTCGAGCAATTGTCGGAGACCAATTGAGCCGGCGAATGCCGCTGATCTGAACGTATCATGACGACAGGGCCGCTGGCAACAGCGGCTTTGTCATTTCTGGCGCTTGCTGACGCAAGCCGATGCGATCTTGGGTTAAAACAAGGCATCTCGGAGTACAAGGAGAAGAGCATGAACTTTCGCACCATCTGCATTGCCATCATCGTGGCCCTGATTGCCGTGTTGGCCGCTTTCAACTGGACGGCGCTGTCCACGCCTGCAACGGTTTCGCTGGGCCTGACCGAAATCCAGGCACCGTTGGGCGTGCTCATGCTGGCGCTGACGATTTTGCTGAGCGTGTTCTTCATCGCCTATGTGCTGTGGATGCAGGGCTCGGTACTGCTGGAGGCGCGCCGCCACGCCAAGGAGATGCAGGCCCAGCGCGATCTGGCCGACAAGGCCGAGGCTTCGCGTTTCACCGAGCTGCGCAGCGTGCTCGAAGCCTTGCATGCCAGGGACAAGGAAGAGGTGATGGCCCGGCTCGACGTGCTGGAGGCACATCTGGTGCAGCGTGCCCAGGAGTCGGACAACAGCACGGCAGCCTATGTGGGGCAGCTGGAGCAGCAGGTGCACCAGATCAATCGCTGACAATGCAGTATTGATAGCTGCAATCGCTTTATCTGCAAGCGATTGAGGCGTATTTGGCATGAAAAAAGCCGCTGCACTGCAGCGGCTTTTGCGTGGGCGCGGGTCGAATTACTTCTTGTCGTTGCCCAGCTGTGGCAGAGCGTTGGCGCTGCTCACGCTCAGCAGGCCGGCTTGCGAGTAGATGGCCAGCTTGGCGCGGGTGTCGATCAGGTCCAGGTTGCGCATGGTCAGCTGGCCGATGCGGTCGATGGGGCTGAAAGGCGCGTCTTCGACCTTTTCCATGGACAGACGCTCGGGAGCGTAGGTCAGGTTGGGCGACTCGGTGTTCAGGATGGAGTAGTCGTTGCCGCGGCGCAGTTCCAGCGTCACGGTGCCGGTCACGGCGCGGGCCACCCAGCGCTGCGAGGATTCGCGCAGCATGATGGCCTGGGGGTCGAACCAGCGGCCCTGGTACAGCAGACGGCCCAGGCGCAGGCCGTTGATGCGGTACTGCTCGATGGTGTCTTCGTTGTGGATGCCGGTCACCAGGCGCTCGTAGGCAATGTGCAGCAGGGCCATGCCGGGGGCTTCGTAGATGCCGCGGCTCTTGGCTTCGATGATGCGGTTCTCGATCTGGTCGCTCATGCCCAGGCCGTGGCGGCCGCCGATGCGGTTCAGCTCCAGGAAGACTTCCACGGCATCGGTGTATTCCTTGCCGTTGATGGCCACGGGGCGGCCTTCTTCGAAGGTGATCGAGACTTCTTCTGCCTTGACTTCGACTTCTGGCTTCCAGAAAGCCACGCCCATGATGGGGTTCACGATGCGGATGCCGGAGTTCAGGAATTCCAGATCCTTGGCTTCGTGGGTGGCGCCCAGCATGTTGGAGTCGGTGGAGTAGGCCTTCTCGGCCGACATCTTGTAGCCGAAACCTTCCTTGGTCATGAAGGCCGACATTTCGGCACGGCCGCCCAGCTCGTCGATGAAGTTGCTGTCCAGCCAGGGCTTGTAGATCTTCAGCGCGGGATTGGTGAGCAGGCCGTAGCGGTAGAAGCGCTCGATGTCGTTGCCCTTGAAGGTCGAACCGTCACCCCAGATGTTGACGTCGTCTTCCTTCATGGCAGCCACCAGCATGGTGCCGGTCACGGCACGGCCCAGGGGCGTGGTGTTGAAGTAGGTGATGCCGCCGGTGGAAATGTGGAAGGCGCCGGACTGGATGGCGGCAATGCCTTCGTTGGCCAGCTGGGGGCGGCAGTCGATCAGACGGGCCTTTTCTGCGCCATATTCCATCGCCTTGCGGGGAATTTCGTCGTAATCGGCTTCGTCGGGCTGGCCCAGGTTGGCCGTGTAGGCGTAGGGCAGGGCACCCTTGTTCTTCATCCAGCGCAGGGCGGCAGAGGTGTCCAGGCCGCCGGAGAAGGCGATGCCGACCTTCTGGCCGACGGGAACATGTTGCAGAATGGTTTCCATGAGATTTCTCTTCAAAGTGATAGCTGCAAGCGCTTGATGGGTAAGCGATTGGGGCTGAAAAGGCTTGAAATTCTCGGGTCTGGCCCGAAGCCGGGCCAGGCGCGGATTACGCGTAGTGGCAGATGTAGTGGTAAGCCTCGGTCACGCGGATGTCGAACTTGGAGTTCGCGGGAATCTGGAAGCTCTCGCCGGCCGAGGACTTCTTCCACTCGTCGCTGCCGTCGAGCTTGTATTCGCAGGAGCCGCCCACGCATTCCATGATTTCTGCAGCTGCGGTGCCAAAGGTCAGCGTTGCAGGCAGCACCACGCCCACCGACTTCTTGGTGCCGTCGGCCAGCGTGAAGCTGTGGCTGACGCACTTGCCGTCAAAGTAAACATTGGCCTTGGTGGTGAGGCTGACGCCTGCGATGGTTTCGGTGGTCATGGAAGAGATACGCTGTGCGTGGTCGAAGATCAAAAGCATTGATTTTAGGCCACGGGATTTGCACCTGCGCGAATGCCCGGCAAAGGCAGGAAAAACAAGAGCCCCTTGAAGGGGCTCCTGGGCGGCCTGCAGGCCGGATCGGCTCGGGTCAGCGGCGCCAGCCGTGGCCGCCATGCCAGCCCGGGCGGTAGCCGGGTCGGTAGTAGTGGCCGGGGCGGGTGGCGTAGTAGGCACCCGCACCAATGGCTGCGCCGATCAGCAGCGGTGCCACATAGTCAGAGGCCGAGTAGGTCGAGCCTACCGAGTAGGTGGGCGCCACGGGCTGAGGGGCGTAATAGCCGCTGTCGTAATTCTGCGGATAGCTGGTGCTGTAGGCGCCCTGGGGAGGCGTCTGGGTGCTGTAGTAGCCGTCGTTGCTGTAGACCGGGTCGTTGGCTACCGGCTGCACATTCAGTGCAATCCATTGGCCGGGCGGGTTGGCGGTCTGCGTGGTGTAGCTGCGACCGTTGTACTCGTAGGTCACGTTGTAGCCCACGGTGCGGTTCTGATAGAAGGTCTGCGTGCTGCACTGGCGCATGTTCTGGTACTGCACCGGGCCGGAGGCTTCGGCCTGATTGCCCAGCATGGCACCGCCGACCACACCTGCGGCCGTGGCCGCTGCACGGCCGCCACCGCCGCCGATGGCATTGCCTATCAGGCCGCCGGCAATGGCTCCGACCACGGCACCTGCACCGGTGGGGCGAGGAGCGACCGCCACCGGCTGGTCGCTGCAGACTTGCTGCGGCACGGCGACCTGCTGGGTGATGGGGGTCGAGGACAGCACGCGGCCACGTTCCTGGGCATAGGCCCCGGTGGCGGCCACGGCGGTCAAAGTCAAAACTGCCAGAGTTTTCATCAACATCTCTCCTGTCTCTGAAGCTTTAACGCATCAGATCACCAAAAAGTTTAGGGGATCTGCGTAAATTCAAGCTCTCGGCCCCGTAAAACTAGGTAAAGCAATGTGTGAATGTGAGCGTTTGCTCAGGCGCTTCGCGTCGTATTCCAGTCATCGGCCTTGAAGCCGACGGTGATTGTCCCATCGGCCCACTCCACTACGGGGCGCTTGATGGTGCTGGCGTGTTCCTGCATCACGGCGGCGGCACTGGCTGCGTCCACGGCACTGTTCCTGCTCGCTTCATCAAGCTTGCGCCAGGTCGTGCCCTGGCGGTTGAGCAGCTTTTCCCAGCCCACGGCCTGCATCCACTGAGGCAGGCGCTCGGCGGGAACGCCTTGCTTCTTGAAATCGTGGAACTGGTAAGTAATACCTTGCTCACTGAGCCAGCTGCGTGCTTTCTTGACGGTGTCGCAGTTAGGGATGCCGTAGACGGTGGTGATCTTGCTCATGGTGTTCGGTATCGGTGAAACGGTTGGAGTCAGATGTAACGCATTTGCCAAGTGCCGGCAGCCATAGGGCCTCTGACAGTGGGCGACAATAGCGCCCAGTATGCACACCATATTTCCCACCTTGGATGCCTGGCTGGCTTATTGCGAGCGCCTGCATCCCCAGAACATCGCCCTGGGTCTGGATCGCGTGCGTGAAGTCGCACAGCGCATGGGCCTGCAATTCGACTGCCCCGTCATCACGGTGGCCGGCACCAATGGCAAGGGCTCGACCTGCGCCATGTTGGAAGCAGTGGCACTGCAGTCCGGCTTTCGCCCCGGTGTCTATACCTCGCCGCATCTGGTTCACTTTGAAGAGCGCTGCCGTGTGGGCGGCGAGATCGTCAAGGCCGAGGAACTGATTCCGCATTTTGAAGCGGTGGAGCAGGCCAGGGTCATGGACGGCAAAGAGGTTGCACTCACTTACTTCGAGTTCACCACGCTGGCGATATTGCGCCTCATGAGCCTGTCCAGGCTGGATGTGGCGATTCTGGAAGTGGGCCTAGGAGGCCGGCTTGATGCCACCAACATCATCGATGCCGACTGCGCCATCATTACCAGCATCGATCTCGATCACATGGAGCTGCTGGGTCCGGACCGCGAAAGCATTGGCCGCGAAAAAGCCGGCATCATGCGCGCCGGTCGTCCCGTCATCGTCAGCGACCCGGTGCCGCCGCAAAGCGTGATCGATCATGCGGCCGAAATCGGTGCCGATCTCTGGCGCTTCGGCAAGGACTTCAATTACGACGGCGACAAGCAGCAATGGGGCTGGGCCGGTCGTGGTCGCCGTTATGCGGGGCTGGCCTATCCGGCGCTGCGTGGCGCCAACCAGCTGATGAATGCCTCCGGCGTGCTGGCAGCCTATGAGGCCATTCGCGGCAAGCTGCCGGTAACGGCACAGGCCGTGCGCACGGGCTTGTCCATGGTGGAGCTGCCTGGTCGCTTCCAGATCGTTCCCGGTCAGCCCACACTGGTGCTGGATGTGGCGCACAACCCGCATTCGGTGGCGGCGCTTACGGCGAATCTCGATGCCATGGGCTACTTCCCGACTACGCATGCCGTATTCGGTGCCATGGCCGACAAGGACTGGGAGCCCATGCTCACCAAGGTGGGGCCGCTGGTCGATCGCTGGTATTTCACCGACCTGCCCACGCCGCGTGCGGACTCCGCGGAAAACCTCAAGGCCAAGCTGCAGCAGTTGCAGGCCCAGGGCGTGATCCGCAAAGATGTGAGCATGCAGACCTTTGCCAATCCCCAGCAGGCCCTGGACGCCGCAGTGGCGGCCACGGAGGCGGCTGATAGAATCGTGGTCTTTGGATCGTTCTTCACCGTGGGCGGAGTGTTGCAAAACGGCACGCCTCGTCTGAACGCCAAACACCTGACTCACTGAGTCAGCGGCCTGCCGCTCCGGCTCTTGTCGGGTGGCAGGCCTCAACAAGTCCTCACTCATGGCATTTTTCAATTTCCGTTGGCCTGGCAAAAAAGACGAAGCCGAGTCCGTGGCCGGAGCCAAGCGCCCCAGTCGCCTGGCCCAGGGCGAAAGCGTGGAAGCCATGCGGCGCCGCGCACGTCATCGCCTCATCGGGGCGGCCGTGCTGGTGCTGATCGGTGTGGTGGGCTTCCCGCTGCTGTTCGATACGCAGCCACGTCCCATCCCGGTCAATATCCCGATTGAAATTCCCGATCAGGCCAATTCGGCCCCCGAGGTCGTGCCTGGCACCCAGGTGGCGAGCCAGACGGTCGCACCGTCAGGGCGTGTTGCTGCCAATGCTTCCCTGGATGACGGCGAAGAAGTGCTTGCGCCCTCGGCCAAGCCTGCCGCCCCTGCGGCTGCCACCATTGCGCCGGCTGCTCCTGTGGTGGGGGCTGCGGTGACAGCGGCAGCCGCTGGCACTGCCGCCGTGGTGGCATCTCAGGTCAAGCCTGAGCCCAAACCAGAAGTCAAACCTCAGCCCAAGCCCGAGGTAAAGCCTGAGCGCAAGCCGGAGCCCAAGCCCGAAAAGCCCAAGGCCGAGGTCAAGCCAGAGGTCAAACCCGAGATCAAGAAGCCGGAAGCCAAACCCGAGCCCAAGCACAAGCCTGAAGCACCCAAGGTGGACGAGGCCGCCCGTGCCCGTGCACTGCTGGAGGGCCGCAGTACCTCGGAAGCTGCTCCGGCCAAGGAGGCTGCAGCGACCAACGAACGCTTCATCGTTCAGATCGGCGCCTTTGCGGAAGTCGGCAAGGCCAATGAAATCAAGGGCAAGCTGGGGGCCGGAGCCTTTACCCAGACCGTGGATACCAAGGATGGCAAGCGCACACGAGTTCGCATGGGGCCTTTCAAGAGCCGCGAGGAAGCCGAGAAGGCTGCGGCCAGGGCCAAGTCCCTGGGCTTGCCCGCATCGGTGTTCAAGGCTTGAGCCCGGTTTTTCGGCAACGGTTTGATTGATGAGCACGCTGGACTGGATGTTTGTGGCCGTTGTGCTGGCCTCCTTGTTGCTAGGAGCCTGGCGTGGTCTGGTCTACGAAGTCCTGTCTCTGCTGGGCTGGGTGGTGGGCTTTGTGGTTGCGCGCAGTTGGGCGCAAGAGGTGGCGGTATGGCTGCCGCTGGACGGCTGGGACATGCAGCTGCGCTATGCGGCAGGCTTTGTGCTGCTGCTGGTGGGATCCATGTTCGCCTGGGGAGTGATCTCCTGGCTGTCCAAGCAGTTGATTGAAGCCGTGGGGCTGAGGCCTGTGGATCGCACCCTGGGCGCCTTGTTTGGCGTCCTGCGCGGGGGGCTGCTGCTGCTGGTGCTAGCACTGGTGATCCAGTACACGCCGCTGCACAAGGCCTTGTGGTGGCAGGACTCGGCCCTGGCGCCCTGGCTGAGCGAGGTGCTGGGCTGGGCGTTGCCGTCACTGCCGCAGGAATGGGGGCAGTATCTGCCCAAGGCTTCCTCTTGAAGCGAAGTTTTTTGCCGCAATTTACCTCAGGGTGGAAAGTGGCTAAGGCGCTTGCTGTAAAACGCAGTGGGTGCCGACGAGAGTTTGGTGTTGGCGTGATCCGCCATGCCGGATATCAAAGCGCAGGCTAGCCAATGGGTGGCGAAGCAGGCGAGTGTGGCGAAGGGCGACTTTCGCGAACAGATGGAACGCAACTATGTGTGGAATCGTTGGTGTGGTGAGCACCACACCCGTGAATCAGCTGATTTATGACGCTTTGCTGCTGCTGCAGCACCGTGGGCAGGATGCAGCCGGCATCGTGACCCAGCAGGAACGCAAGTTCTTCATGCACAAGGCCAAGGGCATGGTGAAGGATGTGTTCCGCACCCGCAATATGCGTGCTCTGCCCGGTGATGTGGGTCTGGGTCAGGTGCGTTATCCCACGGCGGGCAATGCCTCCAGCGAGGAAGAGGCTCAGCCCTTCTACGTGAATGCGCCCTTCGGTATCGTCATGGTGCACAACGGCAATCTCACCAATGCCAAGCAGCTGCGCCGCGAACTGGCGGATACCGATCACCGTCACACCAACACCGAAAGCGACTCCGAAGTCCTGCTCAACGTGCTGGCGCACGAGATCGGGCGTGCCTCCAGCGGCGCTCCGCTGCAGAGCGAGGAAATCTTCAAGGCCGTGCGTGCGGTGCACAAGCGGATCAAGGGCTCCTACGCCGTGATCGCGCTGATCGCCGGCTACGGCCTGCTGGCCTTCCGCGATCCCTTCGGCATTCGTCCGTTGTGCATGGGTCGCGGCAATGATGGCACCATCATGCTGGCCAGCGAGTCCGTGGCGCTGGAGGGTACGACCCATCAGTTCGAGCGCGACATTGCTCCCGGCGAAGCGATCTTCGTGCACAACGACGGTCGCGTCGAAAGCCAGCAATGCGCTGAAAAGACCCAGCTCAATCCCTGCGTGTTCGAGTATGTGTATCTGGCACGTCCCGACTCCACCATGGACGGCATCTCGGTCTATCAGGCGCGCCTGAACATGGGTGAGACACTGGCCAAGCGCGTGATCTCCATGGTTCCCCCCAATGAAATCGATGCGGTGATTCCCATCCCCGAATCGAGCCGCCCCAGCGCCATGCAACTGGCCCAGCTGCTGGGCAAGCCCTATCGCGAAGGTTTTGTGAAAAACCGCTACGTGGGTCGCACCTTCATCATGCCCGGCCAGGGGGCGCGCAAGAAGTCGGTGCGCCAGAAACTCAATGCCATCAGCAGCGAGTTCAAGGGCCGCAATGTGCTGCTGGTCGATGACTCCATCGTGCGCGGCACCACCTCCAAGGAAATCGTGCAGATGGCGCGCGATGCAGGTGCCAACAAGGTGTATCTGGCCTCGGCTGCGCCTCCCGTGCGTCACCCCAACGTGTATGGCATCGACATGCCCACTCGCTCCGAGCTGGTGGCTCACGGCCGTACGGTCGAGGAAATTCGCCAGGTCATCGGCTGCGACGCACTGATCTACCAGGACGTGGAAGCCATGAAGCAGGCCGTGGGCAAGATCAATGCCCAGGTGAGCGGTTTCGAGGCATCGTGTTTCGACGGCATCTACATCACCGGCGATATTTCCGATGAAGAGGTGACGGCGCTCAACGAGGGGCGCAACCGCGGCAGCGAAGAGGAGAGCGAAGACACTTCGCGCCTTTCCCTGCCCAATGCTCAGGAAAGCTGAGCGTTAAAGCGCAGCGAATGACCGAGTCGGAAAGGGTTGCTTAGGCAACCCTTTTCATTCGGGAGGACAATGGCAGAGCCGCGCGGTCGGTGTGCTCTTTAATAGTGAGCGCATGACGTATGTCCATAAAGCGTTTGAGTCTGATTTGACTCGGATTCTTTGGAATATGAGCGAGGCATATTCAAAGACCGGCACGGCGAGTGCCGCCGGTCAAGCTGGTAGAGCAGCATGCGTGCGGGCCTGATTGGCGGCCTGCAGCGGACTCATGACCGGTACCAACCATCTGGATTTGACGATTGTGACCAACAAGACATTACCCGAAGGTTTGCATCCTGAAACTCTGGCCGTGCGCGAAGCGGTCGAGCGCAGCCAGTGGGGCGAGCATTGCGAAGCCCTGTACATGACCAGCAGCTTTGTGCAGCCCGATGCGGCGACCGCAGCGCGCCGCTTTGCCAATGAAGAGCCGGGCTTCACCTATAGCCGCACCGGCAACCCCACGGTCACCAGCTTTGAAAAGCGTCTGGCGGCCATGGAGGGCACGGAATGTGCGGTCGCGACTTCCACCGGCATGTCGGCCATCCTGCTGGTGGCGTTGACGGCGCTCAAGACAGGCGATCACGTGATCTGCTCGCAGTCAATGTTCGGCTCCACCATCAAGCTGCTGGGAACCGAGATGGCACGCTTCGGCGTGGAAACCACGTTTGTCTCGCAGACCGATATCGAAGCCTGGAAGGCGGCCATCAAGCCCAACACGCGCATGCTGTTTGCCGAGACGCCCACCAACCCGTTGACCGATCTCTGCGACATCGCTGCACTGGCCGAGCTGGCACACGCCAACAACGCGCTGCTGGCCGTGGACAACAGCTTCGCGACTCCCGTGCTGCAGCAGCCCGTGAAGTTCGGCGCCGACCTCGTCGTGCATTCGGGCACCAAGTTCCTCGACGGCCAGGGCCGCGTCATGGCCGGTGCGGTTTGCGGCACCATCGCACTGGTGGACAAGGTCATGGGCACCTTCTTGCGCAGCGGTGGTCTGAACATCGCTCCCTACAACGCCTGGACGGTGATGAAGGGCCTGGAAACCCTGGCTTTGCGCGTCAAGGCGCAAAGCGCTGCGGCGCTGGAGTTTGCTGGCTGGCTGGAAGCCCATCCCAAGGTGGCGCGTGTGTACTACCCGGGCCTCAAGAGCCATCCTCAGCACGAGCTGGCCATGCGACAGCAAAACGGCATGGGCGGTGCCGTGCTGGCGTTTGACGTAGTGGGCGAGGGTGCCGAGCAGCTGCGGGCCAATGCCTTCCATGTGGTGGACAGCACGCGTCTGTGCTCGATTACGGCCAACCTCGGTGATGTGAAGACCACCATCACCCATCCCGCCAGCACCTCGCATGGTCGTCTGACCGAGGACCAGCGTCAGGCTGCCGGCGTGGGTCAGGGTCTGATTCGTATTTCCGTGGGCCTTGAGCATCTGGAAGACCTCAAGGTCGACCTGGCTCGCGGACTGGATACGCTGTGAAACACCCCCTGAGTCGCTTCGCGCCTTCCCCCTCCAGGGGAACGATACCTGCGCTGCGAGGCGGCTCTTGCTCGGCATCTCTGATCGAGACCGCGCGCGCCTCAAGCGCCGCAGCCTTGGCGCAGGGAATGCCGTACAAGGATTTCTGATATGACAAACAAAATTCGCACCCGCTTTGCCCCTTCGCCCACGGGCTTCATCCATCTGGGCAATATTCGTTCCGCTCTTTATCCCTGGGCTTTTGCGCGCGCCAATGGCGGCGACTTCGTGCTGCGCATTGAAGACACCGATCTGGAACGTTCCACCCAGGCTTCGGTGGACGTGATCCTGGAAGGCATGGAATGGCTGCAACTGGACCACGACGAAGGTCCGTTCTACCAGATGCAGCGCATGGATCGCTACAAGCAGGTGCTGGCCACGCTGCAGGAAAAGGGCTATGTCTACCCCTGCTATATGAGCATGCAGGAGCTGGACGCGCTGCGTGAAAAGCAGATGGCCGCCAAGGAAAAGCCCCGCTATGACGGTACCTGGCGTCCCGAGGAGGGCAAGGTCCTGCCCGCGATTCCCGAAGGCGTGAAGCCCGTGCTGCGCTTCAAGACTCCGCAAACCGGCGTGGTGGGCTGGGATGACAAGTGCAAGGGCCGTATCGAGTTCCAGAACTCCGAGCTCGACGATCTGGTGATTGCCCGCCCCGACGGCACGCCCACGTACAACTTCTGCGTCTGCGTGGACGACATGGACATGAACATCACCCATGTCATCCGTGGCGACGACCATGTGAACAACACGCCGCGCCAGATCCACATCTTTGAGGCGCTGGGCGCCACCGTGCCGACCTTTGCCCATCTGCCCACCGTGCTCAACGAGCAAGGCGAGAAGATGAGCAAGCGCAACGGCGCCAAGGCCGTGACCCAGTACCGCGATGAGGGCTATCTGCCCGACGCCATGGTGAACTATCTGGCGCGTCTGGGCTGGAGTCACGGCGACGACGAAATCTTCAGCCGCGCCCAGTTCCTGGAGTGGTTCAATCTGGACCACCTGGGCCGCAGCGCCGGTCAGTTTGACGAAGCCAAGCTGCGCTGGGTCAATGCCCAGCATCTGAAGGCCATGGACGACGCCGAACTGGCCCGGTTGGTCAAGCCCTTTGTCGTCAAGGCGGGCGTGGCCGAGAGCCTGATCGATGCCGATGACCGTCTGGTGCGCATTGCTGCCTTGTTCAAGGATCGTTGCGAGACCTTGGTGGATCTGGCCAACTGGGCCAAGGCCTTCTATGTGGACAGCGTGGAGCGCAATGCGGAAGACTACGCCAAGCATGTGACCGAGGCGGCCAACCCCGTGCTGGATGCATTTGCTGCCGTGGTGGAAAACGTGGAATGGACCAAGGAAGCCATTGCGGCTGCGATCAAGGAGCTGCTCAAGGCGCAGGGCGTGAAGATGCCTGTGTTGGCCATGCCTGTGCGTGTTTTGACGGTGGGCACAGCCCATACGCCGTCGGTCGATGCGGTGCTGGAATTGCTTGGACGTGAAAAAGTTATCGCGCGTTTGAAAAATCGCTAAAAACCTGTCTATAATTCGAGTCTCTGCAAAACGCGACTGATTAAAAGGTTGTCTTGCAGAGAGTTTTTGGGGGTATAGCTCAGCTGGGAGAGCGCTTGCATGGCATGCAAGAGGTCATCGGTTCGATCCCGTTTACCTCCACCAAAATTTAATGACGGCGAGTCGCAAGGCTCGAATCGTTCTAGGAATTGACCCTATCGTCTAGAGGCCTAGGACATCACCCTTTCACGGTGAGTACCGGGGTTCGAATCCCCGTAGGGTCGCCAAGTTTGAAGCGCTTGTAGCTATATAATATGTAGCAAAGCTTCCTGCCAGGAGTGGTAGTTCAGTTGGTTAGAATACCGGCCTGTCACGCCGGGGGTCGCGGGTTCGAGTCCCGTCCACTCCGCCAGTTTGGCTAGTCGCTTGATTAAAAAAGCGCCTTTATTTTCAGAAGGCGCTTTTTTAATCGGTGCGAAAGCAAAGATTCTAGGTTATGACCCTATCGTCTAGAGGCCTAGGACATCACCCTTTCACGGTGAGTACCGGGGTTCGAATCCCCGTAGGGTCGCCAAGTTTGAAGCGCTTGTAGCTATATAATATGTAGCAAAGCTTCCTGCCAGGAGTGGTAGTTCAGTTGGTTAGAATACCGGCCTGTCACGCCGGGGGTCGCGGGTTCGAGTCCCGTCCACTCCGCCACAGTTTTTTTGGGGGTATAGCTCAGCTGGGAGAGCGCTTGCATGGCATGCAAGAGGTCATCGGTTCGATCCCGTTTACCTCCACCAAAATTTAATGACGGCGAGTCGCAAGNCTCGAATCGTTCTAGGAATTGACCCTATCGTCTAGAGGCCTAGGACATCACCCTTTCACGGTGAGTACCGGGGTTCGAATCCCCGTAGGGTCGCCAAGTTTGAAGCGCTTGCAGCTATATAATATGTAGCAAAGCTTCCTGCCAGGAGTGGTAGTTCAGTTGGTTAGAATACCGGCCTGTCACGCCGGGGGTCGCGGGTTCGAGTCCCGTCCACTCCGCCAGATTCAAAAAGCCGCAATCAAGCAATTGATTGCGGCTTTTTTCTTGCCGGTCATGCTCTGGCAAACCTGATTTGCTCCTGACTTTCTAGCAAGATACCCTTGCCATGCAAGTGCTATGGCGATACGCTATCGTTCACCCTTACAGATGTTGACAAAAGTTTTTCATGTGGGAACTTTTGTTGCCGATCAATACACCATCTTGTCACCATCGGGCCTGTTTCCCGGTGACTGTCCCTTCCCATCATCGTTGTTCGTTTAACCACCGCTTTTTCTATCCATGCGCCCGGCGTCTTCCTTTCTGCTGTCGCTGCTGATGTTTGCCTCCATCATCGGAGTGCAACTCATCGCCGTGTGGCACGCGGGTTCGCAAGATGTGGTGGCCATGGCTTATGTGCTCGACGCAGAGCCGCATGAGTACGGTGTCGATGTGCTGCAGGAGTTCGAGGACGATGTAGAAGACGATACGGTGGAGTTCTCCATTCATCGTCCACATCGCACTGCCGAGCTCAATCCTGCGCAGGACGATCGCAATGAACTGTTTGGCCCTCCCGAAGCGGTAGCTGTGGGTGTGGCTGATATCCGGGTGCCTCCTCAGGAGCATGTGGTGCACCCTACCTATCCCTGGCCGGAAAGCATGCTGCGTCCGCCCAATATGAGCCTGCCTCTGGCAGGCTAGCTCCAGCGCACCTGACGACATCCACGTCGCTTTGCTTGCACCGGGCTTGACTCCCCCGATACCTGCTGTCCCTTGTTTCAGAGCCTGCTGGCCTGGAATGTGCTTGTCTGCAGAACATGGCTCTGAGACAGGTCTGGGGCGGCTTCACCTGCTCAGGTGTAACTGATCCTGCATTGCATGCGGCGGCTGCCGCATGTGCATGACGGGGTTTCGACCCTTTCCTCACTTTATCTGCCCTCAAGAAGGCAGCTGTGTTCTATGTTCAATAGATCGAGAGTGCCGGCTTCTTTCCCGGCCAAGGCCAGCAAGAATTCTTCTGGCCCTGCACCATTGCGCAGCCTCAAGCGCTCGGCCATTTTCGGCATGTGTCTCGCTGCAGCTCTGGCTGCGCATGCTCAGAATGCCAGTGGTGCACCACAAACCAGCAGCACGATTTCCGATCAGGTGCAGCCCAAGCTGACCCTGACGCAACTGGTGCAGACTGTGCTGGACAACAACCCTGAACTGCGCTCCGTTCAGCAGTCGAGCGTCACCGCTCAGGCGGCTGTGGTCAGCGCCGGTGCTCTGCCCAATCCCAAGCTGGAGTGGAGCCGCGGCGACAACAAGGCGCGCCTGGCATCGGCCACGCCTGGCAATGTGCAGACCATGGCGATTTCGGTTCCCATCGAAATGCCTTCGGTGCGCGCTGCGCGCATTGAAGCCGCTGAAGCAGGGCAGCGGGCATCGGTGCACCAGATTGCCGCATCGCGCAATGCCCTCATTGCCCAGGTCAAGCTCAAGGCCTATGAGGTGGTGCTGCGGCAGGCGCAGGCACAGGCCGCCTATGACGCCGTCAAGCTGCTGGAGCAGGCCCATGAACGGGTACGCGTGCGTGTGTCCAGTGGCGAGGCAGCGCGCTACGAAATCATCAAGGCCGATGCCGAACTGATCAATGCGCGCCAGCAGGAGCAATCTGCCCGCTTGCTGGCCGAGCAATCCCAGCTCACGCTCAATCGCCTGGCCGCAGGCCAGTTGCCCAGCCGCTTTGACCTGGCCCTGTCTTTGCAGGACCCGGTGGCCCAGGCTCAGTTGAAGAATATCAACTGGCAGTCCCATCCGGAACTGCTGCAACTGCAGTCCGAGGTGGACAAGGCCGAAGCGCAGAAGAGCGGTGCCAAGGCCAGCCGCTGGCCGGGTCTTGAGCTGCGTTACGCACAGACTCGCGAGCCCGATATTCGCAACAACACCGTCGGCGTGAGCATGCAGATTCCGCTGTTCGACCAGCGTCGCGGCCCGATTGACGAAGCCGCTTCGGAAGCCGAACGCGCGCGGCTGCGCATGGAAGGCCGCAGGGCCGAGCTGGAGCAGCAGATGCTGCAGGCCTGGAAGGTCATGGAGATGGCGCAGGTGCGCATCAAGGCCCTGAGCGAAGGGTCGGTGCGCGAGGCGGAATCGGCCCTGCGCGTGGCCGAAGCCGCTTACCGCTATGGCGAGCGAGGCATTCTCGATGTGCTCGATGCCCAGCGCGTGCTGCGCACGGTGCGTGCCGACCTGCTGGAAGCCCGCTATCAGCTGCAATCGGCCCGGATCGAGCTGGACTTCCTGGCCGGTCGCTATGCCGAGCCTTCCTCGCTTTGAGCTTTCAAAGTCAAGACCACGTTTTCGCATTTTTTGAATTCGCTTTATGTCTTCTCATCATCATTCCAGGACTGCGCGTCCTGCCTCTCTGGTTCTGGCACTGGCGCTGGCCGGGCTGACAACATTGACCCTGACTGGCTGTGGCAAGGACGAGCAGGCGACTGCTGCGGTTGCTGCTGCAGATACCAAGGCTGAGCTGGACCCCATGGAGGTGGTTGTCTCGGCCGAAATGGCGACCAACTTCAAGACCGCAGCGGTAGCGCAGGCCGAGGTTGCATCGGTGCAGGAAATTGCCGGTCGCATCGAAGCCAACGAGCGCAGGGTCACCCGCATTGGTGCGGCCGTGACAGGCCGTGTGACCGAGGTGCTGGCCGAAACCGGCGATCGCGTCAAAACAGGCCAGACCCTGGCGCGTGTCGCCAGCCCCGAGCTGACCACGGCTCAACTGGCCTATATGCGTGCCAGCGCCACAGCGACTCTGGCCGAACGCTCCGTAGAGCGTGCGCGTCAGCTGATTGCTGCCGACGTGATTGGCTCTGCAGAACTGCTGCGCCGCGAATCCGAAGTGCAGATTGCCCGCGCAGAGCTGCGGGCGGCAGGCGATCAGCTCAAGCTGATGGGCTTGTCCGCCGATGCGCTGAGCAGTTTGCGCGCCAAGGGCAATGTGGCACCGAATGCTGCCATCACGGCTTCTGCCGCCGGTATCGTGATCGAGCGCCAGGTCAGCCAGGGTCAGGTGGCACAGCCTGGAGATCCTCTGTTCACCGTGGCGGATCTCTCCAACGTCTGGGTGGTAGGCGCCTTGCCCGAGCAGATTGCACGCAGCGTTCAGACTGGCCAGAACGTACAGGTCGATGTGCCGGCGCTGGGGCTGACCGTCGAGGAGACTCCCATCTCCGGCAAGATCATCTACGTGGGTGACACCGTGTCGCCCGAAACCCGTACCGTGACCATCCGTACTCAGGTGGACAACAAGGATCTGGCGCTCAAGCCCCAGATGCTGGCCACCATGAAGATTCAGGGAGCGATGGAGAAGACTCTGGCGATCCCTGCACTGGCAGTAGTCCGCGAGAACGACAGGGACCATGTCTACGTCAAGAAGGCCGAAAACCACTACCGCCTGACTCCGGTGGAGCTGGGCGCGGCCAGCGGCGGTCTGCGACCTGTAATCAAGGGGCTGAGCGAAGGCACGCAGATCGTGGTCGACGGTGCATTCCACCTGAACAACGAGCGCAAGCGCGCAGAACTGGAGTAAGCCCATGATTGCCTCCATGATTCGTGCCGCGCTATCGCAGCGGCTGGTGGTGGTCGTGCTGGCGCTGGTGATGTGTGGATTCGGCCTGCGTGCTGCCATGAATCTGTCGGTGGATGCCTTCCCCGATGTGACCAATGTGCAGGTTCAGGTGGCCACCGAAGCTCCCGGCCGCTCGCCCGAAGAAATCGAGCGTTTTGTCACCGTGCCTCTGGAAATTGCCATGACGGGCCTGCCCGGCCTGGCCGAGATGCGCTCGCTCAACAAGAGCGGTCTGTCCATCATCACGCTGGTGTTCACCGATGCGACCGATGTGTACTTTGCCCGCCAGCTGGTGACGGAGCGCCTGATCGAAGTCACGCCGCGCATGCCCGAAGGCATTGTGCCGGTGCTGGGGCCGGTATCCACGGGCCTGGGCGAGGTCTATCAGTACACGCTGGATCATCCCGATGATGGCGAGCGCGAGCTGACCCAGGCGGAGCTGACCGAGCGTCGCACCATCCAGGACTGGGTGGCGCGGCCCTTGCTGCGCTCCATTCCCGGAGTGGCTGAAATCAACTCCCAGGGCGGCTATGTCAAGCAGTACCAGGTGCTGGTCGACCCTGCCCGTCTGCGTCACTACAACCTGAGCGTGCGCCAGGTGGTGCAGGCCGTGGCGGACAACAATGCCAATGCCAGCGGCGGCATCCTGCCTCAGGTGACCGAGCAGTATCTGATCCGGGGCGTGGGCATGATCCGCTCCCTGGACGATATCGGCAACATCGTGCTCAAGGAGCAGGGCGGCGTGCCGGTCTATGTGCGCGATGTGGCCAAGGTGCAGATCGATGCCGAGGTCCGCCAGGGCGCCATCATCAAGGGCGGCTATACCGAAAGCGTCTCCGGCATCGTGCTGATGATGCGCGGAGGCAATGCCAAGGAGGTAGTGACCCGCGTGAAGGAGCGCGTGGAAGAGATCAACGCCAAGGGCATGCTGCCTGGCGGTCTGCAGATCGTTCCCTACTACGACCGTACCGATCTGGTCGATTCCGCCCTCTGGACCGTGGGCAAGGTGCTGATTGAAGGCATCTTCCTGGTGGTGGTGGTGCTGTTCATCTTCCTTGGCGATGTGCGCTCCAGCCTGATCGTGGTCGCGACGCTGATCATCACGCCGCTGACGACCTTCATACTGATGAACAGATACGGCATTTCTGCCAACCTGATGTCTTTGGGAGGGCTGGCCATTGCCATCGGCCTGATGGTGGATGCCACCGTGGTGGTGGTGGAAAACGTGTTTCACAAACTGGGGCAGGCTGGTGATTCGCGTGGCGAACGCATTCGCACCGTGCTGTCTGCCACCGTGGAAGTGGCCACGCCCACCATCTTTGGTATTGCCATCATCATTCTGGTGTTCCTGCCGCTGATGACGCTGCAAGGCATTGAAGGCAAGATGTTCGGCCCGCTGGCGCTGACCATCGCGATGGCTCTGGCTATCTCGCTGGCGGTTTCGCTGTTCCTGTCGCCTGTGCTGTGCTCCTACTTCCTCAAGGGCGGCGCAGACCACGATACCAAGCTGATCGCCTTCCTCAAGCGCCACTATCTGCGTCTGCTCGATGTTGCTACGGTGCGCAACCGCCTGACTCTGGCCGTGGCCGTGGCGCTGCTGATCGGCTCGCTGGGATTGTTCCCGCTGCTAGGCAAGTCCTTTATGCCGACCATGAAGGAAGGCGCACTGACGCCGCAGATCAACCGCGTGCCCAGCATTTCCCTGGATGAATCCATCCGCATGGAAATGGCTGCCATGAAGGAAGTGGCGCAGGTGCCTGGCGTGAAGTCCGTGGTGTCCAAGCTAGGCCGTGGCGAATCGCCGGCCGACCCGGCAGGTCCCAACGAGTCCGACCCCATCGTGCTGCTGGACCCCGAGTCCGAGCGCAGCCAGGACGAGATCGACGAGGACATCCGTCAGCGTCTGTCCAAGATTCCCGGGGTGCAGATTGTGCTGTCACAGCCCATTTCCGAGCGTGTGGACGAAATGGTGACGGGCGTGCGCTCGCAGCTGGCCGTCAAGGTGTTTGGTGACGAACTGGATGATCTCAAGGACGTCTCCGAACAGGTGGCACGTATTCTGAAGAGCGTCTCCGGCAGCACCGACATCCGTGTCGAGCGACTCTCGGGCCAGCAGGCGCTGACGGTGGACATTGATCGCAAGGCGATCGCCCGCCACGGTCTGAACGTGGCCGATGTGCAAAGCCTGCTGGAGTCCGCTATTGGCGGCAAGGATGTCACGACCTTGTATGAGGGCGAGCGTCGCTACTCCGTGGTGGTCCGTTTCCCCGAGTCCTATCGCGGCTCTCCCGAAGCCATCGGTGCCGCGTTGCTGACCACGGCCACTGGCGCGCAAGTGCCGCTGAGCAGCTTGGCCAGGATCGAACTGGTGGACGGGCCGGCGCAGATCAGCCGCGAAGGTGGCAAGCGTCGTGTGGTGGTGGGGGCCAATGTGGAAGGGCGTGACCTGGCGGGCTTTGTGGCCGAGGTCGAGCAGCGCCTGGACAAGGAAGTCAAGCTGCCTGACGGCTATTACTTCAAGTTCGGCGGTCAGTTCGAGAACATGGAGCGCGCCATGGGCACGCTGCAGGTGATCGTTCCGCTGACTATCGTCGCCATCTTCTTCCTGTTGTTCCTGCTGTTCAATTCGATCAAGCTGGCAAGTCTGATCATTCTGGTTCTGCCCTTCGCTTCGATTGGCGGCCTGATCGGACTGTTTGTCACGGGCGAATATGTCAGCGTGCCGGCTTCCGTGGGCTTTATTGCCTTGTGGGGTATCGCCGTGCTCAATGGTGTGGTGCTGGTCTCCAGCATCCGCCATCTGCGACAGGAGGGAATGGCGGTGGCCGAGGCCGTGCGTGAAGGCTGTACCCAGCGTTTCCGTCCGGTGATGATGACTGCCACAGTGGCCTTGCTGGGTCTGGTGCCGTTCCTGTTCGCGACAGGTCCGGGCTCCGAAGTTCAGCGTCCGCTGGCCATTGTGGTGATCGGTGGTCTGATCACGTCGACCCTGCTGACCCTGGTGGTGCTGCCCACGCTGTACCGCTGGTTTGACGAGAAGCCGACCGAGGCTTGATTTGAGAAAGGAGTGATTCGATGACGATGAAAGAAATCCGCGCCATCGTGCGTCCCAGCCGGTTGGAGCGCCTGCGTACCGAGTTGCGTGCGATTCCGAACTTTCCTGGCGTGACAATCTTCAAGGCCGAAGGTTTTACGGCCCCCGCTGCCGTGGACAAGCGCACGGTCAAGGATGAGTTGACCGATTTTTCGGACAAGCTCATGGTTTGCGTGATCGTGGAGGAGTCCATGGTGGCGGTGATTCGCGAAGCCATCGTCGCTGCCTGCCGCACCGGTCAGATTGGCGATGGTCTGGTCTGGACTGTGGATATCGGCGAAATGCATCGCATCCGCGATGGCGGTGCAGTGAGCTGATAGTGCCTGTCGGCTGACAGAAAGGGATGCGCTCTGCATCCCTTTTTTCATGCTTTCGACAAATTGTTGGCGGTTTGGAAAAAGCAGCGAAAACCCTGTGCTACAATTTTTGCATTGCAGCAGAGAAACACTGTTTCATTGCTTCAAGGGGGTATAGCTCAGCTGGGAGAGCGCTTGCATGGCATGCAAGAGGTCATCGGTTCGATCCCGTTTACCTCCACCAAAATTTAATGACGGCGAGTCGCAAGACTCGAATCGTTCTAGGAATTGACCCTATCGTCTAGAGGCCTAGGACATCACCCTTTCACGGTGAGTACCGGGGTTCGAATCCCCGTAGGGTCGCCAAGTTTGAAGCGCTTGCAGCTACATAATATGTAGCAAAGCTTCCTGCAAGGAGTGGTAGTTCAGTTGGTTAGAATACCGGCCTGTCACGCCGGGGGTCGCGGGTTCGAGTCCCGTCCACTCCGCCAGATTCAAAAAGCCGCAATCAAGCAATTGATTGCGGCTTTTTCTTTGCCCGGAACCCAAAGAAAAGGCCTTGTGACAAGGCCTTTGATCTTCTTTACTTGGGTGCCATGCGAATGGCGCCGTCCAGACGGATGACTTCTCCGTTGAGCATGTCGTTTTCCAGAATCTGCTTGACCAGCTTGGCGTAATCCTCTGGCTTGCCCAGACGGCTCGGGAAGGGCACGCTGGCGGCCAGCGCATCTTGCACTTCCTGGGGCATGGTGAACAGCATGGGCGTGCCGAAGATGCCGGGAGCAATCGTCATATTGCGGATGCCGCTGCGTGCCAGGTCGCGGGCAATGGGCAAGGTCATGCCGACCACGCCACCCTTGGAAGCCGAGTAGGCAGCCTGGCCGATCTGGCCGTCATAGGCCGCAACGCTGGCGGTGGAGATCAGAACACCGCGCTCGCCGGTAGGCTCTGGCTCATTCTTGCTCATGGCGTCCGCTGCCAGTCGAATCATGTTGAAGGTGCCGACCAGGTTGACCATGATGGTCTTGGTATAGACGGCCAGGCTGTGCGGGCCACTCTTGCCTACGGTCTTTTCGGCTGGTGCAATGCCGGCGCAGTTGATCAGGCCGGCCAGTTTGCCCAGGCTGGTGGCTTTGGCGACCACGGCCTGACCATCGGCCTCATTGCTGACATCGCAGCGCAGATAGACGCCGCCGATCTCGCTGGCCACGGCCTCGCCGCGCTCTGCATTCATGTCGGCAATCACGACCTTGCCGCCATTGGCGGCGAGCATGCGCGCCGTGCCTTCTCCCAGGCCCGAAGCGCCACCGGTCACGATGAATACGCGATCCTGAATCTGCATGAACTGTCTCCTTGTTCGATGTCTATTGACGTTGACGTAAACGTCAATTATGCACAGAGCGGAGGAGCTGGTGACCTGAGGAAAGCGCGCATAAAAAAAAGCCCAATCACGGGGATTGGGCTTTGAAGGGATCCATGAAACGGGGGTTTCAGGAGGATCCAAGGAGACAACTTGCGCAAGGTTGGCATTCACATCAATGCATGCCGACCTGACATGCTGGTGATTATAGGGTAAACCCTATATCTTTGCCAAGCATGCCAATAACCATGTGCTTAACGCTTGGCAGTGGTGGTGGCCTTGACAGCTTCGGTTGCTGTCTTGGTGGCCGCGTTGAAATTGGCTTCGGCCATGTCGGAGGCTTGCTTCACCGCCTTTTGCACGGATTCGAAAGCGTTGTTGGCGGCAGAGACGGCGCTCTTGACCATGGCCACAGCGGATTCGGAGCCGGCAGGCGCATTCTTGGTGGAATTGTCCAGCAGAGAGTTGAAGCTCTTGCGGGCTTCGGTGGACTGCACTTCCAAGGCTTTGTTGAATTCGCCGGCGGTGTTGCTGGCGATGTCATACAGATGGCGGCTGTAGGAAGCGGTCTTCTCGGCCAGAGGCTGGAACAGGCCGGCTTGCAGAGTCAGCAGTTCCTGGGCGTCCTTGACGCTGAGCACGGCTTGGGTGTGCTGGGCAGCTTCGGTCAGGGCGGCACGCGAAGCGGTGACGTTCAGTTCCACCAGCTTTTCCACGCCTTCGAAAGCTTTGCTGGTCAGGCCGAACAGCGTCTCGAAGTGGGCTTTTTGTGCGCTCAGGATTTGGTCGGGGGTCAGGCTCATGGCAATTCTCCAAAATTACGGATCTAACAAAGGGATCGGACCGGAGGAAACTTCTGCTCTGACATGACCGCTATCTCTGAGTCAGTCGTATGTTGCAGTGCAGCATGGGTGCATTGTGGAAGAGAATTTGTGCCAATGCAAGCTTTAATTTGTTGCGTTGCAGCAAAAAGATTAATGACGCTTTGTTTTCGATAAGTATTTGATTTTAAAAAAATTTGTTATGTCTGATAACTGACAAAAGAATGCATGGGTGTGCTTTTTTGTGCATTGCATCATGCGTTGGCAAGCGTTGACTTCCAGGCCCTGTCGCGGTGGTGCTGGCGGCGCCTGGGCAGCTCTGCACAATGGCTGCATGACTGCATCGTTATCTCAAGGCAAACCTTTGCGCGCCCAGCCACAGGAGCGTGACTCCTATCCCGTGTTCCGCGACATCAGCACCCGCTGGTCGGACAACGATGTCTACGGTCATGTGAACAACGTCATCTACTACAGCTGGTTTGATACCGCGGTCAATGCGTATCTGATAGAGCAGGGCGCGTTGGATATCCATGCAGGTCAGACGATTGGCCTGGTGATAGAGACTCAGTGCAATTACTTTGCCTCGCTGGCTTTCCCGCAAGCCGTGGAGGCGGGTATTCGCGTGGCACATCTGGGCAGCTCCAGCGTGCGCTACGAAGTCGGTCTGTTTGCCAAGGGCGCGAGCCAGTCGGCTGCCGCCGGGCATTTTGTGCATGTCTATGTCGACAGACAGACGCGTCGGCCTGTGCCTTTGCCCCAGCCGTTGCGTGCGGCGCTGCAGTCACTGCTGCGCGCAGAGTCGGTTGGCGAATAGCAAAAAAGATAGCTTCTTGCGTATGTCTGTCAAGCGTTCAAGAGTGATTTGAATGAGGTATCCGGCGGCGTTTGCAAAGCCGTCATCGGCAGGAAGCGCTTAGGGGCAGCGAATACGGTACTGGGTGTGGAATCGCCTACACTCGTCAGTCTATGTTGAGGCTGGCTTAGCCTGTGTTTTGAGCCAGCCTTGTTCCATGACTGAACGGACCGCCAGGCCCACCGTCGTCCATGATCATCACCAGTCTGCTAGACACCGACCTGTACAAATTCACGATGATGCAGGTGGTGCTGCATCAGTTTCCGGGCGCGCAGGTGGAGTACCGCTTCAAATGCCGCAACCCTGGCGTGCAGCTGGCTCCGTACGTCAATGAAATTCGCGAAGAGATCCGCTCTCTGTGCAAGCTGCGCTTTCAGGATGCCGAGCTGGCCTATCTGAGTTCGCTGCGTTTCATCAAGAGCGATTTTGTCGATTTCCTGAGCCTGTTCCAGCTCAACGACAAATACATCACGGTCACGCCCCTGGCCAGCGGTGAGATCGACATCACCATCCAGGGCCCCTGGCTGCACACCATCCTGTTCGAGATCCCGGTGCTGGCCATCGTCAACGAGGTGTATTTCCGCAATACCCAGCCCGTGCCCAACTTCCTGGAAGGACGCAAGCGCCTGGACGGGAAGATCGAGCTGCTGCAGGCGCCAGGGCTGGAGTCGCTCAAGATTGCCGATTACGGCACTCGCAGGCGCTTTTCCAGGGCCTGGCATGAAGAGGTTCTGCGAGTGCTTTGCGCCAGACTGGGTCACTCGGGGACGGCGCGGGTCAACGGCCAGCGCAAGGGGCAACTGGCGGGCACCAGCAATGTGCTGTATGCGATGAAGCTGGGCCTGATCCCGCTGGGCACCTTGGCCCATGAATATCTGCAGGCCTGCCAGTCGCTGGGCCCACGTCTGCGCGACAGCCAGATCTTCGGCTTCGAGTCCTGGGCGCGCGAGTACAGGGGCGATCTGGGCATTGCGCTGTCCGACGTCTATGGTATGTCGGCCTTTCTGCGTGATTTCGATCTGTACTTCTGCAAGCTGTTTGACGGCGCGCGCCATGACAGCGGCGACCCGTTTGACTGGGGCGAGCGCCTGATCGCGCATTACAAGGCCAACAAGATCGATCCGCTGAGCAAGGTGCTGATCTTCAGCGACGGACTGACGATCCCCAAAACCATCGGGCTGTTCGAGCGCTTCAACGGTCGTTGCCAGCTGGCATTCGGTATCGGCACCAATCTGACCAACGATCTGGGTAATCCTCCCGAGCATGTGCCCTTGCAGATCGTGATCAAGATGACACGCTGCAACGGCCAGCCGGTTGCCAAGCTCTCGGACACGCCAGGTAAAAGCATGTGCGACGATGAAAAATACCTGGCCTATCTGCGTCAGGTGTTCAGCATTGCGCCGCCGGAGTCGGTCGCACCGGCTTAAAAATCAAGAATCAGGGGCGGCAGCCGCGCCGGCTGCACGGCCAGAAGCAGGGAGGATGGGCGTTTGATCAGCAAATCTTGGATGAAGGCCGCAGCCGCCGCGCTGCTGACGCTGGCGGTGGGCGCTGCGCGAGCCGCAGAGATCGATGGCGCGGCCATGTCCGTCGCCTGGGGCATACCGTTTGTGGGCATGTTGCTGTCGATTGCGCTGATGCCGCTGGCGCTGCCGCAATTCTGGCATCACCATTTCGGCAAGGTCACTGCCGGCTGGGCGCTGGCATTCATGCTGCCTTTTGCCCTGGTTCACGGGCCGGGCGCAGCGGGCATGAATCTGGTGCATGCCCTGCTGGCCGAGTATCTGCCGTTCGTGATCCTGCTGACCGCCTTGTACACGGTGGCTGGCGGCATCTATGTGCGAGGCAATCTGCGTGGTTCGCCAGGACTGAATACCGCCATTCTGGCCATTGGAGCACTGCTGGCCAGCTTCATGGGTACGACCGGAGCTTCCATGCTGCTGATCCGCCCCTTGCTGCGCGCCAACGACAACCGCCGTCATCAGGCCCATGTGGTGGTGTTCTTCATCTTCATCGTCTCCAATGCCGGGGGGGCACTGACGCCGCTCGGAGATCCGCCGCTGTTCCTGGGCTTTCTGAAGGGGGTGGACTTCTTCTGGACGGTGAGCCACATCTGGGGCCCGATGTTGTTCCTCACGCTGGCGCTGCTCGCCGTCTTCTATGTGATAGATCACAGGCTGATGGGGCATAAGGGCGAGACCGATCTGCCGGATCCCACGCCCAGCATGGACGCGACCGGTGCTCAAAGCCGTCTGGGCTTTGAAGGCCGCGTGAACTTTGTGCTGCTGATGGTGGTGGTGGCTCTGGTGCTGGTCAGCGGCATCTGGCGCACTCCTGCTGGCTTCGAGATTGCCGGCACCCATGTCGGTCTGCCTGGTCTGGTGCGCGATCTGGGCCTGCTGACCGTGGCGCTGCTGTCGCTCAAGCTCACGCCAGCTCGCGTGCACCGGGCCAACGAGTTCGGCTGGGGGCCCATGCAGGAAGTGGCCAAACTGTTCGCAGGTATCTTCCTGACCATCATTCCCGTCATTGCCATGCTCAAGGCGGGTGCCGAGGGGCCGTTCGGTGCCGTGGTACGAGCCGTGACCAATTCCGATGGAACGCCCAACCCGGCCATGTATTTCTGGGCCACAGGCCTGCTGTCTTCCTTCCTCGACAACGCTCCCACCTATCTGGTGTTCTTCAATACCGCAGGCGGTGATCCGGCGCATCTCATGACCGATATGGCGTTGACGCTGACAGCCATCTCTGCGGGTGCCGTTTTCATGGGCGCCAATACCTATATCGGCAATGCGCCCAATCTCATGGTCAAGGCGATTGCCGAAGATCGCGGCGTGAAGATGCCGGGCTTCTTCGGCTACATGCTCTGGTCGGTCTGCGTGCTGGTGCCGCTGCTGGTGCTGATCACCTGGATCTGGTTTCTATAGGCCGTGAAAGCGCGGCCTGGCAGTAGTGCCGCCATCACCCATCACTTGAAGAGGAAACAACGATGAGCAACAAGCCTCGCATTCTGATCGCCCGTGCCATTTCACCCGAGGTGGTGCAGCGGCTGCAGCAGCACTTTGAAGTGCAGTCCAATCAGGACGATGTGGTCTGGTCTCCAACTGAGCTGGCACAGCAGTTGCAGGGCAAGGATGGCGTGCTGACCACGGGTTCGCAGCGCATCGATGCCGAGCTGCTGGCCGCCTGTCCGCAACTCAAGATCGTGGCCAATATGGCGGTGGGCTACAACAATTTCGACGTGCCTGCGATGACGGCCGCTGGCGTGCAGGGCACGAACGCCCCCGATGTGCTGACCGAGACCACGGCCGATTTCGGCTTTGCCTTGCTGATGGCCACGGCGCGCCGTATTACCGAGAGCGAGCACTATCTACGTGCCGGGCTCTGGAAGGACTGGCATTACGACCTGTTTGCCGGTGCCGAGGTGCATGGCAGCACGCTGGGCATTCTGGGCATGGGCCGCATCGGTCAGGCAATTGCGCGTCGTGCGGCCTACGGCTTCGGCATGGAGGTGATCTATCACAATCGCTCGCGTCTGGATGCTGGGCTGGAAGCCGAGTGCAAGGCCAGCTATGTCGGCAAGCAGGAGTTGCTCGAACGTGCGGACCACCTGATGCTGGTGCTGCCATTCACTCCCGAAAACCGCCACACCATAGGCGCGGCAGAAATGGCCCTGATGAAGCCCACGGCCACGCTGATCAATATTGCGCGCGGCGGCATCGTGGATGATGCGGCGCTGGCCCAGGCGCTGAAAGACGGACGCATTGCCGCAGCGGGTCTGGATGTGTTCGAAGGCGAGCCGGCCGTGCATCCCGAGCTGCTGACGGTGCCGAATGTGGTGCTGACACCCCATATCGCCAGTGCCACCAAGGGCACGCGTACGGCCATGGCTGGGCTGGCGGCGGATAATCTGATCTCCTTTCTGGCCGGCAAGGGGCCGTTGACACCCGTCAATCAGCTTGGCTGATGCGTCTCCATTAGGTCGGCTCTCGTCACATCAGTTTGAGGGCGGATGCGTGATCTGAGCGCTTTTTCGGCTTTGATAATTTCTGCCCGCATGGCGTGTGAACGCGCAGCGGGCTTTTCTTATTTCAAGCGAGACAGCAATGCCTTTTATCCGCACCAGCGTCCACAAGGACACCACGCCCGCCCAGCGCCAGGCCATCGTCAACGGGATTCATCAGGCCCTGATCGACGGCATCGGCATGCCTGCCGATGAGTTGTTCAACATGGTCGATGACTATGACGAGCAGAAGTTCTTCTTCAGCCGCACCTTCAACGGCTACCAGCGCTCGGACCGTGTGGTGGTGGTGGAGATCACCATGCGTCGTGGCCGCAGCGATGCCATGAAGCGTGCCCTCTACGCCAATATCGCCGCCAATCTGGAAAAAGATGCGGGTGTGGCCCCCTGCGATGTGTTCATCTTCACGCACGAAAACGACTATTCCGACTGGTCGGTGGGCGGTGGCAAGTTCGCCATGGCCATTGCCCAGCAGGTCGGCCCCGACGCCTGATTCCTGCGTCAACCGATTGCAGCCTCGCTGTCGCCAAGGCTGCAACCGGGAGCAGCACTTTTGTCTGCATTGGATTTTTCGTGGCTCTGAGGACTGATAATTTGCCTGCGCGCTAGTGCTTGCAAACTTCAGTCTGCAATGCTGGCTGCGATTTTCAATGAAAAACAGCCTGCAGCGCTTTGCTGGAAAGCGCTTCTAGCTATGAAAACAAGAGTGCGAAAGGCGTGGCAAGACAGTGACTACGTGGTGGCTCGGGTTGGCGGCGGTGGCCGCATTGATGGTGGCCCTGCTCCTGGTGCTGCTGTGGTGGCTGCAGGGGCTGCGCCGTCAGACGGAGCTGGCTCTTGGTCCTGATGCAATGAGGCTGCAAGCCCAGCTGCTGCAGGGATTGCAGGCGCTGGATGTCAGGCTGCAGCAGCTGGAGCGCAGCAGCCAGAGCACCCAGATGACGGTGGCCAAGAGTGATGGCGCCTTGGACCGTGTCACCCAGCATGTGCAGACCCAGCTGGCCCAGACCCAGCAAGATGCGCTGGCCGCGCGGCGCGAGCAGGCGGTGGCGCTGACGTCCTTTCGTGCGGAGGTGGCCCAGCTTGCGCAGCGGCTGACGGCCGACAGCCAGCAAGCGCGCGCGGCACTGACCCAAAGCAGTGCAGAGCAGGCCGTCCATGTCCAGCAGCGCTTCGAGGCACTGGCCGAGACCACACGTGGCACGCTGGACTCACTCAAGGGTGATATCCAGCACCAGCTCACGCATATGAGTACCAATATGGGGGCTGCGCTCAAGGATCAGCTGGGCAGCAATGGCGAGCAGCTGCGTCATCAGTTTGCCGTGTTGCAGGACGCGGTGAGCCAGCAGCTGGTTGCGCTGACGCAGGGCCAGCAGACCACGGCCGAGCAGTTGCGTGCAACGCTCAACGAGCGCCTGGCCACGATTCAGAGCGACAACGCCCTCAAGCTCGACGAGATGCGCCGCACCGTCGATGAAAAACTGCATGCCACGCTGGAGCAGCGTCTGGGCGAATCCTTCAAGCTGGTCAGCGACCGGCTGGAGCAGGTGCACAAGGGGCTAGGCGAGATGCAGACCCTGGCGGGCAGCGTAGGCGATCTGAAGCGCGTGATGACCAATGTGAAGTCGCGTGGCACCTGGGGCGAGCTGCAGCTGGGCAGCATCATCGACAATGTGCTCACGCCCGAGCAGTACGCCAGAAACGTCAAGACCGTGCCTGACAGCGATGAGCTGGTCGAGTTCGCCATCCGGCTGCCGGGACGCAACGACGAGCAGCCTGTATGGCTGCCCATCGATGCCAAATATCCGGTCGAGCATTACCAGCGCCTGCAGGATGCGCAGGACAGCGCAGATCGTGTGGCCATTGCCGCTGCAGGCAATGCCTTCGAGACATCGATTCGCGGCGAAGCCAAAAAGATCGCGAGCAAGTACATCGCGCCGCCGCACACCACAGACTTCGCCGTCATGTATCTGCCCACCGAGGGCCTGTTCGCCGAAGTGCTGCGCCGTCCGGGCCTGGTCGAGGCGCTGCAGAACGAGCATCGCATCGTGATTACCGGTCCCGCGAATCTGGCCGCCATGCTCAGCAGCCTGCAGATGGGCTTCAAGACGCTGGCGATCGAGAAGCGCTCCTCCGAAGTCTGGGGCGTGCTCGGTCAGGTCAAGACCGAGTTCGGCAAGTTCGGCGAAGTGGTGGAGGCCACGCGCAAGTCCATCGATGCCGCTGCGCGCAAGTTCGATCAGGTGGGTGTGCGCACGCGCGCCATTCAGCGTCATTTGCGCAATGTGCAGGAGTTGCCGAATGAAGCAGGGCAGGAGCAGCCTCTGTTTCCCGCCACATCGCCTGGAGGCGATCAGACAGCCAGCGAGGACGAAGAATGAATGCAGCTCTGCTGCGCCTGATCCTCGCGCAAGTCTGTATCCACGGCACCATGACCGGAATGCGCATGGCCACGCCGCTTTTGGCGCTCAAGGAGGGCTATAGCGCAGCCGCGGTCGGCATGCTGCTGGCGCTGTTTGCACTGACCCAGGTGTTTCTTTCGCTGCCCGCGGGCCGCTATGCGGACCGTCACGGGCTCAAGCGCCCGCTCATCATCAGTGTGGTGGCCGCATGTTCCGGAGCGGGGGTGACCGTGCTGTTCCCGATCTATCCGGTGCTGTGCCTGAGCGCTTTGCTGACGGGCGGCGCAGCCGGCATGGCGCTCATCGCCCTGCAGCGCCATGTGGGGCGCATGGCGCACAACAAGGACGAGTTGCGCAAGGTCTTCAGCTGGCTGGCGATTGGCCCGGCCATTTCCAACTTTCTGGGACCGTTTGCGGCCGGGCTGCTGATCGACTATGCAGGCGGAGAAGCGGCCAGCATCACGGGCTTCAGGGCCGCCTTCCTGTTGCTGACCCTGATGCCTCTGGCGGCCTGGTTCTGGGCGAGAACGGTGCAGGAGCTGCCGGCGCTGCAGACCGAGAGCGCGAACCAGAAGGCAACGGCCTGGGACCTGGTGCAGAACCGGGGCTTCAGACGCTTGTTGCTGCTGAACTGGGCGCTTTCCTCTTGCTGGGATGTACATACCTTTGTCGTGCCCATTCTGGGTCATGAACGCGGACTGCCTGCCTCGGTGATCGGCAGCATCCTGGGTGCTTTTGCGATCGCTGCGGCCGTGATCCGCCTGTTGATGCCCATCATCACGCGCCATATGGCCGAATCGCAAGTGGTGCTGGGAGCCATGGTTGCTGCTTGCGCCCTGTTCATCGCCTACCCCTTCATGCCCGGCGCCTGGAGCATGGGGGCCTGTTCGGTCTTGTTGGGCGTGGTGCTGGGATCGGTGCAGCCCATGGTGATGAGCATGATTCATCAGATCACGCCACCCGAGCGCCATGGTGAGGCGCTGGGATTGCGCATGATGGCCATCAACGGCTCCAGCGTGCTGATGCCGGTGCTGTTCGGCTCGCTCGGCACTGTGGTCGGTGTCTCGGCCCTGTTCTGGGCGGTGGGGGTGCTGGTCGGTGTGTCCTCGCGCCTGCCCTGGCTGATCGGCAAGCAGGATATGCCGTCTGATGAGTGGGGTGGCCATTAAACAGGCCGGTTGCTTGCATTAAAAAAAAGAGCGCCCTGGGCGCTCTTTTGTCTTCTGGAAGTGCGTTTACAGCTCCTCGACCCTGCGTGCCGGATAGCTGTCCCAGCTCTGGCAGCCGGGGCAATGCCAGAAATGGGTGCGGGCTTCAAAGCCGCAGGCTGCGCAGCGGTAGCGGGTCAGGGGCTTGGTGGCATGGTTCAGCGCCTTTTGCACGGTGGCATGGTACTGCTCTTCGGTCAGGGTCTCGCCTTCCAGCCATTGGGCGGCCGCCACCAGGGACGACTCATGCTCCAGATGCTGCACCAGGCGCTGGCGGCCGGGCGCTGCCGCATCGCCGCTTTTCTGGTCCAGCGCGACCAGTGCCTGCAGCAGATCCAGCGAGGGTGCTTGCGCATAGTGCTTGAGCAGCAGATCGCGAGCCTCGGCGAGCGCGCCCGTTGCTTCGGCCACTTCCACCAGCAGGCTGGCGGCCAGGGGCAGGGCTGCGGGGCTGTTCTGCGCCAGCGCCTGAAGGCTGGATAAAGCCTGCACGGACCGGCCCTGGCGATGCTGGAGCTGGGCCAGCTCCAGTCGGGGGCGCGGAGCTTGCGGCGCCGTCTCCAGGGCCTGCTGCAGCTGCGCAAAAGCCTTGTCGAGCTGGCCATGGGCCACCTGGGATTGCGCATCTTCGCAAAGATAGTGGGCCAGGCGGGTGCTGAAGTCTCCCTGGCCTGCGGCTTGCATCTTGCGCACGATGGCCGCTGCCTGGGCCCAGTCGCGAGAGCGCTCGTAAATGGCCAGCAGTGCCAGGCGTGCCTCGCCTTCGTACTGCGTGCCTTCCAGGCGGTTCAGGGCCTCCTCGGCGCGGTCCAGCAGACCTGCCTTGAGAAAGTCCTGTGCCAGTGCATGCTGGGCACGGTCCCGGTCGGGGCGGGTGAGGTCGGCGCGGCTGAGCAGATGCTCGTGGACGCGCACCGCACGGTTGTATTCGCCGCGGCGGCGAAACAGATTGCCCAGGGCAAAGTGCAGCTCGGTGGTATCGGGGTCGTTCTGTACGGCCTCGATAAAGGCATCGATGGCCTTGTCCTGCTGCTCGTTGAGCAGAAAGTTCAGGCCCTTGAAATACGCCTTGGGAGCCTGGCGGTTGTCGGCACGCACCTGGCGCAAATCCCAGCGGGAGGCCAGCCAGCCCAGCACAAAGGCTGCAGGCAGGCCCAGCAAAATCCAAGTCAGATTAAATTCCATGCACGTCGCCCGGCGCAATGATCGAAGAAGAGTTCTGTTCCTTCACCGCAGGTGCTGCACTGGTGGCGTTGGCTGCGGTGTTCGGTGCCTGTTGAGTGGCCTGTGCTTCGCGCGCTGCGCTGCGATGCTTGAGCCAGCGTGGCACCATGCCCAGCACTCCGACAAAAAGGCCCAGCGCAAAAGCTGCCAGAACCACCAGCACCAGAGGTGCCGTCCAGGCCGTGCCAAAGAAGAAATGCACGGTGGCGTCTTGCTGGTTGTTGAGTGCGAATGCGAACAGAGTGAAAAAAATGGCTGCCTTGAGCAGCCACAGCAGGTATTTCATGCTTCCCTTTATGCGCCTTGTGTGACGGGAAGATTTTAGGCCAGCCTATGCGCGGACTGGCAAACGGCGGCATGCTCAGCCCTGATTGGGGCTGACGGTGCCTAAGGACTTCAGGCGGTCTGCGGCTGCTGGGCAGCGGAGTCGTCGGCCTTGAGATTGTCCACGGCTTCGCGCAGGGCCTTGCCGGGCTTGAAATGAGGAACGCGCTTGGAAGGAACCTGGACGGACTCGCCCGAGCGGGGGTTGCGGCCTATGCGGGGCTGGCGGTGATTGATGGCAAAGCTGCCAAAGCCGCGAATTTCGATACGGTGACCGCGCACCAGGGCATCGCTGACGGCATCCAGAATGGTTTTGACGGCCTGCTCGGCATCACGTTGGTTGAGTTGGCCAAATTGGGCGGCAAGTTCTTCGACGAGATCGGATCGGGTCATCGGGTAGCGGAGGCTCTAGGTTGAAAACAACAACGGGCGCACAGGGCGCCCGTTGTCTTTGACGCTTGGCGGTCAGCCAGGCGAGCTGGCTGACCGGCTGATGCAAGATTTACTTGTCAGCGTCCAGCTTGGCGCGCAGCAGAGCGCCCAGGCTGGTGGTACCAGCGTTTTCCTTGGAGGACTGAGCCGACAGGGAAGCCATGGCGACTTGCTGTTCAGCGTGATCCTTTTGCTTGATGGACAGCTGGATGTTGCGGCTCTTGCGATCCACGTTCACCACCACGGCAGTCACTTCGTCGCCTTCCTTCAGGACGGAACGAGCGTCTTCCACGCGGTCTTGCGAGATTTCGGAAGCGCGCAGGTAGCCGATGATGTCTTCGCCCAGGTCGATTTCAGCGCCCTTGGCGTCCACAGTCTTGACCTTGCCGGTCACAACTTGGCCCTTGTCGTTCACGGTCACGAAGGTCGTGAAGGGATCGCTGTCCAGTTGCTTGATGCCCAGGGAGATGCGCTCGCGCTCAACGTCCACGGCCAGCACGATGGCTTCGACTTCTTGACCCTTCTTGTAGTTACGAACGGCGGCTTCGCCGGCTTCGTTCCACGACAGGTCAGACAGGTGCACCAGGCCGTCGATACCGGCAGCCAGACCCACGAACACGCCGAAGTCGGTGATGGACTTGATGGGGCCCTTCACGCGGTCGCCGCGCTTGGTGTTCTGGGCGAATTCTTGCCAGGGGTTAGCCTTGCACTGCTTCATGCCCAGGGAGATGCGACGCTTGTCTTCGTCGATTTCCAGAACCATGACTTCCACTTCGTCGCCCAGGGACACGAGCTTGGTGGGAGCAATGTTCTTGTTGGTCCAGTCCATTTCGGAAACGTGCACCAGGCCTTCGATGCCGGGTTCCAGTTCCACGAATGCGCCGTAGTCAGCAATGTTGGTGACCTTGCCGAACAGGCGGGTAGCGGAGGGGTAGCGGCGAGCCACGCCCATCCAGGGATCGTCGCCCATTTGCTTCAGACCCAGGGACACGCGGTTCTTTTCGGTGTCGAACTTCAGGATCTTGGCAGTGATTTCCTGACCAGCAGTCACCACTTCGGAGGGGTGACGCACACGGCGCCATGCCATGTCGGTGATGTGCAGCAGGCCGTCGATACCGCCCAGGTCCACGAACGCACCGTATTCGGTGATGTTCTTGACCACGCCCTGAACGATAGCGCCTTCCTTCAGGGTTTCCATCAGCTTGGCGCGCTCTTCGCCCATGGAGGCTTCCACCACAGCGCGGCGCGACAGCACCACGTTGTTGCGCTTGCGATCCAGCTTGATGACCTTGAATTCCAGGGTCTTGTTTTCGTAGGGAGTCAGGTCCTTGATGGGACGTGTGTCGATCAGCGAACCGGGCAGGAAAGCGCGGATGCCGTTGACCAGAACGGTCAGGCCGCCCTTGACCTTGCCGGAAGTGGTGCCGGTCACGAATTCGCCGGATTCCAGAGCCTTTTCCAGCGACAGCCAGGAAGCCAGACGCTTGGCGGTGTCACGGGACAGGATGGTGTCGCCGTAGCCGTTTTCGATGGAGCCGATGGCCACGGACACGAAGTCACCCACTTGGACTTCGACTTCGCCCTGGTCGTTCTTGAACTCGTCGAGGGGCACGTAGGCTTCCGACTTCAGGCCGGCGTTCACCACCACGAAGTTGTGCTCAACGCGCACGACTTCAGCGGTGATAACTTCGCCAGGACGCATTTCGGTGCGTGTCAACGACTCTTCAAAAAGGGCGGCAAAAGATTCAGACATGTAGTTCCTTGCCCGCAACCAGGTTTCCGTCGGCACCATTGCCAAGCGTTTTTAAGACTGATTGCGGAGGTTGTGGGTTTGGGCCCACGGGGTTAAAGGTTAACAACCTTGCTGCCGGTTCGCGGTCTGCGAAAGCCTGGCATCAAGGGCCAACAAGCCAGATGCGGGGCTGCCCCGAAAACTTCAAGCTGAAGTCTCAAGAGCGGCCAAACGGCTGGCGTTCCTGCCACCACGACAGCACCTGGGCAACCACTTCTTCAATGGTCATCTCGGAGCTGTCGAGCTGCAAAGAATCCTCGGCGGGCTTGAGTGGAGCGGTGGCGCGATTCATGTCGCGCGCGTCCCTTGCCTCAAGGTCTGCCAAAAGGGTGGACATATTAGCTGAAATTCCTTTGGAAATCAACTGTTTATATCGGCGCTCCGCGCGGCACTGGGCAGATGCCCACAAATAGACCTTGAGCGGGGCGTGGGGGAAGATGACCGTACCCATGTCGCGGCCGTCGGCAACCAGTCCCGGCAGAGCCTGGAAGGACAGCTGCAGATCCACCAGCGCGGTGCGCACGGCGGGCAGGGCCGATACGCGCGAGGCGTTCATGCCGGCTTCTTCGCTGCGAATGGCCAGGCTGATGTCCTCGTCGCCGAGCCAGACACGCTGCTGCGCATCGAAGCGTACCGGCATGTCCAGCGCCATCTCGGCAATGGTTTCCTCGTTCGACTCGTCAAGCGTCATGCCGGCGCGCGATGCGGCCAGGCCGGTGATGCGATACAGCGCGCCTGAGTCCAGCAGCTGGTAGCCCAGTGCCCTGGCGACTTCTGCGGCAATCGTGCCCTTGCCGGAGGCCGTGGGCCCGTCGATGCAGATCACGGGAATGTGCTCGCGCTCGGCTTCACTGACGGAGAACAGTGCCTCGAAATAGTCGGGAAAGGTCTTGGCCACGCATTTTGGGTCTTCGATGCGCACGGGCAGCTTGGCCGGGTTGAAGGCCGCCAGAGAGAAGCACATGGCGACGCGGTGGTCGTCATAGGTGTGGATGCTGGCTGCTTTCCAGGCGGCCTTGCCGGCCGGGGGAGTGATGCGGATGTAGTCCGCACCTTCTTCCACCGAGGCGCCGAGCTTGCGCAGCTCGATCGCCATGGCGGCAATGCGGTCTGTTTCCTTGACGCGCCAGCTGGCGATGTTGCGCAGCGTGGTCACGCCGTCGGCATACAGCGCCATGGTGCCCAGCGTCATGGCCGCGTCGGGAATATGGTTGCAATCGAGGTCGATGGCTTTCAGGGGCCAGCTGCCACGGCTGACCTGCAGCCAGTTGGGGCCGCTTTCGATCTTTGCGCCCATGGCCTGGGCGGCTTCGATGAAGCGGATATCGCCCTGGATCGAGTCCTGGCCCACACCCAGAATGCGGATGCTCTTGGGTTGCGGCGCGTTGTCGGCATCGGCGTCATCGGTGGTGCCGGTGGCAATCGCGCCCAGCGCGATGAAATAGCTGGCCGACGAGGCGTCGGCCTCCACATGGATGGCGCCCGGCGACTGATAGCGGCTGCCCGCGGGGATCACAAAGCGCTGCCAGCTGTCGTTCTTCACGGCAATGCCGAAGCGTGCCAGCAGCTCCAGCGTGATGTGGATATAGGGCCTGGAGATCAGCTCGCCCACCACCTCGATGGTGATGTCGCGCTGTGCCCCGGGGACATTGGCCAGCAGGGGCAGGGCCATCAGCAGCGAGGTCAGGAACTGGCTGGAGACATCGCCGCGCACCTTGATGGATTCGCTGCCCAGCTGGCTGAAGTCGGGCTGGCCGATCTTCAGGGGCGGAAAGCCTTCGTCCTTCAGATAGTCGATCTTGCAGCCCAGCTGGCGCAGCGCATCGACCAGGTCGCCGATCGGGCGTTCGTACATCCGGGGCACGCCGGTCATCTCGAAGTCGCCGCCCAGCACCGACAGCGCCGCGGTCAGCGGGCGCATGGCCGTGCCGGCATTGCCCAGGAACAGCGTGGCCGCAGTGCCGGCCGGCAGCTGACCGCCGATGCCGGTGACCTCAATGGCCTGGCCGGGGGTGACGACGTCCGGGCTGATGCTGCAGCCCAGCTGCTTGAGTCCGGCCAGCATGACGCGGGTGTCGTCCGAATCCAGCAGGTCATGAATGGTGGTGGTGCCCTGGCTCAGTGCGGCCAGCAGCAGCACGCGATTGGAGATGCTCTTGGAGCCGGGCAGGCTGACGGTGCCGTTGGCGGAGTCCAGTGCGGGCAGATCCAGAAATTCGGTGGTGAACATAAAACTCTCGTAACCCCTGCGCAGCCTGGCTGCTTCGACACCGGGCGGCGCGGCGGGCGTTGCCCGGTGTCTGTGGCGGTTGGGTGAATAGATCGACGCCGCTAGTTTAAGAGCCTCGCTTGCCGCCCATGGTCCATTCGGCGCGCGCGGCGCTGGCCAGGGTCAGGCGGTCCTGCAGGCCCTGGCCGTCGTTGGCCTGCATCAGCCCTTCGAGCTGCTCCAGCGCCTGGCGGAACTGGCGCGACTGGGCCAGTACCTGATCGCGGTTGGCCAGCAGCACATCGCGCCAGAGCTTGGGGTCGCCTGCACCGATGCGCGTGAAATCGCGAAAGCCAGGCCCGGCCAGCGCCAGCATATCGTCGGCACCGGGCTGGTTCAGCACGCTTTGCATCATGGCAAATGCCAGCAGATGGGGCAGGTGGCTGACGGTGGCGAGTGCGCTGTCATGGGCCTCGGGCGACATGGCGGTGACCTTGCATCCCAGGGCCTGCCATAGCGCCTGGGCCTTGGCCAGATGCGCGGTCAGCGTGCGCTCCGTCGGGGTCAGCACGACCTGGGCGCCCTGGTAGAGCTTGACATCGGCGTGTTCCACGCCGGCGACTTCCTTGCCGGTGATGGGGTGGGCGGGCACAAAGCTGCCGATCTGGTCGCGCAGCGCCGAACGTGCGGCCTGCACCACATCGACCTTGGTGGAGCCTACGTCCATGATCATCATCTGGGGCGTGACCAGATGCTTGATGGACTTGAGTGTGGCTTCGGTGGCCGCCACGGGCACGGCCAGCAGCACCAGATCGGCGCCGGCCGCCGCCAGCAGGGCGGAAGGTGCCTCCACGTCGATCACGCCCATCTGGCGGGCGCGTTCGGTGGTCGAGGGCGATTTGCTGTAGCCCACCACGCGCTTGACCAGGCCGGCTTTCTTGAGTGCCAGGGCGAAGGAGCCGCCCATCAATCCGCAGCCGATCAAGCCGAGCTGCTCGAACGGCTGCAATTCCTGAGTCGCCATCACTTGCTCACCGGGTAGGTGCCCAGCACCTTGTAGAACGCGCACAGGCCCTGCAGCTCCTGCAGGGCGGCGGCCACATTGGCCTGGGCCGGGTGGCCTTCGATGTCGATGTAGAAGTAGTACTCCCATTGACCGGTACGGGCCGGGCGCGACTCGAAGCGCGTCATCGAGACGCCGTGCTTTTTCAGCGGCACCAGCAGGTCATGCACGGCACCGGCCGTGTTGGGCACCGAGACCACCAGGCTGGTGCAGTCGCTGCCGCTGGGCGCGGCCGTGGCCAGCGTGTGCGGCAGGCAGATGACGGCAAAACGCGTGCGGTTGTAGGCATCGTCCTGGATCGCGTGGCTGACGATGTGCAGGCCGAACTGCTGGGCGGCGCGCTCACCGGCAATGCCGGCCCAGTTGGGATGCAGGGCCGCCAGGCGTGCGCCTTCGGCATTGCTCTCCACGGGGCGGCGTTCGGCATGGGGCAGGTGCTTGGACAGCCAGCCCTGGCACTGGGCCAGAGCCTGGGGGTGGGCGGCCACGACCTCGATGCCGTCCAGCGTATTGCTGGTGCGCATCAGGTTGTGGCGGATCAGCATGCTGACCTCGCCCACCACATGGCAGGGCGTGTGCAGGAACATGTCCAGCGAGCGCGTGACCACGCCCTCGTTGGAGTTCTCCACGCCCACCACGCCGTACTGGGCGCTGCCGGCGGCCGTGGCATGAAAGACTTCCTCGAAGCTGTTGCAGTACATCAGGTCGGCCGCGCCGCCGAAGTACTGGATCGCCGCTTCCTCGCAGAAAGTGCCGGCAGGGCCGAGCACGGCCACGCGCTGGGGGGATTCCAGCGCCAGGCAGGCCGACATGATCTCGCGCCAGATGGCGGCCACATGCGCGCCCTTGAGCGGGCCGGGGTTGTTGGACTTGATCTTCTCGATCACCTGGGCCACGCGGTCCGGGCGGAAGAAGGCCGAGCCTTCCTGCTTCTTGAGCTCGCCCACCTGCTCGGCCACATGGGCGCGCTGGTTGACCAGCTCCAGCAACTGGCGGTCCAGGGAGTCGATCTGGTTGCGCAGCGACAACAGCTCGGGGCTGGCTTGGGGTTCTTGGCTCATGAATCTCTCAAATTTCGTAGCTGCTGGCGCAAGTTGCACAAGGATTTCAGACCAAAACCTTGGTGAAATACTTGCAGATAAAGCGCTGGCAGCTCATCTTTTTACAAGGCTAAAGGCAGGCTCAGGCCTGACGTTGCTCGAAGTCCCGCATGTAGTCGACCAGCGCCTGCACGCCTTCGATGGGCATGGCGTTGTAGATGCTGGCGCGCATGCCGCCCACGGACTTGTGGCCCTTGAGTTGCAGCAGGCCGGCTTGCTTGGCGCCGGCCAGGAAGGCGTCGTTGCGCGACTCATCATGAAGGAAGAACGGGATGTTCATGCGCGAGCGGCAGTTCGCAGCCACCTTGTTCACGTAGAACGAGGACTGGTCCACATAGTCATAGAACAGCTTGGCCTTGGCGATGTTGCGCGCTTCCATGGCTGCCACACCGCTGAGGCCGCCTTCCGTCTGGCGCTTGAGCCACTGGAAGGTCAGGCCAGCCATGTAGATGCCCCAGGTGGGAGGCGTGTTGTACATGCTGCCGTTGTCGGCCACGATTTTGTAATCAAACGCCGAGGGGCAGACGGGCAGGGCATGGCCCAGCAGGTCTTCGCGCACGATGACGATGGTCAGGCCCGCGGGGCCGATGTTCTTCTGCGCGCCGCCAAAGGCCAGGCCCACGCGGCTCCAGTCGATGGAGCGCGAGGCCACGTGCGAGGAGAAGTCGATGACCAGCGGGGCATCCGAGCCCAGGGCCTGGAGGTCCGGCAGCTCGTGGAACTCCACGCCGTGAATGGTCTCGTTGCTGCAGATGTGCACATAGCTGGCGCCGCGGCTCAGATTCCAGCTGCTGGCGGCGGGAATCGTGGTGTAGTCGCTGTCCTTGGCGCTGGCGGCCACATTGGCATCGCTGGCGTACTTGGCGGCTTCCTTGGCCGACTTCTGGCTCCAGCTGCCGGTCACCACAAAGTCCACCACGCCGGCGCGCGACAGATTCATGGGCACGATGGCGTTTTCGGCAATGCCGCCGCCCTGCATGAACAGGATCTTGAAGTGGGCGGGCACGGCCAGCAGCTCGCGCAGATCGGCTTCGGCGGCTTCGTAGATGCTGATGAATTCCTTGCCGCGGTGGCTCATTTCCATCACCCCCATGCCGGAGCCGTGCCAGTCCAGCATTTCGGCGGCTGCGGTCTGCAGCACTTCTTCAGGGATGGCGGCGGGGCCTGCGGAGAAGTTAAAAGGGCGGTTCATCAGATTTACGCTCAAAACATGTGAAAGCGCTTGTCTAGCTTGCGCTTTCAGCTATCAAAACATTGGGCCACGGGCATGGGTCATGCCCGTGGCGTCCGGTCCGTATCGGGGCAGCCCGGGGCTAGCCGATCAGGATGCGTCGCCGGACTCGGCTGAGCCTTCGGCGGCGGCGCTGCCGGAGTCTTCGGCTTCGCCGTCCTCGCCGGCATTGTCGTTGGCATCATTTTCGACGATGCGCTGCAGGCCGATGAGCTTGGCACCTGCGTCCAGATTGATCAGCGTCACGCCCTGCGTGGCACGGCCCAGTTCGCGGATTTCCGCCACCCGGGTACGCACCAGCACGCCGGTGTCGGTGATCAACATGATCTCGTCCTCGGGCGCCACCAGGGTGGCGGCCACGACCTTGCCGTTGCGCTCGGACTGCTGGATTGCAATCATGCCCTTGGTGCCGCGGCCGTGGCGGGTGTATTCGCTGATGGCCGTGCGCTTGCCGTAGCCGTTTTCGGTGGCGGTCAGCACGCTTTGCGAACCCGCCGCCACATTGCCCGTGCCGTCGTCGGCCTCGGCAACCAGCATGGCGATCACGTTCTGATGCTCTTCGATGTTCATGCCGCGCACGCCGCGCGCATTGCGGCCCATGGGGCGCACATCGTTCTCGTCAAAGCGCACGGCCTTGCCGCCGTCGCTGAACAGCATCACGTCATGCTTGCCATCGGTCAGCGCTGCGCCGATCAGGTAGTCGCCCTCGTCCAGGCCCACGGCAATGATGCCGGCCTTGCGCGGGTTGCTGAACTCGGTCAGCGCCGTCTTCTTGACGGTGCCCATGCTGGTGGCCATGAAGACGAAGTGATCTTCGGGGAAGCTGCGGTTTTCGCCCGTCAGCGGCAGCACCACGTTGATCTTCTCGCCGTCCTGCAGCGGGAACATGTTGACGATGGGGCGGCCGCGCGAGCCGCGCGAGCCCGATGGCACTTCCCAGACCTTGAGCCAGTACATGCGGCCGCGGTTGGAGAAGCACAGCAGATAGTCGTGCGTGTTGGCGATGAAGAGCTGATCGATCCAGTCGTCTTCCTTAGTCGCCGTGGCCTGCTTGCCGCGGCCGCCGCGCTTTTGCGAGCGGTATTCGGACAGCGGCTGGCTTTTGATGTAGCCGGTGTGCGAGAGCGTCACCACCATATCGGTGGGTGTGATCAGATCTTCGGTGGACAGGTCTTGCGCGCTGTACTCCACGGTGGAACGGCGCTCGCCCTTCTTGGACTGACCGAACTCGGCCTTCACGGTGTTGAGTTCTTCGCCAATGATGATGGAGACGCGCTCGGGCTTGGCCAGGATGTCCAGCAGGTCTTCGATGACCGCCATGATGTCCTTGTACTCGGCCACGATCTTGTCCTGCTCCAGACCGGTCAGGCGCTGCAGACGCATCTGCAGAATTTCCTGGGCCTGGGTTTCGGACAGGCGGTACTGGCCGTTTTGCTGCATGCCGAATTCGACTTCCAGGCCCTCGGGGCGATAGTCGTCGGCATTGACCACGCCGCCGTCGGTGCGCGTGCGGGTGAGCATCTCGCGCACCAGCTTGCTGTCCCAGGATTTTTCCATCAGGGCCGCCTTGGCCACGGGAGGTGTGGGAGCGTTGCGGATGATGGCGATGAAGTCGTCGATATTGGCCAGTGCGACGGCCAGGCCTTCCAGCACATGACCGCGGTCGCGCGCCTTGCGCAGCTCGAACACGGTGCGGCGGGTCACCACTTCGCGGCGGTGCTCCAGGAAGACCTGGATCAGATCCTTCAGGTTGCAGAGCTTGGGCTGGCCGTTGACCAGGGCCACCATGTTCATGCCGAAGGTGTCTTGCAGCTGGGTCAGCTTGTAGAGGTTGTTGAGCACCACCTCGGGCACTTCGCCGCGCTTCAATTCGATCACCAGGCGCATGCCGGACTTGTCCGATTCGTCCTGGATATGGCTGATGCCCTCGATCTTCTTCTCGTGCACCAGCTCGGCCATGCGCTCCTGCAGCGTCTTTTTGTTGACCTGGTAGGGCAGTTCGTCAACGATGATGGACTGGCGCTGGCCACGATCGATGTCTTCGAAATGGCACTTGGCACGCATCACCACACGGCCACGGCCGGTGCGATAGCCTTCCTTGACGCCGTTGATGCCGTAGATGATGCCGGCCGTGGGGAAGTCGGGCGCGGGAATGATCTCCATCAGCTCGTCGATGGAGGCCTCGGGGTTCTGCAGCAAATGCAGGCAGCCGTCCACCACCTCGTTGAGGTTGTGCGGCGGGATATTCGTGGCCATGCCCACGGCAATACCTGAGGAGCCGTTGACCAGCAGGTTTGGCAGGCGGCTTGGCAGCACCAGTGGTTCGCTCTCGGAGCCGTCGTAGTTAGGGCCGAAGTCCACGGTCTCCTTGTCGATGTCGCCCAGCATTTCATGAGCGATCTTGGACAGGCGGATTTCCGTGTAACGCATGGCGGCGGCGCTGTCGCCATCCACCGAGCCGAAGTTGCCCTGACCATCGACCAGCATGTGGCGCAGCGAGAAGTCCTGCGCCATACGCACGATGGTGTCGTAGACCGCGCTGTCGCCGTGAGGGTGGTACTTACCGATCACGTCACCGACGATACGCGCCGATTTCTTGTAGGGGCGGTTCCAGTCGTTATTGAGTTCGTGCATGGCGTACAGAACGCGGCGATGCACGGGCTTGAGGCCATCACGCGCATCAGGAAGCGCCCGGCCCACGATCACGCTCATGGCGTAATCGAGATAACTGCGACGCATCTCCTCTTCAAGGCTGATGGGCAGAGTTTCTTTAGCAAACTGGGTCATGTCTAGTGATACTTTGACGGCTGGAAAACAGCCATTTTAGGTCGAATGGCGTGTGGCAGCAGAGCAACATAACTGAGGAATTACATAGCTGTACTACTTGTTGGTGCCTAGTTGACAACACTCTTGCATGTTACGTATGGCACAATCATTTCAACGTTTTTGGTGATGGTCACTGATGACGTCCACAGATTCGCAGCCCTGCTGCGGCTTTTTCCCCAAGAGGAGAACCATGAAGAAACTGAACAAAGTGGCGATGTTGTTTGCCTCTGCTGCCCTCGTGACAGCCGCTGGCGCACAAGTGAAGGCTGCTGACGGTGGCAAGACTATCGACAACTGGCAAAACGGCACCAGCGAACTGGTGTGGAAGAACGGCACGAACGAACTGTGCTGGCGCGATGCCAACTGGACTCCTGCTACTGCCGCTGTTGATTGCGACGGTGCTCTGAAGGCCCAGGTCACTGCAGCTCCTGCTCCCGCCGTTGTGCCTCCCGCTCCTGTGGCTCCCCAGCCTGCAGTGGCATCCAAGGTTACCTACTCTGCTGACGCTTTCTTCGACTTCGACAAGTCCGTGCTGAAGCCCGCAGGCAAGGCCAAGCTGGATGACCTGACCGGCAAGATCAAGGACATCAACCTGGAAGTCATCATCGCCGTGGGTCACACCGACTCCATCGGTTCCGATGCTTACAACCAGAAGCTGTCGGTGCGTCGCGCTGAAGCTGTGAAGGCTTACCTGGTGTCCAAGGGCATCGAAAAGAGCCGCGTGTACACCGAAGGCAAGGGCAAGAAGCAACCCGTGGCAAGCAACGCCACTGCTGCTGGTCGCGCTCAAAACCGTCGCGTGGAAATCGAAGTTGTGGGCACCAAGGCTGCTCAGTAATCTTTCGATTGCGACACAAAAAAGCCCCGGCAACGGGGCTTTTTTTATGCCCGATCCATCGTGGTAATCGCGGACAATGTGGGTATGAGCAACACTATCAATGCCGACCCGGCAGAACTGGAAAAATTCTCCAGCCTGGCCCATCGCTGGTGGGATCCCGAGAGTGAATTCAAGCCACTGCATCAAATCAACCCCCTGAGACTGGACTGGATCAACGCCCAGGTGCCCCTGGCGAACCAGCGTGTGCTGGATGTGGGTTGTGGCGGAGGCATTCTGGCGGACTCCATGGCGCGCAAAGGGGCGAAGGTGGTGGGTATCGACCTGGCAACCAAGGCTTTGCGCGTGGCGCAGTTGCATGCTCTGGAAACGGGCACGCCCAATATTCAATACCATGAGGTCAGCGTCGAGCAGCTGGCGCAGGAGCAGCCGGCCAGCTTTGATGTGGTGACCTGCATGGAAATGCTCGAGCACGTGCCCGATCCCGCATCCATCGTGCGGGCCTGTGCTCAGTTGGTCAAACCTGGTGGCTGGGTGTTCTTTTCCACCATCAACCGCAATGCCAAGGCATTTGCGCTGGCGATCGTGGCTGCCGAATACATGCTCAAGATGATCCCCAAGGGCACGCATGAATACGCCAAGCTGCTGCGCCCCAGCGAGCTGGCTCGCTTTGCACGTGAAGCAGGCCTGGATGCCCAGGGCAGCAAGGGCATGGAGCACAACCCGATCTCGGGGCGCTACTGGCTCAGCAACGACACCTCGGTCAATTACATGCTGGCAACACGCCGCCCTCAGGAGTGACAGTCATGTGGAAACATGTGAGAGCCGTCCTTTTTGATCTGGATGGCACCTTGATCGACAGCGCTCCCGATCTGGGGGCAGCCGCAGACAAAATGCGCGTGGATCGCGGCATGCCCTCGCTGCCGCTCAATGCCTACCGCCATATGGCTGGAGCCGGCGCACGCGGAATGTTGGGCATTGCGTTTGGCATGACGCCAGAGTCTGCGGGCTTTGCGGAAATGCGCGAGGAGTTCTTTCGCAATTACGAGCAATGCATGACCGAGCGCACCTATGCTTTTGAGGGTGTGCCGGAGCTGATCCAGGCATTGGAGGCTGGCCCGTTGCTGTGGGGCGTGGTGACCAATAAGTCCATGCGTTTCACTGAACCATTGACGCGTCAGATGCCCCTGTTTGCTCAGGCCGCGGCCGTGGTGAGCGGGGACACGACGCCGCATTCCAAGCCCCACCCCGAGCCCCTGTTTGAGGCCGCGCGACGCATGCAGATTGCTCCCGAGCATTGCATCTATGTCGGAGATGATGAGCGTGATATCCAGGCAGGTGCTGCAGCGGGTATGAAAACGGTGGCAGCACGTTATGGCTACCTGGGTTCAACCGCAGATACGGCCCATTGGGGTGCCGATGCCCATATCAATTCACCACTTGAGCTGTTGAAGTTGCTGGGATGAGGCTAGAATAGGCGGCTAAGGGGCTGTCCTGGTTTCGACGTGGGTTCGGGACCGGTGCGGTGCATGTCGAGCTTGAGTGATGCTCGTAAATCTCCATTCAAAAAACTAACTGCAAACGACGAACGTTTCGCACTCGCCGCTTAATCCGGTGAGCCTTGCAACAGCACGCTAGTGGGCTGGGCAAGGGGGTAGCAATACCTCCCGGCTGCAAGGGAATTTACATTAGCTGGCTGGATACCGGGCTTCTTGGTATTTGGCGAGATTTAAGGAAGCTGGCTACCCAGACAGCGTGTGCCTGCGGGGTTTGGGTGGCGAGATTTAAAACAGAGCACTAAACATGTAGATCTGTCCGGCGAAGGCTTACGGACGCGGGTTCAATTCCCGCCAGCTCCACCACCATAACGTCCAAGGGCGTTCACTGAAGTCCAGTGAGCGCCCTTTTTCTTTGGTAAATCAACGACTTGCCTTCCGTAGTCGTCCGCCAAGGTTCGTGAGCATCCGAGGCGAAGTGGGGGTACAAGTGGGGGTACAACTCGCCAAAAGCCTATACTTTGGCTAAGTTGTACCCCCACTTTCAGGCCAAACCCAGCAACCATGCGGCCTGGCGGCCCATGCGTTGTACCCCCACCCTGGGGCCGAGAGCGGGAATTTGTACCCCCACCTAGGAAGGCTGTACCCCATGCTGACCGATGCCCACTGCCGCAACGCCATCTGCCCGCCTGATCGCAAGCAGGCGCGCTTCACCGATGCTGGCGGGCTGTACCTGCAAGTCAGCCCCAGCGGCTCCAAGCGCTGGTTCTACAAGTACCGTACCGACGGAAAAGAAAAGCAGCTTGCTTTGGGCAGTTACCCCTCCGTGGGGCTGACAGCAGCCCGCAAAGCACGTGATGTTGCCAAGATGCAACGTTCTCAGGGCAGCGACCCTATCGAGGCCCGCAAGCTGGAAAAGCTCAAAGGCGGGCTCGATCGCGGGGATAGCTTCCAGGCCGTGGCGCTGGACTGGCACGGCAAGCAGGTAGCCGGCTGGAGCGCCGGCCATGCCGAGCGCACCTTGAGGCAGTTGGAGCGCGACCTGTTCCCCTGGCTGGGCCAGCGGCCCATGGCAAGCATCGAGCCCATGGAGCTGCTGTCCGTCTTGCAGAAGGTCGAAGAGCGCGGCGCACTGGAGACGGCCGACCGGGCACTCATGCTGGCCCGCCAGATATGGCGCTACTGGCTGCCCACTGCCAGCAACAGCCAGCGCGACATTACCGAAGGCCTGAAAAGCCGCCTCACTCCGTACCATGCAAAGAACTTTGCCGCCATCGTCGAGCCCCAGCGCTTTGGCGAGCTGCTGCGGGCCATGCATGCCTACAAGGGCGGGCCGCTGGTGCGCACCGCCTTGCTGCTGGCGCCCTTGCTGTACCAGCGCCCCGGCAACCTGCGCATGATGGAATGGGCCGAGCTGGATCTGGATGCCGGCCTGTGGACCATTCCCAGCGAAAAGATGAAGCGCACCAGGCAGGAGAAAGAAAACGGCGAGCCGCACGTGGTGCCCATGCCGGTGCAGGCGGTGGATCTGCTGCGAGAGCTGCACTCACTCACAGGCCACGGCCGCTATGTGTTCCCCGGCCAGCGCAACCATGACCGACCCCTGTCCGACAACTCCGTGCGCAGCGCCCTCTATGGGCTGGGCTTCGGCACGGAGCAAAGCTGGCATGGCTTCAGAGCCAGCGCCCGCACCATGCTGGTGGATCAGCTGGATCTGGACCCGCTGGCCATCGAGGCCAACCTGGCCCATGCCGTCAAAGATGCCAACGGCCGCAGCTACAACCGCACCAAGTACCTGGCTAAGCGCTTCGATCTGGTTCAACAGTGGGCCGACTACCTGGACAAGCTGCGCCGCGGTGCCGATGCGATTGAGCTGCACCAACGCAGCAGCTAGGTCGCATCAAACGCTCTCATCAGCCGCCCGCCAAGGCGGCTTTTTTGCGCCCGGCGCATGGCCGCAAGAGGGCGCGAAAGTGCAAGCCAATCGAGTCAGGAGATGATTTTTCTTGGGAACGTGGGAACACGGCATTTTTTTGAAGCCGAATTGTCTCCAAACGCTGATGGGTAGAGCGCTAGGTGCTCCTAAAAGTTTTGGGAACAAATTGGGAACAAAGTGGGAATGTTTTGGGAACAAACACAAAATATTTCTTTATATGAAATATTGAGAGTTCTTTTCTACATTCAGCCTGCTTTTTGCTTGAGATCGATATGGCTTGAAAGCCATGGCAGAACACCAGTGCAGAGCTGCCGTGCTGGTTGGTCTGGTGTTTGCCTGCTGCCCAGGCGCGAGCATTCGGTTTGGGGCTAGTGGTGGACGCGAGCGGAAGTTGGGGGAATGCAGCGCAAGGGATATTCCTTAGTGCCCCTCTCTTGGCGCGCAGTGGGCCAATGTTTTGCTATGAAGGGCTTGGCTTTAGATGGTCGGTCGAATTTACGTGAGTCAGTAACTGACACACTGCAGGCCCTCAAACCATGCTCTTAAAGACTGCTGTGCAGCGATTGCTGCTGTTTGTATCCGTACGATGAATTGCTGAGCCCAGCGGCATAGCGGCCATCACGAATACCAATGATCGATCGCTCAATGGCTGTTTTTCAGGCGGAAGCAGTCCTTGGTTAGTAAGTGGTCCTCAGAGATTCTGGAAGTCTGATATATCGGCTATTGGTTTGGCGCTGATTTATGCAGCACATGCGAGTTGGTTGCAACAATTGGTATCATTTTGAGAAGTGCAAAAGCTTCCCCAGGAGAAACGGTGCCAGTTCTCATTAGAGATGTGAATGAATTGCTCGCAGAGTTAGGGCTGCAAAGCCCGGACCTGTCTCTTCTTCAGGCGACTCATCAGAGCTATCGTGCGTTCCTGCTGCAGCCTGCAGGGCCTATTTACGCAGACATTCAGCGCATCGGCCCCAAGGACCTAGGCCAGGCGGTTGCCCGGGCGAACAAGTTCCTCGAGGCCGCATCGGCGCGTGGTGACCAGCTAGCAGTTACCCCCGAGTACTTCCTGCCTATCGAATCGCTGCTGAAGGCTGCCAAGGGAGAGCATTTCCCTAAGTCTGGCGCGCTGTGGGTGCTCGGGTGCGAGAGCATGACTCCCGCGCAGCTTACCCAACTCAAGCAAGACTGTGCAGGGCATTGTGACGTTCTTTTTGAATCCGATGACGCACCGGGCGTGCAGGGAAATTACTTCGACCCGGTTGCCTACTGCTTCGTTACTCGAGACGCCGAACAGAACCTCAAGCGGGTCATCCTCATCCAGTTCAAGACGGCGCCATCTCGGGACGACCATGGATTTGAGAACAAGCAACTGCGCTGCGGACAAACGATTTACCGTTTCGAGGGCCGTGACGAACTCATCAAGCTTTCAACCATTATTTGCTCCGATGCGCTGAGTCTGGACGCCGCTGCCATTAGGAAACTGTCGGACCGCACGATTCTTATTCACGTGCAGCTGAATCCGAAGCCTAAACATGATGACTATCGCCGATATCGGACCGATGTTTTCAGCCGCAGTGCTTCAATGACTAACTGTGACATTGTTTGTCTGAACTGGGCTCAAGACATGGAGCAGTACGAAGCCGAGGGTAAGACGCCCGCACAGTGGCGCAACGAGAGCGGATCTGCTTGGTACCTGCCCGATGGCCGATGCTCCGTAAAGGATGATGAGATCCTTAGCAATGAGGCAAAAGGCCTCTACTACACGCGGCACGAAAAGAAGCGCCATGTATTGCACTTTCATTATGATGAGGCAGTTTTTGCGCTCACCGTACCGAAGGTGGTACAAGATGGCCTTGCTGTGCACGACGTCACCGTAGGGCCGCTAGTCGATGCTCGCTTCATTTGGGATGCAGCCGCCGCAAATTGGGTTGAAGCTGCAGGGTGTCCTGAAACAGGGTGGACTGCCCTCATCAACACAGACCCAGATTTTGCTGCTGGGTTTGAGAACCTTCAGGATGTCCAGAACCGCCTGCACATTGAACGAGCCATCTCTCTTTCATGCGGTCCCCACAAGATTGGAGAACACTGGCATCGCGCAGACAAGTTGGACGTTTGTCAAATCCTGGAATCTGAAATTGTTGGGCGGGCGACCCTGCAACTGGACCGAAATGCAGGCGCTGCAGAGAATCGGCAGAGGCGGCTGGGCAAGGTCGCAGCTCTCGGAAACATCCTTCTGAATGAACAACTACCTCAGCCTATCAAGGATTTGGGAGGAGGCGGCGCCTCGATATCTTGGAGCCCGCAGTCGCCCAACACCAATGTGACGAAGGAGGGTGTTCGTCCAGCGCTAGTCGCCTATCTAGGGGAGAGTCCGACGCCTGACGTTGTGAAGAACATCAGCGATGCAGCATTCGAGCTGCTCCGCAAGGAAGGCAAAGCGCACAAGAATCGGGTAGCCGTCTGCTACCGGACAGCCGCTGGAAAGATAAAGTTCGCCGATATCAAGGCGCAAACAGATATTGCTTTTGATGGATCCAGCATGACGTCCATCACAGGGGGGGAGTGAGATGCCAGAAATGCAAACAGCCCGTGAATCGCTCTCGCATCTTCTTGTGGGGCTGAAAGATGTCGATGAAGCCGTTGTGCGTGGCGAAAAGAGATTTGGGGAACATGCCTACGCCATTGCCTACGTCGATTTCGCCGACGAAGTGATTCAACGCTCGCAGCAACTACGCGATTTTCAGGAGCGAATTCTTGGCGACGACTTTTTCGATGCGCCGGGCGACCTCCGATGGAACAAATACCTCTATCTCGTTGCAGGTCCAAACTCCACCTCGAATCCCCAGTTCGCCGCGGCTAAAGCAGCGATTGAGGCCGATAGAGACTATGCGCGAAAGCGCGTCGTATCGGCGGAAGACCTCGAATCGCTGCTGGGCGCTGCAGAATTTTTTGATGCAGCGGATGGTGGCGCGACGCCCGATGTACTCGCAGACTGGAGACGTAGGCTCGCTGCAGGCCAGCTAGAACTTCTCCTCGATTGCCCGACCCCTCGTACTGCCGTGGTTGAGAAGATCGCAAAGCGAGAGGCAGGAAGGCCTGCAGCCGCTGGTCAACGCGTTAATGACCTCCATCAGGCGGACAGACCGATTGCGAAGTCCATGCTGCTCAGCTTGACCATCAACAGTTTTCGTCCAGTGCACGATGGGAAGACCTACGACTTTGGCAAGGTCACACTTGTCACGGGGGCGAACGGTACCGGCAAAACGTCGCTGCTCGAGGCCATCGAGCGGCTGTATTGTGGGAACAATTTAAGAAGCAAGAGCACAGGAGTAGTTCGCATCAAGGGGAGGCTCGCGCCCATCGGCGGTGGAGATGTCAGCGAGCTCCAATCTATTTCCGACGGCCCGCGGTTGAAGGCTCGTTGCCTAGCTTGGTACAACCGCAAAGAGTTCGCCGTCGATGCCATCGTCGATAGTTTCTCGCAGTACAACTTCCTGGACACTGATGCCGCTTTCCGTCTTTCGGCTAACCTCCAGCCAACGGATGTCGCGACCGAACTCAGTCGATTGCTCGTAGGCGCTACCGCTGCGACAACCTTTGACTATCTCGAGAAAATCTACGGGGACGTGGAAAAGGCGGTCGGCAAAGCGGAGGCCGCCGCCGATAAGCTGCAGTACGAGCTGCACGACCTTGAAAAGCGGTTGCGTGAGTTGCAGGGCAGGCCCTCAAACGCAAAGACGCTTGCCGAGGCATATCGCGCCGCACTCGTTGCTCTCGAATGGAAGAGCTCCCCTGACGCCGACGCTGGGCAATTGGGCGAAGGACCGCGATTACTGGCGGCGCTCGGGCATATCCAAGCACTTTCCTCTTTAGGTGATGCTGCTCGGACGATAGGCGACATCGAGCGTCGCTCATCCGAATTGGGTGCCGCGCTTGAAGCCGCCCGGCCCCATCAGGAGCGTCTTTCAGCGCTCCACGAACTGGAAGCAGGCCTTGTAGATGGTATCGAGGCCCACGAAAGAAATGCTGAGATGCTCAGCCGCAGGCTCGTCTACGAGACTTCAGGATTTCTAGATGTGCGGACTCAGTATTTCAAGGCACGTGACGTGGCAGACGCGCTTGCGACGCGACTCAAGAGCCAACTCACTGGCGATATTCCAGAGATTCCAGTTCGCTACGCGGAGCTGCCGATAGAGGTGGCACTTCAGTCGTCCGACTCGGCCCGACGCGATGCTGAAGAGCGACTCGCCAGTGCGAAGATTGCGCTGGACCTGCATGGGAAAGCTGCGTCAGCACGCGCTGCCGCCCTAAAGAACCTCAAGAGCGCTGCCTTAACGGCGCTACAGCAGTCTCAACATCCAAATACTTGCCCCGTTTGTCACACTGTTCATCCTGACGGCGCGCTGATGCACCTCATTGAGGAGCTGAATACTAGCGCGGATTCGTCTGCCGAACTCAATGCGCTCGTCAACGTATCGAGCCAAGCTGACTTGGACGCCCGCGAGGCCAGGAAAGTTGCAGCTGGCTTGGAGTACTGCCAGAAGACTGCGAACCTCGTGGGGTTGAAAGGCTCAACTCCCAAGGCGATACTGAATGAGCTTGCCGGGCTGCAGCTTGAATCTGACAAAGCTCGAGCCGAAGTTCAACGCCTTGGCCAGGAGGGGAAGGCTTTGAGAGAGGCTGGGCTTTCCAGTGATGAACACGACAGTCTTTGGAATCGAATCAGTCACTTCTTTGAGCAGCCCGAGAATGGGGGGGCGGTCATTGGCGCAGCGGAAGTGCTGCGTTCTCAGAATGATGCCGCGGAAGGCAAGCGTAAAGAGCTTCTTACCCTCCGGCGGCACATTGACGTTGTTGTTGAGGAAATCCGAGGAATCTGCCGAACCATCGATTTGGATGGTTGGTCCACACATGTGCAACCTATCAATTCGTTCGCGTCGCTCGTAGCGTTGCAAGAAGAATTTAGACCAGCCGCTGACAACGTTGTGGAATTGAGTTCCTACTTGGATGCCGCTGGCATTGCTCCGCTCGCTGAGCTGAAAGCTCGCGTTGCCTCTGTCGCTTCAGCTTGCAGCGAGGCTGTTGAGGCCTTGCGCAGCGAAGTGAGTAACTCGGAAGAACTGCGGGTTCTTCCTCCCGCGATTGAAAGAACGCGGCTAAAACTCAGTAATGCACGTGGTGAAGCCGATGCCTTGGACACCGCACGAAATCTCCTAGATGATCTGATTGCCAATGCTTCGCTCAAAAGTGCGACTCAAGAAGCCCTTGAGACAATTGGGTGCCAAATCGACGAAGTCTTCTCTCGCATCCATTCACCTAAGGAATACGAATACGTAGGTAGCTCCGATGTGCTTCTGAGGTCAGTCGAGACACAGAAGGCACGAACTCTGGATCAGGTGAGCACCGGGCAGAGAGCTGCGTTCGCGCTATCAATCTTCCTGGCTAGGAACCGCACTGCGACAAATGCACCTCCGATACTGCTTATTGACGACCCCATTGCACACATCGACGACTTGAACGCGCTGTCGTTCTTGGACTACCTGCGCGACCTTGCTGTTAATTCTGGTCGCCAAATATTCTTCGCCACTGCGGACACACGGGTTGCGTCGCTCTTCTCAAAGAAATTTAGCTTCCTTGGCGATGATTTCAAGACTATCTCCCTGGTCCGTGCGCCTCGGATTGTGGAGGCAGTAACAGATAACTGAACCCACATATCAATCACTTATTAAGACTTGTGTTTCTCATGCCTACGGCTGATTGGATATTTGGCGCAACTGAATGGCTGATCTTGAGGGTTAGGTAGTCGTTCAGGACAGACAGCGCTCTAAGGCTGGTGTTGCCGATTGTTGTCGCTCAGTCATTGGTCCATGAATGACTCAAGTCAGCCTGAACCTGCCCTTCGTTTCCTCGCGGCGCACAACCGCTGCTGGCCCTAAGCAGCACGCCGCAGCAAGTACTTCGAAACTCCGCAAGGTCACCCAGACAAGTCGCATTTGATGCGGCTTCTCTATTTGCGCCATAATTGACCTCAGCCCCCTGTCCCGGGGCCGGTGCTTGAAAACACCAAATTCAAAGCGGTGCAACCTCCCCGATAGCGAGGTTTAGTCACGTCTGAACACTGGAAAAGTGGGCACAGCGCCCGCACATCCACACGGTTACGGACGGGATGGGGCTACCCGTAAGGATGCCCGCACGGCTTTGAACGTGTTTTCAACATCCCGTCCACCTTTCTTGTGCTTGAAAACGCAAGGGTGGTGGTTTTAGTCTCTCAAAGGAGCACGGAACCATGAACACCGTTTCTCACCCATTGGCCAGCACCCAGCCTTCCTCTGGAGCTGTCTGCCTGCCTTCGCCTGCCGCGTCTGCGGTTGTGTCTTCTCTCTCACTCAATCCCATCCAGCTCCACGCCGATGCGCATAACGCACTGGCCATGGCGTTGCACTACCTGCGTCAGCCCGCGGCCAATGTGCCCGGCGCTGCCCGCAAGACCGTGCAGGCCCTGGCAGCCTTGCGCGTGCTGATTGCACAGGAGGGCTGAGCCATGACCAGCTCCCAATGTGAACGGCAGCCTGGCGCTGCCGCGCAGATGCGCGCGCCTGCCTCCATCGGCTCTGCGGGCGTGCCCGTGCCGCCGCAGTCTCAATCTTCTGCTTCCCGCCTGCCTGTGTTTTCGCCCGGCGCCGTGCTGCGCTTGCTGTGGCAGCACGCCCGCCGCAGCCTGACGCCGCAGGAGCTGTGGTGGCTGGCCGAGGGCGTGCCCGAGTTCTCCAGCATGTACAGCGGCGAGCTGGCGGCCGTGCTGGAAAGCTTGGCCTGCATGGTGGCGGCAGATGGCGACGAGTCGCGCTCCGGCTGCTTTCAGAACAGCAAGGACTTGCCGGATCTGCTGTTTGTCCAGGCCAACCAGATGAACGTGCTCAGCGGCCTGCTGTACGTAGCCGGCGATGCCACAACCATGCTGCGCGAAGGCGCTGCGGCGCATTGATTTGTCGACTATGAATAACTGTATATAAATACAGTTATTCAGGCGTTTCAGCAAACCGGGTCTGGCCCGGTTCAAAGGCAGAGCCCCGGCTGCCTTGCTGGCGCGCAGACAGCCGGGGCCGTATCTGACGGAGGATGCAATGGCAGTGAATTTGAAGTGGCGCGACGCCATGGCCGATGGGCGCATCGGCAACTGCTTCACGCAGCAAGAGCGGGAGCAGGGCTGGCCGCAACGCATGGACCTGGAGCAACTGGCGGCCATGCAGCGGCCCGGCAAGGGGCCGGATGCGGCAAGCCTGAAGGCCAAGAACGATTTGCTGGATGCGCTGTACGACGCCTGCGAGGCAGGTACGCTGCCCAGCGTGCCAGACGTGCAGCGCATTGCAGTGACCGAGTATGACGACCGTGAGCTGTTCAGGCCTATCCCTATGGTGGGTGACGGGCACGGTTTTGACGGCCATTCGATGTATGCGCCCCCGCCCAAGGTGACTTACGAAGAGCACACCTTCTACCTGGTGGCAGCGGCGGACTTTGCTGCTTGGCTTGCCGAGCAGGACATGCCGCCCAGTGCGCATATCGCCGCGTGGTTCAAGGCCGAGGGCATGGCGGCGGGCAACGCGTTGGCCGGTGCTGCGACTGCGCAGGCGGCTGAAGTGCTGGCGGCCAGGGATGTCAAAGACATGGCCGCTTTGCTGCAGTACCGCCAGCAGTTTGCAGCGCAGCTCGAGCAGGAGCGCGAGCCCTGGCATGCAGACCATGTGGCGTTGCTGGCAGGGTGGCTGCGGCAGGAGATTGCAGAGGGCAAGGCACGCGGGGCCATCACGCGGCTGGAGAAGCTAGTGGGCGTGCGCCGGCAGACGCTGGCAGAGCTGCTGGCAAGGCATGGCTATACGCCCACGGGCGAGGCAGAAGAAAAGGCCGTGCGCAATGTGCAGGACGTATCGAGCGTCTGGGGGCGCAAGCGCCATGGATAGGGCGGTGCTGTGTTGCGGATGTGGCGCGGTTGCCCTGCGATTGTCCTGCGGTGGCCCTGTCTTGGTGCTGCGGCTGGCGCACATTCTTCACCCTGCGCGGCGGCGGGCGGACATACGCAGGGCGACGGCAGGACGGTGCGAGGGAAAGACTTTCTCTCAAGCCACAAGCGCACCACGTCGGATGCGTTGGCGTCTGTTGAAGGAGTTCACTCATGCATGTTGTTCATTCCGCTCGCCCCGTAGTGCCCCGCGATCGTCTGCTGCGTCTGGCCGATGTGGAGGCAGCGACCGGCTGCAAGAAAAGCACCATCTACAAGCTGATGAAGGAGGGCAAGTTCCCGGCCTGCGTGCGCATCACATCGCGCATGGTGGCGTGGCCCGAGACAGCGGTGCTGACCTGGGTGCAGGCGCGTATTCAAGGCCATCAGGTCGCGTGAGGTACGGCATGCAGAACATGAACCACAACCCACGTAGCGCAGCAGCCGCAGCAACCGCCAACGATGCCATGGCCAAGGCACAGGCCGAGGCCAGAGAGCATGCCCAGCAGCGCCAGCTTTGGGGTGCCAGGGCCTTGGAGGAAGAGGCCATGCGCAAGGGCTATTTGCTGATGGCAGTGCAGCGCACGCGCCATGCACCGGAGCAGGGGCTGCTTTATTGGCCGGGCACGGTACAGGTGCTGGAGATCGCCAGCGGCAGCCTGTTGGCCGAGCTGCCTGTCGCAGATCTGCAGAGGCTCAGGCCCGATCTGATGGAGCTGTTCATCGCCAAGGCCAGAGACAAGCCGATTCTAGGCAGTGCCTTTACCTCGCCGCACGGCACACGCCTGCGCGCCAGCCTGAGCGTGCAGGGCGTGGTGACGGTGTATTCGCAGGTCAGCAAGCAGATGCTGGCCATGTCCGAGCCCTGGCAGCCAGGCGTGCTGCGTTCGGACTTTCAGCTGTTCAGGCCCGAAGACATGAGGCCGCGTATCCAATGACCCAGACCACGATCACCCCCGAGCTGCTGCGCAATGCCTTGAGCTTTGTGCCGTCCAATCTGCCCCGCGATGAGTGGGCCAGGGTGGGAATGGCCATCAAGAGCGAGTACCCGGACGACCTGGGCTTGCAGTTGTTCAGCGACTGGAGTGCAGCCAGCGGCAGCAGCTTCGATGCCGGTGCGGTGCGCAGCACATGGCGCAGCATCAAGGCCGGGGGCGGGGTGGGCGTGTCTACATTGTTGTTCCTGGCCAAGCAGCATGGTTTCAAGCTGCCTCGCAATGCGCGGGAGCAAGGGCAGGCGGCGCAGCCTTTGAGTGCTGCCCAACGCCAGCAGCAGAACCAGGAGCGCATGCAGCGACAGCAGGCCGAGGCACTGCGCATCGAGGCCGAGCAAGAAGCTGCAGCGCATGAAGCGCAGGCCATCTGGGATGCCGCCACCACCACCGGGCATAGCGCCTATCTGATCAGAAAAGGCGTGCACGGTTTTGGCGTGCGCTACACGCCCGACGGCTGGCTGCTGGTGCCGGTATGCGATGGAGAAGGACGCTTGTGGAACGTGCAGCGCATTGCACCGCAGCGGCCCGCGGAAGGGGTGGACAAGCTGTTCCTGAAGGGCGGCCGCAAGTCGGGCCTGTGGCACATGCTGGGCAGCCTGCGGGGTGCAGCCGTGGTGCTGGTGGCCGAGGGCTATGCCACGGCAGCCAGCCTGCACATGGCCACGGGCTGGCCGGTGGCGGTGGCCTTTGATGCGGGCAATCTGCAGCATGTGGCCAAGGCCTTGCGCGCATTGCAGCCGCATGCCTTGCTGGTGGTGTGCGGCGATGACGATGCCGCGACCGAGGCCCGTACCGGGCGCAATGCCGGTCGCATCAAAGCCGAAGCGGCAGCTGCTGCCGTCAATGGTGTGGCCGTGTTTCCGTCTGCATTGCCGGAAGGCGGCAGCGACTTCAACGATATGCACCAGGCCTTCGGGCTAGAAGCCGTGCAGGCCTGTGTGCAGGGCGCCGTGAGCGCTGTGAACGCTGTCCAGGCAAAGGCTGGCGGCGATAGTGCGGTCAGTGATGACACAGGCACTGCCGGCATTGCGGCAAAGCCTGCTTCTGGTGCTGGTGGCTCCGGTGGTTCCAGTGGCTCAGGCCGGGGCGGTGGTGGTCGTGGCGGCAAACGCAAGGCTGCACCGGATCATGACGACGAACCGGCGAGGGAAGAGCCTTTCTCGCTGGACGAGAGCGGGGTGTGGTTCCACGGCCGTGACAAGGACGGCAACCCGGCGCGCCCGCTGTGGCTGTGCTCGCCCTTGCAGGTGGAGGCGCTGACGCGCAATCAGGAGGGCGCAGGGTGGGGCTATCTGCTGACCTTTGCCGACCCGCTGGGCGTGCCCAAGCAATGGGCCATGCCGGCCCGCATGCTGAGCAGCGATGGCGGCGAGTACCGCGCAGCGCTGCTGAACATGGGCCTGCGCATTGCAACAGCGCCCACGGCACGCAACCGGCTGACCGAATTCATCCAGACGCGCAAGCCCGAAGCGTTTGCGAGCTGCACCGACCGCATTGGCTGGCACGGCCGGGCCTTTGTGCTGCCGCATGAAACCATTGGCGACGATGCCGAGCGCATCGTGTTCCAGTCCGACAACCAGATGGAGAACACCTTCCGCATTCGGCGCGATGCCCAGGACTGGACGGACCGCATAGGTCGCCTGTGCGCAGGCAACAGCCGTCTGGTGTTTGCCGTGGCCTGTGCGTTTGCCGGGCCGCTGCTGCGCCCTGCGGGCATGGAGAGCGGCGGCTTCCATCTGCGGGGCGATAGCTCTTGCGGCAAGACCACGGCGCTGCGGCTGGCGGCCAGCGTGTACGGCGGCCAGAACTACATGCAGCGCTGGCGCACCACCGACAACGCCTTGGAGGCCATTGCCGCTCAGCACTGCGACAGCCTGCTGATTCTGGACGAGCTGGCCCAGGTGGAGGGCAAGGTGGCAGGCGAGTGTGCCTATATGCTGGCCAACGAGCAGAGCAAGGCACGGGCTACACGCAATGGTGCAGCCCGCACGCGCCTGACGTGGCGGCTGCTGTTCTTGAGTGCCGGCGAGCTGGGTCTGGCCGACCACATGGCCGAAGGCGGCAAGCGCACGCGCGCCGGGCAAGAGGTGCGTATGGCCGATATTCCGGCAGATGCAGGCAGGGGCATGGGCGCCTTCGAGCAGTTGCACGGCCTGGCCGACGGAGCTGCATTCTCTTCACATCTCGCACGCGAGGCGCAGCTATGCCATGGTGCGGTGGGACACGCCTTTCTGCAGTGGGCAACAGAACAGGCAGACACGTTGTCTAAGCGTGTGCGAGAGCAATCCGGCGCCTTGGCGGCCAGCTGGACGCCCGGCAAGGCCAGCGGGCAGGTGGCCCGTGTGGCGGCACGCTTTGCACTGGTGGGCGTGGCCGGCGAGCTGGCGACAGAAGCGGGCCTGACTGGCTGGGAGCTAGGCGAGAGCGAGCGGGCGACCAAGGCCTGCTTTGAAGCGTGGCTGCTGGCCCGTGGCGGCGCGGGTAATGGCGAAGTCACGGCAATGCTGCGGCAGGTGCGCGGCTTTCTGGAAGCGCACGGAGAAGGGCGCTTTACGTGGTGGCATCGTGCGACGGATGATCACAACGCCAAGACACTGCAGCGCGCAGGTTTCAGGCGCTTGATCGATGAGGACGGCAAGCCGCTGAAGATCCTGAAGACCGGCTACACGCCGGGAACGCCCAAGGAAGACAAGGACATTTATGAAGCCATGACGGCCATCGACGGCGAGGAAACGCGGGTGGAGTACTTTGTGCTGCCCGAAGTGTTTCGCACCGAGATCTGCCGAGGCTTCGACTACAAGGCCGTGTGCAAGGTACTGCTGCAGCACGGCTGCCTCAAACCCGCCAAGGGCCGCGAATACGACGCCAAGCACCGGCTGCCCGGCGTGGGCCACGCCTGGTGCTACCAGCTGACGCCCGCCATCATGGAGCTGGAGATTTAGGCCGGTTTTGAGGCTGATGGTAATGCGGATCTTTCTTGGCCAGCATTGGGCGATGAGATGGCTGGAATGATTGATGTGAGCATGGGCAGCTTCGCTCCCGTGCCGTCGTTCGTATCCCGGAGCTGAGTTCACGGTGCATGGCACAAAGCAGTCATCGGCTCATTCGACCGGCCATTGGCTTCAATGACAGGTCTCGGGGGCGCAGCGGTCTCTCCCCAGGCGGACAGTGGTTCTGGGCCATCGAATGTCCGCTGCTAACAGATTCGAACTGACGATCTCGACCTATTGCTGCACCTCGAAATTCGGCAGACGATGACTGCTATGCAAGGGTTACCGTTCATCGTTCTGGATGCTAAATGTCGGTATTGCTCATGATGGGCTCGCGTCAATGGGCTGATCGAAGATCAAGCAGGTAGTGGTTGCGTGGGCATATAGTTTCCCATCGGGACCAACGATACGCCCCTCCGCTGTGGCTACCTGTCGGCCTGCGTGGATAACCTTTCCCTCTGCACGCACCAACGGCACCCCGTCGGTCAACGCACGCACCATGTTCACTTTCAGCTCCAGTGTGGTATAGGCTTTGCCCGCCGGCAAGGTCGTGTGAATGGCGCAACCCACTGCAGAGTCGAGCAAGGTCGCAAACCAACCCCCATGCACCGTGCCCAGTGGGTTGTAGTGACGACGCTTTGGAGCTCCCTGAAAAACGGCCTCCCCGGGCGTCATGCGAATGGGAACAAAGTCGAGCGTTTCGCCAATTGGAGCCGGGGACAGTTCCCCAGCGAAGATGGCATCGAACATTTCCATGCCAGAACGAGCAGCGACACGGCCGTGCGGCCCGGTATCCACAGCTCTTAGATGAGCACGCACAGCGACTTCATCCGCTCGCCATCTCTCGATAACCTGATCCACAGTCATTTCAGCCTCCTTCATTTTGAAAACTTGTAATTACAATAGTTGTAATTACAATATATCAGATGAAGAACAGCATCAAGCCCCAGGGGTGCACCAACCTGAAGTTGCGCCAACTCAGTCGTATCGTGACGCGGCACTACGACCACTTTTTCGCGGAGGTGGGCTTGAAGATCACGCAATACTCCCTGCTCTCCCACGTCGTCAAACTGGGGCCGATACGGCCAGTGGATCTGGCCAAGCGCATGCAGATGGACGCCTCAACATTGACGCGCAATCTTCAGCCGCTGGCGGCGATGGACTTGCTGACGATTGGCGCTGGAGCCGACGCACGCAGTCGTTTGGTCACCGCAACAGAAACCGGCGTGTCCAAACAGGCACAAGCACAACAGGCTTGGAAGGCCGCACAGCTTGCTTTGAACGCGCAGCTGGGGACGGAACGTGTGGCGGCGCTGCATGACCTACTCGATTCCTGCATTGAATGCCTTGACGGCGATGAAGGCGGCGACGATGCGCAAACCGATTGAATCCACAAAATCTTTCTCAGGCGAATTGCTGCTGATGCTCGCTGGACTGGCAGCGCTGGGATCATTGGCTACCAACATCATCCTGCCGGCCTTCCCTTCCATGGGTGCCGAGCTTGGGACATCTGTAAAAGGCCTTAGCGCCACCCTGAGCACCTTCTTTGTGGCTTTCGCGTTGGGTCAACTTTTCGTGGGACCATTGTCGGATCGCTTTGGACGCGCACCCCTGGTGGTATCCGGTTTGTGCGTGTTTGTAGTCGGTAGCGCGGTATGTGCCTTTGCTACAAACCTTCCTCAACTCATCGTCGGCCGAGTGATTCAAGCCCTTGGCGTTTGTGCTACGTCCGTTTTATCTCGTGCGATTGCTCGAGACCTGTTTGAAGGCGATGCACTCGCTCGTGCGCTTTCACTGGTCATGGTCGCCATGGCAGCTGCGCCAGGTTTCTCTCCACTACTGGGCGGTGTCTTCAACAGCTTTTTGGGCTGGCGCGCAACCTTTGGCGTTGTCGGGGTACTCGCCATCTTGCTGGGTATTCACTATGTGTCGCGACTCGGGGAGACCCATAGCTCCGACTTACGCCGCCCGTTGGCGCTCAGTGCTGTCGCCGCGACCTACAAAGCACTCCTGACTGACCGCCGCTTCATTGCACCAGCACTATCTGTCAGCTTGGTCTTGGGCTCGCTGTATCTGTTTTTTGCCATGGCACCGGCCATCTTGATGGAAGGGTTTGGTTTCTCGCCCTTGCAACTCGCACTTTTTTTCGCGTCTACCGTATTTGTTGTCTTTGGTGCTGGTCTGCTCGCTCCTAGGCTTGCGCATCGCTTTGGCGCAATGCGCGCTGCCCGTGCAGGCATCGCCATCGCCTTTGCCGCTGGTGTGGCCCTGCTGGCAGCCCCAGAGCAGGTGTACTACTTTTCGGCGGCGTTGACAGTGTTTTTGATTGGAATGGGCCTGATCAATCCCTTGGGAACTGCCGTGACCCTGCAGCCGTTTGGCCAAAATGCTGGGGCAGCCTCTGCTTTGTTGGGCTTCCTCCAAATGGGCTGTGCGGCGATCTCTATTGCGATTACCTCAGCACTGCCGCTTTCGCCCTACTTGGCATTCAGCGCGGTTATTGCCACCAGCATGCTGATGGCTTTGGTGACGTTTGGGGCCGCAGTCAAGCGCTGAACGTTAAAGCTCAGGCCACACCAGATTGAATAGCGTGAGCCGCTGTGGGAGGCGGCGCGCCTTCTTGCTCCGCCAACGCGCCAAGGATCTTGTCCCGACACACAGCCAAGATTTCTTCGGCAAGTGGCGAATCATCGGGACAGGCCCGTGACATGACCAGGGCCCCGACGATATGCGCAAAGGTGTCGATGGACTTGGCCCGCGCCTCGTCATTTCCCGCTCGCTTCGAGGTCGAGCATTCCTGTTCAAGGGCCTGCAGCAAACTTTCGATGCCTGCCGCAAATGTCCTCTTGACCTCTTGCGTCTGACGCGCCGCATCCGAACCCAGAGCGGCCATAGTGCAGCCTGCCCCCCGATTGTCACGATGCTCGCGAGACAGATAGCCGCGCACAAAAGTCGACAGGTCAATACCTTTCGTCAACTCTACGGTCTGCTCTATCCCGCAAGCAGCAGATTTCGCCATCAAGTCCGTGTAGAAGCCGCCTTACCTGTGCCTGTGCTTTTTCGAACTGCCGCAGTTACGGTAGCGCTATTCGTACCTGAGGCTTGGACCGTCCGGCCGATCTGATCAGCGATAGGGTGGACTGCGTTATACGTGGAGGCGGCCTGCCAGACTCGGCCCTGGTGGCTCGGCGCTTGCTGGACCTGGAGTGGGTGACATGTGCGCCGAAAGATAAATTGGACGTTCACGGACAGCTCCGGCAACCAGGCTTATTCAATACGAATATCTGCAGCCTTGACGATTTGCTCAGATGCAATCCAATCGGCGTTCAGGAGCTTTTGAAAATCCTGAGCTGGCAAGGATCCCGCTTCCACGCCGACTCGAGCCAGGCGCTCTTGCACCTGGGGGTCTGCCAGCACTTTGGCCATGGCCTTGTTGATGCGTTCAATCTCTGCGCGTGGCGTGGCCGCAGGTGCAAGCAGACCCAACCAGGAATCAAAGGCGTAGCCCGGTACGCCGCTTTCTGCGACCGTGGGCAGCTCCGGCAAAAAGCGCGAGCGATTCTTGCCCGTGTAGGCCAGCAGCTTGATACGTGGATCAGCTTTGAAGCTGAGCATGCCGATACTCGCGCCTGTGACCACTTGAACACGCCCCGCCAGGAGCTCGGTGGTTGCATCTCCGGTCGATTTGGTGGGGATGTGCTGCAGCTTCACGCCCGCCTTGGACCCCAGTGCCGCAGTGGCGAGATGCGAGGCACTGCCGTTGCCCGCGGAGGCATAGAACAGCGCATTTGGCTCCTTGTGAGCGCGGTCAATGAGGTCCTTGATCGAGGTGATTCCAGATTGAGCGGACACGCCAACAATGTATCCGGTGCGGCCGACATAGGAAACGCCGACGAAATCCTTGTTCGGATCGTAGGAGAGCTTGTTGTACAGATAGCCTGTCAGATGGTGACTGGCGGCCGCCATGACCAGCGTTGTGCCATCCGCCGGGGACTTGGCCACTTGAGCCGTCGCAACCGTTCCTCCGGCTCCGGCCTTGTTCTCCACAATCACGGACGCACCAAGCTCCTTGCCCAGCTCGTTGCTGAAGGTTCTTGCCACGGTGTCCTGAACTGCGCCTGCGCCGAAGGGAACGACGATACGTATCAGCTTTTCTGCATGTACCTGGTTCAGCGATGCGATGGCCAGCATCGCCACCAGAACGTTTCGGCGTGACGGTAATTTGAATCTAGAAATTGTCATTTGTTTGGTCTTTCACGCGGCCAGCCAGGTTTCGGCAAGGCGCACAAAGTAGGAGGCGCCAATGGGGATGATTTGGTCGTTGAAGTCGTAGGAACGGTTGTGAAGCAGGCAGGGGCCATTTCCATGCCCTGGCAATCGGTGATCGCCAGCTCCATTGCCTAGAAATGCATAGCAACCAGGACGTACACGCAACATGTGCGCAAAATCTTCGGCTGCAAGCACGCCGGGGTACTGGGTATCTACGGCCTCATCACCGACAATTTCTCTCATGACCTCAGCAGCAAAGGCTGCCTCTTTCTCATGGTTGATGACGGGAGGGGATGCTCTCCTGAACTGGACGTCAGCAGTGCAACCATGTGCCAAGGCGATATGCTCTGCCGTTCTCCTCAGGGCCGCTTCCAGCTTGTCCAAGGCATCCAGGGAAAAGGTGCGTACAGTGCCGCCGAGCCATGCACTATCGGGGATCACGTTGGGGGCGTCGGAGCCCTGGATTTGCGTGACGGCCAATAGCGCACGCTCCAGGGAATTGATGTTTTTGGCCACCAGTGTTTGCAGCTGCTGCCCCAAATCGATCACTGCAGCCACTGGATCAATGCCAGTGTGGGGCAGGGAGGCATGTGTTCCGCTGCCATGAAGCGTAATGCGGAAGGTGTTGCTGGAGGCCATGAGCGCCGATGCGTTGAGCGCAAACGCACCCACCTGGTCCAACGCAAAGTTGTGAAGCGCAAACACGGCATCACATGGAAATCGTTCAAAGAGACCTTCTTCGATCATCTTCAAGGCGCCGGCCTTGCCCATTTCCTCAGCGGGCTGAAAGATCAAGTGCACCGTACCGGCAAAGTTGCGAGTTCTGGCCAGGTGCTTTGCCGCCGCAAGCAGCATGGTGGTGTGCCCATCGTGACCACAGGCATGCATTCGGCCTGCATGCTGAGATCGGTGCTCAAAGTCGTTTTCCTCCTCTAGAGGAAGCGCATCCATATCAGCGCGAAGGCCTATGGTTTTCGCCCCTGAAAGCTTGCCTTTGATCACTCCAACCACACCTGTGCCCGCAATTCCCGTATGAACGTCGATACCCCAGGACTGCAGCGTCTCAGCGACGAGCGCAGCCGTACGGACTTCTTCAAAACCCAATTCAGGATGCGCGTGAAGATCGCGGCGCAATGACACAAACTCCGAAAAATCGGAAAAACCATCTATCAATCTTGGTGACATATCTCAATTCAGTGACAACAAGCGCAGGAGGCTTGTTGCTCGGAATTGTGTACATATTTCAGATGGTTTTATTAAACTAAATTGCTATATATAAAAAGCATAAAAATAGAAGGGTTCGGTGCGTTCGGGTTCACTGGCTGATGTCGCCACGGTGCCGCCTGTAGCGCAACTAGCATCTGCGTCGTAGCTCAAACGCAACCCGTCCAGCGTTGTAGAAGCAGCCGTTCCTAGCTTGGGGGCCGTACAGGTGCAGGTACGGCTTTTTGTGCAGGCTGAGCCGACTCAGGACCCTCTGCGCGGACATTTCTGCCAGGTACTGGCCAACTTTCGGCGACCAGGTTGACCGCTTCAGTCTTGAACTCTTCTTTCGTAATGGAACCTACAACTGGGTCTCAGTTTTGAGGCGATATGGCGTCCAGTTCAGTCGGGTCGGTTCACATTTGCCATGGCTTGCTGCAAGTCATCAATCAGATCATCTGGATTTTCTAAGCCGACATGTAGGCGCACCACGGAATGTGTGCCTGACCAGGCGCTATGTTCACGCAGACGCTCAGGGGCCGCGATCAAGGCAAGGCTCTCATATCCCCCCCAGGATGCGCCAATGGCAAACCAGCGCAGTGCGTTGACAAAGGCCTCGGCACCGGCGGCATGCACTCCGTCGACAAAGGCGAACGAAACCAGACCGTTGGCACCATGAAAGTCGCGTTTCCACAGTGCATGACCGGGGTCACTGGGCAAGGCCGGGTAGAAGACACGCTCCACCAGAGGTTGGGATTGCAGCCACTGTGCAACTTGGGTCGCGTGGCGTTGGTGTTGGGCCAAACGCACGGGCAAGGTGCGAATTCCGCGCAGAGCCAGATACGCGTCGTCGGCACCGATGGTCAGGCCCAGAGCTTCATACGCGGTGGCTATCTTCTCGGACAACGCCGCGCTGTCGGTAACAACTACACCTTGCATCACGTCGGAATGTCCGCCGATGTACTTGGTGGCGGCCTGGATGGAGATATTGGCGCCCAAAGCCAAAGGCTGGTACAGCCAGCCTGCGCCCCAGGTATTGTCGGTAGCCAGAGGAACACCATGGGCTTGTGCGATGGCCGCCAGAGCTGGCAGGTCCAGAATCTCGTACAACAGGGAACTGGGGGACTCGACGTAGATAAGCTTGGTATTGGGTCGAATTTTGGCTGCGAGATCGTCCTGTGAGGGAGAGAAATACTCGAGCGTGATGCCCAGGCGTTGCAGCAGGGTGGCGTCAACACGGCGTACAGGAGAGTACACACTGTCGGCCACCAGTGCATGGTCCCCAGGGGAGAGCAGCGCCACAAGCACCAAGCTGATGGCTGCCAGGCCCGAGGGGGCGAGGAAAGCACGATGGCCTCCCTCCAGGCCAAGTAGTGCATCTTCGAGCGCGCGGTGTGTGTCAAGACCGTGGCGGCCATAGGAAGCGACCCGCTCGCCAGCCACCCGTCGGTGGTGGTGATCGGCATAGGCCGCAGTATTGGCAAAACGTACGGTGCTGGTGCGCACCACAGGAACGTTCACGGGGCCGGAGCCACCGCGCAGCGTGGGGCTACCTGCGTGCAGCAGGCGCGTGGCGGAGCCGATGGCGGATGGTGAAGAGGTGCTGCTCATGCCACGGCCTCGCTGGGGCGGAAGTAGGCGGCGTTGTAGTTCTTGACTTCGCCGGTCTCGGGGTCGATGGCCACACGGCCTGTCAGTGTCTCCAACGGCTGACCGTAAAGGTGAAAGTGCAGCGTGGGTTCATTGCCGACCACGGCGATTGCGTGGATATCGTCGGGTAAGAAGGCGATGGAGGCACCGGGCTGCACGGTAAATTCGCGCGCCAGATGTATTTGGGCTTGGGCAGGGTTGGAGCGGTCGTCGGTGCGCTCGTACAGGCGGTTGATTTCCTGACCTTCGACAGCCACGATCACGGCCCAGGTCGTGTGGTTGTGCGGTGCCGTGGTCTTGCCGGGGTTGATGGAGTTCAGATAGAGGGCCAGGCCTGAATCGCCGTCTGCGGGATTGAGTCGGTACCGCGTGGAGGCACCCACGCCATCAGTCTGGGCAGGCGGGGGAAAGTCTGCGCGACTGAACAATGCCTTGTGGGCGGCCAGTTGCTCCAGCCTCTCGGTGATGGCGGCCAGGGTTTTGCGGTCGGGAGCGCCGGTTTGAATCAAGCGGCGCACGTCGGCCAGCGCCGAGTCCACGGCCTGGCGACGTTGATCGGCGATAGGGGTAGAGGAAGAAATTGTCATAGCGAGGCTCCTAGTGGGTATGGTTTTCAACGTGTCAGAGCGCGAAGCGTAGGCTGTTGAAGGCCAGCGGGGATGGGGGCGGCAGCGGTCTGGCGCGTGCGCCGTCGCCCAGAGCTCGTTGTAGGAACTCTCGCGTGCGTTCGCTGCGCGGGCTGCCGAAGATCTGGGAAGAGGGACCGTGCTCGACGATACGGCCGGCCTCGGTGAAATAGACTTGGTCGCTGACCTCTTCGGCAAAGCGCATCTCGTGCGTGACCAGCACGCAGGTCATGCCGTCCCTGACGAGGTCTCGAATCACGGTCAGAACTTCGCCCACGGTTTCGGGGTCCAGAGCCGAGGTCACTTCATCGAACAAGATGAGTTCGGGCCGCATGGCAAGGGCGCGCGCTATGGCTACGCGCTGCTGCTGGCCGCCTGACAGCTCACCTGGATAGGCGTTTTCCTTGTGGTCCAGGCGCACCTTCTGCAGCAAAGCACGGGCCTCGCGCTCGGCCGTGGCTCGGTCACGTCCGACCACACGGGTGGGGGCAATTACCAGGTTCTCCAGTACCGACAGGTGGGGGAAAAGGTTGTATTGCTGGAACACAAAGCCCACGCGCTTGCGCAGTGCTATCAGCTCGGCCTCGGTGCGCAGCTGGTCTACGCACGTGCCGGCCACGGTGATGCTGCCCTGCTGAGGCCTCAGCAGGCCCGTGATGCAACGCAGGATGGTGGATTTACCCGAGCCTGAAGGGCCGATGATGCTTACGGCCTCGCCGCGCCGCACTTGCACGTCGATGCCGCGCAGCACATGGTTGTCGCCGAAGGACAGGTGCACGCCGTGCAGGTCGACCAGGGGTGGTGTCGCTTCTGTCGTGACTGCTTTGTTGCTGGCGATCTTGGTGATAAAGGAGTCAGTGGCGTTCATGGCGGCGCTCCAGGTTGCGCGTGGCGCGGGCTATCGGATAGCAGTAGGCAAAAAACAAGGCAAGCAGCGTGAAATACACGAGGATGGTGAAGTCCGTGCGGGCCACGGTGTTGCTGGCGATCTGGGCAGTGTCGACCACGTCGTGTACGCCTACCAAGGAGGCCAATGAGGTACTCATGGTGATGCTGGCGTAGAGGTTCATCCAGGGTGGAAGCATGCGACGCACGCACTGGGGCAGGACGATGAGGCGGAAGATCTCGCGGCGGCGAAAGGCCAGGGACTGGGCAGCCTCCCACTGAGCGCTGGGAATGGACTGGATCGCGCCACGGAAGATCTCGGCCACGTTGGCGCTGGTGGGCAGGGCCAGACCCAGCACGACCTTGATCCAGTCGGGGAAGGGAAAGGACCAGCTCACCAGCTTCACCTCGAAGGGGAACACGTAGGTAGTGAAGTAGATGAGCACCAGGATGGGCGCGTTGCGGAACAGTTGCACATACCAGCGCACGATGGTGCGCAGGCCTGGCGTGGGCGAGAGCGACAGCGCACCCAGCATCAGACCGACCACGGTGCCCAGAGCCACGGCCAGCACGCTGATCTCGATGTTGACCCACAGGCCGCGCAGCAAAGCGGGCAGCCAGTTCCACAGGTGGACGAAGGCGGGTGGCGTGCTGCCGCTAGTGGTCCAGTACAGGACGAGCACTAGCAGGGCGGCGGTGGCGATCAGCCAGGGGTTGCGCAGCGCACGGCCCCATGCGGGATGCGCCGGCGCCACGGGACGAGAAAGGGCTTCACTGGCCATAGCCGGGCATCCTCCAATGGTGTTCCAGCCAGCGGCCCGCCAGGCTGACCAGCCAGGTAAGGAGGCCGAACCACAGCAGGATAAGCAGCAGCAGCTCCAGCACGTTGTCGCGCTGGGACCAGATCATGATGGACTCGTAAGTCACGTCACCCACAGCGATGGCCGAGGCCACGGCAGTCATCTTCACCAGGTCTACCAGGTTGTTGATGAGGGAGGGAAGGGCAAAGCGCACGGCTAGCGGCAACTGAACACGCGCCAGCAGTTGGCGCTGCGAAAAGCCTAGCGAGCGCGCGGCCTCCAGCGTAGTGGCAGGCACGGCTTCGATGCCGGCGCGCAGCGCCTCGGCATGAAACACGCCCTTGTGTAGCGATACCACGATCACGACCCAGACGAAGGGCGTGAGCGGGTTATTGCCCGCTCCCCAGTCGCGTAGTTGCTGGGTGATGAGCATGTTGAGTACCAGAAAGGCGCAGTACAGCTGGACCAAGGTGGGTGTGTTGCGCGTGACTTCGACAAAGGCGCGGGCGGTGCGCTCCAGCGAGGGCCGACCCGAGGTCAGGGCCGCTGCCAGAGCTACGCCGGCGGCGAGGCTACCGGGAATGGTCAGCAGGGCCAGTTGCAGGGTCACGATCATGCCGCGCACGAAGGCTTGGCGCTCGGAGGTGTCCAGCACAAAGGCATAGTTGAGCCCCAGGGGCCGCAGGGCATCGACTGCCTGGGGTAACCAGTCGGTGCTCATGCGCTGGCCTCCAGGGTTCGGGCTGGGTCTGCCACAACCGGAGCGGGGCGCAGCGCGGCAACGGCGCGTGCGATGCGCTGCACGGCGTCGGCCAGTACGGCATCGCTGGCTGCTGTAGAGATGCGGAAATAGGGCGAAAGGCCGTAGGCCCCGCCGTCCACGGCAGCCACCCCTTCGGCTTCTAGCAGCCATTCGGTCAGGTCGCTGTCCGAGGCGATGGGCGTGCCGTCCGGGCGCAGGCGGCCCAGCACGCCGGCGCAGTGCACAAAGGCGAAGAACGAGCCTTCGATGGGCCGCAGAGTCAGACCGGGCACGTCGCTCAGGCCCGCGACCACGGCGGCGGCACGGCGTGCGTAGGCATGGCGGGCCGCTGTCACAAAGGACTGGTCGGACGATTCCAGGGCGGCGGTGACGGCGGACTGGCCCACGGAGTTGGGGCCCGACGAGGCCTGGGACTGGATGACCACCATGGCCTGTATGAGTGCGGAAGGGCCCACCCCCCAGCCGATGCGCCAGCCCGTCATGGCATAAGTCTTGGAGGCGCCGTTGACCAGCAGGGTGCGCTCCCTGAAATCTGGTGCCACATGCAGCCAGTGCACGGGCGCTTTCGGGGTGAACCAGATGTGTTCGTACAGCTCGTCCAGAAGTATCAGCACCTGGGGGTGACGGCGCAGTACGGCGGCCAGGGCCGCAAGCTCGTCGGCGCTGTAGATCGCGCCCGAAGGGTTGCCCGGGGTGTTGAGCACCAGCCAGCGGGTGCGCGGCGTGATCGCCGCCTCCAGCGCTGCGGGCGTGAGCTTGAAGCCCGTGTCGATGCCACAGGGCACGAGCACGGGTGCGCCGTCGTTGACCAGCACGATGTCGGGAAAGGAGGGCCAGTAGGGCGTAGGGATGATGACCTCGTCGCCCGCATTGAGCGTCGCGGCCATGGCGTTGTAAATCACCTGCTTGCCGCCGTTGCTCACGATGATCTGGGAGGACGGATAGTCCAGGGCGTTCTCTCGGCGGTACTTGGCCTGGATGGCCTGGCGCAACGTGGTCGTGCCGGCCGTGGGCGTGTACTTGGTCTCGCCGCGCACCAGGGCGGCGATGGCGGCCTGCTTGATGGAGTCGGGCGTATCGAAGTCGGGCTCGCCCGTTGTAAGCGAGATCACGTCTCGGCCTTGGGCGGCCAGGGCAGTGGCGCGTGCGCTGGCCGCCGCATTGGGCGAGAGCTTGACGCGGCGCACACGCTCGGAGAGCGGGAAGTTGGAAGCGGTCATGGCAGGGAGCGTTCGGCAGCGGCGCATACGGGTGCCGCAGGCGCTGTAAGGGATGGGAAGGAAGAGGGGATGGTGTTGGCCAGGACCTTGCCCGGGTTGAGCAGGCCAAGCGGGTCGAAGGCAGCCTTGAGGCGGCGCATCAGCTCCAGCTCGACCGTGCTCTTGTAGAGTGGCAGCAGGTCGCGTTTGGTCTGGCCCACACCGTGCTCGGCGCTGATGGAACCACTGTGGGCGTGAACGCAGTCGTGCACCACGGCGTGGATGGCGTCCTCCTGCGCAAACAGCGCGGCCACTGTGCTGTCGGGGGAGTGCGAGACGTTGTAGTGCAGGTTGCCGTCGCCCAGGTGGCCGAAGGCCACGGGGCGCACGCCTGGGAACTGTGCCTGCAGAGCAGCGGCCGTGGCCGCCAGGAAGTCTGGGATGCGCGAGATGGGCACGGAGACGTCGTGCTTGATGTTGCCGCCGTCGCGTTTCTGGGCCAGGCCGAGGGCCTCGTCGCGCAGCCGCCACAGGGCCTGACTTTGTTGCAGGCTTTCGGCGATCGCCGCATCGTGTACCAGGCCGTCCTCGAAGGCCTGGCTGACTACGGCCTCGAAGCGCTGGCGAGCATGGGCTTCCCCTTCGCTATCTGACAGTTCGACCAGAGCGTACCAGGGGGTGCCCGGGGCTAGTGGCAGTGGCTGCTCGGGTACATGGCGCGCGATCAGGCCCACGGCCGTGTCCGACAGCAGCTCGAAGGCCGTGAGGCTGGCACCGAAGCCCGCGCGGGCAGCTGAGAGGAAGGCCACGGCGTTTCGAATGCAGCCAAAGGCCAGCAAGGCAGTGTGCTGCGCCTGTGGCAAGGGGTGGAGCTTGAGCGTGGCGGCCGTGATAATGCCCAGCGTGCCTTCGCTGCCCACGTACAGGTCGCGCAGCGCATAGCCCGTGTTGTCCTTGCGCAAGCCGCGCAGACCATGCCAGATTTCGCCTTCGGCGGTGACCACTTCTAGACCCAGCACCAGCTCGCGCGTGTTGCCGTAACGCAGCACCTGGGTGCCGCCAGCATTGGTGGAGAGGTTGCCGCCGATGGTGCAGCTGCCTTCAGATCCCAGGCTCAGCGGGAACAGCCGGCCCGCGTCGCGTGCGGCCTGTTGCACCTGGGCTAACACGGCGCCAGCTTCCACGGTCAGGGTGTCATTGTCGGTGTCGATGGCGCGCACGCGGTTGAGGCGGCCCAGGGACAGCAGCACAGCTTGGCCGCTGGCATCGGGTGTGGCACCGCCCATGAGGCCGGTATTGCCTCCCTGGGGCACGATGGGGGTACGTTGGGCGCGGCACAGGCGCACGACCTCAGCCACCTGAGCTGTGTCGGCCGGACGAACAACGGCCAGGGCCCGGCCTGTTAGGCGGCCGTGCTGATCTGTTAGATACCCTGCCGCGTCCGTGCCGGTCAGCACCTGGTCAGTGCCCAGGGCAGCCCGCAGTTGGTCTATAAGCGTGCTCATATGGTTAATTCCTCCCAAACGGGGCCGCGGGCTCTAGCAGCTCGTCCACGCCGGCTGCGGCCGCCAGACCGCGGATCTGTAAAAGCAGGGCCGGCGGCAGCGGGATTCCGTGCTGCCCGCGTTCGGCCTGTTGGCGTGCTTCGGGGTCGCCAGGCACCAGAACAGGACGAGACGGGTCGGCTGGGCGTGTGGCGTGCAACACGTCGAGGATGGCGTCCAGTTCGTGGGCAAAGTCACCGGGTTCGCCAAAGAATGATGGATCAATGGCGATGAAGCTGTGGCCCACATTGGCCGGAGCGCTGGGGCCATGGCTGCGGCGGTGCAAGGGCGCAAAGGCGCCACCGTTCAAGGTGCCGCCCAGCACCTGGGCCAGCAGGGACAGGCCGTAGCCCTTGTGGCTGCCGCCGTCCTCGCTGCCGCCCAGGGGCGTGAGGCCCCCGTCCGGCGCGTCGAAAACCTGGGTGCGTGCGGCCTGGGGCGCTGTCACGGGTGCGCCCTGGCCGTCCACCACCCAGCCGCTGGGCACGGCTTCACCGCGCAAGGCCTTGACCTTGACGCGGTTGGCCGCAGCCGTGGTGGTGGCGATGTCCAGCACAAAAGCCGTGTTGTGTGAATCCGCCGGCACGGGGGCGGCGAAGGCAATGGGGTTGGTGCCTAGCACGGGTTCGGCCGCTCGTGTAGGTACCAGTAGCACGCCCTGAGCCGAGCTGGTGACCAAGCCGATCAGGCCCTGGCGCTGGGCGATGCGTGCATAGACGCCAGCGGCGCCGAAATGGTGGGAGTTGCGCACGCCTACCAGGGCGATGCCCAAGTTGCGCGCCTTGTCCACGGCCAGCTGCATGGCCTGGGCCGAGACCGCATGGCCCAGGCCGGCGCCGCCGTCGAGTAGGGCCGTGGCCGGGCCGTCGCGCAGCACCTGGGGCTGGGCCGTCAGCTGCAGGCGGCCGCTGGAGCGCAAGGTGTCGTACTGGGGCAGCATGGACACGCCGTGCGATTCCACACCCAGCAGGTCGGTCTCGACCATGAGTGCGGCCGTGGTGCGGGCCGTGGGTTCGGCCATGCCCCAGGCGCGCAGGATGGCCTCGGTCTGGCGGCGCAGGCTGTCGGCGGTGAAACGGGGTTCCTCGAACATGGCCTGGCTCAGGGTTTGCGGTACTTGGCCTGCAGTTGGTGCAGCAGGGGCGTGGGGGTCATGCCGTGGCGTTTTTCCACCGCGATCAGCCAGCCGCTGCCATGCCAGTCCTGCACCACCTTGTCGATGGCTGCCTGGGTGTCGGCTTCGCCCTTGCGCAGCCAGATCACCGAGGGCGAAGGGATGAGATCGGTGGGCGAGACGATCTCGTAGTCCTTCCAGTCGGGGTTGCTGGCCACCAGCTCGCGCAGCGTGGGGCTCACGTGCACGGCGGCGGCGCAGTTGCCACCCTTCAGGGCCAGCAGGGATTCGGGCTGGCCGCGGAAGGCCTTGATCTGGGCGCCGTGCTGCTCAGCCAGGGGCTTGGTGAAGTTGCTGCCCTGGGACACGCACACGGGCTTGCCGCGCAGGTCGTCCCACCGGGCGACGCCGCGGCCCTTCTTGGCAATCGCCGCGCCGCCCACTTCCTCAAAGGGTGTGGGCACGAAGCTCAGGATCTCGCTGCGCTCCTGGGTCCACTGCATGTTGGCGATCAGGATGTCGACCTTACCCTGTTGCAGGAACTGCACGCGGTTGGACGGCTGGACCTGCACGGTCTCGGCGACCACACCTAGCCCTTTGGCCACGCCTTCGGCTAGTTCCACGTTGTAGCCTACGTGCTTCTGTGTGACGGGGTCGATGCTGCCGAAGGGTGGGCCCGAGAGCATCACCCCCACGACCAGCTTGCCGCGCTGTTTGACCTTGTCCAGCGTGGCATCTGCCTGGGCTGGGAGGGCTGCGGCCAGCGTGGCCAGTGCAGCGGCTGTCATCAAGCTGTGCCGCAGGAAATGGCTCCGGTTCATTGCTTGGCTCCTTCCTTTTTGGCGGCGGCCTGGGCTTCAGCGTAGACGGCGAAGTCGTAGGGAGCACGGTCGAACTGGCCCTTTAGGGCGCGCTGGTGGCGTTCGGCAATCCAAGTGTCTGGCACGCCGTTCTTGCGCGCCACCTGCAGCAGGAAACCCGTGCGGTGCCAGTCCTGGATGGTCTTGTCCACCAGGTTCTGTGTATCGGCTTCGCCCTTACGGGTCCAGACCACGGTGGGCGAGGGGATCAACTGGTCCTGTGTGCCCAGTTCGAAGTCCTTCCATTCCTCCTTACTTGGGCCGGTTAGTTTCTCGTACAGGGCTGGCTGGATATGAACCGATGCCGCGCAGGTACCGCCCTTCAAGGCCAGCAGGGATTCGGGGATGCCGCGCAGGCCCTTGACTACGGCGCCGTAGGTCTCCGCCAGGGGCTTGGCGAAGTTGCTGCCCTGGGACACGCAAGCCACCTTGCCGCGAAGGTCTTCCCAGCGCTTGATATTGGCGGACTTGGCCACCAGGGCGCCGCCGCCGATGAGGTCGTAAGGTGTGGGGGCGAAGGACAGGATTTCGCTGCGCTCCTGTGTCCACTGGATGTTGGCGATCAGCAGGTCGACCTTGCCAGACTGCAGGAACTGCACCCGTGTCGACGCGGTCACCGGCACTGTTTCGAGCTTCACGCCCAGGCGTTTGGCAATGTCGGCTGCCAGTTCAGTCTGGTAGCCACCAGTTTTGCCCGTGGCGGGATCGAGTTTGCCAAATGGCGGGCTGGCACCGTCGATGCCAACAGACAGTTTTCCGCGTTGCTGGATCTTGTCGAGGGTGGCGTCGGCATGGGCGGGGGAAGCAATGGCAAGCAGGGCACTCAGGCTGGCCAGGGCAAAGGGAATGCGAAGGAGCATGGGAAATCCAGGAAAAAAAGGCAACAGGCCACCCGTCCTCCGACATGTGGAGGAAAAGCAGGGGCGAGAAGCAAGCGCGGCCGCAGCCGGGCGGTTTAGCGAGTGACTGCAGCTTTGAACTTGGCCTGCAGCTCCGGCAGCAACGGGTTGGCGGGCGAGATGCCCACACGTTTTTCGGTGGCGATCAGCCAGCCCGTGCGGTGCCAGTCCTGTACAACCTTGTCGACGGCGGCGATGGTGTCGGCCTCGCCCTTACGAGTCCACACCACGGACAAGGCAGGCAGCACTTCGCTGGCGATCGGGGCCGTGTACTGTGCCCACTCGGGATTGCTGCGCAACAGGGGGTGAATGAGGGTGCTGTCATGGACGGCGGCCACGCAGTTGCCGCCCTTTAGGGCCAATAGAGAGTCAGAGGAGCTCTTGTAGCCCTGGATCTGGGCGCCGTAGTCTTGAGCGAGGGGCTTAGAAAAGCTGCTGCCCTGGGATACACACACGGGCTTGCCACGGAGGTCTTCCCATTTGCTGATGCCGCTATCTTTGCGCACGGCCGCCGCGCCGCCCACGCGGTAGAAAGGTGTGGGTGCATAACCCAGCACCTCGGCGCGGTCGGGGTTGAGCTCCATGGACGCAATCAGCAGATCCACCTTACCCGCCTGAAGAAACTGCACTCGCGTAGCAGTCTGGACCTGGACCAGGTCTGCTTCCACGCCCAGGCCCTTTGCCACGGCGCGCGCAAGTTCGGGGTTCCAGCCAATGAGCTGCTGGGAGGCGGGGTCGATGGAGCCGAAGGGGCCGCCATTGACGAGCACCCCGATGCTGACCTTGCCGCGCTGCTTGATCTTGTCCAGTGTGGCGTCTGCGTGTGCGGCATGGCAGGTAAGTGCGGCAACGAGCGCTGCCGTGGCGGGGACGATGCGAGAAATCTTGGTGGGGTGGGTGGGATACATGGGGTGCCGAAAAGAAATCAGGCGCTCATCTTGCGATGGCGCCTTTGCTGTAGCAACGAAGTTTTCCGCGCTTGCTTATGCGTTTCTTGAAGGCAGTTGGAACACGCCCAGTTCATCGGGCGCGGCCTGCGCGATCAGGCCTGTTTCCCATTCCAGGTACTGGCGTGCAGCGTCTAGGTTGCCGTCGTGGCGGTCGTGCACGAAGAACAGGTAGTCGATGCGTTCGCTGTCAGCCAGCGGTGTGTTGCACTCCACTGGGAGCCCGGCGTCGGCCCAGTCCTGCGCTAAAGCCCAGGCGATATCGCTGTGCCCGGCCTCACGAAGGTCGATTGCGGCTAGCTGTGCCGTGGCGGCATCAGGTGTCAATAGAAGGATCGGGCGGTCAGCGGAGAAACTGAGCTGCCCAAGGCGTGTACGTATTCCCCAAACCGCCCCTGCAGCATGCTCCTGTTGCCAGGCTGCTGAGCTTCGCAGGTCGACAAGTTGCGGCACTTGCGCGCGGCTCCAGGTAGGCAGCGCTTGCGTGGCGATGCGAGGTAGCGGGTGCGTCTCAGCTGGTGCAGGCCTATGCGACAGGCTCAATGATGCGTCGATGCCACCTTCTACTGTGGCGACCTGCCAGCCCAGTCGGGTCAGCCACACTGCTGTGACTGGCGCGCGCACGCCGTCATCGTCCAGCAGAATCACCCGGGCCTTGCGCGTCCCCAGTGTCTGGTCGGTGGCTTGCAGCAACTGGCCGCCGGGTGCGTGCGTGGCGCTAGGCAGAGTACGAGCTGCGAATTCTTCGGCGCTACGCACGTCCAGTACGTAGGTGGTGAGGGCGTCGTGGTCAACCCATTGCTGGGCCTGCGTGGGGCTCAGTTCCGGTACGCCCGCGCTACGCGCGAATCTAACGGCGGCTTCGCGCTCGCTAGCGTATGGCCGTGCAGGCCGTTGGCGCTCCTGGCTGTCACCATGGGCCAGCTGTAGGCCGGCCAGCGCCCAGCCCTGGGTGCCGTTTTCCAGTGCGAACACGGGGTTATGCAGACCTAGATTGCGCAGGATTTCCGCGCCGATGATGCTGCGTGTTCGCCCTGCGCAGTGAATGACGATGGGGGTGGTTGGGTCGCTGGCCAGTGCGTGCAAGTGTCGCGGTAGTTCCCCGTTGGGTGCAGAGACAGAGCCTGGAATGCTCATCTTGCGGTGCTCGGCGGGCGTGCGCCCGTCCAGTAATACGAAGTGCTTGTTCTGCCGCTGCCAGCGGGCCAGCTCCTGAGCGCCGATGTGGGGGGTGTCGAAGGCGTGTTCTGCCAGCTCGCCAAAGGTCTTGGAGGGTAGGTTCACGCCTTGGAACAGTGTGTAACCTGCGGCAGCCCAGCCCGGCGCGCCGCCTTCGAGCGCATGGACATGTACGTAGCCCAAGGCATGCATGCGGCGTACGGCGCGCTCGGAAACACCGTCGCCCGCGTCGAGCAACACGGTGCGCGTAGTCCTGCGCGGCACGAGTTGCGTAACGAGTGGCTCTAGTTGGCTGTAAGGAGTGTTGACAGCGAAGAACGGATGGCCTTCACCGAACTGTCCTGACTCGCGCACATCGAGCAGGGCGATTTCGTCACTGTCGTTCAGCCATTGGCGCGCGGTCTGCGCAGAAATGTAGGAGGTAGAAACGGACATGGGTTAATAAAACAATAGCTGTTTGCGCTTTGTTTGGGTGCGGCTTAGGTGGCAGTGCACTTGAAATGCTTGTCGATGAGCGTTCTAAGCTCAATTCTTAAAGGACCAACCCATATGCAGGAGCTGCCCGCAGAGGGGCAGCAAAGGGCGGTCTTTCTTTCAGTCGATCAACTGGATGCCGGTGTGTCCCTCGCGTTCCAGCTGAGCCACTAGGCCCAGCTCCCAGTCCAAGTAGTCGGTGAAACCGGCGTTACGCAGTGTTAGATCGCGGTGCAGGTAGGGGCTATAGCTGCGGTCGTCGTCGCCGGTGAGTACGCTTTCACCGCCTTGAGCTATGGGCAGGCCCGCAGCGGCCCAGGCGCGTGTGCCACCGCTAATGGCACGGATATCGCGCCAAGGAGTCTTGCTATTGCGTCTCGCGTGCGCCAGGCCAGATGCCACGCTTTGGGCCAGTACGCCGTCGGACGAGGTAAGCAGCACAGCCTGTCCTGGTGGCAGTGCGTCGATAAATTCAGCCAGCCTGCCGGGAGCGGCGAAGCGTGCGCCGGCGATGTGGCGTTTTTCGAAGGCGACGCGACTGTCCACATCGAAGACCGCTGCGCCGTCAGCATCGGTCAGTGCTGCGGCCTGCGGTGGTGCGATGTACGGGGCCGGCGGATTGGGTGCCAGCAATCGCACTGGCTCGGGGCCGGTCACGCAGGAGGCGCCTGGGCCATAGTGGGGCGGTGCGTACACAGCCACCTCCCAACCAAGTTGCGCCAGCCAGGCCGCAGTGGTCAGCGCACGTACGCCGTCCCAGTCTGCCAGCACGATGCGCGCGCCGCGCGTGGCTGCGTATTCGTCGGTAGCCTGCACCAGTTGCCCACCAGGGGCCCAGCGCCAACCTTCCAAATGCCCGGCCTCGTACTCGGCTTGGGTGCGAACGTCGAAGCGGTAGAGGGTGCGTTCGTGGGCTTCGTTCAACCAGAGTACCAGCGTGGCTGCATCGATGCGCTGGACGCCGGCGCGTTGAGCGACGCTGTCGGCTCTATTACGAGCGGTAGCCAAGGTGGAGGGGGCAGGCTCGGGTAGCGGCGTGTGGCGGCCCTGGGCCAGCTCGCGCCCTGTCAGCAGCCAATCCATGGTGCCATTGCGCAGCGAGGCCACGCGGTTGGGTATGCCTGCGTCAATGAGTGTCTGCGCGCCTACGATGCTGCGTGTGCGCCCGGCGCAATTTACGACGACAAAGGTGTCCGGGTCCGGCGCGATCTCTCCGATGCGGTAGACAAGCTCTGCGCCTGGCAGGCTATGTGCGAATGGCAGGCTGAAGTCTGCGAACTCCTCGGGCGTTCGGCTGTCCACGACGATGAGGTTGTCACCGCGTTTGACGCGTTCTTCGAGCTCCTCCGAGGAGATCCAGGGCGTGAGCTTCTCATGCTCGATCACCTCGCCGAAGGCTTTGCTGGGCACGTTGGTACCGCTGAAGATCTCGTACCCGGCAGCGGCCCAGCCGTCCACGCCGCCGGCCAGCACTGATACGTTAGTCCAGCCAAGGCGGATGAGCTGGTGCGCAGCAGTGTGCGCGAGGGTTTCGTCGCCATCCGTCACCACGACACGTGTGCCGCGGCGTGGCACGAGGCGGTCGATTTCGAGTGGAAGCCGCCACAGTGGTGCGCTTGCGGCAAACAGGATGTGGCGGCGGGCGAAGACGCCGGCATCACGCACGTCGAGCACGGCAAGCTCTTGACCGTCTGCGAGCGCCGCTTTTAGCGATTCTGGCGTTATGACGGCTTGACGAATGCCTGCGGGTGGGGCGAAGGTGCGGAAACTGCCGCCGCTGAGGTCTTCGAACACTACGCGCTCGGGCATGTGGTCCAGTCCTCGGCCGTAGAAGTGCAGATGCAAGCTCGTCTCCTCGCCGACGAGTTCGATGGTGTGCACATCGGTGGGACTGAGGGTCACCGAGCTACCGCGAATCACATCTAACGTGCGTTCGGGCGCAAGTGTGTCTTGCGCCGGGTCGGCGGTCTTGTCCCGACGATAAAACACATTGCGTTCTACGCCATGCACGCCGGCAATGATGGCCCAAGTAGTGTGGTCGTGCGGAGGCACTGCCTTGCCCGGTAGCCCGACGGAGGCATACAGCGCGTAATGCCCGTCGGCGTCCTCGCTCAAGCGGTAGACCACGGCGGGGTTGTCGTTCGTGACGGGGAAATCCTCAAGCGGGAACAGCGCAGTTTGCTGGCCCAGTGCCTCCAGGTGTTGCGCCACCGCCTGTAATTGGTCGGGTGTTGTGTTTTCTGGATCTGGCGCGAGCTGTTGTGCGATGGCGATGAAGTGCGCCACGGCAGCAGAGCGGCGGCTGCCGATGTCGCTGAAGTCGGTAGGGCGGTGGATCTGGGTCATGGTTGCTGATGCGACGGAGCTCTAGAAGAAATACGCCACGGTAGGCTTGAAGCCGCGTGCCAGCAACGAAGAAATCCGTAGATCGATATGCGCAGAACTTCGTTCCATGGCGGGCTTGAGCTATCTAGATTGATGGGTAGTCATAGCTCTTTTTGAATGCCCTGAATGCCTGTTTCCCGAAGAATCCTGCTGCGCGTTGCCACGAAGCTTTCCTTGACCCTGATGGCCGCGACTACTGTTGCTGCACATGCTGAATCGGATTCACCGGGTAATCATTGGCCGACCAAGCCGGTGCGCATCATCGTGCCGGTAGCGCCCGGTGGTAGCGCCGATAAGCTCACGCGTACGCTGGCCGATAAGCTGGCGTTGCTTTGGGGACAGTCGGTGCTGGTCGAGAACGTGCCGGGCGCCAGCGGCACCATCGGCGCGGCCAAGGTCGCCAAAGCTGCGCCCGATGGTTACACCCTGCTGCAGCAGGGGGAGGGAATCACGCTCAACAGCCTTTTGTTCGCCAAGTTGCCGTACGACTCGCAAAAGAGCTTCACTCCCATAATCAAGGCTGTCGTTAATCCTCAGATACTTGTGGTCAACCCATCCACGGGCCTGCACACTCTGAACCAATATATCTCGCGAGCCAAGGCGAGGTCTCAAAGCATTAGCCTGGCATTGCCCGGCAATGGCGGCATTGCCCACGTGGCGCACGAAATTCTCTCTCAAAGGACTGGTGCGCAAGTCAACTACATTCCTTACTCTGGTGGAGGCCCCGCTACGCTCGACGTTCTTGGAGGCCATGCCGACGCTACCCTGATCACGCTTGCTGCAGTCACTGAATACGTGCGTGCCGGGAAATTGCGTGCTTTGGCAGTGACAACGCCTTACCGGTCGGATGCCTTGCCCGATGTGCCAACCGTGGCCGAGGCTGGCGTGCCTGGCTTTGCAGTCGAAAGCTGGCAGGGATACTTCGCACCGTCGGGTACGCCTCAGCAAGTGATCGAGAAGATCAACAACGACATGCGCGCTGTGTTGCAGACACCGGATGTTCGCGAGCAGCTAGAAAAGCTCGGCTTCAAAGTTGCAGGAGGTAGTTCTAAGGATCTTGCTCAAAGCTTGCGTGTTGAGCGTCCGTTTTATGCGAAAGCAATCAATGCAGCGGGACTGACGCTGCGTTGACGAAGTGCAAACCGGTAAGTCACTGGAATTTGACTCAGAGACTGTCAACGTCAGTACTTTCGTGCTGAACCTAGCCTTCTCCCGACAGGTTCAAGGACGTGGAGGTCATCAGCTTCGACGACCTGCGGGACAAACGGCAACCCATTTTTGAACTCCTAGGTTCAACTGTCGGTTTTCATTGAATGCTGATTCAACTTGATAGTCAATTTGACAGCTTCAGGTCGGGAGCAGACCTCAGTTGCTGGCTGCTTCCTGCCAGGAGCGGACACTCCCAATGCCCGATCTCTATGTTTGCACAGCGACGGATTGCGCATATGCGCTGAAGCTTTTCTCGATGAGTAGAAACGAGGGTAATCCGCAACCTTCCTGTAGCAAGACGCTACATTCCATCCAGAAGTGAGCCACTGACCTTCTGTATTTCCATCTCAATCTGACCCACGCATTAACCATGGCCTGCTACAAGGGCTCACGAAGCATGACGTCAACCAGCCACAGTTTTCGTAATGTGCATTTGCAGGAAGTCTAGAAATACCTGCACTTTTTTGGAATACCGACGGTTTGGAAGGTAAGCCGCATAGACACAGACGCTCTGCTCCTGCGGATTGATCTCATGGCCTTCAAAAAGCCGCCTCAGGCGTCCTGCGCGCACATCTTCCCGGATCAGCCACTCAGCAAGCAACGAAACGCCCAATCCATCCAGCGTGGCATCGCGCAGAATGTCAGAGTTGTTCGCGGTCAGACGTCCCTGCACCTCCACGTGCTGCACTTGTCCGTCGCGGCGAAGGAACGACCAGCGCTGCGGGCCGGACTGGTAGCTAAATCGCAGGCATTCGTGCTTCGTCAACTCTTCGGGCATCAAAGGAGTTCCATGCCGCTCCAGGTACTCATGGCTTGCCACCACATAGCGCCGGTGTTCGGCTAGATTTCGCACGATCAGTTGGGGCTGCAAGGCCGGCGTGCCGATGCGGACCGCGACATCGATCCGCTCCGAGACTAGGTCAACGTACGCATCGGACAGCACCAGATCCAGTGAAACGCGCGGATTTTCACGCAGAAATCCCGAGATATAAGGCCCCAGGCAAAGACGCGCAAAGGTCACGGGAAGGGAAACCCGCAAGGGTCCGACCGCCTCAGCCCCCGTGTCCGACACACTGCCGTCCGCCTCCTCTAGATCGGACAACACCCTTGAGACTTGCTCCAGGTAGGCCGCCCCCGCGTCTGTGAGCGTTACCCGACGCGTCGTTCGCGTCAGCAGCGCGGTGCCAAGGGACTCCTCCAGCCTATCGATCAGGCGTGTAACGGAGGATGTTGCGACCCCCAGTCGCCTCGCGGCTTTGGAGAAGCCGCCCGATTCAGCCACGTCCAAAAAGGCGCGTAGGGCTTGCAATTTGTCCATATCTTCCTTTGCGAAATTTGCAACGGTAGGTTGCGTTTTCTATGCATTCATTTATGAGAATGCAAAGATTAATCTGCCCACACCTCCAACGCAAGGACCTTTCCCATGAAACCCGTTGACATCAAATTCACTTACGACTTCATTTGCCCGTGGTGCTGGATTTGCCACAGCCATCTCAAAACTGCCCTGACACAACAGCCTTGGGACGTGGCGCTGGCCATTCAATATGTTCCCTACGAACTGGACCCTGACATGCCCAAGGAAGGAGTCAACCGCAAGACCTATCGCAGCGCAAAGCTCGGCAGTTGGGGCCGATCCCAGGCTATGGATTCGGATGTGACGCTGGCTGGTAAACGTGCGGGTTTGGAATTCAACTACGACCGTGTCTTGGCCATACCGAATACCGGCATGGCCCACCGGCTGATGCACTTCGCCGCGGGTAAGGGCGAAGCACAAAAAACCGAAACCTTCTTCGAAGCGGTGTTTCAGGCCTATTTCTCCAAAGGCAAGAACATCGGCGATACCGAGGTACTTGTCGAGCTCGCGAGTCAGATCGGCTTTTGCTCCCAAGAGGTCCGCAGCTACTTGTCCAACCAGACCGGAGAACGTGAGGTTGTGGCGGCCGGACTGCAAGCCCAGGCCAACAGTGAGCGATCAATACCGACCGTACGCATTGGAGAAACGTTGGTCAGCGGCGCACAGCCTGCCGCTGTGTTCGCACAGGCCCTACAACAAGCAACCGCATCGCTCACCTCCTAACGCTTTCCAGGAGTAAACCCATGACCTCTATTCACCCAACTGCTGGCAAGAACCTAACGTCGACCGCTCCTTCGGGACTCCCCCGTCCCCTAATCTTCATGCTGGCCAGCGGTGCCGGCCTGTCGGTCGCTTCGCTGTACTACAGCCAGCCCATGCTGGGCGTGCTGGGTTCGGACATCGGTGCATCCACCCAGTCGGTTGGTCTGTTGCCGACGCTGACGCAGTTAGGCTATGCCCTGGGCATCCTCTTTCTGGCTCCATTGGGCGACCGGCATGACCGCAGAAAGATCATTCTGACCAAGTCTGCCATCCTGTTTGCCGCCTTGCTGCTCGCGGCACTGTCGCCTTCGCTGATAACACTGTTGGCCGCCAGCATGGTGATCGGTCTGTCAGCGACGATGGCGCAGGACATCGTTCCGGCCGCCGCAACGCTGGCACCAGAGACGCACCGCGGCAAGATCGTGGGCACGGTGATGACAGGCCTGCTTCTGGGTATCCTACTGTCACGGGTGCTCAGCGGCTTCGTTGCAGAGCACTGGAGCTGGCGGGTCATGTTCGGTGTCGCTGCCTTGAGCATTGCTTTGGTAGGCTTGGCCGCATGGCGCCAGCTCCCGCGCTTCCAACCCACCACCAGCCTATCCTACTTCGCCCTGTTGCAATCGCTTGGCGCGCTGTGGAAGCAACATGCTGCGCTGCGCCGCGCCACCTGGGCCCAAGGCCTATTGTCCATCGGCTTCAGCGCATTCTGGTCCACCCTGGCGGTCATGCTGCATGGTGAGCCGTTCCACCTGGGATCGGCGGCAGCTGGCGCTTTCGGACTGGCCGGTGCCGCCGGAGCCCTGGCTGCGCCTATCGCCGGACGCATTGCTGATCGCTATGGTGCCCCGCTCGTCACCCGCCTGGGTGCCGGCCTAGTCGCTGTGTCCTTTGGGGCCATGGCACTGGCGCCGCTCATGACACCCGGCGCACAACTGTGGCTGCTGGTCGTGAGCGCCATTGGTTTTGACCTAGGTATCCAGGCCTCGCTGGTTGCCCACCAGACCATCGTCTATGGCATTGATGCCAGTGCTCGCAGCCGGCTCAACGCGGTGCTATTCACCGGTATGTTCATCGGCATGGCCGTCGGTTCCGCACTAGCTGCCTTGCTGTTCGCACAGTTCGGTTGGATGGCTGTGACTGTGTTGGCAACGGTCACTGCACTGGCCGCGCTTGCCCTGCGTCTGAGGAGTTGAGCAGTCATGAGTGCCGCCCATCTCCACCCGATGCTGCGGCGCTATTACGTACGGATACGCCGCAGCCACCTGTGGACTAAGCCCCTCGTGCAGCAATCCGCCACGAGCGGTTTAGTTCATCAGCCTTCAGAACATGTCACGAAGCCAACAAATTTCCCTCCAAACATCCTCCTTGCTCAAACTCGCAACACATGGACTTTTCGATAAAGAGACGCCTTTAAGCAAGATGAGGATCTCCTGACGTAAAAGCGCTCACTTGGAGCGTCTTTTTCTTATAGTTGACACAAGCAAAGAGTGAGGCTTCCTGCTTGACTAACTCTACTTTCTCTAGCCGCGTTATAGCCTGATGTCCGCTACGGGTCGAATGCTGGCCAACGCGAACGACCGCTAACGGGTACCTCAGGTTTGTGGCGCTGCCCATCAAGTCTGCCGTTCAGCGACAGACCGCTCACAGCCTGAAGCCGACTTCTGACTCCAAGGTAGGTTTGCAGTGCCTGCCTCCGCTCGAAGGCGAACCTGGACCGAGCAGCTCCACTACTTAGCTCTCACTTGCGATGTGGCTTCTGAGTTTGTTGAGAGACGGGTTGGGGTCTAGTGTCCGTAGCTGACAGCACGTCGATGCCTAAGGAGCTAGGGTATAGCCGTGTCTAGTGCAATGACTTCGTAGCTTCTGCTCGCGTTAAGATCATTCTTTCTCATGACTGTTTGGGTGAATCCCTAATGGCGGTTCCCGATACGACTCAACTTGATTCCCGTCGCTGGCGTAGCGCTGAACGAGCGTTTCAAGACGAACCACTTGAAGCGGTTCCTCCTGAGCAAGTTCAATGCTCCAGCCTAGGGTTACCTTGGCATGGCATCTCGGTCTGGCATCAGCTCGCCAATGCAGAGGATCTATATATCCCACCGGCAGGTAAGCATTGCGTTATCGTGCGTCGTGGGCCGACCACGGGCCTGATTCAAAAACATGGCGGCGAAATTCACAGCAGTCGGTGGAAAACCGGCGAGGCTTTGCTTTTGCCTGCACATACGCCAAGCTTTTGGCGTACAGAGTTGCCGAGGGACAACCTGCATCTGGACCTCTCCCCTCAATGGCTTCAGACGGTCAGTGGCCAGGACTGCTCTGCGGTTGCGCTACGCAGCAGCTTTGGGCGACATGACCCGGTACTGGTTCAGTTGTTGCAGGTACTGCTGCAAGCCTTGAGCGACAACTCTGCTCTCAACCCCTCCTTCGCGGATGGAATCGCCACGAGTGTGGCGATTCATCTGCTTGAACACTATCGGGCTCCCCTCAGCGGTCCGTCCAGTACAGCACTTTTGTCGGCCAAGCAATTGAAGCGCGTGCAGGCACTTGTGATCGAAAACATGGAGCAGCCACTACCCATAGCCGTTCTAGCGGCCGAGGTGCAGTTGAGCTCCTATCACTTTGCTCGCAGCTTCAAAGCCACATGCGGTCTGACGCCCCATCAGTTCGTGCTGCAGCAGCGTATGAAGCGGGCACGCAAGCTACTGCTGGAGTCTGGCGAATCTGTCGCAGAAATTGCGCTGCAAGTAGGTTTCGGCACCACCTCCCACTTTTCTCAGGCGTTCAGCAAATACTGGGGTACCACGCCCTCGAAATTTAGACAGCAGCACTAAGCGGCATCTGAACGCTGGTGCGTACCTGCGGCAATGACGGTCGGTGCTTGCGCAATCCGTCGACGATTTGCGCAAGAAATCGACATTCGGGTGCAGCGCGCTCTCCATACTCAATGACAACGGCCTTTTCTCTGCGGACTTCGGCCGGTTCAACGAAATGGAGACATCATGATTTCAAGGCGTTCCCTGGTTTTGGCTGGCACATCACTGCCGCTGGTGGCAGCTGCACCTTTTGCATTCGCGCAAGCAACGACCTTCTCGCGTCGCCCTGTCCTCTGGGTGGTTCCCTATCCTGCAGGCGGCTTCGGCGATGCGGTATCGCGTGTACTGGCTCAGCACATGGCGTCTACGCTCAAGCAGCCAGTGGTGGTGGAGAACAAGCCTGGAGCGGGTGGGCAAATTGCGGCAGCCCATGTCAAGCAGCAGCCCGCGGATGGTCATACCTTGCTGTACGGCGATATCGGCCCGTTTGCCATGAATGCAGCGCTGTATCCGAAACTCAACTACAACACGCTAAAGGACTTCACGCCGATTACTCGTCTGCTTACCTCCAGCTTGCTATTGGTCGTGCCTCCCAATAGCCCGTACAAGTCCGTGGACGATTTGATCAAGGACGCGAAGACCAGGAAAGACGATCGCGCAATTACCTACGGCTCTTATGGCATAGGCAGCCAGCCGCATATCTGGATGGAGATGCTCAAGCGCGAGACCAAAGCCAGCCTTCAGCATGTGGCCTACAAGGGGGCCGCCCCTGCCGTGCAAGATCTGATGGGCGGTCACATTGAGGTGATGCTGGATGTGGCGGCCAACAGCCTGCCGTATGTTCAAGAGGGAAAGCTGCGCGCCTTGGCTGTCGTGGGCGCGGAAAAGCGTCTCGAGCGCCTTCCTCAAGTTCCAACTCTTTCCGAGCTGGGCTATCCAAACCTGAATGCTCCAGGCTGGACTGGTGTGGTGGTCAAGGCTGGAACTCCGCCGGACATCGCTGCGCAACTCCGCTCCGCCGTGGTTCAGGCGGTGGAGTCGGAGGAGATCCGCCGCCGGTTTGGTGATCTGGGCGTCACCCCGGCGCCTCAAACACCGCAGGATTTCGCTCGCTTTATTGAATCCGAGACCAAGCGGTGGGGTTCGGTCATTCGTAGTGCCGGCGTGGTCCTGGAGTAAGAATGCCTTCAGAGTTGTTCGACCTGCACGGCAAAGTGGCATTGGTCACCGGAGCTACCGGTGGACTTGGTGCCGCGATATGCCGGGTTCTCGCAGCACAAGGCGCTTCGATAGTGGTTTGCGACCGAGACAGCGATGCATGCCAGCGTATGACCGAGGAGCTCCGCATTGGACAGGGGCAAGCGCTTGCGCTACCTGCTGATTTAGCGGACATCCCCGGCATTGCCACGCTGGTTCTGCAGGCTCTGGCCTGGAAAGGGCAAGTAGACATTCTCGTGTGCAATGCTGGAATCCAAGGGCCAGCCGGCTCTTTGTCCGATATCGGAGATATCGATTGGCAGCAAGTCATGGATATCAACCTCAGGGCGTCTGTGGAGCTATCGCGACATTTGTTGCCGGCTATGGCGCTTGCTGGCGGCGGAAGTGTGATCCTGATGTCCAGCATTGCCGGGATCCGCGGTAACAAAGCCATTGGTCTCTATGGCTTGTCCAAGGCTGCTCTGGCTCAACTGGCCCGAAATCTTGCGGTGGAGTGGGGTCCTCAGGCTATACGGGTGAATGCTGTATCGCCTGGTCTGATACGCACACCCTTGGCGCAACCACTGCTGAACCACGCTGAATTTATGCAGCGGCGCCTGTCGCTCACGCCGCTTCGCAGGGTTGGCGAACCGCAAGAAATTGCAGGGGCGGTTGCCATGCTGGCCAGCGCGGCTGGCGCCTTCATCACTGGACACAATCTCGTCGTCGATGGTGGAACCACCATCAGTGACGGCAACTGAAAATTTGCAGAAGCATATGAAACTTGCCACGCTTTACTCTGAGCATGCAGACGGCCGCCTCGTCGTCGTCTCACGCGACCTGTCGCTCATGGCGGATGCCTCGGGCATCGCCCCAAATCTGAGGACAGCTATTGAGGAATGGGAGCGGACCGAACCTGCTCTGCAGGCGCTATATGTCGAACTCAATGAAGGTCGCTGCAAGAAGGCCCAGCCTTTCGAGCCCAGGAAGTGCAATGCGCCGTTGCCGCGTGCGCCTCAGTGGTGCGATGGGTCAGCCTTTCTCAACCATGGCCAGCTGATGGAAAAGGCATTCAATACCCTCCCACAACCTGATGCGCAGACAGTCCCCCTGATGTACCAGGGTGCCAGTGACGATTTCCTCGGGCCCTATGCAGATGTGCCCCTGCCCAGTGAGGACGACGGGATTGATTTCGAGGGCGAGTTCGGCGTGATCCTGGGGGCAGTGCCCATGGGTGCGACACCGGATCAAGGTTTATCAGCCGTGCGCTTGCTGGTTCAGATCAATGATTGGAGCCTTCGTTCGCTGGGCCCGCGCGAGATGCGCACGGGCTTTGGCTTTCTGCAAGCCAAGCCGTCCACGAGCTTCGCTCCGATCGCGCTCACGCCGGATGAGCTGGGACCTCACTGGAGTGACGGTCGGGTGCATCTGCGGCTGCATGTGGAGTGGAATGACGAGCGTTTTGGAGAGCCGCATGGCCAGGAAATGAGCTTCAGCTTTGGCGACTTGGTTGCCCACGCCGCGCGCACGCGCCGTCTCTCGGCAGGTACGGTTATTGGGTCGGGCACGGTTTCCAACGTTGACCGGGCGGCAGGCTCGGCATGCATCGCGGAAAAGCGTGTCCTAGAGATCCTGGATCAAGGCAAGCCGACTACCTCGTTCATGCGCTTTGGAGACCGAGTCCGGATGCAGGCACGGCTGGAAGATGGAAGCGATGCGCCTTTCGGCACCATAGAGCAGTGCGTTGTGAGGCCGCAGGTATGAGCTGTGTGCTTGTCACCGGTGCCACCGGATTTGTTGGGCAAGCTCTGGTCGGGCGCCTGCTGGACGATGGCATTCAGGGCCGTCCTGTGCATCAACTGGTTCTATCGGACTTGTCCTTGGCTGGCGTTCGCAGGGATCCACGACTTGTGCTTGAGGAGGGCAGTGTGGCCGACAGAGCAGTCCAGCAGCGACTTCTGCGGCATCAACCCGAGGCAGTCTTTCATCTGGCCAGCGTGCCTGGTGGCGCAGCTGAGCGTGATCCTGTGCTGGGCCGCGGTGTGAACCTCGAGGCAACGCTGAATCTGCTGGAGACTTGCCAGGAGCTTGAGCAGGCACCACGCTTTATCTATGCAAGTTCCATAGCTGTTTACGGGGATACTGGTACATCGAGCGTGAGCGAAGATATGACGCCTTCGCCTGCTATCACCTACGGCGCTCACAAGCTGGCTTGCGAGACCCTTTTGGCCGATGCCAGCCGTCGAGGCTGGGTGGATGGTTGCTCCCTACGGTTGCCGGGAATTGTGGCTCGGCGCGACGAGAACCCTGGTTTGGCATCCTCCTTCATGAGCCAGCTCTTTTGGAGGATTGCAGAGCGGAAAGCTATTACATTGCCAGTCTCTCCCGAGGGAGTATGTTGGTGGATGTCGGTGAAGACATGCGTGAGCAATCTGGTCCATATGGCTGCCATGGACACGGGGCTTTGGTCTGCTCGACGCAGCTATCAAATGCCGGTCTTGCACCTGGGTATCGATGAGGTCGTCCAAGCATTGGCAAGGTGCTTTGGCGTAGACGCGGCGGCGCTTGTTCGTTACGTGCCAGACCCCTTTATCGACAAAACTTTCGCACGCTACCCGCAGTTGTCGACACCTCGTGCAATAGAGATTGGTCTACGCAATGATGGCAGCGCCGACGAGCTCGTGCGCAATGTATTCGGCCATTCGTGACATCACACTCAATGCCAAACCAGTTTTCGACGGTGGCATCGACCGATCGACTCACCCTGCGGGCAAGCAAAGATGTTGCAGTGCAGGGGCATGTAGTCATGGCCTGAGCAAATCTGGATATTCGCAGCTTCTGCTCGAGCGCAGAAGCTGCGTGTCGGTGAAATCGTATCGAAGTTCTGTCCGAACCTCCTCTCGCTGGACGGGGTCAGACAGATTGAGTGGCACTGCTTTGGGGTGCTCCAGGCAGCGAAGCTGCATCACTTGAGCAGTGAGGCAATTTCAGGTTCATAAGTCCCGTCGACCAGCACAAACAGCATGCGGCAGGGCCGGCTCGAACGATTGGCCCAGGCGTGGTTGGTGCCGCGCTGCACAACAACACTGCCCGGGCGCAGCAGCACCTCCGCGCCGCTGTCGATTACCAGGGTCAGTTCGCCTTCGATGACGACGCCGTAGTCAACCGACTGAGTGCGGTGCATCAAAGGGTGCGGCGAATCCGCCCGCACGGTCGATGCGGCTGCATCGCCGATCTGGGTGAAGGCGTCCCGCATCTCGCTTCTGTCTTGCGCGAGGAGCTCTGCGGTATCGGGCGGAATGTCGACGAAGCGGATACGTGTGCCGTTCTGAGGTGGCGGCAGCATCAGCGCGGCAAGTGTCGGGTCGGTGCCGTTATCTACCGGCGCTGGCGTGGCATGGGTGGCCCAGACTTCGTGGAATACCGTCCCAGGAATGGCTGCGATCTCTACTGTTGTGGGCAGTGGCCCGTGCGATGTGATGATGGCGCGACCCTGGTCGTCGTGGCCAGTGACAATGCGTTCGATGGGCGGCAAGCTCATGGCGCGATGTTTTCATCTTCAAAAATGGCGACCGCACGCGTCCAGCCTGCGGATGCGCCACGGATCTTGTGCGGAAAGCAGCTGATGAGAAAGCCCGTGGGTGGTAGCACTTCAAGGTTGTGCAGCTTCTCGAGGTGGCAGTAGCCGATGTCGCGTCCGGCCTTGTGACCCTCCCAGATCAGGGCCTTGTTGCCAGTCTCCGCCACCTTGGCAGCGGTGTATGAAAAAGGCGCATCCCAGCTCCAGGCGTCCGTACCCGTAAGGCGCACGCCGCGCTCGAGCAGGTACATCGTCGCTTCATAGCCCATGCCGCAACCGGCGCCCAGGTAGTCAGCATTGCCGTAGCGGCTTCCGGCACGTGTGTTGACGACTACGATATCCAGTGGCTGAATCTCATGGCCAATGCGCTTGAGTTCGGCTTCCACGTCCGCTGCGGTCGCGACATAGCCATCGGGAAAGTAGCGAAAGTCAAGCTTCACGCCTGGCTGAAAACACCACTCAAGTGGCACTTCGTCGATCGTGATCGATGGCCGAGAACCGCCCAGCTTGGCGTCCTGGGTTGAATGGAAGTGCCAGGGGGCATCCAGGTGGGTGCCGTTGTGCGTAGTCAACGTGACCCACTCGGCAGCAGCTGCTTCGCCATCGGGATAGTCCTCAGGCGTCGTACCCGGAATCATCGCGATGAACTCTGCCAGCGTATCTTGATGCTTCTGGTAGGTGATCCTGGGTGCTAGTGGCGGCGGGTCAGATAGAACGTCGTTTTCCAAGTAAATGGAGAGATCGACAAAGCGGCGGTGTGGCTTTTTCATATGGATACCTTTATTCGGGCACCACGCCCACGGCGCGCGACAGCGCCTGATGGATCTGGATCTCGGATTGATAGAACTTGTCGAGCGCTTCCAAGCTCATGGGTGCTTGTGGGTCGGTACCTTGGCTGCGTAAGAAATCCTGGACGTCAGCGTCGCTCATCGCGGCGTCGAAGGCTGCATGCAGGCGCTTGATCGCGGCGTCAGGAACCCCGCGCGGCACCAGCAGTGCACCCCACGCGGTATGTACAAATGTGCGCAGTTCAGGGGCTTGATTCTTGAGCGGCGCTACCTTTGGCAGAAGTGCGGGAGACTGGTCAGCCGTGCTGCCGAACGCGCGTAACTTGCCTGTCTTTATCAGATCGAAGGCCAAGCCCCCCAGCGGCACGAACGACAGATCGATCTGAGAGCCTGCGAGGTCCTGCACTGCAGGCGGGACACCGCGGTAGGGAATATGGGACAGCTGAACGCCGCACATGCGCGCCCATTGTGCGCCCATCAGGTGAATCATTGATCCCTGGCCGATGTGGCCGAATCTCAGCGGATTGCCCGCTTTATCCGCTTGGCGTGCCAACGACAGCAGCTCAGCAAGACTCTTTGCCGGCAGATCAGGTCTACCAGCCAGAACATAGCTCGTGCGGCCCAGCAGACCCACTGGCCGCATCTGTTCTGGCTTGTAACGCACGCTGGCCAGCGTCGCAGGTGTGAGGATGGGCTCGGTCTGCGAGACCATGACTGCGGTCATTGCATCGGCAGGCAAATTAAGCATGCGCTGAACACCAATCGCACCGCCAGCACCAGGAAGGTTTTCGACAATGACGGTCTGACCCAATGCGCGTTGCATTGAACCCTGAAGCTTGCGTGCGAAAACGTCGCTGGGATTTCCAGCCGGCTGGGGAACGATTATGGATACATGTCGCCCTGACTGTGCCAGTGCAATAGGCCCTGCGGTGGCCGCGGCCAATGTCACCATCAGGGATCTCCGATTCATTCCCAACGGAGCGGCTTGTTGATTTTTTTCGTTCATTGCATTTCTCCTTGTATTTCTGTGCCCGTGTCAGAACCGATGGCGCACGCCCAAGGCGACGCTCGTTCCCTGTGCTTCGAGTACCTGTGATGGAGCCCCTGTCGTTTGGGTGCGCGTCTGATCACGCATCAGCACCAGATAAGCGTCGGTGCGCTTGGACAACTGATGGTCATAGCCCACGGTCAGTACCTTGCGCACGAGATTTCCACCAGCAGCAGTAGCGGGCACTGGCGCCACGGCGTCGCCCGTTCGGCGCGAAGCCCATCCGGCCAGCAACTGGCCTGAACCCACGGGAACGGCAGCGCTCAGCTCCCAGAGTCGATAGGAGATGTCCAGCGGTTGCATAGCTGTGCCACGATTCTGTATGCCGCCAAGATGGGCAAAGAATTTGACAGCGTTGAAGTCGTAGGAGGCAGCGAGTTGCCAGGTACGTGTGTTGTTAGGTGATGTTCCATCGGCAAACGTGAGCGGGTCGCGTTTGACGCTTTGCATTGCAAGAGAAACCGCAGCAGGGCCCTGTGCATAGGCAACACGGAGCGCATTGTTGCTACCGCCTTGCCTCTCCGAGAAGCCGTGGGCCAGAGAAACGCTGACGCCTCTCCATACCGGGCTGTCATAGACCAGTGAATTCGCCCAGCCAGTGCCGCCGGTCATTGGGCTGCCGATCATGGTGGTGAGGTTGAGTGGGCTAATCACGGTGGAGTCGCCAAAGGCATTGGAGGACACGCTGTTGATGAACATCAACGAAGTCACGTTACCAAGGCGCACGCGCCCCCACGTGGCATGCGCGAGACCGATCCATGCGGCACGAGAGAACATCGGATCGGCAGCAACATTGACCGGCGCTGGAATCGCGTCGTTGCGCCCGAAAGCTCCCGTATCGTTGCGCACAAAGGCAGACAAATCGAATGATGCGGTAAGCCCGCTTCCCAAATCCTCGGTGCCACGAATACCCCAGTGGCTTGTCGACATGACGCCACCGTCCACTTTCGCAGTTCCGCGATCGCGCCCATTGACTCCAGCTGCTGCCCCTTCGAAGCGTCCAACTGCTGCATCGATCAAGCCATAAAACTGCAGACTGGGTCCTGGCACACCTTGCGCATACACGTTGGAACAGGCCATAGCTGCAAGCGTGGCGACCAGTGTCAGCATGGTTGTGGGGGCATGGTTGCGCATGGGCGCTGTCAAGTCGTGCAGCTCAGCACTGTTTTGCATGTTTGTCTCCGTTGATGTTTTTGTATGTCGCCCGGTCAGGAACAGGCGCGACGCAGCGGATTCTGGATATTTCTCTTATATTCCTGAAATGGATTCTTTAGATTCCAGGGATCCATTTGGTGAATATCATTGCAAACCCGGGGTGGCGAGCTGCTGAAATTGCAGGCTTGCGCTTGAGCCCAAACTTCAAGACATGCGTTTCAACAAACTCGATCTGAATCTGCTCGTTGCTCTGGATGCGCTGCTTGCAGAGCGCAACATCAGCCGCGCAGGAGAACGCCTGCATTTGAGCCAGCCCGCGATGAGCAATGCGCTGGCCAGACTACGAAATTTCTTTGGTGATGAATTGCTTGCCTCACAGGGGCGGCAGATGGTGCTCACACCGCGCGCGTTGGGTCTCATCGAGCCTGTGCGCGAGGTTCTGATGCGCATAGACAGCACGATCACCACACCGCCGCTGTTTGACCCCGCGGAGTCCACGCGCACCTTTGTGCTGCTGCTCTCGGACTTCACGACCGCAGTATTCATTCCCCCCTTGCTCGAGGCCCTCTACCAACAGGCACGGGGAATCGGTCTGGAGCTGCGCTCGCTCAATGACAAGCCAGCCGAGCAGCTCGAGCAAGGGGATGCCGATCTGCTGATCATTCCTGAGCAGTTCGCAGCAGTGGACCACCCTTGCGCACCGCTGTTCGAGGAGCAGTACTTGTGCGTGACCTGGTCGGGTCACAGCAATATCAAAGAGGAACTCACCTTCAACGACTACCTCGAATGCGGGCATGTCGTCGCGAACTACGCCACGGGCCAGCAGCGCGCGGCATTCGATGGCTGGTTTCTCGACCGCTTCGGCATCAATCGCAAGGTCGAAGTGTCCGCGCCCAGCATGGCGGCTCTACCTCAGATGGTCGTCGGAACCGATCGCATCGCCACGGTGCATAGGCGGGTGGCACTACAGGCGGAAAAAGTGCTGCCGATCAGGCTCTGGCCGCCGCCTATCGAGGTACCCACGCTGGTACAGACACTGCAATGGCATCGACACCGCGATGCCGACCCAGCGCTTCAGTGGATGCGTGAACTTGCTTTTCGCATTGGCCGCACCATCTAAGTCCGCAATGGACGAATGGAAAGAGTGTGCCGACTACAAACCTGAGCATCATGAATCCATGATGAGTACACATGAGCTCTGATTGACTCAGATGGGTATAAAGCTGCGGGCCCAGTGTCAAGAAGAACGGCGGTAGATTCGCTAAAAAGCACCCACCAAGAATCTCAAATGGGGGGGGGGTATTGAGGTGTGCCTAATACATTTTTGCGATAAAGAAAGATGTGGCGCAATGCTATTCCGGTTGAATTGACTACCTGTGCCAGTCAGGCCTTGACCGGGCTTAGGTACTGATCGGTTGAATCCACAATCGAATGCAGTAAGCCGCAACCCGTGAATTGGATAGCTGTTGCCGGTACAGCTGAAGTGCATGCTGGTATGGGCAAACCCAAGGCGTCACAGCCTTGGGTTTTTTGCATTGGGCTGGCAATTTGTCCAATTGCAAGACGAAGTGGTACGTCCATAGGTCGGGCCTCGGGACTCCCGGTGCGTTGGCAGGCAACTATCTAAGCATGCCCATGCCGTTTGATTGCCGTAGGAAAGGCAGCCGAGCATCGAAGGGATAGGCAGGGAAGATTTATTCTGCGATGGAATTAATTTTGTGCAGTGTTTGATTTACTGATTGATTGAAGTCGGCACCAGAAAAGCAAAGGAGTCAGCCGCTTTGTCTCAAGAGAAGAGTATTTTGATTAGCTTTTACTCTTCCAAATCGTAGATTTTGGCCAATTTGTTCCCAGTGTTCCCAGGAAAAACGGTTGTTCCCAAAGTGATTTTGGGAACACTTTTGTTAAATGGTGACAACAACTTAGATTGAATTTTTTGGCTTGTTCCCAGTGTTCCCAAGATTTTTGGTCATATCCCCAAAGACATGCACGCGGCATGTTGTGCAACTGATTCCTTTATGGAATGTTTGTCGCTGCTTTCCCGTCTTGCGAGGGAGCGAGGTCGTCGGCAAGTAGGGCGGGTCCTTCCCCGGTCCCCCTGGTGCGGGTAATTCGAGCCGCGTTGTCGGACTGTTGCGTGGCTTCTCTAAGGGGGTTAAGTGAAGATCAGATGCTCAGGGCTGGGTTAGCGCAAAGCGGGGTACCAAAACCAAGGTGGGGGTACAAAGTGGGGTACAGACGAAAAATGGATCCTGAAGAATCTTTATTTCATGCGGGTTCTAAGAGATGGTTCAATTGACGCCAGCCCGGTCTTGATGGCCATCGCTTTGCATTGCTGGACTGCATCATCAGATGGCTGCTTGTCGCCTGTGTTTTGTGCCATTTGGGCAACGCGCTCGTGCGTCTGTTTTCTTCTTGTCGTTTTCCGGGTTGGACGCCTGAAACGCGTCAGCCTTTGTGGTCTGGCATGGAGTCGGCTCTTGGTCGCAGAGCATTTGCTTTCAGGTCGCGCGGCTTATATCTGCGCGTAGCCAAAATGTCATTTATATGAAATCAATGGACTCACTATCAATTGAAAAAGATGTATAGTAAAAAAATAATGCATTGAAACAAATTGTAATATATGATTGAAGGGGATTGTTTGTAGGTTGGCAACATCTACTTGGTTTAAAAGCATGGAGTAATTTAAATTGGTAGATGTGGAAAATAAAGAGCAGGCTCACTATAGAGAAGTGGAGTGGCTGGGAAAGAAGTTTCCGAAGAGTGATCGGGCCATAAAAATCAGACTGCTTCTGCAGTTGAATACTCTGGTATGTACCTCTCTCGGAATTTTCTGGACTATATGCTATTCGTTTTTCTCAAGAATTGATCTGGCTTTAATTTTTGTAGCTTTGTTTTTTGTCGGTGTCTGTTCTTATTTTTCGGCCAAGAAATTCAGCTATCAATATCTTGCAGGTATAGCGCATGCACTGCTGTTGATCGTGATCGCCATCTCTTTGATTGACAGTCCTATCGAAGATGTTCCGCGCTCTGCCCATGTGTACTTTTTGCCGCTGGCAATTGGGGTGGTATTTGTCTTTAATCAGAAAGACAAATATATGGGGATCATCTTCCCAAGATTATGTTTGATTCTCTTCGCAATCTTCGGCGTCGGACTCATGGATATGGATGTGTCCAGTATTTCTCCTCCTGAGAATATCCGATGGATTGGCTGCATCAGCAACTATCTGTTTTCCACGCTGGTTCTGGCCTGTATACTGAAAATATATATAACCAATTTGAATGAAAAGGTCGACTTGGCATTCAGTCTGGCGCAAGCTGTTTCCAAGAATGAAATAGTGGTTCACTATCAGGTTCAAGTGGATAAATATGGCAAGCCTTTGGGGGCAGAGGCTCTTGTTAGATGGATGCATCGAGAGCGTGGTCTTTTATCTCCGGACAAATTTATTCCACTGGCAGAAGAGAGTTTTGTGATCAGAGATATTGGGCTGGAAGTTCTGCGTCAGTCCTGTCATCTGCTGAGAGAGTGGTCTGAAGATCCCTTGCTGCAGAATAAGTACATTGCGGTCAATGTGAGTCCGGTGCAACTCATTGATGATGATTTTGTGTCTGATGTCATCAAGGTTGTACAGGCGGCGGGAGTCGATCCAGGCTTGATAGAACTTGAGCTGACAGAGTCAGCTTTGAGCATGGATGCTGAAAAAGCAAGTTTGAAAATTCAGCAGTTGAGAGACTTTGGTATCCGATGGGCTCTCGATGATTTTGGCTCTGGGTTCTCATCGCTCGCCATACTGAAGTCTTTGCCGGTCCAGAAAATCAAGATCGACAGGCAGTTCATCAAGGATGCCAAGTCAAGCGAGTCCTCGAAGAACCTGCTTAAAAAGATCCTGGAGATTTCCGAGCTGATGGGGATGGAGGCTATCGTCGAGGGGGTTGAAGATCACAGCCAGCACACCATGCTCGTTGATCTGGGATATTCGCAATTTCAGGGCTATCTCTTCGGACGCCCCAATCCGGCCTCAGACTTGACAGATTCCATCAGGTCGCGCGGAGGCTGATCGGCTGGGGCGAGCTTCTCCCCCCCAGTGCATCCATCAGATCGGGAATCAGGCGTGAAAGCTCGCCCGTGGCAATGCTCACCCCCGTCGTCCTGGCTGTTGCCATCCATCGCCGCATCCCGCAGTGCGATGTCCTTGATCTGGCAGCCTTCGGCAAGCACGAAGCTCACCCGCTCCTCCCTGGTCCATGGCGAGTCTGGTGGGGAGCTTGCCGTGCTTGATGTGTTGGCGGACTTCGTCAATACCCAAGGGGTGGCGGGCGTAGCGCACGACAGCCTAGGATTCGTCGCAGGCTTTCAGCTTTGCCTCGCGGTCGGCAGTGAAGACTGTGGGTGGCTCCTGGGTGATCAGCCAATGTGCCATGGCCACCTGTGGGCTGGCCTGCGTATCCTCCAACGTCACCGCAAGCCGGGCAGGCCTTCAACCAGCAGCGTGGCGATCTCATCGGCGCGGCTTTGGGCACTTGTGTCCACGACCTGAGTACACGGACCTGCAGGTCGACCCATACCCACATACCGTCTTGCTTGGTGAAGGCCATAGGCAGCAGGTCCAGCTTGGCCTCGTCCTTGAGTTCGCGGCGCTCTTTCTTGCCGGGCTGCGGCCTTCGTTTTTTCAATGTGCTCAGCCTTCTCATTGACCTTGCGATTGAGTACGCTGGCCGGCAACACCTTGGTCTCTGTCTTGAAGCGCACCGCATCAGCCACTGTCCGTCCAAGGATTCGATCAGAGGGCCGTACTGCTCACCGCGCGGCGGTGCCCAACTGGCGGAGTGCTTCTGTGTGGTGCCACATTCGTCAAAGATGGCATCCTCTAGCGCCTGCGGGCCGCCTTGCTAGCGATCGGCAACGCGGTAAATGCTCATGTTTTTAAACATCGCTGCTCCTGAATGAGTCCGCCGTTGGTGGGCGTTCTTCGAGTTGATGAACTCTTACAGGCGAACATCGCCTTACATAGATGCTTCCTGAGAGGGATAGGCTGTTGGCAGCAACACTTGTAGAAAGGGCTGCCATGAAAGAGCTATTTGCACTGGCTGCGGTCGCCTTGATGCTGGCTGGATGCGCGACTCAGGCGCCTGTGAACGGTCAGGGCGCGAAGCCGGGCCCCCACCAGAAGGAGAGGAATGCAGATCAGGATCTTCGAAACAACGAAATCCCGCAGCCAGGCCGCTCAAGCGACTTTGACAATGATTGGGGCAGAGAGAAGGCTCCAGATCGCGGCAATGAGGGCCATGAAAATCAAGGCAGCTTGTGGCCATGGCCAGGTTCGGGATTGAGCGGCGGAGCTACCTACCCGGGCGGACATGGTTGGGGCTATTAGGGTAAAGGCATGGGTGCATCTCGGGCGCAGTGATCTTGCTGTGCAGCCCCCGGCATGCTGCCGGGCATCCTTGCGCGCCTGCAGATCACCTTGCCAAGTGTTGAGAATGCGCATAACTGATTAAGCGTCTTGAGCGCGGTGGCCAATCCCCGCTGATGTGACTATGGTTTTCCACTAAAAATTGAAATAATTCGACCGGTTAGGCTCAAGAGAATGACTTGATTGCTATCAAAATGAGATAGCTAAATTGCGTTTTTAATAATCGAAGCAGGCCATGAAATTCAGAGCTATTGCAGTTGGTATAGCGGCAATTTGCACTACTTCATTTGCTTTGGAGTGCTTTGGGCAGAGCTCAAATGCTGTTGCCAGTGAGGTCAACAAAGCCGCTTCAGAGTCTTTGAGGATTTATCGAGGTCATGGCATGGCGGGGCTGAAGGGGACGGTGTCGGAGTGCTGGCGACAGCCGCGTGATTTCTGTCTTTATCTGGACGTGGCTTCGCAGCGGATTGCTGCCAATGCGAACCGCAGCGGCACGGCTGTTGACAAGTATTTCTACACGTCGGCCTCGTTGGAGCGGGCACATGCCTGGCTCTCGCTGAGTGCCCGAAGCCCCACAGCCAATGTCCAATATCTGCAGGCGGTAGAACAAGTCATGGATAGCCTGCTGCGTACCCAGCAAGAAAAAATGACTTTCAGGGTTCAGTAGTTTCTGGTCGGTGCCTATTTCAGGCCAGCCAGGGTTTCCGTTCAGTACTTCAGCATGGCAGCCCTGACTAGTGCTACTCCAAAAATAACCGGCTGAATGAAAATTCGGTGTATTTCTTGCTGCACTGCAATAATTCAAGACGCCGCCAGGCCCAAAATTGACCACAGATAGCAACTTGAGTGAGTGGAGATGCTGTTTGTGTATCATGTCATGAAAATAAAAGCCTTTGCGTGCCTGCTGACATCCATCTATTTGGTCACCCTGTCTGGCGGAGTACTGGCAAAGGAAGCCAGCTCCATTGCCAGCGATGTGAGGAAGGCCGTGTCTGACTCGCTGCAGGTCTACAAGCAGGGCGGCGTATCAGGTTTGACTAGCGCGGTGTCCGACTGCTGGAGAGCGCCGCGTGACTTCTGTCTTTACCTGGACTTTGCGTCGCATCGTATTGCTGTGGGCGCGACGTATACAGGCACTGCGCTGGACGAGTACTTCTACGCTGCATCCGTGTCGCAGCGAGGACGAACCTGGCTCGCACCCAACGGCCGCGGGCAACTGGCGAATGACCAGTACTTGTATGCGGTGGATCAGGTGATGACCCGCACCCTGCTCGCCCATCGGGACAGGATGTTCAAAGGCAGCCCCTGAGCGGTTCAAGCATACGAACTGGGTAGGCAAATCGGCGGTTCAACAAGAACTTACAAGCCGGGGGCGCAGCGGGACTAGCCTGAGAGACTTCACTTTCTCAAGGGGTTGTCATGAAAGCGCTACTTCTGATTACGGCAGTTGCCAGCATGCTGGCCGGGTGTTCGATGATGCCAGGGCGTGATTCGGGCTCGATGCCAGCCCAGGGCGCCAGCCAGCCCATGGGCTCCATGAGCATGGGGGCAGACAGTGATCGCTGGATGTACGGCCGAAACATGCAACCATGGACTGGCGGGGATGGCCCGTTCTTCGTGCGCAGCAATATGTAGTGGAAGCGCAGGCAGCGCCATGGTCATATGTGCGTTTCTGTCAGGCATTGCACGGTCCTGTCGTCCAGCCACTGGGCATGTATGCCCGGGCACACGAACTCGTTGCGCATTGCCTTGACGGGAAAGGACGGTTCATCCGCCTGGGCCCAAGGGTTGGTCAGCCAGGCCAGTCCCATGAAGAGGGCGACGATGAGAGTCAGGCCTTCAAGAATAGTTTTCATGAGTGGCTCCGTAGCGCTGCGCGAGCAGCGATTAACCTTGCGGCGGTCACGTCTACATCTGCCATGCACCGGGCGTGAGTGCCATCACCACGGCCGCAGCGATCAGGCATAAAAACCAAACAGGGTCAGCAGCCACTGTAGAGCGATCAGTAGCCTTGTCCCCAAGCGCCGGTGCGTGCAGGAAGGAGCAGGGCCGCTAGTCGCAGCGCAAGAGCCAGGGTGTGGATGCACGGCCATTTAACAAGGCTTTCTTCTCGCGCAGGCGTTGCACGAGGTCTTCATCAACGGGTCGGTGGTCGGTACGGGTAGACATGGGATTTCGTGTAGGCAAAGCAAAAGAGCCCGCGAGCGAATGCTGCGGGCTGATATCAAGACCGTTACTGATGGCAGGTATAGGGGAATATTTGTTTACAGGCCGGTCTGACTATGAGTTTTAGACTGGTGGCAACAACCAACTAGGAGTTGCCATGAAGAAACTGTCTGCTCTGGCTGCTGTGCTGGCCGTTGCTGCATCATTGGGTGGATGCATCGTTGCTCCGCACGATGGGTACTACGGTCACGGCCACGGAGGCCGTTACGACAACGATCGTGGGGGGCGTTATGAATACGAGCAGGGTCGCTGGGATAACGACCGAGACCAGAGACCTTACAGGCCCGACAGACGCCCTGATGACCGCTGGCGCTCGCAGTACTGAACTGTGGCCAGTACCGCTGAATAAAAGGCCCGACCAGCGGGGTGAACTCACGGTTCAGTGAGGCAGGAGTGCGGCGATGGCGCTACGGTTCACCAGACGAGAGGCCGGCTACAGGTTTGCGCACTTGGGTTAGGAAAGGGGCTGCGCCATCTGGTGTGACCGCTTTCGCCACGACGCACAGCGCGCACCGTGCTTCTAATCGACGGCAGCGCAGGCCCATTCCTGGGCTGTAGTACCTGCTTGAGTAGGTCACACCGGATAGCCCCGCTACTTTTCCGGAGTGGTCATGACGGGCACCTGTGGCCGGTGCGATTGCCCTCTTGCAGTTTTCCAGCCAGGCCCTTGCAGGCCTGGTTTTTAGTAACCGAGGAGCCGACCCCTGGCACCCCATCAAGAAAAAGAGCGAACCACCCGGCTTGCGGTTTGTCGGTGGCGGTATCTAGGGCTACGTAACTCCACGCCCGGTTTAGTTTTTCAGCGCCAAGCTCTTTCTTGAGGCCCCGCTAAAGCCCTGCGAGGGAGGGCATATACGTGCCACATGTTGGCTAAATGCTCACATTTTTGAATCTCCATTATGCAGTGGCGACATGTCGGTCAGCGGGGTGCTCGGCCCAATCGAGAGTCTGATCCTGGCCATCGCTATCGCGCAGTGGGCCATGATCTTGAGGAGGGCGCCGTTGTTCTCGGGATTCTCAAAGTCGTTGACCGCGATGGCCAGATAACCAAGACGACAGCTAATGACATCTCTTGATAAGCTGTTTATTTCAAGCGGAAGCTGCTGCGAGCAAGGCTCTGGTTTGAACAGCGGCCGCCAGCTCAGGCTGGCACAGAGGTGACCTTTGGATGCCCGTCATTGCTCGACACTTGTGGCTGCACTTCATGAAAGCCACTCCGTATGTACATACAGCCGCTTTTTTCCATTGCTGAGGTCAGCGAGTTGCAGCAGGTCATGCATGACTACCCGCTCGCAACAGTGATTGCGGAAGGTGCCGGCGAAGTGGAAATCAATCTGCTGCCGCTGCTGTGGGTTAAGGGGAGTTTGTTCGGACGGCTCGCAGGGCATGTGAGCCGCAGTCATCACTTGTTTTTAAAGGGCCCCAGCATCAGGACAGTGACCGCCATCTTCCAGAGCCCGAATGCCTATATCTCGCCCAAGTGGTACATCAACGGGCAGCGAAGCGGACGAAATGCCCCAAGCTGGAACTACGTGGCGGTTCAAGCACAAGGCCACATCCGATTTGTCGATGATGCTGTGTGGATGCGTGAGCACCTGAATGCCTTAACCCATTCCCAAGAGGCGTCGCGAAAAGAGCCATGGTCACCCACTCAAGCTGATCCTGAGTTCTTGGAGTCTGTGGCGGCGCGTCTCATCGGTTTCGAGGTGGATATAGAAAACCTGCGTGGCAAGCGATTCTTGTCCCAGCAGCGCACGGCCGCAGATCGGGAGAGTCTGGTTCAGCATCTGGCCCAGGACCCCGGGCCTGGAGCGTTCGCCTTGTCCCTGCTGATCAAACCCTAGCGAGTTCAGACAAACCGCAGAGCTCTGATCCAAGACGCTCTGGTCAGCGCCCCTGATGTCGCTCAGGAACAGGCGCCGATTGCTCGGTGGGCGTTGTTGCTCTTGGCCTCCCGGAATGTCTCGCCGCCGTTTGGAACCCAGCGGATGGATTTCGCGTTGCCTTCGAGGTTTCTGTTGCCGGTCTTATCCGGGGGCAAAGCAGAACTGACTTGAGCAAACGACGATCTTTTGTATCCGCTACCACCTGCGGTGCCTGTGTTTACCCAGCCGTGCCGCGGCATGAGCCGGGGTGCAGGCCCGATCTCCTGGCACTCATCAGAGCGGTTTTCCGCGATGGATGAGGTATGGAAATGCGAGTCTTATGTTGTCAAGAAAAACGAGCTAACGAACTATTTTTACTAGCCTGAAGAGTGGCGTGCTGCAAAAGCCCGCACTGGCCGAGCTGTTGGCACTTGAACCCCGGGCGGGAGCGGCGCACTATTGAGGCATCACGCGCTTCAAGGAGAGCGGCGATGTCTACCCTCATGATGCAGATGGTTGGTCTGTGGATCCTGGCCGTACTGGCGGCCTGGGTGATCAATGAAATCCGAGACGACTGGTGGGCGTAAAAAAGCCCGCTAGATGCGGGGCTGAAACTTACAGATAGTTTATGGCTGACCGGAGCAGCTGCAGCGTACCTCCATAGGCGGCTGCTTATCGTGTTTGGCCGTGAGATAAGCTCGACTACCCTAAAGCCAGACCGAGAGACATGGGACTAGAGTACAAGATCAAATTTTCTGTGCCAAGCAGCTACGACCCCGCAGCCTTGCTACGAAAGCTGCCAAACGCAGTAAATAGAGAGTTGATGTGCGACGCGTACGGCTTCGCTGTAGATCCGGACGGATTCTATTTCATTGATCACTTGGTGGATCGCACCGTAGCGGCGGTGGCGCTGCAAAGCTTGCTTGATGAGGCTCTGAGATTCACGGATTCGATTGAACTGACTCAGTTGTAGTCCTTGTGTCGCTTTCTGCTGCGCAGATGCGGTTGCTCATTACATGGTCACAGGCTTGGGACGCCTAGAATTTGGCGATGAAAAGCAAGGCTCCTACTCCTCAAATTAGACCTGCGTCCGTCTCCGATGTGGATGCTATGTTCAGAGTCAGAGCCGCTGTCGGGGAGAACACCATGATCGCAGAGGAACTGTCTGCCATCGGTGTCACGCCAGACTCCATTTCGCAGGCAGTTCTTGGTGCTCCTTGTTCTTGGGTTGCCGCTGTCAATGATGAGGTCGTCGGCTTCGCCATGGTGGACTTGGACAGCGCGTGCCTGTTTGCGCTATTTGTACTGCCCGAGCATGAAGGATGCGGAATCGGAACGGCTCTCACCCATGCTTGTGAGCAAGCCATATTTCAGCAACATGCATCAGCCTGGCTTGAGACGGCCAAAGAAAGCCGGGCTGCGCGTCTCTATCGTTACCTCGGATGGGGCGATGAAGTCGATATTGGGAGCGGCGATATACGGCTGAAAAAGCGGCGCGCATAACTGCTGGAGGTTCGGAGCAGGGGGGGGCTTGCGGCCAGAATCGCTGCAGAGCTTGAGACTTCAGACTCAAGAGGCCCCATTTGCGGCCTGCCGGGAAGTGCTAGCTTTTTGTTTCAGCCACATCCCAAACTCTTTCTTTACGGTGACTACGGGTTTCAAGCGCTAGCCATCGAGCGTCAGCTCGTAATCGACCTGAACGGGAGCACTGGGCCACACCGTTCTTTTGACCAGGCCTGACTCTTCGAGAGCGCGCAGGTCCAAGGCACGAACTGGAGCTGGACTTCACACCCATCGAGGTGGACTACAAAACGCATGTGACCGAGGATGGGCGCAGCTTCCTGGACCTCAATCCTTTGGGTTATGCGCCATTTCTGGAACTTAAAGATGGCAGCTTGCTGCGTGAAGGCCCGGTCATACTGCAGTACCTTGCAGAACTCAGCCCCCACTTGAAGCTAGCTCCGGCATATGGGTTCATGGAGCACTATTGGCGTCAAGAATGGCTCAATTTTTTTACTTCTGAAATCCACAAGGGATTCATACGCATGTTGCACGCCTACTGCTTCATCGCGCAATGAGGGTCAAGGTTGATGCGTGCCTCGACTCCGAGCGCGATGTTGCTGCTGACGCATTTTCAAGGAGTGCTGGCTTTCTGCGTCGACCCGGGTCCACATCTGAAGGAACGCGTCCAGCACGGGTTTCGATAGTTCCTTGTCTTTGATATAGGCAAGTTCGCGTTGCCGATATAGCTCCAGAACAGCGCGCAGCGTTTTGGGATCGGGGTGTGTGCTGATGAGGGCCCCCATGACTGTAAAGAACGCGGCCTGCATGCCCAGCGTGAATTCGCGCAATTGTTCTAGCTTCTGGATCTGGTGTGGCATGGCAGCCTTGTCTGGTGATGGTTGTGTGGGAGCAGCCATCGTAGACTGGTGCAGGGTGGCCATCTTTGCCCGATCCTGTCAGCATGTCAGATGCTGCTTTCCACTTGACTTTAGTCACTGGGGGCTGCGTCGGGGGCCGCTATCACCACCGCCCTCGGTGTCCATCGGAATGCGGCGGGCGCGCCGGCAGATGCGCGGAGGGAGTCGTCATCATCACACCCCCGATCAGCTGCGAGATCGCGGAGTTGACGGGCAACCTTGCCGCCTGGCGTGCCGGCCCACGTACGGTGGGATGAGCTGCGCCAGATCGAGCACTCCGGACAGTTGCTGATTCTGACCGTGCGCCGCAACGTGTGTGGCTGAGCCTGTATCAGGACCTGAATATGGGCGAGCCGGTGGCCTGTGACGACATGCTGTTTATGGAGCAGGGCGCGCGCTGCGGAATGGTGGTGCACCTGTGGAGCTATGCCGAGCGGGTACTGGCGCAGCTGGGGCGCGTGCAGATGAGCTGTCATTAGCGCAAGGCCAACAATGCCGGCCGCCTGGCGTGGTTCGTGGGCGGACGGATCACCCACACAGGTTTCTCGAAGCGGATTGGCTGCAGCCAGGAGCGGGCGCAGTGCACGGGGAAGGGCTGAGCAATGGGAAAGAGTGCCAAGGTCGACCCCAGTGGGCAAAATGCAGCCGCGCTGATGCAAGCGCGGCAGTCCAAGGAACAATTGGAATGGGCGAAGCAGATTTACGGCGAGATGGCCGATGAACGCGCAACGGCCACGGCGGTTGCCGACCAGGTATCCCGTTCGCAACTGGAAGCCCAGAACCTGCAGAACAAGGTGAGTGTGTTGTATGTAGTTGCTGAGAAGCTGCCGGAGCGATTCACTTGCCCGTAGGTGTTTGATGAGGCGGCGCCAGTTTGGCCAATGATGGGGATAGACGAGATTTCGGATTTGCCTTTGTCGATGCTGTAGTTCATCAGTACCGCGTATTTGGCATTCGACAGGTTTGTCTCAGGCAGCCCAGCTTTGGTCAATCCAGAAGCCGGGGCCTTTGCATAAGTCCTGTATTCCAGATCAGCTTTCTGTTCCGGGCAGGGAACCATGGCGAAGGTTGAGCCTTTGACCGCATCGCGCTCATGAAACGCGGACACCTGTGAGCGAACCGTGCTGCCGCACCCTGCAAGAACGATGCACGCGCCGGGAATGGCAGCGATCTGAAAAGCTATCTCTCGTCCCTCCTATGTGAAGGAACGTAGCAGAGCATTTACCACCTACTTTGGCTTGCAGGGGAAGACATCCTGCAATGCCACCGCGACCAGCCGGTTGGCATGCTTGTGCCTAAGCTGCGGCTGAGCGTAAAGCACCATAGGAATGATGTCCAAGATTTGGTCGCGTGTGACGTCATCTGGTATGCAGATGATTTTGGACGACACCAGTGTCTCGGCAACTCCTAAAACATACCCGCGAGCAATATTGGCTTGTTGGCTGCCCGGCGCGATACCCGCTTGAGATTGTTTTGCTTCAGAGAGCCATTGATGCAGTTCATCCCCTGTGATCTGCTGTGCATGCAAATGTGGGCCACAGAGTAATGCGACTAGTAGAGCGGCGGTTCCTTGAAAAGCTGTCATCTCTTTTATTTCTCCGATGCGAAGGAATGTTGCAAAGGGGCCGGTAGCTGATGTGATCCCCTGTTGCCGAGGCGGCGAAGAAATAGCCGCTACTGGCTTGTCAGACTGAGGTAGCGCTGCTCTGGTCTGACAGAGTCATTGGTGGTGCATTGGCCTGATAGCGTGTACTCGACGACTCGGCCGTCTTTGATGGAGAAGAGGTTGTGGCAGACAAGCTTGTCGTTATCGACGCAGCCACCAAAGAAGGTCGTGCCGCTGCAGTACGCGCCCCGTTGGGTGTTGACGTAGTCGCGCACTTCAATGTCAGGTGCTGAGGTGCGTGTGGTCATGGGCATGGAGGAGAAGGCCGGATGGGTGTCGAGCGCTTGTACCGGCATCCCTTGCCAGCTATCGAGATCGGCTTGTCGAACCACGGGCTCGATCGCGCAGCCGGCGAGAACTGCAGCGGCCAGGCCTGCCACCGCAAACTGAAAAGCGCTCATCTGTCCCAGTCCTCCTCTGCGAAGGAATGTAGCAGAGCGACTCTAACGCGAACCCCCTCCGGAGAGGGGTAGCTGCGCGCGATGAAGTCAGTACGATGCCTGCTCACACTTGAGGAGATGAATGCTCATGAAAGCAGCACTGATGGTTTTGGCCGCATCGATGTCGGCAGGCATGTTTTTTTCTGCACATGCGGATGATGCGAAAGCAGCCGTAGCTTCAGGAACGATCAACATGGCCGCGAGCATGAATGAGCTTGCTCTGGCTTGTGGGCACATGAGCGCCCGGGATGTGGAGGCTGGCCGTATCAAGCAGCGCGACGCGGCGATCAAGGATCTCGGCGTGACTCCCACCGGCTACGACAAGATGTATGTCGGTTACGCATCCGACTTCAAGAAGAAGTGGGGCACCTTGACTGCGGCAAAACAGAAAAGCACCTGTGACCAGATGAAGCGCTAGCGCGCCCTGACACCCTGTAACCAGGCCCGCCTCGGCGGGCTTTTTGCATGCTCTCATCTGTGGTGGAGGCGCACTCTCAATAGCCTTCGACCAGAGGCATTTCCGTCCCATCGACCGCAATCATCACACCCGTGGTGTTGGCATCGATTTCAATCGGAACGCCCCACAGCTCATTGGGCTTGCCAAAGGAGTTGACGATGTTGAACTGCCGCAACTCTTCCGGCGGCATTTTGATGAGCTTGGGATAGGCATTGTTATGGGCCTTCCAGTGTCTCAGGAAGGACTGGCAAACGCGCTTGTGGACGGTGTGGATCGGTGATTCATCGGTCATGGCACGATTGTCTCAGAGGAGGCGGCTGCGTCATGGCGTCTAGCTGGAGCTGGCCAATAATCGTCATCCACGGCTGCACTTAAGTGCGGCCTGATGCAGACGGCTTGTCTCAGACTCAGAGCTTTCCTCTACGCAGTTTTTCCAGCTCAGCTCTTTCCTTGGCTAGCTTGGCTTCACGATCTGCGATCTTGTCAGCTTTACCTGCTTCTCGTGCATCGTCGAGATCACGTTGCCGCTTCTCCACCTTTCTCTCTTGCTCGGCAATTCGTGCAGCATGCTCTTGCTCGAGTTTGGCGTCGCTGCAATGAGTCTGGTTTTCGCGCAGCGCCTTCTCCAGGCCACGCACACGGCTCACCTGGCCCTTGGCTTTGGCATATTCGATGTCGCGTGAGATTTCCGCCCGTTTGCTTTCGCAAGTGGCTTGCACGGATTGCGCCAGTGCAGCTTGGGCGGTCAAGGCGGAAACAGCGATTGCGATCAAAGTGACAGAAGTGCGCATAGGACTTCATTTCGATAAGTTGGGCTGCCCATGATGCCTCAAGGCATACAGATTCATACGAGCATGCATATAACAGCTCCTGCTCGGCCCTTTGGAGATTGAGAAAGGCAGCCCCGGGTCGAGCTGATACGGTCACCTGACGGCCCCAAGCAGCCACTTGACGCGCATACGTAAAGCGGTCGTCCCGTAGCCCGATGTCAACCCCAATCGTGCATGGGAATAAGTCAATAATTCAACAGTTATTGAATTATTGATCTATGCAAGAAGATCAAGTAATTCGTTCCCTCTCCGCACTGGCCCATGAAGCACGTTTGCGCGTCTTTCGTGCGTTGGTAGTTGCTGGCCCAGAAGGTCTGACACCCAGCGCATTGGCTGGGCAGTTGGGCATTGCTCCCAATGCACTGTCATTTCATCTGAAGGAGTTGTTCCATGCTGAGCTCGTTAGTCAGGAGAGGCTGGGGCGCAATGTGCTCTATCGCGCTGCGTTCCCCGTCATGAATGGCCTGCTCGCCTATCTCACCGAGAACTGCTGCCAGGGCGCAGCATGCACCCCAGACGCTGCGGCTTTATGCCATTGCTGAAGCGGTTGTTGCGAGGAACAGTTCAATGTTGACGGCCATTCTGATTTTCATTTTCACCTTGACGCTGGTCATCTGGCAGCCGCGCGGCCTTGGCATTGGCTGGAGCGCCTCGATTGGAGCCGGTATCGCGCTGCTGCTGGGGGTTGTGCACATTGCTGATATTCCGGTGGTCTGGCATATCGTCTGGAATGCCACGGCGACCTTTGTTGCCGTCATCATCATCAGCCTTTTGCTCGATGAGGCCGGCTTCTTCGAATGGGCTGCATTGCACTTTGCCCGCTGGGGTGGCGGCAGCGGAGTCAAGCTGTTTGCTTTCATCGTGCTGCTGGGTGCCGCCGTTTCGGCCCTGTTTGCCAATGACGGAGCCGCCTTGATTCTCACGCCCGTCGTAATGGCCATGCTGCTGGCGCTGGGCTTCTCTGCGGCGGCAACGCTGGCGTTCGTAATGGCCGCCGGGTTTATTGCCGACACTGCGAGCCTGCCGCTAATCGTTTCCAACCTGGTGAATATCGTCTCCGCCGATTTTTTCAAGATCGGCTTCAATGACTACGCATCGGTGATGGTGCCGGTCAACATCGCCTCGGTCCTGGCCAGCCTCGGGGTGCTGCTGCTGTTTTTTCGGCGCGATATTCCTGCTACCTACGATGTGGCCCAGCTCAAACGCCCGTCGGCTGCGATCAAAGATCTGGCCACCTTCCAGGCTGGCTGGGTAGTGCTGGTCTTGCTGCTGGTCGGCTTCTTCGCACTGGAGCCTCGGGGAGTGCCCGTCAGTGCCGTGGCTGCAGTGGGGGCGGCGATCTTGCTGGCTGTGGCTGCGCATGGTCATGCCATCAGCACCAGGAAGGTGCTTCATGGTGCTCCGTGGCAGATCGTGGTGTTCTCGCTGGGGATGTACCTGGTGGTCTACGGGCTGCGCAACGCGGGCCTTACGGATTACATCGCCGTGTTGCTGAATCAATTTGCAACCGGCGGCGTGTGGACCGCATCGCTGGGCACAGGCGTGCTGTCTGCGGTGCTGTCTTCCATCATGAACAACATGCCCACGGTCCTGATTGGAGCCTTGTCGATCGATGCATCCGCGGCCAGCGGAACAGTCAAGGAGGCCATGGTCTACGCCAATGTGATTGGCTGCGATCTCGGCCCCAAGATCACGCCGATTGGCAGCCTGGCCACGCTCCTCTGGCTGCATGTACTCTCCAAGAAGGGCACAACCATCGGCTGGGGCTACTACCTCAAAGTCGGTGCGGTGCTGACCATACCCGTGCTGCTCATCACACTTGCAGCGCTGGCCTTGCGGCTCAGCGTGGCGTCCTGAGTCTTTGCAACGGAAATCTACGCCATGAGCGACATCACGATCTACCATAACCCTGCTTGCGGTACCTCTCGCAATGCTCTGGCCCTGATCCGCAACAGCGGTGAAGAGCCCACGGTCATTGAGTACCTCAAGACGCCACCTGATCGTGCCACGCTGGTGGGGCTGATCCAAGCCATGGGCATGCCCGTGCGCGATGTGTTGCGCCAAAAAGGTACGCCGTATGACGAGCTTGGTTTGGGCGAGCCCAAATGGACGGACGAGCAATTGATTGACTTCATGCTCCAGCACCCCATCCTGATCAATCGTCCGATAGTGGTCACCCCTTTGGGAACCCGCTTGTGCCGCCCCTCCGAGGTTGTGTTGGACATCCTGCCGAAGCCGCAACAGGCTGCATTCTCCAAAGAAGACGGTGAGGCCGTCATTGACCTGAAAGGAAATCGAATTGGCAAGCTCTGATCTACCGAACCTCGACCAACAAGTGTTTGAAAAGCCTAGCCTGGAAGGCCTGTTGCCTGCACAGCGTGCGACGCACGCGCCGCGCATTCTGCTGTTGTATGGTTCGGTTCGTGATCGCTCCTATAGTCGGCTGTTGACCGAAGAGGCGGCGCGCCTGCTGCGGAAGATGGGGGCAGAGATCAGGATCTTCGATCCGCGTGGCCTGCCGCAACCCGATGGAGCCCCTGACGATCACCCGAAGGTCAAGGAACTGCGTGAGCTGGCTGTATGGGCTGAGGGCATGGTCTGGACGTCTCCTGAGCGTCATGGTGCGATGAGCAGCATCCTCAAAGCGCAGATAGACTGGATTCCCTTGTCCGCTGGTGCCGTGCGACCGACGCAAGGCAAGACATTGGCGGTGATGCAAGTCTCGGGTGGGTCGCAGTCCTTCAATGCGGTCAACCAGATGCGTGTGCTGGGTCGCTGGATGCGCATGATCACCATCCCCAATCAGTCATCCGTTGCCAAGGCATTTGCCGAGTTCGATGAGGGCGGTCGGATGAAGCCTTCTTCATACTACGAGCGAGTGGTGGATGTGATGGAAGAACTGGTCAAGTTCACTCTGCTGACGCGAGACTGTTCGGACTACCTGGTGGATCGCTATAGCGAGCGCCGTGAAAGTGCTGAAGAGCTGTCCAAACGGGTCAACCAGCGAAGCATATGAGCGACACCGGCGTATAGACAAAAGGCCCTGGGTTTTTCAACCCAAGGCCTTGTATCGTTTGGTCGGAGCGGCGGGATTCGAACTCGCGACCCTCTGCTCCCAAAGCAGATGCGCTACCAGGCTGCGCTACGCTCCGAAGGGTGTTAATGTAGCGCTAAATTGGGTTCGGAAATCCGAAATTCCTATTTCAATATGATGCAAGATGCACTTTCGACGGTGTCTTGCGTTGCATCACATGCCGCTTGTTGCGCTGATGCTGTGTCGGATGGTGTCTGTCGCTGCGGCAGAAATAGCACCAATTTCGCACCGACGCCTTGTAAGCCGCTTAGAATGAGAGACTAACGCGGGTTCAATTCCCGACAGCCATTTTCAACAACCCAGCTTTGCTGGGTTGTTTCAGTCAAACTGCCCGTAGCTCAGTTGGATAGAGCAACAGCCTTCTAAGCTGTGGGTCACAGGTTCGATCCCTGTCGGGCAGGCCACATGAACAAAAATCCATTCATGCAATTGCATGAATGGATTTTTTGTTTCTGTATCAGCGGTTTGCCACAGAGTGTTTTGACAGCTCTGCGAGCCTGGCTTAGGTTTTTATTCCATTTCTTCTTCAAAAACGACCGACGGTGCGGCGACGACACGTGCAATGTCTGTGGGGGCCGTAATCAGGCTTTTGCTTACATAGCTGAAGGGTGTGTCGGGCTCCAGGGCTGCAGTCGCCAAATGGGCTTTTGCCTGGTTGAGAGTGATGTAGTAGCTGCCCATAGGCGCTTCAATGGCGCCGCGCGTCAGCACGGGGGTGTTGCTGCCGGAGCGAGACGGAGTGTAGTTTTCTGCAAGCATCTGGCCAGATTCCGCAATCTGCATGACTTGCACTCCCTGCAGGCGTAAACGGTCGACGGCTCGCCCGGAGTCAGCCGACAGCCAGTAGCCACATGGGCGAGGACGGCTTTGTTCGGGCTTGATGCTCAACGACGAGTTCCAGTCCACGCGAGCCTCAATTTCCTGACCTGAGTCGGCCCGTAGCATGTGGATGGTGCGCTGCTCGGGCGTTTGCCTAGCCTGGATAGTCAGGGTGTTGCGGCAAGCGAGAGCGGAAATGTCGCGGGAGACGAAAGACTCGACCTGCTTCAGATTTTTCGATTTCTCGGCCGTTGCACGCAGTGCAGCCGTTGCCGCAGTGACCAGACTGTGCACGCGACGCTGAATGTGCAGGCGGTCCAGATCGGAGCCGCGGCTGGCGATGAGCAGGGCAACAGAATTTTTCAGGCTGCTGGTGTTGGCGAGGGTGTCCGCAGTCAAGTCGGCCATGGACAGCGACTTGTCCTCAGGCTGAGCGCTGGGCTGAAAAAACCATTCATTGCTGAGCTCTGCCTGCTTGAGCGCGTTACGTACAGGCAGGCTGAACCACTCTCGTGCAGCCTTGTTGACGAACTCGTGTGCATTGGCCGTGGCAGCGGGTTGCAGCAGCACATCGTAGCGCTGCACAGCTTGAAATTTCTGCAGCAGCGTGCCTGCCGCAGCGAATTCACGCAAGTCAATCACAGCAGCCGGGCGGTAGTTGCGGGTCAGGCGAGCGAGGGCCTGTGCTTCCGGAGTGCTGAGCAGCAGATGATCGTGAACAAGGTCTGTGCCGTCTGCTGTAACGTGGCTGGCCGAGCCTGCCGCATCAGGGTTGGCTCGGGGCAAGATGATGATGTTGATCTGTTGCAGCAATGGCGCCAGCAGGCCGCCCTGGCCTAGTTCGCGTGTGACGACCAACAAGGCTTCTGTGCTGGCAGGTTCGTCGCCACGTTGGCCGCCGACCAGCAGAACAGTGGGTTTGCCATTGCTGTTGATGGCTGTTGCCTGCGTGCTTTGGCCCTGTGTGGCAATAAGGGCTTGAATCGGCAGCCCTCGTTGAGAGGTGCCGATGGTGACAGTGGACAGCTGGGAGCCGTTGCCAGCTTTGCTGCTCACAGATTGCAGCCATGCAGAAATTTCTGTCTGTGTGCTGAACTGCTGTCGTCCGTTGCCCAGACCCGGTGTGTCATAAAGAGTGGTGGGGTCGGTGAAGCGAGATTCGATGGCAGGGTTATAGGGCAGTGATGCGAGCGGTGGCGCAGGGGGAACCGGTTGGCTGACCGTTGAGGGAGGCGTAGGGGCACTGGCCGTTGGGGCGTTCGTCGTTGGTGCCGGGCCTGACATGCCAGTCCAGGGCTGCAGCTGCACATTGGCACAGGCCGTCAACAGCACTGCCGAGCCCACTGTCGTCAGCTTGAGCATGCTTTGAGTCCAGACGGACTGCGTGCGCTTGGCATGAGAGAAAACAGGCTTGGTTAGAAATGTCATAAGTTCAACGCAGATAAAAAGAACATGCCAAGAGCGAAAGCCCAAGCTTCGCACATCTGGAGCCCATATTAGGTCGGCTGGCTTGCGATCGGCTGTCAGCGGGCAGCGATGCTGCAGCTGGAAAAAACAGAAGGGCTGCAATATTGGAGATTGCAGCCCTTCGGGACGGTGGGTTGAAGGCGATTTCACACCTTCAGCCATGGATGCCGTGGATTAACGGCTGTAACCGCCGCCAAAGCCTCCACGATTTCCACCGCGATTGCCGCCTCCACCGAAGCCACCGCGACCGCCGCCAAAGCCGCCACGACGACCACGGTCAGCCATGCTGTCCACGCTGGTGCGCATGGGATCGGGCTGGCCACCGGCATTGCTGCCGCGCGCGCCGTTGTGGCGGGCATGGCCTTGCTGCGTGCCCAGGTGCGCATCGGCGCGGGGGGGCTGGTCGTCGTAGCGGTTGCCGCGTTCGCGATCACCGAACTGGCGGGCGCCGCCGCGCTTGGGAGCTCGCTGCTGATCGTTGTTGCTCTGGGGGCGTGGAGCGCGGTCGCTCGGGCCGAAGGAATTGTTGCGCTCAGTGCCGCGATCGGAGTTGCGTTCGACCGCTTGCTGGCCCTGGCCGCGCTGGTTGTTGACGCGGTTGTTGCTACGGGGCTTGTGCTGGCGTGGGGGGCGTTGCTGTGCTTCACCTTCTGCTTCGCCTTGCTGGGCATCTGCAGCAGTAGGGCGACGGCCACCGCGGCCACCGGTGGGCGCCTTGTTGGAGCGGATGCGCTCCATCATTTCCTGGCGGGCCGCCTTGGCAGCTGCCTGCATCACATCGCGGCTGGGAGGCTTGCCTGCGCCACCCCACAGGGTTTGGCGGCCCATGGCGATGGGCTCGGCGATTTCACCTTCTTCAGGGCCAAAGCCTTCGATGGGCTGAACCGGAATCTCTTGCTTGGTAAAGCGCTCGATATCCATCATGAAGCCTTCTTCGTCCATGCAGACCAGGCTGACTGCATTGCCTTCGCGGCCTGCGCGGCCTGTGCGGCCGATACGGTGCACATAGTCTTCCGAGATATTGGGGATCTCGTAGTTGACCACGTTGGGCAGTTCGTCAATGTCGATGCCGCGGGCTGCAATATCTGTAGCCACAAGCGCTCGCAACTCACCCGTTTTGAAGCCTTCCAAGGCTTGGGTGCGGGCACTTTGGCTCTTGTTGCCGTGCAAAGCCATGGCGGAGACGCCGTTCTTGGTCAGGTACTCGGCCACATTGTTGGCGCCAAACTTGGTGCGGGTGAAGACCAGCACCTGGCTCCAGTTGTTTTCCTGAATGATGTGCAGCAGTACCTGCTTTTTCTTGCCGCGACCCACGGGGTGGATCACCTGCTTGATGCGCTGCACGGTGGTGTTGCGCGGCGTGACCTGGATGGACTGGGGGTTGCGCAGCAGTCCGTTGGCCAGCTCACGGATTTCATCGCTGAAGGTGGCCGAGAACAGCAGGCTTTGCTTGTCCTTGGGCACCAGCGCCAGCACCTTCTTGACGTCATGGATGAAGCCCATGTCGAGCATGCGGTCGGCTTCGTCCAGGATCAGCATTTCGACTGTGGACAGGTCCATAAAGCCCTGTCCGGCCAGGTCCAGCAGACGGCCAGGCGTGGCGACCAGAACGTCCACACCTTTTTCGATGCGGGCAATCTGCGGCTTCATGCCCACGCCGCCAAAAATCACGGTCGAGGTGATGTCCAGATACTTGGCATAGCCGCGCAGGTTTTCTTCCACCTGGGCTGCCAGTTCGCGAGTAGGGGTCAGCACCAGGGTGCGAATGCCCTTGCCGCCAAACTTGTTCTTGGGCGCAGTGCCGCTTGCCAGGCGCTGCAGCATGGGCAGCGTGAAGGCGGCTGTCTTGCCAGTACCGGTCTGGGCGCCGGCCAGCAGATCGTGCCCTGCGAGAACCAGAGGGATGGCCTGTGCCTGAATGGGGGTCGGGTTTTCATAACCCTGTTCTTGCACGGCCTTCAGAATAGCTGGGGCCAGATTCAGTTCTTCAAATGTCATTGTGATCAATTGCGCCAATCCTGGGCGCGGGGTATCAGCCTGTCATGGCACCCGTGGGGTGCCTGGCCAGTTGTAGGCAGATAAGTTTGCGTGTGTTGGGAGCTTGGAAACGCTTCCTTTGTCCCCAGCTGAAGTGCTGCTGCAGCAGGCAACTGGACGCCTGTTGCGAGGGGTATTGTCGCATGCACCGATAATCATGGTTTGATTGCCGTGTAAAGCGGCACACTTTTTTGCATAAATCCAAGTAACTCAAAGCATTTCGGACATGGCTCAATACGTTTTTTCGATGAACCACCTGACCAAGACTGTGCCGCCCAAGCGCCAGATCTTGAAGGATATTTCACTGAGTTTCTTCCCGGGCGCGAAGATCGGCGTGCTGGGCCTGAACGGCTCTGGCAAGTCGTCGCTGCTGAAGATCATGGCCGGCGTGGACAAGGAATTCGAAGGCGAAGCCATCCCCATGGCCGGTCTGTCCATCGGTTATCTGCCCCAGGAGCCCCAGCTGAACCCCGAGCACACCGTGCGCCAGGCCGTGGAAGAAGCAATGGCAGCGGTGAACAACGCCAAGGCCCGCCTGGAAGAGGTGTACGCCGCATACGCCGAAGAAGACGCTGACTTTGACGCACTGGCCGCCGAGCAGGGCGAGTTGGAAGCCATCATTGCTGCCGCTGGCACCGACTCCGAGCACCAGCTGGAAATCGCTGCCGATGCGCTGCGTCTGCCCGCCTGGGATGCCATCGTGGGCCAGCTCTCCGGTGGTGAAAAGCGTCGCGTTGCGCTGTGCAAGCTGCTGCTGTCCAAGCCCGACATGCTGCTGCTGGATGAGCCGACCAACCACTTGGACGCCGAATCCGTAGACTGGCTGGAGCAGTTTCTGCATCGCTTCTCCGGCACCGTGGTGGCCATTACCCACGACCGCTACTTCCTCGATAACGCCGCCGAGTGGATTCTGGAACTGGACCGTGGACACGGCATTCCCTACAAGGGTAACTACTCCGACTGGCTGATCCAGAAGGGCAACCGCCTGGAAGCCGAGCAAAAGGGCGAAGAAGCCCGTGCCAAGGCCCTGAAGAAGGAACTGGAGTGGGTACGCCAGAACGCCAAGGGGCGTCAGGCCAAGTCCAAGGCCCGTATTGCGCGCTTCGAAGAGTTGAGCGATTACGAATACCAGCAGCGCAACGAAACACAGGAAATTTTCATTCCTGTGGCCGAGCGTCTGGGCTCCAAGGTCATCGAGTTCACCAATGTCTCCAAGTCCTTTGGTGACCGCATGCTGATCGACAACCTGTCGATGAATGTTCCTGCAGGTGCCATCGTCGGCATCATCGGCCCCAACGGCGCGGGTAAATCGACGTTATTCAAGCTGATTGCGGGCAAGGAGCAGCCCGATTCCGGCACGGTGGACATAGGCCAGACTGTGAAGATGGCCTTTGTGGATCAGCATCGCGACGAACTGTCCAACGAGAAGACCGTCTGGGAAGACATTTCCGGCGGTCTTGACATGATCAACGTCGGCAAGTTCACCATGGCTTCCCGTGCTTATGCCGGTCGCTTCAACTTCAACGGCCAGGACCAGCAAAAGAAGGTCGGCAACCTCTCCGGTGGTGAGCGCGGCCGTCTGCATCTGGCAAAGACCTTGATTCAGGGCGGCAACGTGCTGCTGCTGGACGAGCCCTCCAATGACCTGGACGTGGAAACCCTGCGTGCGCTGGAAGATGCGCTGCTGGAATATGCCGGTACCGTGATGGTCATCTCGCATGACCGTTGGTTCCTGGACCGTATTGCCACGCATATCCTGGCCGCTGAAGGCGACTCGCAATGGGTTTTCTTTGATGGTAACTATCAGGAATACGAGGCTGATAAGAAGAAGCGACTGGGCGAAGAAGGCGCTGCACCCAAGCGTGTTCGTTACAAGGCGTTGAAGTAAGCGACAAAATGATTCCAGCCCCGGCTGGAACGGGTATTCTTAGGGGCTATGAGCCTCGCACATGCATCCGTTTCCGTGCTGCGCACCTGCCTTGTCCAGGCAGTGCGTGGCGCTGATGCATTTGCGCTGCGGTTGTTGCAGCGCACCGAATATGCTTTGGAGCAATCGCTTTCAACGGGTTTTCACTCTGCAAGGCGCGATGTGCTCGGCGCGGCGCTGCATAACCTGCAGCAGCACCGGGCTTCGGTGATCAGCAGCTTTCCGCAGAATTTGCTGGAGGCGCTGGTACTGTCAGCGCGCCAACCTTTTTCCTTTTCTGCGCAGACGCTCGATACCGTCAATGGCAGGCTTTTGCCATTGGCGGCCATGGCCGAGTCAGCCAACCGTCAGCTTAAGGCCGAGCACAAGCTGGTGCAGATGGTCGAGCCCCAGGTCGAGCTGGCGCTGGCCGATCTGGACGCGTTGATGAGCGGCGCTCAGGGGCTTGAGTCGGCACGGCCCGAGTGCAATCCGCTTCGACTGCAGAACTATGTACGTGCTTTGAGTCAGTCGCTGACGGCCGTGCAGCCTGCCACCGAAGTGGCCGATTGCTGGCATGAATTCATGTCGCAGCAGCTGGGCTCCATTCTGGCTTCCGAATACTCCCGCACCGCCAATTTGCTACGCCAGCATGGGGTGCAGCCTGCCCGCTACGGCGCGGGTGACGACACCCGGTCCCAGTGCCTGCTGACCCTGCGCTTGCTGCAGGAGCTGGCTTCGGATCTGCGCTGGATCGACGACTCGCGCTGCACCGTGCCGCAGTCGCTGACGGATTCCATGCTGGGGAGCTGGCCCGAGACCGAGCCCGCTGCCATGGCACCCATGCATGACCTGGGCCTGGAGCCCGGATGGACTTCGTACTCGGCCAATGCCTTGCAGACATCGCAGCAGCCCTGGGTACCCAGTGTGCTGGGGGGGCTGCGCCCAGCGCAGCCCAGCCAGGCGCCCAGCGCCCTGATTCAGATGCGCACGCTGCATCGCATGATGAGTCATATGACCAGTGACGGTCGTCTGCTGCCGCCCGTGCAGCGGATCTTGCTGCAGCTCGAACCCGTGTTGAGCCAATTGGTGTCTCAGGACGCAGCGTTCTTTGAAGATCGCTTGCATCCGGCGCGGCAACTGCTGGATGAGCTGACTGCTCGCAGCCTCTGGTTTGCCAGCGAATCTGCTTTGGGGTTTGCTCATTTCATCGCGGTGGCTGAGGTTGCGGCGAACCAGCTGGCCGGTGCAGGGGCCGCAAGTGCCAACATGTTTGCCCAGGTGCTGCAATTTGTGCGCGAGCAGTGGCCGCCGGAAGGTCGCATGAGCCACATTGCGGCATTGAGCCAGCAGGCCGAAGCCGAGCAGTCCACGCGGCCAGGGCTGATGAGCTCGGCGCTGGGGCTGCTGGATGGCAAGATCGTGGGCTCCATCGAACGGATCAAGCCCGATGCCCTGCAACTGGCGCAGATGATTCGCAGCCTGCCCAGTGCCAAGGGCGTGCCCGAAGATATTCTGGATTTTGTGACCGGCCCTTGGGCCGGCGTGATTGCCCAGGCGCAGCAGCGGGCCGAGCCAGGGCAGGAGCGTGACCCGGGCGGCTATCTGGCACTGGTGCCCAGCTTGTTGTGGAGCGTGTCTCCGCAGGCAGCCCAGGATGTGACGCGGCTGGTGGAGCTTGCGCCCAAGCTGCAGCGCCGTCTGGCGCGGGGCTTGCGCAGCGTTGGTCGTACCGATGTTGAAATTGCCGCGCTGGCGGCGCGTTTGGGCAGTCTGCAGCAGCGGGCGCTGGATACGGCCGAGGCCGCGAATCGGATCGGCTCGAACGACCTTGTCAGTGCGGGCGTACCGGGTGAACCGCCGAGTGTGCTGGCGGGCCAGGAACGAGCCGCGGAAACCGTGCGCACAAGGCTGGATATCACCTTGCCGGTGCTGACAGACAGAGTCGAAGATGTGCCTGCGGTGACGGTGGCGCAAGAAGCGCAAACCCGGGCGGCATACGATTCTTCCAGACCTGTCTTCAAGACAACGCCGCAGAAGACGGTCGGTGCCGCCGTGCTCAAGCCTGAAGCCGTGGCATCCAGCCCGATGCCCGCGCAAGCCGTCATGGGCCAGGGCAGACCTGAGGAGGCTGTCGAATGGCCTTTGGGCACCTGGGTGGAGCTGTGCAACGAGCGTCAGCAACTGCGAACCAAGTTGACCTGGGTCAGTCCGCAGCAAAGCCTGTTTTTGTTTACGGCCGAGGACGGAAGCACCCAGTCCATGACGCGGCGCATGCGCGACAAGTTGCTGATCCAGGGGCAGTTGCGGCGACTTGAGGCGATTGCCTAGCTTGCTGCAAGTAGATCCTGATAGCTAGGCAGCGTTGCCTGGCCTTCGATCCGCACCGATTGGGCGAGCAAGACAGCGCGCGCGGTGGCTACGGCCACGGCTTCGGCGGCCAATGTGCTCAGCGTCATCATTCCCAACGACTTGCCACTGCGCGCCGTACCAAGGGCGAACAGGCTATCGCCATCGCTCATGGTGTGCACGGGGTTGATGGCACGTGCTAGGCCGTCATGAGCTACCACGGCCAGGCGATGGGCCTGAGCCTTGGTGATGATGGCGTCGGTTGCCACGACGCCAATCGTGGTGTTGCTGCCGGCCAGAACCGGCCTGGGTTCTTCGCCCGCGAGCAAGGCATCGCGGGTGCCACGCAATTGCAGGCCGTCTGCCGTGCGTGCCCCGGCCAGCAACTCGCCGCTAAACGGGTTGAATACATCGCCCAAGGCATTGCAGGCAATGATGGCTCCCACAGTGACGCCATCGACGGTAAAGCTGGCCGTGCCTATGCCGCCCTTCATGGCGCGTTCATGGCCGAAGACCTTGCCCACCACGGCGCCTGCGCCGGCGCCTACGCTGCCCTCGGCGGGGCGCACTTTGCCTGAGTCCGGCCCCGCATTCCGGCAGGCGGCATAGCCGGCCGCAGCATCGGGGCGTATGCGCATATCGCCCATCATCACGTCAAACAGCACGGCCGCCGGCACCAGCGGAATCCGGCCCACGCCGATATTCAGGCCCGCGCCTTGCTCTTCCAGCCAGCGCACGGCCCCTGTGGCCGCGTCCAGCCCCCAGGCGCTGCCGCCGGCCAGCATGATGCCGTGGACCTCCTGCACCAGATTGCTGGGGTGCAGCAAATCGGTCTCGCGTGTGCCAGGGGCTGCGCCGCGCACATCCACACCGCCCACGGCACCTTGAGGACAGAGCACGGCCGTGCAGCCCGTGGGGCGGCGCGGGTCGCTGAAATGGCCGATAGAGATGCCTTGCACGCGAGCGATATGGCCGTCATGCGCGAGCAGATCCTCGATGGTTGAAAAAGCACTCATGCCGCTACTCCTTGAACTTTTTATATGCTTTTGTGGATAAACAGATGGTTTTTTATTCTTTAGGGTTTGCCCGTGTAAGCTTCATACTTACTACATTGTTGCAGTCCGGTAAACAAATGAGAACCGTGCTGCCCACGCGCATCCAATTCAAGGAGTGATCCATGCCCGCCCATTTTTCCTTTGCCGCCAGCCGCCGTGCCGTTCTGGCCACTGCCGCAGTCGCTCTGCTGGCGACCGCCGGTGTGCCCGCTCTGGCCCAGGACTCGGCCAAGAAGAATCTGCTGATTGGCGCCACCGCCGGCTCCAATTACGACCTGCTGCAAAAAGGCATAGTGCCCCAGCTGCAGAAAAAGGGCTACCAGATCAAGCTGATCGAGTTCAACGACTATGTGCAGCCCAATCTGGCGCTGTCCGATGGATCGCTGGATGCCAACTTCTTCCAGCATCGCGCCTATTTCGACCAGTTCACTACTGATCGCAAGCTGGCGCTGAGCGCGATTGCGCAAGGCCCGGTGGCACCCATGGGCGTGTACAGCAAGAAGCACAAGTCCTTGGCCGATATCAAGAGCGGCGCCAAGGTGGCTCTGCCCAATGACCCCAGCAACCTGGCGCGTGCATTGCTGGTGCTGCAGCAGGCCGGCCTCGTCAAGGTCAAGGAAGGGGTGAACCCGGCCCGCATCTCCGAGCTGGATCTGGCCGCCAATCCCCACAAGCTCAAGTTTGTGGCGCTGGAGGCAGCCCAGTTGCCCCGCGTGCTGGAAGACGCTGACTATGTGGTGGTCAATGGCAACTTTGCCGTTTCCTCGGGCCTGAAGCTGAGCGAAGCCGTGGTGTTGGAAAAGACTCCCGATCTGTATCTGAACGTGGTGGCCGTGAAGACCGGCAACGAAAACAGCCAGTGGGCCAAGGATCTGGCTGCCGCCTACCGCTCGCCTGAGTTCAAGGCCGTGGTGGACAGCCAGTTTCCCGGCTACTCCAAGCCTGCCTTCCTGAAGTGATCGGGCTGGACTGAAGACGCAAGGGCCGCAATGCGGCCCTTTTTTCATGCCCGTGGATTGGCTGGTTTTAGATGAAAAGCAAATAAGAGCATGGGTTTTTATTAGTTGGAATTTGCCTCCGCGGTCTGGATACTGCAAAGGCCTCTGCATGCTGCAGAGCCAAACCTTTCGCATCAAAACTCAGTACATCGACGAGGAGCAAGCATGACCCATCTTTTTTCCGCGGCACGGCGCCGCCGCAGTTTTCTGACCACCACTCTGCTGGCAGGCGCTGCACTGGTCATGGGCGTCTTGCCAGCGGCGGCCCAGGACGCGGGCAAAAAGCAATTGGTGATTGGCGGCACGGCAGGCTCCAACATTGATCAACTGCAATACGGCATCGTCCCCATCCTGCAGAAAAAGGGCTACAAGGTGCGTCTGGTGGAGTTCAACGACTATGTGCAGCCCAATCTGGCCCTGGCCGATGGCTCGCTCGATGCCAACTTCTTCCAGCATGAGGTCTATTTCAACCAGTTCAAGGGCGACCGCAAGCTCGATCTGACGGCCCTGGTCCAGGGGCCGATTGCTCCCATGGGCGTCTACAGCAAGCAGCGCAAGAGCCTGGCCGAGCTGAAGGAGGGAGATCGCATCGCCCTGCCCAATGACGCCAGCAATCTGGCACGGGGCATTCTGCTGCTGCAGCAGGCCGGACTGGTCAAGCTCAAGGAGGGTGTGAACCCGCTGCGCGTGTCCGAGCTGGATCTGGCCTCCAATCCCAAGAAGATCAAGCTCGTGCCCCTGGATGCGGCTCATCTGCCGCGTGCGCTCGATGATGCGCAGTACGCCATCATTAATGGCAACTTTGCGATTTCCTCGGGCCTGAAACTGTCGGATTCGGTGCTGCTGGAAAAAACGCCCGAGCATTATCTGAACATCGTGGCTGTCAAGACCAAGGACAAGGATGCCCAATGGGCCAAGGATCTGGCTGCAGCCTACAAGTCCGCTGAGTTCAAGGGCGTGGTGGACAGCAAGTTTGCGGGTTATGCCAAGCCCGCATTCTTGCAATAAGTCTCAGCCGACAAGGGCCTGAACCTCGTTTTCCAGATGGCGCAGCGCACGCAGCTCGATCTGCTGCAGCTGCGTTTTCTGCGTTTCGGGCAGGCCTTGCAAAAGCGCGGCGGCGCCAAAGTCGCTGAGCACGGCCTGCCCGGTCTGCAGATTGCACAGGATGTTGTGGGCGTACAGATCTCCATGCAGCAGACCACGGCCGTGCAGATGGGTGATGGCGGAGCGTATGCCTTGCAGCAGCTGCTGGGCCTGGTCGGCTTGCAGGCGAAGTTCGGGGTCATAGACATCTCGTGTGCAGCTGTCGAAGCTTGGCGGCCCGGCCAGCGGCTGCATGGCTGAATCCAGCAGGGGCAGGGCCGTGGCCATTTGCCCGTCAGGAGCGCCCAGAACCTGCGCCAGTGGCGTCAGCAGATGAGGATGCTGTCCTGCCGCAATGCCTGCTGCCAGTTCGGATTGCGGCGTACCGTCGCTGGTCTGGGCGGCCTTGAAAACCTTGAGTGCCAGCTCCTGTCCGTTGAGGCTGGCGCGGTAGATATGGCCGCTGGCGCCTTCGCCCAGCTTGCAGGCGATCTGCAAATTTTGATAAAAAATGGGCTCAATCCCATGTCCTGAAAGCGTATCAAGCTCCTTTTTTTGAGTCATTGGGTTACCAGCCAACGCCAGCCACGCCAGGCGAGGAAGGCGAAAGATGACTTCAGGAGCATCTTCGAAACGGTTGCTTGCAATGCGCAGCAACTCCAGCGCCTGGCAATGCTCAAGGCTCTGGGGCAACTGCCTCAGCTGGTTGCACGACAGCATGAGCTTTTGCAGACGCGTGCATTGGCCCATGGATTCGGGCAACTGGTGCACGTGGTTGTCCGTGAGAATCAGCCAGCGCAGGCGCGCCGGCAGGCTGTCCTCGGGCACATGCGTGATGTGGCACGCCTTGAAGCCCACCATTTCGAGTTGCGGCATGTGGCCCAGCACGCGGGGCAGTTCGCTGAACGGATTGTTCGAGGCAAACAGAATGCGCAGCCGCGCAAAACGCGTCAGATCATCGGGCAGGGTGCTGAGCTGGTTGCCCGAAAGATCGAGGATCTCCAGCGTCTCGGTCAGTTGATAAAGCGCGGCGGGGAACTTGGTCAGCCCATCGCTGAGCCTGATATGGTGTGCGCGGGCCAGTGAACTATTGGCCAGCCCGGAGTGAAACTGTTCTAGCGTCAACATAGGACGCGCAGTCTAAGCCCCGCGCACGAAATGCACAGAACACACGAAATGCCTGCATGAAAATCTTCAAAGACCTGCCTGCGCTGGTGCAGGCATTGCCCGAACTCGCGCCGAGCGACTGGGTGGATCTGCCTGCCGATGCCGCTGCCCAGATGGAGGCGCCAAATCAGTCCCCGCCAGCGGAACTGCTGACACAGCCTGCCTTGTGCTTTGTGGTGCGTGATGCGAATGAGGTGCCGCGCATGGGCTATGTGCCGTGGATGCCGGTGGCGGTACTCGCCCAGATGCACTGGCCTTCCTCTGCGGACGCGGTGGCATGGTCTTGTTTTCTGCAGTCCGAGTTCGGGCGCAGCCAGCGCTTTGTAGAAAACCATGATGTGTGGGTTGAGGCCGATGTGCCGCAGCCGTATTGGCTGACGATCAATGCCACGGCAGAGCAGCGACTGGCTTACTGGTATCAAGGCCTGCAGGCTCAGGCCTGGATGGATGAAGAGCCTGCTCAAGCCAAGCCCTTCAGTCGGGCCGAGCTGCGCCTGTGCGAATGGCGCCTGGGTTGCAACCTGCCCCAGTCCTTGCGCGATTATCTTTTGCAGCTCGGCGTACTGGACTTGGCCGAGCGCTTGCTGAGTCCGCGCTTTGATCTGATGGCGCCGGATGCAGACATGGATGCCATCGGTCCGGTGCAAGTCGTGTTCCCAGGCATCGTCGATATCGTGGAGATGAGTGCACCGCCACAGGCGCAGGCCTTGATGGCGCAGTTGAGCGAGCTGGTGGTGTTCGGGGACTACCTGGGCAATGGCAATCTCTGGTGCTTTGACCGTCGCGATGGCTCTGTCTGGTATCTGGACCATGACAGCAGCCCCTTGCTGACCCGTATGTTCGACGATGCGGGCGACTATCTGGACGCACTGGCCTTGATGTCGCTATGTCGCAGTTACGCCGTGGCCCAGGGGCGGGGTGATGACGATGAACAGGCCGAGGTGTTGCTGGGCGAGCGCTTAGGGCAGGCACTGGTCCGGAAGTGGATGTACTGAGATGAGCATGAAGCTGCTCAAGGCCGCTGAAAAAGGCGATATCGCTGCGCTGGAACTGCGCCTGAAGGACGGTGACGATATCGCCTATGTGCAAAAGAGCACAGGTCTCAATGCGCTGATCACAGCCCTCAATTGCGGCAACGATGCCGCCGCGCGATGGCTGGTGGAGCAAGGTAGTCCGCTGGATCAGGTGAGCCTGACAACGGGTATGACCGCCACCGCCTGGGCGGCCTTCAACGGGCGCACAGAGATGCTGCAAGTGCTGCGCCAAGCGGGAGCCGACCTGGACAGGACAGGGGATGACAAAGGTCGCACGCCGTATCTTTTGGCCGTGGACCATGGCGCTTGGGCGGCAGTGCGCTGGTTCTGGTCGGCCGGCGTCGATATCCAGCGAAGGGATGCCCAGGGTCGCAATGCCCATGATCTGTTGGTGCACAGCGGTCGTGATGTGCCCGGGGATGTACTGGAGCGCGTGGCAGGCCATGCGGCAGTGTCTTCCACGGGGTTGTGATGGGATGACGATGCCATGGACGCGTGGCATCGTCATCGTCTCAGCCGAGAGACAGCATCAGGACGCTGGCTGGATGCGGGTGATGATCAGCGAGCCATCCTTGTCCTCGGCATGGAACAGTACCTTGTCGCCGGCCTTGAAAGAGGCCGACTGTGCGGAGCCTGACAGCGCAAACACCATGGTCATGGGAGGCATGTCCAGGTTCTTGATTTCTTCATGGCGAATCGTCAGCTTTCCCGTGCGGGCATCGACACGGGTGATTTCACCGGGGGTCAGCACATCGGTCTGGCCAGCCGATGCGGCTGCCGAAGCATCGGCCATGGTCCCATGGCCTGCGTGCGTCGAGTGATCCTGTGCGAAAGCGGGGGCTGCCAGTGCAATGCCAAGGCTCAGTGCTGCCAAAGTGGTGTGAAAGAAGTTTTTCATCTTGTTCTCCTGAATTGAGAGGGGTCAGCCGCGATAGCTGGTGAAGACGGAGGTGCTGACATCGCTGTTCATGAGGTTCTTGGTGACCAGCAGCACGTCGTAGGGGTCTTTGCGGCCACCGTATTCGGGGCCGTCCATGCCGGGGCTGCCAATGGGCATGCCCGGTACGGCGATACCCAGCGCCTTGGGCTTTTGCTTCAGCAGCTTGAGCACATCGGCGGCTGGCACATGGCCTTCGACCAGATAGCCGCCCACCAGGGCGGTATGGCAGGAACCCAGGCGGCCAGGCAGGCCCAGTTTGGCGCGTACGGCGCTGTTGCCCACGTCGTGCACCTTGACGGCGAAGCCAGCCTGCTCCATCAGGGCAATCCAGTCCTTGCAGCAGCCACAGTTCGGGTCTTTCCAGACCTCCATGGCAATCCTGGCGGGAGCAGCAGCCATTGCTGGCAGTGCGGCCATGCCGGCAGCGGCGGCCAGCAGATGCAGGGCGTGGCGGCGGTTGGTGCTTGTCATCGGGAATTCCTTTCTTGCGTTATTCGGTGACGGTGATGCGCCCCGTCATGCCAGCCTGGTAGTGGCCAGCGATCAGGCAGGCGAAGTCGAAATCGCCTGCGCGGTTGAAGCTCCAGACCATGTCTTCGGTCTGGCCTGCGGCGACATGGGCCATATAGGGTTCGGCATGCTCCATGCCGGGGTACTTGAGCATCATCTGCGCGTGCTCATCGAGCGATGTCCGGGTGCCCAGCACCATCTCGTGCATGAGAACGCCTTTGTTGACCACGCGCAGGCGCAGGGTCTCGCCCTTTTTCACGCTGAAATGACTGGGGCTGAAGCGCATGTCGTCCGTCATCTGGATGGTGATGGTGCGTCGGGCCTCCCTGGCCTCGGCGGCAATGCCCCAGGGCTTTTGTTCCTTGATCACGGGACCGCTGGCATGGGTGCTGTTTCCATGCGCAAAACTAGCGCCAGCGCTTGCTGCCAAAGCGCAGGCAGCTATGAAATGAATAGTCTTCATGAGAGTCTCCTGGCGTCAGTGCTGGGGGTGAGCACCTGTGGCGGGGCCGGTTTCGGGTTTGCGTACGGTGGCGGCACCGGGAGCGGTGCCGGGCGTGCTCTGGCGGGGGGCCTTGGCATCGAAAGGTGCACCCTGCCATTCATAGGCCCGGGTTCCTTTGGGCTGCTGGTACCAGCCGGGGTCCTTGTAGTCGTTGGCACCCAGGTTTTTGCGCACCTTGAAGCTGGTGAACATGCCTCCCATCTCGATAGGGCCGTAAGGGCCCTGGCCCGTCATCATGGGGAAGGTGTTGTCGGGCAGAGGCATTTCCATGGCGCCCATATCGCCCATGCCGCGCTCGCCCATCAGCATGTAGTCGGGTACGATCTTCTGGATCTTGCCCACCAGGCCGCGGTGGTCCACGCCGATCATGGTGGGCACGTCGTGACCCATGGCGCCCATGGTGTGGTGGCTCTTGTGGCAGTGGAAAGCCCAGTCGCCAGGTTCGTCGGCAATGAATTCGACCTGGCGCATCTGGCCCACGGCCACATCCGTTGTCACCTCGGGCCAGCGGGCGGACTTTGGCACGGGGCCGCCATCGGTGCCCGTGACCTCGAACTCATGGCCGTGGATATGGATGGGGTGGTTGGTCATGGTCAGATTGCCCACGCGGATGCGCACCTTGTCGCCCTGACGAGCCACCAGCGGGCTGATGGCGGGGAAGGCGCGGCTGTTGAAGGTCCAGATATTGAAGTCCGTCATCTCGTTGATGCGCGGCGTCATGGTGCCGGGCTCGACCGCATAGGCGCTGAGCAGGAAGGCATAGTCGCGCTGTACCTTGTCGATCAGCGGGTGGGCTGTCTTGGGGTGGGTGATCCACAAGCCCATCATGCCCATGGCCATCTGCACCATCTCGTCCGAATGCGGGTGGTACATGAAGGTGCCCGGGCGGCGCGCCTCGAACTCATAGACGAAGGTCTTGCCCGGCGGGATATGGGGCTGGTTCAGACCGCCCACACCGTCCATGCCATTGGGTAGACGCTGGCCATGCCAGTGGATGGTGGTGCTCTCGGGCAGGCGGTTGGTGACGAAGATGCGCACCTTGTCGCCTTCCACCACTTCGATCGTGGGGCCCGGCGATTGGCCGTTGTAGCCCCACATATTGACGAAAAATCCGGGTGCTACCTCCCGCACCACGGGCTCGGCCACGAGGTGGAACTCCTTGACGCCCGCATTCATGCGCCAGGGCGTGGTCCAGCCGTTGAGCGTGACCACGGGTTGGTAGGGGCGACCGTTGGGCGGCGTCAAAGGCGCAGCCGTGTCGGCGCTGCCTTGCATGACGGGTTCGGGCAGGGCCGCCATGGCAACCCGGCTGACGGCCATTGAAGTGGTGGCTGCTGCCACTGCAGTGGCCGCGCCAGTGAAAAAGGATCGGCGTTGCATATCAGTGACCTGCTTCGGCTTGTGCAGCGGGCGCTGCGGTGGTGTTGACGGTGGGGGCGGTTCCTGGCGATGTGCCGGTCAGGGCCAGGCGTAGATCGGTCTCGGCCAGCCAGAAGTCGCGCTGGGCCTCGGTGGCGGTCACCACGGCCTGGGTAGTGCTACGGGCCTGGGCCAGCAACTGCCACACACTCATGAACATGCCGTTGTAGCGGTAGACGGTTTCTTCCTGCATCAGCTTGGCCAAGGGCAGCACCTCGGCCTGCTGCTGCTGGGCCAGGTCGTAAGCCGTGCGGTAGGCCAGCCAGTTGCTGCGGGCTTCGCTGCGTGCGCGTATGGCGTTGTCGCGCAGCATCGATGCGCTGCGCAGCACCTGGTTGCGCGCCATGCCGCGCGCGGCAAATCCCCAGTCAAACAGCGGCAGCGGCACGTCGAACTCCCAGCCCTGGGTCTTGTCGCTGTGACCGGTGGCTCGTTCGGTGCTGGTGTTGTTGCTGTAGCTGGCGCCGATATCGCCAAAGATGGTGCCCACCGTGGCCCAGCCCTGGCGGCCGGCGGTCACATCCAGGTCGCGGCGCAGCGCGCCCAGATCCAGACGCTGGCGCAGCGCCGTGGCCTCGGCGTCATCGCCGCCACGCAATTCGGCTATTTTCGGCAGGGCGGGCAGTTGGGCAGGCAGCTTGTAGGCCAGTTGCTGCCCCCAAAGACCCATGCGGCGGGCTAGCTGCTCGCGTTCCAGCTGGGCGTTCAGACGCGCGCGTGCCAACTGGGCGGAGGCCTGCTGCTGCTGGGCCAGCTCTCTGGCCTGGTCCATCTTGCTGAAGTTGCCGACCTGGGCCATGCGGCGTGCCAGCTCGCCGCCCAGGGCTGCGGCCTCATGCATGCGCTCGTTGGCGGCCAGGGCCTGCTCGGCAGCCACGGCGCGAAGCCACGCGCGCCGTGTGTCGGAGGCCAGCAGCAGCACCTGCTGGGCGGCCGTCAGCGTGGCCTGCTCCATCTGCCAGCCCTGCCAGCGGCTGCGCCAGGGCAGGGTGATGAGCTGCACCAGGCCAAAGCTGAGCTGGCGCTCGATCTCGCGCTCGTGGCCGTTGCGAAAGCGGCCGAAGGTAAAGCTGGGGTTGGGCAGGGTCAGGACCTGCACGCGCTGCGCGTCGGCAATGCCGAGCTGCGCCAGCTGGGCCTGCAGACCGGGGTTGTTGAGGAGGGCGATGCGCACGGCGGTGTCGGCATCGACAGGGGTCTTGAGCCAGTCGGCAATCTGGGTCTGCGCATCCTGCAGGGCCTGGGCGTCCGGCGACGGCAGCTGTGCGCCCGCAGGCAACCTGCCTTCGGTATGTCTGGCTACGTCGCCGCGAAGCCCGTCGGGCGAGATGCTGGCGCAGCCGGCCAGTGCCAGTGCGGCGAGCAATGGTGCGGCTTTGAATGCAAGGCGCTTCATGGCTGGCCTCCATGATGGTGCTGATGTGCGGATGTACCGCTGTCCGGGGCTGGGCCGGAGGCATTGCCCTGGGATTTTTCCCACCTGAGCACATCGCCATGGCCGCGCGGGAACTCGCTTACCGCGGCATTGGCGGCCTTCCAGTCACTGGGCTGGGCGACGATGGCCGCGCTTGCTGCAAGCGGCTGGTGCTGCAGCGCCAGCGTGGGCGCAGCGGGGTTGAAAACGCTGTGACTGCTGGCCGGGGACTGGGCCACCGGGAGAGTCGGCGCAGAGAGCTGGGCCAGAACCGGCGGGCTGACGCCGGCCATGAGCAAAGCCATGGCTGTCAAAGAAAGAGGATGCGCTTGGCGCATAGATGATTCCTGTCGTCTAAAACCGGGAGAAGGTCCGCAGTTATGAGCGTTTGACGGCTCGAAACTAGACAGCAAGCACGATGGCTGCCATCAAAAAGCGGACGCACCTAGGGCGTCAGAGCGCAGAAATCGGTGGTTTGACGAGGTCGGCAGGCGCTGCGCTGGCAAAGCGCGCTGCACCATGGGCCGGCTGGGCGGCCAGTGGGAGGCTGGAGTGAAGCGTCAGCAACTCGGGGTTGGCCAGCGTCGAGTGGCAGATGCCGCAGGCCGTGCAATGGCCTTCATGCTGGTGGCAGTCGCTGTCGGCGGCATTGGCGCTGCAGCTCACGGCCCCTGTAGGGCCTGCCTTGTGGGACGCGGCCATATCGTGATGCGGCTGTGCGTCGGCCGCGAGGTTTGCATGCGCGTGGTGCACAGCGGCTGCCATGGCGGCCACTTCATCCAGGCTTTGCGTCTGCACCAGCGCATGTCCCATGTGATGGGACTGGTCGGTGTTCTGCTCCATGGCCATGACATCGCCTGCCAGGCCACGCAGGGCCAGCAGCAAAACCATGAACAAGGAGAAAAAGCGACGCATGGGCTGAATGATAGCGAAGGGCGGGGTTTAGTTCCCCGCCCGGTGCAGTAAATCGTAAATTAGATAGCTGCTTGCGCTTGCCCATCAAGGGCTAAGGTCGAATTTCATTCATTTTCAGGTCTGTTACCCCAATGGCGCAGGCGCAGGCCGTTGGCGACCACCAGCAGGCTCACTCCCATATCGGCCAGCACGGCCAGCCACATGCTGGCATTGCCGCTGACGGCCAGAATGAAGAAGGCCAGCTTGATGCCCAGGGCCAGGCTGATGTTCTGCCAGAGTACGCTGTGCGCGCGCTGCGAGAGATCGACTACCTCGGGAATGCGGCGCAGGTCGTCGTTCATGAGCACCACATCGGCGGTCTCCATGGCCATGTCGGTGGCGTGCATGCCACCCATGGCAAAGCCTATGTCGGCCTGGGCCAGCGCCGGCGCGTCGTTGATGCCGTCGCCTGTCATGGCCGTGGGGCCGATGTCGCGCTGCAACTCGCTCAGGGTCTTGAGCTTGTCCTCGGGCAGCATATTGCCGCGTGCATCGCTGATGCCTGCTTCCGCGGCCACCGTGCGCACGGTGGCGCTGTTGTCGCCGCTGAGCACAATAGGCTTGACGCCCAGCGCCTGCAACTGGGCCACGGCCGCCTTGGCCTGGGGACGCAGCGGGTCGGCCACGGCGAACAGCGCCTGCACGCCCTGTTCATTGGCCAGCAGGGTGACGGTGCGGCCCTGCTGCTCCTGCAGCATCAGCGCGGCCTTGAGTTCAGCACTGTCCCAGCCTTGCTCGCCCACCCAGCGCAGATTTGCCAATGTCCAGCGTTCACCGCCGATCTGCGCCTGCACGCCGCGGCCGGGCAGGGCTTGCAATTGCTGTGCTTCGACAAAGTCCTTGCCGACCTGTGCCTCCAGCCCCTGGGCAATCGCGCGCGATACCGGGTGGTCGGAGCGCGATGCCAGCGCGTATGCGCGGACGGCGACGTCATTGCTGCTGGCGGCATTCCAGCTCTGCCAGTCCACCAGCTTGGGCGAGCCTGTGGTCAGCGTGCCGGTCTTGTCGAGTGCAATCGCCTTGAGCTGTCGGGCCGACTCCAGTGCGCTGCCACCCTTGATGAGAATGCCGCGCTTGGCGGCTGCCGTGAGCGCGCTGACCACTGTGACGGGGGTGGACAGCACCAGGGCGCAGGGGCAGGCGATGACCAGCAGGGCCAGGGCCTGGTAAGCGGCCTGATGCCAGCTCCAGTCCAGCAGCCAGGGCGCGAGCAGGCCGAGGGCAATCGCCAGCACCAACACGATGGGGGTGTAGACCTCGGCGAAGCGGTCGACAAAGCGCTGTGTGGGAGCCTTGGAGGACTGCGCCTGCTCCACGGCATGGACGATGCGTGCAATCAGGCTGTCGCTTGCGGGCGCGGTCACGCGCAGCTGCAACTCGCCATCCTGATTGATGGAGCCGGCATACAGCTCGTCGCCAGGACCTTTGTGCGCGAGCGCGCTTTCGCCCGTTATGGGAGCCTGGTTGACCGAGCTTTCACCTTCGGTGACCAGACCGTCCAGCGGTACGCGAGCGCCGGGCGTCACGCGCAGTACGGCGCCCAGGGGCACCTCGCTGGCGGCCATGCGCACAGTGCTGCCGTCGGGCTGCAGCACATCGGCGGTCTCGGGTGCGAGTTGCAGCAGATTGCGGATGGCCAGGCGGGCCTTGTCCATGGCCTGGTCTTCGATGCGCTCGGCTGCCGCATAGAGCGCCATGACCATGGCGGCTTCGGGCCACTGGCCGATGATGAAGGCGCCCGTGACGGCCACGGCCATCAGGGCATGAATGCCGAGCTTGAAGCGCAGCAAATCCTTGAGGCCGGCCTTGTAGACGCCCAGGCCCGACAACGCTATGCCCAGCACGGCCAGCGCCATGCCCAGGTATTGAAGCGTGGAGTTGGCGCCGTCACCGCCAAACCAGTGGCAGGCCTCGGCCGCCAAAGCTGCGGCCAGAGCGGCATAGATGCGTGGCCAGCCGGGCAGCACGCCATGGTCGTGGGCATGGTCGTGACCGTCACTCTCATCGTGTGCCTGGCTCTTGGCCGGCTCGCTGATGGAGAACGGGGCGCAGCAGCCCGTACCGCAGGTCGATGCGGCGGCGACGGGCTTGGACGTGGCGGGCGCATGGGCATGGGCATGGGCATGGGCATGGGCATGGGCATGCTCATGATCGTGGTCATGGGAGTGACCGTTCGGGCCGCCGCCATGGGCGTGGGTGGACAGGCTTTCTTGCTTCATGGCAGTATTGAAAACAATAAAGTCACTTCAAGGTCAAGCATGTCCCTCAATTCGCACGATATTCCGCGCTGGCGTATTGGCGAGGCGGCCAAGCGTTCCGGCATCGCTGCGGCCAATATCCGCTATTACGAGAAGGAGCAACTGCTCTCGACCGGCGTGCGCGAGGACAACCAGTACCGGCTCTACACCGATGGCGATGTGCACCGCCTGCGCTTTATCCGGCTGTGTCGGGCCATGGATATGTCGCTCGACGAGGTGCGCACCCTGCTGGCGCTCGATGGTGCGCGCAAGGCCGATTGCGTGGCAGCCAACAAGACCCTGGATGCCCATCTGGGCCATGTGCGCGAGCGCCTGGCCGAACTGCAGGCCCTGGAGCACGAGCTGATGCAGCTGCGCAGCCAGTGCGACGGCTCGGACAGCTTTTGCCACATCATCGAGGCCCTGCATGCCCAGGCCGACGAGCCCCTGCCCGAGGGCCTGCAGGGCAGCGCTGCGGCAAAGCGCCATGTCTGACAAAGTGCAACTCTTGCTGCTGCGCCCCTATCCTGAAGTGGACGCTATCATTCCTGCATGAGCTGGAGTGAAACCACCATCAAGTTGCCGGGGCGGATCTGGGCTGCGCTGGGAGCGCAGGCCCTGGCGTGGTGGCGCAGCATTTATCTCACCGCCATGCTGCTGGTGCTGATCAGCTCGCCGTCCAGCTATCAGAAGCGCGGGCGGGCCATGCTGGCCCAGCAGATGTATGCGCAGACCGCTCCCATACTCACGGGCTTTACCGCGCTGGCAGCCCTGCTGTGTGCGGTGATTGCGCGCATCGTCATCGTCACAGCACAAAGCTATGGCCTGTCGCGCTACGCGCTGGATCTGGTGGTGCGGGTGATGGTGATCGAGCTGATACCGCTGACGGCCGCGCTGTTTGTGGCCATGCGCTGCACCATTCCGGCCGGCGTGCAGGTGGTGCAGATGCGTACCCGGGGCCAGCTTGCGAAGTGGAAGACGCAGGGCATTGACCCTGTCCGTGCGGCGCTGGTGCCACGTGCGGCTGCGGGAGTGTTTGCGGCCGTCACGCTTGCCGCGCTCAGTTGCATCGTGGCCTTGGTCACCGTTTATCTGAGTGTCTATGGCTTCAGCCTGGCCGGCTTTGCCGCCTACACCCGCATCTTCGGCCAGATCTTCACGCCGTCGCTGACGCTGGTGTTTGTGCTCAAGACCTGGTTTTTCAGCCTCACGGTGGCTGTCATGCCACTGGCGTCCGCCATGTACACGCCGGTTGCGCGGCACCGGCAGGGCGGGGCGGAGCTGGGCGGTTTTGCACGCATGTTTGCCGTGTTGCTCCTGATCGAGGTGATCTCGCTCATGGGCAACTATTACTGAAAAGGATGGAGCCATGAGCGAAACGCGTATGGCCGAGGAGCAACTGATCGACGAGGAGTTGCTCAGCCTCAAACCCGTCGCGCATCTGCGCGCCAAGGCAGCCGCGCTGCTGGCGCTGACCCTGATCTTGATTCTGAGTGCTGCTGCCTATCTGCTCTATGCGCGCGGGGTGTTCGAGCCCACGCAGCGTCTGGTGCTGACGGCCGACGACTCCGAAGGCGTGGTCGTGGGCATGGACATGACCTTCTCGGGCTTTCCCATAGGCCGTGTGCACAAGATAGAGTTGGCCAAGGACGGCTCGGTTCGCATTCTGGTCGATGTGACCGAAAAGGACGCCCACTGGCTGCGCCAGTCTAGCGTCTTCACACTGGTCAAGGGCCTGGTGGGCGGCACCACCATCAAGGCCTATACCGGAATGCTGGACGATGCCCCGCTGCCGCCTGATTCCGTGCGGCCCGTGCTCAGCGGCGATGCCACGGCCGAGTTGCCGCAGATCATCAATTCCGCCAAGGAGGTGCTGGCCAATGTGGCGGCCCTGACCGCCACGGACTCGGCCCTGGGCGGATCGCTGGCCGAAGTGCGCAAGCTGGCAGAGCGCATGCAGGGCCAGGGCGGGGTTCTTGGTGCGGTGCTGGGCAGCGACGAGGAAGCGAAGAAGGTCGGCCAGATGCTCGAGCGCGCCAACTCCTTGCTCGGACGCATGGACCGCATGGTGGCACGTGCCGACAGCCAGGTCTTCGATGCGAATGGCGTCATGCCCCAGGTCAAGGCCACCATGGAGCAGCTCAACGGCTTGCTGGCCGATACGCGCAAAAGCATGGCCAAGGTCGATGCCGTGCTGGCCGATATGCAGGTGGTGGGCAGCAATGCCCGCGAGGCCTCGACCGATCTGGGCGCGCTGCGTGCCGAGGTCGAAAGCAATCTGCTGAGGCTGGAGTCCGTACTCAACGATCTGCAGCGCAAATGGCCGTTTTCCCACAAGCCGGAGTTGAAGCTGCCATGAAGCAAAAAACCAAGCAAAAGCAGACTTCAGGCCAATGGGGGAGAGCGCTGGCTGCTATATCTGTCATGGCGCTTTCGGCCTGTGGCAACCAAATCCCGGCACCCGATTGGGCCTTGAGTGCCGAAGCTGCGGCGCAAAAAGCCAGCCAAGCCTATTTGCAGGGGCAGCAGCGCGTGGAGGCACTGCAGTGGCAGAAGGCGCGCGATGCCGTGGCCAGCACCGGCCAACCCGCACAGGCAGCCAAGCTGGAGCTGATGCGCTGCGCAGCGCAGGTAGCCAGCCTTGACTGGAACAGTTGCCCGGCCTATGAGGCGCTGGCGCAGGATGCGGGCAAGCCAGAACAGGCCTATGCCCGCTATCTGCAGGCGAGTCCGCAAGCCGGTGATATCGAGCTTTTGCCCGAGGCGCAGCGCGGCGTGGCGCGGCAGCTGCTCGGCGGCGGCGCAGCTGGCACTGCACTGGCCGAAATCAAGGATCCGCTATCGAGACTGGTGGCTGCAGGCGTGCTGCTGCGTGGCGGCACGGCGGACCCTGCCCTGCTGCAGCAAGGCGTCGATACCGCTTCGGCGCAAGGCTGGCGCAGGCCCTTGATGGCCTGGCTGCTGCTGCAACTCAAGGCAGCGCAGCAGGGCGGCGATGCGGAACAACAGGCGCAGTTGCAGCGTCGGCTGAAGCTGTTGGAGACATCCTCGCCCAAGTGAACAGGCCGCCGGTCGTCATATTGGAAATGAAAAAGCGAGGCACAGGCCTCGCTTTTTGTGGATGGCGAGCCAGAGGCCCGCTTAAATCCAGTGCTTAGAAGCGGTGACGGATACCGGCGATCAGGCTGGTGCCGGTCTTGGGGCTGGCATCGGTCACGCGGTCGTACATCAGAGCGGTGTAGACATCGGTGCGCTTGGACAGGAAGTGGTCGTAGCCCAGGGTCGCTGTGGTGCGGGTGGCGTCGGTGGCCGCTTCGTACTTGGTGCGGGCCACGGCTGCCTTGACGGTGCCGGGGGTGCCGGAGACCGGAATATCCAGACCCAGCGAGTAGGTGCTGCTCTTGCTATCCAGATCCTTGACCTTGGCCTGGCCGTAGGTGGCGTAGAGCTTCACAACATTGAAGTTGTAGCTACCGCCGACCATCCAGTCGCTCTTGGTGGGCATGACCGTGCCGCTACCGGGGTTGGTGATCTGGTCACGCTCGTAGAAGGCCGTCAGGCTCAGAGGACCGTTGAAGTACAGGGCGTTCACGCCGACGTTCTTCTTGCTCTTGTTGCCAGGAGTCGTTTGCTCGCCGAACTGGTAGTAGACATTGGCAGTCAGACCGCCGAAGCTAGGTGTCGTGTAGACCAGCATATTGCTCCAGCCGGTGTCGGCGGGCGTTGTCAGGCGGTTGCCGCCCCAGGCTGCGGTGGGCGTGTTCGCGTGCAGCACCAGAGGCGAGATGGTGAAGGAATCGCCAAAGGGGTTGGTCAGAATGGTAGGCAGGAAGTTGGGCGCCTTGTCGCGGCCCAGACCGATGCGGCCGAAATTGCCGTTCAGGCCGATGTTGGCATCGCGCGAGAAAAAGGTGTCGCCGGGGAAGCGGCCTGTTTCACCCGTGTCCATGCGCATGAAGGCAGTGATGTTGAAATCGACCTTCAGGCCGCCGCCCAGGTCTTCCGTGCCCTTCAGGCCCCACCAGGAAGTGGTCATGCCGCCGGAGCCGACAACGCCCTTGCGGTCCTGGCCAGCCATCTTGACGGAGCCGGCATACATATCGGCCAGACCGGTCAGTTGCACATTGCTCTGGGCATAAGCGGCGCCGGAGCAGGCCAGGGCAGCAGCCATGGCGATAAAAGCGGTCTTCATGAGTGTCCTCTCGAGTTAGATATTGGATTTACGTTTTGAAATATAGCGGGGGTTTGTATACAGCTTGCTCTGCAGTTCCGCGGAAGCCGATGAAATCATCTTTTCAGCGATATGACAGTGGTTTTTTTACCTCAAGGACCCAGGGAAACCACTTGTGTGCACCGTCTTGGTGCTATCGATATTGCTATGCGGAGCGGCCAGGGGACGACAGCTGCGGGTGAGTGACTGCTGATGGCTTGGTGTCGCAGGAATAACAGTCATTCCTTGCAGACCGGGTCTGACCGAAGCCTGGATACCCGCCGTTTCATCGCTGTAAGCCGGGCTGCACCAAAGGCGTATGTATGCCCGCCATTGAGGGGCGTATTCATTGCGCAATCCAGAGCGAGCAGGCGCATGGGCCTGCTTTCCAGCCAGGGGCGCTGGTGGGTTGCTTGCTGCGTGTATTTGAGACTTTTTTGAAAAAAGTGCGCGTTTTCCCAGGGGAGGCTGTTTTTCCTCCCTATAATTCATCCCATCGACACGGAATGTAGCGCAGCCTGGTAGCGCACTTGCATGGGGTGCAAGGGGTCGCGAGTTCGAATCCCGCCATTCCGACCAATTTGAAAAGGCCTGTGATGAAAATCACAGGCCTTTTTCAATGCGGGTGCCAAAGCTGCAGAGGCGAGATGCTATGAAACCTGCAGCGCCAAGCGTCCGTCATGATTCATGCTTGAGCAATTGCTTCAGCAACTGTCTTCCCGGAAGAGGAGCAAAAGTCGGTTACAATAGCGTCATCGACACGGAATGTAGCGCAGCCTGGTAGCGCACTTGCATGGGGTGCAAGGGGTCGCGAGTTCGAATCCCGCCATTCCGACCAAATTGAAAAGGCCTGTGATGTAAATCACGGGCCTTTTTCTATTTCAGCTCTCCTGTTAGAGGAAAGCATCGAGCATGCGCATGTATTGCGACTTTGGGGGGCTCATCCTTCAATCTGCGGCTCGGGCCTGAGCCAGAGCCAGAGCAGGACGCAGGCCATGATGCTCAGCGTCATGGCCGTGAGCCATGGTTTGTACGAGAAATACAGAATCAGCAGGCTGCTGGCGCCCATGCTGACGGTTGCCGTCCATTTGGCGCGGCGGCTGACCTTGCCGCCGGTGTCCCAGTTGTGCAGCAACGGGCCGAAAACACGGTGCGCATAGAGCCAGCGGTGCAATCTGGGTGAGCTGCGCACTGCCGCCCAGGCGGCCATCAGTATGAATACGGTGGTGGGCATGCCGGGGACCACGGCGCCTATCAGTCCCAAAATCACGCATATCAGCGCAAATGCAATGAGCAGATAGCGCAGCGGCGCGGAAAGCTGCTTGGGCTCCGGGTGCGGTTCTTCGCGAGGGGTTTCGGGCGGTGGTGGCAGATCGTTCATGAGGCAGAAGGTGGGCTGCAGAAGCTGGTGAGGCTGCAGCCAGGCACGGCTCCCATATTAGTCAGCATTGCAGACCGCTCGGGCTTTGTGGCTGCAGAGGCTGGCGGTATTTGTCACGTCCTTGTCCCGGCATGCGCGGAGTGCAACCGCATAATCGGTGCGCATGGCCTGGCGACCGACTGGCGACCAGCATGGAATTGATTCAAGGAGCAAGACAATGACCCCCACCCCGAGCGCCGATATGTCCGATGTGATTGCCGAAGTCCGTGGCAAGCTGGGCATGATTACGCTCAACCGTCCCAAGGCGCTCAACGCGCTGTCCCTGGGCATGGTGCGCGATCTGCTGGGCACTTTGCTGGCCTGGCAAAAAGACGACTCGATTCTGGGCGTGGCCATTCGTGGCAGCAACAAGGAAGGGGTGTTCGGGGCGTTTTGCGCCGGTGGCGACATCCGCTTTCTGCATGCCGCGGGCAGCAGCGGCAATCCTCAGCTCGAAGATTTCTTCACGGAGGAATATGCGCTCAATCATCTGATTCACAGCTTCGGCAAGCCCTATATCGCCTTCATGGACGGCATCGTCATGGGCGGCGGCATGGGCATCAGCCAGGGCGGCTCGCTGCGCATCGTGACCGAGCGCACCAAGATGGCCATGCCCGAGACGGCCATTGGCCTCTTCCCCGATGTGGGAGGCGGCTATTTTCTCTCGCGCTGCCCTGGTGCCGTAGGCGAATGGCTGGCCTTGAGCGGCGACACCATCGGTGCGGGCGATGCCTTGGCTTTCGGTCTGGCCGACGGCTGCATTCCTGCCGCACAGCAGGCCGACCTGTGGGAGACGCTGGCAACCACGGACTTTGCCAATGTGGAGGCGCTCAATGCCGTGGTGCGCTCCCGCTTTGTGAGCGCCGAGCCCAAGACAGCCGAGCATCGTGCGGAAATCGATGCCTGTTTTTCTCTGCCCACGGTAGCTGCTGTGGTGCAGGCCTTGCAGGCCGGCAGCGACTGGGCCCAGGCCGAAGCTGCCACGCTGCGCAAGCGCTCGCCGCTGATGCTGCATGTGGTGCTGGAGCAAATCCGCCGTGCGCGCCAGATGAGCCTGGCCGAAGATCTGCGCATGGAGCGCGATATGGTGCGCCACTGCTTTTATCTGCGCCCTGGTCGGAGCGAAACCGTGGAGGGCATCCGCGCATTGGCGGTGGACAAGGACCACAGCCCGCGCTGGAATCCTGCCAGCATCGAAGAGGTGAGCGATGCCGAGTGGCATGCGTTCTTTGACAGCCCCTGGCCTGCACATTCGCACCCGCTGGCGGCGCTGCAAGGCTGATCCTGCGCCCTATCAAAACAAAGCCCGACAGGTTCGATGCTGTCGGGATTTTTTTGATAGCTATCAGCGCTTTACTGGTAAGCGTTTGACGGCATTTTTAGTATCAATTCAGGATGGCGAGCGCGGATGCCTGTCAGGGCCAGGGTCTGCAAGACTCGCAAGCGCCTGTGCCAGCAGCGCTATCGAGCGGGGGGCGCATCCCTCGGCATCGTTGCTGATGGTCACAAAAGCGGGTTGACCGGCACCGGTGATGCCAGCAATCGTGCGGGCCAGCCGTTCCCTGGTATGCAGGTCTTCGCTGAGGATCTCGTTGAACGGCTGGTGCTTCTTCTGGGCATCGGCATAGCCATAGGCGCCAAAGAGGCGATTCAGATTCCAGCGGCACACCAGCGGCCCGGGCCATAGCGCACGCAGCATGTCGAGTTGCGCCTCGATGGGCGGCATCTTGCCGTGCAAGCCCAGACAGAAGGTTGCGCTATGGGTCTTGAGCGTGCGGGTCAGCTCCAAGGTCAGCAACTCGGGGTCTCTGACCTCAACGGCAACGACGACCTGCGGATGTGCGTGCAGCGCCTGTTTCACGGCGGACAGCAGAAGGCCCAGTTTGTCCATCAACAGGCCGGGGCGGCTGAGCAGACTCCAGGGCAGGGGGCTGAGCTGAAAGACCAGCACGCCCAGTTTGCTGCCCAGTCCTTCGAGAGTGGGCTCCACAAAATGCTCTATGGCCAGGTGAGGATCCAGAAACGCGGGGTTGGCTTCGCGCGGCTTGCCTTCCTCGCTGCGTACCTGGGCATCGGTAATGCCGGCCGGGCATTTGACGACAAAGCGGAAGTCGGCATCGACCTGAGCGGCAAAGGCGGCATATTGGCTGGCCGTCAGCGGCCTCCAGAAGGTGCGGTCTACGCAGACGGTGCGCAGCAACGAGTGCTGGTGATACGCTGTGAGGCCTTTTTTGGCCAGCACGCTGCTGTCATAGGCTCCGTCCCAGACCAAGCCCTCCCAGCCCGGATAGGACCAGGTCGAGACGCCCATGCGCAGCAGGGGTGGCAGTTGTGCGGCCAGCTCCTGGTACTGCGCGGCTGCCGGGGCCAGGGCAATCGCGCCGCGTCTGGGTTTGCGTTCACCTGGGCCATCGGCCTGCGGCGCTTCTTCAGACAGTGCTTTGCCAGTGCCGTCTCTGGGAGGAGGCTGCTCATCGGCAAAAAAATCGTCCTGGAAGGTATCGGTCATGTCGCAATAATTCTAATGAAATTGGCCTTCCGCGCTTTCTCATCAATGGAAAGCAGCTATGGAAAGCATAGTTTTAAGGTTTGCTTGCACTTCTGCTGGATATCAAGCGCAGTCTGGCGGCATGCCTATGGCAAACTCATCGGCTTCCTGTGTTGAACGCCGTGGGGCGAATATCGAATGCAAAAAATCATTGGTCAGATTGCTCAAGAACTGAATGTCAAGCCGCAGCAGGTGAGCGCGGCAGTGGAGTTGCTCGATGGTGGCGCCACGGTTCCGTTTGTGGCCCGCTACCGCAAGGAGGCCACGGGCGGTTTGGACGATACGCAGCTGCGCACGCTGGACGAGCGCCTGACCTATCTGCGCGAGCTGGACGACCGCCGCGAGACGGTACTCAAGGCCATTGACGAGCAGGGCAAGCTGACCGATGCGCTGCGCCTGGCGATTGCCAGTGCACCGACCAAGCAGGAACTGGAGGACATTTATCTGCCCTTCAAGCAAAAGCGCCGCACCAAGGGCCAGATTGCCAAGGAATTCGGCATCGAGCCGCTGGCTGACAAGCTGTTTGCCGACCCCACGCTGGACCCGCACAAGGAAGCCGAGGCTTTCTGCAAGCCCGCGACGACACTGGACGACGGCAAGCCCGGTCCCGACTTCAGCACCACTTTTGCCGTGCTGGACGGCGTACGCGACATCCTGTCCGAGCGCTGGGCCGAGGACCCGGCGCTGGTGCAGAAGCTGCGCGAATGGCTGTGGGATGAAGGCCTGCTCAAGTCCAAGAAGGTCGAGAGCAAGAACGAAAACGACCCCGAGGTCGCCAAGTTTCGCGACTACTTCGAGTACGACGAGCCCATTGGCCGAGTGCCCTCGCACCGTGCCCTGGCCGTGTTCCGCGGCCGTGCACTGGAGGTTCTCGAAGCCAAGCTGGTGCAACCGGTCGAGCCTGAACCGGGCCAACCCAGCCTCGCCGAGGGCAGGATCGCCCTGCACCTGGGCTGGAGCCATGCCAAGCGCGCCGCTGACGATCTGATTCGCAAATGCGTGGCCTGGACATGGCGCGTGAAGCTAAGCCTGTCCACCGAGCGCGACCTGTTCAGCCGCCTGCGCGAAGACGCCGAGAAGGTGGCGATCAAGGTGTTTGGCGACAATCTGCGTGACCTGCTGCTGGCGGCACCTGCCGGCCAGCGTGCCGTGATCGGCCTGGACCCCGGCATTCGCACCGGCGTCAAGGTGGCCGTGGTGGATAGCACCGGCAAGCTGGTGGATACGACCACCATCTACCCACATGAGCCGCGCCGTGACTGGGATGGCTCGCTGGCCGTGCTCGCCCGTCTGGTGGAAAAGCACGATATCAATCTGATTGCCATCGGCAACGGCACAGCCAGCCGCGAAACCGACAAGCTGGCGGCAGACCTGATCAAGATCGCATCCAAGGCCGACAAGAAGATCGAGAAGGTGGTGGTGAGCGAGGCGGGTGCCTCGGTCTATTCGGCCAGCGAGTTTGCGGCGCAGGAAATGCCCGATATTGACGTGAGCCTGCGCGGTGCGGCATCGATTGCCCGTCGTCTGCAGGATCCGCTGGCCGAGCTGGTCAAGATCGACCCCAAGAGCATTGGCGTGGGCCAGTACCAGCACGATGTGAACCAGAGCGAGCTAGCCCGCCAGCTGGATGCCGTGGTCGAGGATTGCGTGAACTCCGTGGGCGTGGACTTGAACACTGCTTCTGCCCCGCTGCTGACGCGCGTTTCCGGCTTGTCGGGCTCGGTCGCCAAGTCGGTAGTGCGCTGGCGCGATGCCAATGGTTCGTTCAAGAACCGCAAGCAACTGATGGAAGTAGCCGGTCTGGGAGCCAAGACTTTCGAGCAGGCCGCAGGCTTTTTGCGCATTCGCGGTGGCGACAATCCGCTGGATGTCACCGGCGTTCACCCTGAAACCTATCCGGTGGTCGAACAGATCATCCTGGCCACGGGCAAGCCTGTGGATCAGATCATGGGTCGTGGCGAAGTGCTCAAGTCCTTGAAGCCGGAGCAGTTTGCCAATGACAACTTCGGTGCTGTGACCATCAAGGATATTCTGGGCGAGTTGGAGAAGCCCGGCCGTGATCCGCGTCCTGACTTTGTGGTCGCCCGTTTCAATGATGGCGTGGAGGACATCAAGGACCTGAAGGAGGGCATGACGCTGGAGGGTACCGTCAGCAACGTGGCCCAGTTCGGCGCATTCGTGGATCTGGGTGTGCATCAGGACGGTCTGGTGCACGTGAGCCAGATGAGCCACAAGTTCATCGAGGATGCGCGCGAAGTGGTCAAGACCGGGCAGATCGTCAAGGTCAAAGTGCTGGAAGTCGACGTGGATCGCAAACGCATCAGCCTGACCATGAAGCTCGACGCGGCTCCGGCACGTCGCGATGGCCCGCGGGACAATCGCTTTGAAGGTGCAGGCCGCGGCAACAGCTATGGCGGCGGCAATCGCGGTGGCTATGCGCAACCCCAGCGTGGTAACCAGCCCACACAGCAAAATGCAATGGCATCAGCTTTTGCGAAGTTGCAGGGACTGAAGAAATAATCTCCCACCAGGCCGCCATCGAATCCAGATTACAGGCGGCCTTTTTGGTGGGAGCAGAACAATGCGCAAAGCGAGGGGGCGGGTGATATTGCCGGCCATAGGCGTGGCGTTGCTGGTGGTCTTTATCGGCGCCAAGATGACATCACGCGGCTGGATATCGCTGGACAGGGTCAAGCAGAAGGCTCAGACCCAGGTGCCGGCGCCCGTGGTTTGGCCGCCAGCCCTGGCACCAGAGGGTGACAGCTTGTGCCATACCGTCAAGCTCAATCTTGCACAGGTCGACAAGGCCCAGGAAGAGGGCATCGACATAGATCAGCAGCGGCGCTGCATCACGCGTGCCGCGATGGCCGAGCATGAGATGGCCAAAGTGCGTCACGCTGCCGCTCGCAAGCAGCACGAGAGCCAGCGCGGGGAGCAGGCGCGGATCGAGCAGGTCGTTGAGCAACAGATCGCATCGGGTGAAATCACTCTGCAGAATCTGATGCAGGCGCGCGCCGGCAAGGCAACCCGGATCGCGACTGCCCTGTTGCCGGCAGCGCATATGCCCGTCAGGTCTATGCCCGAGCCGCCGTCGCGGTTGTTTGTTCCCATGAGCTATCAGAGCGGCGACCTGAAGCTCAAGGCCTTTGTCACGCCGGATCCTGGTGATGGCAGGAAGCAGCCTTTGATGGTCTGGTTGACGGGGGGAGATACCAATAGCCTGGACGATTTCTGGAGTGAAGGCCCTGCTACCAATGATCAAAGTGCCAGCGCGTTTCGCAAGGCCGGCATGGCGATGCTGTTTCCCACGCTGCGCGGCGGCAATGACAATCCTGGCCAGCGTGAGTATTTCTGGGGGGAAGTGCAGGATGTGGCCGCAGCCATCCTGCAGGCCACGCAACTGCCTTATGTCGATCCGGCCCGCATCTATCTGGGCGGGCACAGCACCGGAGCCACGCTGGCGCTGCTGACAGCAACGGCAGGTTTGCCGGTGCAGGGAGTGTTCGCTTTTGGTCCGGTGGACGAGATCAGCGGTTATGGCTGGCCTGTGAAGTGGGAGCTGATATCGCCGGATGAAAGGCGCTTGCGCTCCCCCGTGCACTGGCTGCATTCCATCAAGAGCCCGACATGGATCATTGAGGGCAGCAAAAGCCCAGGCAATATCAACAGCCTCGACAATATGTGCGCGGCACGAAAGTCGAACCAGCTGCATTGCGTCTCGGTTCAGGGGGGTGACCACTTTTCCGTGTTACAACCCTTGACTCGCAAGCTTGCTGGTCAGTTGGTCATGGGCCTGCCCGTGCAGCTGAAAAGAGATGAACAGCTCTGATATTCCCATGAGCCTTCTTTTGTTCACTTCGGGGGGCGACAACCCGGTCGTCGCTTTTGATCCAGATGAGTCGCGTTAAACCCTTGAGCCTGTCAACTCTGCTGGAGCAGCATGTATTGCTGCCCAGCCAGCCGCGCGCTGTTGCGCTGCTGTCGAGTGAGCTGCGCAAGCCGGAGCCCGGCATGCGCAGCCTGGTGCAATTGTTTTCCACCGATCCGGTCCTGACGGCACGCCTGCTGGCTGCGGCCAACGGGCCGGCGCACCTGCTGGGCCAGCGTGTGCACAGCATTCCCGAAGCGCTGGTGCTTCTGGCGCCGGCTCAGTTGCGGCAGATGGTGCAGAAGGCGACCCCTGTCAGCGCGTCTCATGTCTCGGCGGGCTGGAGTCTGGCAGGCTTCTGGCGCTATAGCCTGGACACGGCACGCATGGCACGCGCACTTGCCATGTCGGTTCAGGCCAATGCCTCGCAGGCCTACGCATTGGGGCTGTTGCATGGTTTGGGGGAGCTGCTGCTGCAGGCCGCTGATCCGGACACATTTCTCAGGCTTTCCGAGCTGCTGGAGCCCATGCATCCCAGGCGTGCGCAGGTGGAAATGCAGCTGATGGGCTATTGCTCGGGACAGATCACGGCCCATCTGGCGCGGCAGTGGAATTGTCCGGACCTCATCAGCGACGCGTTCCAGTTCATGCATGCGCCTATGGAGCAGCCTGTTTTCGAGCCTTTGACGGGAGTGTTGCATCTGGCGATCTGGAGGGCATCAACCCGCGCGCTCAACTGGGGCGAGCGCCAGCTGGCAGTGACATTTCCTGCAGAAACCGGACTGGCTCTGGGCATGGACATCGATATGGTGCTGCGTCAGGCGTCCATAGACTGGCATGCAGGCTCACTGGATGTTCAGTTTTAGGCCCCAATGCCGCCTGCGACGAGGGTTTTGACGGGTTCAGGGCAGGTCTCGTCAGAAATCCGTGGTTACCCAAATTGCTGTTTTTCTTACGCTGAGTTGCAGTTTTAATTGCTAAAAACTATCTAATGATGAATTGGGGAGTTTTTCTCTATATGGTGTCTTGGTCACCCTCTGGAGCTCCCTGCAAGCAACTCTGGTCAGGAGCGCAAAATGGACCCGAACAGTGCAAACAACTCCGGTGAAGCCTTGATGCTCCGACCCATGGCCGTGGAACTGGGCAGTCCTTCCATGTGGCCTGATCACATGGTGGGGCAGCCCGACAAGCCGGTCAGGGTGCTTCTGGTGGACGACGATGCTCACTTGCGCATGGTGATCGCGCAGGAAATCATGAACGACCGTCGCACCATGGTGGTGGCTCAGGCGGACAACATCAAGGATGCAAGAAAAGCCATCCGTCAGCATGAATTTGACGTGATGCTGCTGGATCTGAAACTGGGGGCAGATAATGGCCTCGAGTTGATCGAGGTGATGAAAAGCCACCGTCCGCAGGCCGAAGTCATCGTGGTTTCGGTGGTGGAAACTGAGGAGCAGGTGCTGCACGCCTTCGAACTGGGGGCCACCGGCTATCTGGTCAAGAACTCCTGGTTTGGTAATTACCCCCAGGCAGTGCTGCAGGTCGTCAACGGCGGAGCCTCCATCACCCCCAGTCTGGCCAGGCGCCTGCTGCAGCGGTGCGACAAGCGACCGGCTTCCGGAGCCGTTCCGGGCTCCGACATGTCCGACAGGCTGTCCAGCCGTGAATGCGAGGTTCTGCGCATGGTTGCCAGTGGCAATACCAGCGCAGAGATCGGTGCCAGCCTGGAGATCAGCACCATGACGGTCAACACGCATATCAAGAATATCTACCGCAAGCTCCAGGTGCGCAGCCGAGCACAGGCCGTGCGCTTTGCCTATCTGCGCGGCTGGTTCTAGGCCGCGGCGCTGTCTGCAAACGCGTTCGCCATGTTCTACGCCTGGCATTTGCTTCTGTGGAGTGTGCAGCTGCTGCTGTGGCTGCCCTGGCTTTTGCCGGTGGGAGGGGCGTTTCATTCCGGTCCTTGGTGGACTGCTGTGCTGGGCATGGGGATCAGTGTGGCGGTTGTCGTCTGGTTGCTGCCCCAGGCCTATCGCAGCGCGCTGTGGCGCAGACGTAAAAGTGTGCGTCCGTCGCAAGAGGTGCAGCGGGAGCGCAGACGCATAGCGCAAGCCTTGCATGATGATGTCGGCAGCCAGTTGGTGCAGCTGATAAGCCTGACCGAGCGCAGCATGGATCCGGCGATTCGCAGTGCCGCAGAGCAATGCTTGCTCGATCTGCGGCTGATTGTTGATTCCATGGATAGCCGCAATGAACCCTTGGGCCTTCTGCTGGCACGCTTCAGGCACAGGCTTCAGCCCGTGCTGGATCATCGGGGCATGAATCTGCACTGGGATGTCTGGGTCCCGGAGGTCTATGGCGGCACCGCCAGCCTGCCGTGTGGTGTCATGGCCGAGGAGATCATGGCCGTGGTGAAGGAGGCGGTGAGCAATGTGCTGCAACACACGGATGCGCGTGAACTCTGGGTCACGCTGGCGGCCGTTGAGCAGTGGGAAAAGTCTCCTGATGCGCCGGCGGCCTATGTGCATGCACGATTGAGCATTGAGGATGCAGGCCCCAGCAGGCCGGCCGATGGCAGGCAAAGCCTGGACACCGCTGCTGTCGCCGGCATGGGATTGATCAATATGCGTCGCAGAGCACTCGCCATGGGGGCAAAGCTGAGCATCTCGGCCCGGCCGGGTGGCGGTACCTCGGTCACGCTCAACTGGTGAAGTCGCGGACCTGATGGCGAGCAATGAGGCTTGCAAGCACAATGTCCGCATGAGGTCATCCACAAGAGCATTGCGAATCTATGCCGGCATCAAGGCGCGGCAGTCCATGGCGCAGCGGGGCCTGCAGCCGGATATGGTCAGAGTCATACCTGCGGCGGCAGGTGGTCCCAAGGGGCTGATTCTCGGACCTCTGGATCGCTTCGTCTTTGGACAATGGTTGCAGGCCAGTGCGCAGCCGGTGGATCTGGTCGGAGCTTCTATCGGTGCCTGGCGCATGGCAACGGCCTGTCTGGACGCACCGGTAGCGGCTTTCGAACGGCTGGAGCGCGACTATATTGCCCAGCGCTTTGATCCTCCCGAAGGCCACAAGCGCACGCCTTCTTCACTGGTCAGCGAGCGGTTTGCGCAGTCGCTGCAGGATTTTTATGGCGGGCGTGTGAGCGAGGTTCTGGCGAATCCGCGCTACCGGCTACATGTGATTGCCGCCCGCGGCCGTGGCTTGCTTTCACGCGCATCACCCTGGCGGACTCCTTTGGGCTACGCGGCCGCGTTTGCCAGCAATGCGTTGCACCGGCCTGCTTTGGGCTGCCTGCTGGAGCGTGTAGTCTTTTCCACCTCTGCTAGCGATGCCCTGCATGCTCTTCCTTTCGGTGTTGCGGACATCCGTTCTGCGCAGACACCGCTGACGGAGAGCAATTTCATGCAGGCCTTGCGCGCCAGCTGCTCCATCCCTTTTGTGTTGGATGCCGTGCAGGATATTGCAGAGGCTCCCAAGGGGGCATATTGGGATGGGGGCATTACCGACTATCACATGCATCTGGATTACCTGGCCTCTCGCAGCGGCGATGGGGTGGTGCTTTATCCTCATTTCCAGAAGGCGGTGATTCCCGGCTGGCTGGACAAGGGACTGAAATGGCGTCATGGCTCCAGCTCCTACCTGGACTCGATGGTGGTGCTGGCACCCGACCCTGCATGGGTGGCCTGCCTGCCCAATGGCAAGTTGCCGGACCGGCATGACTTTCTGAGCTACGGCTCCGACCATGATGCGCGTGCCAAGGCCTGGAACGCGGCGACGTCGGCCAGTCAGCAACTGGCCGATGAGTTTGCCGATTGGCTGCATGCACCCGATCTGAGCCGGGTCGAGGCGCTTTAGCTTTCTTGCAAATTGAGACAAAGCCTGACAGCGGAAGGAGGCAGAGCCAGCTGCAATTCCAGATGAGCACACTTTGACTCCGAAAATCACAGACCGTAGTTCACCAACGATGTCCATGTCCGAGAACCGAAACGAGAAGTCTCCGTCCGACGAGTCGTCTCCCTCACCCGAGGTTAACTTTGGTGCGGTTGCGCCCACCAAGCCCTATGCGGGGGCGCCGGTCGAAGTCGAGACTCTCTCGCGAGAGGCGGGCTCGGCTGCAGAGGGCAGGCAGCCTGCGCCCGGTTTGCGGGAGGGTATGGATAGACGTGCCAGGGTCAACATGGCTCCGGGGCTGGTGCATCTGGCCGAAATGCTGCCGGCCCTGCGCTTGCTTATCGGATTGATGATTGCCTCCATCGTGATCCTTGCCCTGTACTTCGGGCGGGACCTGCTGATTCCTCTGGCCCTGGCAATGCTGTTCGGCTTTCTGCTCGACCCTGCTGTCAGCAGGCTCAAGCGCTGGGGGCTGCCGCGAATGGCTTCGGCCATCGTGGTAGTGGCTTTTGCTCTGGCTGCTCTCGGTGGGCTGGGCATGTATCTGGGGAGTCAGGTGCAGCAACTCAGCGCCGACCTGCCGACCTATCAATCGACAATCCGCGACAAATTGCGCAGCCTGCGCAAGAGCGCCAACATGCCAAGTGCCTGGGATGGCGTTTTCAAGACCTACAACACGGTCGAGAAGGAGATCGCCAGCGTGGACAACGCCAGGGCGCGGGTGCAGAAGGTGGAGGTACAGACCCCCGATTCCAAGCCCACCACGCGAATGCTGCAGTGGCTGGGACGTATTGCCGAGCCGGTGACGACTGCCGGTATCGTGCTGCTGTTTGTCATATTGATCTTGCTGGATCGAGACGATCTGCGTGATCGCTTGCTGCGCTTGGTGGGGGGCAACCTCAATCTGGCGACCGATGCGCTGGATGAGGCCTCGCAGCGCATCGGCAAATATCTGCGCATGCAGTTCATTGTCAATGTCAGCTATGGCGTGCCACTAGCCATGGGCTTGTTGCTCATTGGCGTGCCTGGGGCGATTCTCTGGGGGGTACTGGGCGCCATCATGCGATTTGTGCCCTATGTGGGCCCGATGATGTCTGCGGTATTTCCGCTGGCGCTGGCCTTTGCGGTCGATCCTGGCTGGAATATGTTCTTGCTGACTCTGGGACTGATTCTGCTGCTGGAGCTGATCAGCAACAATGTGATCGAGCCGTGGCTGTATGGCTCCAGTACCGGCCTGTCGACCTTGTCCATCATTGTGGCAGCGACCTTCTGGACGGCGCTCTGGGGGCCGATCGGCCTGATTCTCTCCACACCTTTGACCGTGTGCCTGCTGGTGCTGGGGCGCTACATTCCTTCGCTCAAGTTCATGGAGGTATTGCTGGGCAGCGAGCCTGTTCTCGGGCCGCAGCAACGGCTGTACCAGCGTCTGCTGGCTGATGACGCTGATGACGCTATCAGCATGGCCGTGCAGTCGGTGGAGGAGCGCCTGCCCTCGAAACCTGGCCAGGATGACAGAGCCAGTGCCGTCAGGGGGTTCTATGATGAGGTTGCCATTCCTGCTTTGCGTATTGCAACCCAGCAACATTTGGAGTCGGCGACGGCAGAGCATCGCTTGCGGCTGTCCAATGGCATGGCAGCCCTGCTTGAGGAACTGCAGGATCAATATGCATTCAGAAGCCGTGGCGAGCATGCCCGGGCTGCTTCTGATGAAGATGATCAGCGTCGATGCCTGCGTATCCATTGCGCGGGTGTGCGCTGGGAGGTGGATGCCCTGGGCGCAGCCATGGTGGCCCATGCAGAGAGCTTGCATGGTCATGAAGTCAGCTGCTCCGAATGGGCACTTGCCCCGGACTCCAAGTCCCTGCAGTTCGACGTTAATGGCTTGTTGGCGGATCGCGAGTGGACTCGGGCCGTGAAGCAATCGGATCTGTTGGTGCTGTCGATTTTCAATCACCAGCCACAAAGCATGGCGAGACGCATTGTGCGGCGTATTCGTCGCCACTGGCCCGGTGCGCGAGTGGTGCTTTGCCTGTGGAATGCGCCAGCCGTGGCGGCTGATCCTGAATTTTCCCGGCAGACTGGAGCGCAGGCCTGCGTGACCAGTTTGCGTGAGTTGCACCTATGGGTGGAGGCCATGCAGGTTGGTGATCCCGGAGAGAGTGTGATTGCAGCTCCGATTCCCGATGACGATGAGCAGCGCGTCAGAATGCTGCATGAAAGCGGAGTGCTGGCACCTGCATTGACCGCGCTATATCGCGACACGGCCAAGAAAGCCGTCAACGCTTTCAACACCAAATGGGCTCAAGTTTCCTGGGTGGATGCTGAGCGTGTCTTTGCACCGGGCAGTCTGCTGCCGCTTTCGGCGCAAGAGGGCCCTCAGCAAGGCTTTTCTCGTGATAGCTCGGTGTGCTCGTATGTGGTGTATGAAGAAGAGGCCATTGTGGTCGGAGACTTGGCACGAGACCCCCGATTTGCCAACGACTCGATGGTGCAAAGTCTCAAGCTGCGTTTTTACGCGGGCGTGCCATTGACGGACAAAAGAGGCAATGTGCTGGGCTGTCTGTCCATCCTGGATGACGAGCCGCGCAATCTGTCCGATGATGAGCTGGAGGTGCTCGGCGGCATGGCGCGGCAACTGATGGATGATGTGCGTGAAGCGCTCAGGCAAGGTCCTGTTGTTGACGCCTGAGCCGGTTGCTCCATCTGTCAGAGTGAGGTTCCGAGCATCTGCTCATAGTCCTGCGCTGAGGCCAGTCGCGGATTGGTGGCATGGCAGTGGTCCTTGAGCGCACCGTTGATGATGGCATCAAACTGCGTGCGCTCCACCCCCATGGCGGCCAGACCCGATGGCAGACTCAGACGGGCATTCATGTCGCGAACAGCTTCAGGGATATCGCTTCCGCTGCTGAGACCCATGGCATGGGCCATGCGATTGAGGCGGTCCTCGCGCTGCACGCTTTCGGCTTCTGCATTGAAGCGTACGACAGCGGGCAGAAACATGGCGTTGAGCGTGCCATGGTGCAGGCGTGGGTTGATGCCACCCAGGCTGTGGCTCAGGCTGTGTACGCAGCCAAGGCCCTTCTGAAAAGCCATGGCCCCCTGCATGCTTGCACTCATCAGTTGGCGGCGCGCCTCGGCGTCGTTGCCATTGCGCGTGGCCCGCTCGATATGGGCCCATCCCCGGGCCAGCCCGTCGAGGCCGATGCCGTCGGCCGGTGGGTTGAATGCCGAGGCCATAAAGGCTTCCATACAGTGCGCTATGGCATCCATGCCGGTCGCAGCCGTCAGCATGGGGGGCAGACCAAAGGTCAGTTCGGGGTCGCAGATGGCAGCCTTGGGCACCAGGTGCCAACTGTGAAAGCCTAGTTTGCGATGGTCGTTGACAATGATGATGGCTCCGCGCGCGACTTCGCTGCCCGTACCGCTGGTGGTGGGCACGGCAATAAGCGGTGCAACACGCTCGGTGATGCGAGGCGAGCCGCCTTCAATGGTCGCGTAGTGTGAGAGCGGCCCTTCATGCGTGGCTGCAATCGCCACACCTTTGGCGCAATCAATGGCGCTGCCGCCGCCCACGGCGATCAGACCATCGCAGCTCTGGGTTTTGTAGATCTCAGCCGCCGCGCACACTGCTGCCTCGGTGGGGTTGGAGGGAGTCTGGTCAAACACGGCATAGGGCAGGTCGCCTAACGCATCTATCGATTTTTGCAGAATCCCAGCGGCCTTGACGCCGGGGTCGGTCACGATCAGCGGCTTGCTGATACCCACACGTTCGCATTCTTGACGCAGCATGCGCACGGCGCCAAAGTCAAACTGGATCTGGGTGACGAAATTGATAAAGGCCATGGTTCGCTTGCTTGATCAAAAGGAATTCTTGCAATCTAGAAGCCGGACGCTGCAGTGCAAAGACAGCAAACCCTAGGTGACGGCGAAAAGTCGTCTCCCTGGGGACAGGGTTGTTATTCTGGGTAAATGAAGTCGCAAAGAGCGACTTAGCATTCATGCGGGTGTGCAGGGGATGATGGTGCAGAACTAAAGTCGTAAGCGCGCCCGCGCTCAGAAGGCGCTCCCATGGGTTTTTTGACGGTGGCGGATTGCCTTCAGGTCGCTAGCACTTCGGTTTGGCGTACGTCCAAGAGTCCAGAGCAGCGAAAAGCTGGACAAGCATCGCTGGGTCGTGGAGAGAACACACGGATGGTTTGCAGGCTTTGGCAAGCTGCGCATTCGCGTTGAAAGGCGACGAGACATCCACGAAGCGTTGCTGAAACTGGCCGCTGCGATTATCTGTGCACGCTTCGTGGATCGGAGGTGTTAGTCGCTCAAAACAAAACCCGCCTGCAACTCCAGCACCACAGCACGGCCAGCCTCTGTCAGGCTGGCGCGCCAGTGTCCTTCTACATTGTGGATCTGTACCCAGCCGGGGCCGCGCGCGCCGCCCAGCTCCGCATCACCCAGCGCACTCAACTCACGCATCAGCACACTGGCACTTTGCCCCAAATGCTTGCCCAGACGCGGCAATGAAACCGCGTCTAAGCTAGAGCCCTGCAACTGAGCCAGCGTCAGCAGCAGGCGTGTGGCTAACGGCAAATCGTCAGGCATGTGCTGCATCTGGAGCAGGAGCCTTTGTCAGCTCCAAGACCACAGGAATTGATTTAGAAGCAGGTGTTCCAGCCCGCACAGCCACTGCGGTCAACGGCACCAAGGGGTTGGTCTCAGGGTAGTAAGCCGCTAAATTACCGCGTGGCGTGTCATAAGCCACCAGCTTGAAACCATCAGCGCGACGCTCTTGCCCGTCATCCCACACGGTTTGGATGTTGACCCAATCACCATCCCTCATGCCCAGCGCTTTGATGTCTTCAGCATTGATGAACAGCACGCGGCGCTGGCCGTAAACACCGCGATAGCGGTCGTCCATGCCGTAGATGGTGGTGTTGTACTGATCATGCGAGCGCGTGGTTTGCAAAGTAAAAACGCGCTTTTCTGGCACACGTTTTTGCGCACGCTGCTGCGCCGTTTCTGCAGGTACAGCGTGGGCAAAAAATGCGGCCTTGCCCGTTGCAGTTTGCCACACGCGCTCACTGGCCGTATTGCGCAGGCGAAAGCCGCCGGGCGCAGCCACTCTTTGGTTGAAGTTGGCAAAGTCTGGGAAGACTTTTTCAATCTCATCGCGAATCAGCGCGTAATCCTGCGCCAAACCCAGCCAATCAATGCGGCTGCGCGCCCCCAAGGTGGCATGCGCCAAGCGCGCCACGATGGCAGGCTCAGACAGCAAATGTGGCGATGCAGGAGGATTAATGCCCATGGAGATATGCACCATGCTCATCGAATCTTCCACCGTTACGCCCTGAGGCTGGCCGCCTTGCATATCAATCTCGGTGCGGCCCAAGCAAGGCAAGATCAACGCCTGCCTGCCATGCACCACATGACTGCGGTTGAGCTTGGTGGTGACATGCACCGTCAAGTCGCAGCGCTGTAGCGCCTTCCATGTCTCATAGGTATCAGGTGTTGCCGCCGCAAAGTTGCCACCCAAGGCAAAAAATACCTTGCCTTGGCCTGCGCGCATTTGTTTGATGGCCTCCACTGCATCTACGCCATCCGCACGCGGCGGCTCAAAGCCATACACATCACGAATGCGGTCGAGCAAGGCCGCTGGCGGCTTTTCCCAAATGCCCATGGTGCGATCACCCTGCACATTGCTATGCCCGCGCACCGGGCAAGGCCCGGCGCCGGGGCGGCCAATATGGCCGCGCAGCAGCAGCAGATTGTTAATCATCTGAATGGTGGCAACCGAATACGTGTGCTGTGTGATGCCCATGCCCCAGCAGGCAATCACGCTTTGGGCGCCCAAGTAAATGTCGGCAGCAGCCCGCATCTGCGCTTGGGTCAGGCCAGAGGCTTCTTCAAGCGTCTCCCAGCGCTCAGCCTGCACGCTGGCTTGCAGCCCGCTCAAGCCCACCGCATGTTCGGCAATAAATGCGTGATCCAGGACATCACCGCGCTCGGCTTCTTGCTCCAGCACATGTTTGACCATACCGCTCAATGCAGCCAAGTCCCCACCAATGCGCAGCTGAAAGTAATGCGTGCTGATTGGCGATGAACCCAGAGTCGCCATCTCCAGCTTGTCTTGCGGGTCGGCAAAGCGCTCCAGCCCACGCTCGCGCAGCGGGTTAAAGCTGACAATGCGAGCCCCGCGTTTGTGCGCCGCACGCAGCTCAGCCAACATGCGCGGGTGGTTGGTGCCGGGGTTCTGGCCGAAGATGAAAATGGCATCGGCCTTTTCAAAATCAACCAGCTCCACCGTCCCCTTGCCCACACCCAACTGCTCGCGCATGGCGGTGCCACTGGGCTCGTGGCACATGTTGGAGCAGTCGGGGAAGTTGTTGGTGCCGTACTCACGCACAAACAGCTGGTAGAGAAACGCCGCTTCATTGCTGGCCCGGCCCGAGGTGTAGAAGATGGCTTGATTCGGGTCCGGCTGCGCATTCAGGTGTTTGGCGATGATGGCAAAGGCCTCGTCCCAGGCAATGGGCTGGTAACGGTCACTGGCCGCGTCATACACCATGGGTTCAGTCAGGCGGCCTTGGTCTTCAAGCCAATAGTCACTGTACGCCGCCAACTCACTCACCGTGTAGCGGGCAAACAGCTCTGGGCCTGCGCGGCGCGCTGTCGCTTCGGCAGCAACCGCCTTCACGCCGTTTTCACAAAACTCGAACGTCGATGCATGGTTGCGGTCAGGCCATGCGCAGCCCGGGCAATCAAAGCCATCGGGCTGATTGGCCGACAGCAGTGTTTTCGCACCTTTGAGTGGAATGTCTTGGCGCAGCAAGGTGTTCTTCACGCTGTTGAGTGCGCCCCAACCACCAGCGGGACCTTTGTAGAAGGCAATTTTTTGTTCGTGCAAAGCAAGCTCTCCGCCATCTGCTCGATGGTCATCGTCTTGCATTTCAATCGCAGGCCTGAGCTGCGTCAAATCACTTATGGCAATGTCGACATTCAATAGAAAAATGAGAGAAAAAAGTCATTCTATTTATTAGTCTTAAAGGCAATTCAATGCCCATTCATAAGACTTAGAGCAGCTAACACAACCCAGCAAACCGCAGGTTTGCATTTGAGACGAGGCGCAGCAACGACGTATCAAAGGTTGTGTCAGCGGCTCTTAGGGCCTTAGCAAGACCTTCCCTTTGCGGCCCGGCAGCAAGCTTGCGGCTGCTGCCTGAGCAGCATCATTGAGATCGAAAATAGCTTCTGCCGGGAGTTTGAGCTCACCCGACAATACGCGTTGCAGCAGCTCGCCAATCAAGCGCCGCTTGTTGTCAGGCGTCATGGCTTGACTGACCTTGCTACCCCAGAAGCCCTTCACCGTCGCCTGCTTGAAGATCAGAGATCCGGAGTCGATATGCATGGGCTCACCGGCCATGGTGCCAAAGGACACTAAGGTGCCTTCCTCACCCAATAGACCGAGCAGGGATGCACTGGCGGAGCCTCCAATGGAGTCCACGGCCGCACGCGCCATCGAGCCACCAAGAATGGCGCGAGCGCGTTCCTGCCAGTCTGGTTGTGCAGTGGACAAGGCATTGCCGATGCCCAGGCCGGCAAGCTCCTGTACACCTGCATCGCGCCTAACCAGGTTCAAGACGTGCACACCGCGTGCTTTCGCCAACATTGCCAAAGTCTTTCCGACCGCGCCATTCGCCGTGTTCTGCACGATCCATTGTCCTGACTCGACATTGAGAAACTCCAGCAACATCAATGCGCTCAGTGGCATGGCAATGATTTGCGCTGCGGCTTCATCGGGAATAGCTGGTGGCATCGGCACCAGCACATTGGCAGGGGCAAGAAAGTATTCCGCCCAGGTGTTGTGGACTCCCGCGACAGTGACTCGCTGCCCCACTGTCGGGCCTACAACACCTTCACCCAGCGCATCGACAATGCCCACGGCCTCGCTGCCGCCAATCGCGGGAAGCTCAGGCTTGTAGCCGTAGCTGCCGCGGATCGTCCACAGATCATGGTTGTGGATTGGCGCCAGCAAGGTCTTGATGCGCACTTCACCGGCACCCGGTTGCGGGATGGGTCGATCCATCAGCTCGAGAACCTCGGAAGGTTCGCCAAAAGTAGTGTGGATAGCACTGCGCATGACCTATTTCTCCTGGTTTGCGAGCATGGACAACAAGGCTTGGGCCACGCCCTCTGAGCTGGCCGGATTTTGTCCCGTGATCAGGCGTCCATCTGTGACGACATGCACCTGCCAGTCCGGAGCTTTTTCATAGTGAGCACCCAAGCGCATGAACTCGTCTTCGATAAGAAAGGGTACGACGGTGGTCAGGCCGACCGCCGCTTCTTCGCTGTTGCTGAAGCCCGTGACATGGCGGCCGGCGACCAGTGGTTGTCCATCAGCGGCCCGGACATTGATCAGAGCACCTGGCGCATGGCAGACGAGTGCGAGTGGCTTGTTCGCACGCTCAAAAGCTTCCAGCAATGCAATGGAGTTGGGATCATTGGCTAGATCCCACAAGGGGCCATGGCCACCCGGGTAAAACACGGCATCAAAATCGGTGGCACTGACCTGCTTCAGAGGTACTGTCGAAGCCAGAGCGGCCTGTGCTTCGGTGTCTTGGCGAAACCGCTCGGTCGCAGAAGTTTGGGCGGCAGGCTCATCACTTTTGGGGTCCAGTGGCGGTTGACCTCCGGCAGGCGAAGCCAGAGTGATCATGGCTCCCGCATCTTTCAATGCGTAGTAGGGTGCCGCGAATTCCTCCAACCAGAACCCCGTCTTGTGACCGGTGCTGCCCAGCTTGTCGTGGGACGTGAGTACAAACAGAACTTTCATCAATGACTCCTTCGGTGTCGGAAATACAGTGGCTCTTGGCTTATGTGGCTTATGTGGCTTATGTGGCTTATGTGGCTCAGGGGCCCGAGGTGCAAGTCAGCAACTGCTCGGTGGTGTCGCGTGCCTCCAGCAACGGCAATTTGTCTTGACTCAACTTGGCCAGAAGTGCTGCCCCTAGCCACATTTGGTACAGCGCCCGAGCAAGCGCTGGTGATGGCTTGCCGGCGGGCAATGACCCATCTTCACGGGCCTCGTCGATCAGCGCAGCGATTCTTGCCAGCAGGCGCTGCACGCCGGTGTCGAGTACCAGGCGCATGTCTTCGGAGAGATCGGCCACTTCGGCAGCGAGCTTCACCACTAGGCATTCTTCGGCCCATCCAAGCGCGGGGTTGCTGGGTGCTGAAATCCAGGCATCCCAGTACCGCATCAGGCGCTCATGACCATTGCCAGCTTCGCCGAGCAAATCATTGAACTTGTGTCCGTAGCCTTCCACATACTGCTGTAGCAGCACGCAGCCAAAGGCTTCCTTTGACGAGAAGTAGTGGTAGAACGAACCCTTGGGTACGTTGCAAGCTTTAAGAATTTCGAGCAGGCCCAGACCTGCAAAGCCCTTGTGCAGCACCAACCGATACCCCGTATCGAGAATGTGCTGACGTGTCGCTTCGGCCTTTTTGCTGAGGATCATGTGCGTGATTATAAGAATAGACCGGTCGTCTATTTATTTGGTGAGCATGACCCATGTTGCGGAAATGGCTATGTCTGGATGCCTACCGGTAGCTGATCAAGCTTCAATGAGCCTGAGACTAAGCTTAGTCGCTATCGCCACAGGAATAGCCTTGACTGGCCAAGCTTTCACGAACTTTGTGGCAAGAGCTTCATTGCTCCTTGACCTGGGATCAAGAATTGGAGAAGGCAGGGCAAAAGCGATTCAGTGTGGCCACCTACCTCCAAGTCTGCTCGCAGGATGAGTGGGATGCGATTGCAAGAACGCTAAGCGGACTGCCCAGAAAAGCCTTGGGGTACAAAAACTGGGCTGAGATGTTTAACAAATGTGTTGCATCGATCGGTTGAATCTACCCTGGCTATCACAGCCGCTGTGGGGTTGCGCATCCGCGGGCGAGAGGCGGCGCCACCAAGCCACAGCATCTTTGACTAAACTGGTCTGCTTGTGGGGCTGTACTATTTGAAGGTCAGCAACAGCTAGGGTCAGGTGCCGTTTGGCTCACCGATTCTGCAACAACGCCTTCTCAAGCACATCTTCGTATGGCAACGGTGTGACTCACGCTAAGCCAGTGCGACTAGAGCAATAGCGATAGCTGCAGGAACAGCCTGTACAACCAAGATTTTCTTGCTTGCTGTGGCTGCCCCAAAGACCCCTGCGACAAGGACGCAAACTAGAAAAAATACCTTGAATGTAAAACCATCAGCTCCCTGAGCCAAACCAAAGATTAAACCGGCGGACAAGAAGCCGTTGTAAAGCCCCTGATTTGCTCCAAGGACCTTTGTTTGCTCCGCAAATTCATGCGTCAAACCAAATGCTTTTCGTCCTGCCGGTTTTGTCCACAAAAACATTTCAAGGACAAGGATGTAGGCATGGATCAGGGCAACTACGGCGACGGCAAGATTTGAAACGAGCAGCATGTGGATCTCTTAATGGGATATGGCTTGCAATGGGTTGGATGAACTGTATTTCTGATACTTACCAATCTACCGTCACCCGGGTGACGCCTCTTTTTTTTGTACGCACGGTGTTTTTGCGAGCGCTGGTGTTAATTGACCATCATTCCGATACGAGATGAGCGGTCTGCTTGTACTGACCAGTTGAATCCACAGTCGGTAGCAGCCAACGGGCGAGGACTGCTCACAACCCATTGCTGTCGTTCGTGATTTGCCAGCAGATGTCTGCTGTGCAGTGATTGCCAATGTTCATGGCTGCATTGCGACCTATCTCCCTCAGCTACATAGCGGTCATCCGTGTGTCTAAGCAGACGACTGCCCAAGGACAGGTTTCATGTGTGCGGCGGACAGCGGCCATTAAGTGCAGGCATATAGGTCGCCTGACGTCTGCTGTCACGTCGTGAGAGGAGGCTCTTGCGACTCTGAGGTGACTCGCTGTGCCAAAGGCTGACGGCCGCACACACCATTTCAGCGGCTCATTGCCAGTGCCTTACTTCTATATCCAAACGTCATTGGGAGCCCTACGCTCCGAATCGCTATCCCCGGTGTTGGGAACCCCCATGGGCTCGATCATCAGCAGTTTGGCTTCCGTTGCCGCAAACGTTTTGTGCTCAACCCCTCTAGGGACCACAGCCATTTCACCCGCTTGCAACTCTATGCTGTGGTCTCGAAAGTCGATTCTCAACACACCTTCCAGCACAATGAATGCCTCGTCGGTATCGCCATGTGAATGCCAGATGAAGTCACCTGCGATCTTCACGACCTTGAACTGATAGTCGTTCATTTCAGCGACAACACGAGGCTGCCAATGGTCGTGGATAAGACCAATTTTATGCACCAAGTTGATGGGCACCTGCTGCCCGCGATCCTTGGCAGGGGAAGAAATGCTTACCGCCATGACTTGTCCTTTATCAATCAAAGGGCCAAGCGTAGGCAAAGCAAGCGGTTAGATCTTGAACGTTTGTGCGCCAGAAGGCGCGGATTTGTGGAAGCGCATCATCCGCAACCATCGTCCAGGCGAGATGCCAAAGGTCTGGGTGAAATGACGTGTCATGTGAGCCTGGTCCGCAAACCCGGTGGATGCAGCTGCATCTGCGAGCGAAGCCCCTGAGAGCATGCGTTGTCGTGCCACATCAAGCTTTCGCAAGATCAAAAATCGCGAGGGGCTAGTGCCATAGAACATGCGGAAATCGCGCGACAGACTCCAGCGGTCCCGGCCTGTGACGACACCGAGATCCTCCATCGAGACGGTGGATTGCCAAACGTCACACAAAAAATCATGAGCCAGTTTGGTGCTCTGGAAGTCCCTGGCACGCTGCCCTCTGGTACAGCCTGCTTCGGCATGGAGCGCGAGAGCAAGCTCCACAATGGCGTCCGTTTCTTCCATTGAGTTAGTTGGCCCATGCTGGTTGTCCAGCATGGTTTTGGCGGCCACCAGAAGACGTTGGGATTGCGTGATACCGCCTTCTATGTAGGGGAGCTCCAGCCCTCCGAGTACCTCCTGAATTAACGCCGGATTCACATAAATCATGCGGTAATGAAATCCGTCGTCAGTTCCTGCTTGACCGTCATGCGCTTCATCAGGATGCAGCACCATGGTGTGGCCTGGCAGGCTCTGTCGGTGAGCGCCTCGGTATCGAAAGGCTTGCACCCCTGCCATCGTGCAGCCGATGGCATAAGTGTCGTGTCGATGCATGCAATAAGCGTTGCCCTGAAAGAAGGCCTCAATGCGCTCAATTCCATGCATCGCATCGGTACGACTGAGCCAGTTTTTTTTCACTAGGCTGTCGTTCTCGTATTGCCCGTCGTGCGCTTGAGGCTTCCGGATAGCTTCAGAAGGCAGAGGATTTGCGGTTGACTGATGGACGAGGATCACCTTTGGTACTTGTGGTGCTTTAATGGGACTCAGGTTCATTCAGCCTGGCGCAAAGCTTGATCCAGCACGCCGATGGCCGCCGCTGCGGCCGCCAGCAGGCGCGAGCGCGATATGCCGTCACGAGCCTGTACTGAGATGCCATGCAACTGTGTGGCGTAGAAGTCGCCAAGAGCCTGCACATCAGTGTCTTGTCGCAACTCGCCTTCGTCCATTGCGCGTTGCAATCGGTTGATGATGGACTGCGTTCTCTGGCGACGGTGCACGGCAAGCCAGGCTGCCACTTCCTCGTTCTCTTGCGCGAAATTGGTCGCAGCCATGACAACCATGCAACCTTGTGGCCGGCTTGGTTCCGTATAGGTGGTCGCTGCATCGCGCAGCATGCGTGAAATGGCTTCACGCACCAATGACTCTTCGGCCAGGGCCCGATCGGCAAAGCAGCCGGCGCCGGACTCATAGCGTTGTATGGCTTCGCGGAACAGCGCCTGCTTGCTGCCGAAGGCCGCATAGATGCGGGCCGAGGCGATGCCCATGGCCTGGACCAGGTCGGCCATGGATGTGCCCTCGTAACCGCGCTGCCAAAACGCCAGCATGGCGCGCTCCAGCGCCTGGTCCCGATCAAATTCCCTGGGTCTTCCAGCCATCTTCCTTGTTCCTCTTAAAAGTCGGTGCGGCATCTTAGCGGCGTGTCATCCACGCCGCAGCACACCTACCTGTCGGAAACGACCGTATTTGCGTGATAACATTCTTTGTCGATCAACAAACAATACATCAAAGCAAGGAAAAACACATGCAGACAATCAAGGGGCCAAGCCTTCATCTTGCGCAGTTTGCCGATGACAAGGCACCGTTCAATTCGCTGGAGGACATTGCGCGATGGGCCGCTGGCGTGGGCTTCAAGGCTTTGCAGATTCCCGCTTGGGATTCGCGCCTATTCGATCTGAGCACGGCTGCGCAGAGCCAGAGCTATTGCGACGACGTCAGCGGCATGCTCGCCTCGCACGGCTTGGTGGCCAGCGAACTGACCACTCACATCTTCGGCCAGCTCGTCGCCGTGAATCCTGCCTACGACGCCATGTGCGACAGCTTCGCTCCCGAAGTACTACGGGGCAATCCGGCCGCGCGCACAGCCTGGGCGCTGGAGCAGCTCAAGCTCTCGGCCAGCGCGTCGCGCCGCATGGGGCTGACGGAGATGGGAACCTTTTCTGGCTCGTTCGCCTGGCCTTATCTATTCCCCTTTCCGCAGCGCCCGACTGGCCTCATAGAGACTGCCTTCGAGGAGTTGGCGCGCCGCTGGCGCCCCATTCTGGATATCTGTGACGAGCAGGGCGTGAACCTGTGCTATGAGATCCATCCCAGCGAGGACCTGCACGATGGCACGAGCTTCGATCGCTTCTATGAACTGGTCGGTCAGCATGAGCGCTGCAAGATCCTGTTCGATCCCAGCCACTTCGTGCTGCAGCAACTCAACTACCTCGACTACATCGACATCTACCGCGAGCACATCCGCATGTTCCATGTGAAGGACGCGGAGTTCCTGCCCAGCGGGCGCCAGGGCATCTACGGCGGCTATTCCTCGTGGCTCGAACGGGCGGGGCGCTTCCGTTCTTTGGGTGACGGGCAGGTGGACTTCAAGGGCATCTTCTCCAAGTTCGCCCAGTACAACTACCAGGGCTGGGCATCGCTGGAATGGGAGTGCTGCCTGAAGGATCAGGAGGACGGCGCACGCGAAGGCGTGGACTTCATCAACCGCCACATCATCCGAGTCACCGACAAGATCTTTGACGACTTCGCCGGGGCCCCTGTGGACCAGCGCCAGATCAACGCCATGCTCGGTATCGCCTGAGAGCCTTTGTATCCAGATTCAGACAAAGAAACAGACATGAACGCATTTCACTCGACTCTTGCTCTTAAGCAGGACGACTTCTCCCATGACTATGTTCGTATCGAAGGCCATTGCATCCATTGCATTACGGTTGGACAAGGTGCTCCCGTACTGCTGATCCCGGGCTGGCCCCAGACCTGGTATGCCTGGCGCCATGTCATGCAAGCGCTGGCTGCGCAGGGTTTTCAGGCGATTGCCGTTGATCCACCCGGTACGGGCTTTTCGGATCGGCCTGACAAAGGCTACGACACTGGCACTATTGCACGGACTCTGCATCGCACCATGCAGGCCCTGGGCCATGAGCGCTATCAGGTGGCAGGGCACGATGTGGGAATGTGGGTGGCCTATGCCCTGGCCAGCGACCAGCCCCAGGCCGTGCAGTCGCTGGCGTTGACGGAGGCTGTGATACCTGGCCTGGCGCCTGAGCCTGGTATCTTCGCACCGCCCGAGCAGAACATCTTTCTTTGGCACTTCATGTTCAATCAACTGGCCGATCTGCCCGAGACCCTGATCGCGGGCCGCGAGCGCGCCTATCTGGAATTCATGTTCAACCGATGGTCGCTGCGGCGCGACCGCGTGGCCGTCGATGTCTACGTCGACGCCTATGCGGCACCGGGCGGGCTGCGCGGCGGCTTTGCCTATTACCGGGCGATTCCAGAGACCATTCGACAGAATCGTGAGCGCGCACAGCGCCCGCTGGGCATGCCGGTGCTTGCCATAGGTGCCGAGCACGCCACAGGCGATGCGCCGCTGGCCACCTTGCGCGGGCATGCCCATGATCTGTCCGGCGTGGTCGTGCCCGGCTGCGGCCATTTCATTATGGAGGAGGCTCCACAAGCTTTCATTGCTGAACTGCTGCCCTTTCTGCGAAGGACACGATGACCATGGCCCTCGATGCTGACATCGCCCGCTATCTGCGGGAGCAGGCACAAATGCCACAGCCCCAGATGCCGCCCACGCTGGCGCAGATGAGGCAGGCCACTGAGCTCGAGCTGCGTGCGCTGCATGGCCCAGCTGAAGCCGTTGCGCGCACGGGGGATTTCACGCTGCGCGCGCGCGACGGTGCTCCGCTGCGCCTGCGTGTTTACTGGCCATCGGCATCCGATGCTCCCCAGCCCGCCCTGGTCTTTGCCCATGGAGGAGGCTGGTGCCTCGGGTCCATGGAGCTGTATGACAATCCCTGCCGCGCGCTCACCGTGGCGACGGGGGCGGTGGTGATCTCGGTGGACTATCGGCTGGCGCCCGAGCACCGCTTTCCGGTGCCACTGCAAGACTTCTGCGACGCCTTGAAATGGAGCTTCGAGCAGGCCGAAAGACTGGGACTGGACCGCAGGCGCATCGCCGTGGCCGGGGACAGTGCGGGTGGCAATCTTGCTGCGGCCGCCTGTCTGCTTGCGCGGCATAGCGACGGCTGGGGCCCGGCCGGAGCTCCGGCCATTGCCCATCAGCTGCTGCTGTATCCGGCGCTCGATGCAGCCATGGACTCGCCATCTTTTGACCTGTTCGGCGAGGGTTACTACCTGAGCCGCTCGGCAATGGCGTATTGCTATCAAGCCTACCTCGCAGATCCTGACCTGCATCGGCTGGAGCAGGTGTCCCCGCTGCACACCGCAAGCCTGGCCGGCTTGCCGTCGGCCACGGTGATCAGCTGCGAGTACGATCCGCTGCGTGACGAGGCTGAGGCCTATGCTCGGCGCCTGCAAAATGAAGGCGTCCCCGTAACGGCTCTGCGGTTGCCGGGCATGGCTCATGCCTGCATCCACATGCTGGGGCTGGCACAAGCAGCACGCCGGCTGCTAGATGAGGCAGGAGCAGCCGTGCGGCGCGCTCTTGGGTAGGGCAAATCGACCAAGTCTTGAAAGCCCACTGTCTGTTGACGCTGGGCGATGAGGAGAAGAGGTTTATCACACCAATTGACAGGATCTAAAGCCGAATATAGCCGCTGCTTCCCGCAGAAAGATAGTGGGAGGAGAGGCTGAAAAAATCTCTGAAAGGGTGGTTATATTTAGGCCCGAAAAGACAGTCCAGGGTCTTCTTGGTAATTGCTAAAAAAGGGCGGTGGAGATGCGGCGAGCATGGCGCTAGAGATGGGGCAATCTGTTGGGTAGTCCTCACCGCAGTTTTTGAACAGCAAGTTCATGCGTTGCGCCTTGGTGGCCTAGATGTGCAAGATTCTGCGATCTTGGCCAGCGCGATTGAAACCATAGAGCAAGACTACCAGGATGCGGTTGCTTGTGTAGGCGCAGAGTCCTCAGAAAAATGACTGCTTGGGGTCTACACAAGCCTGCCGGGGCACACTGAAGCGATCCTTCGTTTTAGATACTCCGCTAGCCACGCAATCGAGTGACCGGTTCTGTGAGTGAGGCGGCACCTCGAGGCAGACCGCTCAACGGCGGGTGCTGGAGGTTGCTGTGGCTCGGGCCTAAGGTCCTGAATGGCTCTGATGAGCCTGAAGTGGTCGTCTGGAGTGCCACTGTCGCAGTCCACACCTAGACCAAGACGCGCATGTCGCTGACCGACCTATTGCGGCTGTTTAGTCATTTGCTGTTAGTGGCTTCAATTTGGCGGATGCCGTCACATATTGTGCCGACATCAAACCGCTTCAAAATGTTCCTTGACTTTGTGAATGAAGTCTTCGACAGCTTTGGGGCGGTGCTGGTGTGAAGGAAGAACGTAGGAGCATTCAAACGGAATCATCGGAAATAAAGGGCGGCTGACCACCAGGGGGTCTTTGAAGTTTGCTGCAGTGAATGGATCCACGACAGTGATTCCCAAGTTGCCTCGGACAAAATTGCAGGCTGAATAGGCAAGAGTTGTCTCAATAGGCCGTTGATAATCGACGCCTGCATCATTGAGGGCAGACTCCAATCGAACTCGCAGTGGGTTGTTCTGGCCCAGCGAGATGATCTGTTCACCGCTCAGGTCGTGGAGATGAACCGAGTCCTGTGCGGCTAATCGATGGCTCGCTTGCACGACACAAACGGCGGGGACACTTTTCAACGGAAAGGTGTCGACACCCGGATATTCTGCTTTGAGTTGGTGTACGAATCCCACATCAATCTGATTTGCGGCCGCCAACTCTAAAACACTGAGTGAGTTCCTGACGTCGAGTGAAACCTCAACGCCTGGTCTCGACGCTGAATACTGGTTGATGCACTCGCACAAGACATTGAGGGCCAGGGCGCTGAGCGATGCAATTCGAAGGCGGCCAATGCGTACAGACTTGAGATCTCTCGCAACACGCTCGACTTGTTCGATGCCTCGATAGAACAAGTCGACCTCCCGGAACAGCACTTGTGCCTCAGCTCCGGGGATGAGGCGATTGCCCTCTCTGCGGAAGAGGCGTATCCCGATGGTCTTTTCCAGGTCCTTGATCAGTCTGCTAACCGCCGGCTGACTCACCTGCAGTCGTTCTGCAGCAACGGTCATGCTGCCTGTCAGCATCACTTTGCGGAAAGCATCTAGCTGTCTTGGGTTTAGTTCCATGCCTCCAACTGTAAATTGTCGCGTGCTTTCTGTTGCATAACATTTTGTTATGTGCGTCCAATTGGATATGGGGTTGTGTTATGTATCCACCCAATCCATCATTTAGTCATTCACTGGGCAACAGATAAATCTGCTGTAGAAAAATGACATCAAATACCGAAACTCTTCTGACGGATGCCCGTCTCAAGTCTCCTGCTGCTGCACGACATTTGAAATACAACGAATTGCCTAAACTTCTAGGAGAGAAGAAAAAATTCGACGAATTTCTGGCGGTTGATTTAGCTCACACCACGATGCTGGTAGAGCAGGGGATTATTTCTCCAGAAACTGGAAGTGCGATTTTGGAGAAGTTGCTCGTCGCTAAAAAATTGGGGAAAGAGGATTTTCCTGTTGATGTTCGAAAAGGCAGCTTTCTACTACAGGTTGAATCTTTTCTATTCTCGGCAATCGGCGAAGATATCGGTGGCCAAATGCATACTGGCCGCAGCCGTATTGACCAAGGCGCAACCGTTCGCAGGCTGTATCAGCGCAATCGCTTGCTTGATGTGATGGAGCAGCTGGTCTCATTTCAGGCTGTGATTGCCGAGAAAGCCAGCAGACATGCGGGCACCATCATGCCCGGATACACCCACATGCAGCAGGCACAGCCCTGGGTTTTCGGCCACTACCTGCTCAGCTTCAGTTCTCGGCTGCACGATAGTTTCGAGCGCCTCACCCAGGCGTTTGCGCGGGTCAATCGCAACCCGTTGGGCGCAGTCGGGCTGGCGGGAACTTCCTGGCCGCTGAACCGCAGGCGCACTACGCAATTGCTGGGTTTTGATGGTCTGATCGAGAATTCGAAGCTGGGTCGTGAGGCCTTCTACGGCGTCGACGCATTGAGTGCGCTGTCGTTCGTGATGGCTGATCTCAATGATCTCGCGACAGACCTGCACATCTGGTCAAGCAGCGAGTTTGGTCTCGTGGAGTGTGATGACAGCTACTGTGGGACAAGCAGTATCTTTCCGCAAAAGAAGAATCCCTCAGCCTTGGAAACCATCCGCCGTGCGGCCGGCGGGTCGGTGACCTGGGTCACAACCGCGCTGGCTACTTTTCGAGGGGAGGGCACAGGTGACCAAGCAATGCGTGAGTTACCAGTGCTCGATGAGGCCTTAACGACGACCGGGGCGATGCTGGACCTGTTCACCGGTGTCATGGAAACGCTCATCGTCAACGAGGGGCGCATGGCCCAATCACTTGAGAGCAGCTGGTGCACGTCCAGCAACCTTGCAGACCTCATCGTTCGCGAGCACAAGCTGTCTTTCCGCCAAGTCCATCACATTGTTGCCCGTGTTGTTCGCGATAGCTTGGCGGCAGGTGTTCCGCCCTATGAGCTGACTGGTGCGATGCTTGACAGGGCCGCCGTGGATATCGGAGGGAAACCGCTGGGTCTGAGCGACGAATTTATTCAGACGGCACTGAACCCGCGCCGTTTTGTGGAGACTCGCATAACGGATGGAAGTGTGGGCCCTGCTCAGGTGGCCAAGCTACTCGGCCAAGCGCTGACGGACAACGCAGGTGATATTGATTGGCTGCATAGCACTCGGTTGAAGTTGGATGCTGCCAATGATGAGCTGGAGCATGCCGTCAACGAGATTGTTCAGGCCTCGATTCACGCGTGACCACTTGCCGGGCAGTGCGCCAACAGCCTGCCCTGCGCCGAAATTTTCGGATAAAGAAGACAAGAACAGCCCTGCCATACCCTTAATGGCAAATGCCTTCAACCTCAGTTGAAAACATCATTTACTGACCCACTGGATACTCCGATGATTAAGCACCTTGCAGCTCTTGCGGCCGTACTGACTCTTTCGTTCAATGCAGCCGCAGACACCTATCCCTCCAAGGCTATTACCCTGGTGGTGCCGTTTCCTCCAGGTGGAACCGTGAACTTGATGGGGCGCCTCATTGCAGATCGCATGGGATCACTTTTGGGACAACCAGTGGTGGTGGACAACCGCGCGGGGGCTGGCGGTACGATTGGTGCAGCCTACGCTGCGAAAGCTCAGGCAGATGGATACACCTTGCTGATGGGCTCCATGGGGCAAGCCGTGCAGCCGCTGCTGTACAAGAAGCTGTCTTTCAACGGCAACAAGGCTTTTACGCCGGTAGCTACCTTTGCCACGGTGCCAAATGTGCTGGCCGTATCCACTAACACTCCTGCGAAGAATCTCTCCGAGTTCGTGGCCTATGCAAAGGCCCACCCAGGCGGCCTGAACATGGCGTCCGCTGGCATCGGCTCCATCAATCACCTGACAGGTGAGATGTTCGAAAGCCGTGCGAACATCAAGCTGACCCATATCCCATACAAGGGTGCGTCGCCAGCCACCACAGATCTGCAAGCAGGGCAGGTCAACGTTCTATTTGCGAACTTGCCCAACGTTTTGCCATTCGCCAAGAGTGGCAAGGTGCGGTTGCTGGGAATCGCTTCGGACAAGCGCGCGGCCGCTATCCCAGAAGTTCCCACATTTGCCGAGGGTGGCGTGAAGGATGTGGTTGTTGAATCCTGGTATGGAATCATGGCTCCGGCTGGAACGTCGCCTGCCATCGTCAAGAAGCTCCAGGATACGATCTTGGCGATTGCACATGAGAGGGATTTTGTGGCACATCTGGCCGAGCAGGGTGCATATCCTTATCCCAATAATGCGGCTGACTTCGCCAAGCTGATGGATATGGAAGTAAGGCGCTGGACCGGAATTATCCAGAGCGCCAAGATCTCAATGGACTAACCAAGCCTCAGTCATGCCTTCCAGGCCCGTTAGTCTGGCGGCGCAAGCTGGCGGGTATGGAGGTAGACAGGTACAACTGGATATGGCGGACCGTGAATTAATTGTTCCACCGGCGATGCAATCTATAGTGGAGCGTGCGGGGTATGTGCCGGCCGTGAAGGTCGGCGCTACCGTTTTCTGTGCCGGGCAGGTTGGGCGCACTGTTGATCTAGAAGTGATTGGTGATCCCGAGGCGCAATTCTTGGCCTGCTGGGAGAATTTGCGCGCAGTGCTGGAAGAGGCAGGATGCACATTTGAGGATGTGGTTGATATGACCACCTACCATGTGCAGCTGAGCAAACATATGCCTGTTTTTCGCGAGGTGAAGAATAGGGTTTTTCCACGCGGCACCTGCGCATGGACGTCAATAGGCGTTGCTGAACTCGCACATCCAGGCTTGCTGGTCGAGATCAAGTGCGTGGCGGTAAAGCGAGAGTGGGAGCCAGCAGCTCCCTTAGCTGCAGAGCGGACCTCTGCCTGAGGCTTGAAGTATTAAGCTGGAGAAGATGGTGACCAGGACTTCAGGCTCTTCAGGCAATCGATGCCACAACAGCCGATCAAGCAGTGACATTGGGTGTCTTACCCATGATGAAATACATTGAGCGTATTGCTGGCCTGACACGGTATCCGAATAGTAGATTCTGGGTCGCTGCTTCATTTGCAACACTCCTGCCGCCTATGTGGTGGTTAGTGTGTTGCAAGGACCGATTGAATCCATCGCCTCTATCAGACACTGCGCCTTTGGTAGCGAGTGCCAAATCACATCCATCCCTTGAAGATGAGACCGGCTTTTGGTTGCTCCCGAGGACAGGTAAGTTGGCAGAAGTAGGGAGTGCGGGAGATTGCAATTGGTTGTTTTATTGAGTTGGTATCGTGTTTGAGACTTTGGTTTTCCAGGGCACCCGACCGTGAATCAACTAGACCTTGTAGAGCCCGTTGATTGTCTCAGTCAAGGCGTTGTCATAACTGTCGCCCTTGCTCCCCACTGACGGTTCAATGCACGCTTCAGTCAGCCGCTCGGTGTAGCGGATGTTGATGTACCGTGAGCCTCTGTCGGAGTGGCGGACCAGGCTTCCATCGCGTTCTGCCGCCGCGCGTATAGAGATTGCTCCAGCGCACCGAGCACGAAATCCGTTCACATCGAGCTGCTTACCCGCCAGCCCACGATACGCCGGGCGAACACGCACATACAGGCAGCCCTGCCAGGTCGAGACGTATGTGAAGTCACTGACCCACAGCTGGCTGGGTCCCTGCGCCCAGAATTGCCGGTTTACCCCGGTACAGCGGGCATGGTGCTTGGAATCACCGACGGTGGTGCACACGACCTTGCCGTGCATCACACCACGCGGCCCCAGCTTGCGCATCAATCGCTCGACTGTGCAACAAGCCACGACAACGCCTCCGCGTGCCAGTTGCCGCCAAACCTTGTCGGCGCCATAGACCTGCTGTTGGCTTGCCAGACACGTTCAAACTGTGGCATCTGCATCTCGTCGCGATGAGTGCGGGCGCAGCGCTTATGTGACTCGCGCAGCAGCTCCACATGTCTTCGATATGCCGACTGAGCGACCTGCGAGACCTTGCAGAGCGGCTTGACCTCGAAGGCATCGCGATGTTTGTCGATGAAAACCTTCAGGATTTGAGTCGGCGGTCGAGCTCCGCCTGGGCGAAAAACGCACTGGCCAGCTTCGATATCTCGTTGGCTCGCCGCAGCTCCTTGACCTCGCGTTCCTGCTCCTTCATCCGCTGCGCCTCGCTGGTCGTGACGCCTTCGCGCACGCCAGCATCGACTTCAGAGCGCTTCCCCCATTCGTTCAAGGTCTGCGGCACGCAGCCAATCTTGGGCCCGTTGGACTCGATGGTCGCCTACAGAGATGGGTATTTCCCATGATGCTCCTGCACCATCCTCACGGCCCGTTCACGGACTGCGGGCGAGAACTTGTTCGACTTCTTCATGGCTCAATCCTCTCAGAGTGTTGAGCCTCCTCAAAAGCGGGGGCGATTCACGATGCTTCGTGGACAGTGGCCTTAGCCGCTTTGGGCGAGACACCTGTCAAGGACACGCACGGTTTCGTACAGAATCCGTGTGCCATCGAGCAACTGACCTGGATTGATCCACTCCTCTGGAGCATGACTGCGGCCATTGAGGCAAGGGATGAAGATCATGCCTATAGGACTGGTTGGAGCCATGTAGACGGCATCGTGGCCCGCGCCGCTAGGCATGCGCATGCTGGCGTAGGCGAGGTTATCGCAAGCCTGTTCGATACCCTTCATCACCAGTTCCTGGCAATCCGTGGGCAGGGAGCGACTTACATCGTTCATTTCGGCGCGCACACGCAATTCGGTAAGGCCTGCCTGAACTTCTGCAAACAGTTCGTCGGGAAAGGTGTCGAGAACGCCTTGCGCATCGCTGCGCACTTCCATCATCATCTCCACCATGCCGGGCACGGCGTTTGAGGCGTTGGGCGTGAGCGAAAGGCGCCCCACCGTGGCTACCACGTAATGGGGCTTTCCCGCGAGCGCAGAGGCTTTGCGATTAGCTGCATCGATGATGCGTGATGCGCCCACGAGCGCATCGTGGCGAATGTCCATGGGCGTGGTGCCTGCATGATCTGCCTGACCATGCACGATGAAGGAAACGCGGCGAATGCCTACGATATTGGTGACCACACCAATCGGCAATTTCTTCTGCTCTAGCACGGGGCCCTGCTCAATATGTAGTTCAACGAAGGCTGCCGTACTGTCCTTGCTACGCAGCGGTTGGTTCAGTGCTTCCGGATTGGCACCGATGCGGCGCATGCCCTCCGCCAGTGTTTCACCCTGAGGATCCTTCGCGGCCAACATGCCTGCATCAAGCTTGCCAGAGATGGCACGGCTTCCGATACAGGAGATGCCGTAGTCACTGGGCTCCTCGGAGAGAAAATCGATCACTTCGAATGGGTGCTGCAGGGCGATGCCGTTTTCGTGGAGCGCGTGAGCCACTTCAATGCCTGCAAGCACGCCGATGATGCCGTCGAAGCGGCCACCCATCATTACCGTGTCGCAATGCGATCCGGTCACGATGGGGGATCGTTCTGGAGTACTTGCAGCCGCAGGCAGGCGACCCACAAGGTTGCCGCCAGCGTCGAGGTGCACCTGCATGCCCGCCGCCTTGAACTCGCTTGCGAGCCACTCACGAGCCTTTTCGAACTCTGGCGAAAAGGCTCGGCGTGTCCAGGGAACTTCGGGTAGCGTGAACGTAGATAGGGTCTCAATGCGGCGCCATAGGCGCTCGGCATTTAGCGGAGGGAAAAGAGGCTGGGATGTCATGCAGTGAGTAGTCGGGTCAGTCATCGTATGAAGGGGCTACGCCGGTTGCTGCATGTGGACGCAGGAAGCGGCCGTCGCCTGGCTGGTTCAGTACCCTGGCACCGTCGTACACATGCTGGCCGCGGCACCAAGTGCTTGCCACGCGCACGGTGAATTCCATGCCTTCGAACGAACTCCACTGCACGGCGGAAAGGCTGGAGGATGGGGCGAACGCATGGCGTTCGGGCTTCAGAATGACGATGTCCGCATCCATGCCCGCATCCAACGTGCCCTTGCGGTCATCCAGAAGGAAGTGGCGCGCTGGGTTGCGCGATAGCTGGCGTACTACCATTGACGGCTCTATGCCGTGCTGTTCGCAGCCAGTCCAGAATGCGGGCAACAGGGTCTCCAAGCCCGGTCCGCCAGAAGAGTTCTTGAAGACATCGGGATTGCCCTTGCGCTCCAGGCCCCAACTCACATGGTCGGAGGAGACGAAGGTGCAGGCATCGCGTGCGATATGTGTCCATAGCAGATCGACTTCCGCCTTGGGGCGGATGGGGGGATAGTGTTTGGTCTTGGCACCGAAGCGACGGGTATGTTCCTCATGGTTGAGCATGAGGTACTGGATGCATGTCTCGATAGTGGATGCATTGCCGCTGCGACGGTACATGTCGCACAGCTCGAAACCTCGCGAAGTGGATACATGCACGGCATGCGCTCGGGCTCCGGTTTCAGCACCCAGTTCGTAGATGATGCCGGTCGCTAAGTTCTCGATCAATGGTGTATGGGCACGCATGAAAGCATCCCATCCGGTGTCGCCTGCGTCCTGAAGGCGGCGGATGTTCTTGCGGGTGAGTTCCTGCATCTGGTTGTGTACACCGCACACCAGGCCCGATGGAGCGATGAGCTTGAAGGCTTCGAACAAATCGTCTTCATCCACTCGCGGAAAACGGCCCGGTGTGGCTTCAAAGGTAGAAAACTTGAATGCACACACCCCTCCTTCAATAAGACCGGCGGCAGCCTGCAGACCATGCTGGGGATTGAGCGTGCCAAACAGGGCCACGTCCACATGGCAGTCACGCTCGACTTCGGCGATCTTCGCATCGAGATGCGGGCGCGAGGCCACCGGTTCCGGATCGTCGTAGGGCATGTCCACCATCACCGTCACACCACCCGCCGCAGCAGCGCGAGATGCCCAACCCAATCCTTCTTGGCCGGCCTGGCTGCCTGAATGCACCTGGCCATCGACCACGCCGGGAACGACCCACTGGCCGCGCGCATCCACCTTTTCTCGGGCAGCAGGGACATTACCTTGGCCGCGGGCCGCAATCTTGCTACCGCGAACGCCCAGCCAGCCGTCTTGCACAACACCTCGTGCGTCAACGATATTGCCTTGAACGACAAGGTCAAAGTCACTCATCTTGAGTCTCCTAATCACTGCAAATGAGAAAAGTGTAGGAGTGCACACAAAGAAATGTCATATGCTTTTATGTGCATAGAAATTAACATTAGGTTATTAGCGATATGAAGTTGAATCTGCGCCAAATAGAGGTATTCCGAGCCATGATGCTCAGCGGCTCCATTAGCGGGGCGGCCAAGTTGCTCTATGTCTCTCAGCCAGCAGTGAGCCGCCTCATTGGCTACACGGAGCAACGGCTTGGGTTCAAGCTATTCGAGCGCATCAAGGGTCGACTTCATCCAACACCTGAGGCGCACCGGCTTTTTGAGGAAGTGACGGCTCTGTACCAAAACGTGCAGAGAGTGAATGAAGTCGCGGATAACCTATCGCTTAACAGGGAGGGGCATATCCGTATCGCATGCAGCCCCAATATCGGGCAGTCCCTCATGCCTCGAGCGGTGGCCCGGTTTACTCAACTCTTCCCAGAGGTGAGAGTGGTACTGCACACCCACATACCGCATGTCATGTTGCAAGCGTTACTGACTCAGCAAGTCGAGCTTGGCGTTACCTATATGCCGATTCCACATCCAAGCTTCGAGATGCAACCTCTGTATGAGAACCGCATCGTCGCCGTGCTGCCGCAGGATCACCCGCTCGCCGATCGCGATCAGATTTCGAGCCGTGACTTGCAGGGAGAGCGCTTCATTGGGTACGGCAGTGATATTCCATTCAGTCAGTTGGTTCACCGGATATTTGGCAGTGAGGAGAATCAGCCGTCTGCACGTGTGGAAGTGCAACAGGCCCACGTGGCATGTGCCATGGTTCAAGCTGGGGTTGGTGTAGCGCTGGTCGACGAACTCACTATTCGTGGCCCTTCCTGGTCCAACATCGTGGCCATTCCAGTAGCCCCTATGGTTCATGCCCCTATCCATGCCTTCAACCTAGCCCTGCAACCTATGTCGCGCTTGGCCCAGGAGTTTGTGGGCGTTCTGAAATCCTTGGATGAATCCAAGCGTTAACCATTGCTGGAAGGCACTCGCATTAACCGGATGGAGCGGTTAGACAGCCCCTCGATTCAACCCCGAGTGATTTGAAACCTACTTTCCGCCCCTGGGATTTTCCCTAAACGAAGGATAGGTGCGGCCGCTCCAGGCTGGTGCATGAGTGGCCTCTCGAAGAACGAGTTTCAGGCGGTTTCTCCTTTGTTTCAAAGGCTTTGGCAGGAAAGCGCCATGAAGCACCAAAATCAATCATTAACATTATGTTAAGTTGTCGCAATAAAAAGTAATGCGACATTGTTGATTGTCGTCTCTAGCATCCGTTGCATTCAATAGCTCTTTGACGTGACCTCCGGCAGTTTCTGTAGGCGTCACGGACAAAGTTCTCGAATGATCAATCTGGAGTAGCAATGGGACGTATCTTGACTCTCAAAGACGTGGAATCTGCAGTGCGCGGCGGTTCCGTTTTCGCATGCGGTGGTGGTGGCTGGGCCGACCATGGTCGCGAACTAGGCACGATGGCGGTGACTATCGGCCGCCCGGAACTGGTGGACATGTCCGAAGTGGCGGATGACGCTTGGATCGCCACGGCCGCCGCCATTGGGGCGCCGGGTGGACTGACCGACTGGGAAATGCTGGGCATGGACTACGTCAAGGCCGCCCGACTGGTGCAGGAAGAGTTGGGCGCGCCACTGCACGGCCTAATCATTGGCCAGAACGGTATGTCCAGCACGCTCAACGCATGGCTACCATCCGCTGTGCTGGGCACCAAGGTGATCGATGCTGTTGGGGATCTGCGCGCACACCCCACCGGCGACATGGGCTCGCTCGGCTTGGCCAGCAGCCCGGAGCCAATGATCCAGGCAGCCGTGGGCGGTAAGCGCGCCAACAACTCGTACATCGAGTTGGTGGTACGCGGCGCCACTGCCAAGGTCTCGCCGATTCTGCGCAAGGCCTCCGACATGTCCGGCGGCTTCATCGCCAGCTGCCGCAACCCGATCAGGGCTTCCTACGTGCGCCAGCATGCAGCGTTGGGTGGAATCAGCCGTGCACTGGCATTGGGGGAGGCCATCATCGCCGCGCAAGGCAAGGGCGGCACGGCCATCGTGGACGCCATCTGCAAGCAGACCGGCGGCAGCATCATCGGCAGCGGCAAGGTCACGGCCAGCACACTGCGCTACACGGATGAGGCGTTCGACGTGGGCGTGATCGAGATCGGCGAAGGCGCACGCAAGCGCCGCATCCATGTGATGAACGAGCACATGGCCGTGGAAGACGCCGATGGTCAGCGCATCGCCACCTATCCGGACGTGATCACCACGCTGGATACCGACGGCAACCCGGTGAGTGCCGGCAAGGTGTGCGAAGGCATGGAGATCCTGATCTTCCACGTGGGCAAGAGCCTGATTCCGCTGTCTTCCAGCATCAGCGATCCGGCCGTGTATCCGCCCGTGGAGAAGGCCCTGGGCATCAACATCAGCAACTACGCACTGGGCAAGGAATAACGATGAGCCGCGAAGATTTCAAGGTACACGGCGGCAACGAGCTGCGTTGCAAGGGCTGGCGCCAGGAAGCGCTCCTGCGCCTGATGGAGAACGTGCTGGCCGTGGGCGAAGACCCCGACAACCTCATCGTGTATGCGGCCCTCGGCCGCGCCGCGCGCGACTGGCCTTCGCACAACGCCATCGTGCACGCGCTGCGAAACCTGGAAGAAGACCAGACGCTGCTGGTGCAGTCGGGCAAGCCCATCGGTGTGCTGCGCACGCACGCGGCCGCGCCGCTGGTCATCATGGCGAACTGCAACATGGTGGGCCAGTGGGCCAAGGCCGAGAATTTCTACCAGTGGGAGAAGGACAACCTGATCTGCTGGGGCGGCCTCACCGCCGGTGACTGGCAATACATCGGTTCGCAGGGCGTGATCCAGGGCACGTACGAGATCTTCTCGCGCATTGCCGAGCGTCACTTCAACAACGATCTGCGTGGCCGCTTCATTCTGACGGCTGGCCTGGGCGGCATGGGTGGTGCACAACCGCTCGCTGGCGCCATGGCGGGCGCGGCGATCCTGACGGTGGAAATCAACCCTGAGCGCATCGAAAAGCGCATGCAGATCGGCTTCCTGCAAAAACGTGCTGACACGCTGGACGAAGCGCTCGCCATGATCCGCGAAGCGCAGGACAGGCGTGAGCCCATCTCCGTGGGCCTGCTGGGCAATGCCTCCGAGATCTTCCCGGAGATCCTAGCGCGTGGCATCACGCCCGATATCGTGACCGACCAGACCTCGGCCCACGACCTGGTGTATGGCTACATTCCCGCGGGCTACACGCTCGAGGAAGTGGCGGAACTGCGCAAGACCGATATCACGAAGTTGATGGACGTCAGCCGCGCATCCATCGTGCACCATGTGACAGCCATGGTGGGTTTCCAGGACAAGGGCTCCGTGGTGTTCGACAACGGCAACCTCATCCGCACGCATGCGAAGCAGGGTGGCGTGGAGCGCGCATTCGAGATCCCGGTCTTCACCGAAGCCTTCCTGCGCCCGCTGTTCGCACGCGCCATCGGCCCGTTCCGCTGGATTGCCCTGTCCAACGATCCGGACGACATCCGCAAGATCGACGACTTCCTGCTGCGCCGCTTTGCCGACAATCGCATCGTCGCCAACTGGGTGCGCCTGGCGCGCGAGAACGTGCCCTTTGAAGGCCTGCCGGCGCGCATTGCGTGGCTGGGTCATGGCGAGCGCACGGAGCTGGCGCTCGAAGTCAACCGCATGGTGCGCGATGGCGAACTGAGTGGCCCCATCGCCTTCACGCGCGATCACCTCGATGCAGGCGCCATGACACACCCGAACATCATGACGGAGAACATGCGCGACGGCTCGGATGCGATTGCCGACTGGCCACTGCTCAACGCCATGCTGACCTGCTCGTCCTCCGCCGACCTAGTGGCCATCCACTCCGGCGGTGGCGGCTACAGCGGCTACATGACCAGCGCAGGTGTCACCGTAGTGGCAGACGGTACCGCGCAAGCGGATGATCGACTGAATTTATCCCTTACCAACGATACGGCGAGCGGAGTGCTGCGATATGCCGACGCGGGCTACGAAGAGGCGTTGGACGAAGTGAAAAAGAAGGGCATCGCACGCATCGACACGGGCGCCCACGCCTGACGACTCAGGCTTGTCCTGGGGCGGCTTGATGACACCTGCCGACGCATGTATCCAAAACCATGCGTGGGTGGTGTTACTCACGACTTTAGGCATATATATCTCCAACTCAACTAACCCCAACCACCATGACCCACCCTATAGCTTCCGCCCATTTGGGAGCCGCACAGGCCTCGGTCGGCACCTCCCAGCGCGTGTCCCATGACGAGCGCTCCAGCAAGCGTGCCGTGATTGCCGCATCCACCGGCAATGCGCTGGAGTGGTATGACTTCACGGTCTACGCGCTGTTTGCCGTCTACATCGGCCAGAACTTCTTCCAGAACGAGAACCCCACGGTACAGCTCCTTGCATCGTTCATCGCGTTCGGCATCGGCTATATCGCTCGTCCGTTGGGAGCGCTCATCCTCGGCTCCTATGGCGACCGCAAGGGCCGCAAGGCGGCGCTCACCCTGACCATCATGCTGATGGCCGTAGGCACACTGCTCATTGCCATCGCTCCTCCGTATACGGCCATCGGCATCGGCGCGCCGCTGTTGATCGTGGCGGGTCGCGTGCTGCAGGGCTTCTCCGCCGGCGGCGAAGTGGGCGGCGCCACCGCGTTTCTCGTCGAGCACGCCCCACCGGCCAAGCGTGGTCTCTATGCTTCGTGGCTGCAGGCCAGCATGGGCATCAGCAATATGATGGCCGCGCTGATGGCCACCGCTGTCACCATGCTCTTCACCACGCAGCAGGTGCATGACTGGGCCTGGCGCATTCCGTTCATCATCGGCCTGGCCATTGCCCCCGTTGGCCTGTGGATGCGCCGCGCGCTGGATGAAACTCCGCATTTCAAGGAGCAGGCAGAACGCGCCGCAGCGTCTGGTGAAGCCGAGAAGAAAACTCCCATGCTGCAGGTGCTGCGTGAATGCCCACGCCAGCTGCTGACGGGCCTGGGCCTCTCCGTGCTGTGGGCGGCCGCACCTTACGCGCTCATCATCTACCTGCCCATCTATGTGCAGAAGAATATGGGCTTCGAGAGTTCGCAGGCATTTACCGCTGCGTTCATCGGCAATATTTTTCTGGTGGCCGGTTGCCTTATCTCCGGCACGCTGTCCGATCGCTTCGGCCGCCGCAACATGCTGCGCTTTGGTGCCATCCTGCTGCTGGTCGGTGCCTACCCGCTGATGGCCTGGCTGCATGGCAACCACACCACGATGGCGCTGATCATCGTGCAGTCGGCCATGTGCTCCATGGTGGCCCTGTTCGTGGGCGCCGCGCCTGCCGCGCTGTCCGAGATTTTCCCCACGTCCGTGCGTTCCTCGGGCATGTCCCTGTCGTACAACGCGGCCGTGACGGTGCTCGGTGGCTTTGCTCCCGCGCTGCTCACCTGGATCACCTACAAGACCGGTGTCGCCTATGCCCCCGCGCTGTATGTAATGGCGGCGGCCGTGGTGGCGCTCATCGCCATCAGTTTCCTCCCCGCACGCAGCGAAGACTGATAGAGAACTTCCGGCCTGCTCTACTACCTGACCCATAAACACGATATGAAGAAAATAGACAGCCGCCGCTCATGGCTTGGCCGGGTCATGCTGGCTACAACGTTCGCTATCGTTGGCACGGGTTGCTCCCTGACGCAGTCAGGGAAGATCGGTGCGGCAATTAGCGAGTCCGCGCAGCCGGAAGTCACTCCAGCAGCCGAGTTGGTGCTGCTGGGTGTGGCAGGCGGCCCCACCTGGTACGGCAAGGACTCGCCCCACGGCATTTCCTCTGCACTGGTGGTGGATGGCAAGGCCTATATCGTTGATCTGGGCTCCGGCGCCTATCGCCAGCTGCGCCGTGCAGGCATCCAGCCGGGCAGCGAAGCGGCCGTGTTCTTCACGCATCTGCACACCGACCATGTGATCGACCTGGCCAGCGTGCTCATGTACGACCCGAGCGCGCGCCGCCGCGCCAGGGCGCAGCTGGAGATCTTCGGCCCGGGCCGCCGTGGTGTGCTGCCCCCGCTCGCGGACGGCATGAAGGGCGATGTGGTGGTGCATCCCGAGAACCCGAATGCCGGCACGGTGGATCTGGTCGATGCCATGCTGGGCGGCATGGCGGCGGATCTGAACATCCGCGTGCGCAGCGAAGGCGTTCCGGATGTGCGTCAGTTCTTCCAGGCGCATGACATCGCCTTGCCGGCAGGTCTGGTGGTGGATCCGAACACGAACCCGGCACCACCCATGGATCCCTTCAAGGTATGGGAAGACGCCCGTGTGAAGGTCAGCGCTATCCTGGTGCCGCATGGGTTGGTGTTTCCGAACTTCGCCTATCGCTTCGACACGGTACATGGCTCGGTCGTGTTTTCCGGCGATACGGCGGCCAGCGACAGCTTGGTGAAGTTGGCACGCGGCGCTGATGTCCTTGTGCACGAAGCCATCGATCCGGCCTGGGTCAGCCATATCGTCGGCCCCAAGCCCTGGGATGTCCGTCAGCAAGCACTCGCAAAGCAACTGCTGGAAGCGCATGCCACGCCGCGTGAAGTGGGCGAGATCGCCACGCGCGCTGGTGTGAAGCGCCTGGTGCTGTCGCACCTGGTGCCGGGCGACGCACCGCGTGAGCACTGGGAGCAGGCACGCGACACCTTCGAGGGGCCAGTCGTTGTGGGTGAAGACCTGATGCGTCTGCCGCTCACCAAGACAGGTCACTAACGAAATCCATGAAGGGGCTGCAAACAGGCGGCTCTTTCACTTGGCGCCATGTATGTGGCATGGAAACGGCGCGATGCCTGAACGCACGGCCTCAGCGTTGTATTTCTTCATTTTTCAGAACAACTCACAACATGAACTCTCTTTGCTGCTTTTTGCCGCGTGTGCCTCTGCGCACCCTGACGCTGGCCGTTTTGGCTAGTCTGAATCTGCAAGTCCATGCAGCCGTCGAGCTCAATGGCCGCAACGCCACGCCGGACGTTATCACCCGCATCACCCTGGGGGAGCGCGTGCAGGTGGCGCCCGCCGCCATGGCGCGTGTGAAGAAGGCTCATGAGGTGCTCATGGCTGCCGCCGCTGCCGGCCAGAAGATCTATGGCCTGACTGTAGGCGTAGGGCAGAACAAGGACCGCGATATGGTCGACGCCCATGGCCGGCTCAGCCCCGAGGTGATCAAGGCGTCACAGGAATTCAACATCGGCCTGCTGCATGCGCATGCGGGTGGTGTGGGCCCTGACGCGCCTGTGCAGGATGTGCGCGCCGCCATGGCTGCGCGTCTCAACGCGTTGCTCGATGGTGGCGCGGGCGTGCAGGCATCCATCGTCGAAGCCTATGTGCAGTTCCTGAACCACAGCATCACGCCTGCCATGCCCGCGCTGGGCTCCATTGGCGAGGCCGACATCACGCTGCTGAGCCATGTGGGCACGGCCATGATGGGCGAGGGCGACGTGTACTACCGGGGCCGCAAGCAGCCGGCGGCGGAGGTGCTCAGGCAATTGAACATCCGCCCGATCGAGCCCGTGGGCAAGGATGCGCTGTCCATTCTCAGCTCCAACGCCTACGCCAGCGGCATGGCGGCACTGGCCCTGCAGGACATGGCGCACTTCAACCGCATCTCGCAGTTGGTGTTCGCGCTCAGCCTGCAGGCGCTCAATGGCAATGTGTCGCCGTTCCTGAAGGATTCGCTGGCGCTGCGCCCTTTCCCGCAGACGCAGAAGGCCGGTGAGGACCTGCGTCATCTGCTCGATGGCTCCAGCCTCTGGAATGCTGATGACAAGCGTGCGCTGCAGGACCCGCTGAGCTTCCGCACCGGCGTCTATCTGCTGGGTGAACAGGCGCTGGCACTGGAGCAGGCGAGTGCGCAACTCGCCGTGCAGTTGAACTCGTCCGACGACAACCCTGGCGTGGCCGTGGGGGCGAAGCCCGCTTCCGACCGCGCGCAGGAAAAGCGCGCCTATGTGGAGGGCCTGGGCGCGGTGCTGCCGGATGCCAATTTCGAGCCCCTACCCTGGGTGCTGGCCATGGAGAAGTCGGGCCTGTCGCTGGCGCACAGCGCACTTGCGTCGGCGCAGCGCGTGGTCAAGCTCAATGATCCGGCCTTCACGGGGCTCAGCCGTTTCCTCGGGACGGAGCACAGCGTGCATGCCTTTGGCGCCATGGAAAAGCCCGTCATGGCGCTGGCCATGCAAAGCCTGCGCCTAGCCCAGCCTGCCTCGATGAACTATCTGCCCGTAGCCGGCAACATCGAGGACGTCGCCACCAACGCGCCCATCGTGGCCCAGAACTTTCGCCAGCAGATCCAGACGGGTTATCAACTGCTCGGCGTGGAGCTGGTACATGCGGCACAGGCCATTGACCTGCGACGCGCCAAGGATCCGAACTTCCGACTCTCGCCCGCGACCGCCGAGCTCTTTGACGCGCTGCGCAACCACGTGGCGTTCCTCGACAAGGACCGCGCGCTGACGCTGGATTTTCGCGCCGCTGCCGATCTGTTGCGCACTTTCCGCTGATCGCACAGATGCAACACACAGAAAAAAGAAGAAAGGAGCAATGACCATGAAACCACCTAATCACCCGCTAGCCTTCTGCGTGGCCATCGCTGCTGCTGCCTTGTACGCGAGTACGGCACAAGCGCAGAGTTCGGTCACGCTCTATGGCCTCATTGACGCCAGCGCGCGCTACGAACACAGCAATAAGGGTAACGTCACCTCCGTGGTCGATGGCGCCGATGCCGGTTGGGGCGGAAGCCGCTGGGGCTTTCTCGGCTCCGAGGACCTGGGCGGCGGCCTAAAGGCCATCATGAACCTGGAAGGTGGCTTGAACATCGACGCTGGTACTTTGCGCGGCGGCAAGGCCTTTGGCCGTACTGCAATGGTGGGCCTAGCAAGCTCATATGGCGAGATCACACTGGGCCGTCAGTACAACGCGCTGTACTACACCGGCTCCTGGCACAGTGACCCTACCTATGTCTCCAGTTGGTCGCCCACCGTGGTCCACCAACTGGACTTTGCCTGGGACAACGCCATCGCCTACACGGGCCGCGTTGGCGACTACATTGCCCGCGCCACGTTCGCACCAGGTGAGCAGCACGGCTCCAAGGGCAACCGGCAGGCCGTCAGCTTGCTGTACAACGGCCATCCTTTCGGCGTGGCAGCAGGTTACGGCAGCGTCAAGGATAAAAACTGGTCCACGGCCAACCTCGGCGCCTATTACGAGATTGGCAAACTCACCCTTCAGACCACCTACTATCGAACGACGAATGAGCCTTATAGCGGTGCCCGGCGCATTACCACGCAGGGTTTGGGTGGCTTCTACCAGTTCACGTCCGAGATCGAGTTGACGGCTGCCTTCTGGCACACAAGGAGCGCTCTCGATAGCGGAGTGCAGCGTGAACGGAAGGGATTAGTGGCTGCGCGCTACAGCCTTTCCAAACGTACACGTCTATATGCGGAGGCCGATCATGCTCGGAGTAATGGCGACATCCGACGTAAATCTGGGGTCCAGTTGGGAGTTCAGCATTCATTCTGACTCCGAAACCAGCAGGCTCGGATTGTTTTTAGGGTTAACTTTGGGATGAATTTCAACGCCGGTATCTTGAATTTGGACTTGATCCTGTCCGATGCTCCATCGGGTCAACTGTCTGAATGTTTGACGCCGCCATCAAGCGCCTGACGGGATGCCCTCAAATTGGCAAAACATCCAGGATATGGGGGGGTTGCAAGTACTTGTTTTTGTTGAAATTTGGTTGTGTTTGCGACTTTATTTGCCCGGAACAGTTGAGGCTCTCGGTCAATAAAGTCGTAACAGCGAGGTGGCATCCATGCGAATTTTCGGGCAGCGGTAGTGTGGTTCTGGTGTCGTAGATCAGCGTGTCACTGAAAATCACTCTGACGGAGCTTTTTTGAAGTGGATGGCCTTCAGTTCGCCAGTGCTTCAGTTCTGCGTTTTGCCAAGTCGAGCCCACAAGGCGAGATAGCAGCGTTGATCAGTCGACATACGAGCCTGCCACGGACAGTCAGTTCGTGACCAGACAAGAGCGCTCGCTTGCCACTGAGGCGCTTAAGCTGGTCACTTGTAGGCAGCCAATGCAGCTTGTATTTCCGATTATGTATCGGAGGTTCTCAAATCATCATTGAGCCTGTGATTACAGTGGAAACCTTCTAACTACCAGCAACTGGTCACCATCCATGTGCCGTCCACTCCGTCTCTGTTTCAGCTGGTGGATTCCGACGCCGTGCTTGTGAGGCGTAAATCTAGTTAATCCATACCACCGAGCCGCTTCACTGGCAGTGACCATGAATCGTTGCAGTCACTCAATCACTTGCATCCTGGCTAGCTCCCACAAGGCCTCAGCCTTTTCCGACATCTCTGAGCGTTGCCTGTACATGCGTATCTCGACAGGGATGCTCCATGTCTCCGGCCCTGCCCGCACCAGTGATCCATTCGCCAACTCGGCCTTGATCAAAGACTGGGGAAGCCAGGCAATTCCGCGCCCTTCCAAGGCCATGGTTTTCAGAAGCACGGCGTGATGCGCAGTGAATACCTCCTGAAGATCCGCTTCGGAGGTGTTTCTGCCGCTCTTCGGCGTATTGGGCCGTAGCAGCGATCTCATGATCCGCCCCAGACCAGAGTCCTCGCTGTATGCCAGCATGGGAAGCGGCGGTGCGTTGCCGATTGCATGCAAAGCCTTGCCCATCGTGCCGTCGGGGTGTGGCACGCACACTGGTACCAGCAAGTCTCGGCCCAGAAGGAGCATGGGGTAGTCTTGCTCATCAAGCCTGCCAGGTGTGCTCTTGTGCCCATGGCACAGCACAAACTGAACCTTCCTCTGAAACATCAGGAATTCGCAGCTGCGAGAACTGTCAGACATCGTCTGCAAGGAGCCGATGTGCAGCCGTGACTCAATGCCCGCCAGCCACTGAGGGAAAAAAGTCAGTGACAGCACATGCGTTGCGGCAAACCTCAACGTGGATTCCTCTTGGTCATGTGCTGCACGGGCCTTGATCCGGGCCGCCTCAAGGTCTGCAAGCACCCCTTCGAGCAAAGGCAGAAACCTTTGGCCTGCGGCGGTCAGCGCCGCTGGATGTGCGCTTCGATCAAAAAGATCCACTCCCACCCATTCTTCGAGTCCCCGAATATGGCGACTGAAGGCCGGTTGGGCGATCGCCCGAACTTCTGCCGCGCGTGAAAAATTGCCGCTTTCGGCAAGTGCGATGAAGTCTTCCAACCACTCTAGATCGAGGTTGCGATTGCCTGGTCCCATGCTCTGCACTCGTTGGGTTCTAAGAAATAGATAGTTGTATGCATTTCTAGTATTGGTGCTGATTGGCACTCTCAGAAATGATGGCGTCTCAGATCAACAAGGCCGACGCCTGGAGACTATACATGCCATCGATAGCCAACTACAAAGGGATCATCCCCGCCATCTCTTGCCCCTTCACTTCGGATCACAAGATCGATGAGGCGGCTCTGCGAAAGCTTGCATCCTGGCTTGCTGGCCATGATGGAGTGGTCGCAATCATGACCAATGGACACACAGGGGAAGTGTTTGCCCTGACGCCCTCGGGACGCGCAGAGGTGACTCGCATTGTTGCCGACGAGCTTAAAGGTCGCCTGCCTGTCATTTCGTCCATTGTGTGCGAAGGCCTCGAGGAAGCCGCCGAACATGCAAGGGCGGCCCGGGAGGCGGGAGCCGTGGCTCTGGATGTGATGCCACCTCATCACTGGCTGCGCTTCGGATTCATCCCGGAACATGCACTCCAGTATTTCGAAGCCATTCACAAGGCGGCTCCCGACCTGGATCTGGTCTGCCATGTCTACCCTGCCTGGACAAGAGCCTCCTACTCTTCGCAGCTTCTCGCCACTTTGGCCCGGTTGCCGTACGTGCAGGCGTTCAAGGTCGGTCAGCGAGACATGAACAAATATGCACGCGACATTCAGGCCATCCGGGATGCGGATTCGAGCAAGGCCATCCTGACCTGCCACGACGAATATCTGCTCGCCTCCATGGTTCAAGGCGTAGATGGTGCGTTGGTCGGATTCGCTACCTTCATTCCTCAGCTCATCATTGATCTGTGGAATGCCGTCAAAGCAGGTGACCTGAAAAAGGCCATGGAAGTGCAGGCAATCATCACCCCCCTCAAGGACGCCGTGTACGGCGGTGGCGAGCCGACCGGCGAGGCACATGCCCGTATGAAGGAGGGTATGTATCTGGCCGGCGTGATTGATGACGCCATCGTACGCCCGCCCACTGAAGCGCCCAACGAAAAGGAGACCGCTGCATTGCGTGCAGCCGTAGCGCAGGCAGGACTGCTCAAGCGCTGATAGCGATTTCGCTGCCGTGGACCGTCATGCGGCCACGGCCATGGACTTTCCTAAGAACGACAGGAGACAAAGAACATGCAACGCAGAATTTTCACTGAGCTCGCCATGGGCGCCATATTCATGGCAATGGCTGGCGTCGCTTCGGCACAAAGCTACCCTTCCAAGGCTGTCAAGGTCGTGATCCCGTTTCCACCGGGTGGCACTCTGGATACCGTGGGTCGGCAACTGGCACAGAAGCTCAGCGAGCAGATGGGACAGCCATTCATCATCGAAAACCGTCCTGGCGGCAATGGGGTGATAGGAGGTGATGTCGTGGCAAAGGCACCGGCTGATGGCTACACCCTGTTATTCAATGCCTCGACCTTCACCACAGCCCCCATGACGATGAAGTCTGTTCCCTATTCGGTGGACAGGGACTTTACGCCGGTGGCGCTGGTCGCCAAAGCGCCCTTGTCGGTTGCAGTCAACAAGAGGTTGCCCATCACGGACATCAAGTCATTGATCACTTACGCCAAGGAGCATCCTGGGAAGATGACGTTTGCCGTAGGCTCGATCGGCTCGGCGGGACACCTATCTACAGAGCTGCTCAAACGTGCAGGCAAGCTGGATTACATGATCGTGCCCTACAAGGGCACGGCCCCTGCATTTCAGGATCTGATCGGCGGCCAGATAGACGGATTCATCGACCCCATTCTGGGCTCGCTGCAGTACCACAAGAGCGGCATGCTGCGCGTTGTGGCCGTTACGTCGGCGGAGCGTGCAGCCAGCCTGCCCGATGTACCCACGGTGAGTGAGACCATTCCAGGCTACGAGTTCTACAGCTGGTATGGACTATGGGGTCCTGCAAAGCTGCCAGCCGAAATCACCAAGAAGCTCAATGTCGAGGTCAATCGGGCGCTAGCCGGCGACATGAAGGAAAAGCTCAAAGAACAAGGCATTCTGACCACCGCCGGTACGGCTGAAGATTTCATCAAATTTCAGAAGCTGGACATGGAACGGTCACAGAAGATCGTTTCTGAGGGGAAGATCCGTGTCGAATAGCTTCCAGCAAAGACATGCCGTTGTCACGGGGAGCAGCGGCGGTATCGGAAAAGCCATCTGCGAAGCCTTGCTAGGCGCAGGTTGGCGTGTTACCGGGCTTGACCTTTCCCCGCCCACGATCACGCACAACTCGTTCGCTCATCACCGACTGGATCTGAGCGATCAGGTCCAGACCCGCTCCATTGCGTCGATTCTGAGGGATGTGGATGCCTTGGTGCATGCCGCAGGGGTGCTTCGGGTTGCGCCACTTGGCAAGCTGGATGCTGAAGCCGGTGAATTGATGTGGCAGATCCATGTGGGGGCGGCATCCCAATTGGCCGACCTGTTGGTTCCTGCAATGGTGGAGCGCGGGTTTGGTCGCGTGGTCTTTATCGGCAGCAGAGTTGCTCAAGGCCTGCCCGGGCGTGGCCAGTATGCAGCCACCAAAGCTGCCGTCATTGCGTTGGCTCGCAGCTGGGCAGTGGAGGTTGCGCCCAAGGGCGTCACGGTCAACGTCGTCTCTCCTGGCGCAACGGCCACGCCCATGCTCAAGGACCCGGCCCGAGCAGGAAGCGCTCCACGTCTTCCACCCATCGGCCGCCTGGTAGAGCCGCAGGAAATCGCTTCCATGGTCGCCTATCTGCTATCCCCTGCAGCTGCGGCAATCACAGGCCAGAACTTCAACATTTGCGGCGGCTCGTCCCTGTCGCAATGACGTCAAAGTCCACTTAGAAAAGCCATCATGAAAATCGTCAACATCATCGAATCCACGCGCCCCATCAAATCCGATATCCGTAACGCCTACATCGACTTCTCCAAGATGACCCTGAGCCTGGTGGCCGTGGTCACGGACGTGATCCGCGATGGCAAACCCGTTATCGGCTATGGCTTCAACTCCAATGGTCGCTATGGTCAGGGCGCGCTGATGCGCGATAGGTTCATCCCCCGTGTTCTCGAAGCGAATCCGGCCAGTCTGATTGACGACTCTGGAGAAAACCTGGATCCCCACAAGATCTGGGCTTGCATGATGACCAACGAGAAGCCCGGTGGCCATGGAGAGCGATCGGTTGCTGTCGGAACCATCGATATGGCTGTCTGGGATGCAGTCGCAAAGATCGAAGGCAAACCACTGTTTCAGCTGCTCGCGCAGCGCTATGGAAACGCCGCCGCCAACCCGCGTGTTTTCGTATACGCTGCTGGCGGCTACTACTACCCCGGCAAGGGCTTGGACAAGCTCAGGCAAGAAATGGAAAGCTACCTTGACCGCGGATACTCGGTCGTCAAGATGAAAATTGGCGGTGCCAGCATTGCCGAGGACTGCGAACGCATCGAGTCGGTGCTGAATATCCTGGGCCCAGGGCAGCAATTGGCAGTGGACGCAAATGGCCGCTTCGACTTGAACACTGCAATCGACTATGGCAGAGCACTGTCCCAGTATCCGCTGTTCTGGTATGAGGAGGCCGGCGACCCTCTCGACTACGAGTTGCAGGCCAGGTTGGGCGAGGTATACAAAGGGCCAATGGCTACGGGGGAGAACTTGTTCTCGATGCAGGATGCACGCAACCTGATCCGCCACGGCGGCATGAACCCCGAGCGCGATTTCCTGCAGTTTGACTGCGCCCTCAGCTACGGCCTCGTGGAGTATCTGCGCACTTTGGACATGCTCAAGGAAAACGGCTGGTCTCCGAGCCGCTGCATTCCACATGGAGGGCATCAGATGTCGCTCGCCATCGCTGCGGGTCTGGGGCTAGGCGGCAACGAGAGCTATCCGGACCTGTTTCAGCCCTATGGAGGCTTTCCGGATGGCGTGAAAGTTGAGAACGGCTATGTGACGCTCCCCGAGCTCCCCGGTATTGGATTTGAAGGCAAATCCGATTTGATCTCTGAAATGCTGAGACTGACTCGCTGAATACGCATGGCATTTTTCCGGCTGCTGCAGGGGGAGCAGCAGTTGGCCTCAGCCACAAGGCGGATGGTCGTCACCAGGCAATCTGGCAAGCCCTATGTGAGCAAGTCTCAGATGCCTGCAGTTCGATGACAAGGGCTTGCGGCCCGGTGTTGATGATGGCTTGAGTGCCCATGGGTATCGGGACCTGTTCTTGCTGTTGCAGTATTTCTACGTGGTATTCCTTATCACGTAAATTTCACTTTATCAATAATTGTTTTCACCAGGGCGCAATAATCCGCCCTCGGATCTTGATGCATATCAATTCCGAGCTCTCAAAGCTTGTGCGAGCGGCCAAACGCCGAGACCAGCCCGCTGCTCACCCGGCAGCAATGCGGCGCCTCGCACACCCAATCGGATGTAAAAATGGAAAAACAACAAACGCAACCCTCCTTGGCTGCCAAGGTGTGTTTGCTCGTTCTAGGTCTGTGCCTCTTGGCAGCAGGTCTGTTCTTCGCGTTCTATGGCTACCAGCTCGTTACCCTGAAGGGTAGCTGGTACTTTTTGCTGAGCGGCCTGGCCCTGGTGGCTTCTGGTGTCCAGTTGGCGCGTTTGCGTTCCAGCGGCGCCATGATCTACGGAGCCACCTTTGTGGCTACCGTGATCTGGGCTCTGATCGATGCCGGCCTGGATTTCTGGCCCCTGGTCTCGCGCGTGTTGTTGCTGGCCGGCCTTGGTATCCTGGTGGCACTGGCCTTCCCCGTGCTGCGCCGCACCAACGCGCAGCCGCCTCAGCGAGGAGCATCGCTCGCAGTGGCCGGCGTTTTGACGCTGGCCTGCCTGGCCACTGTGGGTGGCATGTTCCTGCCTCACGCCTCGGTCGCAGCCAAGACTGATGACACCGTGCTGCAGCCTGTGCCTGCCGGCCAGGCGCCCATCGACTGGGCCCACTATGGCAGCACGCCCGGTGCCACGCGGTTTGCGGCGCTGGATCAGATCACGCGCAGCAATGTCAAGGACCTGCAGCTGGCATGGACCTATCAGACCGGTGATGTTCCCGTGAGCCCTGGCGGTGGCGGCGCAGAGGATCAACTGACGCCCCTGCAGGTTGGTAACCAGGTCTTTGTCTGCACGCCTCACAACAATGTGATCGCTCTGGATGCGACAACCGGCAAGGAGCTCTGGAAGACCGAGATCAATGCCAAGCAGAAGAAGTGGATGCGCTGCCGAGGCCTGGCCTACTTTGACGCCGCCCAGCCCCTGGCTCAGCCCAGCGTGGCCGGCGCTACTCCGGTCAAGGCGGTTTCCGTACCAGCCGGTGCTGCCTGCCAGCGCCGCATTCTGATGAACAGCGTGGCTCCCGAACTGATCGCCCTGGACGCCGACACTGGCGCCTTCTGCGAAGACTTCGGCAATCATGGCCGCGTGGACCTGCGCGCAGGCATGGGCAAGGGCGCCGACAAGGGCCAGTACTACCCCACCTCCGCCCCCACGCTGGCCGGCACGACCATCGTGATTGGCGGCCGTGTGGCCGACAACGTGAGCACCGACATGCCTGGCGGCGTGGTGCGCGGCTTTGACGTGGTCACCGGTGCGCTGCGCTGGGCTTTCGATCCCGGCAACCCCGAGGACCAGAGCGCCCCGGCCGAAGGCAAGACCTACGCCCGCTCCACACCCAACGTCTGGGCTCCCATGTCCTACGACCCTCAGTCCAACACCGTGTTCATGCCCGTGGGCAGCGCGGCCGTGGATCTCTGGGGTGTGAAGCACACGGCCCTGGACCGCAAGTACGGTGCCTCCATGCTGGCCGTGGACGCCAGCACCGGCAAGGAAAAGTGGGTCTACCAGACCGTGCACGACGATCTGTGGGACTTTGACGTGCCCATGCAGCCGTCCTTCGTGGACTTCCCAGGCGTTGGCGGCAAGACCACGCCCGCCATGGTGTTCGGCACCAAGGCAGGCCAGATCTTTGTTCTGGATCGCGCCACCGGCAAGCCCCTGACCAAGGTCGAGGAGCGTGCCGTGCCGGCCGGCAACATCGAAGGCGAGACTTATTCTCCCACCCAGCCCTTCTCGGTCGGCATGCCCAACATCGGTGCCGCCGACATGAAGGAGTCGGATATGTGGGGTGCTACGCCCTTCGACCAACTGCTGTGCCGCGTGAAGTTCAAGTCCAAGCGCTACACCGGACTGTTCACGCCTCCGGGCACCGATCCTTCGTTGAACCTGCCCGGCTCGCTGGGTGGCATGAACTGGGGGGGCATCTCGGTCGACCCCACGAACAACTACCTGTTCATCAACGACATGCGCGTGGGTCTGGAAGTACAGCTGATCAAGGCCGATCCGGCAGACGCTGGCGTCAAGGCCGACGGTAACGAAGCTGCGGCCATCACCAAGCCCGTGCCTCTGGACGGTACGCCTTACGCCATCAACGCCAAGGTGCGTTTCATGTCACCGCTGGACATCCCCTGCCAGAAGCCGCCCTTCGGCACGTTGACGGCCGTGGACCTCAAGACCCAAAAAATTGCCTGGCAGGTGCCTGTTGGTACGGTCAAGGACACTGGTCCCTTTGGCATCAAGATGGGCCTGCCCATCCCTATCGGCATGCCCACCATCGGTGGCACCATGGTCACGCAAGGTGGCTTGGTATTCATCGCCGCTACCCAGGACTACTATCTGCGCGCCTATGAAACTGGTACCGGCAAGGAAGCCTGGAAAGCCCGTCTGCCAGTGGGCAGCCAGGGTACGCCCATCAGCTACCAGTCGCCTGTGACCGGCCAACAGTTCGTGCTGGTATCGGCCGGCGGTGCTCGCAATTCTCCCGATCGTGGAGATTATGTGATCGCCTACGCTCTGCCACGCAAGTAAGACGCGATCATCGGATAGCTGCTGCTGCTGCTTCGGCGGCGTTCTCGCTCGACCCCGGCAATGCCGGGGTTTTTTGTTGAGCCCTCGTGCTTTTCATCCTTTGGCTGCCTAGCCGCAGGTGAGGAGTTTCTTCATCTTCCTGAAGGGAAGAGCCCTGCGGCTTTCACCAAAGCGGCATTGCTTTTCATTTCAGAATTGATGTAAGCATTGAATTCTGATGAAGACAATGCCCAGGGTTCCGCGCCTAGGCTGGCGAATCGTTGCTTGACTTCGGGGTCGGATAATGCGCTCAGGACCTCTTTGTTAAGGCGTTCAACTATTTCCTTGGGACCTTGGATGAAGCGAACATCCAAATTCAGAAGTTGACTTCTGAATTGGCAACGGCGGCCTTCGTGGTCGTTGGCATATTGGGAAGTTCCGCTGATTTTTTTCCGAGCCAACTGCAAATGCAAGTAAATGGCCTTCCTTGATCTGACTGATTACAGGTGCAATCGGGGAAAAGTAGTAGTCCGCTCTTCCTGCCAAAACTTCATTGATGGCCTCTGCTGAGCCCTTGAGCGGAATGTTGGATGCATCGAGCTTCGCCGCAATTCTGAACTTCTCTGCATTCAGATGTGTTGCGCTGCCCTGACCGGCGGATGCGTAATTCAGTTTGCCATGGCTCATGGCGCCCCTTGTCCAGCAAGGCTTGCAAAGTCTTGATGTTTTTCTTGGGTGAGATGACTAGAGCATTTGGTAGGGGCGCAATTGGCGCAACAGCCGTGAAATCCTTGGGAGTGTCAAATGGAAGCTTGGCAAAGGTTGATGGGTTCACGGTGTGTGATGACGACTGAATCATGATGGTGTAGCAATCGGGAGCAGCGGAGGCAGTGGCGGACGCTCCTATTGTTCCGCTTGCACCTCCGCGATTGTCGATAACCAACACCTGTCCAAGGCTTCGGCTTATTTTTTCAGTAATGGCTCTGGCTACGATGTCAGTCGTGCTGCCTGCCGTAAAAGGAACAATCACCTTGATGGGACGGTTGGGGTAGCTGGATAAGGCGCTGCAGCCATCGATTGGCGCCTATTTTCCCAACTCGAGAGATGGACATATGGCTGCGCTGCTGCTCGAAGAGCTACACAGACTGGTGCCGCAACCCTTGCTGCTGCCGGCGGCGGCAGATGGGCGCGTAGCGCTCGCCTGTGAGCACATTCGCGTGTCTCCCAGACACAACTCAACCGCTCAAGGCTGCGCCGATTCACTAGGAGTGAGTGAACGCACATTGCATCGCTTGTTCAAGCGCGCGACGGGACTTACATATCCGGACTGGCGCAAACAGGCGATGCTTCATCGCGCCATTGAATGGAGGGCATCAGGAATGCTTTTTAAAGAGATAGCCGCAAAACTTGGCTATGACAGTCCAAGCGCTTTCAGCCATTGATCCGTAAGACACTGGGCTCAACTCCAACGAGACTCTTTGAAGGCATTTGAGCGCGCGCCGGCTTGAGGCTTGGAATTGTCTACAGCAGCCTTGGCAGTCCAAGTATCCCCCCTTGATTTTCAATTTGCCCTTCTTCCTTGAGGAAGATATTGATCTGGAAGGGCTGTGGTGTGAATGGCTCCTGTGCGAAAGCACTATTCAATCACTGCAACGGTGCACTGCGTGCAATGTTCCCAATTTGCTCAAAGTCAAGATCATCCAGTGCTTGCCTGACCACCTTGATCAACACCGGATAGTCCGTTCCGTTATCCATGGCATCAATCCAGGAGTGCAAATCGCTCCAGTTTCCATGTCTTGCAAGCCGTTCCAATTCGTCCTTGTGTTTCTTGGGGAGAGCCTCCAGTTTCTGCATGGGATCGGGCATATGGCCTCTATCGGATGCGGGCAGTGAGATCAAGGCTTGGAAGAGGGGGCTATTAGAAACCTGTTTGACCATTAGAAAGAAGACTGCATTGGTGCCGCGTCCAGGACGGCTGTCAATCGATAGATGGCCGGTCATTTTCTCGATGATGCGCTGTGCTATGAGCAGTCCCAGCCCTCGCTTGCTGTGGGTGCGATTGGCTGCCAGCGATTTCTGGATTCCCGCGAGGACTTCCTCATCGATGCCGGAGCCGCTGTCGCTGACTTCAAAGCGCAGATGCCATTTGTCGCGGCCAAGGTATTTGGCCTGCAGCTTGAGGTCGATGTTTCCGTCGAAGGTGAATTTGGCGGCATTGGACAGGAGATTGAGCACCGCCTGTTGCAGCCGTTTTCCGTCCAGATAGATATGCGCGGGCAGCAGGCTCTGTATCTGCAGTGAAAACGCATTGCGCTGGCGATGGGCCAGGGCCTGGGCGTACTTGGTCAGATCGTTGAGCAAAGCGCTCAGATCCACTGATTGCTCATTCAATGCCAGAGGAGGTTGCAGTTCATCCTTGGCATAGTCCACCAGCTCGTCTATCAATGCCAATTGGTAGGCGGCGCTTCTTTCGATGGCGGCAAGCTTGTCCGGGTCCACCTTGTTCGGGGACCGGTGCATCAGCTGCAGATAGGCAATGATGGCCGAGACCGGCGCACGCAAATCATGGCTGACATAGGCCAGCAGTTCTTTCTGTTCCAGCGAGCGTTGCTCCGCCTGCTCCAGAGCTTCCTTGAGAGCGCGCGTCTTGTAGTCGACCTCGTGTTCCAGGCGTTCCTGTTGCTGGCTTTGCCATTGCAGCAATGTGCGCTGTGCCTGATGCCTTTGATGGGAATGCTGATAGGCCCAGCTGGTGATCACGAAAAGGCCTACCGTGAGGGCTGGCAGCACAAGCGCATATTGCTCGAGAAGCTGCACCACCGCGATATTGGGCACAAGCAGAGCGGCGGCGCGCAGCAAGGCGCAAAACGCCAACACGGAGACCAGCAGCAAGGCCGTCATACCGCCTGGCCCACCGTTGCGATGGTAGATATAGGTGCAGGCCAGAATCGTGAGCAGGCTCAGGGGCGCGACGATGATGCCCACAGGTGCGAACCAGTCGTACGGCCCCCAGAGGGCACCGACCAGGACCATGCTTTCCAGCAGGGCAATGAACTTCAGCATGACTACTCCTGCTGAAGGCAGATACTCTGGAGTCTTTTCGAGACGCGCACGTAGATAGAGCAATATGCTCAGCACGATTCCCGCCACCAGAACGTGATGTGCGCGGTAACCCCATTGCGTGCTACTGGGCCAAAGTATGACTTGTGCGTAGCCTCGGTAGGTCGCCTCGTAGAGTGCGGTCAGCAGCAGGCCCAGGGTTTGCCATCCCATCATGGAGGCCCGCAAAATTCTCCACAAAGCTGCGGAATACACCACGAAAACCAGAATGCTGCCTATCAGCAGACCACTGAACAAGGCATAGTCACGCTCCATCATGTGCCATTGATCCACGGTATGCAGAGTGACTTCGAGCTTGCTGGACGCATGACTGTTGACATGGACCAGCACGCGTAGCGTCTCTCCGGGAGCGAGATTGATGGCAATCTGAGGCACGCGGGTCAGCGATTCGTTGGGGTCGCTGATTCCTGCCAGCGTCCGACTGGCACGAACCTGGCCCTCCTGCATGCGCAGGACGTAGAAGCTAACGTGCTGCAGCCAGCTCGCTCCCAGAGCCAGTTGCAGTGCCTGGGGGTTTGCCAGATCGTTGTGCAGCGTCAGCCTGAGCCACAGATTTTTCATGTCGAATCGCCCATCCAGGGTCTTGGCGCTGACGGTGCGGAATCCGTCGACCTCGCCGCCAGGAACTGCGGCCACTTCAAGCGGGTTTTCGTTGGCTGTGCCTCGTTCCCAGACCTCGACCGTGCTGTCGAGGACTTTGCGGCCCAGAATCACATCGCTGATCTGAATGCGCTGCGGGGAAGACAATTCAATGGCATTCGCACCGGTTGCCCACCACAGCAACAGGCTGCAGAGCAGCTGGATACATTGCCTCATGGCTGTGGGCTCGCGCATGAGCGCCGAAAGGCGGACGGGGTGCAGCCGAAGTAGGAATGGAAAGCCGAGGAGAAATTGGCCGCACTGGAAAATCCTATGGCTGCGGCCACTTCTTCTATATGCATGGCAGAGCTGGCAAGCATGCGTTGGGCCTCGTGAAGACGAGCCTCCCGGATGAACTTGTAGACCGTGTTGCCCGTGTGCGTCTGGAACACCCGTGTCAAGCGCTTTTCGTGTGTGCCCAGCTGGGCAGCCAGTTCGGGCAGGGTGGGTACCTTGGACAGATCGGACAGCACCAGTTGCTGGGCCGCCCGTAGCAGGGTCAAGTTGCGATCGCTGCTCAGTGCCTTCGAGAGCTTCGCCGGCTCGGAAGCTGTCACTGGTGACTGTGACGGAGCTTGAGCATCCTGTTGCGGTTTTGCTCGGCGCTGCGCCAAAGCCAGATGAATTTCCACACGCGCCAGAACCTCATTGATGTCGAACGGCTTCTGGATGTAGTCCACGGCACCCAGTTGCAAACCTCTGAGACGTTCCAGCGGCGACGCGCAGGACGTCACAAAAATTACAGGAATGTTTGCTGTGGATGGATCGGCCTTGAGTAGCCTGCAGGCGGTAAATCCATCTACGTCGCCCATGTTTACGTCCAGCAGGATTAATTCAAATTGCTGAGTCGTGGCGCGGCGGTAGCCTTGCATGCCTTCCATGGCGACCGAAAGACGATAGCCATTGCTTTTGAGCAATTCCAGCAGGATCTTTAGTTCAGCCACGTTGTCGTCGATGACGAGAATTCGTTCACCGGAGGGGCCTGCAGGCGACCAGTAAGACACAGCAACAATCCGAGGTTAGATGGTTATGTTGAAAAACCACGGGATTGTGAAGTTGATCTTTAACGATGTGTTACGTTTTGATGGATCGAATGACTCAGATTCACGAAATCTGACGTTTGTTTACAAGTTTTCCTGGAATGCAAAAGTGATTTCCCGTTTTTAAAAATTGACGCGATAAGGCGAATCTCTGCCATCAGAAAAATTGACATTTGTTTTGAGTCTTTGTCTGGTAGGCAGATGGAATGTTCGCTTTTTCAAAAGCGTTGCAAATCGCTAACTCCTAGCATTCGCGGGCGTTTGGCATTGAGCACCCCGGAGTAGAGGGTTCAGAACTTTGCCAAGGTCAGGAATCAAGGAGAAGTTCATGGAAGCCGTATACAAATCTGGTGGAAAAGTCGTGCCCGCTCAGCAAGGTCTGGTCTTGGACAAGCCTTCTGCGCTTATTCTCAAAGTTGCTCCGGAACAGATCGCCAAGTCAGTGCGTGTCGGTAATGATCTGGTGTTGACGCTGGTCAATGGAGAGCAAATCCATGTGAACGGATTTTTCACGCCATATGCAGAGGACGGGCGCAATGATCTGGTCCTTGAAGATCAGCAAGGGGTGCTCTGGTGGGGGCAATATGGCAAGGCCTGGGAAGGCTTCGAGTTCACCGAGATCGAATCGAATGAGCCTGTTGCACCCTGGCTGCCCTGGCTTTTAGGGTTGGCTCTTGGTGGTCTGGCTGCGTCGAGCGGCGGCGGCAAGAGCGTCAATCACTCTCCCGAATATGCCGATCCCAATGATGGTTTGCGTCAAGGGGAGCCAGATCATGTGTCTGGGCAGGAATTCAGCAATGGCGGCTACAAGGTCTCGGTGCGTGAGGATCAGCCGTTCAATGGCAAGGTGACTGGCAAGGATGCGGACGGCGATAGGCTGACCTATGAGCTGGGCGATCCGCCTGCTCACGGCACGGTAACCGTCGACAAGAGCACCGGCAAGTACACCTACACGCCCAACAAGGACTGGAGCGGCTCGGACAGCTTCACCATCGAACTCGATGACGGCAAGGGCGGCAAGACCAGCACCACGGTGACCGTCAACGTCACGCCCGAGCAGGACGCGTTCGACGATGCTGCCACGACCGGCTTTGAGAAGTCCGTCACCATTGATGTGCTGGGCAACGACCTGTTTGAAGGACAGAACCAGCACATCACCCACGTCAATGGCATCTCCATCGCCGAAGGCGGCACCGTGGCCGTGGCCGACGGCAGCGTCAAGCTGGTGGGCGGCAAGCTGGTGTTCACACCGGCCGACGGCTTCAGCGGCGATGCCAGCTTCAGCTACACGGCGCAGACNCCACGACCGGCTTTGAGAAGTCCGTCACCATTGATGTGCTGGGCAACGACCTGTTTGAAGGACAGAACCAGCACATCACCCACGTCAATGGCATCTCCATCGCCGAAGGCGGCACCGTGGCCGTGGCCGACGGCAGCGTCAAGCTGGTGGGCGGCAAGCTGGTGTTCACACCGGCCGACGGCTTCAGCGGCGATGCCAGCTTCAGCTACACGGCGCAGACCGATGGCGGCACGCCCGAGCAGGCCAATGTCACGGTGACCGTGGCAGCCAACCAACTGCCTGAACCCACCGATCCCAACCAAGGGCTCAACCCCGGCGACCCTGACTACATCCCCGGCCAGACGTTCACGCCTGGCGGCGGCTACACCGTCACCGTGGGCGAGGACACACCGTTCAACGGCAAGATCACGGGCGAGGACAAGGATGGTGACCCGCTGACCTATGACTTGGGCACTCCGCCCGCTCACGGAACGGTGGTCGTGACGCCGGACGGAAAGTACACCTACACCCCGAACAAGGACTGGAGCGGACCGGGTACGGACAGCTTCGAAGTGATCGTGGACGACGGCAAGGGCGGCAAGACCACGACCACGGTCACGGTCAACGTCACGCCCGAGCAGGATGCGTTTGACGATGCTGCCACGACCGGCTTTGAGAAGTCCGTCACCATCGATGTGCTGGGCAACGACCTGTTTGAAGGACAGAACCAGCACGTCACCCACGTCAACGGCACAGCCATCGCCGAAGGCGGCACTGTGGCCGTGGCCGACGGCAGCGTCAAGCTGGTGGGTGGCCAACTGGTGTTCACGCCAGCGGGCGGCTTCAGCGGCGATGCCAGCTTCAGCTACACGGCGCAGACCGATGGCGGCACGCCCGAGCAGGCCAACGTCACCGTGACCGTGGCAGCCAACCAGCTGCCCGAACCCACCGATCCCAACGAAGGACTCAACCCCGGCGATCCTGACTATGTCCCTGGCCAGAACTTCGATCCGGCCACGGGCCAGTACACCGTCGCCGGCAACGAAGACCAGGCCAGCATCAACGGCAAGGTTACGGGCACCGACGCCGATGGCAACGCCATCACCTATACCAAGAAGAGTGATCCCGGCCATGGCAGCGTGACGGTGAGCCCGGACGGCAGCTATAGCTACACGCCCAACAAGGACTGGAGCGGCTCGGACAGCTTCACCATCGAACTCGATGACGGCAAGGGCGGCAAGACCACGACTACGGTCACGGTCAACGTCACGCCCGAGCAGGATGCGTTCGACGATGCTGCCACGACCGGCTTTGAGAAGTCCGTCACCATCGATGTGCTGGGCAACGACCTGTTTGAAGGACAGAACCAGCACATCACCCACGTCAACGGCACCGCCATCGCCGACGGCGGCACCGTGGTCGTGGCCGACGGCAGCGTCAAGCTGGTGGGTGGCCAACTGGTGTTCACGCCAGCGGGCGGCTTCAGCGGCGATGCCAGCTTCAGCTACACGGCGCAGACCGATGGCGGCACGCCCGAGACGGCCAACGTCACCGTGACCGTGGCGGCCAATCAGTTGCCCGAACCCACCGATCCCAACCAAGGGCTCAACCCCGGCGACCCTGACTATGTCCCCGGCCAGAGCTTCGATTCGGCCACGGGCCAGTACACCGTCACCGGCAACGAAGACCAGGCCAGCATCAACGGCAAGGTCACGGGCACCGACGCCGATGGCAACACCATCACCTATACCAAGAAGAGCGATCCCGGCCATGGCAGCGTGACGGTGAACCCGGACGGCAGCTACAGCTACACGCCCAACAAGGACTGGAGCGGCTCGGACAGCTTCACCATCGAACTCGATGACGGCAAGGGCGGCAAGACCAGCACCACGGTCACGGTCAACGTCACGCCCGAGCAGGATGCGTTTGACGACACGGCGAGCACGGGTTTTGAGAAGACTGTGACCATTGACGTGCTGGGCAACGACCTGTTTGAAGGACAGAACCAGCACATCACCCACGTCAACGGCACGGCCATCGCCGAAGGCGGCACCGTGGCCGTGGCCGACGGCAGCGTCAAGCTGGTGGGCGGCAAGCTGGTGTTCACACCGGCCGATGGCTTCGACGGCGATGCCAGCTTCAGCTACACGGCGCAGACCGATGGCGGCACGGCCGAGACTGCGCAGGTGACGGTCACGGTAGCGGCCAACCAGCTGCCCGAGCCGACCGACCCCAACGAAGGCCTGGACCCCAGCGATCCGGACTACATCCCCGGCCAGACGTTCACGCCTGGCGGCGGCTACACCGTCACCGTGGGCGAGGACACACCGTTCAACGGCAAGATCACGGGCGAGGACAAGGACGGTGACCCGCTGACCTATGAATTGGGCACTCCGCCCGCTCACGGAACGGTGGTCGTGACGCCGGACGGCAAGTACACCTACATCCCGAACAAGGACTGGAGCGGACCGGGTACGGACAGCTTCGAAGTGATCGTGGATGACGGCAAGGGCGGCAAGACCAGCACCACGGTGACCGTCAACGTCACGCCCGAGCAGGACGCGTTCGACGATGCTGCCACGACCGGCTTTGAGAAGTCCGTCACCATTGATGTGCTGGGCAACGACCTGTTTGAAGGACAGAACCAGCACATCACCCACGTCAATGGCATCTCCATCGCCGAAGGCGGCACCGTGGCCGTGGCCGACGGCAGCGTCAAGCTGGTGGGCGGCAAGCTGGTGTTCACACCGGCCGACGGCTTCAGCGGCGATGCCAGCTTCAGCTACACGGCGCAGACNCCACGACCGGCTTTGAGAAGTCCGTCACCATTGATGTGCTGGGCAACGACCTGTTTGAAGGACAGAACCAGCACATCACCCACGTCAATGGCATCTCCATCGCCGAAGGCGGCACCGTGGCCGTGGCCGACGGCAGCGTCAAGCTGGTGGGCGGCAAGCTGGTGTTCACACCGGCCGACGGCTTCAGCGGCGATGCCAGCTTCAGCTACACGGCGCAGACCGATGGCGGCACGCCCGAGCAGGCCAATGTCACGGTGACCGTGGCAGCCAACCAACTGCCTGAACCCACCGATCCCAACGAAGGGCTCAACCCCGGCGACCCGGACTATGTCCCCGGCCAGAGCTTCGATCCGGCCACGGGCCAGTACACCGTCACTGGCAACGAAGACCAGGCCGGCATCAACGGCAAGGTCACGGGCACCGACGCCGATGGCAACACCATCACCTATACCAAGAAGAGCGATCCCGGCCATGGCAGCGTGACGGTGAACCCGGACGGCAGCTACAGCTACACGCCCAACAAGGACTGGAGCGGCTCGGACAGCTTCACCATCGAACTCGATGACGGCAAGGGCGGCAAGACCACGACCACGGTGACGGTCAACGTCACGCCCGAGCAGGATGCGTTCGACGACACGGCGAGCACGGGTTTTGAGAAGACCGTGACCATTGACGTGCTGGGCAACGACCTGTTTGAAGGACAGAACCAGCACGTCACCCACGTCAACGGCACAGCCATCGCCGAAGGCGGCACTGTGGCCGTGGCCGACGGCAGCGTCAAGCTGGTGGGTGGCCAACTGGTGTTCACTCCTGCGGACGGCTTCAACGGCGATGCCAGCTTCAGCTACACGGCGCAGACCGATGGCGGCACGCCCGAGCAGGCCAACGTCACCGTGACCGTGGCGGCCAACCAACTGCCCGAACCCACCGATCCCAACGAAGGGCTCAACCCCGGCGATCCTGACTATGTCCCTGGCCAGAACTTCGATCCGGCCACGGGCCAGTACACCGTCACCGGCACCGAAGACCAGGCCAGCATCAACGGCAAGGTCACGGGCACCGACGCCGATGGCAACGCCATCACCTACACCAAGAAGAGCGATCCCGGCCATGGCAGCGTGACGGTGAACCCGGACGGCAGCTACAGCTACACGCCCAACAAGGACTGGAGCGGCTCGGACAGCTTCACCATCGAACTCGATGACGGCAAGGGCGGCAAGACCAGCACCACGGTGACCGTCAATGTCACGCCCGAGCAGGATGCGTTCGACGATGCTGCCACGACCGGCTTTGAGAAGTCCGTCACCATCGATGTGCTGGGCAACGACCTGTTTGAAGGACAGAACCAGCACATCACCCACGTCAACGGCACCGCCATCGCCGAAGGCGGCACCGTGGCCGTGGCCGACGGCAGCGTCAAGCTGGTGGGCGGCCAACTGGTGTTCACGCCAGCCGACGGCTTCAGCGGCGATGCCAGCTTCAGCTACACGGCGCAGACCGATGGCGGCACGCCCGAGACGGCTGATGTCACCGTGACGGTGAGCCAGCCGCCAGTGTTTGTCGATCCAGGCGATCCGGGCGAACCGCCCGTGACGAACTATAGCTTCGAGTACGACGAGAACAGCGCTGCCGGCCAATTGCTGGGCCAGGTGAAGGCTACCGATGCCGACAGCACATCGGTGAGCTACAGCATCGATCCGGACAGCGACCCCAATGGCTGGTATGCGATTGATGCGACGACTGGTGAGATCACGTTGACAGCGGCTGGAGCAGCGTCTCAAGCCAATGACTTCGAGCAAGGCAGCAATAGCCAGACGATCACGGTGGTGGCGACCGATAACGAGGGCGGAAAGACCGAAGTCACTGTCACGCTCAGGGAAAAGGACCTGAACGACAACGCCCCGGTGTTGGTGATTGAGCCCGAAGACAAGGTATTGCATGTTGCGGAGGAGGCGCTGGTCGGAGGCATCAAGGATGACCCGAGCAGCACAACCACCGCCGCGGGCAAGATCACCTTTACCGATGCGGACAAGACTCCAGACATCAACACCTTCTCGCTGGAGATTGAGGGCCCAGCGGACGGCAGCATCACTTCGGGCGGTGTGGCGGTGACTTGGAGCTGGGATGCCAGCTCCAGCACGCTGACCGGCATGGCTGGTGCCAAGGAGGTCATGACCGTCAAGGTCGGAGCCCTGACCGAGGTTGGCGGCAAGTACGAGGCAAGCTACACGGTCACCCTCAAAGGCCCTGTGGACCATGCGACGGGCAGCGGTGAAAACAAGCTGGATCTGGATTTCAAAGCCATTGTTCACGATGGCAAGCAGGACAGCGAGATCGGGTTCACTGTGGAGGTCAAGGACGATGTGCCGGCACTCAGCGATGACGCCGAGTTGGCGATCAACCTGGCCAAGCTGCAGACCAATGTGATGATCGTGCTTGACCTGTCGGGCAGCATGAACTTCGTGGGCAGCGGCAGTACACAGCTTCCCAATGATCCGAACAACCGCCTGAATCTGGCCAAGAAGGCGCTTGAAGATCTGATCAAAAAGTACGACGAGTACGGCGATGTGGCGGTCAAGCTGGTGACTTTCAGCACGGGAGGCAATGCCAGGGCCAACTGGATGAGTGCCTCGGATGCTATTTCGGCCATCAAGGCTTTGCAGGCCACTGGCGGCACGAGCTACAAGGCGGCCCTTGATGCGGTGATGGGGAGCAATGGCTTTAGCGACAATGTGGGCAAGCTGACCGGGGAGGGGGTGCAGAACGTCTCCTACTTCGTCACCGATGGTGTACCTACGAACGGTCCGGTGACTGCAACTCAGCAGACAGCCTGGGAGGCCTTTGTGACACAGCACCACATCAATTCCGTGGGTGTGGGCTTCGGCGGTATCCAGGCGGGCGATGTCCCGAATATCGATCCTATCGCCTACAACGGTGCGGCGGGATCGGAGAACGCAGTGGTTCTGGCCACTTCGGCGGCAGAGCTGAACTCCACGCTGCAGAACCTGATCCAGCTGCCCAGGCAGGAGGGCTCGCTGCGCGGCGAGCTCGACAGCACCGTGGAAGGCTTTGGTGCCGACGGCGGTTTTGTCAATGTGCTGGAGGTCGACGGCGTCACCTACACCTATCTGCCCGGGCAGGCTCTGCAGGTGACGGGCAACCCGGCCTCGGGAACCTACACCTATGACGCAGCCAAGCACATCATCACCATCAAGACAGCCGCAGGTGGCTCGTTGACTGTGGAGTTCGATACGGCCAAGTTCATCTATGAAGGCAAGGCGCTGGCTTCCTACTGGGATCGCTTTGGCTACACCATCCAGGACGGAGATGGCGACCAGGCATCGACTGTCAAGGATGTGAAGGTGGTCTACGACGGTGGCGATCCCGGCCCCAAGCCTGCGTATGCGTCGCCGTTGATGGCCATGAGCCTGGACCTGGAGCATCTCGATGCCCTGCATACAGATGCGGACGAGCCTGCTGCGACGCTGCCTGCGCTGCACGATGTGCTGCAGTCCAAGGACGAGGCTGCAGCTGAGATCGGTGGCCTGGACTCGGCGCAAGCTCCTTCAGCCGCAATTGCCCCTGTAGCTGTATCACAGGACCTTGCTTTGTATATGCCAGCTCCTTTGCCAGAGGAAGAGCTGCACCAGCCGGTGCATGTTTGATGGCTTATCAAACTTGATAGCTGCCAGCGCATGAGGTACGGAGTTTTTAGCATCAAAAATGCTTGAAACGCCGTACTGAATGCGCAGTCAGCTATGTAAGCAAGAGCAAACAAGAAAAACAAACAAGCTGTGTCGCAGGCTGGATGCCGCGACGCGGAACGGTGATCGCGCCATGGTGCCGCGATGCCAAGCTGAGAAATAGCGATAGCGATGGATATGTCGATCAAGTCCAAACTCCCTCTGGTTTTCATGCAGCAGGTTGCCGCAGCGGTCGCGCTGGCTTGTGCAGCGGGGTGGGCCAATGCTGCTGCTGCGGGCCAAGACATGGATATGCGTGCAGCGGTGCAGGCGGCTGTGGCATGGCACCCTGCCGTGCGTACGGCGCAGGGGCAATTGCAGGGAGCGGATGAGGGCTTGGCTTCGGCCCGCGCGGGCTATTACCCGCAGGTCAAGGGCGGGGTGGGTGCACAGGTAAACAATCGCGATGTCTACCCCTATACCTCGCGGCGCGTGTATGACGCCAGCGTTTCGGTGTCGCAGATGCTGTATGACTTCGGCAAGGTGGACAGCGCAGTGAAGCAGGCCGAGGCGGGTATCGAGGTTGCTCAGGCGCAGCTGTATCTGTCCACCGACGATGTGGCGCGCGAGGCCGCGCAAGCCTGGGTGGAGCTGCGCCGCCAGCAGGCCATGGTTGCGATTGCGAAAAGTCAGCTGGAGGGTGTGGGTGTGCTGGCGGAGCTGGCACGGGAGCGTCAGGTCAAAGGTGCCAGCACCCGTTCGGACTTTATGCAGGCGCAGTCGCGCATGGATGGTGCACGCGGCCAGCTGATCAATTACGAAGCGCAGGCGCGCCGCTGGCAGGCGCGGCTGATGACTCTGACCGGATTGCAGGCGCCACCCGCCGTGAGTGCAGGAAATAGCGGTATGCCGGATGCCCTGCCCCGGGCCTGCACTGCTGCGCAGGTGGTGCCCACGGCGGCGGTGCGCCGAGCCCAGGGCCAGCGGACGCTGGCCCTGGCCGAGTTGAAGGCCGCTGACGCACAACTGATGCCTACGCTCTCGGTGGATGGCTCAGCCTCGCGCGGGCTTACCGCTGCCTCGCGCCCGGCTGGCTACCCTGATCTGGATATGCGCGTGATGTTCAATGTATCGGCACCGCTGTTCGAGGGCGGGCGCAACCAGGCCCGTCAGCGCGCAGCAGGGCACGCGCTGGAGGCCGCAGACGCGGCGGTGGCCAACGCCGAGCTCCAGGCTCGGCAGTCGCTGCGTGATGCACAGGACCAGAGCCTGGGCTTACGGGAGCGTCAGCCGGTGGTGGACGAGCGTATCTCCAGCATCCGCATCACGCGTGATCTGTACCGTGAGCAATACCTGCAATTGGGCACACGCTCGCTGCTGGATCTGCTCAATGCCGAGCAGGAATACCACGGCGCACGTTTCGAGCAGGTGGACAACGCCCATGACCTGCAGAGGCTGGCTGTGGAGTGCTGGTACCAGAGCGGACGGTTGGCGGATGAGTTTTCGCTCGATACCCGGTTCCGGGATGCGAGCCAAGGAGTGATGCGATGAACGGGTCGATGAATCAGGGTCATCGGAGGCCGGCTGGTGCCGGGCCGCAGTCGCTACTCATGCAGGGATGGCTGGAAGCGATACTGGCAGCGGCCGCGCATTATCAGATCGACACCTCGCGTGAACGCCTGTGTGTGGATGCGGCCTGGGCGGCTGATGGCGAGCTGTCGGCCGAGGACCTACGTCAATGCATACGTCAGATGGCCAGGCAGGCGGGCTTGACAGTGACCGAGGTGGCTCCAGACCTGCAGCGGCTCACGGCCTGGCGCCTGCCCCTGGTCCTGCAACTGCGCGGTGGGCAGGTGGCTGTCGTCACGGCGCTGGCCGAAGACGGCCTGCGCCTGCTGCTGAGCGGCGACGAGGGTGGTGAGAGCACGTACACGCCGGCCGAGTTGCAGTCCGAGGTGGAGGTGATGGCGGTGCTGCGTCCGCTGCAGTCTGCCCCCGATTCGCGCGTGGACGGCTACCTGCGCCCGGTGGAGAGTCATTGGTTGCGCGACATCGTGTTTGCCGACCTGAGACCCTACGGCCACATTCTGCTGGCCTCGTTCATCACCAATCTGATGGCCCTGGGCGGCATTCTGTTCTCCATGCAGGTTTATGACCGCGTGGTTCCGTCCCAGTCCGAGCCTACGCTGTACGTGCTGTTCGGCGGAGTCTTGCTGTCCATCGCATTTGCCTGGGCCATGCGCTCGGCGCGAATGCACATTACCGACATGCTGGGAAAACGGGCAGATTTGCGTATATCGGATCGAGTCTTCGGACACGCGCTAAGAGTGAAGAGCAGCGCCCGCCCACGTGCCACGGGCACTTTCGTGGCGCAGATCCGTGAGCTGGAGCCAGTGCGCGAGATGCTGACCTCCACCACGGCCGCTGCAGTGGCCGATCTGCCTTTCTTTCTGCTGTTCTGCTTCATCTTCTGGATGATCGCAGGCGCATTGGTCTGGGTGCCATTGGCAGCTTTTGTCCTGCTGCTGGCGCCCAGCCTGTTGGCGCAAAAGCGCCTGCGCAAGCTGGCCCAGGCCAGCATGCGCGAATCGGCGCTGCGCAACGCGATGCTGGTGGAGACCGTGCAGGGCATTGAGGACATCAAGCTGCTGCAGGCCGAGCCGCGCTTTCAGAATCAGTGGAACCACTTCAACGCAGTGAACGCCGAGGCAGGTCTGAAGCTGCGAGCGCTTCTGCATGGTCTGAGCAACTGGATGCAGACGGTGCAGGGCAGCGCTTTTGCTTTTGTGGTGTTCTTTGGCGCACCCCAGGTGATGCGCGGCGAGATGAGCACCGGCGTGCTGGTCGCATCCTCCATCCTGGTCAGTCGCATGCTGGCTCCCTTGTCCAGCGTGACCGGCGTGCTCAACCGCTGGCAGCAGGCCAAGATGGCCAGTGACGGGCTGGATCAACTCATGCGCCTGCCGGTGGATCACGCCGAGGATGGCAGCCGTATCCACCGCCCCGTCATTGAGGGGCGCTACGATTTCAGCGAAGCCGTGTTCAGCTATGACGGCAAGACTCCCGCGCTTCAGGTCAAGCAGCTGCAGATTGCGGCCGGTGAGCGCATCGCCATCCTGGGGCGCAACGGTGCGGGCAAGTCGACGCTGCTGCAGGCTCTGTCGGGTCTGATTGAGCCGATGGCCGGACGGGTGCTGCTGGACAGCGTGGCCTTGGCCCACATTGACCCCGCCGACCTGCGCCGTGACGTGAGCTTGCTGACCCAGAATGCGCGTCTGTTTTATGGTTCCTTGCGTGAGAACCTGCTGCTGGGCGCGCCCCATGCCAGCGATGGGGAATTGATGACCGCGTTGCTGGATGCAGGCGCCTGGTCCTTTGTACAGACCTTGCCCACTGGCCTGGATCACATGGTGATGGAGGGGGGCTTGGGCCTATCGGGAGGACAGCGCCAGAGCCTGTTGCTGGCACGCCTGCTGTTGCGTCAGCCGCGGGTGCTGTTGCTGGATGAACCTACGGCGGCGCTGGACGATGTGGCCGAGCGCGATGTGATCGCGCGGTTGCGCAAGCTTGCGCCGGGGCGCACCCTGGTTGTGGCCACGCACCGGCCCGCTGTGCTGCAGGTGGTGGACAAGATCATCGTGGTGGATAAAGGCCAGGTGGTGCTGCAGGGCGCGCGAGATGAGGTTCTCAAGCGCCTGAATGGCGCAGCCCAGCCGGCAGCCCAGAGTGTTCGCGTCGTGCAGAGCGCACGCATGAAGGTGGCCGTGCAGCCGCAGACAAGGCTGTCCTCTGTGGAGGAGGTGCAGGAATGACACAGACCAGCAAATCCGTCGGGGCATTCCCGACAGCCACCGAAGCTGCGCCAGCGCGCACGTCATCACCCGAGCTTTCGGGCGCTCCTGCGCGTCTGCGTGGCGCCATGCCGGCCATAGGCGACTTTGACGAGGTGCGCGCAAGCCGCTCGGACCGTGTGGTGTGGTGGGTCACGGCCTTCGTGCTGGCCTTTCTGGCCTGGGCCTGGTTCTTCGAGATCGACGAGGTGTCCAACGGCGGCGGCAAGGTGATTCCATCTTCGCGTGAGCAGCGCATCCAGTCTCTGGAGGGCGGCATTCTGGCCGAGCTTCTGGTGCGAGAGGGAGACATCGTGGAAAAGGGCCAGGTGCTGGCCAAGCTGGAGCCTACACGCGGTGAATCCAGCGTGGAGGAAACGGCGGCCCGCTACCGAGCCGCCCTGGCTGCCAGCGTACGCCTGCGTGCCGAGGTCGAGGGCCGCGACAGCCTGCAGTTTCCGCAGGAGCTGCAGGCCCATGAGCAGCTCAAAGCGTCGGAGAGCGCACTGTTCCGTTCGCGCCGTGCGGCGCTGAACGACACCGTGGGAGGCCTGAGTCAGGCACTGGCGTTGGTGCGCAAGGAGCTGGGCATCACCCAGTCGCTGCAGGCCAGCGGTGCGGCCAGCAGCGTTGAGCTCATCCGCTTGCAACGCCAGGGAGCGGAGCTGGAGCTGAAGATTGCCGAGGCGCGCTCCGGCTATATGGTGCGCAGCCGCGAGGAGTTGGCCAAGGCGGATGCAGAGGCGAAGTCTCTGTCCTCGGTGGTGCGCGGGCGCGCGGATTCGCTGGAGCGCCTGACACTGCAGTCGCCCGTGCGGGGCGTGGTCAAGAGCCTGCAGGTCACGACCATTGGTGGCGTGGTGCCTCCCAACGGTCTGCTGATGGCGTTGGTTCCCCTGGATGACCAGTTGCTGGTGGAGGCTCATATCTCGCCGCGCGATATCGCCTTCATTCGTCCCGGGCAGGAGGCGTTGGTCAAGGTCACCGCATACGACTATGCGGTCTATGGCGGCCTCAAAGGGCAGGTGGTGACGATTGCACCGGACACCCAGCGTGACGAGGTCAAGCCCGAAATCGTCTATTACCCGGTCCTGGTGCGCACCGACTCGGACGTTCTGGTGAACAAGGCCGGCCAGCGCATGCCGATTGTGCCGGGCATGGTGGCCGCTACCGATATCCGCACGGGCCGAAAAACCGTCTGGGACTATTTGACCAAGCCGCTGAACAAGGCGCGCGAGGCCTTGCGCGAGCGCTGAAGCCCCGCAATGCGGGTTTCTATTTTGATGAAAGAGGATGCCATGAGCATGATTGAATCTACCTTCCGCCTTTCCACTCTGGTGCTGGCAGCAGCTTGCATCGCCTTGCCTGCAGCGGCGCGTGGCAACCCGGAGGATGCTGTCAGCAATCCCGAGAAGCTGCAGTATTCCGACGTCAAGGTGGGGTACGCAGACATGAAGACGGACTTTGCCCGCGATGGCGTGCTGGCTGAGCAGTTGGGCGGCATCCGCTCTATTCAGCCCGGAATGGCTCAGGAGAAGGTGCTGCAGACGCTGGGAGAGCCCTTGGCGCGAACTGCCGGATCCAGGGGGCAGGAGTGGGACTACAACTTCAAGCTGCGTCAACCGCAATCCGGCAATCTGCTGGTGTGCCAGTACAAGGTCGTGTTCGACGAGGTCAAGGAGGTGCGCGAGTCTGTCTGGCGTCGCCGACAGTGCCAGCAATTGGCGCAGCGCTGAGGCGCTGCTGGAGCTTATCCATCTCGGCTGGCACTTGCGCAACGGCTGTTCGACAGGTGGGCATACGCTCAGGCATTCGATCCGTACAACGCTCCATCGGGCCAGGCCTGCAGGAGTGGAGTGTCTTCTTGCTTGAAAGACGTCATGAGCGATGGGCGCATGACCGTTGGCAACGTTTGCACGTGAATCGCGTTTTGCTGGTTGCCAAGCATCAGCCGGCGCAGCGTTGTTTCAGTCCTGTGAGGATTGGCTGCGCTGGCTCGGCACGTCGCAGAAGGCAGGTGGCCACGGTTCTGGCAACCCACAGAAGCAGGATGAAGTCAGGGGCGCCATTTCCCATCCGCTGCATTGGAAAAGCCGTTTCGCTGCACATGGCGGACCAGAAAATCAAGAAATATCCGGGTCTTGAGAGGCAGGTGCGTGCGGTGCGGGTAATAGGCATAAAAGCCCGGGAAGCTTGCCCAATAGGGCTTCAGCACCTCAACCAGCTGGCCGGCATGGAAGGCGCCGCTCATGGAGTCGCGCCAGCCGGTAATCAGACCGACGCCGTCAAGGGCCGCGCGCATGGCCGTCTCGCCATGGTTGACGGTCAGCGGTCCGCTCACGGCGCGTTCGCACAGTTTGCCGTCGATATTGAATTCCCATTTGTAGACGGCGCCGCTGCTGCTCATGCGGTAGTTGATGCATTGATGATGCTCCAACTCATCAGGGTGTTGCGGAACGCCATGTGCCTGGAGGTAGGCAGGAGATGCGCCAAAGCTCATGGTCAGGTCCTGAGTGAGCGGCATGGCCACCATATCGCCTTCCAGCGATTCGCCATTGCGTATGCCGATGTCGAAGCCTTCGCGCACGATGTCCACAAAGCCATCGTCATAGACCAGCTCGACATGAATGTGCGGATGGTGTGCAAAGAATTCTGCGAGCATGGGTTCGACCAGCACCTTGCCTGCAGGGTGAGATATGGTAAGGCGCAAGGTGCCGCCTTCTACGCCGGCCTGGAGTTGAAGATCCTCGGTCGCCTCGCGCAAGTTGGCGAGAGCCGGTGAGATGCGCTCCAGATAGATTCTTCCTGCCTCCGTCAGATTGACGCTGCGCGTTGTCCGATCGAACAAGCGCACATCCAGACGGGTTTCCAGCTTTTTGATGGTTTGGGACAGTGCGGCGGGCGTGACTCCCATGGCATGGGCTGCATAGGTCAGGCTGCGATGCTGGGCCACCTGCTCAAAGGCTGCCAGATAGGCAAGTATTTCGGGCTTCATGCCGTCTATTTTTAAGTAAAGCTTAATAACATAGATAGATTGCTTGGCTTTTTCTTTTGCATTGCCTGTCGCACACTGCCTCTGCTTCGCGTGACTCCCCCAAGCTCGCGCGGTAGTTCCCGTGTTGAAAAGCAAGAAAGAAAGCACCCCATGCCCGTCAAATTCACTCTCAACGGCAAGCCCGTATCGGCCGATGTGGATCCTTCAACGCCCATCCTCTGGACCTTGCGCGACACGCTGGGCATGACCGGGACCAAGTTTGGTTGCGGCATGGCCATGTGCGGCGCTTGCACCGTACATCTGAACGGCCAGGCCATACGATCGTGCATCACGCCCGTCTCGGCGGCTCAGGGGCAGAAGATCACCACCATCGAAGCGCAGGCCGCAGACAAGGTGGGCAAGGCTGTCGAGGATGCATGGGTGCGTCACGACGTGGCTCAATGCGGCTATTGCCAAAGTGGGCAGATCATGAGTGCCACCGCGCTGCTCCACAGCAATCGCCGACCCAGCGATGCTGATATCGATGCTGCCATGGCGGGCAATATCTGCCGCTGCGGAACCTATGCACGCATCCGTGCAGCCATCCACGATGCGGCCAAAGACCTGTCGGCCTGAAGAAGAAGGAGTACATCCCATGCCTATTCCTCAGCATTTTTTTGCAGATCTGCCCAAAGGTCTGCGTGCGCTCGCAGCTGACACGCTGGATGCCGGCTCGAAGCTCGAGCGACGCGAGTTTCTCAAGCTGGCGACGGCCTCTGGTTTTGCGTTGGGCATATTCCCCGCCGCTGCACCGGCCCAGACGAGGAGCGACGAGCAGGTTGCAGTCAGCGCGCTCAAGCCCATCCAGCAGCCCTCGGCTTTCGTGAAGATCGGTCGTGATGGTGTGGTGACGATCACGATCAACCGCCTGGAATTTGGCCAGGGCGTGCAAACCGGCCTGCCCATGGTGCTGGCTGAAGAGCTGGACGCCGATTGGTCCAAGGTGCAGGGCGTGCACGGCAATGCCGATCCCGCCTATGTGGACCCCGTCATGGGAATGCACTTGACGGGCGGCTCCACCGCCATCAAGAACTCCTATGTCCAGTACCGGGAGCTGGGTGCGCGCACCCGCGCCATGCTGTTGGCTACGGCTGCCAGACGTTGGGGCGTGGACCCACAGTCCTTGCGCACGCAGGCAGGGCAGGTGATCGGTCCCAAGGGCAAAAAGCTGGGTTACGGCGAGCTGGCCGATGAAGCCATGAAGATGCCGGTCCCGCAGCAGGTGGAGCTCAAGGACACCAAGGACTTTCGCATCATCGGCCGGGCCACGGGACGGCTCGATGCACGCGCCAAGTCCAGCGGCAGGCAGTCCTACGGCATCGACATGCATCTGCCTGGAATGCTGACTGCGGTGGTGGCGCATCCGCCAGTGTATGGCAGCAAGATCCAGTCGGTGGACGATGCGGCCGCCAAGGCCATCAAGGGCGTGCGCGCGGTACTGCGTGTGCCCAGCGTGTGGGGCGGCGAGCTGGTCGCGGTGCTGGCCGATGGCTATTGGCCTGCCAAGCAAGGACGTGATGCCTTGAAGGTCCAGTGGGACAGCAGCGCTGTAGGCAAAGTCGATTCGGTGCAGCAATTGGCCCAGTATCGTGAACTTGCCAAGCGGAAGTTTGATGCCGATGTTTCGGCGCTGGGCGATGCGGCGCACAAAATCAGCGCCGAATATGTGTTTCCCTATCTTGCCCACACTCCGATGGAGCCGCTGAACTGCACGGTACGTGTAACAGGAGCCGGAAAGGACGCCAGGGTCGAGCTTTGGCTGGGTACGCAGGCTCCGGGCTGGGAAGTGGCAACGGCTGCGCGCGTGCTCGGCGTGGCACCGCAGAATGTCCGCGTCAATGTGCAGATGGCGGGCGGTGGCTTCGGACGCCGTGCCAATCCGCGCAGCGACTATGTGGCAGAAGCCTGCGAGATTGCCAAGGCCGCCAGAGCCTCGGGTATCGACGCCCCGGTGCGCATGATCTGGAGCCGCGAGGACGATGTCAAGGGAGGCTATTACAGGCCCATGCATGTGCATCGCGCCGAGATAGGCTTTGACGAGAAGGGGCGGGTGCTTGCCTGGGACCATGTGATCGTGGGCCAGTCGCTTGCCAAGGGCACTGCGTTTGAAGGTTTCATGCTCAAGAACGGCGTGGATACCACCACGGTTGAAGGCATGAAGGAGCCCTATGACCTGCCGATGCGACTGTCGGTATATCATCCCGAACTCAATGCGCCGGTACTCTGGTGGCGTAGCGTGGGATCTACCCACACTGCCTATGTGATGGAGACCTTGATTGACGAGATTGCCCGGGCGGTCAAACAAGATCCTGTCGCGTATAGGCTAGAGCAGTTTGGCGACCGCCATCCGCGCCACAAGGCTGCACTGCAGCTGGCGGTGGAAAAGTCGGGCTACGGAAAGCGGCAGCTGGCCGAGGGCAGGGCCTGGGGCGTGGCCGTGCATCAGTCTTTCGACTCGGTGGTCGCCTATGTGGTGGAGGCATCCGTGACTGAGGGCGCTCCCAAGCTGCATGCAGTCACCGCAGGCGTGCACTGCAATCTGGCGGTCAACCCGCGCAGTGTGGAGGCTCAGGTGCAAGGCGGAGCCTTGATGGGCCTTGGCATGTGCTTGCCCGGCGCTGCGATCACATTCAAGGATGGTCAGGTGGAGCAGGGCAACTTCAATGATTACACCGTGGCCCGCTTGACGGACATGCCTGCAATCACTGTGCATATCGTGCCCAGTGCCGATGCCCCCACCGGCATGGGTGAACCAGGTGTGCCGCCGCTGGCACCGGCTTTTGCCAATGCCATCGCCAAGCTGAGCGGCCATACACCGCGCGAGCTTCCATTTCCTAAGGCCTAGGAGCGTCAAGGCAAGGGCCTGGATCACTCAAACAGCTCTCGCTGAGAGGATGTCAGGGTGGCGAAGTCCTCGCCAAGAGGGAACAGGATCGAGTCGGCGATCGGCTTGATCTGTTTCGCCAGATAGTGCTCGTAGTCGATGCCCGAGCGGCGGATTTCCAAAGGCTCGGGGCCATTCTTGGTCATGAGGTACTGGATCCAGCCGCCGTTCTGGTATTGCCGGGGCCTGCCCATGCGGTCGTTGTACTCGTCCGCGATGCGAGCGGCACGCACCTGCGGCGGCACGTTGCTCACATAGGCATCCAGGCGGTGCCGCAGGCGCTTGCGATAGATAAGCAGCTCGTCCTTCTTGCCCGCCAGCGTCGCACGGGCGTACTCGATGACGAACTCGCGGTAAGGAGCGGCCTGGAAGACGCGGGAGAGCAAGCCCTCCTGGAACTGTCTTGCCAGCGGCGTCCAGTCGCTTCGCGCCATCTCCAGGCCCCGATAGATCATCGTCTCTTTGCCGGCAAGATCGATGCTCAGGCCGGCGTAGCGCTTCTTGCTGCCAATGTCCGAGCCACGGATGGTGGGCATGAAGAACTTCTTGTAGTGCGTGTCGAACTCGATTTCGAGAAAGCTCTCCAGGTCCTGTTCCTGCCGCAAGGTTTGCGTCCACCAGGCGTTGATGTCCCTGGCCAGCTCCGCCGCGACGGCGTGTGCCTCCTCGTTGCTATGGGTGCGCTTGAGCCAGATGAAAATGGAGTCCGTGTCCCCGTAGATGACTTCGTACCCGCGTTGCTCCACCAGATCCCTCGTGAGCTTCACCATCTCATGGCCGCGCAAGGTAATGGCCGAAATCAGCTTGGGATTGAAGAACCGGCACTCGGAAGCTCCCAGTACTCCGGCGAACGAATTCATCACCAGCTTGAGGGCCTGGGACAAGGGTTCGTTCTTGGCTCGTTTGGCTTCGTCGCGGGCTCGCCACAGCCGGGTCACGATTTCCGGCAGGCCATGCTTCTCGCGCGAGAAGAGCGTGCCCAAGGGGCCTTTGATGAGCCCCAGGGAATCGCGGGCATGCAAGCCTTCGGTCAGGCCTACGGGATCCACGAGAAAGGTCCGAATGATTGAGGGATAGAGGCTTTTGTAGTCCAGAACCACCACGGAGTCATAGAAGCCGGGCTTGGAGTCCAGCACATAGCCTCCTGGGGACGATTTGCCCTGGACATCGCCCACATTGGGGGCCACGTAGCCCAGGCGATGCATGCGCGGCAGATAGTGGTGGCTGAAGGAGGCGATGGAGCCGCCGAAGTGATCGAGCTGCAGGCCTGTGGCGTGGGCTCGCTCCATGGCAAACTGCAGCAGCTTCGCCTTTTCGAAGATGCGCAGAACCAGCTCACAGTCGCGCAGGTTGTAGCTGGCGAGCGCAGGCTTGTCCTGCTGGTAGCGCCGCTCTATCTCTGCCATCTTGTCGTATTCGTCCCCGATCTCCTTTCCCTCACCCAGGAGTTCCTGCGAGACGTTCTCGAGGCTGAAGGAGGAAAAGCTCCAGACGGCGGCCCTGAGGGCCTCGATGCCGTCGATCACCGCCCGGCCCGGCATGGGAGCGAAAAGATAGCCTTGCTTGCCTGGGTGGGTGCGCCACGCGATGGGTGTTCGTTCCCGCCCCGGCAGCAAAGGGATCTCGCAGTCGTCTGCCGTCTTTTGCAACACGCGCAGGTCGAACTGAATGACGTTCCAGCCAACGATGACATCCGGGTCGTTGCGCGCAAACCAGTCATTGAGCTGCTTGATCATCTCCTGGCGGCTTGAGCAATACACCAGAGCAAAGTTCGTCGTCGGTTCTGGCTCGGAAGAGGGCTGCCCGAGCATGAACACCACGCGCTCAGCCATGCCGTCCAGTGCGATCGAATACAGCTCCTGGTGCTGGCTTGTCTCTATGTCCAGTGACACCACTTTGAGTGCTGGCCTGAAATCCGGTGCGGGAGCCAGCCTGCAGTCCAGCAGCGCGGCATTTGCTGTGCGACCGCCCTGCACAGTGACGCCTGCAGTGATGAAACGCTCCATCAAATAGCGTTCATGTGGCCGAACATCGGCCTCCAGAAGAGGAATGCCTTTTTGCTGGAGAGTGCGTTCAAGCCGTCGCAATTGGCGGAAGTTTCTCGCATAGATACCCAGTACCGGTTCTTGCTGAAAACTTCTCAGTGAGAGTTCCCGCAGCTCGACTCCCGGCAGGGTTGAAAGCTGTGCATCCACCGCAGCTCTGTGCCGGGTCTCGACGAAAGCCACTGAAGTCTGGGCGGTCAACAGTACCTTCAGTGGGCCGTCATCCGTCGCAAGCCAGTATTCAAACTCGGCGCCTGCCGGTGTATCCCGCCAATTGCGGGTAAGAATGAATCCCTGGCGTTCTGGAGTTGACACGAAAGATGAAGTGAGGCGAGTGTGACTGCCTTGAACCCGAGTTCAAGGCCCTGATCGGGTGCGGCTGCATGAGCTTGCCGAGCAAGTCATCTGCTTTGCGGAGGCACCGGCGAAATGATACTCAGCAATCAGCGGCAGGTCTCACAACAGAGCTGCTTGGGCAACTGCAATTCGGCCGAGCCGTCCTGTCTGGAAAGCCGATCATTGCTGCATGGCAGACCCCGAAGCCACCGAGCCATGCATCCGTGCATGGCCGGCAGGCATCCGGAGTATCGGCTCTATCCGGAGTTTGGGAGCGTCGTTAATCCATTTGCTCATCCAGGTCCAGCAGGGTGGCGGCCAGCACCCGGGTACCGGCCAGGACCTGACCAGGGGACGCCCACTCCACAGCGCTATGGCTGCGCCCTTCAAGGCAGGGGATGAAGATCATCCCCGAGTGCCCTGCCTGCGCAAGGTACATGGCATCGTGGCCGGCTCCGCTCGGCATGCGCCGACAGCCCAGACCCAGGCGTCGTGCGGATCGCTCCACGGCAGCCGTAATCTGCGGCGCGCAAGGGACTGGGTCCACATGGGTGCGAGGCTCCACCCGCCAGTGCACGCCCAGCCGCTCGATAGCCGGGCCGCAGCGCCGCGCCAGTATTTCCCAGAATTCCTGCAGCAAGGGGGCATGGTTGCTGCGCACTTCCAGCGTCAGGTCCACCTGGCCAGGTACGGTGTTGCTGGCGTTGGGCGAGACGTTCAAGCGACCTACCGTGGCAACCACATAGTGAGTGGTGTTGCGGCTCCATTGCAACGCCAGGCGCTGGGCCTGGCGAATCACTATTGCCGCAGCCACGAGAGCATCGCTGCGTTCATGCATGGGCGTGGTCCCCGCATGATCGGGCCGACCGTCGAAGAACAACTGGGCACGGCGTATGCCCACGATGTCGGTCACAGCACCTATGGCCAGGCCTTCACGTTCCAGCATGGGCCCCTGTTCAATGTGCAGCTCTACAAAGGCGGCAAAGCCTTGCTGGCGGCGGTCGGCTTCGGACAGCGCTTCAGGGCGGGCACCCAGGCGCTGCAGGGCCTGGCTCAGGGTGTCGCCCTGGCCGTCGCTGGCAGCGAGCATGTCTGCGCTGAGCTGGCCGGCCATGGCACGGCTGCCGACACAGGAGATGCCGTAGTCACTGGGCTCTTCGCAAAGGAAGTCGATCACCTCGAAGGGGTGCTTCAGCGTGATGTCCGCCTCCTGCAGTGCATGCGCCACTTCCAGACCCGCCAGCACACCCAGGATGCCGTCGAAGCGTCCGCCGGCATTCACCGTGTCGGTGTGCGAGCCCGTGGCCAGGGGCTTCAGGTCATCGCAGCGGCCGGGGCGGCGGCCGATGAGGTTGCCGGCCGCATCCAGGCGGACCTGCAGGCCAGCGGCTTCGAAAGCTTCACATAGCCAGGCACGTGCGGCCTGGTACTCCGGGCTGAAGGCACGGCGGGTCCAGGGCATATCAGGGCGGGTGAATCTGGCAAGGTCTTCGAGCCGGCGCCACAGGCGGTCACCGTCAATCGGTGGCAGAGCCGGGGCAAGGCGAGGGGAGGAGGTAGAAACGTTCTGCATGCAGTAATCTTCGCCCGGGATTTACCAACAAGGAATCTTTTGATGTTTATGCAAGGTATTAGTGAAACTTTGGCTAATGCCCCCAGTTTGATGCTGCTGAGAAGCTTTTGCCTGGTTGTTCAGGAGCGCAGCTTTTCGCAGGCGGCAGAGCTGTTGCAGCTGTCCCAGCCGGCGGTCAGCCTGCAAGTGCGGCAACTGGAGCGTCAACTCGGTACACGTCTTATTGAACGCGTGGGGCGGCGTGCTGTTCCGACGGCTGCGGGGCAGACCTTGCTTGAGCAGCTGCCTGCCGTGACCATGGCGCTGGAGGGACTGGCACATGCGCTGAGTGCGCATGCGCGAGAGGTCAGCGGGCAGGTGCGTATAGGCACGGGCCTGACGGTGTGTCTCTATCTGCTTCCCGCCGTGCTGCGCCAGATACGGGCCAGCCATCCAGGCATCGATATCGTGGTGGTCACGGGCAATACCGAGGAGTGCGTAAAGCGCGTGGAGGACAACAGCCTGGATCTTGCCCTGGTCACCTTGCCGGTCAATCGCCGGGCCTTGCTAGCCACGCCAGTGCTGCATGATGAACTGGTAGCCGTAGCTCGCCCGGAGATGCTGATGTCGAGTGATGCGGTTGCTGCGCGGGAGTTGAGGTCTCTACCTCAGCTCGCCCTGCAAAAATCAGCCAGCACGCGCGGGGTGGTCGATGCCTGGCTGCGCCGTGCTGGCGAACTCCCGCATCCTCAGATGGAGCTGGACAGCGTCGAAGCGCTCAAGGAGATGGCAGCCATAGGTCTGGGTTATGCCGTGATTCCGCGTATGGCCATGCAGGGTCGAGGAGCTCGCGATGATTTGGTGTCACGCCCTCTGACGCCCAGACTGCAACGAACGCTGGCGATGGTGTTGCGCAAGGACAAGCCACTGAGTCGTCCCCTGTCCATGGTGTGCCAGAGTATTCAGGAGCATTGTGCGCAGTGGGTGAAGCAAGCCGAGGAGTGTGGCTAGCTCAAGGGTCACCACGATGGTCGAGTCTGCCCTGGCTGCAAATGCGTCGCCGAGTGCGGATCTGCGCTGTCGCGCCTGCATAGATACCGTCGATTCGGTAGCGGGTCATGACCCATGGACGGGGTTCAAGTGCCGGGCAGCCACATGCGTGCCTTGAGGTTCTCGAATACCTGGCGTGTGATTGGATTGACTACATGGCTGCGTATGTAGAGCTTGTAGACCAGATCCGGCAGCGGTGGCATGCCGTCACCACTGCCTAGTACGCGCAGGCCGGGGTCCAGTTGTTCCACTCCGCGTGCGGTGACTCCCAGATCGGCGCGCAAGGCTGCGCGTATGCCCACCAGACTGGTACAGGTATGGCGTGGTGTCCAGTCGATATCGGCGGCATCAAGTGCATCACAGGCCAGGCGGCGAAAAATGCTGGGCCCGCTCGCCAGCACCAGCGGCACCGGCTTGCCGGGATCGTGCACATAGTTCGCACCGCACAACCAGACCGTGGGGCTGGAGCGGAGTGCGAAGCTCTCGAATGTGGTGTCGTCGCGATTGGATATCACCAGATCCAGTTCCCCTTGCTTCAGAGATTCCATCAGGAAGGGACTGCGTTCCATGTGGATGTCGATCTGCACACCGGGAAACTTCAGGGCAATCTCTTTCAACACCGGAGGAAGCATGGTGTCCGCAACGTCATGCGGTGCGCCTATCCGCACCAGACCCTCCAGATGGTGATGCTTGAGGCTGCTGATCGCTTCGTCATGGATGGCCAGCATGCGTTGGGCATAGCCGAGCAGACGCTGGCCGTGTTCGGTCAAACGTTTCTGCCGTCCTTGCTTTTCAAAGAGCGTGTGTCCAACTTTATCTTCCAGGCGCTGCATTTGCTGGGTGATTGCCGATTGCGTGCATCCCAGCTGCACGGCGGCGGCAGCGAAGCTCTGCTGACGGGCGATGGTTGCCAGTGTGCGCAGCTGGTCCAGATCCAGTGTGTCCATATATAAGTTTCTCTTAAGTATATGGTTGAGTTTATGGGATTGTTTACGTTAGAGTGGCCCGCTACATTGGTTGTCATTCAACCAAGGAGTCTGCTTTGTCCACGATGAAAGAACAACGTAACAGTGCTGTCCAGACGGCAATTTTGGCAATGAAGAGCGCTATCGGCAATGATTCTGCGTCGCGTCAAAGTCTTGAGAAAGTTCTTGCTCAGCTAATGGAATTGGCAGGGCAAAAGCAGCTCTGGGGAGGTGAGGATTTTCCTGCTCCAGAAGAAGGTGAGCATCAGGCTCGCTACCTGATTGCCGAAGATGCAGACCAGAGCTACGCGCTGTACCTGAACGTGATGCGTCCAGGCAAGCGCATCGTGCCGCACAACCATACGACCTGGGCCTGTATTGCAGCGGTGGAGGGCACGGAGCACAACCGTGTCTACGAACGTACCGACGATGGATCGGTTCAGGGCAAGGGCACGCTTGAGGAAGTCGATCTGGTGGTCGTGCAGCCCGGCCACGGCATTGCCTTGATGCCCGAGGACATTCACTCCGTGGAAATCCAGGGCGAGCAGGTCATCCGTCATCTGCATATGTATGGCAGGGCGCTGGAGACACTGAATGCCAGAACCAGCTACGACCTGCAGGCAGGCACCTGCCAGACCATGTCCATCGGTGTTCAGACGCGCCGCTGACGCACTGCTAAGCCGCTAGGCCTTATTCCTCTTTGCTTTGCAACGCGCTCCTTGAAGCGCGTGGGCGCAGCTTTGCCTGAAATTCGCGAACTCAACTGTTATGACTCAATTCGCCAACGCCTCAACCCTCAAGTCCTGGCTTCACGACGGCCAGGAAATCGCCGTACTGGATGTTCGTGAGCATGGCCAGTACGGCGAAGCACATCTGTTCTACGGCACACCCTTGCCCTTTAGCCGTCTTGAGGTCGATGTGCCGCGCCTGGTGCCGCGCAAGACCGTGCGCGTGGTGGTTTATGACAGCGGAGAAATCGATACGGAAAGCGTGGCACTGCGAGCGGCGCAACGCTTGCAGGATCTGGGCTATACCGATGTCCATGTCTTGGAAGGCGGGACGAAAGCCTGGCAGGCTGCGGGCTATGTGCTGTTCGCCGGCGTGAACCTCCCCTCCAAAACATTCGGTGAGCTGGTGGAGCACGCCTATGGAACGCCGCGCATCACGGCGCAGCAGCTGGCTGCCAAGCAGGCCTCGCGAGAGCCGCTCGTCATTCTCGATGGTCGGCCGGTATCCGAGTTTCACAAGATGAACATACCCGGTGCCATATGCTGCCCCAACGGCGAACTGGCCTACCGTATCCGTTCCCTGGTGCCTGACGACAGCACGCCTGTCATCATCAACTGCGCCGGGCGTACGCGCTCCATCCTGGGTGCCCAGACCTTGATCAATCTGGGGATATCCAATCCTGTCTATGCACTGGAAAACGGCACTCAAGGCTGGTATCTGAACGATCTGCCACTGGAGCATGGCGGCAAAAGCCGCTATGCCGACGATTCTGGCAGCGGCATTCTGCAATCCCAGGCACAAGAGCTGGCGCAGCGTTTTGAAGTGCCTTTCGTGAACGCACAGAAGGTTGCGCAATGGGCTGCGGATGGAGACAGAAGCCTGTTTCTCTGCGATGTACGTACGCCGGAAGAGTTTGCCGCCGGAAGTTTGCCTGGCGCGCAGCACACTCCCGGGGGGCAACTGGTCCAGGCCGGCGACCAGTTCATCGGTGTACGCGGAGCCCGACTGGTGCTTTTCGATAGCGATGGCATACGCGCTGCAGTGATCGCCAGCTGGCTGCGCCAGATGGGGCAAGACGCGTGCGTGCTGATCGACGGCCTGCATAGTGGCCTGAGGCTGGAGAGCGCCTCCCGTTTTGCCGCACCGGAACTGCCCTTGGTGACGGTCGCCGAGCTACGGTCCCGCCTTGAGCGCGACGAAGTCCTGCTGGTTGATCTGCGGCCAAGCATGAAATATCGCGCGGCACATATCCCGGGTGCGCTCTGGTCGATTCGTTCGCGTCTGGCCCGGAACTTGCGTGATGAAACGCGCGCCATCGTGCTGTTGGCGGATGAGCCGGCGCTGGCGCAATGGGCATCGCTGGAGCTGCCGAAGCCCGCAGCACTGCTGCAAGGCGGAATGGCCGCCTGGCAGCAAGCCGGTTTGCCGCTGGAAGCCAGTGCCGACATTCCACCGGATCACGATTGCATTGACTACCTGTTCTTCGTTCATGACCGTCATGACGGAAACAAGGATGCCGCTCGTCGCTATCTGGCATGGGAAACCGGACTGGTGCAGCAACTCGATGCACAGGAACTTGCCGCGTTTCATCTGCCCGTTCCTGCTGCCCCGCTTTCCAGCGCCGTCTGATCGCTCCGTCTGATTGCGCCAACCGCTTCACACCCTACGAAAGAAAATCATGCTTGCTATTCGTTCTCTGGCTGTTGTTCTCATGGGCACCGTGCTTGTTGCGCAGGTGCATGCGCAAACCTTGGCACAGCGCAATGGCTTCCCCAGCCAGCCGATCCGCTTTGTCTCGCCCTTTCCGCCAGGCGGTGGCAACGATGCAACCACACGCTGGGTCACCACGCGTCTGCCAGAGCTCACCGGACAGCCGGCGGTTGTCGAGAACAAGGGGGGAGCGGGCGGCAACATAGGCGCCAAAGCCGTGACCGAAGCCAAGGCCGACGGATACACGCTGCTGACGGGGCAGGTTTCTCTGATGGCAGTGAACCCCACGCTCTACAGAGCGCCGGGCTTTGATCCGCTCAAGAACTTCATCCCTATCACCCAGGTCAATGCGGCGCCTCTTGCGATCGTGGTTGCCGCTGGATCGCCTCTCAAAAGCTTTGCCGATCTTGCGGCAAAGTCCAAGGCCGAACCCGGCAAGATCACCTATGCCACGCCAGGCAACGGCACTTTGTCGCACCTGGTTGGCGTGGTACTGGGCAAGGAAAGCAATGTGTCCATGACGCATGTGCCCTATAAGGGCGCGGGTCCGGCCATCAATGACTTGCTGGGCCAGCAGGTCGATGTGCTGATCACCTCGACCTCCTCGGTGGCGGGCATGATTCAAGGCGGTCAGATACGTGCCCTGGCAGTGACCAGCCCGCGTCGGGTAGGTGTATTCGGCAAGGTGCCGACGCTGGAGGAGTTGGGCTATAAAAACACCACCTTTGAAGACTGGTACGGTTTTTTTGCACCAGCAGGAACGCCACCCGAGCGCGTTGCCTATCTGAACGAAGCGATTGTCAAGACGCTGCACAAACCGGAGGTCAGCAAATTGGTCACCGATGGCGGCAGTGAAGTGGTTGCGAGCACTCCCGAGGCTTTTGCTGCTCAGCTCAATAGTGACATCAAGCGCTGGAGCTACGTGGTCAAACTGTCCGGCGCCAAGCTGGATTGATGAGGAGTTCAGGGCATCACCATGACGACCAAAGACCGGCAAGCTTCGAGTGAAGGCCTGGGCACTCGGCTTACACACATGGGCAGGTCACCTGCCTATGAGGGTGGCTCGGCCATCAATCCACCCATCGTGCGGGCCAGCACGGTGGTGTTTGAGAACACCCAGCAGCAACGCGAAATGCGCGCCCGACGCGGGCAAGAGCGCATCTTCAGTTACGGTGCGCGTGGCACTCCCACCAGCTTTGCCCTGGAAGATGCGGTCAGTGAGCTTGAGGGCGCCTATCGCACGCGCCTTCTGCCAACGGGGCTCGCTGCAGCAAGCATGGCCTTGCTCAGCTACCTCAAGCCGGGCGATCATGTTCTCATCACTGACAGTGCCTATCAGCCTGTACGGCACCTGACCGAGCAGTTTTTGCAGCCCTACGGCATCGAATACAGCTTTTTTGCTGCCGATGGCAGCGACGCAGCCGCCAAAATGCGGCCGAACACTCGAATGCTGTATGCCGAGTGCCCAGGTTCGCTGGTGTACGAAATGTGCGATCTGCCTGCGCTTGCTGCCATGGCACATGCGCACGGAGCCCTGGTGGCGGTCGACAACACCTGGGGATCCGGGGTGCAGTATCGCCCCCTGGCACTGGGAGCTGATATCTCCATCATGGCTGCAACCAAATATCTGTCAGGACATTCGGACGTCATGATGGGCACGGTTGCCACCACACAAGCGGCCTGGGAACCACTGGCCAGTCGCTGCGACGCCTTCGGCATGAGTGTCAGCCCTGATGATGCCTGGCTGGTTCTGCGCGGCTTGCGCACCTTGTCGGCAAGGCTGCGCATGCATGAAGAACATGCTTTGACGGTGGTCCGCTGGCTGGAACAGCTGCCGGCAGTGCAAACTGTTTTTTGCCCGGCACTTCCTGGTCACCAGGGACATGAGTTGTGGTTGAGGGATTGCTCAGGTACGAATGGTCTGATCTCCTTCGAGCTTCAGCCATGCATTCCCGCCGAAGCCGTGGACCGATTCATCGACAATCTGCAACTGTTCGGGCTGGGGGCTTCATGGGGTGGTTATGAAAGCTTGGTCATTGCTGCAAACATGACACAGGCACGCAGCGTAACGGACTGGAGTCAGCGTGGTTCGGTGGTACGACTGCATATCGGCCTGGAAGACCCGCAGGATCTCATCGCGGATCTGGCGCAAGCGATGGAGGGCTCGGGACTCAACGGGCTGGCCACGAAACCCCGAACCTGATGCTGAGTTCATGAAGGCTCTCCGGAGAGCCTTTCCGCAAGAATGGCGCCGGATCGGGGTAGATAAACGGATGCTGTGTTTCCAGGTTTGGGTTGATGCCTAGTCCAGCCACGGTGCCACATCCTTGCCCATGCGCACGGCCAGCTTCTTCAGCCGGGGAAGATAGCGCGCAAGCAATTCTTCCCTGGCGACAGCAGACTTTGGGAAGACCAGATTCAGGCCTCCGATCAAACGACGTCCGCACTTCAATGGCACAGCCACTGCGCCAAAGGGCGCCTGTTGATGCCAGTCACCATCGCTGATGCCATATCCGCGCTGTCGCGTTTCCTCAATCAAACGCTCCACCGACGCTCTGTCTCTTGCCATAGCCCCTGTGGCATCGTCACGTTGCGCGAGAAGTGAGAGCAAGCCTTCCTTCTCATCGGTGGAGCAGGATGCCAGATAGGCTCGTCCCATCGCGGTGAAAAACAGCGGCAACTTTTCTCCGATCATGCCGCGATGCTGAGACAGGCGGCTGAAACGGTGCGTGCTTTCACGCACAACCATGAAGCCGCCTTCCACGGTGCCCAGATCGCAAGGCCAAAGCAGTTCGGGCACCGCAGCACGCATCAGCGGCAATGCGACCTGCTCCACCCAGGCATCATCGACAAGCCCTTCGCTCAGGCTGCGCACTGCAAAAGTCAGGTAGTACTGCCCATCTTTCTCGCCCCTGCGCACGAATCCCTCCGCCCGCAAGGTCTCCATCAATCGCTTGACGGTGGTGCGATGAATGTTGCAGGCCTGTGCCAGTGCCGTGGTTGAAGCGATGCCGCCAGGGGCTCTATTCATTGCCTGCAGCAGCGCCAGGCCTCGCGACAGGCTGCGTACATCCTTGTAGTCATTCATGGGACTGTGTTCAAAGGTCAAGATTTTCAGGTGTGCCCAGGCATGAACACCGCAAGCCATGGGGCGCAACTGCGAGGCGCTCCGTTGCTGCGCGCAATGAATATTTTCCATCCGATGCTCGGCCATACGAGGCCCTGCCATTCATCGCTCCAAAGTCCATCCGGCAGGCCTAGCTTCGACGGATAGCTGCCGAAAGCGTCGGCAGCAAGGGTATGCACCTAGCAATTGGTGCACTAGGTGCACAGTGTTTGCAGATTTTCCGAGTGTTTTGACAATTATCAAAGCCGCACTCGATGCGCTCATCAATTACGGAGACTGAGAATGAACGCCCCCCAAGAAAGCCCAGTGGGTCAGGATGATGCCGATGTACTGATCATTGGTGCAGGCCCGGTAGGGCTGACATTGGCAAATACTCTGGGGATGGCTGGCGTGCGTGTCATCGTGGCAGAGAAGCTGCCTCGGATCATTGACTATCCCAGAGCCATCGGCATTGACGACGAGTCCCTGCGGACGCTGCAGGCAGCGGGCCTTTCCGATCAGGTACAGGCACACATCACTCCCCATCACTGGATGCGCTTCTACACCGCCAGCGGCCAGTGCTTTGCCTCGATCGAGCCTCGCACCGATGAATACGGATGGTCCCGTCGCAACGCCTTCATCCAGCCTCAGGTAGACGACATCCTGTACCGGGGGCTGCAGCGCTTTGACCAGGTTCAGGTACTGCTGGGTCATGAGCTGCACAGCTTCTCCCAGGACGAGGCAGGCATCACCGCCACGCTCAAAGATGCCGATGGCGTAGAGCGCACGCTGCGCGCCAAGTACCTGGTCGCCAGCGATGGCGGCAACAGCCTGGTGCGTCGCATGCTGAACGTGGCTTTTGAGGGGCGCACCAAACCCAACCAATGGATCGTGGTCGATGTGCGCAATGACCCCCTGGGGACGCCCCATATCGATATGCATTGCGATCCTGAGCGTCCCTATGTCTCTGCAGCCCTGCCTCATGGCATTCGCCGCTTCGAGTTCATGGTCATGCCCGGGGAGACCGAAGAGCAACTCTCGAAACCGGAAAATCTGGCCCAGCTGATGCGCAAGGTCGTCGCCGATCCAGACAAGGTCGACTACATCCGCAAGCGCGTGTACACGCACAACGCACGCTTGGCGGCGCAGTTTCGGGTTGGCCGGATATTGCTGGCCGGTGATGCCGCGCACATCATGCCCGTCTGGCAGGGCCAGGGCTACAACAGCGGCATGCGCGATGCCAGCAATCTCGCCTGGAAGCTGGCCATGGTCGTCAAGGGGGAGGCCCGCAGCGATCTGCTGGATAGCTACGAGCAGGAACGCCGCGACCATGCGCGCAGCATGATCCATCTGTCGGAAGTGGCAGGCGACATCTTCGCCCCTGAAAGCCATACCGCCGCCAAAGTGCGCGACACGGTGATGCTTGCCCTGAACGCAGTGCCGCCAGTCAAGCAATACTTCGCCGAGATGCGTTTCAAGCCCATGCCGCGCTATGAGCAGGGCGTGGTGCTGCACCACACCGGCACCGGCAATCAAGGAGCCAGGACCCCGTTCGCCGGCCTGCTGGACCGCTCGGGCAACACACCCCTGGGCCGCCTTCTGGGCCTGATGGCGGAAAAGAAGGAGTCTCTGGTGGGGCGTCTGGTGCATGGCCTGGAAACGGCAGCGTCCAGTCCCGTCGGCCGGATGTTCATTCAGCCTCGTGTTGCCACAGCGAACGGCCACTCTGGTCTGCTGGATGACTTTGTGGGGCTGAATTTCTGCATTCTGGCCTGGGGTACGGACCCCAGCTATGGCATGGACGAAGAGGCTTTGAATTTCTGGCAGCGCCTTGGCGCCCGCTTCATTCGTGCCATGCCCGCCGGCCAACTGCTTCACCCGACACCGACCCGCGATGGTGTGCTGACCATTGGCGACGAACAAGGCCGCCTGAAGGAGTGGTTCAGCACCCAGGGCAAGTCGGTGGTGTTCGTGCGCCCGGACCGTTTTGTCGCGGCGCTGGCATCTCCGCAGGAGGTCTGTGTCGTCACGCGTCAGATGGCCCGGGTACTGCATTCCCCGCTGGAGGCCTGAAGATGAGTGGTAGCACCATTGCCACTGCACGCCGGGCATTTCTCGGCATGTCGCACTCGCCTTTGCTCGGGCTAAACCCTGTCGCTGAGGATGATCAGATCGCCATCGACAAAGCGATTGCGGCGGCGCGTGCGGCGGTTCATGAGTTCGCTCCAGAGCTCATCGTGCTGCTGGGGCCGGATCACTACAACGGCTTCTTCAATGAGCTGATGCCGCCGTTCTGCATCGGAAGCCAGGCCACGGCCGTGGGCGACTATCTGTCACCCGCCGGTCCCCTTAATGTGGCGGCAGAACTGGCCATAGCTCTGGCCGAGCATCTGATGGACAGACATTTCGATATCGCGGTGTCGCGGCGCATGCTGGTGGATCACGGGTTTTCGCAGGCCCTGCAGTTCCTGTGGGGAGACGAGATGGACACGCCGCCCGTGATTCCCATCTTCATGAACGCAGTGGCCCAGCCGGGTATTGCACGCATGGCCCGATGCAAGGCATTGGGAGAAGGCGTTGGAAGCTTTCTCGACCAGCTGCCACTGCGCACGCTGTTGATCGGCTCCGGCGGGCTGTCACACGAGCCTCCCGTGCCGACACTGGCCCATCCTGACCCAGCCGTACGTGAACGCATCACCGTCCGTTCCACTCCCACGGAGCAGGAGCGCGAGCTCAAGACCGAACGCGTCAAGGCCGCAGGACTGGCCCTGGCCCATGGCGACAGCTGGATGAAGCCGCTCAACCCCGAATGGGATCTGCAATGGATGGACGCCATGGCCAGCGGCCAGCTGGACGGCTTGTGTGCAATGAGCGAAGCCTCCATAGGAGCCATGGCCGGCAACTCTGCCCATGAGTCCAAGACCTGGCTGGTGGCGCGATCCGCCCTGCCTGCCAACACCCGCCTGTCCTGCCCGGTAAGGGCCTACCGCGCCATTCCATCGCTCATTGCGGGTTATGGAGTGATGTTCATGCACCACTGATCTTCGTTCATTCATGACTGCCATGCCGACCACCAAGCAAATACAGGCCTGGGCCGAGCGCCTGCGCCACGCGGAAGCCACCGCCACCCCCATTGCTCCCCTGCGCGAGGAGATCACCGACAACGACAGCGCCTATGCCGTGCAACTGGTCAATGTGCAATATGCGCAGAGCCAGGGCCGCCGGATCGTGGGCCGCAAGATCGGGTTGACATCCCTTGCCGTGCAAAAGCAGCTCGGCGTGGACCAACCCGACTTCGGCACGCTGTTCGCCGACATGCTCTATGGCGACGATGAGGCTGTTCCCCTGTCGCGGACGCTTCAGCCCAAGGTCGAGGCCGAGGTGGCACTGGTACTGGCCAAGGATCTGGAGCGGCCCGACACCACGCTGGTGGACGTCATCAACGCCACCGCCTATGTGCTGCCGGCCATCGAGATCGTGGGCAGCCGCATTGCCGACTGGAATATTCGCTTCATTGACACCGTGGCCGACAACGCGTCCAGCGGTCTGGTCGTGCTGGGCGCCGTACCGACTGCGCTCAACGCGCTGGATCTCAAGCTGTGCCAGATGCAGATGACGCGCAATGGCGATGTCGTCTCCACCGGCTCCGGTGGCGCCTGCCTGGGCCATCCCCTGAATGCAGCCGTGTGGCTGGCCCGCAGACTCGCCAACCTTGGCCAGCCGCTGCGAGCCGGCGACCTCGTGCTGACCGGTGCCCTGGGTCCCATGGTCGCCGTGAATGCCGGCGATCGTTTCGAAGCCCGCATCAGCGGCATCGGCTCGGTGTGCGCGCAGTTTGAAGGCTAGATCTTCTCGTAAGCATTCCCCGCCCCGCTTTCCATTGCTCATAACGATTATTCAGGAGACAAATCATGTGGAACCGACGTCAATTGATCGCAGCCGGTGCTGCTTCGCTCGCTGCCTGTGTGGGGGCACCCGCCATCGCGCAGAATTTCCCCAATCGGGCCGTGACCATGGTCGTTCCCTTCCCGGCCGGAGGCATCACCGATGCGGTGGCGCGTGCGCTTGCAACCAAGATGGGGGAGCAGCTTGGCAAGCCTGTCATCGTTGACAACCGGCCCGGCGGAGGCGGCCAGATTGCGGCCGCCTACGTGCGCCAGCAAGCTGCCGACGGTCATACCCTGTATGTCGGTGCCACCGAGATGTTTGCCATCAACCCCTCGTTGTTTCGCAATTTCTCATATGACCCGCTGAAGGATTTCAGCCCCGTCACGTCGCTGATTGCTTCGCCCTTGGTGCTTGTCGTCCCTGCCAACAGTTCACTGACCAGCGTCAAGGAACTCATAGCCCAGGCCAAGAGCCGCAAGGACGGACTGAACTTCGCCTCGCAGGGCATGGGCTCCATCGGACATCTTCTCGGAGAGACCTTCCGGGGCAAGGTGGGCGGAAAGTTCAATCATGTGGCCTACAAAGGCTCGGCACCCGCGCTGCAGGATGTGATGGGGGGACAGGTGGACTTCATGTTCGACCCGGTCATCACCACCGCCCCTCTGGTGGCCGGCAAGAAGCTCAAGCCCCTGGCGATTGCGGCCGACAAGCGTTCGCCACAAATGCCAGAGGTGCCGACCTTGGCCGAGCTCGGTGTATCCGGCGTGAATGCCGGTGTGTGGTTCGGGGCCGTGGTCAAGACAGGCACGACCGCAGCTGTGGTTGAACGTCTGAACGATGCCATCCACCAGGCCATGAAGGACCCCGAGGTGGTCAAGCGTTTTGCCGATCAAGGCATGCAGGCTTTCCCGTCAACCCCGGCCCAGTTTGGCAGCTTCATGCAGTCGGAACTGACCAAATGGGGTCCTCTGGTCAAGGCCAGCGGCGCTTCGATCGAGTGAGCAGGGAGCCCATCTTGCATCGTCGAACTCTTCTTTTGCAGTCGGCCCTGGGCTTGGGTGGCCTGACGATCGGCGGCCTCAGCGCGGCACAGACCTTTCCCAGCAAGCCCATCACACTCGTGCTGCCGTTCTCCGCCGGTGGCATCAGCGATGTCATGGCCCGTGCCCTCGGACAGCACATGGCCCATCAGCTGGGCAAGCCCGTGATTGTTGACAACAAGCCTGGCGCAGGAGGGCAGATTGCGGCCAGCGCCGTGCTTCAACAGGTAGCCGATGGTCACACCGTGTATGTGGCCGGCACCGCCATGTTTGCCATCAACCAGACGCTGTTTCGCAAGTTTGCCTACGACCCCGTCAAGGACTTCGAGCCGGTAACGTCTCTGGTCACCTCTCCGCTGGTCCTCGTGGTTGCGGCCGACAGTCCGGTCAGGACGCTGAACGAGCTGATGGCGCTTTCCCGCAGCAGCAAGCAAGGCCTGACATTTGCATCGCAAGGCCTGGGCTCCATCGGTCACCTGCTGGGGGAGCTGTTTCGCAGCAAAACCGGTGGGAGCATGTCTCATGTGGCCTACAAAGGTTCGGTGCCGGCGCTGCAGGACGTGATAAGCAACCGGGTCGACTTCATGTTCGATCCCACGAGCTCCACCGAAGCCCTGATCCGCGGCAAAAAGCTGCGCGCCCTGGCGATTGCCTCCACAAGACGCAGTCCCCAGCTGCCCGATGTACCCACCCTGGCGGAGCTGGGTGTGTCCGGTGTCGATGCTGGCGTCTGGTTCGGCGCTGCGGTGCGCAGCGGAACTCCCGCCCCGGTGGTCCAGGCATTGAACCGCGCGCTGGTTGCGGCCTTGCAGGACCCGGGCATACAGAAGCGCTTCGAAAGCCAGGGCATGCAGGCCTGTCCGCAGGCCCCGGAACAGTTCAGGCAATTCATCCACAGCGAGATCGCACGCTGGACACCGCTGATCCAGTCCAGCGGAGCCGGTGTCGACTGATTTTTCTCTGAAGGAAAACGCTATGACGCGCAAACTCAAGGCCGCCATCATCGGCAGCGGCAATATCGGCACGGATCTGATGATCAAGATTCTTCGCCATGGCAAAAACATCGAGATGGGGGCCATGGTCGGCATCGATCCCGACTCCGACGGTCTTGCGCGCGCCTCCCGCATGGGCGTGGCCACCACCCACGAAGGCGTGGAAGGCCTCACGCGCATGCCCGGGTTTGCAGAGATCGACTTTGTGTTCGATGCCACCAGCGCCGGCGCACATGTGAAGAACGATGCCTTCTTGCGCAGCCTCAAGCCCGGCATCCGCATGATCGACCTGACGCCGGCGGCCATCGGCCCATACTGCATTCCCGTGGTCAACGGCGACATGCATCTGGACGCGCCGAATGTGAACATGGTCACCTGCGGCGGCCAGGCCACCATCCCCATGGTGGCTGCTGTCTCTCGTGTGGCCAAGGTGCACTACGGCGAAATCATTGCCTCGATCGCCAGCAAGAGTGCCGGCCCCGGCACCCGCGCCAACATCGACGAGTTCACCGAGACCACGTCCAAGGCGATCGAGGTCGTGGGCGGCGCCACCAAGGGCAAGGCCATCATCATCATGAACCCGGCCGAACCGCCCCTGATCATGCGCGACACGGTCTACACCCTGAGCGCTTTGACCGACGAGGCCTCCATTGCCGCCTCGGTAGAGCAGATGGCCGCTGCCGTGCAGTCCTATGTGCCGGGCTACCGCCTGAAGCAGCAGGTGCAGTTCGACCGTATCGACACCCCGATCCGCATCCCCGGCGTGGGCAACGCCCTCACGGGCCTGAAAACCTCGATCTTTCTGGAAGTCGAGGGTGCTGCCCACTATCTGCCCGCCTACGCCGGCAACCTCGACATCATGACCAGCGCCGGCCTGCGCACCGCCGAGCATATGGCCGAGCGCATGCTGGCGACGCTTGCCGTGGCCGCCTGAGGAGACGACACACCATGACTCCAACCAAGAAAATCTACATCTCCGACGTGACCCTGCGCGACGGCAGCCACGCCATTCGTCACCAGTACAGCGTGGAGCAGGCCAGGCAGATTGCCCAGGCCCTGGATGAGGCCCGGGTCGACTCGATCGAGGTTGCCCACGGCGACGGCCTGCAAGGCTCCAGCTTCAACTACGGCTTTGGTGCCCATACCGATCTGGAGTGGATAGAGGCCGTGGCCAGCGTGGTCAAGCACGCCAAGATCACCACCTTGCTGCTGCCGGGCATCGGCACCGTCCACGACCTCAAGGCTGCTTACCAAGCCGGTGTGCGCGTGGTGCGGGTGGCGACCCACTGCACCGAAGCCGACGTGTCCCGCCAGCACATCGAATACGCGCGTCATCTGGGCATGGAAGCCGTGGGCTTTCTGATGATGAGCCATATGACCTCGCCCAAGGCCCTGGCCGAACAGGCCAAGCTGATGGAGAGCTATGGCGCTACCTGCTGCTATGTCGTGGACTCCGGCGGTGCGCTGGGCATGAAGGATGTGCGGGAGCGCTTCAGGGCCTTCAAGGACATCCTCAAGCCGGAAACCCAGACCGGCATGCATGCCCACCACAACCTGAGCCTGGGCGTGGCCAACTCCATCGTGGCCGTGGAAGAAGGCTGCGACCGCGTGGATGCCAGCCTGGCCGGTATGGGCGCTGGCGCCGGCAATGCTCCGCTGGAGGTGTTCATCGCAGCCGCAGAGCGCCTGGGCTGGAACCACGGCACCGATCTCTACAAGCTCATGGATGCGGCCGACGACATCGTGCGCCCGCTGCAGGACCGCCCGGTGCGCGTGGACCGCGAGACGCTGGCACTGGGCTATGCCGGGGTCTACAGCTCGTTCCTGCGTCACTCCGAAGCCGCAGCGGCCAAGTATGGCCTCAAGGCCGTGGACATTCTTGTGGAGCTGGGCAAGCGCCGCATGGTCGGCGGGCAGGAAGACATGATTGTCGACGTCGCCCTGGACCTGCTGAGGCAACGCGAAGTCGCTTCCTTCTGATCTTTTCACCTTCTTCGCGGACAGCCAGCCCTGGCTGCCGCCTTCACGGAGTCATATATGAACGCACCCCACACGGAAGCCTCATCCAGTCGCTTTGTCACGATCACCGAAGCGGGACAGTCCCTGAGGCTGCACTACAACGATGTCGGCTCCGGCAGCGAAGTCGTGGTCATGCTGCACGGCTCCGGTCCAGGCGCCAGCGGCTGGGCCAACTTCCACCGCAATATCGAACCGCTGGTGGACGCGGGATACCGCGTCATTTTGCTGGACTGCCCGGGCTGGAGCAAAAGCGACACCATTGTCAGCACAGGCTCGCGTTCGGATCTGAATGCACGCTGTCTCAAGGCGGTGCTGGACGCGCTGGACATCTCCAGGGTGCATATCATCGGCAACTCCATGGGCGGTCATAGCGCCGTGGGATTTGCGCTGGCCAATCCCGAGATGGTGGGCAAGCTCATCCTCATGGGCGGCGGAACCGGCGGACCCAGCGCCCTCGTGCCCATGCCCGCCGAAGGCATCAAGCTCATCGGTGCGCTGTACCGCGACCCCACGGTGGAGAACCTCAAGCGCATGATGAATGTGTTTGTGTACGACAGCAGCAGCCTGACCGAAGAGCTGTATCAGCAGCGTCTGGCCAATATCCTGGCCCGCCGCGATCACCTGGAAAACTTTGTCAAGAGCGCCCAGATCAACCCGAAGCAGTTCAGCGATTACGGCCTGCGCCTGCCGGAGATCAAGGCCAAGACCTTGATCATCTGGGGGCGTGACGACCGCTTCGTACCCCTGGACATCGGCCTGCGCCTGCTATGGGGCATCCCCAACTCCGAGTTCCACGTGTTCAGCCAGTGCGGCCATTGGGCGCAGTGGGAGCACGCCGAGGTCTTCAACCAAATGGTTCAGGACTTTCTTGCACGCTGACCAGTCGGCGAGTCGGGGTGCAAGCCATTGAAATGAGGGCAGTTGCGAAGCAGACCTGCGGGTTTGTCGAGGGTATGGCGCAGAAATTCAGCGCAATGCTCCGGCCGATCCTGACCGTCGCAAAGCAAGGTGGCAGGAGCCGTCATCGGCGATGAAGCTGAGGTCCAGCGACAGGAAATCCGGCAGTCCTCACCATATTTCACTGGAGTGGATGGCTCCAGACCATCATTCCTGGAGCGCACCTTTTTGGTGCTAAAAATGCGGGGCGTGGCAAGAGCGCATCTGTAGGACGAAATACCTGATTTCAGTGATTGCTGTTGTCATTTTTGCTGGGTAATATCTCAGACACATTTTTTGACAATTAAGACTTATGCATACCTTTTTAAGTTTTGCGCATGGGTTTTGCTTGGGTCTTGTTGTCAAACCGTCTTTGCCATCACCTCCTTGCAGATATGAACGCCCTTGCTCACCGCCGGCCCGAGAATCATTTTCGTGGCCGTGTCCGGCTCACGGCCTTGCTAGGCTCGGCCATCTGGCTCACCGGCTGCGCCAATTTGACCGGCCAGGCACTTTCCACGGAAGAAATTCAGTCGCAGGTCCAGGCCGATCGACAAAGCCTCGGTAAAGACGTGGCTCCACTGAGCGGGCCGGTGAGCCTTGAAGAGGCCATTGCAAGAGCCATCAAATACAACGCAGCCCAGCGCCTGCGTGGCATGGAAGAGGCCGTGGCCCAGGGCACGGCCAATGTCGCCAGGTTCGACATGCTGCCCAAGCTGGTGGCCTCGGCCGGCTACCGCTACCGCGACAAGGACCTGATCAGCCGCAGCACGGACTCGGTCACGGGCGCGCCTTCCCTGGCACACCCCTATATCTCGTCGGACCGGGAATCGACGCTGAGCTCGCTGAGCTTCTCCTGGAGCCTGCTGGACTTCGGTCAAAGCTATTACGCCGCTCGCCAGCACGCGGATCGCGCCCAGATCGCTGCCGAGCGCCGCCGCAAGGCCATACACACGCTGATTCAGGATGTGCGCATCGCCTACTGGCGTGTGGCTGCCGCCCAGGCCCTGGAGTCTTCGCTGCAGACCGCCGGCCAGGATGCAGACAAGGCCCTGGAAGACTCGCGCAAGGTCGAAGCGGAAAAACTGCGCTCCCCCATGGAGCCGCTGCGCTATCAACGCCAGTTGCTGGAGAACATTCGCCTGCTGGAGGCCATTCAGCAGGAGCTGTCCTCCTCGCGCATCGAACTGGCTTCGCTGATGGGCGTCTCGCCTGCCGAGCTGAACCAGCCGCTGCGTGTGATCGAACCTGCAGCCTCGAATGCCCAGCGCTGGCTGGAGCAGCCGGTGGACAAGCTGGAAGACCGAGCCCTGCTGCTGAACCCGGATCTGCGCGAGAGCCTGTACAACGCCCGTATCGCCAACGAAGAGACCAAGCGCGTCATGCTGCGCATGTTCCCCGGACTCTCCTTCAACTACGGTGTCAACAAAAGCAGCGACAGCTATCTGATCAACGACCGCTGGCAGGATGCAGGCCTGCAGATCTCCTTCAATCTGCTGGGACTGCTGTCCCTGCCTGCACAGCGTCAACTGGCCGACGCGGGTGTCCAGCTGGCGGATCAGCGTCGCCTGGCTACCCAGATGGCGGTATTGACTCAGCTGCATGTGGCGCGTCTGCAATTTGCGAACGCCGTGCGCCAGTATGAAAGAGCACAGACCATTGCGTCCGTGGACCAGCGCCTGTCCGAGCATGTGAACAACCAGGTGCAGGCCGACAAGCTCAATGCACTGGAGCGCGTCTCCCAGCAGACCAGCACCATTCTTTCCGTGCTGCGCCGCTACCAGGCCCAATCCAATATGCAGGCTGCCAGCTCCCGCCTGCAGGCCACCCTGGGCATGGAGCCCGTGATCGAAGGCTCGGACAGCATGCCCCTGCCCGAACTCACGCAGGCCGTGGGCAAATCGCTGCAAAGCTGGGACGCGGGCCAATTCCAATGAAGTCTTGCGTGTCTCCCTTGATTCTGGGTCTGGCATTGGGCCTGTCGCTCGCCGCTCAGGCCCAGACCGGCCCGGCAGCCCAGAGTCTTCCCAGGACTCAGGCCTCCTTGCCCAGCGTGCTGGATCAGCGCGAGATCCGCGCCCAGCTTGCACCGCGCCGCTACACCACCTTGGCGGCCGAAATCGGCGCCAAGGTGCAGCGCCTGCCGGTGGTGGAGGGCGGGGCCTTTCGCCAGGGGCAGTTGCTGGTGCAGTTTGATTGCAGCCTGCCGCAAGCCCAGCTGAACAAGGCCCAGGCGGGCGTGGATGCCACCGAGAAGACCTGGAAGGCCAACCAGCGCCTGGCGGAGTTGAACTCCGTCGGCAAGGTGGAGCTGGATGTTTCTCAGGCCGAATGGAACAAGGCCAAGGCTGAAGTCGCCGCCAACCGCAGCCTGCTGAGCAAGTGCCAGATCACCGCGCCCTATGCCGGTCGTGTGGCCGAGCAGAAAATCCGCGAGCAGCAATATGCCCAGCCGGGTCAGGCGCTGCTGGACATTCTGGACGACTCCGCACTGGAGCTGGAGTTTCTGGTGCCCTCGCGCTGGCTCAGCTGGCTGCATTCGGGCTCGGAATTCCAGGTGCGTATTGACGAGACCGGCAAAACCTACCCTGCCAAGGTGCAGCGCCTGGCCGCGCGGGTGGACCCAGTGAGCCAGTCCGTGAAGGTCAATGCAGCCATACACGGAAAGTTTAGCGAGCTGATCGCCGGCATGAGCGGGCAGGTGCTGCTGGCACCGCCCTCGACCGGCAAGCCCTAGGCATTCAAATACAAGAGCATGTAGCGCATGCCATTAGAAGGTTTCAGATCACTTTCATACTGAAGTCTATATATAGAAAGCGCAACATGCTCATATTTTTATAGTCCGATAGCAAGAGACCGACAGCTCCCGGGAAGAGGGCAAGCCGCCGGTCTGACCCTGCAAGGCAGGCAAGCGCCATGCCACCTTCATACAGGAAGGACACTTTGATGACCCGCAAATCTCGCCCATTCTGGAACCGTCTGACACAGGCCATGACGGCGCAGGCAGTGAAGACCGACGCTCCTCAGTCGCTGCAGCCGGCCACCGCCGTACGCCCGCTTGCATTGGAGCAGCGCTTTATGTTTGACGGCGCTGCTGCGGTGGATGTGGCGCATGCCGCCACGGACGCCGGGGCCGCAGAGCATGTGGCAGACACGGCCAGCGCACTGCGCCATGCGCTGACTGCGGAAGCGCAGAGGGCGAGCGAGGGTGCGGCAGGAACGACGCAGCGTCAGGAGGTCGTCTTTGTGGACAGCCAGGTGGCCAACCTCGGTGAGTTGCTGGCAGGTTTGTCCGGCAATGACGAAGTGGTGATTCTGGATGCCGGCAAGGACGGCCTGCAGCAGATGGCCGACTACCTGCAGGGGCGCAGCGGGCTGGACGCCATCCACCTGCTGTCGCACGGAGCGGACGGCACGGTGCAGATGGGCAATGTCTGGCTCAGCAGCGCCAACCTGGCGGAGCACCGCACTGCCCTGGAGAGCATTGGCAGTACGCTGAGTGCCGATGGCGATCTACTGCTGTATGGCTGCAGCGTGGGCGAAAGCAGCAAGGGCCAGGCATTTCTGGATGCATTGGCGCTCATGACTGGAGCGGATGTCGCAGGATCTACGGATGACACCGGAGGCCAAGCCTTGGGTGGCAACTGGGTATTGGAACTGCACCGCGGGGACGTCGAGACCACAGCACTTTTTCAGCAAGCTCAGGAGCCTGCCTGGAATTACCTCCTGGCCAGTGCGGCATTCACGAGTGGCACCAGTTATTCCGAAGGGCCGGATGTTGATGCCCACACCAGTACGGTGGACGCTTTGGGCCAACCGTCGAGAAATCTGTTTCTGCTGAATGCTGGGGGCACCTATACGTTCAACGGGAAGGTTGACAGCGGAAATTCGGATTCCACAGACGTCATCCCTATCGAGGTGCCACCGGGCTATGAGATAGCCTCTTATACGTTTCAGGCCTCCGGCGGCTTGGTTGGTGGAAAATTTCTTATTGAAGACATGTCCGGGACCAACGGAATTCTTCGTGATCAAAATCTCAGTAATGCGGCCCGGAATGTGAGTGGGAGCACTGCGATCAAGGCAGGCTCATACGGTGTTTACGTCGGAAACGGCGTGAATGTCTTTGATTACACCTTGACCTTGAACGTGGTCGCCATTAATGCGCCGCCGGTGATCTCCAACTTCAATGGTGACGCTGTCGCCTACGTCGAAGACGCGGCCTATGTGCTGCTCGATAACGGCAGCAACGCCACCGTCACCGATGCCGACTCGGTCAACTTCGCCGGCGGCAAGATGACCGTGCAGATCACCACGGGCCTGGCCAGTGGCGAAGACGTGCTGTTCATCCGCGACCAGGGCAACGGGGCCAACCTGATTTTCGTCACCGGCGCCTCGGTCATCTACAACGGCCTGGTGGTCGGCACCTTCACCGGCGGTACCAACGGCAACCCGCTGGTGATCACCTTCACCAACAACGCCAACCCGACCACCGTCTCCGCCCTGGTGCACAACCTGGCGTACCGCAACTCCAACAGCACCGAGCCGTCGACCACAGCGCGCAGCGTGTCGATCGCCATGGATGATGGTGCCGGCGGCAGCAGCACGACGTCCGTGGTCAGCCTTTCCGTCGTGGCGGTCAACGATGCGCCGGTGGCCAACATCACCGCGACCAACCCGACCTACACCGAGAATACCTCGGCGGTCCAGCTGTTCAGCGGCGCGACCATCAATACCGTCGAGTCCGGGCAGTCGGTGCTGCAGATGGTCTTCTCCGTCAGCGGCGTCGCCAACGGCTCGTCGGAGAAACTGGTCATCGACGGCACCGACGTGACCCTGGTCCAGGGCACCTCGCTGACCACCTCGGCCAATGGCATCAGCATCACGGTGTCGGTGAGCAGCGGCACGGCCACCGTCACCCTGGACAAGGCCGCCGGCCTGTCCACGGCGACGGCGCAGACCGTCCTCAACAACATCTCCTACCGCAACGACAGCGACACCCCGACCACGGTCAACCGGGTCGTCACCCTGAGCACCGTGAGCGACAGTGGCGGAACTGCCAACGGTGGCCAGCCTACCGCTGCCGTGGGCATCTTCAGCACCGTGACCGTGGTCGGCATCAACGATGCGCCGGTCCTCTCCGGCGGGCCCTACAACTTCGCGACCATCAACGAAGACGGTACGGCCACTGGCGTGCAGATCTCGACCATACTGACCAGCCACACCATGAACGACGCCGATACCGGCGCCCTGCGCGGTGTAGCGATCATCGCCAAGACCGGCAACGGCACCTGGCAGTACTCCACCGACAACAGCAACTGGACCGACTTCGGCGCTGTCTCGAATAACAGCTCGCTGTTGCTCGCCGCCACCACCTATGTGCGCTACGTCCCGGACGCCGCCAATGGCGAGACCGCGACCCTGACCTTCCGTGGCTGGGACCAGACCACCGGTACTGCCTCAGCAAACGGCGTCCGCAGCACGGCCGATACCACCAGCAACGGCGGCACCACGGCGTTCTCCATCGGTACCGGGGCGGTCAACCAGATCGTGACCTCGGTCAACGATGCGCCGGTCATGATCGGCGTAGCGCCGACCCTGTCCGGGATCAACGACGACGCGATCAACAACGCCGGTGCGCAGGTCAGCTCCCTGCTGGGCGGTGTCACCGACGTCGACACCGGCGCGCTGAAGGGCATGGCGATCATCGACCTGACCGCGACCTACGGCAAATGGCAGTACAGCACCAACGCTGGCAGCACCTGGAGCGACGTCGGTAGCGTTTCCGTCACGTCCGCGCTGATCCTCACCGCGCAGAACATGGTGCGCTTCGTGCCGGACGGTATCCACGGTGAAACCGCGACCATCAGCTACAAGGCCTGGGACCAGACCAACGCCACCCTCGGCCTGCAGGGCACCAAGGCCAATACCACCACCTCCGGCGGTACCTCGGCCTATTCCAGCCAGTTCGACACCGCCACCGTGGTGGTGACCGCCGTCAACGATCGCCCTGTGGTGACGCTGACCGGCACTGCGGCTGTCTGGACCGAAGCCAACAACGCGCCTTCCAGCCGTATCCCGGTGGACAACGGGGTGACCGTGTCCGATCCGGACGGTCCAAACCCGATCAAAGCCACCGTGCGCCTGCTGACCTACTACAGCTCCCAGGACAGCCTGGCCTTCGTCAACGACGGCCTGAGCATGGGCAATATCGTCGGCACCTGGAACGCCGGCACCGGCATCCTGACCCTGGAGTCCGCCGGCAACACGGCGACCACTGCGGAGTTCCAGGCCGCAATGCGCGCGGTGACCTACGGCAACTCCTCGGACACTCCGAACACCACCAGCCGTACCATTCAGTTCCAGGTCACCGACGGTGGCAACCTGGACTCCATCGCGGTCACCCGCGACGTCACCATCATTGCGGTCAACGATTCGCCGACCATCAGCGCCCCGGTCTCGCAGGCTATCAACGAGGACATCCCGACGGCGCTGAGTTCGATCACCTTCAGCGACGTCGACTCGACCCTGGGCATCGTGACCTTCTCGCTCGGCGGCGGTACCGGTACCCTGAGCGCCACCGGTGCCGGGGGCGTGACCGTGGGCGGCACCTCGACCGCGCTGACCCTGAGCGGCACCCTGGCCAACATCAACCAGTTCATCGCCAACAACCGCCTGGTCTACACCTCGGCGGCCAATGCCAGCGGCGACGTGACCCTGACCATCAACGTCAACACCACCAGCGTGTCCGACGCCACCACCACCATGACCCTGCAGGTCCAGGCGGTGAACGATGCGCCGGTGGCCACCGTGCCGCCGTCCATCACCGTGACCGAAGACGTGTCCAGCGTGATCACCGGCATCAGCTTCACCGACATCGATGTGGGCATCAACGCCGTCACCGCGACCTTCTCGGTGCCGAGCGGCACCCTGAGCGCCACCACCGGCCTGGGCGTCACCGTGGGCGGCTCCGGTACCGGCCTGCTGACCCTGACCGGCAGCCTGGCGGATATCAACTTCTTCATCGCTGCCAACGGCCTGACCTTCAAGACCGCCCAGGATGCCACGGCCAGCGTGATCCTGACGGTCAACATCAACGACGGCGGCTTCAGCGGCAGCGGCGGCGAGCAGACCGACACCAAGACCGTGACCCTCAACGTCACTGCGGTGAACGATGCACCGATCAACAATGTGCCGGGCGCGCAGACGGCCTCGCAGAACGTCGCCCTGGGCTTCAACACCGCCAACGGCAACGCCATTTCGATCAGCGATGTGGACGCCGGCAACGGCCTGATCACCGTGACCCTGACGGCCGTCAACGGCACGCTCACCCTGAGCAACCTCAGCGGCATCAACATGGTCAGCGGTACTGGACTGAATAATGTCGTCATGATCTTCGAGGGCAACCGCACCAATCTCAACGCGGCGTTGCAGAGCCTGACCTTCAGGCCGACGACCAACCACCTCGGCGCGGCCAGCATCACCATCGAGACCAACGACAACGGCAACTCCGGTACCGGTGGTGCCAAGTCCGATGTCGACACCATCTCGATCAACGTCATCCCGGTGAACCCGAAGATCACCGACGTCTCGGCCCAAGGCCTGGACCGCACCGTGAAGATCGGCGACGAAGTGCTGATCAGCATGACCTGGGACCAGGTGGTCAATGTCGACCTCAGCGGTGGCAGCCCGACCTTGCTCCTGGAAACCGGCCTGGTCGATCGCAATGCGGTGTATGTCAGTGGCACCGGCACCAATACCCTGGTGTTCAAGTACACCGTGCAGGCCGGCGATATCAGCGCCGACCTGGACTTCCAGAGCACCGCGGCGCTGCAGTTGAACGGCGCGGCGATCAGCAACAACACCAGCGACCTCGCGGTGCTGACCCTGCCGACCGTGGGCGGCGCCGATTCCCTCGGTGGGCGCAGCAATATCGTGGTCGACGGCGTGGTGCCGGTAGTGGGCAGCGTCTTCGCTCCGGTGGATGGCACCTACATCACCGGCCAGGGCCTCGACTTCACCGTCAACTTCAGCGAAGCGATGACGGTCGACACCACCACCGGCGTGCCGCGCATCGCCGTGACCCTGGATACCGGCGGCACCGTGTATGCCGAGTACATCTCCGGCAGCGGCAGCAGCGCTCTGGTGTTCCGCATGGTGGTCACCAGCGGTCAATTGGACAGCAATGGCATCACCCTGGGCAGCAGCATCGACACCAACGGCGGGGCGATCACCGACCTGGCCGGCAACGCTACCGTGACCACCCTGAACAGCGTGGCCAGCACGACGGGCGTCAATGTCGACGGCATCGCGCCAAGCGTGGTCAGCGTGGTTCCACCGGTGGACGGCAGCTACAAGTCTGGCGACGTGCTCAGCTTCACCGTCAATGCCAGCGAAGCCGTGCAGATCGGCAGCCTGGCGCCGCGCCTGGTGCTGGATGTCGGTGGCGTCACTCGCTACGCCACCTACCTGTCCGGCAGCGGCAGCGACCAGCTGGTGTTCCAGTACGTGGTACAGGCCGGCGACAACGACGCCCACGGCATCGCCGTCAACAGCTTCGACCTGCGTGGCGAACAGCTGACCGACCTGGCCGGCAACGATATCGACCCGACCCTGGGCAATGGCAGCCTGCCGGGCGTACGGGTCGACACTACTGTGCCGACCGCCAGCAATATCGTGCGCGTCGGCGCCAGCCCGACCAACAGCAGCTCGGCCAGCTTCACCGTGACCTTCAGCGAGGACGTGAGCGGTGTTGACGTCAGTGACTTCAACCTGGCACTCGGCGGTTCGGCCGGCGGCAGCATCACCAGCGTCACCCGCGTCGACGGCCGCACCTACACCGTGGTGGTCGACAGCCTGACCGGCGACGGCACCGTGCAGCTCAACCTCAATGCCAGCGGTACCGGCATCACCGATGCCGCCGGCAATGCCCTGAGCGGCGGCCTGAGCGGCGACAGCTACAGCATCGACCGCGTTGCCCCGAGTATTGTCATCGTCCGTGTGCCTGCCAATGGCACCTATGTGGAAGGCCAAATCCTTTCCTTCACTGTCAACGCATCCGAGCTGGTGCTTGTGACCGGCACCCCGGGGCTGGAGCTGACCATTGGCGGCAACGCCGTGCAGGCGAGCTATGTTTCCGGCTCCGGCAGTAATGCGCTGGTGTTTGAGTACACCGTGCAAGCTGGTGATCTGGATGTCGATGGTGTTGCCATCAACGGGCTGAAGCTGAACGGTGGTACCGTGCAGGACGCAGTCGGCAATGATCTGGACCTGACTTTGAATGCTGTTGGCGCAACGACAGAAGTCAAGGTTGACACGATAGCACCCACGGCCACCATCGTTGTAGCGGACACAGCGCTGGCGGTAGGTGAGACCACCACGGTCACCATCACCTTCAGTGAAGCGGTGAACGGGTTTGACAACAGCGATCTGAGCGTCAGCGGCGGCACCTTGAGTGCTGTCACCAGCAGCGACGGCGGCGTCACCTGGACGGCCACCTTCACGCCGACCGCCAACATCACGGCCACCAGCAACCTGATCACGCTGAACAACGCCGGAGTGACAGACAAGGCAGGCAATGTCGGAGTGGGCAGCACGGTATCCAACGCCTATGCCATCGATACCGCACTGCCCACGGCCACCATCGTCGTAGCGGATGCAACGCTTCAAGCCGGAGAGAGCACCACGGTCACCATCACCTTCAGTGAAGCGGTGGACGGGTTTGACAACAGCGATCTGAGCGTTGGCGGCGGCACCTTGAGTGCTGTCACCAGCAGCGATGGCGGCGTCACCTGGACGGCCACCTTCACGCCGACCGCCAACATCACGGCCACCAGCAACCTGATCACACTGAACAATGCGGGAGTGACAGACAAGGCCGGCAATGTCGGAGTGGGCAGCACGGTGTCCAACGCCTATGCCATCGACACCGCACTGCCCACGGCCACCATCGTGGTGACGGACACGGCGCTGGCGATAGGTGAGACCACCACGGTCACCATCACCTTCAGTGAAGCGGTTGACGGGTTTGACAACAGCGATCTGAGCGTCAGCGGCGGCACCTTGAGTGCTGTTGGCAGCAGCGACGGCGGCGTCACCTGGACGGCCACCTTCACTCCGACCGCCAACATCACGGCCACCAGCAACCTGATCACGCTGAACAACGCCGGTGTGACGGACAAGGCAGGCAATGTGGGAGTGGGCAGCACGGTATCCAACGCCTATGCCATCGATACCGCACTGCCCACGGCCACCATCGTCATAGCGGACACAGCGCTTCAAGCCGGAGAGAGCACCACGGTCACCATCACCTTCAGTGAAGCGGTGGACGGGTTTGACAACAGCGATCTGAGCGTCAGCGGCGGCACCTTGAGTGCAGTCACCAGCAGCGACGGCGGCGTCACCTGGACGGCGACCTTCACGCCCACGATCAACCTGGAGAGCACGGGCAACCTGATCACGTTGAACAACGCCGGTGTGACGGACAAGGCAGGCAATGCGGGAGTGGGCAGTACCCACTCCAATGCCTATGTCATCGACACCCAGCGCCCGACGGCCGCCATTGTGGTGACGGACACGGCGCTGGCGGTAGGTGAGACCACCACCGTCACCATCACCTTCAGCGAAGCGGTGACGGGGCTGGATGTTGGTGACTTCACTGTGGCGAACGGCAGTCTGAGCAACCTCAGCAGCAGTGACGGCGTCACCTGGACGGCGACCTTGACGCCGACAGCCAGCATCACCGATGCCAGCAATGTCATCACGCTGAACAACACAGGCTATGTGGATGCAGCGGGCAACACAGGCACCGGTTCAACGGACTCGAACAACTACGCCATCGATACCCAGCGCCCGACCGCCACCATTGTGGTGACGGATACGGCGCTGGCGGTGGGTGAGACCAGCACGGTCAGCATCATCTTTAGCGAGGTGGTCAGCGGACTGACCACCGCTGACTTCACTGTGGCCAACGGCACCTTGAGCAATCTCAGCAGCAGCGATGGCGGCCTTACCTGGACGGCGACGCTGACGCCAACGGCCAGCATCACCGACACCAGCAACGTCATCACCCTGGACAACACCGGCTATACCGACACAGCCGGCAATACCGGGGCCGGCACCAGCGTGTCGAACAACTACGCCATAGACACCCAGCGCCCGACGGCCACCATTGTGGTGACCGACAACGCTTTGAGCGTGGGTGAGACTTCGCTGGTGACCATCACCTTTAGCGAGGCGGTCAGTGGACTGACTACCGCTGACTTCACTTTGGCCAACGGCACCTTGAGCAACCTCAGTAGCGGCGATGGCGGCCTTACCTGGACGGCGACCCTGACGCCTACGGTCGGCATCACCGACACCAGCAATGTAATCACGCTGGACAACAACGGCTATGTGGATGCAGCGGGCAACACAGGCAGTGGCACGACGGATTCGAATAGCTACGCCATCGACACCCAGCGCCCGACGGCCACCATCGTGGTGACCGACAGCGCTCTGAAGGTCGGTGAAACTACGCTGGTGACCATCACCTTCAGCGAGGCGGTCAGCGGACTGACCACCGCTGACTTCACTGTGGCCAACGGCACCTTGATCAACCTCAGCAGCAGCGATGGCGGCCTTACCTGGACGGCGACGCTGACGCCAACGGCCGGCATCACCGACACCAGCAATGTGATCACGCTGAACAACGCTGGCTATGTGGATGCCGCAGGGAATACAGGTAGCGGTACGACGGACTCGAATAACTACGCCATTGATACCCAGCGCCCGACGGCCATCATCGTGGTCGCAGACAATGCTCTGAAGGTGGGTGAGACTTCGCTGGTGACCATCACCTTCAGCGAGGCTGTGAATGGTTTCTCCAATGCCGACCTGAGCGTCGCCAATGGCACGCTGAGTGCCGTGAGCAGCAGCGACGGGGGCATTACCTGGACGGCCACGTTCACTCCGACGGCCGGCATCACCCAGGCCAGCAATCAGATCACGCTGAACAACAGCGATTATGTGGATGCTGCCGGCAATAGCGGAACGGGTACTACGGCATCCAATGTCTATGCCATTGATACCCTGGATCCGGTTGCGCCGGAAATGGCTCTCGATCAAGCGACGCTTGTGGATGGGCGACAAGTCTCTCCAACAGGCTTGGTCATCATCTCCGGTCTGGAAGCGGGAGGAAGCTGGCAGTATTCCCTGGACAATGGCGTCTCCTGGATTGAAGGCCGCGGCAACGCGGTGCAGCTACCTGCTCTGGGGGCATTCAATCTCTGGGTCCAGCAAAAGGACGCGGCAGGCAATGCATCTCCAGTGACCTCACTCAACGGAATTGTTGAGCCCTTGGTTCCTCCGGCAGTGCAGCCTCCGGGACTGCCGGCCTTGACTGATCTGCCTGCTGGGTCTGGCCTTGCACCATTTCAAGCTTCAGAGGTGTCAGAGCCGAATGCAGATTTTCTGCAGTCCACCTCGACGGCGCTCAATACGTCGTCTCAGCGCGATGGGATGTATGGTTCTGAACATTGGTCCGGATACGGAGTTCCGCAGTCAATTGCAGGCGTCAATGACTGGATGGGGGTGTCTCTTTTCGTACCCACAGAAGTCATACGCTCCGGATTTGATCCGGTGCCTGAGCAGTTCTCCGTTTCGACCGGAGCCAGCATTCTGGATCTGAAGCCCGTCCTCCTGGCATCGGATAGTCCGTGGGATATCGAGTCACTCCGGTTCAGCTTCGCCGACCGGCAGGAGTTGCCCGGATGGGTTCGCCTGGATCGTCAAAGCGGCCAGCTGACCATCCATGCTCCCAAGGAGCTCAGCACAACGCTTGTCCTGCAGATCAAGGTCAGCGATGGAAAAGGCCATGAGTCGGTGCGGACTGTCAAAGTGGTCATCGGCGAGGCAAGGGTCACGTCCAGCGCACCCGCAGGGAGGGCTGGGCTGAGTGAGAAGATGGCAAATGCAGCGAATCAGCAGGTGGGGAAAAGGATGTCCATGTATGTCCATGGCTAAAGGATTGATGGGTGCTGTCCATGAGGCGGTTGTGCGATGAATGCAGCCGTTTCTCCTCAGAACGCAAATCCGGCAATGCTGCTGCTCGAGCTTGGGCATCGAGCCAGAGCCGCGCGCAGCAGCGCCGAACTGCGCTTTTTGCTGGTCAACGACAGTCGTTTGCTCGTGCCTTACCGTCAAGCATGTTTGTGGCTGGACAAGGAGGGTGTGACGGCGCTGTCCGGCGTGGTCGAGACCGACAGGAACACTCCTTATGCGCAGTGGCTGCACGGGGTTGGCCAGTTTCTCCAGGCGCAGCCATCCGTTCAGGTTCGGCGCATTGAACCGGCCCAGCTTCCTCCCGAGCTGGCCAGTTCCTGGAACGAATGGCTGGGCGCTTATGCGATATGGGTGCCTCTTGTGCAGGATGCCCAGACACCTGTTTGTTGCGGTGGGCTGTTGCTTTCAGGGGCGCAGCCTATTGAAGAGCAGCGTTTTCCGCTGCTCGCCGAATGGTGTCATATCTGGTTCCATGCATACGCTGCATTGCAGGCAGGCCAATCCAGGTTCTGGCGAAAGCCTGCGGCGGTATCAAAAGCTGCAGCCAGGAGCTGGTGGCAGAGAAAGCCTGTCTGGATCATTGGCGGGCTTATTGCGATTGGTGCTGTCCCTGTGCATATGAGCGTTCTTGCGCCGGGTGAACTGGTAGCAGCCCAGCCTGTGGTGTTGAGAGCACCTCTGGATGGCGTCATCGATCAGATTCATGTCCAGCCCAACCAAGTGGTCCGTAAAGGTGAACGCCTGTTTGGACTGGATGAGGCGCAGATTGGCAGCCGATTGGAAGTTGCCCAGCAAGCTTTGCTGACCGCTGAGGCTGAGTACCGGCAATCCGCCCAGCTGGCCTTGGGCGATGCTCGCTCCAAGGCGCAGCTGGCCGTGCTCGTCGGGCGTATAGGCGAGAAGCGCGCCGAGGTGCAATATCTGAGCGATCAGCGTGAGCGCAGCCGGGTGCTGGCACCTGAAGATGGCATGGTCCTGTTTGATTCCCCCACGGAATGGCTTGGCAAGCCTGTTCAGACGGGCGAGCGCGTGATGCGCATTGCCCGGCCTGATGAGGTGGAAATCGAGGCCTGGATCCCCATCGGGGATGCCATTCCATTGGAGCAGGGTTCTACGGTGAAGCTGTATCTGGCTGCCAATCCCATGGCCGGCCTGGAGGGCAAGCTCCGGTACATGGCATACGACGCCAGTGCCAGACCGGATGGTAGCTATGCGTACCGGGTGCGAGCCACCATGCCGCCCAATAGGGAGGAGGCCCGTATTGGCCTCAAAGGTACCGCCAAACTTCAAGGCGATTGGGTGCCCCTGGTCTATTGGGTTTTGCGCAAGCCCTGGGCTGTCCTGCGGCAGTTCCTTGCCTGGTAAGTCGGCATGAGTACCGCATGGCCTGCATTGCGTGAAGAGCTGGATTTGCTTGCCGGTCCTGTGCTGCCCGATGGCCAGCCCAGCTGGACCCTGCATGATCCCGTGCGTAATCTGTTTTTCCAGCTGGACTGGGCCAGCTTTGAGGTGTTCAAGCGCTGGCATTTTGGGGCCGCTGAAGCGATCGTGCAGGATGTGAATGCTCAAACGACATTGACGCTGCATCAGGAGGACGTGAACGCGCTTTTCCAGTTTGCGCAGCGCAATGATCTACTGGAGCCACTTCCCAATAGTGCGGGCACGCTGGCCGAGCGTTGGCAGTCCAGGCGTTCAAGCTGGATGCAATGGCTTTTGCATAACTACCTCTTTTTTCGGGTCCCTCTGATCAAGCCCGATCGCTGGCTGACAAGATGGGCGCCGCGGCTGGACTTTCTTTTCAGTCGCACTTTTGCCTGGATTACCTTGCTGGCTTTGTGCGCTGGACTTTGGGGCGTTTCCCGCGCGTGGGGTGTGTTTACCGCGACCTTGGTTGATTCGCTGACCTGGCAAGGCCTGGCGGCCTACGGCTTGACTTTGGGGTTTGTCAAGGTATTGCATGAACTGGGGCACGGCTTGACCGCCAAGCGATTCGGATGCCGCGTTCCCACCATGGGCGTCGCTTTTCTGGTGCTATGGCCGGTGGCATACACAGATACCAATGAGGTCTGGAAGTTGACACGGCGTGACCAGCGCCTCAAGGTGGCGGGCGCCGGAATTGCAACGGAGCTGATCATTGCCGCATGGGCCTTGCTGGCCTGGGTCTGGTTGCCGGAGGGGGCACCCAAATCCATGGCCTTCTTGCTGGCCACCACGACATGGGTCAGCACCCTGGTCATCAATGCAAGCCCATTCATGCGCTTTGATGGGTATTTTCTGCTGTCCGATTTTCTGCAAATGCCCAATTTGCACTCACGTGCCTTTGCCCTGGCACGCTGGGATATGAGGGAGAGATTATTCAAGCTCGGAGAACCTCCGCCAGAGTTTTTCTCCAATGCCAAACGCCGCGGGCTGATCCTGTTTGCCTGGGCTACCTGGATTTATCGACTGGTTCTTTTCTTGGGTATTGCGGCCTTGGTCTATCACTTCTTTGTCAAGGCGTTGGGTATTTTGCTGTTTCTGGTGGAAATCGTGTGGTTCATTGCCAAGCCTGTGTGGTCAGAGATTTCAGCGTGGTCTTCACGCTGGCCTCAAATTGTGCGTAGTCGAAGAGCTCGTTGGAGCGCTGTCGGTGCCTTTGTCCTTGTTGCGCTGTGCTGGCTTCCAATGCCTGCTCCGATTCGCACGGAGGGCATGTTGCAATCCAGTGATATTTGGCCTTTGCATGCGCTTGACGCATCGCAGCTGCAACAGCAAATACTTGGCAACGCAGATACGATCACGCTGGATGCGCCTGTCTTTGTGCTGAATTCCCCGGCGCTCAAGGCTGCTCAGGCTCAGAACGATGCCCAGAGAATCCAGTATTCACAGCAAATAGCTGCGGCAGGTTTCGACTCGGAGCTGCGTCGAGATTGGCAGGTTCTGCAGGAGCGCCAGCTGCAGGCGGCCACCCAACAGCAGGCGGTGGAAACCGAAGCCAGCCGATACCGGCTGAATGCCTCGGGCGCCGGAGTGCTGCGAGATGTGGATCCTGATCTGCGGTCAGGAGACTGGCTCGCCCGCAACGAACTGCTGGGCAGAGTCGTGGGCCGTGATCGCTTGGAGGTTCTTGCCTATGTGCAGGAAGAAGATGTCCAGCGCATCAGCACCGGCGACAGCGCAATTTTCATCGCTGACGCTGGTGTGGGGCCGGTGCTGGATCTGAGGGTGCGTAGTGTCGATCAGGATGCGAGTCGTACTCTCTCGGAGGCTGCGCTGTCTTCGGCGGCTGGCGGCATGATTCAGGTCCGAAGCATGCAATCCACCCTGTACCCGGAGCGCCCGGTCTACAGAGTGGTGCTGGATGTGGTGACACCGCTGGAGGCAGACACCGATTTTCAACACCGCTGGCGTGGCAAAGTCGCCATTCGCGGTCGTTGGGAAGCTGCTGCATCGCAGTTTGTGAAAACTGCGACAAGTGTCTTCTGGCGAGAAGCCGGTTTTTAGCTCCGATAGGCTGTGTCCTGTTCGCCAGAGCAACCCGGACCGCTCCTGGTTGCTCATTTCAGGGCTGAATGACAGCGATGAACCTTGCCGGACCACTGAAGCATCAGCTGTGGTCATCGGTTTCCTGCCCTGGAGCACGGCCGAAGTGCGGGGGCATTGACGATGCACTGCCTTGCACAGGATACGGCCATGCAGCGGGTGGGCCTGCCCGGCGGCACGACAAGCTCAAACCGTTCATTGAGGACACTGCGCGTGAGGTGACACGTGTCCGGGATAGCAGCGCCTCCTGCGCCGGCATTCTGGTGCTGGCAATGGCTGGCTGAGCCGCAGCAACGGATACTGGAAGCCGGTGGCTTGGACCCGATACCCCGCTCAGATGCTTATGACTGCTGCTATTTATGCATCCAGTCGGACAGCTCGTCAGCGTGCTCCTGCTCCTGTTCAAGGATCTGCTCAATCAGCCGGCGAGTGGTGTGGTCTTTATCCCCGATCAGGGCAATCATCTGTGTGTAGGCCTCGATCGCCACTCGTTCGGCAACGAGGTTGGCCCGAATCATGGAATGCAGGTCCAGCTGTTCATCGTAGTCAGCGTGACTGCGGTCAACAAGCGTGGCCGGATTGAAGTCAGGCTCACCACCCAGTTGGACAATGCGCGCTGCTATTCGATCGGCATGGGACTGCTCCTCGTTGGCATGCACGAGAAATTCACCGGCTATGGCTGGCGAGGACAGGCCGGTAGCCGTGAAGTGGTGGCGTTTGTATCGCAGAATGCAGACAAGCTCGGTGGCCAGGGAATCATTCAGCAACTGGATGATGTCCTCGCGCCAGGGGCTTTTTTCTTCAACGACGGCTCCGTCATCCAGGCTGCGCTTGGCTCTTTCCAGTGCTTGGGTATCAATCTTCAGTGGCGCGTGAGCGGTTTTCCTTTGTGCAGTTTGGGACATACGTGGGTCTCTGAGTTATGGGGTGAACACAAGGCTGGCAGCTTCTGCGGGAGTCAGGCCAGCCGCGTATGTCCTAACTTAGATGGCATCGCCATGCATGTCTGTGAGACAACTTCGCATAAGCCTCGCTGACGCGCAGTCCGATTTTTGAAGTCGCTCCTTGTCAGGTCAGGCCTGGGAGCCTCGTGCGTTCCTGGCTGCAGCGGGTTCTGGGCCCTGAACCGATGAGCGTCTGTGGACGGCCAGCGTAGGCTCAGACCCACCCTCATTTTTAGGTATGCCTGACGCTTTGCCAGGCACACGGGTTCTAGAGTCAAAGCTCGCCCTGCACAACAGAGGCGCACGCTCAGGCAGCGCCGCCGTTGGGCGGGTTAACGATCCATTGCGTATGTCTAAAGGCATCGTGATAACAACCTGAAAAGGAAAGTGTCATGAAGTTCAACCCTAAGTTGGCCATCGTTTACGCCGCAACCGCTTTAACCGCATCGGCTTTCGCTTTGACTCCCGCGGAGCACACAGCAGAGAAGCAACGTATCAGCGCGGAATACAAGGCCGCCAAAGAGCAATGCAAGACACTGAAGGGCAATGCCAAGGACGTCTGCGAAGAGCAGGCGAAAGGCGCTGAGAAGGTGTCGTCAGCGGAGCTGAAATACAAAGCCGAGCCCAACGAAAAAAACCAGTATGCGGTCGCCAGAGCGAAGGCTGATGCCGATTACGGAGTGGCCAAGGAAAAGTGCGACGACTTCTCTGGCAATTCGAAAGATGTGTGTCAAAAGGATGCAAAGGCCGCGCATGTAAAGGCACTGGAGTCCGCGAAAGTCTCCGAAGTTCGAAATGATCCGGCTGCAAAGCCAGGTGATATTGCCAACGCAAGAAAGGACGCCAGCGAGAGAACCAGGGAAGCGGATTACAAGGCCGCTAAAGAGCGCTGTGATCCGTTGTCCGGCGATGTCAAAGATGCCTGTATAGCGGATGCCAAGAGGCGTTTCGGTCAATAGGCTCGGCAGGTCTGAAGACGTAAAGGCGGAGTTTCATGCTCTGCCTTTTTTCATGCGTGCCTCAAATCTGCATGGATATCGATACATCCGGATATGTGCCTGAGGAGCTGTGAAATATGAAGAAGTCAGTACGGGTCGAGATTGTGTACTGCGTGACGCACTGCCCATCAGCTGCAGAAGCTTGATTTTCTTCGAAATGGGGCCTGGGGTACCTGTTCTTTGGCTCATGCCGCCGTCATCTGAGAGAGGAATATCTGGCGATCAACTTGATGGAGACCGATCTGGGAAGCGCAGAAGAACAGCATTTGAGAAGCACGAACACTCAAGGCTGGAGCTGTGTGAATCTTGTTACTTTGGGTAAAACCGTTTAGAGGTAGGGATGACTTCGCGTAAGTTGAAGGATCATTCTTACAAACGGGAGGAACATGCCAATTCCAGGAACGCCTGCGCCATTTGATTTAAAGCTGCATGACTGGCTGAGCAAGATTGAAGCGGCAAAGCCATGTCATTGTCAGCAGGACGCGCATGATCTGATCATGGGTTTGTGGGCGCAAACTCATCTTGAGGGTGGTGCTCCTGAAGTGCTTGTACAGGCTTTGCTGAACAGAAAGCTCTGTATCGAAGATGGTTGGCAGGGTCTCGACTCCGATGTCGCGTTTACCGATATTGACGCGAATTTTTCGGTACGAGTCCATCTGCATATGGATGGAAGTGTCGTTATTCAATCGATTGAAGAAGATGCGCCCCAGATTCTGGGTGTGCTGCCAGCTGCGCCACAAGACCAGTTGGTGTCGGTAGGCGTTGGATGAACCCATAAAAATGCCCGCCGAAGCGGGCAAATTTCAGGGTCGTATCAAGCAGTCCTTCAGCGTTGACAGTCAATGCATTTGAATACTTGGCGATGGCTTTGTTTCCTCGCCTAGTTGCCGCTTATTGCATTTGCACTGCTGCTGATTGAAATTCGGACTCTTGATAGGTTGCCCCATCTGTAGCGGCCAGTAGAGACTTCGATACTGCTTGTTTGTCAAAGGGTGGCAAACATCTTCAAGCTCACTGGTCGCGTTATCACGTCCTATTTTGCCTGTTGCTGCTTCTGCTGACCCTGCTGCTGCCCAGGCTGTTGCTGCTTTGGGGCTTGCTGCTGTTGCTGCTTTTTTTGCTGATCCGCCGCGTTTTGACCTTGTTGATTCACGTTGTTCTGCTGGTTGTTTTGCTGTTGCATAACTCTAGTCCTTCAGTTGAGGTGAACAACAAGCGGTTGCTTGCTGTGGTTCAAGCATGACGCGTCATAAAAAACCACTTTGTAGGAAGTCGGAGACCAAACCTGTCTTTTGTAACGATGATCGCCATCGACCAGGCTCTGCCATTTACTTGCTTCAGCAGCGACAGTAAGGTGGGATGAAGTCCAAGGAGAAAGGTCATGAAAATTCTGAATGCGACCGGCCCCGATGCCCCCAATCTCCCCCCGCTTGAGGATCCGAATCGACCCCCAGGTGTTGTTCCCTCCAAGCCCAAGCCGATTGATCCTCCCCAGGATGTTCCTCCTGTGCAGCTTCCGCCAGAACCTGCGCCCCAGCCCTGAAGGAGGCCGCAGATGCCAAGAGGGGATAAATCCAAATACACGGACAAGCAGAAGCGCCAGGCTGCACATATCGAAGAGAGCTATGAGGAGCGGGGAGTGAGCGAAAAAAGAGCCCAAGAGATCGCTTGGGCCACGGTGAACAAAGAGTCTGGGGGCGGTAAAAAGTCCGGCTCGGGCAGAGCCAAGCCCAAATCCAAGCCATAGCGACGTAGGCTCAGATCAGCGTCTGATCAGACAGAGTTGCAGAGATTGCTACAAAGGCTGCTGCACACTTTTTGCAGGCATCTGCACAGGCTTGACGTACGCGGGCAAGTGCTGTTTGCATTCATTGGCACATGTCTGTCCATCTCGCTGTTGCGAGCCATGGAGAACGCAGCGAGACATCAGATTGCTGCACAGTCAGCATCCAGCATGAGGCAGCAGGTCATCTCTGCACATCGCTTTCCTTGAGGCAGGCATGCAAAGCATGAATCGCAAGCGGCGGCACAGCCGTTGCATTCATCAATGCAGGCCAGCTAAGGGGGGGGACATCATGGCAGGCTCCTTTCAAGGCAGCGAAGAAAGAGAGGCTCAGTGAGCCTTGATGAAATCGATCAGCGCCCGATTGAACTCCTGGGCATGCGAGAGATTGCAGCCGTGCGGCCCGTTTTTGATGATATGGATCTGACTGCCTTTCACTGCATCGTGGGTTCTGGCCCCGCTGACCTCCAGAGGAACAATGCGGTCGCTGTCGCCATGAATGATGAGCGTAGGCACATCAATTTTCTGCAGATCGCCCCGAAAGTCGGTTCTCGAGAAGGAGCCGATGCAGGCATGGGTTGCCTTCGCTGAGGCAAATGCCGCAATCGTCTTGGCATACTCGCGCTGTGCCTCGCTGACCAGCAAGCTGCCTTGCGCATTCGAGAAGAATTTCTGTGTGAATTCATCCAGAAAACTCAGGCGGTCCTGAAGAACGGCCTGCTCCTTCTTCGCAACGTCTGCTTCGGTGACCGCTCCTTGCGGGTTCGTCTCGCACTTGAGCAGGAACGGTGGAACAGCCGCAGCGAACACTGCACATCGGATAAAGGCTGTGCCATAGGTCCCGATGTAGCGAGCCACTTCGCCGCCGCCCATGGAGAAGCCCACCAGGCAGACCTTCTCCAGTTCAAGTTCCGTGATCAGCTCATTGAGGTCTCTGACCAGCGAGTCGTAGTCGTAGCCACCCCAGGGTTGGGAAGAGGCGCCAAAGCCTCGCCGGTCATAGGCAATCACTCTGAATCCGGCGTCAACCAGATCGGCAACCTGAGGCTCCCAGGTGCGTCCGCTCAGAGGCCACCCATGAATGAGCACAACGGGCGGACCACTCCCAAAGTCTTGATAGTGCAGTTTTAGGGGCCTGGAACTGGATTGGGAAATATCAAGGTATGGCATCGGATCTCCTGTGTAGTGACGGTCATACAAGACGTGAGCCGGACTAGGTCGTTCTTCGGCTACCCAAGGGGCGTCCATCGCCGGCCCTGGCGTCTGTATCGACCAGACCTCTTTTGAGGTCGTTGTGGGCTTGCTCCATCTCCGGGTGAACGTTGCCGCCGGTTGCATGCAATGACTGATCCCGCTCGTGCGGCAGCTGGGACTCGTTGCCATGTGCCCCCGCGTCGCCCTTTTTCCTGAGATTCACTTTGGCTTCGTCGGGGCTTGCCACCGTCAAATGGTCTTTAGGTTTCATAAGCGCCTCCTTTCGAAATCTCAGTCTGGTGTAGTGACCAAGACTGCCGTGTAGTCCATACGGCAAGACATGTTCGAACCTGTGAATGACGTGTCCAGATGCTATGGACCGATTCACGGATTCAGGATCGAGAGGTTCGAAGTCGCTTGCCATGAGAAGCACCGCATACCCCGCGCCGACCGGGCATGCGCGGGGCCGGCCTGTTCACGAGGAGGGTTTTGATCCTCAGTTTGAGTGATGAGGATGTCGTTGCTTCAGGTCACATTTCAAATGGCCAGGCCCGGGCTCGGCCTACAGCGGCTCCAAGCTTGTGTGCTTACTCTGAACCTCACATGTTCACGAAAGGAGCTCACATGAGATTTCGAAAAGCGAGTACCGCTGACCTCGCCAACGACCTGAGCCAGTTGCTGGATGACTTGAAAGAAGTCCTCGCGTCCAAGGGGCGCGATGCGGATCCGGCAGCGTCACTGCTGTTCAGCAAGGCAGCAACAACGCTTGAGAAAGTGAGAACCGCCTCATCCAATGCAGTTTGCGAATCCAAGGCCGCGGCGCAGGCTGCGGATGCTTATGTACACGACTCACCCTGGCGTGCAGTGGGTGGGGCATTGGCGGTTGGCGCACTGATTGGATTGGTGCTCAGCCGGCGTTAAGCCGTCGAAATTCTCAACAGCCACCGCGCTTCCCAGTGGTCAGTTCAAACAAGGAGTTCACATGATCACCACATCCGCTCTCATTTCATCGTCCAAGGTGGACGGCACCAAGGTATACAACCCGGCTGGCGAAAAGCTGGGCTCGATCGAGTCCTTGATGATCGACAAGATATCCGGCCAGGTTCGCTACGCCGTCATGGCGTTTGGCGGCTTCCTGGGGATGGGCACTGATCGCCATCCATTGCCATGGAGCACTCTGAAATACGACGTGAATCAGGAGGGCTACGTTGTTTCCCTGTCCAAGGAACAACTGCGTGAAGGACCTCGATATCCCGTGGACACCGTGCCCGAGTACACCGATGAGTACGGAAGGCGTGTCCATGACTACTACGGCGTGCCGTGGATCTGAATCAGCCCGGCACTGCAGCGCTCATTGTCGTGAGCGCTTCACACCAGCCGCCTCTGCCGATGCGGCTCTTTCAAGGAGTTTGTTATGAACGGCAATCAGCATTCCGCAGCTAGTACCACGGAATATTGCACAAACGACAAGCCCGCAGAGAACAAGGCATCTGAGCCGACCATCATTGCCGAGCAGCATAGAAGTGAGTCCGCGACCCCGAAGAGCATGGCTGGGAATGCAGTTGCCAGCACGCCGCCTGCTGCGCCTGAGCAGCCAGCCAATCCTCATCCATCACAGCAGCCACAATATCCTGCGGATCCGATGGACCCCTCCGATCCCAATGGCCCGAATCCGATCGAAGGCGGAAGAGAGGAGCTGTTCCCCACGGAACCTGCCAAGCAGCCTCCCAACGAGTAGTTCTTGCGTGCGCTGAAGATTGATGGCTGCTGGACAGAGGAGATCAGGCGACGGCAACCGCTTGCACGTGCAGCAAGCCGGGCCGAGTGCAACGGCTGCACGGGGCAAGGCCTGGAGCCCGCCAGGATGGCAGGCCCCAGGGAACCAGGACGGAAACTCCTGTTGCCGGCCGGAGCTGCTCGCTCAATAGCGATAGCTGGCAGTCAGCAGGAAGTTGCGGCGTTCGCCGTAGAAGCAGTCGCCACGCGACAGACATTGGGTGATCACCACCTTGTCGCCGATATTGTTGGCATGCAGCGCCAGGCGCCAGTCGCCAGCGTCATAGGCCACCATCGCGTCGGCCAGCAGGGCTGAGGGCGTGTCGATGGCAGAGGTACCGCTCCATTGCGGTCCGAGATAGCGCAGGCCCGCGCCAACGCTCCAGCCGCCGCGGCCCTGGGCTGCAAAGCGGTGCATGAGCCAGCTAGATGCCATATGGCGAGATACCGCGGCTACGCGCTGCCCCTGATCGCCGGCGTTGCTGCGGCTGATCTTTGCGTCGGTATAGGCGTAGGCCACCGTCCAGTCCCAGTTTCTGGCCAGACTGGCGATCAGCTCGGCTTCAAAGCCCTGGGTTTTGACCTCGCCCAGCTGCAGGCTGTTGAGTGGGTTGGCTGGGTCATTGGTCTTGCGATTCTGTTCGCGCAGTCCATAGACCGCGGCATAGCCAGACAGACCTTTGCTCTCCGGAATCCATTTGACGCCGGCTTCCAGCTGTTTGCCGCGTTGGGGCTTGAACGGCGTGCCGTAGAAGTCCACACCGCCCAGAGGCTGGAAGGATTCCGTATAGCTGACATACGGTGCCCAGCCGCCGCCGGCCTGGTAGGTCACACCCAGGCGCTTGGTGGTGGCAGAGTCGTTGGCAGCCGCAGCCGGGCGACCTTCGGTCTCGGTTTTGGCCTTGTCGTGACGCAGACCCACCGTCGCGGTCCAGGGGCCCCAACGCAACTGATCTTGCAGATAGAAGCCGAGCTGGCGCTGTGCCACGTTGGGCGCACGTACCAGTTGAGAGGCAGAGGGCGGCGTGAACGTGCCATACACGGGGTTATAGACATCCAGAGCTGTGCCTGGACCGCGCCAGTTGGACTGGTTGCTGGTGTTGCGCTGCCAGTCCATGCCGGCCAGCAACTGGTGTTGCACGTCGCCGGTCTGCAGCAGGCCTTCGAGCTGCGTGTCGACCAGCAGCATGCGTCCGCCGTTGATCTGCCATACGGCATCGCGCTGCACGGTACGGCCATTGGCGTCAAACACCGGGCGTGCAGGGCGGCCGGTGGCTGCATTGGCGCCAAAGCTGGTGTAGAGCGTACGGTAGTCCACTTCGCTGATGGTGCGGCGCAGGTTCTGGCGCAGTGTCCATTGCGAGTTCAGGCGGTGGCTGAACAGATAGCCAAAGGATTTGTTTTCCGAGTCGTACTTGTCCCAGCCTGGTTCGCTGATAAAGGTGCGCGTTGGAATCTGTCCGTAGGGGCTGGGCAGGCGCGTGCCCTGCCAGGGAAAGAACTGGGTGATGGATCCGCTCCTGTCCTTCTGGTACAGGGCTTGCAGTGTGAGCGAGGTATCGGTGCTGGGACGATAGGTCAGGGAGGGCGCAATCACCACGCGGTCGTCCTTGACGTGGTCGACCTGGGTGTTGCTGTCACGGCCCACGGCCACCAGGCGATAGAGCCACTTGCCTTCCTCGTCCATGGCTCCGGTCATGTCGCTGGCAATCTGCTTGCGACCGTGGCTTCCAAGCTGAATCTGCACCTCGTTCAGGCGCTCGGCCTGCGGACGCTTGCTGGTCAGGTTGAGCACGCCGCCCACGCTGCCCTGGCCGTAGAGCACGGAGGAAGGGCCGCGCAGAAACTCCACGCGCTCCAGCGTGTAGGGCTCGACCTTGATGTTGTTGTAGGTGCCGTAAGTGCGCAGCAGTCCGTCCTGGTACTGGCTGACATCGCCGCCGCGTGCCTTGAAGGAGTCCACGCGGTTGTCGAAATAGCTGGAGTTGATGCCCGCCGTATAACGTGTGGTTTCACGCAGGGTGGTCACCCCCTGGGCCTCGAACTGGTCGCGCGTGACCACGCTGATTGATTGCGGCGTTTCGATCAGGGGCGTATCTGTCTTGGTGGCCGAAATCGCCCGCCGTGCGACAAAGCCGGTGACCGGGCCGGTGGCGGTTTCGCCGGCCAGATTGTCTTGCACGGTAACAGGAGCGAGCGTGACTTCGGCATTGCTGTTGGTGCTGGTGGTGGAAGGCGAGGTCTGAGCCTGTGTGCCCAGGCTCAGACAGGCCAGGGTACTGAGCAAGGCCAGTGATCGTCGGTTGGTTACGCCGGGAAATGGGGAGTTCATGGTGCGGTTGTCAAATAGCTGCTGCGGAGAAGGACCGTCAGGACTGGAGCGTTTGCTGGCGTGGCATGCGGTTGCATGTCAGGGCTTGGCGGCTGCAGGCAGGACGGGTGATGGCATGCCGTCTTCGATGCTGAAGCTCAACGTGGTCACATAGCTGGCCTCGCCATAGCTCTTGCCTTGCGCCTCGCCGCCTTGCTTGTGGCTGTGATGCACCTCGGCCACATACAGTCCCTTCCAGGGCAGGGCAAAGTTGACGCGGCCTTGCTCGTCGCTTTGTGCCTCGCGCGACCAACCTGGCGGTGCGACGATCTGCACCTTGGTCTTGGGCAGGGCCATTCCGTTGAAGCTCACCATGAGCTGTCCCGGCTTGCCTGTGGGCACCAGATCAAGGGCTTGGGCATTGGCGGCCACGGCCTGTGCCGGCGTTGCCACCCAGCGGGCCGCAGGCACCCATAGCAGGGCTGGCTCATTGCGCTTGCTGCGGTCGATCAGGGGATAGGCGGCGCTGGCAAAAAGGGTTTGGGCCTGGCTTGCGGCGTTGTAGCTGAAGCCAGTGGCATTTCGTTGGCCGCTCAGTTGCTGTGTGCCGCTGGCTGTTTGCTGGGCCAGCGTGGGCGTGCCCAGAAATTTGTCCAGCGCACCGGGCGAAGTCTCGCGCAGGTTGTCGTTGAACTCGCCAAAGAACAGCTGGGCGTGGCCGCCATTGTTTTCCAGCCAGACCTGATGTGCCTGGGCCGTGCCAAGGCTGGCGAGCAGAAAGGTGGCGAGGCCTAGGGCATGATAAAAGTGGCGCATGAAAATCTCCTTGGATGCTGGTAGTTGAATGAAGGGCTATGCGTGAGCAAAGACTGTCGGGCAGGTGTCCGCACGCGAGCGCCGAGCCTAAGCGCGACCCTGCGCTTTCCTCGTGCTTGCGGGTCATCGATGGGCGATGGCTGGCTCGGGCGGGCCCTGCTCGGTGTCTCAATGACCGAGGCGGCTGAAGCAAAAAACCAGTAATGCCAGGCCCAGCGCAGCCAGGCCGAGCACGGGCATGCGCGGCGCTTGCCAGGTGGCCAGGGCGGTGGCGGCCAGAGCCGACAGGCACAGAGCTGCGGTCCAGGCCGTTGCAGACAGGGCGACGCTGCTCGCAGCCGGCAAGCACAGGGCAATACCCAGGGACAAGCCCAGCAGCGCCCAGCCACTCTTGAACAGGCGCTGGCGCAGCACTGCGGCTGCAGGTGCTTCACTGTCCACCCCGGGCCAGGCATCTTCGTGATGTCGGTCCATGGCCAAGGCCAGGGCTGTCCAGGCGGCAAAGCACAACAGAAAGTCGAGCAGCATCTGTTAAGCCTCCTGCGCCGTGTTGTCGCCGGGAATCCGCGCGGCGTTGGTTTTGCGCTCGGACTTGGCAGGGGCTGCGTGTCTGGCTGCGGGCTGGGGCTTGTGCCTGAGCAGATGCCGGGTGAGGGCAGCAAACATCAGTCCCGTGGCCGCAAAACTCAGGTCCATGCCGGCCCAGCTCCAGTCCAAGGCTGGCAGGCTGATGCCCAGATGGGTGGAGGTGGTCAGGGCATTGACCAAGGGCAGAAGCAGATAGGCGAGGGCGGTCAGACCCAGGATCAGTGCCCAGCCCTGGCGTGAAGGTCGTACCAGACCCAGCAGCAAGGCCAGTATCCAGATGCCGAAAAAGCAGGACAGCTCGGCATCGGGTCGGCCTGGCATTTCCAGGGGCAGCAGCCGGTTGGCCAGCAGATAGGCAGCGATCGCCAGCGGCAGGCCGCCCATGAGGCCGATATTGAAACTTGCCACCATCCTTTCGCCAAAGGGCAGGGGGGCGGCAGGCGTCTTGCGCAGGGCCTGGGCGCGGCGCTTGACGGACCACAGTATCAGTCCCGAGGCAATCATCAGCGAACCCATGACGCCAAAGCCAAACAGCACCCAGCGCATCCCGGTATCGGCGAAGCGCCCCAGATGCAGGCCATAGAGCACGCCATAAGTCTTGATGGCCGGGCCCTGCGGATCGACCTGGGTCTGCAGCTGACCGCTGCTGCCGTCGAAACGCAGCCGCGCCGGCCCATATTGCAGTCTGTCGCCGTCATGGCGGGTGATCTCCACCAGCGGGCCCTGGCTGTCGCTGCGCACCGTGATGCTGCCGACACGACCGCCCTGCCATAGCTGACTGGCCTGGCTCAGCATGGGGGCCAGATCCAGCATGGGCAGGGGCTCGGCCTGCGCGTTGCCGCCGCGCCTGGCACTGCGTGCACCGGGAACATCGCCCTGCAGCTCGGAGAAATAGCTTTGCGTGTCCGTTCCTTTTGCGCCAGGGTAGGCGGCGGCTATGCCGGCCGGCATATACATGGCGTGAAAAATCATCAGACCGCTGAAGGTGATCATCAGATAAAAGGGCAGTACCAGCACCCCCGAAACGTTGTGTGCGTCCAGCCAGGCGCGCTGCCCGCCCTTGCGCGGGCGAAAGGTGAAGAAGTCCTTGAAGATGCGGCGATGCGTGACCACGCCGGTCAGCAAGGCAATGAACATCATCAGCGTCGCTACGCCCACCACCCAACGGCCCTGGATCGTCCAGCGGCCCTTGTGAGCGGTGCGAAGTTCGAAATGGAAGCGGTAGAAGAATTCTCCGCCGGCGGTCTCGCGGGTCTGCAGTGCGGCACCGGTCTGCGGGTGCAGCAGCAAGGTCTCGAAGCGGCTGTTGGGCTTGTCGCGCCACAGTACATTCACGGCCGGCGTGCGTTCATCGGGCAGGCGCATGATGAAGTTGCTGACGCCCGGCGCGTGCTCGTGCAGCGCCACCTGGGCGCGTTGTGCGACGTCGCTGTCGGACGCGGGCAGACCATGTAACTCGGGCCGCATCCACAGATTGAATTCGTTCTTGAAGAAGCTCAGCGTGCCGGTGACGAAAATCGCAAACAGAAGCCATCCCAGAATCAGACCCGACCAGGTGTGCAGCCAGGACATGGCCTGGCGAAAACCTTCCTGCTCGGGTTGGTGCGTGGTTCGAGAGCCGCTCATGCCTGGACTCCCCACCACGATGTCCCGTAAATCACGGCCCCCAAGAACAGCGCAGGAAGAAGCACTCCGGCCCAGGCAAGCCAGGCTGTGCGCGCATAGAAAGTCCAGCCAATCGCCATGGCGTAGACGACCCAGGACAGAAGGGTGGCCGTCATCACCGCCTCCACGCGACTCATCAGCGAACTCAGCAGCAGACTCAGGGCGGCGGTACTGACGGCTGCGAGCGCATAGCCGCCAAGGCCGGCAGCCAGGCTGCGCGAGGCAACGGCAAGCCGGTAGTACGAAAGGGGGGCGCTGGCTTTCATGCCGCCTCCTGATGCGCTGGCGGGCGGCAAGGATTGCGGCATTCAGAAGCCGCAATGACAAAGCGCGGGCGAAACGCCCGTGGCAAGGGAACGCAGTTGGACGGGAAGCTCAGCATGACAGGCAGACAAACGGTGCGGCTGGTTCGCTGGCTGGCTTGTGTCAAGAATTCATGCTGGCGTGCGAAGAAATGTAAAGCCGAGTATAGACTTTATTGAGAATGATTTTTATTTGTTTCTTGATTCGGCTTGCAGGGCCTAGGAAGGCGGTATCGGCGGTTTCCCATCACTGGCCAGTGTCTGCGCCTCAAGGCCTTTCCAGGAGCGTTGGGCGATTCATGACAGGGAATCAGCTCTGCATTCCCCTGAGCTATGCAAGGATAAGCATGGTATGTGTTTCAAATGAATACAATTGAGAATGATTCTCAGTAATTAAATTTGAGCCGTACGGAAATCATGAGCCATGGTTGGTGTGCAAGCTAGTTCCTCTTCTCTTTTACACACGCTTTATTGCGACCACCATGGATGGCTGGTGAACTGGCTGAGGCGGCGAGTGCATTGTGTGCAGGACGCGTCAGACCTGGCGCAGGACACCTATATGCGCCTTCTCAGGCAGTGCCCGGAGGAGTTGCAGGAGCCGCGGGCCTTTCTCGCCACGGTGGCACGCAGCGTACTGATCGATCATTGCCGACGCATGTCTCTGGAGCGGGCCTATCTCGAGACCTTGGCCCAGATGCCGGAGCCCGTATGTCCTTCGCCCGAGGAGCGGGCCATTGTGCTGCAGGCACTGGAGCAGATAGACCGCATGCTGGACGGGCTGGGTGCCCGAGCGCGCAGTGCCTTTTTGCTGGCGCAGCTCGATGGGCTGACGTACAAGGAAGTGGCGGCGCGTCTGGGTGTGTCCCTGAGCTCGGTCGAAAAATACATGGCAGCGGCCTTTGCGCACTGCTACCGCATCGTTTATCTGGATGCCGCTGCATGAACGCAGGCCCGAACGAGCCGTCGCCGGAGGTGGTCCAGAAGGCCATCGCATGGCTGGTGCGTCTTCAGGGCGGCAGTGCCTCCGCAGCCGTCTGGGATGAGTGCCGGCTCTGGAGAGAGGCTGCGCCCGAGCATGCCCTGGCCTGGGAGCGGCTGCAGGGCATTCAAAGTCGTTTTGCCGGCATGCCCGCAGTACCGGCCGCTCTGGCGCAACAGACCCTGGATGGCGCGAGCAAGCATATGGGGCGGCGCAAGGCCATGGGCCTGATGGCCATTGCGATGGGGACCGGGTGCAGCGTGCTGATAGCGAATCGGCATTGGAGCGACAGTGCCTTGCTGGCCGATCTTCGTACCGGAGTTGGTGAAGTACGCCGTGTGGTGCTCGCCGACGGCTCCATCATGCTGATGGACACTTCGACGGCCGTGAACCTGCGCTTCGATGAGGGCGAGAGACGCCTGGTTCTGATCAAGGGGCGTATCGCGCTGACCTCGGGGGCCGACAGCGAGGCGCAGCGCTATCGTCCCTTGTTCGTGCAGACGCCACACGGTCAGGTGCGAGCACTTGGCACCCGCTTTCTGACGCAGGTGCGCGAGGGCGGCACCGAGGTGCAGGTATTGAGCGATGTCGTCGAGCTCAGACCTCAAGCGACGTCACAAGTCCAGCTTCTGCGTCAGGGCGAGCAGGCCTGGTTCGATGCTTCGGGAGTTCATGAGCTGAAGGCCGGCGACGGTGATGGCGATGCGTGGACGGATGGGCTGCTGGTGGCCCGAAGCATGCCGCTGTCGGTCCTCGTGACGCAGCTCGGTCGATACCGGACCGGGTATCTGGCTTGCGACGAGCGTGTGGCGCAACTGCCTATCTCCGGAGTGTTCAGTCTGAGGGACACCGAGCGCAGCCTGGATCTGCTGCAGAAAACATGGCCCCTGGAGTTGCGCCGACGCACGCGTTACTGGGTCACGCTGGTGCCGCGCGGCTGAAGTTTCCTGGCTGTTCGCACAAGGCACAAAAAATTTTTAAAAAAACATTACGGGTTTGGCGAGCTGCTTCGTCCTTGTTAACAGTAGCGCCTTGAAAAAGACCGCCGTTTGGCAGGTCTGACGTGGCGGCTTTCAGAAAGGACTTATTCATGCTCCCCCGTCGCCTGCCACGCATGCGTGCATCCGCGCCTAGGCATCCCGCCGCACTTGCCCTGACTGCTGCCGCGGTCAGCCTTGCCTGGGGCACGCTGGCGCCGGTGGCTGCCCATGCGCAAATCGCGTCCCAGGTGAGCAACCAGGCGTTGCGCTCGTATTCGATTCCGGCAGCTCCGGTGGAAGCGGTGCTGAATCAACTGGCCCGTGAGGCTCAGGTCATGATCGCGTTTGATCCGGCCCTGGTGCAAGGCAAGCAGAGCCGAGGATTCAAGGGCATGGCAACGGTTCAAGCCGCGCTGGATTCGCTGCTGGAGGATCATCCGCTTCAGGCGCAAAGCGAAGGGCCGGGCGCATGGCGTGTTCGGCCGGCAACTGCCCGTTCCCCGAAAGCTGCGCAAGGCGCTCGGGCCGGTGTGCAGGAGCGCAATCTGGACGAGGTGCTGGTCGTCGCGAAAAAGGACGCGCGCCAGCAGGTGTTCGAGACGGCTGCCTCGGTAGCCGTGGTCACGCGCGAGGAGATCGATCGTCTGCCACCGCGCAACACCGCCGATGTTCTTGCAGAGGTGCCGGGTGTCTACACCTCGCAAAGTCGCAGGGATCCTGGAGTGTCGGTGAATATTCGCGGCATGCAGGATTTTGGCCGGGTCAACGTGATGATCGACGGCACGCGCCAGAACTACCAGCAAAGCGGACATGGCTCCAACGGCTCGGTGTATCTCGATCCGGAAATGCTGGGTGGTGTGGATATCTCCAAGGGACCAACCTCCACGGTGGGCGGCGCAGGGATGATTGCGGGGGTTGTCAACTTCCGCACGCTCGAAGCAGACGACCTGATGAAGGACGGCAGCACCCGCGGCGCCCGGCTGAATCTTTCGAGTGGCAACAACGGCTATCACTTTGCCGGCAGTGCGGCTCTGGGCCTCAAGCCCCGTGAGGACGTTGATCTGGTGATGCTGGTCAGTCGCAAGAAGGTCGGCGAATTTGAAAAGGGCCACCGCGGTTCCATGACCGACGATGCGGGTGGCCAGGTGCATGGCGTGAGCCAGCTGACCTCTCAGGATCAGACTTCGGTATTGCTCAAGAGCACCTGGCGTTTCGCGCCCGAGCAGCAGCTCAAGTTCAGCTATATCGGCATGGATGCGAAGTTCGGCGAGAAGCCGCAGTCGGCCAGTGGCGGGGGCATTCTCAACCATGTTCGCACCGACACCTTGCTGGCCAACTACGCGTGGAACCCGTCCGCAAGCGCTCTGGTGGATCTCAAGTCCAGCCTCTACTACACCCGTACCCGCAATCAGGCGCATCGATATGCGGGCGGCACGCTGGACCCCTATGCCTATGACCTGCAGTACCAGACCAGTACCGTGGGGGGGACGCTGGAGAACACCTCCCGTCTTCAGTGGGGCGCCAGGGATGCGGCGCTGCTCAAGACCGGAGCGGAGTTCTTCCACGACTGGACCGACCCGCAGGCACAAGCGCTCTCGGTGGGGGCGGATGCCGGCACGACGGCGCTGTATGCGGGCTCGACCCCGAAAGGCAAGCGCACGGTTGCCAGCCTGTTCGGCGAACTCAACTGGATGCACAGCGATTGGTTGGAACTCACGGGTGGCTTGCGCTATGACTGGTATGGCATGCAGGGGGACGGACGCATGCGCGTCGGCTCGCTCATCAACCCTCCGGGCGTACGCCCCCCGTCGACAGCGCTGTACACCCGCTTCAAGGCTGATCGCAACGATGGCGCTTTCGCACCCCGCCTGGCGCTGGCCGTCAAACCGGTGGAGCCCATACAGCTGTTTGCCAGCGTGGGTCGGGGCATGCGTCCACCGGCGCTGACGGAGGCGCTGATGTGGGGTCAGCATACGGGCAGCCTCTTTCCCTACTACCCCAACCCGGATCTGCGCGCAGAGCGTTCGCGCAACTGGGAGGTCGGGGCCAATGGCGTGTTTGACGATGTGCTGAGCAAGGGCGACAAGCTGCGAGTGAAAGCGGCCTGGTTCAACAACAAGGTCAAAGACTATGTGACGCTCGCGCGCATCATGTCGCCCATCGATACCGCCGGGGGCGGCCTGCTGGGGCCCTATGCCTACGTGAATCTGCAGGACCCTTTTCGCAGCAAGGGCCTGGAGCTGCAGGGCGACTATGACAACGGCCGCGTCTTCGGCAGCCTCAACTACACCCACATGCTCGTCAACACTGGCAAGGGTGGTTATGACTCCTTCCCTCTGGGCAGTCTGACGGGCTACCCCAACAACAATCTGGGTCAGCCGGGCGACGCCAACATCTGGTATGTGCTGCCGCCCAGAAAGACCGCCAGCCTGAGCGCCGGTGTGCGTCTGCTCGACAAGAAGCTGACGCTGGGCGGCCGCATGCGCTTTCAGTCTCCCAGCACCAACAGCAGCGTCTGGACCACGCAGGGCGAGCGCTACAACCAGAAATCCTGGCGTCTGTTCGACCTCTGGGCAAGCTACGAAATCACTCCCAACGCCACTTTGCGTGTGTCCATCAACAACCTGCGCGACCTGAATTACTCGGAGATGCAGGGCGGCAGCTATTTCATCGGCCCTGGTCGTACCGCCATCGCCACCCTGTCCATCCAGTTCTGAGTTTCGGCCCGGGCCTGCGCCTTGCCGCTGTTTCCATCCGTCCGTCTTTTCCCAAAGGTCCATGTGATGTCCTTTTCCGCTCTTCATGGCTGGCCGCAGCATTGGCCCGCCGCAGCCTGCATCGCCGTGGCGCTTTGTGCCGCCATGCCGTCCGCCGCGCAGACCAAGGTCAGCGATGCCCGGCTGACCATGCTCACCTCCTTGCGGCCCGCCGGCGACGATGTCACCACGCCCGATGGAACGATTGGCTGGCCCGGCGCCCGCTACCCGACATCCCCACCCCTGTATGCGGTGCGCCCTGGTTCGAGTGCTGGCTATTTGTTTGGCGGTTTCAACGGCGGCGGGCCATCGGTCTTGTCCTCGCAGATGTATACCGCGTTCGGCATGTACACCATGCGAGCCGGGGTCTCAGTCTATGAGCGCGTAGCCTATAACCCGGCCAATGATCTGCATGGTCGCATCTCGGGCACGCCGGTGCGCGCATCCGACGGCAGTCTGTACGCGGTGATGACGACTATCAACGGCCAAAAGAATGCGGGCAAGAACCAGCCCAGCGATATTTCCTATTCGCCTGCCGTGGGCCTGGGCGTCATTGTCCGTACAGACTATGACGGGGCCAATTCCGCCTTGGTGCAAGGTACGCGCGATCAGCTGTATTCACCCAATGGCGCGCTGGTCATTGATGCGCAGGACAACCTCTATGGCATCGACAAGGGGCCCAAGGGACAGGGGCGGGTTTTCAAGATCGATATCGCCTCCGGCAAGGTAAGCACGCTGCATGAGTTTTCGGCCGGGCCTTCGGGCATGCGCCAGACGGCAAACGACCTGATTCTGGGCAAGGACGGCGTGCTGTATGGCGTGACCGCATACAACCGCGGACTGCCGCTGGCACCGTCGACGCCGACCGCAGCGACCACGCCCACGGGAACGCTCTACCGCATCAATGCAGCCGACGGCTCGGGTTTTGCCGTGCTGCACACCTTCACGCTTGCCGAAGGCGAAATCAACATCCATGACAACGCCAACAGCGAAGGCTTTGTGCTGTATCCCAGCGGCATTCCCTACGAAGCGGGGGTGACGGCGGGCGGCGACGTGACCAATCGGACCATGGGCTCAGGGCAGGAGCACAGCCTGTCGTCACTGATTGATGGTGGTGACGGCTATCTCTACGGGGGGACTTCGGTCGGCGACTGCTATGTGCATGCCAACAGCAGCATCACAGGTACCTGGATCAAGAGCATCTCGCGTGACAACCCCTCCTGCGGCTCGCGCAAATGGGCGCCTAGCACCACCCTGAGCTACATCAAGGATTTGCCCTATTACGACGGACCCAAGCCCTATGGCGCGTTGTATCGCATTGCCAAGGCGGGCGGGCCGTTGCAGATACTGCATACCTTCAACAATGCCGATGGCGCCACGCCGCGCGGCCCCATGGCTTTGGGGGCCGATGGTGCCATCTACGGCACGACCATGTCCGGTGGCGGCAATCTGTGCGCGCCGTCCAGCGCGGCGGCTAATTCCGAAGTCGGCTGCGGCGCGGTCTATCGCATCCGACCAGCAAGCATAGTGGTGAATGGCGAAGGTCAGGTAACGCAGAGCGGTTTCGAGCTGGTGCATTCCTTTTCCGGCAGTGACGGGCGCAAACCCGTAGGTGTGCGCGCTGGCGCAGACGGTCGCCTGTATGGCGTGACGGCCATGGGTGGTCACTATCTGAACAGTGCGGGCCTGAAGGTTGCCACCGATTACGGCACTGTTTTCCAGCTCGCCGTGGACTCGGCCGAAACCCCGCGTGCCGATGCCAGTCTCGTGGCTAGCGCCGGTGAGATCAAGGCCGGTGAAACCGTCTCATTGACCTGGATCACCAATAACGCCAAGCAATGCTCTGCGGCATCGACAGCAGGCGACTGGGTGGGCTCCGTGGCCACACAGGGCAGCGTCGAGCTACGTCCGGCCCGGGGCACCTATCGCTACACCCTGACCTGTGATGTAGCAAGCGGTGCTGCAGGTGCCCAGGTCTCAGCTTCCACCGTGGTCTATGTCAGCACTCCGGCAACCGCAGAGGACGGCAACCAGGTCTCCTACGGCAATGGCGGTGGTGGGCCTCTGGCTTTGTGGCTTTTGGCTCCCTTGGCGGGCTTGGCGGTGTACCGCCGCCGCGCACGCCACTCCCAGACGCTCGGCTGAGCGTGTCCTTTTCACATCGTTTTTTACACCAGGAAAGTCAATGGCAATGAATTCAATCCAACCCGCTCTGCGGCGTGTTGCACGTGTCGCATTTCCCGCTCTTGCACTGGCTCTGCCATTGGCGCATGCCGTGGCTCAGACGCTGCCAGCCGCCTTCAAGCCCACGGTGTTGCACAAGTTTGGCGGCATCAACAACGGTGGAGCCAAGCCGGCCGTGCCACCGGTGCTGGCTGCTGATGGCCGCCTCTATGGTCACACCTTCCTGGGCGCCACGGCCGTTGCGCCGGCCTTCTGGGGCCAGGGTACGGTCTATGGCCTCGACACCACAGGTGCCAACCACCGCTTCGAACTGCTGGGCAGCATCTACCAGGGATCGACCCCGCTGGTGCCTACGGCCGATGGTGGCTTTCTTGTTGCTGGCAATGGAGCCGTTCCACCGGGTGGCTTTCCCTGGGAAACTGCAGGCGCAGTCTTCAGTATCAAGGGCGGCAAGGCTGTGGCGCTGCCCGCACCCAGCTTCAAGCCACTGGGAACCATGGCCCTCGACACCGCAGGCAATCTCTATATGGGCTCGGGTGAATCAGCATCGGCTTGCGGCGCGAGTACCACGGCCAATATTCTGTGGCGCATGAATGCCGATCAGAGCTACTCCAAGGTGTTGAATTTCTGCGATTACGAGGAGCAACAAGGCAACAAGCAGTTGCACCCCAAGGGCGGTGCACCGGTGGCCAGTGTGTGGAGCAGCAAGGACCAGGCCTTGTACGTGCTGACCGGGGTGTCGGCAGATGGCGTGGTGGACAGCACGCTTACCTCGGACTATCAGGGGCGCTCGGTGGGAACGCTGGTCAAGTTGAGCAAGGCTGCCATCGAGGAAGGCGTTGCCGGAAAGGGCGCGCTGGATTCGTCCAAGGTCGAACTGCTGCACACCTTTATGCGAGCCCGCGATGGGGAGCCAACGGCCAAGGGCGCGCGTGTGGTGGGCATGGTCGAGGTCGGTGAATGGTTGTACGGCACGACGCAATTCAATGCGCCCACGGCGGGCAATTCAATGGACAGCCGTTACGGCGGCACGATCTGGCGCGTGAAGAAATCGGACCCCAACAGCTTTGCCGTCGTGCACTATTTCCGCGGCGCTGACACTGTGGCGCTCGATGGCACGGCGCAGGCCGACGGTAGCGCTCCATCCGGCCCGCTGGTTCTGGCAGCAGACGGCAATATCTACGGAACGACGGCCACCGATGGTTCGACCATGAACGCGCCCAAAACCGGCCTGGGCACGCCGTATGGCGCGGGAACTCTGTACCGCATCAAGGTTGGAGCCACCGCCGATCACGCGGACGACAGCTACGAAGTCCTGCATCGTTTCGACATGGGCAGCGAAGGCGGAAGCTTGACCGGCCTGAGCGCCGGTGCGGTCGCGGGTGGTGTGCAAAAGCTCTATGGTGCGGCCAACGTCGGTGGTGACGGCCAGCCGGTGACGACGACCGCGGCCGCGCCCGGCAACGGCACGATCTTCTCCTTTGACGTACCCCTGCCTACAGCGTCATTCAGCGAAGCGCTGACCGCCTCTGTGGCCACGGCTGCTGTGGGATCCTCCATTCACCTGAGCTGGTCCACCACCCAGGCCAGCAGTTGCACGGCCAGCGGCGCCTGGAGCGGTGCTCAGCAGACCAGCGGCAGCAAGGTGCCCGTGGTACTGGCGGTCGAGGGAGAGAACAGCTTCAGCCTGACTTGCAGCAGCCAGAACGACGGCCAGCCCGTGACCAGCAAGGTCACGGTGCAGGCCACTGCAGTCACGCAGCCCGGAACGGGTAGCGGCGGCAGCACAGAGACGGGCAACAGCAGCAATGGCGGCGGCGGAGGAGGTCCTTTGGGCGCCTGGCTGCTGGCGCCGTTGGCGGCACTGGCCTGGGCACGCCGTCGCAGCTTGAAGTCCTCGCAGAACTGAGGCGAAACCTGGAGCAAGGCGACTCCGGGTTGAACCAGCCCGGAGCTGCTCCGCCATCGAATTGAAGTCAGGAAATACCATGAATCTGCAAACCAGCCCCTTGAGCGGGGCCCGACTTTCCCAGCGTCTCAAGACGGAGACCGCGCAGCAGCATGAGCGCATGCATGAGCTCATGGAGCGAGGCAATCCATTTGCCGATCGCGGCAGCTATGCGCGCTTTGTCGCTGCCCAATACCTGTTCCAGCGCGACGTGGAGCATCTGTTCCAGGATACCGCCGTCAAGGCAGCAGTCCCTGACCTGGAAGCGCGCGGGCGCCAGGAGGCTTCGCTGGCGGATCTGGCCGATCTGGGGGCAGAGCTTCCGCAAGGAGCACTAGGCAGCGAGGCCGTAGGCATGCCCGAGGCCCTGGGGTGGCTGTATGTGTCGGAGGGCTCGACCCTCGGGGCAGCCTTTCTGTTCAAGGAAGCCAGGGATCGTCTGGGTTTGTCGGAGACCTTCGGGGCCCGCAATCTGGCGGCCTATCCGCAGGGCCGGGCCTTGGCCTGGCGTGCGTTTGTGGCGTCGCTCGACGCGCCGGCGCTCGACGATGCCGCAATCCAGGACAAGGTGATTGCCGGTGCCAATGCTGCCTATGACCGCTTTGGCAGCTTGCTGGAGCGCTATTTTCCGCAGCCTGCAGCCATCGCTGCCTGAGCATTGTTGCGTACCGTGGTAGCTGGAACGCATTGGCGCAGAAGCGGCCGCTCGAGGCCTTCAACGGCCGGCTCGCCATGGCGCTGGGCCATGGCCGGAGGGCTGCTCGGCGGCGTGCTGTGCCTGCTGGCTTTTTTTCCCGCACACTGGCTTGCGGCCCAGGTCGCCATGGCGAGCGGCCAGCGCATCGCGCTGCAGGACGTGCGTGGCTCGGTCTGGAAGGGGTCCGCAGTGCTGATGCTGGCGGGCGGAGCGGGCAGCCATGATGCGCAAGCCTTGCCGGGGCGGTTGAGCTGGAGTCTGCATCCGGCCCGCAGCAGCGAGGCGCAGGGCCTGCGCCTGCAGGACTGGGGTGTTGGCGTCGCCGTTGAGCATGCTTGCTGTCAGCGACAAGCGGCGCAGCTGCGTTGGCTGCCCTTGAGACGGGTGTTTCAGCTGTCAGGGCTGGACTGGCAACTGCCGGCCCAGCTGCTTGCGGGCCTGGGGACTCCCTGGAACACACTGGGCCTGGACGGTCAGCTTCAGCTGTCCTCGTCCTTTCTTCAATGGCCCGAGAGCATGGAGACTGACTTCATGCAGGGGCGTCTGGAGTTGAAGGCCTTGTCGCTGTCTTCCCGGCTCTCCACGCTGCGCCCGCTGGGCAGCTATCGCATGGCACTTGCCGCTCAGCGCGCAGGCGCGGGTCCGGCCTTTGAGCTGCAGACGCTGCAAGGTGCGCTGCAACTGAGCGGAAAAGGCCAGCAGCTTGCGGGCCGGTGGCGCTTTCAAGGACTGGCCGGGGCCGAACCCGGACAGGACGCGGCGCTGGCCAATATATTGAACCTGATAGGAAATCGTGGCGGCGATATCGCATGGAGCATCGTGCGTTCTCCGCCTCCCTGATCCATGACAGAACCATCCTCATCCGCCGACTTCCCGACCCCAAGGCTGGAAGAATTGCATAAGCGCCTTTCCCTGCCCCTGCGTTGTCTTTTGATGGTCTTCGCCGTTCTCTGCGTGATATTGGGCCTGATCGGTGCCGTGGTGCCCGGCATGCCTACGACCGTGTTTATCCTGATGGCCGCCTGGGCGGCGGTACGCAGCTCGCCCAGGCTTCACGGCTGGCTGTATGCCCACTCCCTGTTCGGCCCCATGTTGCGCAACTGGGATGATGGCGGGCAGGTAAGCCGTCGCGTCAAATGGATGGCCAGTGCCAGCATGGTGTTCAGCTCTGCGCTGATCTTTCATGTCGCCGAGAACCCCTGGCTGAGCGCATCGGCGGTGGCAGTCATGGCCTGCGTGCAGATCTGGCTGTGGCTCAGGCCCGAGCCCCAGGCATGAAGTCCGGCCCTGGAGCTCTCTCACCGAGGCAGTGCGCGCTGCTGATGTGCATGCTGATGGCGTTGCTGCAGGCCCTGCCTGCTGCATGGCGAGGACTGCTGCGCTATGAGACAGCGGCACTTGCCGATGGGCAATGGTGGAGGCTGCTGTCGGCACACTGGGTGCACCTGAGCTGGGCTCACGCCGCAATCAATGCCTGCGGCTTGCTGTTGTGCTGCTCTTTCGCGGATGCCAGCTGGACGGCAAGGCGTCTGCTTGCCTGCATGGGCTCTCTGGCCGTTCTGGTCTCTATGCTGTTGTGGTTCACCTCGCCTCAGGTGAGCGACTATGTCGGCATGTCGGGCCTGCTCTACGGGCTGATTGTCTGGATGCTCCTGCCGCAGGTCCTGCTTCACCGGGACCCCGCGGCCGCCACCGTGCTGCTGCTTGTGATGGGCTGGCTGGCCTGGCAGTCTTGGGCCGGCCCTGATCTGCGCGAACAGAAATTGATCGGTGGCTATATCGTCACCCAGGCGCACTGGTTCGGACTACTGGGCGGAATCCTTGGCGCATTGAATGGCTGCCGCAGCCAGTTGGTTCAGCGATGAACCGCTGCCGCTAACTGTCAGCCGCGATGCGATGTTGCCCACCTTGGCCGATGCCTTGAGTCTGCCGCCAGCATGGGCTGGCTCCCCGGAACGTCTGCGATGGTATCGATTCCGAACAATTGTCAGCATTGGCCTGCAGACTTCGGAGTTGCAACGCACAATGCCATCCTGTGTTTTTTTACCGTCGTGATCATGTCCGATTCTTCTGCGGCTTTGCCAGCCAGTCTGACACCATCCATGCGCGATGTGCTGCGTCGCATGGAGCGGGCCGCGCGCACTCCCATGCACGAGCTCGGCGCGGAAGCTGCCAAGGCGGCCTATGAGGCTGGCGCCGGCGTGCTTGAAATCCCCAAGCAGGCCTTGCCTCGTGTGGAGGAGCTGCAGATTCCTGCACGCGACGGCATGCAGCTGCCGGCCCGCCTCTATGCACCTGTGAGTCGCGATGAAGCCCCCGCTGCGGGCTTGCCTGTGCTGCTGTATCTGCACGGCGGCGGCTTTACCGTAGGCAGCGTGGCCACGCATGATGCGCTTTGCCGTCAGCTCGCGCACCTGGCGGGTTGCATGGTAGTGTCGCTGGACTATCGTCTGGCGCCACAGTTCCGGTTTCCCGTCGCACATGACGATGCCTGGGACGCGCTGCAGTGGCTGGCAGCCCATGCGCAAAACCTGGGGGCGGACGGCAGCCGCCTGGCTGTCGGCGGCGACAGCGCCGGCGGTACGCTGGCGGCAGCCTGCGCCATCGAAGCACGCAACACCGGCCTCAAGCTGGCCCTGCAACTGCTGATCTATCCCGGCACCACGGCGCACCAGGACACCGACTCTCATCGCCGCTTTGCCCATGGACTGGTGCTTGAAGAGGCTTCCATCACCTGGTTTTTTGCGCAATATATCGCCAGGCGCCAGGACCGCGAGGATTGGCGCTTCGCTCCTTTGCTGGCACCCGATGTCGACGATGTCGCACCTGCCTGGATCGGTCTGGCAGAGTGCGACCCCCTGGTGGACGAAGGCGTGGAATATGCTGACAAGTTGCGCATGGCGGGCGTGGCCGTGGATCTGGAAATCTACAAGGGAGTGACCCATGAGTTCGTCAAGATGGGGCGCGTGATTGCCGAGGCGCGTCAGGCGCACCGGGACATGGCGCAAGCCTTGCGCGGCGCGTTTGGATTGAATTGAAACCAGAGTAAGAACTATGAATCGACAGGACTTTCGCAGCTTTACGCGTATCGAGGTGCGCTGGGCCGAGGTGGACGCGCAGAAGATTGTTTTCAACGCCCACTATCTGATGTATGCCGATGTGGCCATCACCAACTACTGGCGCCAGCTGGCCATCCCCTATGAGGCCGGCTTTGCATCGCTGGGCGGCGAGCTGTTTGTGAAAAAGGCCAGCACGGTCTATCACGGCTCGGCCACTTTGGGCGACGTGCTGGATGTCGGCATCCGCTGCGTCAAACAGGGCAATACCTCGCTGCAGTTCGAGGCAGGCATCTTCCGGGGCATGGAGCTGCTCAACACCGTGGAGCTGATCTATGTGTTTGCCGACGCGGCGACGCAGACCCCCAGGCCCGTGCCCCAGGCCATGCGGGATCTGCTCACGGCCTATGAAGCAGGGCAGGAGATCGTCACGCTGCGCTCGGGCAGCTGGAACGACCTGGGGCGCGACGCCGAGCGCCTGCGCCTGGCCGTGTTTGTGCGCGAGCAGGGTGTACCGCGCGAGATCGAGATTGACGAGCTAGACCCCGTGGCGCGTCATGTGGTGCTGTTCAATGGCCTGAACCAGCCCGTGGCTACGGGCAGGCTGGTCAGCGATGCGCCGGGCGTGGGGCGTATCGGCCGCATGGCCGTGGATCGCAGCGTGCGCGGCGGTCGCTGGGGGCGCATGGTGCTCGAAAGCCTGATGGATGCGGCGCGCGATCGCGGCGACAAGGAAATCGTGCTGCACGCGCAGCGCCATGCCGAAGTCTTCTATCTGCGCGCAGGCTTTACGCCGGTAGGCGAGCCTTATGAGGAGGCCGGTATTCCCCACATCACGATGCGCAGAGTGCTTTGATACATCTGTTTTGATAGCTTGAAACGCTTTATCTGCAAGTGTTCAAGCCCGATTTGATGCTTGATGCAAAGGAGCGTCCATGGCAAGAATCATGACCGTCCTCTGTCTGATCGGGGTGGCGGCGGCTGCCTATGTGGCTTATCGCTACGGGGTGTTCTGAGCCCCAGCGGCTGAAGGAGAGCGCCACCCGCTGGCGGGAGCGCTCTGCGGCGGCCTGCTTCGCAGGCCTTGTTGCACGCAGGCTCGAACTCTGTTCGTTCTCATCTGCGTGCTGGGGGCATTACTGCAACTGATCCTTCAGCGCGGTGATGGCCTTCTGGGCGCATGCTTCGTCCAGATGGCCGCCAGGCGCACCGGCCACGCCAATCGCACCAATGGTTTCATTGCCGATCTTCAGGGGCACGCCGCCACCCAGCACCAGGAAGCCGGGGATATTCGCCATGCCGGCCGCATCGGGATTGGACTGAATGGCCTTGGCGATGCCGCTGGTGGGGTTGCGCGACGACGCCGAGGTGAAGGCCTTGGCGCGCGAGGCTTCGACGGTATGAGGGCCGGCGCCGTCGGCACGCACCATGGCCAGCAGCACTCCCGAGCGGTCCAGCACCGAGGCGCTGACGTTGTAGCCGTCGGCGCTGCAGGCCGCCACGGTCTGCTGGGCCAGCTGCAAGGCAGTGGCGCTGGCGATGCTACGGGTGGAAACGGTGGCTGCGGAAGCGGCGGCGGCGGCCAGGGTCAGGGTGCAGAAGGCGATGTTGCGCAGGCGTTGGTTCATGTCAAAGCTCCTTGTGGATTGGGGTGAACAAGCGATGACAGAACTTTAAGAAGGGCTGCTTTCGGCGCCCATTCGCAAGGCAACGGATGGCCATCGGTAATCCTACCGAGTCTGGCCGCTTACAAGGCTGCAGTCAGCAGCAGTCTTGTCTGTTCTGCGACCGAGCCAGTACCCAGCTTTTCGGCCAGTTTGGCGCGGTGTGTGTCCACGGTACGCACCGATATATCGAGCGCCGCTGCGATCTCCTTGCTGCCCAGGCCCTTGGTGATCAGCTCCAGCACCTCGCGCTCGCGCTCGGTCAGGCCGCGCAGGCTTTGGCGGGCTTCGTTGCGCTCGGCCTGCCGGTCAAGCCGTGCCTGCGCCGACTCAATGGCCTGCAGCAGGGTCTGCTCTTCGATGGGCTTGGTCAGGAAGTCGGTGACCCCCGCCTTGAAGGCACGGCGGCAGGCATGCAGATCGCCGTGGCCGGTGATCACTATCGTGGGCCAGTCCACGCCCTGTGCCATGAGTTGCTCGTGCAGCTGCAGGCCCGACATCATGGGCATGCGCAGATCGGTGATCAGGATGCCGGGCTGGCTGCGATCCAGATGGGCCAGGCAGTCGGCAGGAGATTCAAAGCAGGTCACGGGCAGCTCATAGGTCTGCAGCAGCAGATGCAGAGCGTTGCGCACCGACGGGTCATCATCGATCAGATAAATCATGCAGGCAAATCGGTTCCATCCAGCGGCAGATGCATGACAAAGCGGGCGCCATGCGGGCTGGGCACATATTCCAGACGGCCGCCCATGCGCTCCATCAAGGTGGCGCACAGCGGCAGGCCCAGCCCCATGCCGTCGGACTTGGTGGTGAAAAACGGCTCGAAGATGCGCTCTGCCGTGGCCGCAGTCATGCCCGGGCCGTTGTCCTGCACCGCGAGCAGGGCCTCGCCACCGCTTTGCTCCAGCGTGATGCTGATGGCGGCTTGCGCGCCCTGCGCCTGGCCAAGCGCATCGAGCGCATTGCGCACCAGATTGTGCAGCACCTGCTCCAGCGCCACCGGGTCGGCCCAGGCACTGCAGGGCTGCAGCGGTGCCTGCCAGTGCAGCGCCACCTTGGCCTGGCGTGCCGGGCCTTCCAGCAGCAGCAGGGCCTGATCGACGACCTGGGCCAGATCCAGTCTCTGCGGCTGGCTGGGGGCATTGCTCACATAGCTGCGCATGCGCTCCAGGATGGCACCCGCGCGCCTGGCTTCGCGCACATTGGCCTGCAGGGCAGTCGCCAGCAGTTCGGTCTTGCCCAGTTCGTGGGCGCGCAATGCGGCCTGGCTCTGGCTGAGCAGGGCGGTGACGGGCTGGGCCAGCTCATGTGCGATGCCCGAGGCCATCTCTCCCATGCCGTTGACGCGCGAGGCATGGGCCAGCTGTGCTTCATTGGCCAGCAGCTGGGCGCGCTGCTGGTGGCGTCTGGCCTGCTGGCGGCTTTGCCAGATCAGATGAACCGCACCGACCAGCATGGCGCTGATCAGGGCACTGATCAGCGCCATGCTCCAGCTGACCAGACTGCGGGGGCGGCTGAGCAGTTGCACCTGCAGAGGCTGGTCATAACCGGCGAGTGTGAATTCGCCAAATTTGTGGCTTTGCTGCAGCTGCGCAGCTGGCTCCAGTAAGGTGTGGTCATGAAGGCGGATGCGCAGCCCGCTGTCATCGGGCAGGACCTTATCATCCAGCAAGTGAGAGGAATCAATGCGAACGCAGAGCCAACCTTCGGGGTCTGCTATCTTTTTGAGAAAAAGATAATGACCCGGGTGCAGGGCGTCAGGCAGGCTGGCGCTGGCTCGCGGCGCCAGCGGAGCGGCAGTCTGCGCCACGGCAGGGTCCCGGCAACTGCCGGTGGCGGGCGTGGCCGCCGTGACCAGCTGGATTTCCTGGACGCGCGGGTAAATGGTCTGCACCGACTGCGCAATATGCTGCAGAGCCGATGACTCCTTGGCTGCATCGAGCGGTGCCACGGCAGTCAGGGCGGTAAGGTGGGCCTTGTGCTGGGCCACCTTCTCCAGCATCTGGCGTTGTACGGTCTGGGTCAGCTGCAACTGCTCCTGCTCCTGGCGAGCATGAGCCTGCCACCACTGCAGGGCCAGGATCAAGGCGCAGAGCAGCCCCCAGGCCAGGGCCAGCAGCCAGCGGTGGCGGTAGTCCGGGGAAGAGTTGCTCATGCGCCGAAGTGTAGCGGTGGCCTGGCTGGCAATGCCGGGCCAGCGTCAGTGCGGGCCCGGGGACGGTTAGATATCCGCCAGCAGCTCGTAGGGCAGGGGCAGGACCTGAAGCGCAATGCCCTTGCCTGCATCGGCACTCTGGCCTTCGGCCAGCGCCGCATGGGCAAACAGATCGTCGCGGGTGGAGGAGGCAATCTGCATGGAGACGATGGCGTCCCAGCCTCCTTGCGGAGTTGCTGCTGCCTGGACCACGGTGCCGGTGGCCTGCTCCAGGTCTTCGGCGCTGAACACCTCCTGGCCCACGCTCAGAGCCTGCTCGGCATGAACCAGATAGGCGCGGCGCTTGAGCGTGCCGCGGAACTGGCTGCGGGCCACCACTTCCTGGCCGGGGTAGCAGCCCTTCTTGAAGTTGACGCCGCCCAGGGACTCGTAGTTCAGCATCTGAGGCACAAAAGCATCAACCACCGGAGCCGACAGCGTGGCCACGCCGCTCTGGACTTCGGACCATTGCCAGAGGTCTTCGCTCAGCAGCTGTCCTTCGGGGGCCTGACCCGCAGGGCCGATCCACAGCGCACGCTGGTTGCCTGCAGCGGGGTAGAGCGCCAGCACATGGGCATCGCCTTGCTGGCTCAGAGTCCAGGCCGCTGCATCCTTGCCGGCAAGCTGCTCGGCAGCCTGGCCGGTCAGTCCGTAAAGAGCAAAGTCAGCCGTCGCATCGCTGAGCTTGCACTGGGCGCGCAGCACAAACATGGACAGGCGCTTGAGTGTGGGAGCCAGCAGGCTGCGGTCACAGATCAGCACAATTTCGTCAGCGCTGCGCCTGAAGCCGATGAAGCTGGCCAGCATGCGGCCCTTGGCCGTGCAAAAGGCTGCGAGGCGGGCCTGATCGAACTTGAGCAGCGCGAAATCGTTGCTCAACTGGCCATGGAGAAAGCTGGCTGCGTCGGCGCCAACGGCGCGGATGACACCAAGGTGGGAAATGGGGGTAATGCCGTTCAGGGGCAGCGTCTTGGGCTGGGTCATGGCTGAATTATGATCGTCGCTCTGTGTACTGATGGATCTAGCTTGTGCGTGCCCTTATTCGAGCACTGATATTTTTGCTGCTGCTGGCTGCCCTGGCGGCAGGCGGCGCCTGGTGGTGGCTGAACCAGCCGCTGCAGCTGTCCGAACCCAATCTGGAGCTGGAGATCGAACCCGGCACCACGCCGCGTGGCGTGGCGCAGAACGTGGTCAAGGCCGGGGTGCAAACCGATGCGCGCCTGCTCTATGCGTGGTTTCGCTTCTCGGGCAAGGACCGCGCCATCAAGGCCGGCAACTACGAACTGAGCACCGGTCTCACACCTTATGTGCTGTTGCAAAAGCTGGCGCGCGGCGAGGAAAGCCTGCGTGCGCTGACTCTTGTCGAAGGCTGGAACTGGCGCCAGGTGCGAGCGGCGCTGGCGCGTGAGGAATTCCTCAAGCAAGACAGCGCAGGGCTCAGTGACGAAGCCGTGATGACGGCCCTGGGTCGGGTGGGCGTGCCGCCCGAAGGCCGTTTCTTCCCCGACACCTATACCTATGCCAAGGGCAGCTCGGACATGGCCGTGCTGCGCCGTGCACTGCACGCCATGGATCGCCGTCTGGCCGATGCCTGGGCCATGCGTGCGGCCAATACCCCGCTCAAATCTGCCGATGAAGCCCTGACCCTGGCCAGCATCGTGGAAAAGGAAACCGGTCGCGCTGCAGACCGGGCGCAGATTGCCGGCGTTTTCTCCAACCGCCTGCGCATAGGTATGCGCCTGCAGACCGATCCTTCGGTGATCTATGGCGTGGGGGCCAGCTTTGACGGCAACCTGCGCAAGCGCGATCTGCTGGAGGACACGCCCTGGAACACCTATACCCGTGCAGGCCTGCCCGTCACGCCGATCGCCATGCCCGGCAAGGCGGCGCTGATGGCGGCAGTGCAGCCCGATCAGACCAAGGCGCTGTACTTCGTGGCCAGGGGCGATGGCACCAGCCATTTCAGCGCCTCGCTGGACGAGCACAATAGGGCCGTCAACCGCTACCAGCGCGGTCAGTAAGCAATCCTTGAGGGCGGCAGGTCATGGCCTGTGCCCTGTGTCGAATCAAACAACTGGTGCCGCCATGCGCTGCACTAGAGGAAATATCAGTGAGTACAGCTTTACCCAAGGGTCTGTTCATCAGTTTTGAGGGCATCGACGGTGCGGGCAAGTCCTCGCATATCGAGGCACTGGCCCAGGCTTTTCGCGATCAGGGCCGAGTGGTCACGCTCACGCGCGAGCCCGGTGGCACGCCGCTGGCCGAAAAGCTGCGCGCCTTGATGCTGCATGACGCCATGGACCCGCTGACCGAGGCGCTGATCGCCTTCGCGGCTCGGCGCGACCATCTGGTGCAGGTCATAGAGCCGGCGCTGGCGCGCGGCGAGGTGGTCATCAGCGACCGCTTTACCGATGCCACTTTTGCCTACCAGGGCGCGGGCCGCGGCTTCAGCTGGGAGCAACTGTCGGTTCTGGAGCGCATGGCGCAGACCGGCACGGCGCTGCAGGCAGGGCCGGCCCCGGATTTCATGCGCGAGCCCGACATGACGCTCTGGTTTGACCTGCCCGCCGAAGTGGCGGCCGAGCGCCTGGCCACGGCCCGTGTTCCCGACCGCTTCGAAGCCCAGCCCGGCGAGTTCTTTGCCCGAGTGGCCCAAGGTTATGCCGAGCGCGCCCGGACGGCGCCTCAGCGTTTTGTGCGTATCGACGCCCATGCCAGCCGCCATGCCGTGTGGCAGCAGATCACCCAGGCCGTGGTGCGCAAGGGCTGGCTGGCCATCATGGTGGGCAGCAAGCCATGAGTGAATCCGATCTCGAAGCGCCCTGGATCGCCTCGCAGCGTGGCCGTTTGCTGGCCCAGCGTGGTCATGCCTGGCTGCTGCAAGGCCCTTCGGGTCTGGGCCAGTACGCACTGGGACTGTCGCTAGTGCGCGCCTGGCTCTGCGAGCAGCCGTCTGCGCAAGGCGCTTGTGGGCACTGCGCCAGTTGCCATGCCATAGATGTGCGTGCCCATGCCGATCTGTGCGTGCTCATGCCCGAGGTGCAGATGATGGAGCTGGGCTGGCCGCTGCCGGAAAAGGCCCAGGCCGACATCGACGACAAAAAGCGCAAGCCCAGCAAGGAAATCCGCGTGGAAGCCATGCGCGATGCCGTGGAGTTCTGCCAGCGCACCAGCGCGCGCGGACGCGGCAAGGCCGTGCTGGTCTACCCGGCCGAGCAAATGAATGCGATTACCGCCAACGCCCTGCTCAAGACGCTGGAGGAGCCGCCCGGAGACACCCGCTTCGTGCTGGCCAGCGAGGCCGCGCACCAGTTGCTGCCCACCATTCGCAGCCGCTGCCTGACGCACACCATGACCTGGCCTGCGGCGGCCGAGGCCGCGCAGTGGCTGCAGGCGCAAGGTTTGAACGAGCCGGATGCCGCTGCGGCCCTGCAGGCTGCAGGCGGTCGACCCGGCGATGCGCTGCGCATGGCGGCGGACGCGGGCAAGGCCGCTGCCTGGGCCCAATTGCCAAGGCAGCTGGCCAAGGGGGATGTGGCGGCGCTGGCGGCTTTTGCGCCGGTGGATGCCGTGCAGGCACTGCAGAAAATCTGCCACGACCTGATGGCGCTGGCCGGTGGCGGCGAGCCCCGCTATTTCTCGCCTGCCGATCTGCCGGGCAAGCCGCTGCCCATGGCGCTGCTGGCCGAATGGTCGCGCGAGCTGGTGCAGGCGGCGCGCACGGCCGATCACCCCTTCAACGCCGGGCTGATGATGGAGGCCCTGGCCTCCAGGGCGCGGGCGGTGCTGATCTCGGGCAAAGCCGCAAGAGCCGTGCGTTAGGTCATGAAGCACGGTTTGGTCAAAATATTCCCGGGTGTTAACCTCGCCACTACCGCCGCCCGGCTGCCACAAGAATTCCGCTACCCACTATGAACGCAACTACCACCCCTCGTCCCAGCGTGATGCAGCTGGCGATCAAGGAAAAGGCGGCGCTGTATGCCGCCTATATTCCGTTGTTCGCCGAAGGGGGGATTTTTGTGCCCACGCAGCGTGACTATCGTTTGGGCGATGATGTCTACGTTCTGCTCACCCTGCCCGACGATCCGCAGCGCTATCCGGTCGCGGGCCGGGTGGCCTGGGTGACGCCAGAGCGCGCTTCCGGCAACCGGACCCAGGGCGTGGGCATCCAGTTTCCCAAGGATGCCAAGTCTGCCGAGCTCAAGGCCAAGATCGAGCAGATTCTGGGCACGGCCCTGAGCTCCGAGAAGCCGACCCAGACAATCTGATTTAGGACTTACGCAAACAAGAACTCAACTACAGCCTGTCTTCTGCGCCAGTCAGCTTGCCTAAACCTGTTTTGCGTAAGTCGTGTGATTTTTAATACTGGCGCGCTCTCACACCAGAGGCGCCGAGCAAAAGCCGTCTTGCAGCGATGGCGTCGTCCCCCGGGGGGAAGCGGCGCAGCCGCTCAGGGGCGGTCCAATTTCTATGTTTACCGATTCCCACTGCCACCTGAATTTCCCCGAGCTGAGCGCCAATATTGCGCAGATCCGCGAGGCCATGGCTGCCGCCAAGGTCACGCGCGCGCTGTGCATCAGCACGACGATGGAAGAGTTTCCCGAGGTGCACCAGCTGGCGCTGGACTATGACAATTTCTGGGCCACCGTGGGCGTGCACCCCGATACCGAAGACATGACCGAGCCCAGCGTGCAGGATCTGGTGGAGCGCGCCGCGCTGCCGCGCGTGGTGGCGATCGGCGAGACCGGGCTCGATTACTACGGCATGGAAGACCGCAAGGGCGGTCGCACGATTGCCGATCTGGAATGGCAGCGCGAGCGTTTTCGCACGCATATCAAGGCGGCGCAGATCACGCAAAAACCGCTGGTCATCCACACCCGCAGCAGCTCCGACGACACCTTGGGCATTTTGCGCGAGTGCGGCGAGGCCGATTCCGGCACTCAGGCCGGCGGTGTCTTTCACTGTTTCACCGAAACCGCCGAAGTGGCCCGTGCCGGTCTGGACATGGGTTACTACATCTCCCTGTCGGGCATCGTGACCTTCAAGAATGCCCAGCATCTGCGCGATGTGGCGGCCTTCGTGCCGCTGGACCGGCTGTTGATAGAAACCGACAGCCCCTATCTCGCGCCCGTGCCCTACCGAGGCAAGACCAATAATCCTTCCTACGTGCCTTTTGTGGCCAGGCAGATTGCCGAGGTGCGCGGCATTTCCATCGAGGAGGTGGCTGCCGCCACCAGTGCCAACTTTGACCGCCTGTTCAAGGGCGTGACCTTGTCCGTGAACTCTGGAGCGAGTGCATGAGTCTTTTTGCTGCCCCATCGATTGCATCGTCATTGAACCGCCGCCAGAGTCTGCGCTGGGCGGGGGCTGCTGTCGTCGGGGTGGCGGGCCTGCCAGGGCTGGCCCTGGCCAATGACTACGAGGACTATTCGCGGGCGCTGGTCAGCGACAACTCCAGTGCCATGGTGAATCTGATCTTTCGCGGCTTCAACGCCAACACCCTGGATTCGCGCGGGCGACCGGGGCTGGTGGCGGCTTTGCATCAGGACTCGCTCAAGGTCTTTGACGTGCTGCTCAAGGCGCCGCGCATCGATGTCAATCTGGCCTCGCGCCAGAACGAGACGCCGCTGATGATGGCCTGCATCAAGGGCCACCTCGATATCGTGCGCGAGCTGATCAAGCGTGGCGCCGACGTGAATCGAGAGGGCTGGGCGCCGCTGCACTATGCGGCCTCTGCCGACACGCCGCAGACGCTGGAGATCATCAAGCTGCTGCTCGAAGAAAGCGCCTATATCGACGCAGCATCGCCGAACGGCAGCACGCCGCTGATGCTGGCCGCCCAGTACAGCAGCGAAGCCGTGGTCAGGCTGCTGCTGCAGGAGGGGGCGGACGTCACGCTGCGCAACCAGCGCAATATGACGGCAGCGGACTTCGCCAGGCTGGTGGACCGGCAGTACATGGTCGATCTGCTGGGCAAGGCGCTGCAGCATGAGCGCCGTACCCAGCCCCCGCGCGGGAGCTGGTAGCGGACGGGTTCAGTACCGGGCTAGCTATTTTGATAGCTTCTAGCGCCCAATGAAAAAGGACTTCAGGGTCATTTGACTCTGAAGTCCTTTATTTATATGCGGTAGCAGCTCTTAAATTTGAGGCTCGCCAGGGGTCGAGCTGCGCACCTGGTTGTGCAGGCGGGCGTAGAGGCCGCCCAGTTCCATCAGTTGTTCATGCGAGCCTTGTTCGGCAATCTGGCCGCGCTCCATGACGACCACGCGGTCCGCGTGCTCGATGGTGGACAGGCGGTGGGCAATCACCAGCGTGGTGCGGCCCTGCATCAGTCGGTTCAGCGCCTGCTGGACCAGTCGCTCGGACTCGTTGTCCAGTGCCGAAGTGGCTTCGTCCAGGATCAGGATGGGCGCATCCTTGTAGAGCGCGCGGGCAATGGCCAGGCGCTGGCGCTGGCCGCCCGAGAACTGGCTGGCATTGTGGCCCACCAGGGTGTGCAGGCCCTGGGGCAGATTGCGCACGAAGTCGCCCAGATTGGCGGCCTCCAGAGCGGACCAGACGCGGGTCTCGTCAATATCCCTGCCCAGGGCCACATTGGCCGCGACGCTGTCGTTGAGCATGACGACGTCCTGGCTGACCATGGCGAACTGCTGGCGCAGCGTGTTCAGGTCCCAGTCGGCCACGGGAACGCCTTCCAGCAGGATCTGGCCGCTGGTGGGCGAGAAAAAGCGGGGCAGCAGATTGACCAGAGTGGTCTTGCCGGCGCCGGACGGGCCGACCAGGGCCACGACTTCGCCGGCCTTGACGTCCAGGCTCAGGTGCGAGAGGGCCGGAGCCTTGTCCGGGCCGAACTGCACGCTCACATCGCTCAGCTGCAGTGCGCCGCTGACCTTGGTGGAGGGCTTGAAACTGCCGCCTTGCTCGTCGGTGGAGCCTTCGAGCAGGGCCAGGCCACGCTCCAGTGCGGCCACGCCGCGCGTGATGGGGTTGGCCACATCAGCCATGCGGCGAATGGGCGCAATCAGCATCAGCATGGCCGAGATGAAGGCGGCAAAGCCGCCCACGGTCACATCCTGCACGCTGGCCGAGCCGATGGCGGCGCCGCCTTCGCGGCTTTGCCACAGGGCGATGCAGAGAATCACCGACAGCGCAATCGCCGCCAGCACTTGGGTCAGCGGAGTCATGGCGGCCGAGGCGATGGTGGCCTTGGTGTTCAGGCCGCGCAGCTGGCGGCTCAGCTCGCCAAAACGCGACTGCTGCGAAGCCTGGGCGCCATGCAGGCGCACCATGCGGTGTGCCAGCACGTTCTCCTCCACCACATAGGCCAGTTCGTCGGTGGCCGTCTGACTGGACTTGGTGATGCGGTACAGGCGGCGCGACAGCGTCTTCATGACCCAGGCCACGCCCGGCACCATGAAGGCCACGATCAGCGTGAGCTGCCAGTTCAGATAGATCAGATAGCCGAGCAGGGCGATCAGCGTGAAGCCGTCGCGAGAGATGCTCATCATCGCCTGCACCAGCTGCTGGGCACCGGTCTGCACCTCGTAGACGATGGTGTTGGACAGCGCCGATGCCGATTGCCTGGAAAACAGGCTCATGTCGGCGGCCAGCAGGCGCTCGAAGAGTTTCTGGCGCAGACCCAGCATGCCGTCATTGGTGATGCGTGCCAGCGCGTACTGCCCCGTGAACTGGGCCAGGCCGCGAATCACGAACAGGCCGATCAGAAACACGGGCACCGTCCACAGCGGCAGCGACCCTGCCGTAAAACCGCTGTCGAGCAAGGGCTTGAGCAGCGCCGGCATGGCAGGCTCGGTCGCCGCCCCCACCAGCGTGGCAAAAATGGCCAGACCCCAGGCCCAGCGCTGGCCCGAGAAATAAGGCGTCAGGCGCTTGAGGCGCTGCATCAGCGGCAGATCGGATGGATGGGCGGGGACAGCTGGAGCGGGAGCGGCCTTGGCGGTCTCGCTCGGCGATGGGGACGGTGTGGCTTGCATAAGCGCGTGATTTTAGGGCTTGTGCTTTTGGAGTCCGCACGGATCTCAATAGATGAAATTCGGGATGAAGTTGTAACCAACTATGCCTGTTTGAATATAAAGCGCAAGCCTGCGGCAGAATTGGTCCGGGGCTTGTCTCTGCACTCATGCAGACTCTGGCATGCTCCCGATCTGAAAATTTTGTGGCACTTGCGTTTGATCACCCTACTGAGCACGTTCTTACATCAGGAATCCGTCAGTGTGTGTAACATTCGCGCTTGTGTTTGTACCGGGCAATTCCGGAAATTTTGATGGCTGCCAATGACTATTGACCGACTTCCATCCCTGACAACCTGGGCGGCAGGGCCGCGCGCTTCCCGTAGAGCCATGCTGGCAACGCTAGCCGCCACGCCGGCCCTTCCGGCACTGGCCCAGTTCAGGGTTGAGGTAACAGGCGTGGGCCTGACACAGCTGCCGATCGCAATCGCCCCGTTCAAGGGGGAAGGTTCGGCCCCGCAGAAGATTTCCGCCATCATCCAGGCCGACCTGGAGCGCAGTGGCCAGTTCCGCGGCGTGGACGCTTCCGGCGTCGCGCTGGACGAGACCTCGCGCCCCGACGTGGCGCAGTGGCGCCAGAAGGGTGCCGATTCGCTGGCCACCGGCAGCATCACCCGCCTGGCCGACGGCCGCTGGGATGTGCGCTTCCGCCTTTGGGATGTGGTCAAGGGCCAGGATCTGGGCGGCCAGGGCTTTGCCGTGACCACCGGCGATCTGCGTCTGGTGGCACACCGCATTGCCGACTACATCTACGAAAAGCTCACGGGCGAGAAAGGCATTTTCTCCACCCGCATTGCCTATGTGACCAAGGCCGGCGCCCAATACCGCCTGTGGATTGCCGATGCCGACGGCGAGAATGCCCAGTCGGCGCTGTCCAGCCCCGAGCCCATCATTTCCCCCGCCTGGGCGCCCAACGGCACCCAGCTGGCCTATGTGTCCTTCGAGTCACGCAAGCCCGTGGTCTATGTGCACGATGTGGCCAGCGGCCACCGCCGTCTGCTGGCCAATTTCCGCGGCTCCAACAGCGCTCCGGCCTGGTCTCCCGACGGCAGCCGTCTGGCCGTGACACTGAGCCGCGATGGCGGCTCGCAGCTGTATCTGCTCAGCGCCCAGGGCGGCGAGCCGCGCCGCCTCATGCAAAGCAGCGGCATCGATACCGAGCCCTGCTTCTCCAGCGATGGCCGCACCATCTATTTCGTCAGCGACCGTGGCGGTGCCCCTCAGGTTTACAAGGTTTCGTCCTCGGGCGGCAGTGCCGAGCGCGTGACCTTCAGCGGCACCTACAACATCTCGCCCGCCATCAGCCCCGACGGCAAATGGCTGGCCTATGTCTCCCGCGTGGGCGGTGGCTTCAAGCTGCAGGTCATGGATCTGGCGACAGGCACCGTGAACTCCGTCACGGACACCACGGCGGACGAGAGTCCGAGTTTTGCGCCCAACAGCCGTCTGATTGTTTACGCCACCATCCAGGGCGGCCGCGAAGCACTCATGACCACCACCCTGGACGGCAAGATCAAGGCACGCCTTGCAGGGCAAGGCGGTGACATACGCGAGCCCGACTGGGGTCCGTTCCAGAAACACTGATCTGAAGTTTGCGTTCCCTCTTTCTTTCTAGTGATGAAGTCCGTTGTGGACTGTTCGGAGAAATCTCATGTTGACTATCAAACGTCTTTCTTTGGCTTTGGCTGTGACCGCTCTGGTCGCTGGTTGCAGCTCGGGCGTCAAGCTCGACGACAAGCCTGTTGACGGCTCGCTGTCGAGCCAGGGTACCGGCGCAAGCGGCCAGGGCCAGAGCGGCGTGTCCGGTGTGGACCTGACCGGTTCGGCCGCCTCCAAGGCCGGCCCTCAGGGCGTCAGCCGCATCGTGTATTTCGACTTTGACAGCTACTCTGTCAAGGCCGATGCACAGCCCCAGATCGAAGCCCATGCCAAGTTCATCAAGGCCAATCCTGCGGCCAAGGTGCAGCTGGAAGGCCATACCGACGAGCGCGGCGGTCGTGAATACAACCTGGCTCTGGGCCAGAAGCGCGCCGAAGCCGTGCGCCGCTCCCTGGGTCTGCTGGGTGTCAACGACGCTCAGGTCGAAGCAGTGAGCTACGGCAAGGAAAAGCCCGCTGCCGAAGGCCATAGCGAAGACGCTTACGCCCAGAACCGTCGCGTTGAAATCAACTACCGTTAATGATGAAGCAGGCCTTGTTGACTCTCCGTCACGCAACGCTGCCTCGCCTGGTGGTGGCCGGCCTGCTGGCCGGCTCTGCCATCAGCGCCCATGCAGCCCTGTTTGGTGATGACGAGGCGCGCCGCGCCATCATCGAACTGCGCCAGCGCGTTGACAGCCTGCAGCAATCGCAGGAGCAAACCCGTCGCAGCCTGCTGGATCTGCAGTCGCAGATCGAGTCGCTCAAGTCCGACCAGGCAAAGTTGCGCGGTCAGAACGAGCAGCTGACACGCGACGCTGCCGAGTTGCAGCGCGGTCAGAAAGATCTGGCCAAGGGCTTTGACGAGCGTCTGCGCCAGTTCGAACCTGTCAGCGTGACCGTGGATGGTGTGGAATTCACTGCCGATCGCAACGAGCAACAGGACTTCGAGCAGGCTCTGGGCATGTTCCGTTCGGGCAAGTTCCCCGAGGCCGGTCAGGCGTTTGCCGCTTTTCTGCGCCAATGGCCCAAGAGCGGCTATACGCCGTCGGTGCGCTTCTGGCTGGGCAACTCGCAGTACGCCACGCGCGACTATAAGAACGCCATCGCCAATTTTCGCTCGGTCATGACCACGGCTCCCATGCATGCCCGCTCGCCCGAAGCGGCTTTGTCCATCGCCAACTGTCAGGTGGAACTCAAGGACACCAAGGCGGCGCGCAAGACCCTGGAAGAGCTGCTGCAGGCCTATCCGAACTCGGAAGCCGCAGGGATTGCCAAGTCCAAGCTGGCGACGCTCAAGTAATGGCCGGATATTCACAGCCTCAAGCGGAAACAGCGCCCCCATCCGGCGCTGTTTTTTCTATGGAAGAAGCAGATGTGCAGCGCCGCTTTGGCGGTCTGGAGCGCCTCTACGGCGTGCCGGGCGCGGCCCGGATTCGTGCCGCCCATGTGGTGGTGGTCGGTGTCGGCGGAGTCGGCTCGTGGACGGCCGAGGCCCTGGCGCGCAGCGGTGTGAGCCGCCTGACCCTGATCGATATGGATCATGTCGCCGAGTCCAATATCAATCGCCAGATCCATGCGCTGACCAGCACGGTGGGTCAGGCCAAGATCGAGGCCATGCGTGATCGCATCGCCGAGATCAATCCGGCTTGCGTGGTCAATTGCATTGACGAGTTTGTCGATCCGGACAACTGGCTGCAACTCTTGCCGGCCGATGCCGATGCGGTGATCGATGCCTGCGATCAGATCAAGGCCAAGGCCGAAATGGCTGCGCATGCGCGCAAGACCCGGCAGTGCTTCATCTCCGTCGGCGCTGCGGGCGGAAAGCGCATGGCCCATCTGGTGGATATTGCCGACCTCAGTGCGACGACTCATGATCCGCTTCTGTCGCAGCTGCGGTACCGGCTGCGCAAGCAGCATGGCGCTCCCAAGGATGGCAAGCGCATGGGCGTGACCTGCGTGTTCAGCCGGGAGGCGGTAGCTCCTCCCGATGCGTCTTGCTCCATCGAGGGCGGTGATGGCAGCCTCAACTGCCATGGCTACGGCTCGGTCGTGGCCGTGACGGCAACCTTTGGTCAGTGCGCTGCAGGCTGGGTGCTCGATCAATTGGCCCGGCAGTCGAACTAATCGTGAACTGAACCAACTAATTCGCGATTTCGGCAGCGGGCCGGAAAAAATAGATTACAATAACGTTATTCCACTGATTAGGCAACTACTGCTTTTGAGGTGTGGCAGGGTCTTTAGCTCAGTCGGTAGAGCAGCGGACTTTTAATCCGTTGGTCGCGAGTTCGAATCTCGCAGGACCCACCAAAGATAACAAGGCCCCGTAGCAATACGGGGCCTTTTTCTTTTGCTATCAATTGAGCAGCAGGAATCAGATTCAAGCTGCTTTTTTGGCATGTGTGCGGGCTTTTTTGACAACCAACGAAGCAGCGCCTTGCAGGACCTGCGCAGTCAATGGGCAATGGCGGAAGAAGTCCAATGCCAATCAGAATTGGTGTCTGGGCTCACTGCTTTTTCGAGTCCAAGGGCTTTTCCTTAGTGTGTTGCCGGCTTTAGGAAGTGGCCTGCAGTACTTCCGCTCGGGATCATTGAAGCGGGGGAGTAGGCCCAAGCTTGCAGTGTGCGTCGCCATTTGTTCATTCCCCAAAACGGGCCCCCGCTTGCTTCGGCTATGACAGGGTTTGTGCTGCAGTTCGGGCCGGATCTGCTGCTACGGGGTTTTACTTCTCCCGCGGTAGTTCAGGTCGGTGGCCGAGTAGTTCTCGCGCTTGCGCCAGTCCATCTGAATCGGGCCGGCATGGTTGGCAGGATAGGTGATGCGCTCTTTTTCGCGATTGAGTTCCCACTGCTTTGCATCCACGATGTGATGGACGGTGGACTCTTTGGATTTGCTCATGGGGCAGGCGGCCTTCAATCAAGTTGCTGAACCAAAAGACGACGGTACAGCTGCCGCGATGGCGCGTCCAGCGAATTCGCAGGGTGGCCGATGGTTCGCTCGAATTGCGTTGGAATCACGACTACATCAAGTATTTCTAGGGTAGATGTGGATAGTTGCAGCAGGAGACATATGTTCGCCTGAGTGTCTTCCTGGGTGGTCAACAGGAAATGACACGGCCTTTGCTCGCGCATCAAAGCTGCTAACGGAGCTGTCTTCCAGCTTGATTCCGCCGGAATCGGGAAAGCCCGCTTTGCATGGCGGGCAGGAGCATGAATGGTTGAATAAGGCTTTCAACTTCAGGAACAACCATGCGTTTTTCGAGAAGTTCGCTGATTCGCTGTGCCGCTTTGACGGCGGTTGCGGCGGGAGTTGTCTCTGCATTCTGGGGCTGTGCTGTCTCGGTCCCTCAAGGCTTGCAGCCTGTGAGTGGCTTTGATGTCAAGCGCTATACGGGCACCTGGTACGAGCTTGCGCGGATAGAGCACCGTTTTGAAAAAGGACTCAGCCAAGTCTCCGCGCAATACAGTCTCAACGAAGATGGGACTGTGACCGTCATCAACCGGGGCTATGACCCTGCGAAGCAGGAGTGGCGGCAGGCCCAGGGCAGGGCACGCTTTCTGGACGACCCCGGTGTGGCAGCGCTCAAGGTTTCCTTCTTTGGTCCTTTTTATGGCGGCTACAACGTGGTGAGCCTGGATGACGAATATCAGACGGCCATGGTAATAGGCGGAAGCCTGGATTATTTCTGGCTGCTGTCGCGCAGCAAGACCATTCCCGAGCAGCAATTCAGGCGCCTGCTTGAAAAAGCCAGCTCACTTGGGGTTGACCTGGGCCGCGTGCAGGTGGTCGCACAGTAGTGCCTTCATGCGCAGAGCCATCTGCGCAGCAGCAGAGCGCTCAGAAAGTTCTCTCATGGACGAGCTGGAGTGACCGGCGCGGGGGCGCCATATGCGCGCTCACTGGGGTGGACAAGGCTTTACGGGATCCATGCGGACCAGCTTAGTGCAGTAACGAGTGGTTGAGCGTGAGAGATGCTGCTCTGACGCTGATCGTGGTGGCACCGGGAAAGCGCTTCATTGCGTCTTCAAGAGCGGCGCATGTGCTGGGGAAGAGGGCCGTGTAATAGGCTCCTGCCACTTTGATGATGCACCGTCTCATTGATCTCTCCTCGAACCCAAACAGTAATTAACTGGTTATCGGGCTATTTGTATCAAACTGAAACATAATTTTGTAAAGCCCGTCGATCTTGATGCAGTCATTGGTTCGGCCCAGACTCTCTACCCGCAGATGCTCCATGTGGACCAGACCGCGACGCCAGTTCCATTGCTGTTCGTTGGCGGTGTGATGAAGAGCCCCGTAGATGGGCGTTTGGCCGACGCCACGTGACAAAGTGATCAGGCCCGGGTTGGTGGAAAAGCGTGGTTGCAGCGGTGGCTGAAATCGAGGCAGATTGCGGAATTTGCCGGGTTGATTGACATTTTTTCCACGCTCACTGCTGAGAAACTGGCTGCGCATAGAGGCTTATCGCTTCACATTGAATGCTGTTTTGTATTAAAAAGTGACAAAAGTCATGTGAGTCGACTGTATGTAAGAGGGGGCATGCAGATGAACGATCTGGAGCTTGAAGGAAATCGCCATCTCAATCACTTGATGAGATCTGGTGTGTGCGCCGAAGGTGTTGATCGCATACTTCGTGCGGTTCGCAAGCACCTTGGAATGGATATCGCCTTTGTCTCGCACTTCGGAGCCGCTGACCGGGTGCTCAAGCATTTGGACAGTGTTTCGGGCGGACCGCTATATCAAGGTCAGAGCATTCCCATGCAGGAGGGGTATTGCCTGAAGGTGGTCCACGGCGAGTTGCCTGAATGCATTCCGGACACCAGTAGTGTGCCGGCTGCTCAGCAGATTTCTGCAACCCATGCCATTCCAATCGGCTCCCATCTGAGTGTTCCCGTCCGGCTCACGGACGGGCATGTCTACGGCACGCTTTGCTGCTTCAGCTTTCTCCCGAACCCCACGCTGGGCGAGCGTGACATGCAGTTGCTACGGGCATTCGCCGAGATCCTGGCTGACCGCATCGAAGAGCAGGCCGCAGAGGAGCGGATCAAGGCACAGCTGGTTGGCGAAGTGCGTTCCGCTTTGGCGCACGGCGACCCGAGAATGGTGTTCCAACCGATCTGCAGTCTGCGCGACAAGGCCATTTGCGGCTTTGAGAGCCTTTCGCGTTTTGATGTCGAGCCCAGACATGCGCCGGATTACTGGTTCGACGTGGCAGACAAGGCAGGGCTTGGCGTTGATCTCGAATTGTGCGCGATTGCCAAGGCACTTCCTGCGCTGCAGCGACTGCCTGCCAGCAGCAGCGTCAGCGTCAACTGCTCGCCACAATTGCTGCTGAGCAGCAAGTTCCACCAACTGCTGGATGGCATCGATGATCTCTCCCGCCTGGTCCTGGAGATTACCGAGCATGCAGCTGTCAAGGATTACAAGGCACTTGCCGTTGGGCTGGAGCCCTATCGTCGCCGGGGCGCGAAACTGGCGGTTGACGATGCCGGCGCGGGCTATTCCAGCATGCGGCACATCCTCAATCTCGAGCCGGAAATCATCAAGCTGGATATGAGTCTTACCCACTCGATCGACACCGACGAGAAGCGGCGTGCGCTGGCCAGAGGCCTCATCAGTTTCGCGCATGAAATCGGAAGCCTCGTGATTGCCGAGGGCGTGGAGCGACCGGAAGAGCTGGAAATGCTTCAGAGGCTTGGGGTGGATTGTGCTCAAGGGTATCTGCTTTCCAGGCCGCTTGAGATTGATGCAGCGGCTGTGTTTTCACTGCACTGACAGGCAGCGGCGGCTGCATCGACTGCCGCACCGTCTGAGTGCCGATGAACTTGCCAGTGGCTTGCTGGATCAACTGGCCCAGAGCACATGCACTTGCATTGAGCCGTATTGACTCCACCTCATGCCCTTCTTGGCGAGGCCAGGGGGAGTTTCTGAGGCCCTGGTGCGATGAAGCCCGCCTGGCCTGCAATAGGCCTAGCGTAAACATCTATTCAGCGTTATCAGCTGGTGCACTCATACTGTTAAAAAATGTAAATCACGGAGGTGCAACTATGAAATGGCTGCTCGTCAGTTTCGCGTTCGTGGCGCTCACACTCTGTATGAGTTTTTTTGCATCAATCGTGGACGACCTGAAGAAGGCCAGCGACCAGAATTGATCGGGAAGCTGTTTTGACAGCTCCCATGCAAAAGCATTTCCACCGGTCGACCGTGACCATCGTATTCATGGTGTTGGGTCAATTTCCATAGTTGCTCCCGCTATCGCATTGGTTTTTTCAAAGGCGTTTTGAGTCTCCGACAGCCGTTTGACAAGTCCGAGGTGAACGTTGCGGAGGAGCTTGCAGCGCGTCCGAGAAGGCTGCTGTGACGGGCATGGCGGGTTGGAGTAGTGGGCAGGACCTGCGATCCACAGCGGACAGTTGACCCCTGTAAATGCGTTCGACTATGCTTGTTGCATTTGGTCACATTGCATGGGGAGGGCGCTTTGCCAAGCATTGAAGTTTTCGAAAAACTCACTGGCCGCAAATTTTCCAATGCGGAGCTCTTGCACACCAAAGTGCTCGCTTTTCCTGAGGAAGGGAAAAGGAGGGTTGTCTATGGACTGCTGGCTGAGGCCATAGACATTGACTACTCCCAGAAGTCACTTTCCGCGCTGGGTGAGCAAATCAAGCTGGCACTGTGCAATATCGAGCGTGTTGTGCCCAGAGCTTTCGTGGGGCAGAACATTCGTGTGTACGAGGGCGGCAACCACCTGGACATCATCAATGATGGTGTAGGGAGTATGGGATGGTTGATCGTCGAAGAATATTCAATCTGATCGGCCAGCGCTTTTGGGGGTCTGAGAGGTCTGGGCTGGAGGGGCGCAGGTCCTATTTTCAGTCAGCGTGATCCATGCAACTTTTTCGCCTTCATTTCAGTCGGCGAACTTTGGGGGCTCGACGGGACCGGGCCACTACCTCATACCTGAGCTGTGGGGATAAAGACCAGAAGGGCGTGAGCAGCCCGGGTGCGTAGCTGGTAAAATCCGCCGATTGACCTGTTTGGGCCCACGTCGATGTTTGACGCAGACGCGGGCCTTTGAATTGTTGGTCGCGAGTACGCATCTCGCAGGACCCGCCAGAATACAGGCGCTACAGCCATGGAAACTGTAGCGCCTTTTTCGTTTACCGGTTTTTTCATCGTGCGCACAGCAGGCTCAAGCCACAGGGTCGAGCCTGCTGATCTGGCCGTTGAAATAAAATTGCTGCCTGGCGCGTAGACGCCGCGCTGCTGGAAAAATCAAATGAAATCAATCGATTCCGATAGCCCCACGCAAACCGCCATCCCCAAGGTGGGCTTTGTTTCGCTGGGCTGCCCCAAGGCCTTGACCGATAGCGAACTGATTCTCACGCAGCTCAGTGCCGAGGGTTACCAGACCTCCAAGACCTTTGAGGGCGCTGATCTGGTCATCGTCAATACCTGTGGCTTCATCGATGATGCAGTCAAGGAAAGCCTGGACACCATTGGTGAGGCCCTGGCAGCCAACGGCAAGGTGATCGTGACCGGTTGTCTGGGTGCCAAGGCTGGCAAGGATGGCGGCTCCACCATGGTGGCCGAAGTACACCCCAGTGTGCTGGCCGTCACCGGCCCCCATGCCACCCAGGAGGTAATGGACGCTGTGCACACCCACCTGCCCAAGCCGCACGATCCATTTGTGGATCTTGTGCCCGGCAGCTTTGGCGACGCAGGCATCAAGCTCACGCCCAAGCACTATGCCTATCTGAAGATTTCCGAAGGCTGCAACCACCGCTGCACTTTCTGCATCATCCCCAGCATGCGCGGCGATCTGGTCTCGCGTCCGATCGGCGATGTGCTCAAGGAGGCCAAGGCGCTGTTCGAAGGAGGCGTCAAGGAACTGCTGGTGATCAGCCAGGATACCTCGGCCTATGGCGTGGATGTGAAGTACCGCACCGGCTTCTGGGACGGCAAGCCGGTCAAGACCCGTATGCTGGAGCTGGCCGACGAGCTGGGCAAGCTGGCGCAGCAGCACGGTGCCTGGGTGCGCCTGCACTATGTCTACCCCTATCCCACCGTGGATGCGGTCTTGCCCCTGATGGCCGAAGGCAAGATCCTCCCTTACCTGGACGTGCCCCTGCAGCACAGCCATCCCGATGTGCTCAAGCGCATGAAGCGACCCGCGTCGGGCGAAAAGAACCTGGACCGTATTCGCGAGTGGCGCAAGATCTGCCCCGAGCTGGTGATTCGTTCCACCTTCATTGCCGGTTTTCCCGGCGAGACCGAAGAAGAGTTTGAGCATCTGCTTAACTTCATTCGCGAAGCCGAGATCGACCGTGCCGGCTGCTTTGCCTACAGCCCTGTCGAAGGCGCCACCGCCAACGAACTTCCAGGCATGCTGCCCGAAGAGGTGCGCGAGGCGCGTCGTGCGCGCTTCATGGAAGTGGCCGAGGAAGTCTCCACCCTGCGCCTGCAGCGCCGCGTGGGCCAGGTCATGAAGGTGTTGGTGGACAAGGCCGTCAGCCTGGGCAAAAAGGGTGGTGTGGGCCGCACCTATGCCGATGCCCCCGAGATCGACGGTGTGGTTCACATCCAGCCGCCCGAAAAGGCAAGCAAGACCTACAAGGTGGGCGAGCTGATCAGCGTGCGCATCGTGGGCACGCAGGGACATGACCTGGTGGGTGTTCCGGTTTGAGCTTCCATGGCGTCTCTGCGCGGCGCCATGTCAATCCGGAAAAACAAAAAGGCCGCAATTGCGGCCTTTTTTACGTCTGATCTCTTGGTGGTCGCTCTTGTCTGCCAGTGGCCTGCGGAGATCCTGATGTAAAGACGGGTTCGGATTCGGCTTTGAGCGGTGCCGCATCCCACAAGACATGGGGTATCGACACGAAACACTTTTCCTGGGCAAAGCGCCTCAGCATGGTGCTGTTCATGGTGAAAAATGGCCTTTCTTGGAAGAGAGCCTCTTGTCTGTAAAGAGGTTTCCATCGAAAGGTGACGAGCCTGATCTCGGCACTGTATCCGCAGTTAGGGCTGCTTGGTTCCCCACCTGACCCGGTTGGCTGCTTCCCCATGCGAGGAGGCCCGTCACTCTCGATTATAGATGCAAAACCGACACAGTTCCGCGAGCTGTGAAATGAGATTCCAGGAGCAGGCTTGTTGGCATGTCCCGGCCCCGTAGAATCAGAGGCTATGTCTTATTTAGTGCTTGCTCGCAAATACCGGCCCCGTACCTTCACTGAAATGGTGGGGCAGGAGCACGTGGTTCAGGCTCTGACCAATGCGTTGACCCAGCAGCGCCTGCACCATGCCTATCTGTTCACGGGCACACGTGGCGTGGGCAAGACCACGGTGTCGCGCATTCTGGCCAAGTCGCTGAATTGCCAGGGCCTGGATGGCAATGGTGGAATCACCGCAACCCCTTGCGGGGTATGCGCAGCATGCACTGAAATCGATAGCGGTCGTTTCCCCGACTACACCGAGCTGGATGCTGCATCCAACCGCGGCGTGGATGAGGTGCAGAGCCTGCTGGAGCAGGCGGTGTACAAACCGGTGCAGGGGCGCTTCAAGGTCTTCATGATCGACGAGGTGCACATGCTGACGAACACGGCGTTCAACGCCATGCTCAAGACGCTGGAGGAACCTCCGGAGTATCTGAAGTTCGTGCTGGCCACGACCGATCCGCAGAAAGTACCGGTCACCGTGCTCTCGCGCTGCCTGCAGTTCAATCTGCGCCCGATGGCGCCCGAAACGGTTCTGGAGCACCTGACCCATGTGCTCGACAAGGAAAGCGTGCCGGCTGAGCCTCAGGCACTGCGATTGCTGTCGCGCGCCGCGCGTGGCTCCATGCGCGATGCGCTGAGCCTGACCGATCAGGCGATTGCCTTTGGCAGCGGGCAGTTGCAGGAGGCGACGGTGCGCCAGATGCTGGGCAGCGTGGATCGCAGCCATGTCTTTCGCCTGATCGATGCCCTGGCGCAGGGTCACGGGCGCACGGTGGTTGAAGTCTCCGAAGAGCTGCGCCACAACGGTCTGTCTGCTGCATCGACACTGGAGGAAATGTGCGCCGTTCTGCAGCGCATGGCCGTGTTGCAGGCCGTGCCCGACATGCCCCTGGATGCCAGTGACCCGGAGGCTACCGAAGTAGACCGACTGGCCTGTCTGATGCCACGCGACGAGACGCAGCTGCTCTACAGCATCTGCCTGCACGGCCGCGTCGAGCTGGGACTGGCCCCGGATGAATATGCGGCGCTCACCATGGCACTGCTGCGGCTGCTGGCCTTCAAGCCGGAAAATGCCGAAGCCGGCACGGCTGAAAAAAAAACTCCGGCGCTGAGGCCTAGCCGACCTGTTGTCCAGGCTCCGGCTCCGATTCAGCAGCCTCCGGCTTCACAGCCGGTGGCGAAGCAGGTGCCGGCGACCGAGGTCCAGTCCTTGCCGTCTGTGCAGCAGCCTGTGGTGCAAGCCGTACCGGAGTCGGCACCAGCGCAAGAGCCTGCGTCAGTCGCCGCAATGGCCGAGCCAGAACAGATTCAAGAGGTTGCTGATCGCTCGGATTCAGCTGCATATTCCGTTGCAAGGCCGGTGATGCAGGCAGTTTCGGAGCCGATCCGGTCGCCAGCTCCTGCCGTGACGCCTGAACCTGCAGAGGTTCAGCAAAACATGGCTGCTGCGAATCAGGAAGCCGCCGCCGAGGCAGACCAGATGCCTGCCGACGATGCATCCGAGAGCGCCGAGGCCGATGCTCCCGAAGAGCAGGATGCCGGCGAAGCGGCCTGGGCAGGCATGCCCGATGAGGGGTGGGCTGACGATGGGCGCTGGGGCGATGATGCCGAACTGGATGTCGGCCAGCCCTTGCATGCCATGCCGCCCATGGAGTCGGACGAGCCGACAGCCCAGAGCGCAAGCGGCGGTTATGCCAGCACGGCCCAGGATGCAGCTCCCGTGGAACGTACCCCTGAGGGCGATCTGTGGTTTGACGTGGTGCAGCAATTGCTGCAGAGCGAAGCCGTGGTGGCCGTGGCGCGGCAGCTGGCGCTGCAGTCGCAACTGCTGGGTCGTGAAGGCGATCTGTGGCGATTGCGCGTGGAGTCCAACTCACTCAATCAGGCTGGCACACGTGATCGTTTGCGCGCTGCGCTGGAAGCGGCCGGTCATGCGCGACAATTGCAGGTCGAGCAAGGGCCGGTGACGGACAGTCCTGCCCGCCGACTGGCCCTGGAAAGACAAGCCAGCCAGTTGCTGGCCGAGGACATTGTCAAGAGCAATCCGCAGGTGCAAACCTTGATGCGAGACTTTGGCGCGAAAATCGTGCCCGGTAGCATCAAGCCCATATCTATTCAGCCTGAATAAGGCGTTTCAACAAAAGAAGGAATTCTCATGTTCAACAAAGGACAACTCGCCGGTTTGATGAAGCAAGCTCAGGCCATGCAGGACAACCTGAAGAAGGCTCAGGATGAGCTGGGCAATATCGAAGTCGAAGGCGAATCCGGTGCCGGTCTGGTCAAGGTCGTGATGACCTGCAAGCATGACGTCAAGCGCATCACCATCGACCCCAGCCTGCTGGCCGAAGACAAGGACATGCTGGAAGACCTGGTGGCTGCCGCCTTCAACGCGGCTGTGCGCAAGGCCGAAGAGACCTCCAACGAGAAGATGGGCAAGATCACTGCCGGTATGCCCGGCCTGCCCGGCGGGATGAAGTTCCCCTTCTGACGGATTTCCCCTGAGCGGCCGTGCCGCTTCCCCGGCCAAGGGATGGCCGCGATGCGGCTCCTGCTTGCTGTCCCAGGCCGGGTCGTGCAGGGGAGTGAATGGCGATCTGCGCAGTGGCAGGTCGCCTTTTTTCTGGTGACTGAAAGGACAAACCCGTGTCTGATGTGCAATCTCTGGATGCCTTGATCGAGGCCTTGCGCCGGCTGCCGGGCGTGGGCATCAAGTCGGCACAGCGCATGGCGTTTCATCTGCTGCAGCGTGACCAGGCCGGGGCGCTGCAACTGGCGCGGGCGCTGGACTCTGCGGTGAGCTCGGTGCATCACTGCGAGCGCTGCCACACGTTTACCGAAGGCGCGATCTGCAGCATCTGTGATGACGCCGGGCGCGATGGCGCGCGGCTGTGTGTGGTCGAGGCGCCGGCCGATCTGGCTGCCATGGAGCGCACGGGGGCCTACCAAGGCTACTACTACGTGCTGATGGGGCGGTTGTCGCCGCTTGATGGCGTGGGCCCCAAGGAAATCGGCATGAAGCAGTTGCTGGAGCGTGCCTGTGACGGCGTGGTGCAGGAGGTGATTCTCGCCACCAGCTTCACAGCCGAGGGCGAGGCCACGGCCCATGCCATCAGCGAGGCGCTCAAGTCGCGTGGCATCCTGGTCACGCGGCTGGCGCGCGGCGTGCCCATAGGCAGTGAGCTTGAATATGTGGATCTGGGCACGATTGCCCACGCGCTGGTGGACAGGCGCTAAAAATATTAATTGAATTGGCTTTGATCGCCTATCTATAAAGCGTTTTCCGCTATCTTTTTTGAAAGAGCAGAAATAGAAAAGCCCGCTGGTTCTGCGAACAGCGGGCTTTTTTGCGGGTGGTGAGGCTTATTTGCGCTTCTTGGCAGGTGTACCGCCGCGAGCCTTGGGTTCGCTCTTGCCGCCACGGGGAGTGGGCGCACTGCTGCTTCTGGCGTTCTTGCTAGCGGCTGCCACCTTGCTGCTGCCACGGGTGTTGCGGGCCGAGCTGTCATTGCTTTCGGCGCGTGCGCTGCGGGCTGCGCGGCTTGGCAGGTAGGCAATCAGCGACTGGCCGGGGCGCAGGGATGCCGTCGACTTGAGGTCATTCCAGTCCGCGAGGTTGGAGACGCTGATGCCATAGCGGCTGGCCACGCTGACCAGCGTATCGCGCTTGCGCGCCTTGACCGTGGTGCGCACAGTCACGACTTCAGGGGCGAAGGAGATCTGGCCGTTGTCTGCCACATGGCCGGGCACATCGGTCTTGACATTGGCATCGCGCGGCACCATCAGGGTCGAGCCGGCCTTGATCAGCATGCGCGGCGGGATGTTGTTGATGGCGCGCAGATCGGCTTCGCCCAGGCCTGCGCGCTGGGCGGCTTCGGCCACGGTGATGGTGGTGGGCACGGTCCATACCGTCCAGCTGGCAAACTGGCCTTCGCTATAGGCCTGCAGATTGCGGCGGAAGACCTTGGCATTGTCCCAGGGCAGCAGCACCTGCGGCGTGGCGCGCGCAAAGATCACCGGCTTGTGAAAGCTGGGGTTGAGCGCCTTGAAGTCATTCACGCTGACATCGGCCAGCTTGGCCACCAACTCCACGTCGATGTCGTGCGGCAGATCCACGGCCTGGAAATAGGGGTGGTTTTCGATGATGGGAAGCTCTGTGTTGAACTTCTCGGGCTCGGCCACGATGTTCTTGACGGCCTGCAGCTTGGGCACATAGTTGCGGGTTTCGGCCGGCATCTGCAGATCGAGGTAGCCCGCAGGCTGACCCAGCTTCTCATTGCGCTTGATGGCGCGGCCCACGCTACCCTCGCCCCAGTTATAGGCGGCCAGGGCCAGATGCCAGTCGCCAAACATGTTGTAGAGCTTTTGCAGATAGTCGAGCGCGGCGCGGGTCGAGGCCAGCACATCGCGGCGATCGTCGCGGAAGACATTCTGCTTGAGGTCGAAATAGGTACCGGTGGCCGGCATGAACTGCCACATGCCGGCGGCCTTGGCGCTGGAGACCGCCTGCGGGTTGAAGGCGCTTTCGATGAACGGCAACAGCGCCAGCTCTGTCGGCATGTTGCGGCGCTCCAGCTCCTCGACGATGTGGAACAGATACTTGCTCGATCGCTCCGTCATGCGCTGGATATAGTCGGGGCGGGTGGCATACCACTGCTCCTGGTTCTGGACCAGATCCTGTTCCAGGTTGGGCATGGCAAAGCCCTTGCGGATGCGAACCCAGAGGTCGCCAGTGGCTTCCAGTTCAGCGACTTCGGAGCTGCCGACTTTGCCCTGGCCCAGGGGTTTGAGCGGGCCGTTCGGATACATGGGGTCGACGCTGCTGGTGGTGGCGCAGCCGGTCAATATCAGTGCGCTTGTCAGCAGCAGGGTGGATAGCAGCTTCATCAGAAAACGTTTTTCCATTGGCGCAGGGTGGCCAGCACGCTGGCGGGGTCCTCGGGCCTGGTTTGAGGATCATGGTGCACGGCGGCTGCGATCACATCGGCAGCGCGGCTTCGCATGAACGGGTTGATGGCCAGCTCGGTCTGCAATGTGGAGGGCAGCGTCGGCCGCCCGCTCTTGCGCAGTTGCTGGCAATGTTCCAGATACTGAGCCAGTTCTGGATTGTTTGGTTCCACGGCCTGCGCAAATCGCAGGTTGGAAATTGTGTACTCATGTGCGCAGCACACCAGCGTGTTGCCGGGCAGGGCGGCCAGTGCGTCCAGCGAGGCCTGCATCTGTGCTGCCGTGCCTTCGAAAAGGCGGCCGCAGCCGCCCGAGAACAGCGTGTCACCGCAGAACAGCAGGGGCTGGCTTTGCGCCCGGGTGCTGAAGAAGGCAATATGACCGCTGGTGTGTCCGGGCACATCGATGACTTGCCAGGGGCCGCCGAGCAGCTCGACGCTGTCGCCGCCCTGCACGCGCGTGACGGGCTCGGGCAGGGACTCGTAGGCAGGGCCCCAGACGGGGGCGCCGGTGGCCGCGCGAATGGCATCGATGCCGCCCACATGGTCGGCATGATGATGGGTGACTAAAATGCCCAGCAGTTTCAGACCCCGCTGTGCCAACGTGCTCAGCACAGGCTCGGCCTGACCCGGATCGACGACCACGGCGTGTTCCGCATCGTGGAGCATCCAGATGTAGTTGTCGGAAAAAGCGGGAATGGGCAACAGGTTCATGAGCTGCAAAATTATAGAGATGCATCACTGGACGGATTCAGCCCTAGGGCACTACCTCCTGGAATGGGAGCAGCAGCGCTTTGACGAGGCGGTGGCCGATATCTTTGGCTACCACGCCTTGCAACTGGGCTTGCCGCAGCTGCAAGGCCTGCGCGGCAACCGCATGCCCCATCGCTGGCTGGCGCTGGAGGGCATCGATCCCGTTCCGGATGCAAAAGCAGGCACTGTAGCGCAAGCGGCGGCGGCCGGAGTGTCACAGGTGCAGCCGCCCGCCGATGAAACGCAGAATTTTGCTCCGTTGATGCCGGCGCTCAGGACCGCTCCGGAAGCCCTGCCTTTTGCCGAGGCCAGCCTTGATCTGCTGCTGATGCCGCATACGCTGGAGGCTTCGAACGACCCGCATGCCGCGCTGCGCGAGGCTGCGCGCGTGCTGGTGCCGGAAGGTCGGCTGGTGATCAGCGGGCTGAATCCCTCCAGTCTGCTGGGTCTGCAGCGCCGGGTGGAGCGCAGCGCGGGCTATTTGCCGGACCTGAGCCTGGGCGTGGGCTACTGGCGTTTGCGCGATTGGCTGCGATTGCTGAGCTTCGAGATCGAAGCCGTGCAATTTGGCTGTTATCGTCCTGCCACTCAAAGTGAGAAGTGGCTGAGCCGCTGGCAGTTCATGGAAGGCCTGGGCCACCGCTGCTGGCCGGTGATGGGGGGCGTCTATTGCGTGGTGGCCGTCAAGCGCGTGCAGGGCATGCGTCTGATGAGCCCGAGCTGGCGCAAGAGCACCGTGCCGGCCGGCATGAAGGCGCCCGTGACCCAGAAGCAGCCGCCGGACATGTTCTGGCGTAACAAGGAAGAAAATTGAATCAAGTTGTGATCTATACCGATGGCGCCTGCAAGGGCAATCCCGGGCCTGGAGGCTGGGGCGCATTGCTGCAGGCCGGATCGGCGCAGAAGGAGCTCTTCGGTGGTGAACTGGGAACCACCAATAACCGCATGGAGCTCAAGGCCGTGATCGAGGCGCTGTCCGCGCTCAAGCGTCCCTGCGATGTAGTGCTGTATCTGGACAGCCAGTACGTGCGCAAAGGCATTACCGAGTGGATACAGGGCTGGAAGGCCAAGGGCTGGGTCACCGCTTCCAAGGAGCCAGTCAAGAATGTCGAACTCTGGAAGCAGCTGGACGCGCTGGTGCAGGGCAGCGGTCACCGTATCGACTGGCGCTGGGTCAAGGGCCATGCCGGGGACCCTGGCAATGAGCGCGCCGATGCGCTGGCCAACAAGGGCGTGGAGCTGGCGCTCAAGAAGGGCTGAGCCAGGCAGCCGGGCCAGTTGCGCTGGCTCAGTTCGTGATCTGCGCCAGTGCTTCTTGGATCTGCTGCTCGGACTCGGGGCGCACGATGCGCGCCACCTCCTTGCCGTCACGCAGAAAAATCAGCGTGGGCCAGAGCTTGACGCGATAGCTGCGCCCCAGCGGCCGGCCGGGGCCGTCTTCCACCTTGATGTGCGCCACTTCCGGCTGGCCAGTCAGCGCGGACTGCAGCAGCGGCTGAGCGCGCTGGCAGTGGCCGCACCAGGGGGTGCCGAATTCCAGCAAGTTCGCGCCCTTGAGCGCATCGATGGCCTGCCTTGTGGGTTCTGTGGCCCAGTGGGTGGCTTGGTATGGCATGAAATATTTCCCAGAATGGATCGAGGGTCGAGGATCAGACGGCAAGTCTGTCTTCAGATCAGACCCTGCAGCAGCAGGATGTTGACGGATTCTCCGGGCTGGACATCGCCGCGCGCATCGTCCAGCACGATGATGCAGTCGGCTGCGACCATGGAGCTGAGCACGCCCGAGCCTTGCGGGCCCGTGGTGCGCACGGCGGCCTGGCCCTTCTCATTGAGTTCGAGCACGCCGCGCAGATACTCGGTACGGCCCGGGCGTTTGCGCAGGCGCTCGCCGCTGATTGCCTGCAGCAATGGCACGGGGGCGGGGCGTTCGCCAGCCAGCAGGGCCAGGGCCGGACGCACAAACATCAGAAAGCTCACCATGGCGGCCACCGGGTTGCCGGGCAGCCCCAGCAGCACCGCCGGGCGTTGGGTGGGTGGTGTATTGCTCTGACTGTGGGAGACGCCTGCGCTTGTCTTGATCGGGATGCCTGCCGATCTGGTTAAGGAGATTCCGCCTGCGGGAGCGAGCAGGCCCACCGCCAGCGGCCGACCGGGGCGCATGGCCACACGCCAGAACTGCACGGTGCCCAGACGCTGCAGCATCGCGCGGGTGTGATCGGCTTCGCCGGTACTGATGCCGCCGCTGGTCAGCACCACATCGGCCAGGGTGGCTGCTTCGCGCAGGCGGTCTTCCAGCGCGGTCGGCTCATCGGGCACGGCTCCCAGGTCCAGCACATGGGCCCCCAGGCGGCGCAGCAGCGCCTGCAGGCTGAAGCGGTTGCTGTCGTAGATGGCTCCCTCGCGTGGCTCGGCACCTGGGCTCAGCAGCTCGTCGCCGGTGGAAAAGTAAGCCACGCTGAGCCTGCGCCGTACGCTGACCTGGCCCAGTCCCAGGCTGGCCAGCAGACCCAGGGCGGCAGGTGTGAGACGCTGGCCAGCTTGCAGCGCCACGGAGCCTTGCTCCAGGTCTTCGCCGCGCAGGCGACGATTGGCGCCTGCGCGCATGGCATGGCCGTCAAATTGAATGCACTCCTGGTCAGCGCTGGCCTGCTCATGGGCTACTACCGTGTCCGCACCCGCCGGCATGACCGCACCCGTCATGATCTTCACGCATTGGCCAGCGCCAAGCCGGCCTTGCCACGGCCCTCCGGCCAGAGCAGTCCCCATCACACGCAGCATCAGTGGCTGGCCGGGCCGTGCCTGCTCCAGTTCGCTGCCGGCAAAGGCATAGCCATCCATGGCACTGTTGTCATGGGGGGGGACGTTGACGGGGCAGATCACATCGGCTGCCAGCACACGATCCAGAGCATCGGGCAGGGCGACGGTTTCCACTTCGGCGACCGCACCCAGCGGCTGCAGCAGGGCCTGCAGCTGTTGCAGTACCTGGTCAGTGGTCAGCGTCTGGGCGCTGGTGGAGGCGGCAGGTTGAAAAGTCGCGGTCATAACGGCAAAAAATAAAAAACCTCATGACGGGATGCGGCCATGGGGCTGCGTGGCACTTTACGCTTTTGGCTTGACGTGCCGATGAATCAGGATTGGCGTTCGGTGGCGATTTGCTCCAGGTCAAGCAACTGGGCCAGCGTGTTGGCGTTGCTGAAGGCCTGCTCATCCCCTGGGCGGTCAAATAGGGCCTGGGAGCTGGGATGCTGGCCGGTCCAGGCGTCTATCTTGCGGCCGCCGCCGGTGATGAAGCGCTCCAGGCTGGAGGCGAGCTGGGCCCGCAGCAGGCAGAACACGGGCTGGGCGCGCAGCTGCGGCGGCTGGCCCGGCTTGACGTGCTCGGTATCCCAGCCGTGAGCGATGACGATATCGGCATCGCCGCGCGACGCCAGCATTCGCGTCGCCAGATCGAGGGGCAGCAGCGGCGTATCGCAGGGCACGCAAAGCAGCCATGGCGTGCGGCAATGGGCGAGGCCGGCCATGAAGCCCGCCAACGGGCCGGGGTAGTCGGGCAGGCTGTCGGCGCAGACCTCGGCAGCCAGTGGCTGGCCCAGGGCGGCATAGGCCGCTGCATTTCGATTGGCATTGATGAGCAGGGGGCCGACCTGCGGGGCCAGGCGCTGCAATGCATGCAATGCCAGCGGCAAGCCCTGAAAGCGCTGCAGGCCCTTGTCCACGCCGCCCATGCGCGCGCCGCGCCCCCCGGCCAGCACGCAACCGGTGATCTGCTCAGCGGTGATGCGTGAGTCAGCCACCGATATAGCTCATCTCGATACGCCGACCTTGCCGCACCGGCGCCACATCGGGCGGCATCTCGCTGCGCAGCTGCGAGTAGCGATCGCCGCGCTGTTGCCAGATGGGGGCGATGGCAGCAGCAATCTCGGCATCGCTGGCACCGGTGCGCAGCAGGCTGCGCAAGTCCCAGCCCTGGCTTGCGAACAGGCACAGATAGAGCTGGCCCTCGGTAGACAGGCGTGCGCGGTTGCAGTCGCCGCAGAAAGCGTGGGTCACGCTGCTGATGACACCCACCTCGCCCAGCTGGGGGTCATATTGACCGCTAGCGTTGGCATAGCCCCAGCGCACGGCGGTCTCGCCCGGGGCGCTGGGCGCCAGCGGGATCAGCGGCAGCTCGGCGCGCAGACGTGCTATCACCTCGTCCGAGGGCAGTACCTCGTCCATGCGCCAGCCATTGGTGGCACCCACGTCCATGTATTCGATGAAGCGCAGCGTGATTCCCGTGCCGCGGAAGTAGCGGGCCATGGGCAGAATCTGGTCGTCATTGGTGCCGCGCTTGACCACCATGTTGACCTTGATGTGCGACAGACCTGCGGCCTGCGCAGCCTCGATGCCGGCCAGCACATCGGTCACGGGGAAATCCACATCGTTCATGCGCCGGAACACGGCGTCGTCCAGCCCGTCGAGGCTGACGGTCACGCGGTTCAGGCCGGCGTCCTTCAGGGCGCGGGCCTTGCGTGCCAGCAGCGAGGCGTTGGTGGTCAGTGTCAGGTCCAGCGGCTGGCCATCGGGCGTGCGCAGCTCGGCCAATTGGGCAATCAGGGCTTCGATGTTCTTGCGCAGCAGCGGCTCGCCGCCGGTCAGGCGCAGCTTGCGCACGCCATGGGCGACAAACAATCTGGCCAGGCGCGTAATTTCCTCGAAGCTCAACAGTGAGCTGTGGGGCAGATATTGGTAGTTCTTGTCAAAAACTTCCTTGGGCATGCAGTAGTTGCAGCGGAAGTTGCAGCGGTCGGTGACGCTGATGCGCAGGTCGCGCAAAGGCCGTCCCCATTGATCCTGCAGCAGCCCGGTAGGGGCCTGCAGGGGGTTGGGGACGATTGCGCTGCGGGATGCCGCACGCTCATCGACCAAGGGGATCACACGTTCTGCCATGGACTCGATTGTGCCGCAAGAGCGAAGTCCGGGCCGGCTGCGGGCTTGTTGTGGGCTATCAAAATTGATAGCTGTTAGCGCTTGTCGGTATTGTGGATCAGGCTTGTGTAGTGGTTTCCCTGGGTTGCTGCTGAGCCTGCGGCTTCCAGTCTTTGAACTCGGGGTAGAACTCCGCCACGCCGGGGCCGTTGAAGTCCCAGCCCAGACACTGGCCCAGGTGGCGTGGTGGCAGGCCCGAGCCATTGGTGCCGAACTGGTTGAGCACGGTGTGAAAAGCGGGCGTTGCCATATTGAACAGCAACTCGCGCAGATGCGTGCAGCCCACCACCCCGCCCAGATTGTCGGCAATGGCGCGGCGCCAGCCGCGGGCTATGCAGCAGCCAACCATCTTCTGCATGGACTTCGTGGCCTGAGGGCAGTGGCCCAGGGGGTGGTCGTCCATGGCAGCCTCTATGCCGTGCACCACCATGTCGGCATCGATGGTCAGGCGGATCCACATATGGTGAATCGGCTTGCCTGCCGGCACTTTGCGGCGGCCGTGCAACTCGATGTCATAGGTTTTCTGGTCGATCAGCTCGGCTTCCACGTCCCACATGCCGTCGTCACGGGCATAGCCCCGGTATTTGACGTCGCGCATGTGGATGGGGGCTGGCGTGCGGCTGGCACTGGGAGGCAGGGGCATGGGGTATCCGTTGTTGTGGCGGGCGACGACGGCATGTCGGAACCTGACTGGATCGCCCGCGATGATCTTGAACCGGGTCTGGTGCGCCAGACCCGATTTCATTATCAAAGAGATAGCAGGCTTGTCCAGCACCAAGCGGACAGCGGGGCGGCAGAGGGGCGACTCCGAGCCGGGCGGCGAGCGCCTAGCTGCTCGCGGGTATCTGCCCGGTGAGTGCTGCGGCCTTGAGTGCGGCCAGGTCCAGAACTTCCAGCTTGCCGCGCCGCAGCTGCAGCCAGCCGGCCTGCTGCAGCTCCTGCAGGATCTGGTTGGTGGTCTGGCGTGACAGGCCCAGCATGCGTGCGATCTGCTCCTGCGAGACGGCCAGCTCGCGGTGGGTGCGCATGCGGTCGGCCCATTGCTCGTGGCCCATGGCCATCTGCACCAGGCGGCACATCACGCGCTGCGGTGCAGGCAGCACGGTCTGCTCCTCCAGGGCAATCAGGCTGGCACGCAGCTTGTGGGTCAGCAGCAGGGCCATGTGGCGCCAGCAATGCGGATTGGCATCCAGCCACTCGCGCAGCGGCGGTATCGGGATATGCAGCAGGGCGCAGGCGGTGTTGGCGCAGGCGTCGTGGGTGCGGGGCTCGCCGTCGAAGAGGGCGATCTCGCCCAGCCAGCTCGGCGGCTCGATCAAGGTCAGCAAGGCCGTGCGGGTGTTTTCCTGAAGCGCTGCCGTGCCGGAGATGCTGAGCGAGCCCCTGGCCACTGCATACAGGCCGCAAGGGGCATCGCCGCGACGAAACAGCCATTCGCCGGCGGCCAGCAGCCTTGGCTGGGCCAGTTGCTGCATCTGGGCGGTCAATTCCGGCGGCAGCGAGCGGAACCAGCGACCGGCCTGCACGATGGCCCAGAGGTCATTGGAGTTGACATGCTCGAAGCTGCCGCGCTTGCGTGCAGGGGGCACGGAGGCCAGTGCAGGCCTGGGTGAGGGTATTAGCGCTTGTGTCGGTGGCATGACAGACGGCAAGGTTGATGCTGCGCCACCATGCTCTGACAAGCGACCAGGAGACACAGCGATGAAAACCCTAATCGATCAACTGTCCAACTACGCCGACTACCACCGCGACCCGCGCAATATCGTCACGCACTACATCGGCGTGCCCATGATCATGCAGGCGGTGGTCATTCTGCTGGCCAGGCTGCAATGGGGTGCGCTGGGTGGTATGCCGATCTCGCTGGCCCTGCTGGCAGCGCTTGCCGCCGCGGTGTATTACTGGCGGCTGGACGGGCGCTACGGCCTGTTCATGAGCGTGGTGCTGGCCATCATGCTGGCGCTGGCTGCTCCCATTGCCGCGCAGCCCATGGGCAGCTGGCTGGTCTGGGGGCTGGGCCTGTTCGCGATCGGGTGGGTGATCCAGTTTGTCGGCCACTATTGGGAGGGACGCAAGCCCGCATTTTTTGACGACGTGATGGGCCTGGTGATTGGCCCGCTGTTCGTGGCGGCCGAACTGGGCTTTGCGCTCGGGCTGCGCAAGGAGGTGCAGGCGGCAGTGGAGCAGCGCAGCGGTCCCGTGCGACGTCGCCAGCCTGTGAATGCATGATGCTCTGTTTTTGAGAGCTAAAAGCATTGTCTGGTAAAGGGAAAATAGTCTTTTTTATGGATATTCCGGCCACTGCCGGTCGCCTGTAATACAGCGCTGCGGACCCAGCTTTCAAACATGTAATGCCAGCGTTAGGGTCATGCGCCTAAAATCGCGGGCTGACCCTCAGGTGCCGATGCTTCGTCGGCGCTGGCGGGCTTTTTGTATTACTTCTCCCAACCATCATGTCTCTGAACAATGTGACCCCCGGCTCCAAGACGCCTGAAGTCTTCAACGTCGTCATCGAAATCTCGGCCAACTCGGCTCCCGTGAAGTACGAAGTGGACAAGGAATCCGGCTGCCTGTTCGTGGATCGTTTCCTGGGCACCGCCATGCACTACCCCGTGAACTACGGCTATGTGCCCCAGACCCTGTCTGGCGACGGCGACCCCGTGGACGTGCTGGTGATGACTCCCTTCCCCCTGCCCAGCGGCGTGGTGGTGCCCTGCCGTGCCATCGGCATCCTGGAGATGGAAGACGAGTCCGGCGTCGACGGCAAGGTTCTGGCCGTTCCCACACAGAAGCTGCTGCCTTCCTACGACAAGATCAACCACCTCAGCGATATCCATGAGCTGACCCTGCAGCAGATCGCCCACTTCTTCGAGCACTACAAGGATCTGGAAAAGGGCAAGTGGGTCAAGGTTCTGGGCTGGAAGGGCGTGGACGCGGCACACAAGGAAATCGTGGACGGTATCGCCAACTACAAGGGCTGATCCAAACTAGTAAAGGGTCTCTAACCTTTACTTGCAGAGAAGCCTCGCCATCTGCATCTATACAATTTGAAACGCACCCGGCGGACCTCGCTTGGTGCGTTTTTTATTGCCTGCATCGATATATACGAGGGGATGCGCATGAGTTGGAAGATTTCGGACTGGCGCGTGGGGACCAAGTTGGGCATCAGCTTCACGGCGCTGGTGCTGTTGTCTGCATTGCTGGGGCTGGTGGCCTGGCTGCAGCTGTCCAGCATTCATGCAGCGGGCCGCGAGGTATCCGAGGTGGCACTGCCCAGCGTCTACAACGCGGCTTCCATGCGCTCCGAGTACAACCGGCTGCGCCGCCATGAGGCAGGCATCGCCACCGCACGCACTCTGGTCGAGATCGAAGGCTACGAGCAGCAGATCCAGCAGCGCCTGAAGACCATTGCCGAGCAGGAGAAGGTGGTCCATGAGCTGATTGCCAGCCAGCCGCTGCGCGAGGCCTATGAGGGCTATCAGGCCAACAAGGCGAACTTCCTGAAACTGCACGAGCAATTGCTGGCGCGGGCGCGCGATGGCGACTACAACACCGTGGACAGCCAGGCCGGCATGGCCGATGAACTGGGCCTGTTCTTTGCCGGGCTGTCCGAGCAGGCCTTCAGCCAGCTGGCTGAAAGCACGGGCAAGCTGATGACGCTGCAGCTCGAGAACGCGGCCCAGGCCCAGCAGGCCGAAAAATCCAGTTTCGAGCTGGCCCGCTACTGGCTGCTCGGCACGCTGGCGCTGGTGGTGCTGTTTGCCGCTGTGGTCGGTATTGCGATGACACGCGCCATCACGGCGCCCGTGGCCAAGGCCGTCGAGCTGGCGCAGGCCGTGGCGGCCGGCAGGCTGGGCATGGTGGTGAAGAATCAGCGCCGCGACGAGATGGGCTTGCTGCTCAACGCGCTGGAGGACATGCGTCGCCAGCTGTCCTCCGTGGTTCAGGATGTGCGCGGCAATGCCCACGGCGTGGCCCTGGCGTCCAGTGAAATCGCTCAAGGCAATGCCGATCTATCATCGCGCACCGAAAGCCAGGCCAGCGCTCTGGAGGAAACGGCCGCATCCATGGAGCAGCTGGGTTCGACCGTGCGCCAGAACGCCGACAACGCCCAGAGCGCCAACCAGATGGCCAGGAACGCCTCCGATGTCGCGGGCCGCGGCGGTGCCGTGGTGGCCCAGGTGGTGGACACCATGAAGGGCATCAACGACAGCAGCCGCCAGATTGCCGACATCATCGGCGTGATCGACTCCATCGCCTTCCAGACCAATATCCTGGCCCTGAACGCAGCCGTGGAGGCAGCGCGTGCCGGTGAGCAGGGCCGTGGCTTTGCCGTGGTGGCAGGGGAGGTTCGCACGCTGGCCCAGCGCAGCGCCGAAGCCGCCAAGGAAATCAAGCAGCTCATCCATGCCAGCGTGGAGCGCGTGGAGCAGGGCTCGCAACTGGTGGACAAGGCCGGGGCCACGATGGCCGAAATCGTGACGGCCATCGGCCGCGTGACGGACATCATGGGCGAGATCAGCGCCGCTAGCAGCGAGCAGAGCCAGGGCGTGGCCCAGGTCGGCGAAGCCATCACCCAGATGGATCAGGCCACGCAACAGAACGCGGCCCTGGTGGAGGAAAGTGCCGCGGCGGCCGACTCCCTGCAGCGCCAGGCCAAGGCCTTGGTCGATTCGGTGGCGATTTTTCAGCTCGGCAATCAGGCACCGAGCTTTGCCACGGCGGCTCTGCGCAACCGGACAGAACCCGCAGTTGCCAAGGCCGCAAAGAGCGCAGGCCCGCAAGTCGCTGCGTTGGCCGGCCAGGGGCAGGCCAAGGCGGCTCCTGCGGCTCAGCCCGCTCTGGGAAACGACCAGGACTGGGAGCAGTTCTGAGGATTTTCCGGTTTCAATGACCTTTGTCTCAAAACCCCGATAGCGAAAGCTGTCGGGGTTTTTTTACAAGCTTTCTCCAAACTGTCTTGATATTGATCAAGAAGAAGGGTGGCTTGGTGCTTTTTCAAAGCTATGTAACTTGTGGCGGCATCGAGAATCCCTAGCCACGGCCATTGGTAACTACTAGTAACTAATTGGAGTGATGTAAGTGGTTGCCTACGTATTTGTAGGCTCTTGAAGATAGGCAAGGATTATGAAACTGGAAACAATTGAAAACATATAAGCCGGTATCCGGTTCATTCCATCTCTTGTGTGCCATTCAGAGAGATAGTTTCCGATCGAGCAGAAAAAAGTGAATTCGTGCGCTTCGCAGGCCTGGATTCAACAGAAGTATTTATAAAAAACTAATTGGTAATAGAGGGAGGTGCAATCAATGAAAAGCATCAAAATCTCCACGCGGATTCTCGGCACGTTCGGGATTCTGGTCGTGTTGCTGGTCGTGGTGGTCGCCATGGCTTTGCTGCAGCTGAGCTCCATGCGCTCCAGTGCCGAGACCATCACCGGCAACGCCCTGCCCAGTGTGGAAGTGATCAATACCCTCAATACCGATCTGGCGCGCACCCGCCTGCTCGAATTACGGCATGTCAATAATGACGAGCCCGGTTATATGGCTCAGGTGGAAACCCAGTTCGATCAGCTGCAAAAACATCTGGCCGAGGCCAAAAAGCTCTACGAGCCTTTGATTCTCACGGCCGAGGAGCGCGAGCTCTACACGCAGTTCCTGCACGAGCGGGAGCGTTATGTCGAGCTGAACAAGCGGTTGTTCGAGGTTTCGCGCAGCGGCGACAAGGAGCAGGCCAAGCAATTGCTGGGGGGCGAGTCTCTCAAGCTCTACGACGCGTCTTCGGCGACCTTGCAGAAGCTGATCAAGTTCAACAGTGATGTGGCCAGAAGCGAGACGCTGGCTTCGGAGCAGGTTTACGACCGCGCCGTGAGCTTGCTGGTCGTGGCTGCAGCAATTGCGGTGCTGGTGGCCCTGGGCGCCGGCATCTGGCTGGTGCGCTCCATCCGTGCGCCGCTGGAGCAGGCGGTACAGGCCGCGGACCGCGTGGCCAACGGGGATCTGAGCGGCGTCATTCGCGTGGAGCGAGAAGATGAAACCGGTCGCCTGCTGGGCGCCCTGGAGCGCATGCAAAGCAGTCTGGTGCAGACCGTGCGCACGGTACGCCAGAACGCGGAAGGCGTGGCCTCGGCCAGTTCGCAGATTGCCTCGGGCAATGCCGATCTGTCCAGCCGCACCGAGGAGCAGGCCAGTGCGCTGGAGGAGACCGCGGCTTCCATGGAGCAACTGGGCTCCACCGTGCGCCAGAACGCCGACAACGCCCGTGCCGCCAATCAGATGGCCGTGAACGCTTCCCAGGTGGCAGCGCAGGGCGGCGCCGTGGTGGCCGAAGTGGTGGAGACCATGAAAGGCATCAACAACAGCAGCCAGCAGATTGCCGACATCATCACCGTCATCGACTCCATCGCCTTCCAGACCAATATCCTGGCGCTGAATGCGGCCGTGGAAGCGGCGCGTGCCGGCGAGCAGGGCCGTGGTTTTGCCGTGGTGGCGGGCGAGGTGCGTACCCTGGCCCAGCGCAGCGCCGAAGCGGCCAAGGAGATCAAGGCCTTGATCAACACCAGCGTGCAACGTGTGGAGCAGGGCACGCAACTGGTGGACAAGGCCGGCGCCACCATGGCCGATATCGTGTCGGCGATCAGCAGGGTGACGGACCTGATGACCGAAATCAGTGCTGCCAGCCAGGAGCAGAGCCAGGGTGTGGCGCAGGTGGGCGAGGCGGTGACGCAGATGGATCAGACGACGCAGCAGAATGCGGCGCTGGTCGAAGAAAGCGCCGCCGCCGCCGGTGCGCTGCGCAAACAGGCACAGGATCTGGTCCAGGCCGTGGCGGTGTTTCAGCTGCCTGGCGCAGCGGCTTATGAGCAGTCGCCAAAGACTGCCTCTCGTGCCGCGGCGCCAGTCAAGGCCGCACCAGCGCGCCAGGCACCTGCCCGCCGTGTGGCCGCCCAGCCGGCGCCCAGGCAGGCGGCCCCGCGCTCCTTGATGGGTGGGTCCATGGCGGGCGAATCCGCGCCTGCCCGCAATGCGCCCAAGTCCTCGCTGAACGAGGATGACTGGGAAACCTTCTGAATGTCTCCAAGGACCCGGGATTCAAGGCCGCTGCAAAGCGGCCTTTTTTGTTTCCGCCTTCAGACCTTGCGCATCGGGCTATGGGACTGAAGCTCTTCCACATACTGGGCCATGCCTTCGCCTTCGCGCTGCAAAAAGCGCTCGATGGCATCGGCAAAAGCCGGGTGGGCCACCCAGTGGGCGCTGGGGGTCTCCACGGGCAGCAGGGCGCGGGCCATCTTGTGCTCTCCCTGGGCGCCGCCTTCGAAACGGTCAAAGCCGTTGGCAATGCACCATTCGATGGGCTGGTAGTAGCAGGCCTCGAAATGCAAGCTGTCGACCCGCTCCAGAGCGCCCCAGTAGCGGCCATAGGCGACCTTGTTATTGATAGCAGCTTGCGCTTTCCTGTCATCAAAAAACAATATATTTAATGCTGAAATCGTTGACTGAAAAGCGGTAATAGCTATCAAACTTGAGGCGATCGGTTGTCCGTTGCGCTCGGCAATGAACATCACCCAGTTCTCGGGCATGGCCGAGGCCATGGCGGCAAAGAACTCTGGTGTCAGATAAGGCGGGTTGCCATGCTCCAGGTAGGTGCGCTCATAGCAGCGGTAGAAGAAGGACCAGTCCGCCTGACCGATGTCGCAGCCCTTGATGGTCCTGAAGCTCACGCCGGCTTCGCGAACCTTGCGTCGCTCCTGGCGGATCTTCTTGCGCTTTTCCTGGTTCAGCGAGCCCAGAAAGTCGTCGAAGTCCTTCCAGCGGGACGGTGTCGCTGCAGTGCCCGCGCAGGCCTGCAGGCTGGCAGGCTCTGCCTCTGCAGGCAGAGTGGCGCCCGCAGCAGGTAGCGCGGGCGGCGTGTTCGTCCAGTGAAACTGCACCGTGCTGCGCTGCATCCAGCCGGCCGAAGCGCAGGCGGCAAGATCGTCGGCATCGCCGAAAAGCAGGTGCAGCGATGACAGCTGCTGCTCGGCGGCCCAGGCCTGGACGGCCTGCACCAGCGCCACGCGCAGTGCCGGGCTGCGCGCCAGCAGGCGGGAGCCGGGCACGGGCGTGAAGGGGACGGCCAGCAAACCCTTGGGGTAGTAAGGCAGGCCATGCTGCTGATAGGCACGCGCCCAGGCCCAGTCGAAGACATATTCGCCGTAGGAGTGGGTCTTGATATAGAGGGGGCAGGCCGCCAGCAGCTCCTCGCCGTCCCAGACGGTGATGACCCGGGCGATCCAGCCTGTATCGGGCGTGGCGCTGCCGCTTTGCTCCATGGCAGCCAGGTATTCGTGGCGCATGAAGGGCGTGGGCGTGGATTGAGAGGCCAGCAGCACATTCCAGGTTTGTGCGTCCAGCTGCTGCACGCTGGCAAGCACGCGAGTGATAATCTTGTTTTCGGCCATGCCCTGATTGTCGCGGGGGCTGGTGGCCTCACCGCCTAGCTTGCATTTCATGACGCTTTCCATCTGCTGTGCCCAACGCAATTTTGTTGTGGGAGACCTCTCTGGCAATGTCCAGAAAATCATTGCCGCTGCCGAACAAGCTTATGCCAACGGTGCCCGCCTGCTGCTCACGCCCGAGCTGGCCCTGTGTGGCTATGCGGCCGAAGACCTTTATCTGCGTCCGGCTTTTCTGGATGCCTGCGACGAGGCCTTGAAGCAGCTGCAGCAGGCCAGCAGCCAATGGCCGGGGCTGGCCTTGGTCATCGGTCACCCGCAGCGCGATGCGCAGGCCGGGACATTGTTCAACGCTGCCAGCGTGCTGCGCGACGGCCAGCTGGTGGCGCACTATTACAAGCAACTGCTGCCCAATTTTGGCGTGTTTGACGAACAGCGCTACTTTGCGGCCGGTAAGGAAAGCTGCGTCGTCGAGCTCGACGGCATCCGTATTGGTCTGCTGATTTGCGAGGACGCCTGGCATGCCGGCCCGGCCCGTGCCGCCGTGGCCGCAGGCGCCCAGTTGCTGCTCGTCATCAATGCCTCGCCATTCCATAGTGGCAAACCCCTGGAGCGCGAGGCGGTGATCGCACAGCGCGCCGTGGAAAACGCGGTTCCTCTGGTCTATGCCCATCTGGTGGGTGGCCAGGATGAAGTGGTGTTCGACGGCTGCTCGTTCGCGGTGCAGGCCGACGGCCAGGTGGCGGCGCGTGCGGCGGCCTTCGAGGAAGATCTGCCCATGGTGGCTGCGCATCCGGGCAATGGCGGCGTGACGCTGACGGGCGAAGTCAGGCCCCTGCCGGGCCACCATCAGGCACTCTGGTCTGCGCTGGTGCTGTCCGTGCGCGACTATGTGGGCAAGAACCGCTTTCCGGGCGCGCTCATCGGCCTGTCGGGCGGCATGGACTCGGCCCTGGTGCTGGCCATTGCCGTGGATGCGCTCGGCGCGGACAAGGTGCGCACGGTCATGATGCCTTCGCCCTATACGGCCGATATCAGCTGGCTGGATGCGCGCGAAATGTCCGAGCGCGTGGGCGTGCAGCACGAAGAGATCGATATCGCGCCGCAGTTCGAGGCCTTCAAGGCGGCGCTGGCCGGCACTTTTGCAGGGCGTGCCGAGGATACGACCGAGGAAAATCTGCAGGCCCGTATTCGCGGCACCCTGCTGATGGCCATGAGCAACAAGTTTGGCTCCATCGTGCTGACCACGGGCAACAAGAGCGAGATGTCCACCGGCTACTGCACGCTGTACGGCGACATGGCCGGTGGCTTTGCCGTCATCAAGGATGTGTTCAAGACCGAGGTGTTCGCGCTGGCGCGCTGGCGCAATGCCAACGACCCCTTCGGCACCGGGCTCGACCCCATCCCCGAGCGCATCATCACGCGCCCGCCCAGCGCCGAACTGCGCCCCGATCAGAAGGATCAGGACAGCCTGCCGGACTACGAGGTGCTGGATGCCATCGTGTCCCGCTACATGGAAAACAACGAGAGCATAAGTTCCATCGTCGCCGAGGGTTTTGCGCCGGCGGACGTGGAACGGGTCACGCGTCTGATACAAATCAACGAGTACAAGCGCCGCCAGGCTCCGGTCGGTCCGCGCCTGACGATGCGCAGCTTCGGCAAGGACTGGCGCTATCCCATCACCAACAAATTTCGCGCCTGAGTCTTTGGCTCCGGTGTTTTGCCGATTTCAATCCATTGAGGAACTAGCCCCATGAAAATGATTACCGCCGTCATCAAGCCCTTCAAGCTCGAGGAAGTGCGCGAGGCCCTGGCCGAGTGTGGGGTGAACGGTCTGACCGTGACCGAAGTCAAGGGTTTCGGCCGTCAGAAAGGCCATACCGAGCTCTACCGTGGCGCCGAATATGTGGTCGATTTCCTGCCCAAGGTGAAGATCGAAGTGGTGGTGCGCGATGAAGACGTGGATCGCTGCGTGGACGCCGTCGTCAATGTCGCGCGCACCGGCAAGATTGGCGATGGCAAGATCTTCATCACTCCCGTGGAGCGCGTGGTGCGCATCCGTACCGGCGAGCTGGACGATACCGCTGTCTGAGCGGGCTGCCGCGCTCCGGTCATGTGCCCCAGGCATGTGCCCCAGTCAAAAAGCCAGACCCTGAGTCTGGCTTTTTTCATGACCCGGAGCCGGGTCTGTGGCTTGTCTGAAGGACGGCAGTCCGGTGGATGCCGTCCAGGGCTCAGATCACGGAGCGCAGAGGCGGCGTATCCAGCTGGCTGCCGGCATTCTGGACGAGATTTTGCAGCAGGGCCGGGGTGTCGCTGCTGCTTTCGACCAGTCCCATCTGCCACTCGCCCATGAAGCCGTTGCCCACGCAGGACTGCAGGAACTGCAGCATGGCGTCGTAATAGCCATCCACATTGAGAATGCCGATGGGCTTGTCGTGGTAGCCCAGCTGGCGCCAGGTCCAGACTTCGAACAGCTCCTCAAACGTGCCGATGCCGCCGGGCAGGGCCACGAAGGCATCGCTGCGCTCGGCCATCATGGCCTTGCGTTCGTGCATGTTCTTGACGATGTGCAGCTCGTCGCAGGCCTGGTTGGCCAGTTCCTTGTCGACCAGTGCCTGAGGGATGATGCCGACGACACGGCCGCCAGCTTCGCGCGTGGCTTCGGCCACCACACCCATCAGGCCGCTGCGTCCGCCGCCATAGACCAGCTGGCCGCCGCGCGAGCCTATCCACTGGCCAACGGCCTTGGCGATTTCGGTGAATTGAGGGTTGGTGCCGGGGCGTGAGCCGCAGTACACGCAGATGGAAAAAGCGGGTTGAGTCATACGATGAAACGGTGATAAAGAGCGGCAGCCCAGACGGCGCCGCACAGGCACAGGGCCAGGAATACAGCGGCGCTGCCCATGTCCTTGGCTTTCTTGGACAGCTCATGCCATTCGGGGCCGATACGGTCTATGGCAGCCTCTATACCGGTATTGAGCAGTTCCACAATGAGAACCAGGATGACGCTGCCGGCCAGCAGCGCTGTCTGCTCCCAGCTTTGCCCCAGCCAGAGTGCCAGCGGGATCATGACAAATGCGCAGACGGCTTCTTGCTGAAAGGCTTTTTCATGCCAGCCGGCTCTGAGGCCGGCCAGCGAATAGCCGCCGGCATGCAGCACCCGGGACAGTCCGGTACGGCTTTTCTGCGGATTGACGGGGTCGGGTGATGAGGTGCTCATGAAAAGATCGGGTCAGCGGATGCGTTTGGGTGCGGGGGCCTGATGTATCAGCTGGGTGCCGGCCCAGGCGTCGTGCCAGAACTGCTTTCGGGGGTGAAAACGGCTCAGCAATGCCCAGCTCAGAATCCAGCCTGTGAGCAGCACCAGCACCTCCAGCGGCGGCAGGCCCAGCGGGTAGAGCAGGGCCAGTGGCGGCAGCCACCACATCCAGCTGGCGGCGTAGCGCAGCAGGGCGCGGGTTTGCGTCAGGGGGCGACCCTGGGTGTCGACCACGCGGATATGCCAGGTCTTCATGGCCAGCGTCTGCCCCTTGCTCCAGAACCAGACAAAGTAAATGCCCAGCACCACCAGCATGAAGGCCTGCAGCAGATGACGGTTGTCGAGTGCGTTGCGCGTCTGCGACAGCGTGCCGAACAGATAGCCGGCGATGAACACCACGCCAAACAAAAGCATGCCTTCATAAAGCCAGCAAGCCATACGGCGGCGCAGGCTTGGGGCTATGAAATCAGGAGTGGATGAGGGTGCTGCCGGGGTGTCTTGCTGCATGAGGGCATTGTAGGGCTCAGGTCAGCGGGCTTGGCGCTCGGTTGCTGCACCGACACTGTCATTGGTGCGTGTCTTGACCTGGAGCATCCAGCGGCGGAAGGGTGATGGGGGTGGCACGTGGAATGTCCACGGGTGCCGTCTCCACAATCACCGAAGGCGTGCGGACCGGGTGGGTTTCCACCATGGCCGGCGTGGAAGGCACGGGTGGCGGTGGGTGGTGAATGGTCGCGGGCGGAATCTTGGGCAGGTTGGGCACCGTATTGGGGGAGGCCGTGGCTGCGGGAATGCGTGCCAGCTTCTTGGTCGGCACGGGCTTGATGGCGGGTGCGGCGGTCACCACCTTGGGGGTGGCGCGGGCTGCCAGCAGTCGCTTTTCCTCATCGCTCAGGGCCTGATAGGCCTCCCACTGGGCCTGCTTGTCTGTCGCGAGCTTGTTGGTGATGGCGAAGTTCAGGCGTGCCTGATTGCGCTGGGCAGCGCTCAGGCCGGACCAGTCTTCCATGCGGTCGTGAAGCTTTTGCTGTTCGCGCTCGCTCAGTTTGTCAAAGCCATCGGCCAGGGCAATCCAGCGGCGCTTCTGCACCGAACCTATCATGGCCCAGCGCTCCTCCAGGGGCTGCAGGATTTCGCGCTGGTGGCTGCTGAGCTCGCCCCAGCGTGGGCCCGAGGCCTGGGCCGAGGCTCTCTGGCGTGTCGAGGGGTCGGCATGCATGGACCTGGAGGACGCGACCGTGGCAGGCGGCACGGAACTGGGTGCCAGCCTGACTTGCTGCACGACATTCCACCCCGTCCAGCCCAAGGCCACCAACAACAGCGCCGCCATGACGGCGGCGGTGTTCTCGGGTTTCAGGAGGGAGCGCTTCTCAGTGGGCATCAATGCAGGGCGGCAGGCTGTTTAGTGTTCTGATGGGGTGGCGGCCGAGGTCTTGAGGTACTGGATGAAGCCAGGGTCAGAGTAGGCGGCAGGGGGCAGATCGTCGGTCAGCAAGGCGGTATCGACCTCGGTGACTTCGCTCAGCATACTTTGTTCGGTGTCGGAGTTGTAGATCACCAGGCCCGCAATGAGTGCAAAAACCGGAATCGCCGAGACCAGGGTGCGCCACCAGCCATTGCCCTCGTCGGGGCTGCCCAGTGTCAGGGTGCCGCCCTGGGCCGATGCAGCGCTGCTGGTCTGAACGCGCAGCACGGACGCTTCGCGGCGGCGTATGGACACGGCCTGCTCGCGCGAGGCGCGCAGACGCTCGGTGACTTCATAGGGGAGCAAGGCTTCGCCCTCACTCAGTCGGGCAGTGATCTGACGGGCGATGCGGTCGACGGCCTGTTCTTGCCGGAGGGTGGGCACGGTTTTCATAACTCGATTCCTTTGGCCTTGAGTGCCTTGCTCAGTGTTTGGATGGCGCGGAAGCAATGGGTTTTGACGCTGCCTTCTGAACAACCCATGGCGGCAGCCGTCTCCGCGACATCCATCTCTTCCCAGTAACGCATGAGAAAGGCCTCGCGTTGACGCGCCGGCAGCTCCTGTATCTCTTTTTCTATGCTTTGCAAGGTCTGCTTGCGTTCGGTCAGGCTTTCGGCGTTGCTGGAGGCCGATTCGTCGCTGTTGGTGGCGTAGGTTTCCAGCCAGTCGAAGTCGCTGTCTGCGTCTACGGAGGACTCCAGGTCGCTGAAGTGCGTGAAGACGGCTTTCTGGGTCTTCTGGCGGCGAAACCAGTCCAGCGTGCTGTTCGACAGGATGCGCTGGAACAGCATGGGCAGCTCGTTGGCGGGCTTGTCCCCGTAATGCTGGGCCAGTTTGAGCATGCTGTCCTGCACGATATCCAGGGCGGCCTCCTCGTCGCGGACATGGAAAACGCTGCGTTTGAAGGCGCGCTTTTCAACGTCTTTGAGGAATGCAGACAGTTCTTGTTCTGTGGCCAAGAGAGAGTAACCCTGGAAAAAGCGGGAGTTGTTTGGTGATGAAAGCCGCAGATTATCGCATTCGATGATGTTTTTTTGTGTACTGCAATTGAAGGTCTTGTTGCAGTGCGATAATGATCTTCAACTTAAAGAAGCAAACGGATCACGGTCCGACGTACACACAAACGTCCATGGCATGTGGTCTTAAGTCCTAAACCGGCCTCACAAGGGCTTCAGGCTAAGGGCACCGAAGGTTTTTCGTTAGAGAAATTCACAAAGGTTGATCATGGAAATCTCCAAAGCCGAGCTGGCCTCTGCAGCCGCCGCATCGTCCCCCAAGGGCGCCCAGGAACTGATGGGCTCCGAAATCCTCATCAAGTCGCTTCAGGCTGAAGGTGTCAAGCACCTGTGGGGTTATCCTGGCGGGGCAGTTCTCTATATCTACGACGCGCTCTACAAGCAAGACAGCATTCAGCATGTGCTGGTGCGCCACGAGCAGGCGGCCGTGCATGCTGCCGATGGCTTTGCGCGTGCCACCGGCGAGGTGGGCGTGGCGCTGGTGACATCCGGCCCCGGCCTGACCAATGCGGTGACGGGCATTGCCACCGCCTATACCGACTCCATCCCCATGGTGGTGATTGCGGGCCAGACATCGACCAATTACATCGGTACAGACGCATTTCAAGAGTGCGACACCGTGGGCATCACGCGTCCCATCGTCAAGCACAACTTCCTGGTCAAGGATGTGCGCGAGCTGGCCGAGACCATGAAAAAGGCTTTCCACATCGCCCGCACCGGTCGTCCCGGCCCTGTGGTGGTGGATATTCCCAAGGACGTGTCCTTCAAGAAGGCGCTGTACACGGGCTATCCCGAAAAAGTGGAAATGCGCTCGTACAACCCCGTCAAAAAGGGGCATGCGGGCCAGATTCGCAAGGCATTGCAGCTGCTGCTGACGGCCAAGCGTCCCTATATCTATACCGGCGGCGGCGTGCTGCTGGGCAATGCCTGCAACGAGCTGCGTCAGCTGGTGGACATGCTGGGCTACCCGGTCACGAATACGCTGATGGGCCTGGGCGCCTATCCTGCCAGCGACAAGAAGTTCCTGGGCATGCTGGGCATGCACGGCACCATCGAAGCCAACAATGCCATGCAGAACTGCGACGTGCTGCTGGCCGTGGGTGCTCGCTTCGACGACCGCGTGATCGGCAATCCCAAGCATTTCATGTCGGTGGAGCGCAAGATCATCCATATCGACATCGATCCTTCCTCCATCTCCAAGCGTGTGAAGGTGGACGTGCCCATCGTGGGCGATGTCAAGGACGTGCTCAATGAGCTGATCGCCATGCTGCGCGAGTCGGCACAGCGCCCCGATGAGGCAGCTCTGGGCCAATGGTGGAACACCATCGAAGGCTGGCGCAGCCGCGACTGCCTGAGCTACGACAAGTCCAATACCGAAGTCATCAAGCCCCAGTACGTGGTCGACACGCTGTGGAACATGACCAAGGATGCCGACGCCTACATCACCTCCGATGTGGGTCAGCACCAGATGTGGGCGGCGCAGTATTACCGCTTCGATGAACCCCGTCGCTGGATCAACTCCGGCGGTCTGGGCACCATGGGCGTGGGCCTGCCTTACGCCATGGGCATCAAGCTGGCCAAGCCCGACTCCGAAGTCTTCTGCATCACGGGCGAAGGCTCGATCCAGATGAACATCCAGGAGCTGGCCACCTGCAAGCAGTACAACACTCCGGTGGTCATCTGTGCGCTGAACAACCGTTTCCTGGGCATGGTGCGTCAGTGGCAGGAAATTGAATACTCGGGTCGCTACTCGAGCAGCTATATGGATTCGCTGCCCGACTTCGTGAAGCTGGCGGAAGCCTTCGGCCACCGCGGTCTGCTGATCGAAAAGCCTGCCGATGTTGAGGCCGCGCTGCGCGAGGCACGCCGTATCGTGCGCGAAGAAAGCAAGACGGTCTTCCTGGACTTCCGCACCGACCCGACCGAGAACGTGTTCCCCATGGTGCAGGCCGGCCGTGGCATCACGGAAATGCTGCTGGGCGCCGACGATCTGTGACGTGTGGAATGCCGGTTTTCTGGTGAAATCGGCCTCAAATGCTTAAATGTCAACCGCAGGCAGCTATATTTTAAATAGCATCTTTTGACGAATCTATTGTCCGCCGAGCCTGGCACTTACCGGTGTCAGGGGAGGGCGGCGAAAAGAGGAATCTCCTAATGAAACACATTATTGCCGTGCTGCTCGAGAACGAGCCTGGAGCACTGTCGCGCGTCGTGGGCCTGTTTTCTGCCCGTGGCTACAACATCGAATCCCTGACTGTCGCACCAACCGAGGACCCCTCGCTGTCGCGCATGACCATCCTCACCACGGGTTCGGACGATGTGATCGAGCAAATCACCAAGCACCTGAACCGCCTGATTGAAGTGGTTAAAGTGGTGGACCTGACCGAAGGTGCTTATACCGAGCGCGAGCTGATGATGGTCAAGGTGCGTGCCGTGGGCAAGGAACGCGAAGAAATGAAGCGCATGGCGGACATCTTCCGCGGCCGCATCATCGACGTGACCGAAAAGAGCTACACCGTGGAGCTGACCGGCGACCAGTCCAAGAATGACGCCTTCCTGCAAGCCATTGATCGCACTGCCATCCTCGAAACCGTTCGTACGGGCGCCTCGGGTATTGGCCGCGGCGAACGCATTCTGCGTGTCTAATGGCTGCTGTTTGCACCCAATTTGAATCTAACAAACCTTTTCAACCCCCTCAAGATAAGAGACCTGGAGCCATCATGAAAGTTTTCTACGACAAGGACTGTGACCTGAGCCTGATCAAGGGCAAGACTGTTGCCATCATCGGCTACGGCAGCCAAGGCCACGCACATGCTCAAAACCTGAACGACAGCGGCGTGAAGGTTGTGGTCGGTCTGCGCAAGGGCGGCTCTTCCTGGGACAAGGTCGGCAAGGCCGGCCTGACCGTGATGGAAGTCAACGAAGCCGTGAAGGCTGCTGATGTGGTCATGATGCTGTTGCCCGACGAAAACATCCCTGATGTTTACAACAACAACGTTGCTCCCAACATCAAGGCTGGCGCTGTGCTGGCGTTCGCTCACGGCTTCAATGTGCATTACAACCAGGTTGTGCCGCGCGCCGACGTGGACGTGATCATGGTCGCCCCCAAGGGTCCTGGCCACACCGTGCGCTCCGAGTACCTGAAGGGCGGCGGCGTGCCTTCGCTGATCGCTGTGTACCAGGACGTGTCCGGCAAGGCCCGTGACATCGCTTTGTCCTATGCTTCTGCCAACGGCGGCGGCAAGGGCGGCATCATCGAAACCAATTTCAAGGAAGAAACCGAGACTGACCTGTTCGGCGAGCAAGCCGTGCTGTGCGGTGGCGCCGTTGAACTGGTGAAGATGGGCTTCGAAACCCTGACCGAAGCTGGCTACGCTCCCGAAATGGCTTATTTCGAGTGCCTGCACGAGCTCAAGCTGATCGTTGACCTGATGTATGAAGGCGGTATCGCCAACATGAACTACTCCATCTCCAACAACGCGGAGTATGGCGAGTACGTGACCGGCACCGAAGTCATCAACGACAAGTCCCGCGAAGCCATGCGCAACGCCCTCAAGCGCATCCAGAGCGGTGAATACGCCAAGATGTTCATCAGCGAAGGTCGCCTGAACTACCCATCGATGACTGCACGTCGTCGCCAGAACGCCGAGCACGCCATCGAGCAAGTGGGCGGCCAGCTGCGCGCAATGATGCCCTGGATCTCCAAGAACAAGCTGGTTGACCAGACTCGCAACTGATGCAGGCAAGTCATTCGGCGCCAGCCGGATGACTGCGCTTGGACAAGAGGCCACCTTCGAGGTGGCCTTTTTTCATTCCGGAGGCGATCTGTGTGGCGGGTACACTGGTGGCAGGGACATGGCCGTGATGGCCATGCTTGAAATACTATTGTTTTAATAGCTGCATGCAATTGACATGCAAGCACTGGAGGTCTGTTTGATGCAAAACAGCAATGATTCTGCCGATCTGAGTGGAATGCCGCGCAAGCCGCGCAAAGGCATTTATGTGCTGCCCAATCTGTTCACGCTGGCAGCGCTGTTTGGCGGTTTCTACGCCATCGTCATGGCCATGAACAACAAGTTCGAACTGGCGGCCGTGGGCGTTTTCTGCGCCATGGTGCTCGACAGTCTTGACGGTCGCGTGGCGCGCATGACGCACACGCAAAGCGCGTTCGGCGAACAGATGGATTCGCTCTCCGACATGGTGTCCTTTGGTGCTGCGCCAGCGCTGATTGCTTATGAATGGGCCTTGCGTCCCCTGGGGCGCTGGGGCTGGATTGCCGCCTTTGTCTATTGCGCCTGCGCTGCATTGCGCCTGGCGCGCTTCAACGTGAATACGGCCGTGGTGGACAAGCGCTACTTCCAGGGCATGCCTTCGCCTGCGGCAGCGGCCCTGGTGGCGGGCTTTATCTGGCTGACCAGTGCGCTGATGGTTTCCCATCGTGACGTGCCCATCTTTGGCGATGTGATTTCCTGGTTCGGCGGCTATCCCACGGACAGGGCCGATCTGTCATGGATCATGTTCGCCATCACGCTGTTCGCAGGCCTGACCATGGTCACCAATATTCCCTATTACAGCTTCAAGGACATCGGCGGTGCCAAGAGCATGCCGTTCGTCTCGCTGGTGGTGGTGGCCCTGCTGATGGCCGTGGTCAGCATCGAGCCTGCAACCATGCTGTTCCTGGTGTTTGTCGGTTACTCGATCTCGGGGTATGTGATCTACGCCTGGCGCCGTTCCAAGGGCGAGCAGGTCAGCATCGTGGCGACCTCCAAGGACGAGCCCGACGAGCGCGGTCTGCACGACGATTGAAGCGCGGCTTCGAAAAAATCCTGGCCCTGTCAACTTTTCTTGTGTTAAAGTGAGCCGCATGCAAAACCTGTCGCTAGCTCTACTACTAATGTCCAACGGGCAGAGAAAGTAGCGCGCGCGTACAAACACACCCTACTTGGCGGCCCGTAGCATCAGCGACGGGCCGTTTTTGCTTTTGGGCGTCGCTGGAGCTGGGTTCAATTTCCTCTAATTTCGACTAAAGAGACTCACCATGTTGCAAAACCCTTCCACCAAATACCGCGCTTTCGCCCCTGTGCGTCTGACCGATCGCACCTGGCCCGACGCGGTCATCACCAAGCCTCCGGTCTGGTGCAGCGTGGATCTGCGTGACGGCAACCAGGCCCTGATCGAGCCCATGGATATCGAGCGCAAGGTGCGCATGTTCGAGCAACTGGTGAAGATCGGTTTCAAGGAAATCGAAGTCGGCTTTCCTTCGGCCTCGCAGATCGAGTTCGACTTCATGCGCAAGCTCATCGAGGAAAACCGCATTCCCGATGACGTGACCGTGCAGGTGCTGACCCAGGCGCGTGAGCATCTGATTCGCCGCACTTTCGAAGCGCTCGAAGGCGTGCCCCGCGCGATTGTCCATCTCTACAACGCTACGGCTCCGGTGATGCGCCGTGTGGTGCTGAACATGAGTGAAGACGAAATTGTGGAATTGGCGGTGACCAATGCGCAGATGTTCAAGGACATTGCGGCCCAGCACCCCCAGACCAAATGGACCTTCCAGTACTCGCCCGAAATGTATTCGGATACCGAGCTGGAGTTCTCCAAGCGCGTGATCGACGCCGTCACCGATGTCTGGCAGCCCACGCCCGAGAACAAGTGCATCATCAATCTGCCCACCACCGTGGAGCATTCCACGCCCAATATCTTTGCCGACATGGTGGAGTGGACGCATCGCAACATCAAGCGCCGTGACAGCGTGGTGATCTCGGTCCACCCCCACAACGACCGCGGCACGGGAACGGCGGCTGCCGAGCTGTCCCTGATGGCCGGCGCGGACCGTCTTGAAGGCTGCCTGTTCGGCAACGGCGAGCGCACCGGCAATCTGGACGTGGTGAATGTGGCGCTCAATATGTATATCCAGGGCGTGAACCCCGGCCTGGATTTCTCCGACATCGACGATATCCGTGCAACGGTTGAGCATTGCAACCAGTTGCCCGTGCATCCTCGTCATCCTTACGTGGGTGACTTGGTCTACACCTCCTTCTCCGGCTCCCACCAGGACGCCATCAAGAAGGCTTTCGCCGCCCACAAGGAAGGCGATATCTGGGATATGCCTTATCTGCCCATCGATCCCAAGGACCTGGGTCGCAGCTATGAGGCAGTGATTCGCGTGAACAGCCAATCGGGCAAGGGCGGCATTGCCTATCTGCTCGAGAGCGAGTACGGGCTTCAACTGCCCCGACGCCTGCAGATCGAGTTCAGCCAGGTCGTGCAGCGCGAGATGGATGCCAGCGGCAAGGAATTGTCGGCTGCGGATCTGTGGGATCTGTTCCAGCGCGAATATGGCGTCAACACCGTCAAGGCACCGCAGTACCGCCTGAGCGAGGCCGATGGTGTGGTCAACATGACGTCCGAGATCGAAATCGCCGGAGAGAAGGTTTTTTTGGAAGGCGAAGGTACGGGCCCCATTGATGCCTTCGTGCAGGCGCTGTCGGCTGAACTCGGTCGCAACGTGCGTGTGCTCAACTATGCCGAGCATGCGATTGGCGAAGGTGCGAATGCCAAGGCGATTGCCTATGTGGAGCTGCGTGTGGACGATGCCCAGGTCTGCTACGGCGTAGGGGTGGATGCCAATATCGTTTCCGCCTCGTTGCGCGCCATCATCTCAGGAGTGCAGCGCGTTACCGCTGTCGTTGAAGAGGCGGTAGCTGCTTAAAAGGTTCAAAGCCGGTGTCGCCAAAAGCGCACCGGCTTTTTTGTCGGCAATCCTCCAGTCAAAACAGGCGTCTACCGGCGCCATCACATAGAGAGTCCCCACCATGTCCGATCAGCTCATTATTTTCGACACCACCTTGCGTGACGGCGAGCAATCGCCCGGCGCTTCCATGACGCGCGATGAAAAGCTGCGCATTGCCCGTCAGCTGGAGCGTCTGAAAGTCGATGTGATCGAGGCAGGGTTTGCTGCAGCATCCAATGGAGACTTCGAGTCCATCCAGACCATTGCACGTGCCATCAAGGACTCCACGGTCTGCTCGCTCTCCCGCGCCAACGACCGCGACATCGCGCGTGCGGCCGAGTCGTTGAAGGGGGCCAACCGCGCTCGCATTCACACCTTCATCGCCACCAGTCCGCTGCACATGGAGAAAAAGCTGCGCATGACACCCGAGCAGGTGCTGGAGCAGGCCAAGCAGGCGGTGCGCTTCGGGCGCAATCTCATCGAAGACATCGAGTTCAGCGCGGAGGACGGTTACCGCAGCGAACCCGATTTTCTGGCGCGTGTGATCGAGGCAGTCATCAAGGAAGGCGCAACCACCATCAATGTGCCCGACACCGTGGGCTATGCGATTCCGGAACTCTATGGCGAATTCATTCGCAACTTGCGCGAGCGCGTGCCCAACAGCGACAAGGCCGTCTGGTCCGTGCACTGCCACAACGATCTGGGCATGGCGGTTGCCAATTCGCTGGCGGGCGTGAAGATCGGCGGCGCGCGGCAGATCGAGTGCACCATCAACGGTCTGGGCGAGCGCGCGGGTAACTGCTCACTCGAAGAAGTGGTCATGGCCATCAAGACGCGCAAGGACTATTTCGGGCTGGAGGTGAATATCGACACCCAGCACATCGTGGCCGCCAGTCGCCTGGTCAGCCAGACCACGGGCTTTGTGGTGCAGCCCAACAAGGCGGTGGTCGGGGCCAATGCCTTTGCCCATGCCTCCGGCATTCATCAGGATGGCGTGCTCAAGGCGCGTGATACCTACGAAATCATGCGTGCCGAGGATGTGGGCTGGGCGGCCAACAAGATCGTGCTGGGCAAGCTCAGCGGCCGCAACGCCTTCAAGCAGCGCCTGCAGGAGCTGGGGGTGGAGCTGGACAGCGAAGCTGCCATCAACCAGGCCTTCACGCGCTTCAAGGAACTCGCGGATCGCAAGAGCGAGATTTTTGACGAGGACATTCTGGCGCTGGTGAATGCCGAAGGCGCGGAGCATCAGGACAATCAGTTCCAGTTCATTTCGCTGGCCCAGCAGAGTGAAACAGGTGAGCGCCCACATGCCAGCGTGGTCTTCAGCAATGCAGGCCGGGAGATCAAGGCCAGCTCAGAGGGCAATGGTCCGGTCGATGCCTCGTTCAAGGCCATCGAGTCCGAAGTCAAGAGCGGTGCCGAAATGGTGCTGTATTCGGTCAATGCCATCAGCGGCTCAACCGAGAGTCAGGGCGAGGTGACGGTGCGTCTGCAACGCAGTGGTCGCGTCGTCAACGGAGTGGGTGCTGACCCCGACATTGTGGTCGCATCGGCCAAGGCTTATCTGAGCGCTTTGAACAAATTGCATAGCAATCAGGAAGTTGTTGCAGCACAAGGTTGACTGCTGGATTTATAATTTCACTCAGATTATCGAGAAGGTTGTGCAAGTGCTTGTCACTGCACAACTTTTTTGATTGAATTAAATCCTTACACCTTGTTGTCTGGAGTATCGCATGCAGCTGCTGCGTCCATTTCGCCTTGCAAAACTCACCCAGGTGGTGTCTTTGGCTCTGTTGAGCTGCGCTCTGGCTGCTCCGGCAGCGCATGCCGCGGCGCCCAAAAAAGACTCCAAGAAGCCCGTGGCTGCTGCGGCTGCGACCAAGAAGGCAGCCAAGGAGCCTGCTGGCAAGGTTCGTGCTGCGGCGCAGCCCAAAGGCGCAAAGGTCGCCAAGGGCAAGCCTGAAAAGGCGGATGCCAAGCTTGCAAGCAAGAAGGGCGGCAAGTCTGTTGTAGCAGCCAAGGCCGAGAGGGAAGAGAAGACCGGCGGCAAGAAGCGTCTGGCCAGGGCTGGAGCTGCGGTTGCGGTGGCGGCAGCTGCCACGGCAGTCGAGCCCGCGCGCCTGTCCTATGGGCAGATGGCGGGTCTTCACTCCGTCTCGGACCCTTTGGACCTGCAAAGCAGCGTGGCTTATGTGATCGACCAGGACACGCATGAGGTGCTGCTGAGCAAGAACGATCAGGCCGTGCTGCCGATTGCTTCGCTGACCAAGCTCATGACCGGTCTGCTGATCTCCCAGGCTCGTCTGCCCATGGACGAGATGATCACCATCACGCAGGACGATGTGGATACCGAAAAGCACAGCAGCTCCCGTCTGCGTGTCGGCACCACCTTGACGCGTGCCGAGATGATGCATCTGGCACTGATGTCCAGCGAGAACCGTGCTGCCCATGCCCTGGGGCGCACCTATCCTGGTGGTCTGGCGCAGTTTGTGCAGCTGATGAACTCCAAGGCGCTGCAGCTGGGCATGAAGGACACGCGCTATGTGGAGCCCACCGGCCTGTCCAGCAGCAACCAGTCCAGCGCACGCGATCTGGCGCGTCTGGTGGCGGTGGCCCATGCAGATCCGCTGATGCGCGAATACTCCACATCGCCCGGCTATGAAGTGGCTGTGGGTCGTCGCACGCTGCAGTTCAACAATACCAATCGCCTGGTCAAGAGCGACAACTGGGATATTGGCCTGCAAAAGACCGGCTATATCTCCGAAGCCGGACGCTGCCTCGTGATGCAGGCCCATGTGGCCGGCCGCAAGCTGATCATGGTGTTCCTGGATTCGGCAGGCAAGTTCAGCCGTCTGGCCGACGCCGAGCGCGTGCGCCACTGGATGGAAAGCAAGGGTCCCACGGCCAGCAACACGATTGCCAGCCGTATCAGGGGATAAGCTGGCGCAAACCCAGCCTGTCACCGTCAAAAAGCGCTACCGAGGTGGCGCTTTTTTTTATGGGATATGAACGCAGTGGCTTGCCTTGTCTTTTGCTGGCTGTGCAATATGCTGCAGCAGCCGGAGCGGGGAGATTCAGCTGTGCTGGCTGCGGCTATAGGGATTGGGTGCGGTCTGAGCGGTGGCAGGGCGGGTGCCGCTGAAGCCCAGTGCCACGGAAATTTCCTGCACCGTGGCCTGCAGCCTGGGAGCCCAGCTTTCGTCAAGCCGGTCAGCAGGCGCCGATATCGACAGCCCGGCGATCAGCTTGTTCTGGTCGTCGTAAATGCCGGCGGCCATGCAGCGCACGCCCAGTTCCAGCTCTTCGTTGTCGCGAGCAATACCGTATTGGCGTACCTTGGCCAGCTCATGTTCCAGGTCGCCCAGCTGGGTGATGCTGAAATGGGTCTTGCCAGGCAGGCCGGTGCGCATGGCGTAGGCGCGTACCTGCTGGGAGTCGTCGGCCGCCAGAAACAGCTTGCCGTTGGAGGTCAGATGCAAAGGTGCATGGCCGCCAATGGCGCGTACCACCTGCATGCCGGAGCGCTCGCTGTAGGCGCGCTCCACATAGACAATTTCGTCGCCCTGACGCACGGACAGGCTGATGGGCTGCTGAATCTGCTTGTAGAGCTGGCGCATCGGCGAAAGCGCCACTTCGCGCACATTCAGGCGAGCCTTGACCAGATTGCCCAGCTCCAGAAAACGCATGCCCAGGCGGTAGCTGCCCGATTCGGGGCGGTCCACAAAGCGGCCCAGTGCAAGATCATTGAGGATGCGGTGCGTGGTCGATGGATGCAGGCCCGTGCGTTCGCTGATCTCCTTCAAAGAAACCGCTTCCTCACGCGATGCCAGCACGTCGATCAACGTGAACATGCGTTCCAGAACCTGGACGCTGGGCTTTGCGGAGGCCGAGAGGTCGTCTTTTTTCATGCGTTGGAGATACTTTGCGGGATGAGGGCATTCTAGCGGTGCTGCAGCCACGCAACCATCTCATCCGCTCATATATCCATGTGCTGCTTTTGGCAGCATCACTCTTCAATTTGCGAGCGCACAATGCTTTGCCTGTCTATGCGTCGCCAAAGCTCACCCTGGCGGATCTCATGCGGCAAAAAGCTGGCCTTGTAGCGCATCTTCTGGCTCTCGGAGATCCAGTAGCCCAGATAGACATAAGGCAGGTTCATGGCCTTGGCCTGCTGGATCTGCCACAGCACATTGAAGGTGCCGTAGCTGGCCTGATCTTCCGGGGCGTAGAAGGTATAGACGGCCGAGAGCCCGTCTTCGAGCACATCGAGAATCGAGAGCATCTTGAGTGTGCCGGGCTGTCCGTCTGCGCCGGGCTCGCGAAACTCCACCAATCGGGAGTTGACCCTGCTTTGCAGCAGAAACTGCGTGTACTGATCCACGCTGTCGTTGTCCATGCCGCCGCCACTGTGGCGATGCTGCTGGTAGCGAAGGTAGAGCTGGTAGTGCTCGTCGGAATAGTGCAGTCGCTGAATGGAGGCCACCAGTTGCCCGTGCTGTTTGGCTGCGCGTCGCTGGCTGCGGCTGGGCCGGAACTCCTGCGCAAGAATTCGCAGCGGAACGCAGGCCTGGCAGCCGTCGCAATAGGGGCGATAGGTGAACATGCCGCTGCGCCTGAAGCCCAGCGTGACCAGTTCCGAGTAGGTGGTGTTCTGAATCAGGTGGCTGGGCGTGGCGACCTGGGAGCGTGCCAGTCGGCCCGGCAGATAGCTGCAGGGGTAGGCCGCCGTGGCGTAGAACTGCAGGGCATGTAGCGGGAGGTCGTTCGGGTGCGTCATGATCGGACTCGGCTGCAGATGCGGTGCATCAAGCCTCAGTATGGCTCAGCAACTGCTCCCAGTATATGGGTCTGAATTGCCACTGCATATCGGGCAGCTGCGACTGGGCTTGAACAGTCCGGGCAAATTGTGCTCTGGTGATCTCTCGTGCGCCCATGAAGGAAAGGTGCGCCGTGGCCTGCTGGCAGTCGATCTGCGGCACCTGATGAGCCCTGCACAGGGCCACCAGTGCCGACAGTGCAATCTTGGAGGCATCCGTCTGCAGTGCGAACATGGATTCGCCAAACACGGCCCTGCCCAGTGCCACGCAGTAAAGCCCGCCGACCAGCTGGCCGTCGATCCAGGTTTCCACGCTGTGTGCAGCGCCCTGCTGATGCAGCTCGGTGTAAGCATCGATGATGCTCTGCACGATCCAGGTGCCGTTCTGGCCGTCGCGGGGTGTCTGGGCGCAATGCTGCATCACCGTGGCAAAAGCGCTGTCGATGCGGATTTCACAGCGCGGATCGTCGCGAAACTTCTGCAGTCTCTTGCGCAGGCTGCGGTGCAGGCGGAACTCCTCAGGATGCAGAGCCATGCGTGGATTGGGGGACCACCAGAGCACGGGTTGGCCCTCGCTGAACCAGGGGAAGATTCCCTGGCTGTAAGCGGTGCGAAGGCGGGCGGCATCCAGGGTGTTGCCGGCGGCCAGCAGCCCGGGAATGGGATCCCGCTCGCCCCAGGTCTGATCGATGGGAGGGAATTCTTGTTCGGGCTGCAGCCAGGGCAGGGAGTGCGTCATTGGCAGTGGAAATGGATGGACTGCCCCAAGTCTTGCACAGACTGAAGCGGTTTTGCATGTCGCGGCACAAGGCCGGTGCTGGCGTAATCCCGCTGTCGGCGGCAGAAATGAAAAAAGGCTTCCACAGGGAAGCCTTTTTGTCGGGGGAGCAGCTGCGGCAGCTGCCGCCACCTTACACGCGCTTGCGGTATTCGCCAGTGCGGGTGTCGATTTCGATCTTGTCTTCTTGGGACACGAACAGGGGCACGGCCACTTCGAAGCCGGTAGCGATCTTGGCGGGCTTCAGAACCTTGCCGGAGGTATCGCCCTTGACGGCGGGTTCGGTCCAGGTGATTTCGCGCACGATGGTGGTGGGCAGTTCGACGGAGATGGCCTTGCCGTCATAGAACACCACTTCGGCAGTCATGCCGTCTTCCAGGTAGTTCAGTGCGTCAGCCATGTTTTCGGCTTCGACTTCGTACTGGTTGAATTCTTCGTCCATCCACACGTACATGGGGTCGGCGAAGTAGGAGTAGGTGCAATCCTTCTTGTCCAGGATCACGTTGTCGATCTTGTCGTCGGCCTTGAACACGTTTTCCGTGCCGAAGTTGCCGATCAGGCTCTTGAGCTTCATGCGCACGGTAGCAGCGCCACGGCCGCCACGAGCGTATTCGGTCTTCAGAACGATCATGGGGTCCTTGCCGAACATGATCACATTGCCTGCGCGGATTTCTTGAGCGATTTTCATGGCTTGCTTGCGTTTGAAAGGTTGGAGCCGCTCTACACGGCAGGCAAGCTGTTCGCAATGGTCGCTGGAGAAAGCAACGCATCAAAGGTGCGGCGGCGGGGCCTGCCGCATGTACCGCGGCGGGGCGCGACCCCGAAAGCAAGGTCGCTCGGCATACCGGCCGCGACTGCCCTCAGAGAGGCAAAACGTGGATTTTAGCTTTTTTCGGCGACAAAAGCTTGAAGCTGTGCAATCAGTTCGGTTTGTTCCATCAATCTGGCTCGCGCAGCCCTGATGCAGCAGGCCCATTCGTCCAGCATCTGCCCATCGAGCAAAGGCAATGTTTGCGGTGCGGTCATGCCATTCCAGGTGTGGTGAAAGTGCCTGAGGCTGTCCGGGGCCTGGAGCCAGTCCAGAAACGCATTCAGCTTGTCGTGATGGGCGTTGTCATGCTGGGGGTAGATCTGCCAGACCATGGGCTGGCCCGCCCAGAGCGCGCGGACCAGCGAGTCCTCGCCGCGCACCAGATTCAGGTCGCAGCCCCAGAGCATTTCGTCGAACCGGGCTTGAGGGCGGGTTGGCAGATAGACCGGCTGCATCTGCTGCGCTTGGGGCAGCGCCTGCACGGCAGTCGTGGCGCGTCCGGGGGTGACCAGCAGCCTGGCGTTGAGCGCCTGCTTGTCCGAGAGCTGGGCGAGCAACTGGGGCAGAGCGGCGGGCTCGTAGCAAAACAGCGAGACGGCACATTCGCCAGGCTGAATGCCTTCTGCGCGGCGCCACGAGTCGCGTTGGGCCATGAAGGCTTGCTGGCGCTGTGCCAGGTTCTGCTCGCGTACCAGCGAGCCGGTGGCTGCCGTAAAGCCGGGGTAGAAGAACCAGCGTGTCAGCCCGGCAGCAGGGCCGCTCATGATGCGTGAGGGCAGACGATGGCAGCGTTCCACATAGTCTTCGGCCGAGAGATATTCGAGATTGATCCAGACCGCAGGCTTGCTCTTCGACGCCTTGTCTGCAATGGCGCTCACGAATGCCGCGGGAATCTCACAGCCGAAGGCCTCGATGACCACGTCACCAATCGATGCCGGAACGTCCGCGGCTTGCGCGGGCCAGGCATGGACGCTCAGGTCGGGCGGCCAGGGCTGCGGGGCCATCCATTGCAGGGCGCTGGTATCGTCCATCCACAAACGTACCTGCTGGCCGCGGGCGGCCAGCTCTGCGGCTGTGCGCCAGCACACGCCCACGTCGCCGAAGTTGTCAATCACCTGGCAGAAGATGTCCCAGCACAGCGAAGGATGGGGCGCCCCGGGGGCGGGCAAAGGCATAGGTGAAAAATCGGGCATGGGTTCAGTCTTTATTGGTTGACGCGCTCTGGCACAGGTGCTCGACCAGCAATTGCGCGACGGGCGAGAGTGCGTCCTGGGAGCGTACGCAGAGCATGAGCTGGCGCTCGGCCCAGACTTCGTCCAGGCGGATGCAGCGCAAGGGCAGAGCGCCCATGTAGATATGGGCGCTGCCCTCGGGAAGAATGCCAACGCCCAGGCCGGCGGCCACCATCAGGCACAGGGCGTCATAGCCGGTCACCTTCATGCGCAAACGCGGCTGCAGGCCCTGGTCGGCGGCAGAGCGGGTGATCAGGTGGTTGAGCGCGCTGTCGGCATGCATGCCGATCAGATCATGCTCGATGACCTGCTCCAGGCGCAGCCTGTGCTCGCCGGCCAGCGGATGGGATTGGGGCATGACCACGGCCAGCCGATCCCGGCGATAGGGGCGCAGGCTGATCTTGCTGCCGTAGCTGCCGTTGTTGAGCAGGCCGATGTCGGCCTCGTTGTCGGCCACGGCGCGCGCGATATCGGTGCTTACGCGCTCCTGCAGCCTTACGTCCACCAATGGGTGCCGGCTCAGAAAGCTCTGCAGCTGGGCTGGCAGAAACTGGGTGATGCTGGAAATATTGGCCATCACCCGCACATGGCCGCGCAGGCCTTGTTCGCCGCCCTGGGCATAGTCCTTCATCTGCGTGGCGATGCCGTCCAGCTCGTTGAGCACGCCGCGCGCCATGTTCAGCAGGGCGTAGGCGGCGGCCGTGGGCTGGCTGCCCCGGTTGCTGCGTGTGAACAGCTCAAGCTGCAGCTGATCCTCCAGCTCGGCCAGGCGGCGGCTGGCGGCCGAGGGGGCGATGTGCTCGCGTGCCGCGGCACGCGCGATGGCGTTTTCCTCCATCACGGCCACAAACAGACGCAGGGTGATCGGGTCCAGTTTCATGAGGACAGCATTATCCCGCCTGGCTATGCCCAAATGCGATGGCAGCTTCGCATTTCAGCGTTTTGCAGGACTGATCTTCAAGGGCAAGATGATTGAAAAGCCGTTTCGCCTGGTGTTGGTCAACGCAAAGCGGCACAGCAAGACAACCATCGAGAGACAAACGGATGACGACGATGAATATCCAAGACCCCGCAACACAGACCGCCACGCCGCGCGCGCTGGAAGGGGTGAAAGTGGTGGAAATGGGCCAGCTGATTGCCGGTCCCTTCTGCGGCAAGACCCTGGGCGAGTTTGGTGCCGATGTCATCAAGATCGAGGCGCCCGGTGCGGGCGATCCGCTGCGCAACTGGCGCCTGATCAAGGAAGGCACCTCCGTCTGGTGGCAGGTGCAGTCGCGCAACAAGCGCTCGGTCGCGCTCGATCTGCGACAGCAGGAGGCGCAGGCCGTGGCGCGTCAGCTCATTGCCGAAGCCGACGTGCTGGTCGAGAACTTCCGTCCCGGCACCCTGGAGGGCTGGGGCATGTCGCCCGAGGAGCTGCATGCCATCAACCCCGGCCTGGTGGTTCTGCGCATCTCCGGCTACGGCCAGACCGGTCCCTATCGCGACCTGCCGGGCTTTGGCGTGATCGGTGAAGCCATGGGCGGGTTGCGCCATCTGACGGCCGAGCCGGGCCGGGTGCCGGTACGCGTGGGCGTGTCGATAGGCGATACGCTGGCGGCCCTGCACGGCGTGATCGGCGTGATGATGGCTCTGTACCACCGCAAGGTGAACGGCGGCCCGGGCCAGGTGATCGACGTGGCCCTGCATGAGGCCGTGTTCAACATCATGGAAAGTCTGATCCCCGAGTACAGCGCCTTTGGTGCCGTGCGCGAGGCCGCAGGCAGTGCGCTGCCGGGCATTGCGCCCTCGAATGCCTACCCCTGCCAGGATGGCTGGGTGCTGGTGGCGGGCAATGGCGACTCCATCTTCAAGCGGCTCATGACGGCCATCGGCCGCCAGGATCTGGCCGATGCGCCCGATCTGGCCGACAACGCGGGCCGCGTCCAGCGCGTGGCCGAGATCGATGCCGCGATTGGCACCTGGACGCAGGCACGCAGCGTGCAGACGGTGATGGACGAGCTGGGCGCGGCACGCGTGCCGGCCGGCAAGGTCTACACGGCCAAGGATATTGCCGAAGATCCGCATTACCAGGCGCGCGAGATGATTCTGACCCAGCGCACCCGCGATGGTTTCGAGCTTCAGGTGCCCGGCGTGGTGCCCAAGCTTTCGCTGACGCCGGGCACGGTGCGCAGCAGCGCCCCCCATGTGGGCGACGACACCGATGCCGTGCTGGCCGAGATAGGTCTGAGCGCCGAGCAGGTCGCCCGGTTGCGCGAGAAAGGCATCATCCAATGAGCACGCCAAATGTCTGGAATGGTGCGGGTCGCCGCATTTTTATGAACGAAGTCGGCACGCGCGACGGTCTGCAGATGGAGCAGGCCTTCGTGCCCACCGAGGACAAGATCGCGCTGGTCAATGCGCTGTCCGAGGCGGGCCTGTCCAAGATCGAAGTCACTGCCTTTGTTTCGCCCAAGGCCATCCCGGCCCTGCGCGACGGCGAGATCGTGATGCGCGAGATCGCGCGCCTGCCGGGCACGGTCTACACGGCGCTGGTGCCCAATGTGCGTGGCGCGGAGCGTGCGATCGATGCGCAGACCGATGAGCTCAATCTGGTGATGTCGGTCAGCGAGACGCACAACCTTTGCAATCTGCGCATGCAGCGCAGCCAGTCCTTCGAGGCGCTCAGGCAGGTGATCGCGACGGCGCAGCAGGCGGCAACGCCCGTCAACGTGTCGCTTTCCTGCTGCTTTGGCTGCCCCATGGAAGGCGATGTGGCCGAGGCCGAAGTGCTGGCCTGGGTGCAGCGCTTTGCCGATCTGGGCGTGCAGGGCATCACGCTGTGCGACACCACGGGCATGGCCTATCCCAACCAGGTGCATTCCATGGTTCTGGCCTTCAAGGCGCGCTGGCCGCAGCTGGGCCTGACCCTGCATTTCCACAACACGCGCGGCATGGCGCTGGCCAATGTGCTGGCATCCATAGCTGCGGGTGCGGATCGCTTCGACGCCTCGATTGGCGGCCTGGGTGGCTGCCCCTATGCGCCGGGCGCCTCGGGCAATGCCTGCACCGAAGAGATCGTGCATGCGCTGCAACTCATGGGCTATGACACAGGCACAGACCTGGCCCGCATTGTGGCGGCTGCTCGCAGCCTGCCGGCGCTGATCGGCCACGAGACGCCCAGCCAGATCGTCAAGGCCGGTGCGCGCTGGGACCTGCACCAGCCGCCAGCGGATTTTGCCGAGATCAAGGAACGCGCCCAGGCCAGAGCCTGAGACTGTTTTCGCACCCGCTGCATCGGCTCTTTCGGGGGAGGAGCTGGTGCGGTTCAACATTCCAACAAGGAGACAAACATGACTGTTCAACGTCAACGCCTTCATTTTCTGCTCGCGGCGGCCGCTGCCGCGACCGGCCTTGCCAGTGCCCCGGCCATGGCCCAGGGCAGCTATCCCAGCAAAACCGTGCTGATGATCGTGCCCGCCGCCGCAGGCGGTACCACCGATCTGGCCGGCCGCATGGCCGCACAGGCGCTGGCGCCGGTGATCGGACAATCGGTGGTGGTGGACAACAAGGGCGGCGGCAACGGCGCCATCGCCGCCAATCTGGTCAAGCGTGCGGATGCCGACGGCTATACGCTGCTGATGCAGTACTCGGGCTACCACGTCATCTCCCCGCACCTGACCAAGGCCAGAAGCTGGGAGCAAAGCGACTTTGCCCCCGTCGCCAATGTGCTGTCGGCACCGCAGATCATCGTTGTGCGCTCCGAGCTGCCGGTGAAGACGCTGGCCGAGCTGGTGAGCTACACCAAGGCCAACCCCGGCAAGCTCAACTACGCCTCGTCGGGCAACGGCTCGCTGCAGCATGTGACGGGCGCCATGCTGGAGCAGCAGGCCGGCGTGAAGATGGTGCACGTGCCCTACAAGGGCACGGGCCCGGCGCTGCAGGACCTGCTGGGCGGCCAGGTGGACCTGACCTTCGGCACCGCGCCCCCCTTCATGCCCCATGTGCAAAGCGGCAAGCTGCGCGTGCTGGCCGTGACGGGCAAGCAGCGCCTGCCCAGCCTGCCCAGTGTGCCCACCACGGCGGAAGCCGGCTACCCGGGCGTGAACGCCACCTCCTGGTTTGCCGTGTTTGCGCCCAAGGCCACGCCACAGCCCGTGATCGACAAGCTGGCTGCCGATATCAAGAAGGTGGTGGAGGACCCCGCCTTCAGGAAAAAGGCCGAAGAGCAGGGCGCCACGGCAGACTATATGAACCCGCAGCAACTGGCGGCCATGGTCAAGACCGAATACGGCAACTGGGCGCAGGTGGTGAAGTCGTCCAGAATCGAAGCCGAGTAAGCTGCGGGTTGCAGGGATTGCCCCGAATCCCTTGGATCTAAAAAAGGAGCTGCTATCGCTTGACTGATAAGGATTTCAGATTGAAAAGTATCTGAAATTCAATCTCATCAAGCGCTGGCAGCTCCTTTTATTGATGTGCAGAACGCTGCCCGGTCGTTTGAGCCGCTTGCTGCCGGATTCGTCCACATGCGCAGACAATAGCGCCCATGTCTTCCACGCATTCCGCTGAACTGCTGGCCCAGGTGGCCGCGCTGCCGCCATTGCCGGGCGTCTATCGCTATTTCGATGCTGCCGGAGTCCTGCTCTACGTGGGCAAGGCCATCAACCTCAAGCGCCGCGTTTCCAGCTATTTCCAGAAGGAGCATGGCGGCACGCGCATAGGCCATATGGTCAGCAAGATCGTGCGGCTGGAGACCACGGTGGTGCGCTCCGAGGCCGAGGCGCTGCTGCTGGAAAACAACCTCATCAAGACGCTGTACCCCAAGTACAACATCCTGTTCAGGGACGACAAAAGCTATCCCTATCTCAAGATCACCGGTGTGGCGCATCGTGACGGCAAGGAGGGCGAACCGGCTTTTCAGGAGTTCCCGCGCATCGCTTACTACCGTGGTGCCGTGGACAAGAAGCACCGCTACTTCGGCCCCTATCCCAGTGCCTGGGCGGTCAAGGAAAGCATTCAGCTGCTGCAGAAAGTCTTTAGGCTGCGCACCTGTGAAGACACGGTGTTTGCCAACCGCAGCCGCCCCTGTCTGCTCTATCAGATCAAGCGCTGCACCGGCCCCTGCGTGGATCTGATATCGCCCGAGGCCTATGCGCTGGATGTGCGCAACGCCGAGGCCATGCTGCGTGGCGAAACCAGCGAGCTGCTGCAACAGCTTGAAGCGCGCATGATGGCGCATTCCGACAAGCTGGAGTTCGAGCAGGCGGCCGAGGTGCGCAACCAGCTCACGGCGCTGTCGCGCGTGCTGCACCAGCAGGCGATCGAAACCACGGACGACAAGGATGTGGACATCCTGGCCGTGCGCGTGCAGGGCGGCCGCGCCTGCGTCAACCTGGCCATGGTGCGCGGCGGCCGCCACCTGGGCGACAGGCCTTACTTTCCGGCGAATCTGGGCGATGCCGCATCGGTCTACTCCAGCGAGGAAGAGGTGGATGCCGCAGCCGAGGCGCGACCCGTGGAGGAGCTGGTGCTGGAGGCCTTTATCGCCCAGCACTATGTCGGCGTGGCCGTGCCGCCCACGCTCATCGTCAGCCATCCCGTGGAGAAGCGGCTGGTGGAGTTGCTGACCGAGCAGACCGGCGTGCGCATCACCGTGGTCCAGCAGCCGCGCGAGCAGCGCCGCATCTGGCTGGAGATGGCGCAGAAGAATGCCGACATCCAGCTGGCCCGCCTGCTGGCCGAAGAGGGCTCGCAACAGGCGCGCACGCGTGCTCTGGCCGAGGCACTGGATCTGCCGGTCGAAAATCTCGACGAGCTGACCATCGAATGCTTCGATATCTCCCACACCAGCGGCGAAAGCACCAAGGCCTCCTGCGTGGTGTTCCATCACCACAAGATGCAGAGCAGCGATTACCGACGTTTCAATATCGAAGGCATCACCGGCGGCGACGACTATGCGGCCATGCGCCAGGTGCTCACGCGTCGCTACAAGCCCGTGGCCGAGGCGCAGCGCGAGGCAGGCGGCGCCGAGCTGACCGGCAAGCAACCGCATCTGCCCGATCTGGTGCTGGTTGACGGCGGCAAGGGCCAGGTCAGCATGGCGCGCGAGGTCTTCACGGAGCTGGGTCTTGATCTGTCGCGCATCGTGGGTGTGGAAAAAGGCGAGGGCCGCAAGGTCGGCCTGGAGGAGCTGGTGTTTGCCGACGGGCGCGACAAGGTCTATCTGGGCCATGATTCGGCGGCCCTGATGCTGGTGGCGCAGATCCGCGACGAGGCACACCGCTTCGCCATCACCGGCATGCGCGCGGCCCGCGCCAAGGTGCGCACGGGCAGCAGCAGCCTGGAAGATATTGCGGGCGTGGGGCCCAAGAAGCGGGCACGATTGCTGCAGCGCTTTGGCGGCGTGCGCGGCGTGGCCGATGCCAGCGTGGACGATCTGATGACCGTGGAAGGCATTTCCGCAACGCTGGCCGAAGAAATCTACAAGGCGCTGCATTGATGCGGGCTGAGCGAGCGCGAATCCGCGCTGGCGCAGCCTGCTCGTGACACAATGACACCCATGTTCTTCACCATCCCTACTGTGCTGACCCTTACGCGGATCGTGGCAATTCCGCTCATCGTGGGGGTGTTTTACGCGCCGCTGGATCAGGCGACCCGCAACCTCATCGCCACGGTGATGTTTGTCGTGTTTGCCGCCACCGACTGGTTTGACGGCTATCTGGCCCGCAAGCTCAACCAGACGTCGGCATTCGGGGCTTTTCTAGATCCTGTTGCCGACAAATTCCTGGTCTGTGCCTCGCTGCTGGTGCTGGTTCATCTGCAACGCGCCGACGTGTTTGTGGCGTTGATCATCATCGGACGCGAGATTGCCATCTCGGCACTGCGTGAGTGGATGGCCCAGATCGGCGCCAGCAAGAGCGTGGCCGTGCACATGATCGGCAAGGCCAAGACCATGGCCCAGATGGTGGCCATTCCCTTTCTGCTCTATGACGGAGTGGCGTTCGGAGTGATCGATACCGGCGTCTGGGGACAGTGGCTGATCTGGATTGCCGCAGTGCTGACCGTCTGGTCCATGGTCTACTACCTGCAAAAGGCATTGCCCGAAATTCGTGCCAGGCTCTGAAGTCCGCAACGAACCTCTCTGAAAGCGCTTGTTCACCAAGCGCTTTTTGCTGTTTGGCGGGTTGCTTTCGGAGCGGCAAAAAAGATCTGCCGCGGCGCATCGCGCAACTTGATCGGACTGCAGATTTTGTCAATTGTTGTCAATTGGTGAAGCCGACACGGAAGAAGCTTGAAAAAAGCCGCCGCGGATGGCCGAACCCGCTCAAAAACCGCATAGAATCTGGTTCTGTCGCTGGAATGCGCAGCGCGAGTTGGCGTCAAAAATGTCAGCGGCTTCAGGAAAAAATGGGCTTGCCCATACGCAAAAACTGATAGGCTGGCTTCCGTCTTTATCGCGACTGGTTTCTTGCTGCGCAAGGTTTGCGTTCGCAGAGACATTCCATTCACTTATTTCTCGAGAGGCATCTTGTGAATAAAACCGAACTGATTGAGCACATCGCTAACAACGCCGATATTTCCAAGGCCGCAGCTGCGCGTGCACTGGATTCCACGATCGACGCAGTGAAGAAAACACTGAAAAAAGGTGGTACAGTATCGCTTGTTGGTTTTGGCACATTTGCTGTAGGCAAGCGTGCAGCTCGCACCGGTCGTAACCCCCGTACTGGCGCTTCCATCAAGATCAAGGCGGCCAAGGTGCCTAAATTCCGTCCGGGCAAAGCATTGAAAGATGCTCTGAACTGACACCCAGTTTCAGTGGGTCCTTAGCTCAGTTGGTAGAGCGGCTCCTTTACACGGAGTAGGTCGGCGGTTCGAGACCGTCAGGACCCACCACAGAAAACGCAAAAAAGGCTTAGAGATTTCTAAGCATTTTTTGCGTTTTGGCGTTGCTGCTGCCGGCAGATGACGATTGTTCAGGGTATTTCTGCGCAAGATGCACTGGCTCTACAGCGGCAATGGAAAAGCTGGCAGTTAGAATGGACAGGATTAGCCTAACCCTGTTGGTGGAGGTTGGATGGCAGTTCTGTAGAGCATCAGTGCCCTGTAGAGGCCCGGTCGGTGGCGCAAGCGGGTCGCACGGCTTTCACCATTGTTAATGAGGCGAACGCAAGTTCGCCTTTATTTTTGCTGCCGCAGAAAGATTGACCATGTTCGAATCCATCCGCAAGCATTCCAAGTTCGTGATGATCTTGTTGTTCTTGCTGATCATTCCCTCTTTCATTTTTGTCGGGGTCAACCAGAACTACTTCACCGAGTCCAGCCAGACTGTGGCTCGTGTGGATGGGCATGACATCACCCAGCAGGACTGGGACAACGCTCACCGGGCTGAAAGTGATCGCCTGCGTGCGCAGAACCCGTCCATGGATGCCAAGTTGCTCGATTCTCCGGAGGCGCGCTATGCCACGCTGGAGAAGCTGGTGCGTGATCGCGTGCTGGCGGCTGCTGCCACCAAGATGCACCTGACAACGCCCGATGCACAACTGGTGCGCACCTTGCGTGAAATTCCCGCGATTGCCTCCCTGCAAAAGCCTGATGGCTCGCTGGATGCCGAAGCCTACAAGGCTCTGGTGGGCTCGCAGGGCATGACTCCCGAAGGATTTGAAGCCAATCTGCGCCGCGAACTGGCTCTGAATCAGGTGCTCGGTGCCGTGTCCTCGACCAGCTTCACGACTGCCGCACAACTGCAGCAGGCCATGGATGCTCTGTATCAGCGCCGCGAAATTCAGGTTGCCCGTTTTGATGCCAGCGCCTTCGCGGGCAAGGTGCAGCCCACGGAAGCCGAACTCAAGGCTTTCTATGAATCGCACACCAGCCAGTTCAAGCAGCCCGAGGCTGCCACCGTGGAATACGTGCAACTGGATCTGGCGACGGTAGAGAAGAGCATTGTTCTGAGCGAAGACGATCTGCGCACCTATTACAAGGAAAATGCGGCCCGTCTTGCAGGCCCGGAAGAGCGTCGTGCCAGCCACATCCTGATCAATGCGGCCAAGGATCTTCCCGCTGCAGAGCGTGAAAAAGCCAAGGCCAAGGCAGAGCAGCTGCTGGCGCAGGTGCGCAAGGATCCCAAGAGCTTTGCCCAGGTGGCCAAGGCCAATTCGCAGGACCCCGGCTCTGCTGCCAATGGCGGTGACCTGGGTTACTTCGGCCGCGATGCCATGGTCAAGCCCTTTGAAGAAGCTGTTTTCAAGATGAAGGACGGCGAGATCAGCGATGTGGTGGAGTCCGATTTCGGTTTCCACATCATCGAGCTGACCGGCATCAAGCAGCCCAAAGTGCCCACGTTCGAGGAAATGCGCTCCAAGCTGGAAGCAGACCTCAAGCAACAGCAGGCCCAGCGCAAGTTTGCGGAGGTGGCCGAGGCTTTCTCCAACGCTGTCTACGAGCAGTCTGAAAGCCTGCAGCCGGTAGCCGAGAAGTTCAAGCTGAGCATTCAAAAGGCCGAGAACGTGACGCGCGAGCCTGCCCCTGGTGCGCAAGGTCCTCTGGCCAACAAGCGTTTCCTGGAGGCACTGTTCTCTGCTGACTCTCTGGAAAACAAGCGCAATACCGATGCCGTGGAGCTGGCTCCCAGCAATCTGGTGGCCGGCCGGGTGCTGAGCTACGCTCCTGCCCACATTCAGTCCATGGATGAGGTGGGTGCCAAGCTCAAGCAGCTCTACGTTGCACATCAATCTGCAGAGCTGGCCAAGCAAGAGGGTCAGGCCAAGATGGCCGAGTGGAAGGCCAAGCCCGAAACAGCCCAGCTGCCTGCGGCAGTCGAAGTGGGCCGCGATCAGGCCAAGGACTTGCCGCGTGAAGTGCTGGATGCGGCACTGCGTGCTCCCACCAACGCCCTGCCTGCATGGGAAGGTGTCGATCTTGGCAATGCCGGTTATGCAGTGATCAAGGTCAATCGCATTGCCCAGCGTCCTGCGCAAGATGCCCAGGTGCTGGAGCAGCAGAAGGCGCAGTTCACGCAGTGGGCTTCGATGGCCGAAGTCATGGCCTACTATGATCAGCTGAAGAAGATCTTCAAGGTCCAGATCAAGGTGCCGCGTCCTCAGTAAGGCATTTAAATCAGGCTCAAGTTTATTTGCAGCCTGATTTATGCATTACAATAGATGCTTCTACGGTGGCTGTAGCTCAGTTGGTAGAGTCCAGGATTGTGATTCCTGTTGTCGTGGGTTCGAGTCCCATCAGCCACCCCAGATTTGAAAAACGCTCTGCAGCGCAGAGCGTTTTTATTTGATGAGAGGCATTGCCTTGAAATCATTGCTAGTTCAGCGTTTGATGCTCACAAATTTGATTTGAAGCTCAAAATCTGAAGTAGAATAGAGACTTCTACGGTGGCTGTAGCTCAGTTGGTAGAGTCCAGGATTGTGATTCCTGTTGTCGTGGGTTCGAGTCCCATCAGCCACCCCAGTTTAAAAAATGCCTCACAGGTTTTCTTGTGAGGCATTTTTGCTTTTGGGTTCGGTATGAGCGGGAGAGTGCGGACGGGCCTCAAGCACCATTTCCACCGCCCTCCATGGATGTCTGCTTCTCAAGTTCTGCAATCCCAATTGCAATCGCGCCAGACTGTCCGAACTGATTTGCTTGAATGCATGCAATGCCGTGGCGGAAAACTGTCTCCGGAGTCGTCGCGGGATCGCTTGGTTTCCGTGTGAACCACAGTCATTGGCATCAATGCAGCGCCGAATGCAGACACCCTCGTGTGCATCGCGCAAGTCACGGCTGTGGCCGATCGCGCGGCTGCGGGCGATCTAAGCAGCGATATCGCTGTGAACTCCAAGGACGAGATGGGGCAGTTGCTGGGTGCTCTCAGGCGCATGCAGCAAAGCCTGGTCGAGACGGTGACCGTCGTGCGCGCCAATGTCCAGGGCGTGGCATCGGCAAGTGCCCAGATTGCTGCCGGCAACCACGACCTGTCGGGTCGCACCAAAGAGCAGACCAGCGCACTGGAGGAAACGGCGGCGGCTGCCAGCAGCCTGAACAATCAGGTGCAGTCCTGCCGTATTCAGATTGTCTGACCTTGAGTCAATGACCCAGCTCCAGGTCGCAAGCAGGGTACCGGTGACGCAGGCGGGCGGCATGGTGTCTTCGAGGATGCCCGGACCTTGCGGGGAAGCCTGCACCCCAGGCTACTGCTTTGCGCTGTCCGGCAGCCATCGCTGGAGCCCGGCAAGCGGCAGTTGCAATGGAGGGCAGTGACTGGGAAGCCTTCTGATGCGTAGCGGCGTTGGCTGGGGTGATCGGTCGCTGATCGATGCAGGCCTGCCGCTGGTGTCGATCTGCTCGTGGTCTCGGGATTGTCCTGCCGAGCCGTTGTCCGAGGCGCTGACATGCGCACGCACGGGTGCGCATCTGCTTATGCAGCGAATATCTTCATGCTGCTGAGTCCGGGGGGGCAGGAGATTGTGTGGTTCGATTCGGAGCCGGAAAGACAAAAGGCCTTGGATTTTTCAATCCAAGGCCTTGTATCGTTTGGTCGGAGCGGCGGGATTCGAACTCGCGACCCTCTGCTCCCAAAGCAGATGCGCTACCAGGCTGCGCTACGCTCCGAAGCCTCTATTCTAACTACAAAAAAATGCTCATTTTTTGAAAGTGTCGAATTTTTGATGGCGAGGCGCCATTTATTTGGAGCGAGGTGTGGTGGGCGCCGGGCCGCGGTTGGCCAGGTGGCGGAAGGTGATGCGGCCCTTGGTCAGGTCATAGGGCGACATTTCCAGCGACACCTTGTCGCCAGCCAGAATGCGGATGTGGTGCTTGCGCATCTTGCCGCCGGTGTAGGCAATCAGTTGGTGACCGTTGTCCAGCGTGACGCGAAAACGCGAGTCAGGCAGGACTTCCGTCACGGAGCCTTGCATTTCAATCAGTTCTTCCTTGGCCATTTGTTCAATCTCTCAGAAAAGGTCAGTTGCGGCGCTTGCTCGTCATCACCACGGAAAAGGCCTGAGCAGTACAAGTGCTCAGGCCTCAATGTGGCAAGGGCGCTGCGCTATTTGCGCAGACCGAACAAAAGGCCGATATCCAATCAAGCCATGCTGTGAAACAGCATTCAGCTAAACATTGGAATTGTAGCGTCTCGCCTTCGCTTATGCCCTGATAAAGGGGTAAAGCGTCGCAGCGATGAGACGGCCGCATGGGTCTTTGTCATGATGACTGCATCATTGAGATGCAGCGCCTGGGCGGTAGCCTGGATGGGGGAAAACGCCTGTAGCCCTCAAAGACAGCCGCCGCTGCCGTGGTCTTGGCTAGAATCCTGTTCGACAGCTCTATAACTTTGATAGCAAAATTCCATTGTGTCTGATCGACTTGCCGTACTTTCCCAATATTTCTTGCCCAAGCAGGCGCTGACCGCGCTGATGGGAAAACTGGCGCAAGCCGAGGCCGGCGGATTGACGACGGCGGTCATTCGTCGCTTTATCCAGCGCTACCAGGTGAACATGGCCGAGGCGGCCAATCCCGACCCTGCTGCCTACAAGACCTTCAATGCCTTTTTCACACGTGCACTCAAGGACGGTGTTCGTCCTCTGGCGCAGGCGGACTGGATTTGCCCGGTAGATGGTGCGATCAGCCAGTTCGGCAGGATCGAAGGCGAGCAGATCTTTCAAGCCAAGGGGCATCAATACAGTGCGACTGCCCTGGTGGGAGGGGATGCGACTCTGGCGCGTCAGTTTGATAACGGCAGCTTTGCCACTATCTATCTGAGTCCGCGCGACTATCACCGCATTCATATGCCTTGTGCCGGCAAGCTGCGCAGCATGACCTATGTGCCAGGCGATCTGTTCTCGGTGAACCCGGTGACTGCACGTGGCGTACCCGGCCTGTTTGCGCGCAACGAGCGCGTGGTCTGCGTCTTCGATACCGATCATGGGCCCTTCGTGCTGGTGCTGGTGGGCGCGACGATCGTGGGCAGCATGGCCACGGTGTGGCATGGCCTGATCAATCCTCCGCGTCCAGGCCATATCAAGACCTGGAATTACGAAGGTGACGAAGCGGTGACGCTGGCCAGCGGCGAGGAGATGGGCCGCTTTCAGCTTGGCTCCACGGTGGTCATGCTGTTTCCCCAGGCTGCAGGTCTGCAGTTCAATCCGCAGTGGCAGCCGGCGGCGCCGGTGCAACTGGGCCAGGTCATGGCCAATGCCCAGGCCAAGCTGGGCTGACAGCCGGGTTCCATAGAAAAAGCCGCTGATGCCATGAGCTCAGCGGCTTTCTTGCTTTGACGGATCAAAGAAACCAGGTCAGCGGTTCGGGCCGGCGTTCGGTGGTGAACACCGTGGGAGCAAGACTCAGGCGATCGGGCTTGACCGGGTCGTCGTGACCTCGGAGGTAGACCATCAGTTCGCGTCTGCGCAGGATGACATGGCTGACGATTTCGCGTCGGCCATTTTGAGTGACCTCGGTGCCGGGCCGAAACAACGGCATATGAAACAGGCCACTGCGTGTGGTGGGCGGCGATGCCGCAACTTCATTGGAGGCTAGCTGCATGGGCTTTCCGTAGTAGTGGTGACTGCTTATCGGCAGCGAATCATCAAACTAAAGCCCGAATTGCCGGGCCCGGTTCAACCGGGTTGGGCCAGGGCCTTGAGCAGCTCGGTTTCCATGCGCAACTGGCTGCTGTTGTCCTGCAGTTCAGGGCCTTCGATGAGGAAGGTGTCTTCCACGCGCTCGCCCAGGGTGCTGATCTTGGCCAGATGCACGCTGATATGGTGCTGGGCCAGGATGCGGGCAATGATGTAGAGCAGGCCGGCGCGGTCTGACGCGGAGATGGACAGCAGCCAGTGCTGGGCTTTTTCATCGGGGCGCAGGATGACGCGCGGAGCGAATGGAAAGCTTTTGACGCGGCGCGACAACCGTCTTTGCGATGGCGTGGGCAGCGGGCCGCCCTGCAGCAGTGTCTGGGTCAGATCGCTCTCCACCATGTGCATGAGTTCGCGGTACTGCTCCTGCATGGTGGGGGCGATGACCTGGAAGGTGTCCAGTGCGTAATCGTTGTTGGCCGTGTGCACGCGCGCATCGAGGATGGAAAATCCGGCCCGGTCAAAGTAGCTGCAGATGCGGGCAAACAGATCGGGCTGGTCGGGTGCATAGACCAGCACTTGCAGGCCTTCGCCGGCCAGCGACCGCCGGGCGCGCACCACCGGCTTGCCCAGGCCCACATGGCGTGAGAGATGGCGGGTATGCCATGCGATGTCGGCCGCTTCATGGCGCATGAAGTAGCTCACATCCAGCGTCTCCCAGAGTTTCTTGTGGGACTCGAACGGCTGGGCGGACAGGGCCAGCTGCACCAGCGCCTCACGCTTGCGGGCTTCGATCTCGGCAGCGGCATCCGGGGCGCGGCCACCCAGCACGCGCAGGGTCAGGCGGTAGGTGTCTTCCAGCAGCTTGCCTTTCCAGGCGCTCCAGACCTTGGGGCTGGTGCCGCGAATGTCGGCTACCGTCAGCAGGTACAAGGCGGTGAGCTTACGCTCGTTGCCGACGCGTTCGGCAAAGGCACGGATCACGTCGGGGTCGGACAGGTCCTGCTTCTGTGCCACCTGGCTCATGGTCAGGTGCTCGCGCACCAGAAACTCGACGAGCTCCGCATCGGCCTTGTCGATCTGGTGGGCGCGGCAAAAACGCTTGACTTCGACGGCGCCGATCACGGAGTGATCGCCGCCTCGGCCCTTGCCGATATCGTGGAAGAGGGCGGCCAGATACAGAATCCAGGGCTTGTCCCAGCCTGCGGCTAGCTGGGAGCAGAACGGGTACTCATGGGCATGCTCGGCCATGAAGAAGCGCCGCACATTGCGCAGCACCATCAGGATGTGCTGGTCCACGGTGTAGACGTGGAACAGATCGTGCTGCATCTGCCCCACAATGCGGCGGAAGGGCCAGAGATAGCGGCCCAGCACCGAGGTCTGATTCATCAGCCGGATGGCATGGGTGATGCCGCGCGGCTGCTGCAGGATCTTCATGAAGGTGGCGCGATTGACCGGGTCGCGACGGAAGGCGCTGTCCATCACATCGCGGCTGGCATACAGCGCTCTCAGGGTTCGCGTCGACAGACCCGTCAAACCCTCATGCTGCTCATACATGAGAAAGGTTTCGAGAATGGCATGCGGATCGCGCTCGTACAGATCGTCGCTGACCACCTCGATGGTGCCGGCCTTCTCACAGAAGCGATCATTGAGCTGAATCAGTTCGTGCGAGCCGGGGTTCAGGCGCTCCTCGATGCTCATGCGCACGATCTGGCACAACTGGGTCACCGCCTTGGCGGCCCAGTAATAGTGGCGCATCAGGGTCTCGCCGGCCCGCATGGCCAGCTTGCGGCCCTCCGGCGTGGTGGAGCGGTAGCCGAAGGCTTCGGCCACGGCGGTCTGCAGGTCGAAGACCAGCCGGTCCTCGTGGCGGCCGGCAGCGGCATGCAGGCGTGCACGGATCAGGCTGAGCAGGGATTCGTTGGATTCGAGCTGCTGCACCTCGAAATGGGTGATCAGGTCCTGCTCGGCCAGCTCATGCCAGCTATTGCCGAAACCAGCGGCCTTGGCCAGCCAGAGCATGGTGTGCAGATCGCGCAGCCCGCCGGGCGATTCCTTGCAGTTGGGCTCCAGCGAATAGGGCGTGAAGTCGTATTTGGCGTGGCGCTGGCGCATTTCCAGCAGCTTGCCTTCGACAAAAGCCTTGGGATCAAGTTGCGCGCGGAACTGCTGCTCGAAGTCGGCAAACAAGGCCTTGTTGCCGGTGATGCGGCGTGACTCCAGCATGGCGGTCTGTACCGTCAGGTCCTGCGCAGCCTCCTGCAGGCATTCGGCAATGCTGCGCACACTGGAGCCGATTTCCAGGCCGACATCCCAGCAACTGCTGATGAACTGCTCGACGCTGGCTGCCAGTTCCGCAGCCGGCGGTGCACTGCTTTGGGGCAGCAGCACCAGCACATCGATGTCCGAGTAGGGAAAGAGCTGGGCGCGTCCATAACCCCCCACGGCCAGCAGGGCCGCGCCTTGCGGCATCTGCGCGCGCTGCCAGAGGGTGCGCAGAAGACCGTCGGCCAGTTCACTGAAATGGTGCAGCACTCCGCGCACGCTGCGTCTGCCCAGCGTGGGGTTGCGCAGCAAGTCCATCTGCCGGGCCTTGGCCTCGCGGTATTGCTCTCGCAGGCCCTGTAGCGAGGAGAGGTCGGAGGCGTCGGCAGAGTTGACGTAGGAGTGGGCAGAGGAGGTCATGCGCAGTAGAAAAAAGCGTTTCAACAGGGCAAGTGCTTGAGCGTCACCTTAACCCAACTGACTTGGGCTTGAGGCCTGTGATGGCAAAAAGATGAGCGCATGGCGCTTGCAGCACAAGGTCTACAAGCAAAAAATATGCCGCATCCGGCTTTGGCCAGATGCGGCATGCAGGTCAGCAGCAGTGAGCTCAGGTGCGGATGGCCGTGATGAAGTCGGGCGGGGTGGGCGAGCCCTCGGACCAGGTCAGCACGTCATAGCCGGTCTTGGTGACGGCCAGCATCAGCTCCCACTGGGCAGTCAGGCTGCGGTCCTTGGTGACGACGGTCCAGCCGTCGGGCATGGCCTTGATGTCGCGCTTGCCCAGATTCAGCATGGGCTCGATGGTGAAGACCATGCCTTCTTCCAGCACCACGCCTTCGCCGGGGCGGCCGTAGTGCAGCACCTGTGGCTCGTCGTGGAACACCTTGCCGATGCCGTGGCCGCAGTATTCGCGCACCACGGACAGGTTGTTGCTCTCCGCATAGGTCTGGATGGCGTGGCCGATATCGCCCAGCGTGGCACCGGGCTTGACCTGGGCAATGCCCTTCCACATGGCCTCGAAGGTCAGCTTGGATAGCCGCTTTGCCGCAATCGTGCCTTCGCCAATGATGAACATGCGGCTGTTGTCGCCGAACCAGCCGTCTTCGGTGATGATGGTCACGTCGACATTGACGATATCGCCCTTCTTCAAAGGCTTGTCGTTGGGGATGCCGTGGCACACCACATGGTTGACCGAGGTGCAGACATAGGCCGGGTAGGGCGTCATGCCCGGAGGCTGATAGCCCAGGCAGGCCGTCTTGGTGCCTTGCTCGGCCATGCGCTTGGCGCACAGATCGTCGATCTGCTGGGTGGTGATGCCGGGCTTGATGTGGGGGGTGATGTAGTCCAGCACATCCGAAGCAAAGCGGCCTGCAATGCGCATGCGCTCGATGTCTTCGGGGGTCTTCAGTGTGATGCTCATGGCCGCAATTATCCCATTGCGCGCTTGAACATGCAGGGCTTGTGGGTGTGAGCATTCGGACTAACCCCGAGGCACGGTAAAATACGAGGCTCACCGAATTCAGCGCTTTGGCCCGGTCCTCTCAGGCAGGGGATTGGCCAGGACGCTTTTCAACAGCCTTCACATAAACAGGCCGCCACGTGACATTGCATCTGACACAGTTTGAGGGTGGAAACGCCCTGAGCTCGTTCCGCGCCCAACAGCTTCTGACCGATCTGGTCGCCATCCACCCCAAGATCACCGGCGTATCTGCACGCTTTGTGCACCTGGTTGCCACCGAGGGCGCAGTTGCGCCCGCATTGCAAGAGCGCCTTTCGGCGCTCTTGACTTATGGAGACCCCTACACGGGCAGCGCTGAAGGCCTGGCCTTCATCGTCACCCCCCGTCTGGGCACCATCTCGCCCTGGGCTTCCAAGGCCACCGATATCGCCCGTAACTGCGGCCTGAATGTGTTCCGTGTGGAACGCATGACCGAGTATCGCGTGGACATGAAGTCCGGCCTGCTGGGCGGCAAGCCCGAGCTGTCGACAGAGCAGACCGCTCAGATCGCCGCTTTGCTGCACGACCGCATGACCGAGTCCGTGTTTGCGACACGCGCAGAGGCCGAGCAACTGTTCACCACCCTGGCGGCACAACCCATGGAGTTTGTGGATGTGCTGGGCGGTGGCCGCGCAGCGCTGGAAACCGCGAACAAGCAATGGGGCCTGGCCCTGGCCGAAGATGAGATCGAGTACCTGGTCAACGCTTTCAACGACCTCAAGCGCAATCCCACGGACGTGGAGCTGATGATGTTCGCGCAGGCCAACTCCGAGCACTGCCGCCACAAGATCTTCAACGCCAAGTTCACCATCGATGGCGTGGAGCAGGAAAAGTCGCTGTTCGGCATGATCCGCAACACCGAAGCCTGCTCGCCTCAGCACACCGTGGTGGCCTATGCCGACAACGCTTCCATCATGGAAGGCCATGAGGTCGAGCGATTTGTCGCCAAGTTCGATGCCAAGGCAGACGCAATCAGCGCCCCCAGCTATCACAAGCAGGCGGCTACCAACCATGTGCTGATGAAGGTGGAAACACATAACCACCCCACGGCGATTTCGCCCTTCCCCGGCGCATCGACCGGCAACGGCGGCGAAATCCGTGACGAAGGCGCAACCGGCCGCGGCTCCAAGCCCAAGGCCGGCCTGACCGGCTTCACCGTCTCCAAGCTCTGGGGCAGCGAAGTGGGCAAGCCCGAGCACATCGCCAGCCCGCTGCAGATCATGATCGAAGGCCCTCTGGGTGGCGCGGCGTTCAACAACGAGTTCGGTCGTCCCAATCTGACAGGCTATTTCCGCGAGTACGAGCTGCAGGTCGGCGACATCACCCGCGGCTACCACAAGCCCATCATGATCGCCGGCGGCCTGGGCGTGATCGATTCCGAGCTGACCAAGAAGATCGAGTTCCCGGCGGGCACGCTGCTGATCCAGCTGGGCGGTCCCGGCATGCGCATCGGCATGGGCGGCGGTGCGGCAAGCTCCATGGCTTCGGGCACCAATGCTGCGGAACTGGACTTTGACTCGGTGCAGCGCGGCAATCCCGAGATCGAGCGCCGTGCGCAGGAAGTCATCAACCATTGCTGGCAGCAGGGTGCCGAGAATCCCATCCTGGCCATCCACGACGTGGGTGCCGGTGGTATCTCCAATGCCTTCCCCGAGCTGACCAACGATGCCGGGCGCGGTGCACGCTTTGACCTGCGAGCCGTCAAGCTCGAAGAGTCCGGCCTGTCGCCCAAGGAAATCTGGTCCAACGAATCGCAGGAGCGTTACGTACTGGCCATCGCTCCCGAATCGCTGGAGCAGTTCACGGCCTTCTGCGAGCGCGAGCGCTGCCCGTTTGCCGTCATCGGCACGGCCACCGAAGAGCGCCAGCTGGTGCTGGAGGACACGGCGGTCGAGTCCGGCGACCAGAAGTTCCCCGTGGACATGCCCATGAACGTGCTGCTGGGCAAGCCGCCCAAGGTGCACAAGGATGTGACCAGCGTGGAGCGCGAGCTGCCCGCCATGGACCTGACCGGCGTGCCGCTGGAAAAGGCCGTGATCGAAGTGCTGGCCCACCCCACGGTGGCTTCCAAGCGCTTCCTGATCACCATTGGCGACCGCGCCGTCGGTGGCCTGACCCATCGCGACCAGATGGTCGGCCCCTGGCAGGTGCCGGTGGCCGACGTGGCCGTGACCCTGGCCGATTACAAGGGCTTCAAGGGTGAAGCCATGGCCATGGGCGAGCGCACACCGCTGGCCGCCATCGACGCCCCTGCCTCGGGTCGCATGGCCGTGGCCGAAGCCATCACCAATATGCTGGCCGCCCCCATCGAGCTGTCCAAGGTGAAGATGTCGGCCAACTGGATGGCCGCCTGCGGCGAAGCCGGTGAAGACGCTGCGCTGTACGCCACCGTCAAGGCCGTGGGCATGGAGCTGTGCCCCGCGCTGAACATCTCGATTCCCGTGGGCAAGGACTCCCTGTCCATGCGCACCCAGTGGAGCGAGAACGGCCAGACCAAGAAGGTCACTTCGCCCGTGAGCCTGATCATCACCGGCTTTGCCGCCATCGACGATGTGCGCACCACGCTCACGCCCCAGCTCGACGCCGAGGTGGAGGACAGCACCCTGGTGCTGATCGACCTGGGCCGCGGCAAGATGCGCATGGGCGGCTCCATCATCGGTCAGGTGCTCAATCAGTCGGGCAACGAAGTGCCCGATCTGGACGACCCCAAGGATCTGATCGCCATGGTGGATGCAGTGAATGCACTGCGCGCCAAGGGACTGATCCTGGCCTACCACGACAGGGGCGACGGCGGCCTGCTGGCCACGGCCGCCGAAATGGCCTTTGCCGGCCATGTGGGCGTGGCCTTGAATGTGGACATGCTGATCACCGAAGGCGACGGCATCTCCGACAGCCGCATGGACAGCGGCGAAGGCAAGAACTGGGGCAAGCAGGTCTCCGGTCGCCGCGAAGACCTGACCTTGCGCGCGCTGTTCAACGAAGAGCTGGGCGCCGTGCTGCAGATCAGGACCGAGGACCGTGCCGAAGTGCTGCAGGTGCTGCGCGAACATGGCCTGATCCAGTGCAGCCATGTCATCGGCAAGACCCGTCCTGCTTCGTCCGCTGTGGACGCCGGCAAGGGCGAGCTGCAGGTGTGGCGCGATGCGAACAAGGTGTTCGGCGCAACCCTGTCCGATCTGCACCAGGTCTGGGATGCCGTGAGCTGGAAGATCACCCAGCAACGCGACAACCCCGTGTGCGCCGACAGCGAGCATGCGGCGGCGGGCGAACCCACCGACCCCGGCATGCATGTGCATCTGACGTTCGACCCTCAGGAGAACGTGGCAGCGCCCTTCATCAACGTGGCTGCCAAGCCTCGCGTGGCGGTGCTGCGCGAGCAGGGCGTGAACTCCCATGTGGAAATGGCCTACGCCTTCACCGAAGCCGGCTTTGATGCGGTGGACGTGCACATGAGCGACCTGCAGTCCGGCCGTGCGCAGCTCAAGGACTTCGCCGGTGTGGTGGCCTGTGGCGGCTTCAGCTATGGCGACACCCTGGGTGCGGGCATTGGCTGGGCACGCTCCATCACCTTCAACGACCGTCTGTCCGAGCAGTTCCAGGCTTTCTTCGGTCGCAGCGACACCTTCGGCCTGGGCGTTTGCAACGGCTGCCAGATGTTCGCCGAACTGGCCGACATCATCCCCGGTGCGCAGGATTGGCCGCGCTTCACGCAAAACCGGAGCAACCGCTTCGAGGCGCGTCTGAGCATGGTGGAAGTGCTGGAGTCGCCCAGCCTGTTCCTGCAAGGCATGGCCGGCTCCCGTCTGCCCATCGCCGTGGCGCATGGCGAGGGCTTTGCCAACTTCCAGTTCCGTGGCAATGCCCAGCAGGTGGTCAAGTCCATGCGCTATGTGGACAACCACGGCCAGCCTACCGAGCAGTATCCGTTCAACCCCAACGGCTCGGCTGGTGGCTTGACCGCAGTGACGACCGCCGATGGGCGTTTCACCGCGATGATGCCTCACCCCGAGCGCGTGTTCCGCAATGTGCAGATGAGCTGGACCTCGGGCGACAAGTCCGAATTCAGCCCCTGGATGCGCGTCTGGCGCAACGCCCGCAAGTGGCTGGGTTGATTCCCTGGCACTGCTAGTGCAATCAAAAGGCTCTGCATTCTGCAGAGCCTTTTTTCATGGAAGTTCGGTGGGGCTCCTGCGCGGCGCCGAGGCGCCGCCCGGTATGAGCGCTGGCAGGGCCTGCAGCTGGATACAATCTAAATGATAATCACTACCGATTAAGTCCTTCCAAGGAATCTCGAAAGAGAGCTGAAACCCGCCATGCCAACTAGCACCAGTCCCCTGCACCAGGAGGTTGCCCGTCTCTATACCGAGCACCACGGCTGGTTGCACGGCTGGTTGCGAAGAAGACTTGGCGACGTGCATCAGGCGGGCGATCTGGCGCATGACACGTTTCTGCGCTTACTGGCGCGTCAGGAGCCGGTATCGGCTCGCGAGCCCAAGGCCTTCCTGACCACGGTGGCGCAGCGCGTGCTCGCCAATCATTACCGTCGCCAGCAACTGGAGCGCGCCTACCTCGAGGCATTGGCTCAGTTGCCGCCGGTTCTGGCGCCATCCCCCGAGGAGCGGGCTTTGCTGCTCGAGGCGCTGGACGAAATCGACCGCATGCTCGATGGCCTTGCTGTGCCGGTACGCCAGGCTTTTCTGCTGTCCCAGCTCGACGGCATGAAGCAGGCCGAGATTGCCCAGGAGCTGGGGATCTCGATCACCACGGTCAAGCGCTACCTGATGCAGGCCGGCATGCGCTGCTTTGCGGCGGTAGCCGCATGAACGAGCAGCGGCTTTCCTCTGCCGAAACGGAGATCTCTGCGCAAGGCTTGCCGGCAACGGCGCCAGACGTCCCTGCAGACCTGGCCAGGCAGGCCGTCGAGTGGTGGCTTCAGTTGCAGGAGGAGCCGGACAGCGCCCTGCTGCAGTCGCAGTGGCATGCCTGGCGTGCTCAGGACCCCTTGCACGAGCAGGCCTGGCAGCGCATCCAGGCTGTGCAGCAGCGCCTGCAAGGTCTGGGCGATACGCCGCTTGCGGCGCTGGCGAGGTCCGCACTGGTATCCAGGCGTGGCGGGGATCGACGTCGTGCGGTGCAGGCCCTGCTGCTGCTGGTGCTTGGCGGTGGCGCGGCCTGGCAGATGGAGGCACACCTGCCTTGGCGCAACTGGGTCGCCGATGTGCGTACGGCGCGTGGTGAGCGCCGCCGTTTGACCCTGCCCGACGGCACGCAACTGGTGCTGAACGGTGGCAGCGCGCTGGATATTGCCTTTGGCGCCACCGAGCGGCGGTTGCTGTTGCGGGCGGGTGATATCCATGTGGTGACTGCAGCAGATTCGCTGCAGCCTGCAAGGCCTCTGGTTGTGCAGACCGAGGCGGGCGAGATGTGGCCTCTGGGTACCCGCTTTACCGTGAATGTCGCCGAAGGACAGCGCAGTCTGGTCGCCGTCTATGAAGGAGCGGTGCGGCTGCGGCCACGGCTGCAGCCGCAGCAAGAGCGCGTGCTGCCGGCCGGGCAGCAGGCCTGGCTCGATATGCAAGGCGTGGCTGCTGGCGTGCCGGCATACGAGGAGCAGTCGGCCTGGATTGACGGCATGCTGGTGGCACGCAATATGCGCCTGGATGCCGTGCTGCAGGCGCTGCAGCCCGCCACCACTGTTTCCCTGGTTTGTCATCCTGCGGTAGCGGGTCTCAAAGTCTCCGGTACTTACCCCCTGGATGACGTGCCGCGCATCATGGCCACGCTGGGCACCTTGCTGCAGCTGCAAGTGCGCTCCATGCGCCGCTGGTGGGGAGGGCAGGAACTGGCCATCGGCCCCATGGGGGCACTTTAGGCTGGTTGCCGAGGCTGGCTTGCACGGATTCCTGTCTTTTCAAAATAAATAGCGCTTTCCGCTTGATATGCCTGTATTTCAGATTGAAAAGGTATTGAAATATATACAGAACAGGCGGTAGGCGCTATTTATTTTGTTCTTTCACTGCCTGGAGCATTCAATGAGGGTCGGAGCCTGAGCCCGGTCTTTCAAAATTTTTGGTTCCAAGGTGGTCTGTTTTCCCGCTTCGCGGGACATGCAGGAAGAGGGCGGTTTCGCATCGCCCGGGCTGATCTGTTTCGTTGCCGGAACGGGTTGTGTATTCCTTGCTTCTTGGGGCTGCGGCCCTTGATCTCCATGGCTTTTACTACGCCGACTTCCCCGGTATCTTTTGCTTTCTTGTCCTGTGTTTCAGGCGCCTCAGAGGGCGCAGGACTGGCTCCCACGGCCTCGGCTCGTGCCGTCCGCCTGCTGGCATGCACTCTGGCTGCTGCAGCATGGACGGGCATGCCGTCCCAGGCCATCGCCCAGAGCGGCGTGTCTGCAGGAGTTGCAGCCGAGACCGGTAACGATGAGGTTCGTGACTATCGCATTCCCTCAGGCTCACTGGATGAGGTGTTGAATCGCTTTGGTCGTGAATCAGGCCTGTTGCTGTCGTTCACGCAGGACCAGGTCCAGGGCTTGAGCAGCCCCGGCGTGCACGAGCGTGCCACGGCGCAGCAGGCCCTCAATCGCCTGCTCGCCGGCACCGGCCTGGTGGCTCAGCGTTCGCCGCAAGGTGCCTTGCTGCTGCGCAAGATGGGGCAGCCTGTATCGGACGGTGCAACGGCGTTGTCCGAAGTGACCGTGACCTCGAAATACGATGCGGCCATGAGCGGCTATGCGGCCAACGACCGCCCGACGGCCACCAAGCTGGGCGGCACGCTGATGGAAACACCGCGTTCCGTCTCCATCGTGAGCCAGGAACAGATCAAGAACCAGGCGCCCAAGAGCATCGAGCAGGCACTGTCGTATACGGCCGGCGTCACCACGGAGGTGACGGGAGCCGACCTGCGCATGACGGGTGCCATCATTCGGGGATTCAGCGACGGCAGCTCCTACTACAAGGACGGGCTGCGCCAGTTTTCGGCCGGTACCTACGGGTCGTGGAATGATGAGATCGACGAACTCGAGAGCATCGAGGTCATCAAGGGACCGGCCTCGGTGCTCTTTGGGCAGGGGCGGCCCGGCGGCGTGATCAATGTGGTGTCCAAGAAGCCCGAAGCCGATCATGTCAACAGCGTCGGCATCTCCTACGGCCGATACCAGCGTGCCCAGCTGACGGCCGACCTGGGCGGCGCCCTGAGTGAAAACGGTGATGTGCTTTATCGGCTCAACCTCAAGGGGCGCGACAGCAATATTCGTACCGTGGGTTCGCGTGACGACCGCATCTCCATCGCTCCTTCGCTGCGCTGGAACCTGTCCGCCCAGACGCATCTGACTCTGCTCGGAAGCTACTCACGCGAGCGGGGAACGCCAAAGTCCTGGTGGCCCAGCCTGTTCACCTACCCCCAGATCAAGAACCTGTCATCCAGGCTGACCGCTGGTGATCCGGTATTTGACCGTTTCGACCGCAACACCAAGTCGATAGGCTATGAGTTCGGACACCTGACGGACAGCGGCTGGCAGCTCTCCCAGAACCTGCGCTATTCCACCATCGATATCGACTACCGTCACATCTATGCCATGGACGTGCTGGCCGACGGCCACAGCATCTCGCGCGCCAATCTGGCACAGCGCACCAAGGGCAAGACTCTGGCCATGGACAGCCGCGTGCAGAAAGACTTGCGCTGGGGTGAGTTGCAGCACCGCCTGGCTTTCGGTCTGGACCATACGCGGTACAGGGAACGTGGCGGCCTGGGTTTTGGCTGGGACGTACCCGATCTGGATCTGAATGCCCCGCTATACGGCCAGTCCATCGCCATGCCCGAGCTGGAGGACAGCCACTCCAACCTGCGCCAGACCGGCATCTACACGCTCAACCAGCTGCAGTACGGGCGCTGGATTGCCAATCTGAGTCTGCGCCACGATACGGCCCGCACCACGCAGAACAGCATCACGCAGCCGCGTATCAGCGATAGCGACACAACAGGCAGCGCCGGCCTGCTCTACCAGTTCGAAAGCGGCTGGGCACCTTATGCGAGCTATGCCACCTCGTTCGATCCGACCACCGGCCTGGCTTATGACGGCAGCGCGTTTGTCCCGCGTCGCGGCAAGCAGTACGAGGTGGGCGTGAAGTACCAGCCCGCAGGCAGCAGCACGCTGATCACCGCTTCGGTCTTCGATCTGCGCCAGAGCAATGTGATCACGCAGGACCCGGCCCATCCGCGCTTCAGCATCCAGACCGGCGAAGTGCGCTCCACCGGCCTGGAGCTGGAAGCGCGCATCGGCCTGACGCGAGAACTCAGCAGCCTGTTGAGCTACACCTGGCTGGACCCTCGCACCACGCAAAGCACCCGCGCCGCCGAAGTGGGGCGCCAGACCCTGCAGACCACGCGCCATGCGGCCAGCATCTGGCTGGACTACCGCCCGCGCGCTTTCCCCGGTCTGATGCTGGCAGGCGGTGTGCGCTACAAAGGCCGTTCGCCCTACAACGTGGCATCGGATGGCCGTCTGAACTTCAACGACGCGGTCACCGTGGCCGACCTGGCCGTGGCCTACGACACGCCCAGATACCGCATTGCGCTGAACATCAACAACCTGTTCAGCAAGACCTATTTCGCGGGCATCTTCCGTGGTGTCGACCGCGAGGCCAATCTGAGCGTCAAATACTATTGGTAAGCAAAAGTAGCAAGCTTGCCGTGGCTTGACTGCTGCGGAGTCGGTACTCGCATCTGCAGCAGCGTCGGCGGATTGAATGATTGCCGGGGACAGCAGCGCCGCAGCTTGGCGAGGAAGCCGGTTGATGCATGTCACCCGGCTTCTTGATGTTCTGATTTTTTGCACGTTTTCATCGGCACAGTGCCATGGCGATGATAGGCTGACGTATTGCGCGCAACGGTTTGCGCGGTCTGTCAAACCACAGTTTTTGCCGCGCTGAAAGCACTGTTTCAGCAAAGTGCGGACGAGGTTTTCCGAGGGTAGTCTCGCACTCGCCCTTGGTGCGTAAGCGCCTCGAACTATCAAGATATTGCGTCGATTCGGGACGGGAGACATTGGTGTCGCGTGTATTAGCAACGGAAGCGGAAGTTTTGGCGCTGTCGCCGGATGCTGCGTCATCCAAGGCGGCCAAGGGACTGCAGTCCCTGAGCAAATGGCCGAACACAGGCAGCAATGATGCTGCGGTCTGGGGGGAATGCCAGGGCAGCGGCAGCAAGCCGTACCAGACTCAGGTCGATCTGAGCGGGCCGGCCTTCAAGTGCTCCTGCCCCAGCCGCAAGTTCCCCTGCAAGCATGGGCTGGCGCTGATGCTGCTGCGCGCAGGCGGCCAGGTGCCGGAGGGCGGCGAGCCCCCGGAATGGGTCAGCAACTGGCTGGGTGGTCGTCTGCAAAAAGCCGAGCAGAAAGAGGCCAAGGCGGCCGCCATTGCCGCTGCGCCAGTGGCGGATCAGGAGGCTCTGGCCAGACAGCAGGCCAAGCGCGAGGACAAGCGCTGGGACAAGGTTGCTGGCGGCATGCAGGAGCTGTCGCTGTGGATGCAGGACATGGTGCGCACCGGCCTGGCCAATCAGGCCGGCGACAGTCAGACGCGCCAGCACTGGAACACCATGGCGGCACGCATGGTGGATGCCCAGGCCACGGGCATGGCCGCGCGTATCAGGGAAGCCTGGGAGCTGGTGGACAGCCACCCGAGCTGGCCGCGTGACCTGCTGGTGCAGCTTGGCCATTGGCAGCTGCTGGTGGACGCGGTGCAGCGGCGTGACTCGCTGAGCCCCGAGGTGAAGGCCGACGTCATGGCTGCCCTGGGCTGGCCCATGGACAAGGCCGAAGTCCAGGCCCGTGGCGAGACCATCAGCGACGATTGGCGGGTGCTGGGTCAGCGCCTGATCGAGCGCGAGGGTCGCCTGCTGGAGCGCCGCGTCTGGCTGCAGGGCCTCAGTACCGGGCGCGCGGCACTGATGCTGGACTATGCCCAGGGCGGGCGCGGGTTCGAGACGGCCTGGGTGAGCGGCGGCGCTTACCGCACAGCCTTGAGCTTCTACCCTGGCAGGGCGAGCCTGCGGGCGGTCGCGGTCAATGGGGTTGAAGCACTCGACAGCTGCGATACCGCAGCCCTGACGGTCAAGGCTCTGGGCGAACCGTTGCAGCAACTGGGCGAGCGCATTGCTGCCAATGCGCTGCAGCCGGTGCAGCCGCTGTGGTGTGCGAATGCCCAGCTGCTGTATGTAGAGGGGCAATGGCTGGTGGGCTGGCCCTCAGGACAGAGCCAGGCGGCGCCCGTGCCTGCGGTGATTGCCGATGACGAAGCCTGGCGGCTGCTGGCGCTGAGCGGCGGCACGCCTCTGGCCCTGTTTGGCGAGTGGGAGTGTGGGCCGCAACTGGGGCGCTGGCGCTTGCTCAGTGCCTGGCAGCAGGATACTCACAGCCAGGCCTTGTCCCCCATCTGGCAGAACCAAGGAGAGATGCGATGAGCAGCGCCAATTTATGGGCTGCGCTGCAGCAGTCAAGTCTGGTCGGCGCGGACAGGCTGGCCGTGCCTGCGGTGTTGACCGCGCAGGTCGATGCCGCAGCCAGCCCCGGTTTGCAAGCCATGCAAACCGCCTGGCTGCAGCCGGCTGCATCAACGGCTGCACAGCTGCTCAGAGCCAGCGCCGTCGCTGCCGTCCTGGAGCGGGCGGGTTGGCAACCCGGTGCGCAGGTCAGGCTCGGTGCGCCTTTGAGCTCTCCGGCATTGCCTGCCGACGAGTCTCGCCGCGCGCCCGAGGATGAGCGCTTGCATGGCCTGATGCGTGATGTGCTGCAGCATGGGCCCGAGAACATGCTGGCTCCCATGTTCCATGCCCTCGATCAGGCTGGACAGCGCTTGCCTTATGCGCTCCTGGTCGATGCTTTGAACGAAGGCCGCCGTTCGGTGGAGCTGCGTACCTGGCTGACGCCGGTGCTGGGCGAGCGAGGACGCTGGCTGGCCGGGCTCAACCCGCAGTGGAGCTATGCCAGCGGCGTGCAGGAGACGGCCAATGCCGAGCTGATCTGGCAGGAGGGCTCCATCGAGCAGCGCGTGGCGCTGTTGCACAGCGAACGTGAGACCGACGCCGACCGGGCGCGTGCCAGACTGGAAGCCAGCTTGAAGGAGCTCAATGCCAAGGAGCGTGCGCCCATGGTGCTGGCCCTGGGTGTGGGCCTGTCCATGGCGGACGAGCCGCTGCTGGAAAAGCTGCTGACCGATCGCAGCAAGGAGGTGCGCGAGAACGCGGCCCGTCTGCTGTCGCGTCTGCCGCAAAGCGCGCACAGCCTGCGCATCCTGGGCTGGCTGCAGTCCATGCTGAGCCGCAATGCCAAGGGGGAATGGCAGATCGAGCCGCCCGAGGAGGGCAGCAAGGACTGGGAGCGCGACGGCATTGCGCTGCAGCCGCCGGCCTATATCAAGGGCGTGAAAGCCTGGTGGCTGCAGCAGATGGTGGAGCTTGCGCCCATCGATTTCTGGCTACAGACCCTGGAGATGACGCCTGAGCAGCTCTGGGACTGGAGCCGCCGCAGCGACTGGAAGACCGCTTTGCGCCAGGGCTGGCTGGCGGCACTGCGCGATCAGCCCGATGTGCGCTGGATTGCGCTGCTGCAGACCATGGAGCGCGATTCACGGGCCCAGGCGTTGCTGTCGGCCCTGCTGGACCGGCTGAGCCAGCAGGAGCGCGAGGCACTGTGGCAGACGCAGTTGCAGCAGGCCAAGGGCAGCCTGGTGGACCGCATCAACACCATCGAGAGCAGCATGCCGGTGGTTGGGGTGTTTTCTCAATCCATGTCCGAGCCCCTGATGGACGCACTGGACAAGGCGCTGGGCGGCAAGCAGGCCACGGGCAGCTGGCATAGCTGGCAGGCCGATCAGGCCGTGCTGGCCTGCGCGCGCCGCCTGCATCCGGCCGTTCTGCCGCGCTTTGTGCGGCTCTGGCGTCAGCCTCCACAGGCTGAGGAGCTTGCCGTGCCGCAGCAGCCCGAGGCAGCAGCCCCGTCAGGACTGGCCGGGCTCTGGAAAAAGCTGGTGTCCAAGGTGGCCGATGCGACCGAAGAGGTCGCCGCAGTGGCTGAGGAAAGCACTCTGACGCCCGAGCAGCAGGCGCGGCTGGAGCGCGCCCGTCTGCGCCCCTGGGATGACGAGCGCGTGCTCGAGCAACTCAATCGTATCGTCGATCTGCGCCTGGCCCTGCATGCCGCACTGGGCGCCTAAGCCTTCGAATTTTTCTGCATTCAACCCGAAAGTCATCATGAGCCAAGTACTACGTCAGCACGCCGAGGCGCAATTTGCCGAAGAACTCGATGCCCTGCAGAAGGTGGACGACCGTCCGCGCCCGCCCAACTGGAAGCTCTCGCCCTGGGCCGTGCTCCAGTACCTGATGGGTGGCAAGCTCAACAACGGGTTTGAGCTCAGCCCCAAGTACATCGGCAATGCGCGCCTGATGGAGATTGCCGTGTCCACGCTGGCCACCGACCGCGCCTTGCTGCTGTACGGCGTGCCCGGCACGGCCAAGTCCTGGGTGTCCGAGCATCTGTCTGCGGCCGTGAGCGGCGATTCGACCATGCTGATCCAGGGCACGGCCGGCACCAGCGAGGAGCAGCTGCGCTATGGCTGGAACTATGCCCAGTTGCTGGCCCATGGCCCGTCCGAGAAAGCACTGATTCCCAGCCCGCTGGTCAACGCCATGAAGCTGGGCAAGATCGCGCGCATCGAGGAGCTCACACGTATTCCCGCCGATGTGCAGGACACGCTGATCACCGTGCTGTCCGAAAAGACGCTGCCCGTGCCAGAGCTGTCCATGGAGTTCCAGGCCGTGCAGGGCTTCTCGGTCATTGCCACGGCCAATAACCGTGACAAGGGCGTCAACGAGTTGTCGAGCGCACTGAAGCGCCGCTTCAACACCGTGGTGCTGCCTGTGCCCGCCTCGCAGGATGAGGAGGTGCAGATCGTCACCAAGCGCGTGGCCGAGCAGGGGCGGGCGCTGCAGCTGCCAACCGAGCCGCCTGCGCTGCAGGAGGTGCGCCGTGTGGTGCAGATCTTCCGGGAGCTGCGCCACGGCCAGACCGAGGACGGCAAGACCGTGCGCGTGAAGTCGCCCAGCTCCACGCTGTCCACGGCGGAGGCCATCTCGGTCATCAACAGTGGCATGGCGCTGGCCGGCCATTTCGGCGATGGCGTGCTGCGCGCGGCCGATGTGGCCTCGGGCCTGCTGGGAGCCGTGATCAAGGACCCGGTGCAGGACACGGTGGTGTGGAAGGAATATCTGGAAACCGTGGTCAAGGAGCGTAGCGACTGGAAGGATTTGTACCGCGCCTGCCGCGAGCAACTGTAATTCGGCGAGCGGCTGCCACAGCCCTTGATACTTCGTTGCTTTGTCTCGCCGTAGCGCTGCTACTGTCTTCGACAAAGACGCCTCGTCTCAAGCGCGAATCTTCGATTCGCTGGGCTGTGCCAACCGCATTGAAATGCAGTCGCTCCTCAAGAATTTCTGATTGACCCAGCCCATGGCCACTTCCGCTGATTCTGTTCATTTCTTTGGCATACGCCATCACCGCCCGGGCTGTGCCCGCAGTCTGCTGCAGGCGCTTGAGGCCTTGCAGCCCGATTGCCTTCTGGTGGAAGGCCCGCCCGAGGGGGAGGCGCTGCTGCCCATGCTGCAAAGCGCCGAGCTGCGCCCACCCGTGGCCATGCTGGTCTATATGCAGGACGAGCCCAGCCAGGCCGCGTTTTATCCGTTTGCCGAGTTCTCACCCGAATGGCAGGCATTGCAGTGGGCCAGTCGCCAGGGTGTTGCCACGCGTTTTATCGACCTGCCGCAGACCCATGGCATGGCCATCGAGTTTGCACGACGCGAGGCGCTCAAAAAGGCGGCGCAAGAGGCTGAGGAGGCCGATGAAGCCGATGAGGCAGCGCAGCCAGCGGATACCGAGGACGGAGCAAACGATGCGGGGCAGGAGCCGGATGCGGCACCGGCCGAGGCGCTTGCCGATATGCAGGATGGCGACGGGCATGAGCAGCCTCAAGAGGTCCCGGCAAACGCTGCCCGGCATCTGCACCGCGATCCGCTGGACTGGCTGGCCCATGCCGCAGGCTTTGACGATGGCGAGAGCTGGTGGAACCGTCTGGTCGAGGAGCGCGGCGACAGCGAAGCACTGTTTGAAAGCATTGGCGAGGTGATGACGGCAGCTCGCGAAGAACTGTCCAAGGATGGCGAATATTGGCGCGGCGAGGAATACATGAAGCGCGAAGCACTGCGCGAAGCCCATATGCGCCAGTGCATTCGCGAGGCGAGCAAGGCCGGCCACCAGCGCATTGCCGTGGTCTGCGGTGCCTGGCATGTGCCGGCGCTCAGGGCCAGCGTGACGGCCAAGGCCGATAGCGCCCTGCTCAAGGGCCTGCCCAAGGCCAAGGTAATGGCGACCTGGGCCCCCTGGACTTATCGAAACCTGGCCAGCAGCAGCGGCTATGGCGCGGGTGTGACTTCTCCGGGCTGGTACCAGCATCTGTGGCAGTGCTATCAGTCGTCCTCGAATTTGGAGTCAAATCAGCCTCAAACGCTTGATGGTAAAGCGCAAGCAGCTATCAAAAATGTGGTTTCTCCAGCCACGCTGCGTACTGCTGGCTGGCTGACGCGCGTGGCCCATCTGCTGCGCGACAAGGATCTGGACTGCTCCAGCGCCCACATCATCGAGGCCACGCGGCTGTCCGAGAGTCTGGCGGCGCTGCGCGGCCAGCCCGTGCCCGGCCTGGACGAAATCAACGAGGCCATCGTCACCGTGATCTGCATGGGCGAGGACGCACCGCTCAGGTTGATCGACGAGGAGCTGACCGTCGGCCATGTGCTGGGCCAGGTGCCTGCCGATGTTCCCCAGGTGCCGCTGCAGCGTGATATCGAGCAGCAGCAGAAGTCGCTGCGTCTCAAGCCCGAGGCGGCAAGCAAGCTGCTGGCGCTGGATTTGCGCAAGGACACGGATCTGGCACGCAGCCATTTTCTGCACCGTCTGCGCCTGCTCGGCATTGAATGGGGCGTGCGCGCCACCGATGCCCAGCGCAACCGGGGCACCTTCCGCGAAAGCTGGCAGCTGCAGTGGGAGCCCGAACTGGCGGTGCGCATCATCGAGGCCAGCGTGCATGGCGCGACCGTGGCCCAGGCCGCCACGGCCAGGCTGCGCTCCAGCCTGACGCCCGAGACCTCGCTGCCCGAAATCGCGCAGGCCATCGACGATGCATTGCTGGCCGATTTGCCGCAGCTGGTCGAGGCCTTGATCGCCACTCTGGCGCAGCGTGCAGCGACCACGGGCGATGTGGCCCAACTGCTGCAGGCCTTGCCGCCGCTGGCCAATGTCTATCGCTACGGCAGCGTGCGCCAGACCGATACCGCCTTGCTGGCCGGCGTGATCGATTCGCTGGTGCTGCGCGCCGCCATCGGCCTGCCTGTGGCCTGCATGGCCATGGATGAGGATGCTGCGGCCGCCATGAAGACCAAGGTGCTGGCGGCGCATGAGGCACTGCGGCTGCGCACCAGCAACGGCGAGGCGCAGCAGGCGGTGGATGCCTGGCGCCTGGCACTGCGCAGCCTGGCCATGGGGGATGCCGCAGCGGCACTGCTGCGCGGCATGGCCTGCCGTTTGCTGCTGGACGAGCAGTTGCTGGAAAGCGCCGAGATCGTGCGTCAGTTCAACCGCAATCTTTCGCTGGGTGCGGCGCCCATGGATGTGGCGGCCTGGCTGGACGGTTTTCTGAACCAGCAGGCGCTGGTATTGCTGCATGACGAGTCTATCTGGGGGGCTGTCGATGCCTGGCTCAGCGGTCTGGGCGAGGTGCAGTTTGCACAGATTCTGCCGTTGGTGCGACGCAGCTTCTCGACTTTCAGCAATCACGAGCGGCAAAGCCTGGGTGACAAGGTCAAGCGAACTCCTGTGGGAGGCGCAGCGGCACCCGATCCTGCCGTGGGCGCTGCGGACGACGCCGCGCCCTGGGATGAGTCGCGTGCCTTGCTGGCCTTGCCCGTGCTCAATGAGTTGCTGGGATTGAATCTGCCTCAGGCGCTGATGGGCCAGGCCCAAACAGCTACCGATTTTGATGCGGCTGCGGCCAAGGTGTGACGATGAAGCAAACAGCAAATTTGGCGACCGAGCCGCAACAGGAGTCCGAAGAGCTGCAGCCCACCACGCGGCTGCAGCGCTGGCGCATGGTGCTGGGCAGCCCCGCTGACGCCAGTTGCGGCGGTGTGACGGGCCGTTTGCAGGAGATGGACCAGGCGCTGGCCGCCTTGTACGAGGAAGACAGCAAGCTGGCATCGCGCAAGGGCGGACGCGGCAACTCCTCGCCCTCGGTATCGCGCTGGCTGGGGGATATCCGCAAATACTTTCCGAGCCAGGTCGTGCAGGTCATGCAGCGCGATGCCATGGAGCGCCTGAATCTGCGCGAGCTGCTGCTGCAGCCCGAGATGCTGGAGAACGTGCAGCCCGATGTGCATCTGGTGGCGGACCTTATTTCGCTGGGCTCGGTGATTCCGCAGAACACCAAGGCCACGGCGCGGCTGGTGGTGCGCAAGGTGGTGGACGAGCTGATGAAAAAGCTCGAAGAGCCCATGCGCAGTGCCGTGGCCGGGGCGCTGGATCGCAGCCAGCGCAACCGACGCCCGCGCCATGCCGAGATCGACTGGAATCGCACCATACGCGCCAACCTGCGCCATTGGCAGCCCGAATACAAGACCATTGTTCCGGAGACGCTGATTGGCTATGGGCGCAAGGCGCGCCGCCCGCAGCGCGAGGTGATCCTGTGCATTGACCAGAGCGGCTCCATGGCCAACTCGGTGGTCTATTCCAGCATCTTTGGTGCGGTGATGGCCAGCCTGCCGGCCGTGGCCACCAAGCTGGTGGTGTTTGATACGGCCGTGGTCGACCTGACGGAAAAACTCGACGATCCCGTCGATGTGCTGTTTGGCGTGCAACTGGGCGGTGGCACAGATATCAATGGTGCAGTCGGCTATTGCCAGGGGCTGATCAGCGAGCCGCGCAACAGCATTCTGGTGCTGATCTCCGACCTCTACGAAGGCGGTGTGGAGTCGGGCCTGCTACGCCGCGCCAACGAGCTGGTGGAAGCAGGCGTGCAGTTCATCACGTTGCTGGCGCTCAGCGACGAGGGAGCTCCAGCCTATGACGCGGAACTGGCGGCCAAGCTGGCGGCACTGGGCGTGCCCTCGTTTGCCTGCACCCCCGATGCCTTTCCGCAGCTCATGGCAGCGGCCATCCGCCGCGACGATGTGGCCGCCTGGGCGGCGACGCAGGGCTTCAAGACCAGCAAATAGGAAGACTGCCGGAAGATGACTGCTTGTTGGGGCTCAGTCCGGCAGAACGACGCCGAGCTTGGCCAGCCTGGCAGCCATCACATCACGGCGGCGCGCGGCCTTGGCAGCGGTTTCGCTGACCGTTGCAATGGTCTTGGGGCCTTTGCCTGCAGCGGCCTTGACCAGTTCCGCCTTCTTGGCGGCCTCTGCGGCAAGTTTGCGGTAGCTGGCAATCAGTTCGGCATGGGCGATGGCTTGAGTCACAGGGTTTCCGTTCGATAAGGGCGCTCATTGTCGCTGCAAAGCCAGGGCCGTGGCGAACGCGCAGCTGATTGGCAATTTCCTGTCGCAATCGTGGCACGGTTTGCAGGCATGATGGCGATTTTGCAAACCACCGGGAGAAGCGATGGCAGGTGCCGGCCTTTTGATGTTGCTAGACGATATTGCTAGCTTGCTCGACGACGTGGCCTTGATGACCAAGACCGCGGCAGGCAAGAGCACGGCAATTCTTGACGATGTGGCTACCCAGACCAAGGTGGCGGTGCAGAAGACGGCCGGCGTGCTGGGTGACGATCTGGCACTCAATGCCGAGCAGGTCACGGGAGTGAAGGCCAACCGGGAGCTGCCCGTGGTCTGGGCGGTGGCCAAGGGCTCGCTGCTGAACAAGGCCATCCTGGTGCCTGCCGCGCTTTTGATCAGCGCCTTTGTGCCCTGGTTGATCACGCCCTTGCTGATGGTGGGGGGCGCTTTTCTGTGCTTTGAAGGCGTGGAGAAGATCCTGGAGCTGTTTCACAAGCACCAAAAGCATGATGTGCATGATGCCGTCGTCGATGCCGAGGAGGCCGTTCACAAGGGGGTGGCGCCCTCATCGGTGCGTGCCGCACGTGAAAAGCAGATGGACCCGATGGAGTATGAAAAACAGAAGGTCAAGGGCGCCGTGCGCACGGACTTCATTCTGTCGGCCGAAATCATGGCGATTGCGCTGGGCACCGTGGCGACCAAGCCCATCTGGGAGCAGGCGGCGGTGCTGATCGCCGTGGCCCTGGGCATCACCGTGTTTGTCTACGGACTGGTGGCCGGCATTGTGCGCATGGACGATGTGGGCGGCTGGCTGATGGACAGGAGCGGCAGCGTCGCCAAGGCAGCAGGCCGTGGTCTGATCGCCTTCACCCCCTGGCTGATGCGCGGGCTGTCGATTGTCGGCACTGCGGCCATGTTCCTCGTGGGCGGCAGCCTGCTGGTGCATGGCATCACGCCCGTCGAGCACTGGATACAGCAGGTGATTACACCCATGGGCGGCGTGGCTGCAGCGCTGGGGCCTTTGCTGGTACATGTGGTGGTGGGCGCGGCCATAGGCAGTGCCGTGGTCATCTGCGTGACGCTCTGGCACAAGCTGCGTCCGGGCAGGGCCGCACATTGACAACTCCAGGGTGCGGCTAGCACTGTGGGCGGCGCGGGGTTTTGCGCTGAATCAGGACATGGGGCTGGCGTGGCCGAAGGGCAACGCCGGCCTTTTTCTTTGGCATCTTGGTGTGCGGGTTGATGTGGGACAAAGCCGCAAACGAGTGGCTTTGTTTCAATCACTATCAAGGAAGGCAAACAAGCTTTCTGCCATCTCTTCAAGGAAAAAGCCCATGAAAAAGACTCTGATCGCAATCGCCGCCGTTGCCAGCGCCCTGACTGCCGGTACTGCTTTTGCACAATCCTCGTTTGACGGCACAAGCCCCTGGATGGTGCGTGCGCGTGCCGTGCATCTGGACAGCGACAACGGCGGCGCTGCTGGTGACGCAGGCGTCAGCATCAACAACAAATGGATGCCCGAGCTGGACGTGTCCTACTTCTTCACGCCCAATATCGCTGCCGAGCTGATTCTGACCTTTCCCCAAAAGCATGATGTGCGCCTGAACGGCGACAAGATCGGCACGCTCAAGCATCTGCCTCCCACCTTGCTGGCGCAGTACCACTTCACCAACTTCGGCGCCTTCAAGCCTTATGTGGGTGCAGGCGTGAACTACACACGCTTCTCGAACGTGAGCATTCTCGACGGTGCCGTGACCGTGAAGAAGAACAGCTTCGGCGGTGCGCTGCAGATCGGCTTCGACTATGCGCTGGACAAGAACTGGTCGCTGAACTTCGACGTCAAGAAGGTCTATCTGGGCACCAAGGTGACCGGTGCAGGCGTGTTCCAGGACACCAAGTTCAAGGTTGACCCATGGCTGGTGGGCGTGGGCGTGGGCTATCGCTTCTGATAGCTTACGGCAAAGAGTGTTCTCGTCGGCGGCCTTCTTCCCGCAGGCGAGGCACGCACCGCAGGCTCTGTGGTGCAACGGGGTCAATGGGCCGGCATGGCCCGGGGGCTCCGGAGGCTAGGGTGTATGTTTGATCGGTATTCCGCCAGTGCGGGATACCGATTTTTTTTGCCCGCACGCCTTTGTCAGTATTGGCTTTGTCAGCATTGCTGCCTGCGCATGCAGTAAAAGTAGCGCTGGCTGCAGTCCTACTTGCGCTGCTTGTCGACAGCGCTAGGCTGAAGGCTTTGAGCAGGCTTGGCAAGGATGGCGCGGGCAATGGCTGTGTCGCGCGATCAGCTCATCAGGAGAATCAGCATGCGCGCGATACCGGACAGGCAGGCAGCATCCATAGAGTCTTTGTCTCGCGCAGGGCGCATTCCCCTGCCTCTGGCCCCCTTGCCGAGGCTGTCAGGGCCGGGTGCTTCCATGCCGGCGCAATCCCCACGGGCCCAGTCCTGCGAGGAGCTGGCCCTGGGGCTCATGCAGCAGCAGGCCCAGATTTCCCCCAAGTTCCTCTATGACGCGCAGGGCTGTGCCCTGTTCGAGCAGATTACCCGGCTGCCCGAGTACTACCCGACAAGAACCGAGGCCGTCATCATGACCCGGTTCGAACCTGAAATAGCCGAGGCCATGGCGGGCTGCCAGGTGCTGATCGAGCTGGGGGCGGGCAATTGCGAAAAGGTCAGGCGCCTGTGCCGCAGCGTGGGGCCGCAGCAGTTTGTGGGAGTGGATATCGCGGTGGAGTTTCTGCAGGCCGCTGTGGCCAGGCTAGAGCAGGACTTTCCGCAACTCAGCGCACGCGCAGTAGCGGCCGATTTCACGGGCGACTGGCATTTGCCGCCCGGCGTGCCGCAGGCACGGCGCGAGCTGTTCTATCCGGGCTCCTCGATCGGCAACTTCGATACCCAGCAGGCGCTGCATATGCTGCGGCATATGCATTCGCTGGTGGCGGGCGACGGCGGGCTGCTGATCGGTATCGACCTGCCCAAGCCCGAGCCGGTGCTGGTCGCTGCTTACGACGACGAGCAGGGCGTCACGGCCGAATTCAATCTCAATGTGCTCCAGCATGTGAACCGCCTGCTGGGCAGCGATTTCGATCTTCAGGACTGGGCGCATGAGGCACGCTTCGACCGCCGGACATCGCGCATAGAGATGCATTTGCGCGCGCGCCGTCCCGTCATGGTGTGCTGGCCCCAGGGCCTGCGCCATTTCGCGCGGGGCGAGACCATCCATACCGAGAACAGCTACAAATACCCGCTGTCCGATTTCCTCGATCTGCTCGCTTGCGCGGGGTTTGTCCGGCCCAGGGTCTGGACCGATGAGCAGCAGTGGTTTGCCGTGATTCATGCCCATGCCTGAGGCCATGGCTGAGTCCTTTTCTGCGCCGCCCGTCGGCTGGGACTGGCCGGCGCTGGCGCAGCAGTTCGAACGGGTGAGAGCCTGTACGCAAAAGCTGGCAGCGCCCCTGTCGGCGGAAGACGCCTGCGTGCAATCCATGCCCGATGCGAGTCCTGCCAAATGGCATCTGGCCCATACCAGCTGGTTCTTCGAGACCTTTGTACTGGCCGTGCACCAGCTCGGACACAGGGCTTTCGACGAGAGTTTCCGCATGCTGTTCAACTCCTACTACCAGCAGGTGGGAGAACGCCATCCCAGAGCCCAGCGGGGCTTGCTGACCAGGCCGGCGCTGTCCCAGGTCATGGACTATCGCGCGGCGGTGGACGAGCAGATGCTGGCATTGCTGGCCTCCATGACAGCGCAAAGCCCGGAGACGCAGCAAGCCGTGGCCCAGCTCCTCATACTGGGCTTGCAGCACGAGCAGCAGCACCAGGAGCTGCTGCTCACCGACATCAAGCATTTGCTTTCCTGCCACCCGCAGTGGCCGGCCTATGCGCCGGATGGCCTGGAAGAGGCTGGTTTCGTGCCGGCGGCTGACGATCTGCGGTGGCAGCTGCTCGAGGCCGGCATCTACCGCATAGGCCATGAGGGCGGTGGCTTTGCGTTCGACAATGAAATGCCAAGCCACAAGGTTTACCTGCAAACTGCGCAGCTGGCGTCCAGGCCCGTGAACAATGGCGAGTTTCTGCGCTTTGTGCTGGACGGCGGCTACCGCCAGGCGCAATGGTGGCTGGCCGAAGGCTGGGACTGGTGCCAGGCACAGCAGCTGAGCCATCCCTGGTACTGGAGATGCATGGATTCGGCGGGCTGGCAGGAGTTCAGCCTGTATGGCGTGACGGCTCTGCATGCGCTGAGGCCTGTCTGCCATCTCTCCTACTTCGAGGCCGATGCCTATGCGCGCTGGGCCGGTGCACGCCTGCCCACGGAGATGGAGTGGGAGGCGGCGATGGGCAGGCAGGCATGGCCTGTGTCCCGCTTCGGCGAGCCTGGCAGTCTGCACCCCGAGGTCGCAGGTACAGGCGCGGGAGCCGCAATCGGCCAGGTCTGGGAGTGGACGCAGTCGTCCTATTCGGCCTACCCTGGCTTTCGCGTGGCCGAGGGGGCTGTGGGTGAGTACAACGGCAAGTTTATGGTCAACCAGTACGTGCTGCGCGGAGGCTCCTGCCTCACGCCTGCCGGCCATGCGCGGCTGACCTATCGCAATTTCTTTCCTTCAACGGCTCGCTGGCAGATGACGGGACTGCGCCTGGCGCGCGATGTGTGAAGTCGCGCGCCAGAGTGGGAAGCCGCTTCAGACCTGTTCGAGTGCCTGGTTCAGGTCGGCCAGCAGATCGTCAATATGCTCGATGCCCACCGACAGGCGCACCATGCCTTCGGTCACGCCGGCCTTGGCCAGCTCATCGGGATCCAGCTGGCGGTGGGTGGTTGAGGCGGGGTGGGTGGCCAGCGACTTGGCATCGCCGATATTGACCAGGCGCGTGAACAGCTGCAGCGCATCCAGGAAACGCGCACCGGCCGCACGGCCTTCGCTGCCCTTGAGGCTGAACGACAGAATGCCCGAAGCACGGCCGCCAGACTGCTTTTGCACGATGGCGTGGTCGGGGTGATCCTTGAGTCCGGCATAGCGCACCCATTCCACTTTGGGGTGTTGCTGCAGGGTTTCGGCAATCTTCTGCGTGTTTTCGCAGATGCGGTCCATGCGCAGGGCCAGGGTTTCAATGCCTTGCAGGATCTGGAAGGCGTTCTGCGGCGAGATGGCGGCGCCCATATTGCGCAGCGGCACGACGCGAGCGCGGCCGATGAAGGCGGCGGGGCCTAGCGCTTCGGTGTAGACCACGCCGTGATAGCTGACGTCGGGCTCGTTCAGGCGCTTGAAGCGCGCCTTGTGCTCGGCCCAGGGGAACTTGCCGCTGTCCACGATCGCCCCGCCCACACTGGTGCCGTGGCCGCCCAGGTATTTGGTCAGCGAGTGCACCACGATGTCTGCGCCATGTTCGAACGGGCGCAGCAGATAGGGAGAGGGCACGGTGTTGTCGACAATCAGTGGCACGCCATGTCGGTGTGCCACATCGGCCAGCGCACGGATATCGGTCACATTGCCAAGCGGGTTGCCGATGGATTCGATGAATATCGCCTTGGTCCTGGCGTCGATCAGCTTGCCGAAGCTGGCCGGATCGCGTGGATCGGCAAAGCGCACCTCGATGCCTTGCTGCGGGAAGGTGTGGGAAAACAGGTTGTAGGTGCCGCCATAAAGCGTGCTGGCCGACACGATGTTGTCACCCGTTTCGGCCAGAGTCTGGATCGCGGCGGTGATGGCGGCCATGCCCGATGCCAGGGCCAGTGCGGCAATGCCGCCTTCCAGGGCCGCGACGCGCTTTTCCAGCACGTCGGTGGTGGGGTTCATGATGCGCGTGTAGATATTGCCCGGGACCTTCAGATCAAACAGGTCGGCACCATGCTGGGCACTGTCAAATGCGTAGGCTACCGTCTGGTAGATGGGAACGGCCACAGCCTTGGTGGTGGGATCGGGGGAATAGCCGGCATGTACGGCCAGTGTCTCTAAGCGCATATATGTGTCTCTTTGGCAAGTTATTCGAAGGCCGCAGCCCGGGCTTTGGCATCATTGATTATGGGCAGGTCGTGGACTCAGGAGAACGACCTAATGGCTATGTGCTTATGCCGCAGTGAAAGCCGGAGATACTTCTCGCCGGAGAATGGATGACGTTGAATTCACAGTTTCCTGCGCGGAGAACCAAAATTGGGCCAGCCTGCAGATTTGTACTTTGCCTTGATCGCGCCGGCTTGCGTGATGCTGTTCGGGTTTGCCTTGCTGGCTTGCTGGTATGTGCAGCGCCGGCAGCCGCGTGCCTTGTTTCTGCTCTGGCTGGTGGGCGGCTATGTGTTGCTCGCGACGGCTCTGGCTGCGCAAAGTCTGATGAGCAATGCGCAGCTGAGCCAGTTTGCCATGGCCACGGCATGTCTGTATCTGCTCGGTACCTGGTCGCTGGCGCAAGGGGTTTCCCTTAGGCTGGGGTCTGCAGGGGCGAGTGTGCCCGGCGGCATTCTGATCGCTGTCGTCGCCCTGTCCGTGCTGTTCTACTTTTCCCGGATCGAGAACAACTTGTGGGTCCGCGTGCAATGTCTGGCGCTGGCGATGGCGCTGCAGCTGACCCTGGCCATACCGGCCTTTCTCAGGGCCGATTCCTCAAAGGACTGGCTGGAGCGCGGAGTGCGCTGGGCCTATGGGCTCAATGTCTGCAATGCCTTGTTTCGGCCGGCGGCGGTCAGCCTGTTGCCTGTGCATGAAGTGCAGGAGCTCACCCGGTCCGGATACTGGCTGCTTACCCAGGCCATAGCGCTTCTGTTTGCAATGTGGTTTGCCGTAGGACTGCTGGCCTGCTCGGTCAGGGATGTGATGACGACATTGCGCGAAGAGCGTAACCGGGACTCTTTGACGCGCCTGCTCAACCGTCGCGCTTTCATGGAGGCCGCAGATTCGCGCCTGGCCGATCAGCGGCTGGTGCCCTGGGCCGTGGTCGCCGTGGACATCGATCATTTCAAGTACATCAACGACAACTGGGGCCACGCAGCTGGCGATCAGGTGCTGCAGCAGCTGGCGCAGCTGCTGACTCAGCAGGTCAGAAACTGTGACCTGGTTGCCCGCTTCGGCGGAGAGGAGTTCGTCTTGCTGCTATCGCGAGTACAACTGTTCGAAGCACAAGCCATTGTGGAGCGTGTGCGTGAGCGCTTGCAAAGCCATGAGCTAGGAGGGTTGCCTGCGCAACTGAGGGTGACAGCCAGTTTTGGCATTGCTGCACTCAGTTCCGCGCAGGATTTCGAGCAGGCACTGGCCCAGGCCGATGCGCTGCTCTACCAGGCCAAGAAGGCGGGACGGGATTGCGTCATGAGCTCTGCGCAAGACGAGAGCCAGCCGCAATGGAGAATGATTGCCTGAATCCCGCCATCGGGCCCAGATCCCATGGCGCTTGGCCTTCAGGACCTCGGACTTCTGGGGGCGCGCCTTGGAAGGACGGGAAGGGCGCTTTCCCAGGCGGGCAGGTGCGCATAGATCACGGCCGGGGCATGGGCGTCATTGGCGGCATAGCGTCGCTGGGCTGGGCTGAGTTCGGCGGCGGCCCAGTTGGAGGTGGTGGTGCGCTTGGACTTGCGAAAGCTCTGCTGGAGTACCAGCGCTGCGGCGGCACGCACGCCCACCGATGGGCCATAGCCGAGCCGCTTGAAGCGGCTGTCCAGATCCTGAATATTGATCAGCGGCGCTCCCAGTCTGCGGGGCAGGGAGTGTTTATCGTTATCGAGCCCGAAGCCGACCTTGCAGATATGTTCTGCAGCCAGCACCATGCGCGACACTTCCAGAGCCATGGGCCTGTGCAGCTGCAGCAGCCAGACCTGGCTGGCCGTGGCGAGCTGCACCAGATGAGGGCCGTTATCCTGCTGGCCGATATTGAAGATGGGTTTGCTTTCCGTGTCAAAGCCGAGCACAGGCTCGGCATTCATGGCCTTGAAGGCGGCTTCGAATTCGGCTTCGGACTGCGGAAGGTGGATTGCATGTTCGGGCAATTCCAGAAACGGGGGGAGCAGGGCACTTTCGTCCTTGCTGGGAGCAATCAATCGGGGCATGCCGGTGATTACACACCAGCTTCGTGCTTATCCCCAGAACATGTGGTCTGGCCTGTGGGTAAATATCGGAATAAATGCGCAAAGCCTTGACTGGCAAGGCTTTGCCTGATGTGCCTAAAAAATAGGCGGCCGATTCAGCGGCGCTGAAACACGGGCCTGCGCTTTTGCAGGAAGGCAGTCACGCCTTCGAGACTGTTACCGGAGCGGGCGCAGGCCAGCATGGCTTCGCGCTCGGCCCCCAGTTGCTGCTGAAGATCCTGCCGATGTGCCGAATCACAGAGATTCTTGATGCCCGCCAGGGAATTGGTGGGGCCGCCCGCAAGTTCCTCGGCCAGCGCGGTTGCCGCTGCCAGCAGCTGTTCGGGCTCGTGCAGCTCGTCGACCAGGCCCATGCGCAGACAGTCCTCGGCGGCGATGGTGCGGTTGCTCATCAGAATGTATTTGGCCTTGGCTGCACCTGCACGGTGGGTGAGATAGCCCGATACGCCCAGATCGGGGCTCAGGCCGATGGCCGAATAGCCTCCGCGCAAGAACATGTGACGGCTGGCCAGTACCAGGTCCGCACACAGCGCGAGCCCGATGCCGCCGCCTCCGACAGGGCCTTGAACGGCACTGATGACTGGCAACGGCAGGCTGGCCAGCTGATGCATGACAGGATTGAGTACATCCAGCATGGCACCGATCAGCGGTGCCAGCCGCTCGCGATGTTCGCCAAACTCGCTGATGTCACCTCCGACGCAGAACTGTTTGCCGCGTGCGGAAATGAGCAGGGCACCGATATCTGCGTTGCAGGCCTTCTCCACCACCGCCTTCAGGTCGTGTGCCATGGCCGTGCCGATCACGTTGCCCCGCTCGGGCTGGTTCAGAACCAGATGACCTACGCCGTTGCGAACTTTCCAGAGAACCAGATCAGACATCAGGCGACCTTTCTTTCAAATGCAGTCCATAAGATGGCATAAGACGGCTCTTGGCGTCTTGCGGATCTGGACAATGTGGGTGAATCGACGAGGCTGGAAGAGCACATGCGCTGCTTTCGGCCAAGGCAGCATGCAGTGGCATACAGCCCATGCTTAGTCCTTGTCTTGCCGGTCATACCAGCGTTCCTCAGACACGCTCATACAGAGTGACCACGCAGGCGCCGCCCAGGCCCAGGTTGTGCTGCAGGGCCAGGCGTGCCTCTGGTACCTGGCGTTGATCGGCCTTGCCGCGCAGCTGCTGGACCAGCTCGGTGCACTGAGCCAGACCCGTGGCACCCAGCGGATGACCCTTGGAGAGCAGACCCCCCGAAGGATTGGTGACGAATTTTCCCCCGTAGGTGTTGTCGCCATCGAGCACAAACTTTTCTGCACCGCCGACGGGGCACAGCCCCAGAGCCTCGTAGGTCAGCAGCTCATTGTGGGCAAAGCAGTCGTGCAGCTCCACCACATCCACATCCGAAGGGTCGATGCCGGCTTGCTCATAGACTTGCCGGGCCGCATTGCGGGCCATGCTGAAGCCCACCACTTCGCGCATGTCCCGGGCGCCAAAGGTTTCGGGGCCGTCGGTGGTCATGGACTGGGCACGAATGCGCACGCTATGGTCCAGTCCGTGCCTGCGTGCATAGGCCTCGGACACTACGATGGCGGCCGCCGCGCCGCAGGTCGGCGGGCAGGCCATGAGGCGGGTCATCACGCCTTGCCACATCATGGGCGCGGCCATGACTTCCTCCTCCGACACCTCGGTGCGAAACAGCGCCAGTGGATTGCGTGCCGCATGGCGGCTGGCTTTGGCACGAATCTTGGCAAATGTGGACAGCTTGGTGCCGTACTGCTCCATGTGGGCCTTGCCTGCTCCGCCGAAATAACGCAGCGCCAGAGGCACTTCGGCGTTGCCGACCAGTGCGTCCGTGGCTTCATCGAAGCGGTCAAACGGGCTGGGGCGGTCGCTGTAAACCGAGCCCAGTGCGCCAGGATTCATCTGCTCGAAACCCAGGGCCAGCACGCAGTCGGCAGCGCCGCTGGCGACGGCCTGGCGTGCGAGGAACAGCGCCGTGGAGCCGGTGGAGCAGTTGTTGTTGACGTTGACAATGGGAATGCCGCTCATCCCCACCTCGTACAGCGCGCGCTGGCCGGCAGTGGAGTCTCCGTACACATAGCCCACATAGGCCTGCTGCACCGAGGCATAGGAAATGCCGGCATCGGCAAGCGCCAGTTGTGTCGCGGTGGAGCCCATCTGGAAATAGGGATCGCTCCTGCCCGGCTTTGCAAAGGGAATCATGCCGACACCGGCAACAAACACATCGCGACTCATGGGTGCTCCTGCAAGGGGTTGGGACCTTATGCATGCTAGGAAAACCTCTTGCTTTTGCCCATGGCGGAGTACATCGTCGGCATGTCAAAAGACCTCATGTTGATCTGATGAAGACCCTTAAGAACATTCCCTATACCGTGTCGATGGAGCTGGTGCGGGGGATCGTGCAGTCCATCGCGCGCAAAGGATATGCGCCGGAGCCCTTTCTTCTGCAGGCCGGCATAGCACCCCAGCTGCTGGAACAGCCGGGAGCGCGTGTCAGCTCGGATCAATACATTGCATTGATGTGGCGCGTGATCTCGGCGCTCAACGACGAGGCGCTGGGCCTGTTCTCGCGCCCGCTCAAGCGCGGCAGTCTGGAGCTGATCGCGCGCGTGGCATCTGCAGAGCAGACGGTTGAGGGGGCTCTGGAGCGCATGTGCGAAGTCCACAACCTGCTGCAGGACGATGTGGAAGTGAGTCTGCTGGTCAGCGCCGGTGAGGCCGCCATCTGCGTGCGTTCCTTGAGCAACCAGCCTGCCGCCAACTTTCTGTACGAGTACCTGCTGCGCATTCTGTGGCGTATTGCTTCCTGGTTGATGGGGGGCGGGCTCAAGGTGCGACAGTTTGACTTTGCGTTTGCGCAGCCCGATTACGTCAGGGATTACGGGGAGGCCTTCCCCGCCCCCATGCGCTTCGGACAGGCAGTGGCGGCGTTCTGGTTTGAGGCCGGCTTGCTGCGGCGTGTATGCCGGCGCGACGAGAGCGCGCTGCGCAGCTTTGTCGCGAGCTGGCCTGCGGCAGCCGTCATCCCGGCGCGTGCCGGCAATGGCGTTGCGACTCTGGTGCATGCGCACCTGCAGCAAAGCCGACCGCTCTGGGTGGGGCTGGAGGCCACGGCAGCGGCGCTGCATATGTCGGCCCCTACCTTGCAGCGCAAGCTGAGTGCTGCAGGCACCTCGTTTCAGGCTATCAAGGATGGATTGCGCCGCGATATCGCCATCTCCCGTCTGGGTACCAGCACGGTCAGCTTTGCCACGCTGGCGGCAGATCTGGGCTTTGCGGATGCGGCCGCGTTCCAGCGCGCCTTCAAAGGCTGGACCGGGAGCCCGCCGGGTCTTTACCGGGTCAGAGCAGTCTAGAAATCGGTCTTCGGGTGCACTCGGGGTGGCTCGTTCGAGCTGCGGAAAACCCTTGCGTGAAAGTCCCAGATATTTTTGCCAATCAAGTGATTGGTAAAAATAAAAGACGCCGATATGCTGCATCTCATGCAAGCAGTTCATGAAGAAATTCCGACCGTCAAACGCGGACGCGGCAGGCCGCCCAAGTCCACCGAGGAACGCAATGAGAGCACGCGCCGCAGCGAGCTGGTGCGTGTCGCCGCCAGGCAGTTTCGCCTGCGCGGCTTTCACGGCAGCAGCACCCGCGACATCGCTGCTGCCGCAGGCATGCAACCGGGGTCCATCTTTTACTTTTTTGAGAGCAAGGAAGCAATGCTGCACGCGGTGATGCAGGATGGTATGGCCCAGGCTGCGGAGAGCCAGAACGCCGCGCTGCAAGCGCTGGGGGCACGCGCCAATGGCGTGGAACGACTGCGCGCTCTGGTGCGCAACCACCTGCAGGTCATGGTGGGCGGCGAGAGCGACTTCATTCCAGTGATGCTCTATGAATGGCGCTTGCTCAGCGATGCGCAGCGCATGGATGTCAGCGCACAAAAGGATGCCTACGAAGCGCAATGGATGCCCGTGCTGCAGGCGCTGCATCGCACGGGCAAGCTCAAGGCCCGTCCCGAAATCGCGCGACTGCTGATCTTCGGCGCACTGAACTGGACCGCACAGTGGTATTCCGAGGGCGGCAGCCTGAGCCTGGATGCGCTGACCGATCAATCTCTGGCCTTGTTCATTGGAGAGAGCTGATGTACCAATCCGTTTTTCGCCCTGCGCTGTTTGCCGGGCAAGTGGTTGTGGTGACCGGTGGCGGCTCGGGCATAGGCCGCTGCATAGCGCATGAGCTGGCTGCGCTGGGCGCACATGTGGCCCTAGTGGGGCGAAATGCGCAAAAGCTGCGCAGCGTGCAGGACGAACTGGCGCAGCAGGGAGCGCAAGCCAGCAGTCACAGCTGCGATATCCGCGACGAGGCGGCAGTCAAGGCGGTGGTCGAAGAGATCCTGACCCGGCACGGGCGTATCGACGCCTTGGTCAACAACGCGGGCGGACAGTATCTCTCGCCGCTTGCGTCCATCAGCGCCAAGGGCTGGCAGGCGGTGCTGGACACCAATCTCACCGGCGGCTTTCTCATGGCGCGCGAATGCTATGCACAGCACATGGCGCGGCAGGGTGGCTCCATCGTCAACATGGTGGCCGACATGTGGGGCTCCATGCCGGGCATGGGACATAGCGGCGCTGCGCGGGCGGGCATGGTCAGCTTCACCGAAACCGCTGCCGTGGAATGGGCTGCGCAGGGTGTGCGCGTCAATGCCATCGCGCCGGGCTACATAGCCTCCAGCGGCATGGACCACTACCCGCCCGAGGCTGCAGCCATGTTGCGCAAGATGCCGGCAACCGTGCCAGCAGGGCGCTTTGGCAACGAGGCCGAAGTCTCCGCCGCCGTGGTCTTTCTGCTCAGTCCGGCGGCCAGCTTCATCAGCGGAACGGTTTTGCGGGTCGACGGCGCCCGTCCTCAGGTGCGCTTGGGCATGGGGCCGGTGGCTGCCAGCGCCGAAGCGCAGCAGCGCGGCGCAGTGCGTGCATTTGACGGCTTTTCTCTCTACCAGACTCCCAAGGTGTTTCAGTCATGAGCGTCTTTGCATCCCAATGGAATGCCGGTGGCGAGCTGGCGCAGCAGCGCCGGGCAGCCACGATGGGCCGCATCGCCGCATTGCGTGAGCTTGAGCAGCGGGCGGCTCTGGCATCGCAGCGGGCCAAGCCGCAGTTTGAAAAACGTGGCCAGCTGCTGCCGAGAGAGCGAGTGGCGCTGCTGCTGGATGCTGGCAGGCCATGGCTGCCGCTGTGCACGCTGGCGGGCTTCATGCTGGACCAGGACGACCCGGCCAAGTCGGTTCCCGGAGGCGGAATGCTGGCGGGCATCGGTTTTGTCAGCGGTGTGCGTTGCATGGTGGTGGCCAGCGACTCGGGCATCGAGGCCGGGGCCATCCAGGAAAAAGGCCTGGACAAGATGCTGCGCGTGCAGGAGATCGCGTTGCAGAACAGGCTGCCCTTCATCCATCTGGTAGAGAGCGCGGGTGCCAATCTCATGCGCTACCGCGTCGAGGGCTTTGTGATGGGTGGCGCCTTGTTTCGCAACCTGGCGCGGTTGTCCGCGGCAGGTCTGCCGGTCATCACCGTGCAGCACGGCTCGGGAACGGCCGGCGGGGCCTATATGCCCGGGTTGTCGGACGTGGTCATCATGGTGCGCGGTCGCTCGCGTGCCTTTCTGGCCGGGCCGCCCCTGCTCAAGGCGGCGACCGGCGAGATCGCGACCGAGGAAGAACTGGGCGGTGCCGAAATGCATACCAGTATCTCGGGGCTGGGCGAGTATCTGGCGGAGGACGACCGCCATGCCCTGGGCCTGGCACGCACCGTGGTGTCTCAGTTATCTTCATGGAAGACGCCTGAAACGGTTGATGCATATACGAGTAAAGCTATTAATTCAGGAGTTTCGGAGCCGCGTTATGACGCCGATGAACTGCTGGGGTTGATGCCGGCACACCACCGCGAGCCGGTGGATATGCATGAGGTCATGGCGCGGCTGGTGGATGGCTCCGAGCTGTTGCTGTTCAAGTCCGGCTATGGAGCCGCCACGCTCTGTGCGCAGGCGCATATCGGAGGCCACGCCGTGGGCCTGATCTCCAACAACGGCCCCATCGATGTGGCAGGTGCCAGCAAGGCCGCGCACTTCATTCAATGGATGTGCCAACTGGGCCACCCCATCATCTATCTGCAGAACACCACAGGCTATATGGTGGGCAAGGACAGCGAGCAGGCCGGCATGATCAAGCACGGCAGCAAGATGATTCAGGCCGTGACCAACGCCACCGTGCCGCAGATCACCATCCAGTGCGGCGCCAGCTTCGGTGCGGGCAACTACGGCATGTGCGGCCGAGGCTATGCGCCGCGCTTTCTTTTCAGCTGGCCCGGTGCCAAGACGGCGGTGATGGGGGGCGAGCAGGCAGCCAGCACCATGCGTCAGGTCACCGAGGCCGCCATGGCACGTAAAGGCTTGCCGATCGATGCCGAGCAGATGCAGAAGCAGTACGACCAGATCGTGGCCATGTTCGAAGCCCAGGCCGATGCGCTGGTCACCAGCGGCTTGCTGCTGGACGACGGTGTGATCGATCCGCGCGACACGCGCGCAGTGCTCTCGTTCTGCCTGCAGACCTTGCACGAAGCGCAGCAGCGAACGGTGCGCCCCATGCAGTTCGGGGTCGCACGCATGTAGTGCCGCGCCTCTTTCCCCCATTTCTTCCAAATAGAACTCGACGGAGACAAGCCATGCAATGGACCCATGAACATCTGGAAGTGCGCAAGACCCTCAAGCGCTATATCGACGAGAAGATCAATCCCTATGTCGACGCATGGGAGGAAGAGGAAATCTTTCCAGCACACCAGGTCTTCAAGGGGCTGGGCGATCTGGGCCTGCTGGGCCTGACCAAGCCCGAAGCCTATGGCGGCTCGGGGCTGGACTATTCCTACAGCCTGATGATGGCCGAGACTCTGGGCCATATCCGCTGCGGCGGCGTGCCCATGGCGATTGGCGTGCAGACCGATATGTGCACGCCCGCGCTGGCACGCTTTGGCAGTGATGGATTGCGTGAGCAGTTCCTGGCTCCCGCCATCGCGGGCGAGATGGTGGGCTGCATAGGCGTGAGCGAGCCCGGCGCGGGCAGCGATGTCTCGGGCATCAAAAGCCATGCTCGCAAGGATGGCGACGACTACGTCATCAGCGGCCAGAAGATGTGGATCACCAACAGCATTCAGGCGGACTGGATGTGCATGCTGGTCAACACCAGCGAGGGACCGGTGCACAAGAACAAGAGTCTCATCATGGTGCCGCTGCGCGAGGGGCCGCGTGGCAAGCTGACCAAGGGCGTGGAAGTGGCGCAGAAGCTGCGCAAGATCGGCATGAATTCCTCGGACACGGGCCTGCTGTTCTTTGACGAGGTGCGCGTGCCGCAGCGCTATCTGGTGGGACAGGAGGGTCAGGGCTTCATCTATCAGATGCAGCAGTTCCAGGAGGAACGGCTCTGGGCCTCGGCCAGCGGCCTGCTCGCCATGGAGGACTGCATTCAGCAGACCATAGAGTGGGCACAGCAGCGACAGATGTTCGGCAGCACCCTGATCGATCAGCAATGGGTGCAGTTCAAGCTGGCCGAGCTGCAGACCGAAGTCGAGGCGCTGCGCGCGCTGACCTACCGTGCCGCCCAGATGTATATGGCGGGCCAGGATGCGCTGCAGCTGGCCAGCATGGCCAAGCTGAAGTCGGGGCGGCTGACGCGCGAAGTGGCCGACACCTGTCTGCAGTTCTGGGGCGGCATGGGCTTTACGTGGGACAACCGCGTCTCGCGCCTTTACCGCGACGGGCGTCTGGGCTCGATAGGCGGCGGTGCCGACGAGGTCATGCTGGGCATCATCGGCAAGACCATGGGGCTGATCAAGCGCCAGGCACACTGAGGAGCGGCGCATGACTCAGGTGCTTGAAATCGAACGCCTGCCCTTGGGCAACGGCTTTGTGGAATGGTGGCGGCTGAACTCGCCGCAAACCCGCAATGCGCTGACTGACGAGCTGGTGCAGGCCTTGCGCGAACAGGCCACAAGAGCGCAGAAGGATGCGCAACTGCGCGTGGTGGTGCTGTGCGGCACGGGCGGGCATTTCTGTGCCGGAGGCAGCCTGGGCGGCTTTGCCAGCAGCATAGGCTCGCCGCTGCCTGCGGGGGCGCAGGACCCGCTGGTTCAGGTCAACCGCGAGTTTGGTCAGCTGCTGCAGCAACTCGCAGAGCTGCCCCAGCTGCTGATCGCTGCCGTGCAGGGCGCGGCCATGGGCGGCGGTGTGGGGCTGGTCTGCGTGGCCGACTGGGTGGTAGCGGATCAGCAGGCCGTCTTTGCGACGCCCGAGGTGACGCTGGGCATCGTGCCCGCGCAGATTGCGCCGTTTGTGCTGCGCAGGCTGGGCGACGGCTTGGCGCGCCAATGGCTGCTGGGCGGCCAGCGCTGGACCGCAAGTCAGGCACAGCAGGCAGGCCTGGTTCAGGCCGTGATCCAGGCCGCAGACGCTGTTCACTGGCAGAGCCAGCTGCAGCAGCAGATCGAGATCTGCGCCCAGGCCGCACCGCAGGCGGTGGCAGCCACCAAGAAGCTGCTGGCAGCCATTGGGGGGCAAAGTCTGGATGCATCGCTGAACCAGGGCGCGCAGGCCTTTGCCAGTGCGCTGCGCAGCGCTGAAGCGGGGGCAGGGCTCAAGGCCTTTTCCAGCAAGCAGCCCGCTCCCTGGACCTGCAAGGCAGGAGGTGCATCATGAAGCGCATTCTGATTGCCAATCGTGGCGAGATTGCGCTGCGCATCATGGCCACGGCCAGGCGCATGGGCATCGAGACTGTGGCGGTGTATTCGGATGCGGATGCGCAAAGCCTCCATGTGCAACAGTCCACGCAGGCCTATGCACTGGGCGGGCTGACATCGGCCCAGAGCTATCTGGACATGCACAAGCTGCTGGAAGCCGCCAGGGCGACAGGGGCCGATGGCGTACACCCCGGCTACGGATTTCTCAGCGAGGATGCGGGCTTTGCCCAGGCCGTTCAGCAAGCGGGCCTGATCTGGATTGGCCCGCCGCCGGCGGCGATCCGGCAGCTCGGCAGCAAGGCCGCCGCCAAGCAACTGGCCAAGGCCCATGGCGTGCCCTGTCTGCCGGGCTACGAAGGTGACGACCAGAGCGATGCGCGCTTTGCCGACGAAGCAGCCATGATTGGCTACCCTGTCATGGTCAAGGCCGTGGCCGGTGGCGGCGGGCGCGGCATGCGGCTGGTGGAAAGTGCCCAGCAGCTGCATGCCGCTCTGAACAGCGCACGTTCCGAAGCCCTGGCTGGCTTTGGCAATGGTGACTTGCTGGTGGAGCGTGCCGTCATGCACCCGCGCCATGTGGAAGTGCAGGTGTTTGCGGACGGGCATGGCCATGTGATTCATCTGGGGGAGCGCGACTGCTCGGTTCAGCGCCGCCACCAGAAGATCATCGAGGAAGCCCCCAGTCCGGCTGTCAGTGCCGAGCAGCGCGAGCACATGGGCAGCTGCGCCGTGGCCCTGGCCAAGGCCGCAGGTTATGTGGGGGCAGGTACGGTGGAATTCCTGGTTGAAGGCCGGCAGTTCTATCTGATGGAGATGAATACCAGACTGCAGGTCGAGCATCCTGTGACCGAGGCATTGACGGGCCTTGATCTGGTCGAGTGGCAGATTCGCGTGGCGCGCGGCGAAGCCTTGCCGCTGACACAGCAGCAGGTTCGGCTCGACGGCCATGCCATCGAGGTGCGGCTGTGCGCCGAAGACGAGAACTTTCAACCCCATACCGGCGTGGTGCGGCATTTCTCGGCACCCGAGGCCGCCGTCTTCAGTCGCGCGCCGCTGCGCTTTGACCACGCGTTGCACACCGGCAGCGAAGTCACTCCCTATTACGACGCCATGCTGGGCAAGCTGATCGTCCATGCGCCAACGCGCGAGCAAGCCATCGACCGGCTGATTCATGCGCTGGGCAGCCTCTCGGTGCTGGGCTTGCCGACCAATCGCGCCTTTCTGATTGAGTGCCTGAACGACGAGGTGTTCAGGCGGGGCCAGGCTCTGATCTCCTATCTGGCGGGCGATGCGCCACGCTTGCAGCAGCTGCTGCGGGACAAGGAGGTTCTGGCACACCAGCACTGGGGAGCGCTGTGCGCCGTGGGCCAAAGGCCGGGGCCGCTGGCCTGCAGCTATGCCCAGTTGCGCAAGCTGCAGCACCGGGGCCGGACGCAGGAGCTGATGCTGCGGCCCGAGACCGCAGACAGCTGGCTGCTGCAGCGGCACGACGCCGAGCCTGCGCTGCTGCAGGTCGACGAGTTGCTGGCCCATGGCTGGCGAGCGAGAGCTGCGGGCCTGAGCCAGACCGTGCATGCCGTGGAGCTGCCCGCCGGGCAGGGCGGGGCGCGCTGGCATCTGCAGGCGGGCGATGTGGACTGGTGGGTCGAAGATGCAAGCTATGCCCCGCCGGAGAATGCTGCGGCAGCGGGCCAGACCGCAGAGCTGCGCGCCCCGTTCAACGGCCGGGTGGTGCAACTGGGCGTGCAGGACGGGCAGGTGCTGAAGGCCGGCGATGTGGTCGTGGTCATTGAGTCCATGAAGCTGGAGCACAGCCTGAGTGTGAGGGCCGACTGCCGCGTGGAGGCCGTGCTGGTCCATGCCGGCCAGCAGGTGGCGCCAGGCCAGGTGCTGCTGAAACTGGTGCCCATGCCTGGAGGACCCACATGACGGATGCCGCCGAACGCGAAATGCTCTATGACCTGGTGCGCCGCTTCGCGCGCGAGCATATCGCTCCCCATGTCACGACCTGGGACGAGGCCGGCGAGTTCTCGCGCCAGCTCTATCTCCAGGCCGCCGAGCTGGGGCTGCTGGGCATCGGCTACCCCGAGGAGCTCGGCGGTACCGCGGCTACGCACAGCCTGCGCGCCGCCCTGTGGCTGGCACTGTGCCGCCACGGCGGCAGCGGCGGCGTGCTGGCCAGCCTGTTGTCGCACAACATCGGCCTGCCGCCCGTGGTGGCTCTGGGCAGCGATGCGCTCAAGCAGCAGGTGGTGCCCGATGTGCTGGCAGGCCGCAAGATCGCGGCGCTGGCGATTACCGAACCCGGCGGCGGATCGGACGTGGCGGCGCTGCGCACCCGGGCCAGGCGCGAGGGCGACGAGTATGTGATCGAGGGCGAGAAGACCTTCATCACCTCGGGCATGCGTGCCGACTGGATCACGGTAGCGGTGCGCACGGGCGAGGAAAGAGGTGCTTCCGGCATCTCCCTGATCCTGTTGCCCGGCGACAGCGCGGGACTGCGCCGCAGCCAATTGCACAAGATGGGCTGGCAATGCTCGGACACGGCCCATCTGTTCTTTGACGGCGTGCGCGTGCCTGCCAGTCATCTGCTCGGGGCCGAGGGCGAGGGCTTTCGCGCCATCATGCACAACTTCAACGGCGAGCGCCTGGGCATTGCCTGCGCTGCGCTGGGCTTTGCCCAGGCCTGCCATGACGAGGCGCTGGCCTGGGCGCAACAGCGCCAGACCTTTGGCGTGACGCTCAACCAGCATCAGGTCATACGGCACAAGCTGGTGGACATGCAGCAGCGCCTGCGCAGCACTGAAGCATGGATCAACGCAGTCTGCGCACGTGCCGATGGCGGCGATAGCGGGGCGGACTGGGTGGGCGAGGTCTGTGTGCTCAAGAACCAGGCCACCCAGACCATGCAGTTCTGCGCCGACACGGCGGTGCAGATTCTGGGCGGTATGGGCTTTATGCGCGGCACGCTGAGCGAGCGCATTTACCGCGAAGTCAAGGTGCTGACGATTGGCGGCGGCACCGAAGAAATCATGAAAGAGCTTGCCGCACGCCAGTGGCGTATCTAGCGCGGCTGTCGCAGCGGCGGCCGTCGTTGTCGGGAAACTTGAGCGAAATCAGCCTGAAACGCTTATTCGTAAAGCGTTGTCAGCTTCTATTTAAGGAGCGATATGTCCGATAAAGCCATTATTACCTGTTCCATCACCGGGGTGCTGACCGACCCGAATCAGCATCATGTGCCTGTGACGCCAGAGCAACTGGCGCAGGAAGCACGCCGAGCCTATGACGCTGGGGCGTCCGTGGTGCATGTGCACTTCAGGCGCCAGGAAGAGGGCAAGGGGCATCTGCCCAGCTGGGACCCGGCAGTGGCCAGGGCTTGCGTGGATGCCATGCGTGCAGCCTGCCCCGAGCTGATCATCAATCAGACCACCGGCGTGGTCGGCCCCGACTACCAGGGGCCGCTGGACTGTCTGCGTGCCACGCGACCCGAGATGGCGGCCTGCAATGCAGGCTCGCTCAACTATCTCAAAACCCGCAGCAACGGAAGCTGGGCCTGGCCGCCCATGCTGTTCGACAATCAGCCCGCCAAGGTGCAGGACTTTCTCGATGTGATGGCCGAGACCCGCACGCTGCCCGAGTTCGAGTGCTTTGACGTGGGCATCGTGCGCTGCGTGGGCATGTATGTGGAAACCGGCATGTATCAGGGCCTGCCCGAATACAACTTCGTGATGGGTGTGGAGTCCGGTATGCCGGCCGACCCCGATCTGCTGCCCATACTGCTCAGGCTCAAGATCAAGGATGCGCCCTGGCAGACCACGCTGATCGGGCGCAGCGAGATCTGGCCCACCCATCTGCGCACGGCCGAGCTCGGCGGACATCTGCGCAGCGGACTGGAAGACACTTTCTATCTGCCCGACGGCAGCAAGGTCGCATCCAACGCTCCGCTGATCGAGCAGCTGGCGCGCTATGCGCGTGATGTGGGGCGTGAAGTCGCCACTCCCAGGGAAGCCAGGCAGATGCTGCATCTTGCAGCCTGAATCGGGGAGAGCTTGCAGATGAACGCTTGTACTACTCCCCAGACCGTGGCCCAGGCATTGGCGCAGACCGTGGCCGCGCATCCAGACAGGACCGCCTACATCGACCAGGGGCGCAGCTACAGCTGGCAGCAGGTGGATGTGATGGCCGGCGCCTGGGCCACCCATCTGTCCTCGCTGGGTCTGCGGCCCGGTGATCGCATCGGCATCATTTTGCCCAACGGTCTGCCCTGGGTGCTGAGCTATCTGGCTGCGGCGAAGACGGGGCTGGTCGTGGTGGGCCTCAGCGTCCGATACCGCGATGCCGAGCTGGACTTCATGCTGCAGGACAGCCAGGTCAAGGCCGTGCTTGCACCGCGCGAGTTTGCCGGCTTCGACTACCAGAACACTCTGTCGCGGGCCCGTCAGCGTCTTGCGGCGCTGGAGCATCTGCTGTGGGTGAACGAGGGCTTCGAGCAGTCGCTGCAGCCGGGCGCAAAAGTCCTGCCTGCAGGCCCCGGCCCTGCACCGGATGACCTGCTGATGATCATCTACACCTCGGGCACCACGGGCAGGCCCAAGGCCGCAGGGCTGACGCATCGCTCCCAGCTGGGCTCGGCGCTGGCGCAGCATGCGCATGTGAAGGCTGCAGCGGACGATATGGTGCAACTGGCCATGCCGCTCAACCATGTGGGTGGCATCACCTGCGGGGTGCTGACCATGCTGCTGGCGGGCGGCTGCTGCGAGCTGGTGCCCATGTTCAGCCCCGAAGCCTTGCTGAGGATGGCGCAAAAGCACCGGCCGACCTGGCTGGTGGGCGTGCCCACCATGCTGACGCTGCTGCTCATGCATCCGCTTCTGGCCGAGGTGGACATGAGTCGCTTGCGCCTGATCGTGGTGGGCGGCTCGAATGTGGAACCGGTGCTGCTGCAGCGGCTGCAGCAGCAGTTTCCGGGCGTGAGCATCATGAACCTCTACGGTCTGTCCGAGACTTCGGGGGCCATCGCGATGACGCCCTGGCAGGCAGATCAGCAAGCCCTGCTTCACAGCATAGGCAAGCCGCTGCAAGGTGCTCAGCTGCGCGTGGCCGGGGCCGATGGCGAGGAACTACGGGCCGGAGAGGTGGGCGAGCTTTGGTTTCGCGGTGCTGGGGTGATTCCGGCCTATGTGGGGCAGCAGCAGGACGAAGAGGTATTTGCCGGCGGCTGGCTGCATTCGGGTGATCTGGGACTGGTCGACGAGCAGGGCCTGATCCACCTCAAGGGGCGGCAAAAGGACATGTTCATACAGGGCGGCTTCAACGTCTATCCCAGCGAAGTGGAGGGCGTGATTGCCAGTCATGCAGGCGTGTTGATGGTTGCCGGCATCGGCGTGCCGGACCCTGTTCTGGGCGAGGTGGGACGCTACTACATCGTCACCAGGCCCGGTGCCAGCGTGAACGAGGAGGCGCTGCTCGCACATTGCCGCCAGCAGCTCGCTGACTACAAGCTGCCGCGCCAGCTGGTGTTTCGCGCCGAGTTGCCGCTGACCCCGGCAGGAAAGATCCAGAAAGCCTTGCTGCGCGCAGAGGAGTGCCGTCCATGAATGTGCAATTCGATTTTTCGGGCCGTCACGTGATGGTGTTTGGCGGCACTACCGGCATCAACCTGGGCATTGCCCAGAACTACGCGATGGCCGGGGCCAGGGTCTCGGTCGTCAGTCGCAAGCAGGCCAATGTGGATGCAGCCCTGGCGACGCTGGGCGCTCAGGCCTTCGGCGTGGTGGCCGATGTGCGCGATGAGCAGGCGGTGGGCGCGGCGCTGGCGCAGGCCGTGACCTGCCATGGGCCGGTCGACGTGCTGGTGTCTGGCGCGGCCGGCAACTTCCTAGCCCCTGCGGAGCAGATGTCGTCCAACGCCTTCAAGGTGGTGGTGGACATCGATCTGCTGGGCAGCTTCCATGTCGCGCGTCAGGCTCTGGCGCATCTGCGCCAGCCCGGGGCGAGCCTGATCTTCATCACCGCACCGCAGTCCACCGTGCCCATGATGTACCAGGCCCATGTCTGCGCCGCCAAGGCTGGAGTGGACCATCTGGCGCGTGTGCTGGCGCTGGAGTGGGGTGCCAAGGGCATTCGTGTGAATGCCATTTCACCCGGCCCCATCGAGGGCACGGAAGGCATGCGCCGCCTGGCCCCGCAAGGTGCCGAGGGGGATGCGCTGGTGCGCGCCATGGTGCCGCTGGGGCGCATGGGCACCACTGCTGATATTGCCCAACTGGCCATGTTTCTGGGCAGCGATGCGGCCAGCTATATCTCCGGCACGGTCATTGCCTGTGACGGTGGGGCGCAGGGCCAGCTCTCGCCCATGGTTGCCGCCGCTGCCATGGCAATGCCGCAGCAGTCTTAGAGACACAACAAGAAAAAGCGTGGGTTATGGGTTCCGGGTTGCACACTATCAAGGAGACAAACCATGATCGAGATGAGTCTGACGAAGGAGGCTCGGCGCATCCGGCGCATTGCGCTGGGTGATTTGCTCTACCGCACGGCGCGCAAGTTCGGCAGCCGAACGGCGCTGGTCGATGGCAACGAACGCATCAGCTTTGCCGAGCTGGATGCGCGAAGTTCGCGTTTCGCGCACTATCTGCTGTCAACGCTGGGGCCTGGCAAGCAGATAGGCATGCTGTGTGCGAATTCCATAGACATGGTGGTGGCCTGCAACGCCATTCACAAAGCAGGGCAGGTGTGGGTGCCCGTCAATATCAAGCTGGAGGTATCGAGCATCGACTACATCCTGCGGCATGCAGAGGTGTCGGCCGTGGTGGTCGATCAGGAGTTGCTGGCCCTGCCCGGACTGGCCGGGCTTTTGCAGCAGCTGCAACTGCCTCTCATCATTGCGCGTGTGCAAGTGCAGCAAGGGCTGCCGGGCCTGTCTCTGGCGCAGGCCGAGGCAGGGCAGGTCGACACCCTGCCCGAGGTTGACATCGACGACAACCAAGCCGCCTTGCTCATGTACACCAGCGGCACCACGGGCAATCCCAAAGGCGTGGTGCATTCCCATCTCTCGGTGTATGCGGCGGTCAGGGGCAATATCGACGAGATGAAATATGGCGAGGCCGATGTGCTCAGCGGCTGGCTTCCCCTGTTCCACTGCGCCCAGCATGCGCTGGTGCAGACCGCTCTCGCGGCAGGCGCCTGCACCGTGCTGACACGGCAGTTCGTGCCGGCCGAGGTGGGTCAGCTGGTCATCAAGGAGGGGGTGACGATTTTTGTCGGGCTGCCCCTGATGTATGCGGCGGTACTGGCCGATCCGGGATTTGCGCCCACCACCATCCGGCAATGCATCTATGCCATGGCGCCCATTCCCAAGCCCCTGATCGCCCAGATTGCGCAGCGCATGTGCCGCAATATTTCCCTGGCGACGGGGCAGACCGAGATCTATCCGGCCACCATGACTTTCTACCCGCTGCTCAATGCCGAATGCGATGCCAATTTCTGGGGGCGCTCGCTGAGCACCTGCGAGACCGCCGTCATGGATGACGGTGGCAATCTGCTCGGGCCGGGCCAGGTCGGCGAGATCGTGCACCGCGGCCCCAATGCCATGCTCGGCTATTTCAAGGATCCCAAGGCGACGGCCGAGGCGCAGAAGTTCGGATGGCACCATACCGGCGATCTGGGCACGTGGGATGGGCAGGGCCGAATGGAGTTCATCGACCGCAAGAAGGACATGATCAAGACCGGCGGTGAGAACGTCGCCAGCGTGAAGGTGGAGGCCGTGGTGCTGGCTCACCCGGAAGTGGCGGCCGCTGCCGTGTTCGGCCTGCCGCATCCCCACTGGAGCGAGGCGGTCTGTGCCTTTGTCATGCGCAAGCCGGGCACGCAAGTGGACTCGGAGTCGATTCTGGCCCATTGCCGCCATCACCTCAGCGGCTTCGAGATGCCCAAGCTGGTGCATTTCGTGGAGGCCTTTCCATCCACGGCCACCGGCAAGGTGCAGAAGAACGTGATGCGTCGCCAGTTCGAGCAACTGGCCAGGGAGCTCTGGGGCGCCTGATCTGCGGCGCTGGCGCTGGCGCTGCAAGAGCTGGGGGCCTGCGAAAGCAGGCCCCGTTTTCATTGGGCGCTGCCAAGGACCGGGTCGGCGCGGGTTTCGATGAGCTTGTTGCGGGCCTTGAGCAGCGGGTCCAGCATCTCGGGCTGGGGCACGATCCAGTATTCACCGCGCTCGATGGCTGCAAAGACGCGCTCTGCAAACTCCTCGGCGTCCAGGCCGTTTTCATCGAGCATATGGGTCATCATGTCGTGAAACTGCGCCGAAGCTGCATCAGGTGCTTCCCGGAAGATGGCGGTCTTGACGGGGCCAGGCGCCAGCAGCGAAACCTTGATCTGCGGATTGATGGCCGCGAGTTCGCCGGCCAGGCCTTCGGTCAGTGCGACCACCGCAAACTTGGTGGCGGAGTAGGGCGTCATCATGGCGCTGGGGAGAAAGCCCCCCACCGATGCCGTGTTGATGATGCGGGCGGCCCGCTCCGCCTTGAGCAGACGTGGCACAAAAGAGCGCAGGCCGTTGACGATGCCGTTGACATTGACCTGCCAGGCCTGTTGCCACCTGGCATCGCTGATCTCCCAGCTATTGCCGGTGCTCAGCACACCTGCGTTGTTGAACAGCAGATCGACCTGACCGAAAGCGGCATAGGCCTTGTCGGCCAATGCATCCAGCGATGCCTGACTGGTGACATCGGTGACCACGGCCAATGCCTGATCTCCCAACTCCAGCACGATTCTCTCAAGACCCGCCTGGTCGCGGTCGGCAACCACGACCTGCATTCCAAGGGCGACGGCTTTTTTGGCAAGGCCTGCACCAATTCCACTGGCTGCGCCGGTGATGACAGCAACTTTCATGATTTCCTCATTGGCTAAATATGAGTGGATTAAAGCATTGCCGGCTTGCTGATATTTCCCGCGAATTCCCGCTTGACAGTTATTGGCGGTGTTTACAGTCCATATTGATTGGTTCACTAAGAACACCTGCTTGACATATAAAAAACCAGGACACAGTACGTCCAAATGGATTAATGGTTTTCACCAGGAACTGTAAACACAAACTGTTTTTGTAAAGAGGAAAATTCAGAGTGATTTGAATCTGGAAAAAACCAAAAATCTCAATCCTCATCGCCAAGTGGTGGCGGTCAGTCAGTATTGAGGCTTGAAATGAATCCATTCATCAGTGGTTTGAAAGACAAAGTGATCCTGGTTACAGGCGGTGCGTCGGGTATCGGCCTGGCCAGTGCCCAGGCTCTGGCCGCCAGCGGCGCCAAGGTGGTATGTGCCGATCTGCATCAAAGCCAGGATTTGCCGCAGGGCTGCGAATTTCGCAGGCTCGACGTGAGCAGCGAGAAGCTGACCCATGAACTGGTGGCTTCCATGCTGGATCGCTACGGGCAGATTGATGGGCTGGTGACCTCGGCAGGCATCTCGCGTGTCGGCGATCTGGAGAGCATGGCGCTGCAGGAGTGGGAGCAAGTGCTGCAGGTCAATCTGACGGGGACCATGCTCAGTGCCCGTGCCGTGGCAAGCCACATGAAACAGCGAGGCCTGGGCTCCATCGTCGCCATCGCCAGCATCAACGGCATGCTGGGCAACCCGAGCAATCTGGCCTATTGCACCTCCAAGGGGGCGGTGATCCAGATGGTGCGCAGTCTGGCAGCGGAGCTCGGTCCCTGCGGTGTGCGGGTCAACAGCATCAGCCCCGGCTACATCCATACGCCGATGACCACCATGCTCGATGAGCAGCCCGTGGGCCAGGCTTTCGAGGCCATGCATTTGCTCAAGCGGGCAGGCAAGCCGCAAGAGGTGGGTAATGCCGTGGCATTTTTGCTTTCCGATATGTCTTCATTTATTACCGGGGTCAATCTTCCAGTGGATGGTGGATTCTCTGCAGCCAAAGTCATTGCTATTTAAGGATTTCCAATGAAATATGATGTCATAGTTATTGGTTGCGGAATGTCCGGTATTCTGGCGGGTATTCATCTGAAGAATAGTGGAAAGAAATTCATTATTCTGGAAAAGGCGAAAACATTGGGAGGAACCTGGAGAGATAATACCTATCCAGGTTTGACTTGCGATGTGCCATCGCACGCTTATACCTATTCTTTCGAACCCAATCCCGAATGGTCCCGGGTACTTCCGCCCGGAGCCGAGATTCAGCAGTATTTCGAAGGTGTGTTCCGGAAATACGGTATTGCCGATTTTGCGAAGTTCGATACCGAAGTCACGCGTGCCGAATGGACGGGCGAGGCCTGGACGCTGCAGGATCAGCATGGCAAGCAATACCAGGGCAAGGTGGTGGTTGCCGCCACAGGTGTGCTGCACCACCCCAACTATCCGCAAATCAAGGGGCTGGATGAATTTGGGGGGAGCCTGATCCACAGTGCGCGCTGGGATCATTCGGTACCGCTGGACGGCAAGAGGATCGCCATCATCGGCACAGGATCGACGGGCGTGCAAATCGTCTCGGCTCTCGCATCACGCGCCAAGGTGCGGCATTTTCAGCGTACGGCCCAATGGATCTTCCCGGTCGAGAATCCGGCTTTCAGCGAAGAGCAGCGCGCCGAATTCCGCAGCAACCGGGACCTGCTGGTTTATCTGCAGCGCGAACCCACCTATATGGCTAATGTGGAGCGTTTTACCGAAGGGGTGCTGGATCCGGATTCCGAGCAGATCCAGGAAATCCAGAAAATCTGCCAGGACAACCTCGATGCTTCGGTGGCCGATGCCGCCTTGCGGCAAAAGCTGCAGCCCCATTACCGTGCAGGTTGCAAGCGTCTGATTTACTCGCCCGACTATTACCAGGCGATCCAGCAGCCGGATTCCGAGCTGATCACCGAAGCTATCGACCAGGTCGAGAAAAGCGGCGTGCGAACCAGCGACGGCGTGTTGCACGAGGTGGACATCATCGTGCTGGCCACGGGATTCAAGACCGACCGCTATGTGCGCCCCATGAATGTGAAAGGTCTGAACGCTGCGACGCTGGAGCAGGCCTGGAGCGATGTGCCCACGGCCTACAAGTCCATCTCGGTGCCTGGCTTTCCCAACTTCTACTTCATGAACGGGCCGACCTCTCCCGTGGGCAATTTCTCGCTGATCGATACCTCGGAAATGCAGTGGGGCTATATCTCGCAGCTGATAGAGCGCGGCGAGCAAGCCGGTGTGGCAGGGCTATCGGCCAGGCCCGAAGCGCTGGCGCAGTACGACCGTGAGCGCTTGCAGGCCGCCAAAGGCTCGGTCTTCGGCTCGGGCTGCAGCAGCTGGTACCTGGACAAGAACGGCGTGCCCAACACCTGGCCCTGGTCTCAGTCGCGCTTCAGGCAGGAAATGACCAAGCCGGTTTGGCAGGACTACATCCATCATCAGACCGAAGAGCTGGCGGCCTGATTGCCCCCCCGCGCCCGGCCAGACCCGAGCGGGCGCGCTCCATCAACTTCAAGGAGTCCCGATGCAGATACACCCCGAAATGGCAGCTGTGCTGGAGCAGTTCAAGGATGCTCCGTCCATGGATTTCGTGACCACTCCAGTGCCCGAAATCCGCAAGCTCATGGACCACATGGCTTTCCCGCCTGCCGACCTACCCATGCATGAGGTGCGCGAGATCGACATTCCCGGCGGCGATGGCCAGCCGCTCAGACTGCGTCTGTACCGCCCCGGCTCCGCGGAGGCGGCACCGGTCATGGTCTATTTCCACGGCGGCGGCTGGTGCATAGGCACGCTGGACACGCATGACAATCTGTGCCGCCATCTGGCGCGCCTGACCGGCATGAATCTGGTGTCGGTCGACTACCGCCTGGCTCCCGAGCATGTCTTCCCCGCCGCGCTGGACGACGCCTATGCCGCCACACGCTGGGTGGCGCAGCATGCGGCCGAGCTGCATTGCGATGCGCGGCAGTTGATGGTGGCGGGCGACAGCGCGGGGGGCAATCTGGCTGTTGCCACCTGCCTGCGCGCAAAAGAAGACGGCTGGAGAGGCATAGCCCGGCAACTGCTGCTCTATCCGGTCTGCGATGCGCATATGAATGCACCATCGCATGCGCTATACGGGCAGATGCCGTTTCTCACCACCGAAGCCATGGCCGCGATGTGGCACCACTATCACCCTGCCATGCCAGCGCATCCTCTGGCCTCCATCATGCAGTACCCCGATGTCGCAGGTCTGCCTGCCGCGGTGCTGGTGACGGCGGAGCTGGACATATTGCGCGACGAGGGCGAGGCTTTTGGCCAGCGTCTGCAGCAGGCCGGCGTGCCCGTTGCCTGCTTGCGCGCGCAAGGCATGTTGCATGGGTTTGCCAGTTTCAGCACCCTGGTGCCGGCGGTGGCAAGGCTGCTCGAAGAGGCTTGTGCAAAGCTGTCCGTGGTCGAAACCTTGGCGCGTGTTCGGTCCTGATTCTTGCAACTGTTAATGCATACAGTTGTGTGTGATGGAAGCCTCAGTTTTTATCCCCGCATCATGTGGACGCTCTTGTGGAAAACTATGCTTTCAAGCCCTGAAACCCGCGCCAGATGGTGCTTTGCACGGATTGCCTAAAAAATAGACGATTTACGTGAAGGGATTAAACCAAGGGTTTTCACCAGTGGTTCTGAGTCTGTAAAAAAGCCCGCCAACCGTTGCCGGTGGCGGGCCATTTTGCGGGCTGGCGCGCGCTCAGGAAGGCTGCTGAGGTGTGGGGCGCGTGCGATAGAACTGCATGGGAGACTCTTTCATTTCCCGGGCATGCTGGTTGAGCACCGATTTCTTCATCTTGCCCACCACATGCATTTCGCAGGGCTTGCAGTCAAAACGTAGCGTGAGCTTTTCCTTGCCGTTGATCAGCTGCAGCGGCTCGGCCTTGATGGTGCCCTTGACGCCGATCACGCCCTTGGCCTGCTTGGGGCACAGGCTCATCGAGAAGCGCACGCAGTGCTTGGTGATCATCAGCGAGACTTCGCCTTCCTCTTCCTTGCTCTCGTAGGCAGCGTCGATGATCTTCACGCCATGTTTGACATAGAAGTCATGGGCCTTCTGGTTGTAGACATTGGCCAGATAGGTCAGCGTGTCTTCAGGGAAAGGCACGGGTGGCTCCGCGGGCTTGGCACGGGGCAGGCGCACAAAGCCGTCGGCGCGGGCCTGCTCCAATGCGGCAACGGCATCGCGGCGCAATTGGTTGAGCACCGATGCCGGGACAAACCAGGGCTGGCTCAGGCTCAGCGAAATATCGTTCACCGCGAAAACCGTGGCGCCAAAGCGTCCCAGCTGCTCGCGCAGCGAGGCCTGGGACTTTGCGGCATCGGTAGCGCTCTGGTGTTCCTGGTCAATGATGGCCGTGCCGACAAAGCCGTCCTCATCGGTCAGCGTCAGCGCGAAGCCTGAAGCGGTCTCCTTGAACTCGGCCCACAGACCGATGCGGCGTTCGCTGGACTTCTTCTCCAGTGTGCGCACCCAGTCCATATCGCGGTTGCGGTTGATTTCCAGGCCCTTGCGCAGGTCCTTGAACTCGGCAATCTCGTTTTTGGGGAAGACACGCCAGATGCCTTTTTTGGCACTCACGCATTCGGCACGATTGATGTGCACGCCCACCAGTTCCTTTTGCAGATCGTAGTAGCAAAGGCCGTCGCCGTTGTGCAGCTCGGCGGCCTTGTCGCTGGTCTCGATCTCGAACCATTTGTCGCCGACCTGGGTCACCCAGCCGATGGCACGACCCGGTGTCTTGGGCGTGTCGAAGGCGCCGATGTCGTCCTTGCGGCCGTTGACGAAGTAGTCGGTGAACTCGCGGTTGAAATTCTGGTCCGGATCGGGTTCGAACGAGAAAGTGGTGCGGCCTGACGACGAGCGCGCCAGCGGCTGATCGGAGAACTCGCGTTCTTCGATGATTTCGTCGAGCAGCTTGCGGTAATGGGCCGTGATGTTCTTCACATAGCCCATGTCCTTGTAGCGGCCCTCGATCTTGAAGCTGCGCACGCCGGCATCGATCAGCGCACGCAGGTTGTCGCTCTGGTTGTTGTCCTTCATGGACAGCACATGCTTTTCATGCGCGATGATGCGGCCGCTGGCGTCCGTCACCTCATAGGGCAGGCGGCAGGCCTGGTTGCAGTCGCCGCGATTGGCGCTGCGCCCCGTATGGGCATGGCTGATGAAGCACTGGCCCGAGTAGGCCACGCACAGTGCGCCATGCACAAAGTATTCGATGGTGGTGCGACTGGGGTCTGTCGCGGCGCGCACGGCGGCAATCTGCTTGAGGTCCAGCTCGCGTGCCAGCACGATCTGCGACAGACCGGCGTCCTGCAGAAAGCGGCCCTTCTCGGGCGTTCGGATGTCGGTCTGGGTGGACGCGTGCAGCTGGATGGGTGGCAGGTCCAGCTCCAGCAGCCCCATGTCCTGGATGATCAGTGCATCGGCTCCGGCGTTGTAGATCTGCCAGGCCATATCGCGCGCGCCTTGCAGCTCATCGTCGCGCAAGATGGTGTTGAGCGTGATGAAGATGCGGCTGCCGAAGCGGTGGGCATGCTTGATGAGCCGCTCTAGGTCGCGGATGTCATTGCCTGCCGTCGCGCGCGCGCCAAAGGCCGGGCCGCCGATATAGACGGCGTCCGCGCCATGATTGACGGCTTCGATGCCGATATCGGCATCACGCGCCGGGGACAGGAGTTCGAGCTGGTGGGGCAGGAGAGACATAGGGGCAGGATTATCTCAGCAAGCCCCGGTTTCGGCACAGCGGTGGGTAATCGTCTGGTTCAATGGCCGCGTGGGCTGAAGGTTCGGGGGAAAACCACGGGGCCGCTGCGGTCCGCCAGCCGGTAGCCCATGGCGGGACGGTTCGATGTGCCTTCCACATGTCCGGCCTCAAGCAGAAAGTTCGCTGCCAGCATGCGGGTGCGAAAGCCGCTCTTGTCCACGCTGCGCCCCAGCACGGTTTCATAGACTTGCTGCAGCTGGGGCAGAGTAAAAGGCTCGCTCAGCAAAAAAGCGGGCAGCGAGGTGTATTCGACCTTGCTGCGCAGACGTTCAACCGCCGTCTGCAGGATGCTGCCATGGTCGAACGCCAGTGCGGGCCGGTGCAGCAGCTCGTCCACTTCGAACCATGCCACATCGGCCGCATTGGCGCCTTTGGTCAGCTGCAGCTCGTGGGCGGGAATCAGCGCGAAGTACACATGGGTGGCCGACCAGCCACGGGGATCGCGCAGGGCGCTGCCCCAGCTGCCGAGCTGCTCCAGGTAGGGGCTGTCCACACCCGTCTTCTCCTTGAGCTTGCGCGCGGCGCAGGCCTGCAGATCGGCATCCAGATCCACATTCACAAATCCGCCGGGCAAGGCCCAGAGGCCGGGAAATGGATCATCGTCGTGGCCTGGGCGTTGCACCAGCAATACATTCAAGCAGCCTTGCGCAATCGTGAAGATCACCACATCCACCGTGGTGTAGGGACGAGGAAAGTCCGGCGCTGGCTTGGAGTGACGCGGTGTAACGCTCATGAATCAGGCTTGACGGAATGAAGGATGGGTTGTATTGTACAACTTGCTTAAGTTGTTTAATGCAACTTATGCGGGAAAGCTAGGCAGGGCCTGGCTGCCCAGGTAGCGCAAGCATCTGTCGAGCGCCAGGCAGACCGCCTGGAACAAAGAGAAAAAGAGAACAAGAAAATGAAAGACCAAAACACCACCGCGCGCAGCAAATTCCTCAGCCTGGTGCTCAGGCACAGTCCCGAGACCATAGGGCTCAAGCTCGACGAGGCGGGCTGGGCCCGGACGGATGAGCTGCTGGCCTGCCTGGCGCGCTCTGGGCGACCGACCCGTCTGGAGGAACTGCAGCGCATCGTGGCGGACAACAACAAGCAGCGCTATTCCTTCAGCGCGGATGGCAAGCGCATACGCGCCAATCAGGGCCACTCCATCAAGGTCGAACTGGGTCTTGAAGCCAGCAGCCCTCCGGCAGTGCTCTACCACGGCACGGCCACGCGTTTTCTGGATGCGATTTTTCATGAGGGCCTTAACCGGCAGTCACGTCACCATGTTCATCTGTCCGAAAGCGTGGAAGTGGCCTCTCAGGTCGGCAGTCGCCATGGCAAGCTGGCCCTGCTGCAGGTGGACGCCGCGCACATGCAGGGCGAGGGCCATGTGTTCTACCGCTCCGACAACGGTGTCTGGCTGACCGATGTCGTCCCGGTCCGGTATCTGCTGAAGCTGGCGCCATGAATGCCTCGAGAATCATCGCCGTCGACGCGGATGGCGTATTGCTGGACTACAACCTGGCATATGCATCAGCCTGGGAGCTGGCATTTGGCGAGCGGCCCGCGCTGAAACGGCCTGACGCCTACTGGGCCATGGACCGCTGGGGTGTCGCCAGCCTGCAGGGCGAAGCCTTGAGCCGCTTTCGTGCCAGCCTTGATGCGCAGTTCTGGTCAAGCATTCCCGCGATTGCAGGTGCGCTCCAGGCTTGCGAGCAGCTGTGCGCTGCCGGTTATGAGCTGGTCTGCGTGTCGGCAATCCAGCCGCAGTTCGCCGAGGCAAGGCAGCTCAATCTGCGGCGGCTGGGTTTTCCGGTCTCGCGTGTGATCGCCGCCAGCGGCAGTGCCGCTCCAGGTCCAAGCCCCAAGGCACAAGCCCTGGCGCAGTTGCAGCCTCTGGCATTTGTCGATGACTTTCTGCCGTATTTCGACGGCGTGGATGCCCGGATTCACAAGGCGCTGGTGCTGCGCGAGCAAGGCGGGTCACCCAATACGGGGCCGGGTCTGCAGGCTATTGACTCCACTCACGCCACTTTGGCGGACTTTTCCCGTTGGTGGCTCAACCAATATCAAGAAGAACAGACATGAACCGAGATTACGAAATTCGATCCGTAGCGGATCTGGTGACCCAGCTCGACCAGGGCTACCGTCCCAAATACCTTTGTTTCTGGGGCCATCAGGCCGAAAGGAATGGCTCGGTGGGCAAAGGCTGCCTGAGCCAGTGGTTCTCTGCTCCATTCACCGTCGAGGGGGATCGCTTTGCCACGGCGGAGCATTTCATGATGGCAGGCAAGGCGCGGCTGTTTGGGGATGAAGAGGCGCGCGCGCAGGTGCTGGCTGCGCCGTCTCCGGCCAGTGCCAAGCAGATTGGGCGCAGCGTGCGCAATTTCGACGAGGCACGCTGGAAGGCGGAGTGCTTCGACATCGTGGTGAGTGCCAATGTTGCCAAATTTACCCAGAACCCGGCCATGGGGGAATTTCTGCTGAGAACCGGCGAGCGTGTGCTGGTCGAGGCCAGTCCGCGCGACCGCATCTGGGGCATCGGCCTGGGCGCAACCCATCCCGACGCCGAGCAGCCGCGCAAATGGCATGGACAGAACCTGCTGGGTTTTGCGCTGATGGCCGCGCGCGCGCAGTTGAGAGCCGGGCAATGAGCACGCTGAACCGTTTTGAAGGTGCTCTGCTGGGGCTGGCTTGCGGCGATGCCGTGGGCACGACACTGGAGTTCCGGGCGCGCGGCAGCTTCGCACCGCTGACCGATATGGTGGGGGGCGGGCCGTTTTCACTGAGGGCCGGACAATGGACGGATGACACGTCCATGGCTTTGTGCCTGGCCGAGAGCCTGGTCGTCAAAAGCGATTGCGATCCCAGGGACCAGATGACGCGCTATGCCAACTGGTACCAGTGGGGCTACTGGAGTTCCACCGGTCAATGCTTTGATATCGGCATGGCAACGCGCGAGGCGATACAGCAATACCTGCGTACCGGCAATGCGCTCGCGGGCAGTGAGGATGCACGCAGCGCCGGCAATGGCTCGCTGATGCGGCTGGCGCCGGTAGCCATGGCGTATGCCCATGATGAACAAAGAGTGCAGGAGATGGCGGCGCTGAGTTCTCGCACCACACATGCCGCTGCGGAGTGCCTGGATGCCTGCCGTCTGTTTGCCGTGGCATTGAGCCGCGCCCTGCAGGGCGCCAGCAAGGCGCAGGTGCTGGATCTGGCCGCGCTGCCGTTTGGCAGCCCGCGCATCGCCGAGATTGCGCAAGGCAGCTGGCGCAGCAAGAGTCGCGAGCAGATCCAGAGCTCGGGCTATGTGGTGCACAGTCTGGAGGCCGCCTTGTGGTGTTTCGACCGGCACGAGAGCTTTGAAGCCGCCGTGCTGGAGGCGGCCAATCTGGGCGATGACGCCGACACCACAGCGGCCATTGGCGGCCAGATTGCGGGAGCGTTCTGGGGCCGCAGCGGCATTCCTGCGCACTGGCTGGAAAGACTGCATCAGCAGACCGAGATTCGCGCGCTGGCGCAGTCTGTTCATGCGCTGAATCAGGTGCTGGCTGGCTGAAGGCCCCTGGTGGCAAGCGCTGCGGGGCCTGGTTGACGCATGCGGATCGCGAGATTTGGCAAACAGGCCCAGGCCGCCTCGGCGCAGATCGCGAAAGCGGTTCGGGGTCTGAGCGCTTTGGCGCTGCTGCCAGTCTTGGGCGGGGGATGAAAAGCTTGTTCTGCGGCCAGGAAAATCCGATGCGGCAGGCGCCATCCCCTTCAACGGGGCACAATCACAGCGCTGACAGAGCGGCGGTGCGCGAGCGAAGCCGCCAGGTTCAGCAGCCCTATCGTCAGCAACCGGAGTCTGTGCCCAGCGCCAGCAGACCCGAGCCAGATCCAGCTCTGCAGCCTTCCCTTCCACTCCAGGGACTGCCCTTCGGTTGCACATTGACGTGGTATGCAAGGTTTGCCGACACGCATGAGGTTCCGGTCTGGCGTAGGCTTGCATGCCACAGCCTTCCGCTTCATCAAGGAGAAAGCATGTCCATGACTGATCGCTCGGCCCAGAGCCGCCGTGTTCGCACCTCGTCTGCCCTGAGCCTGGCGCTGGCCGCCGTGTCCCTGTCGTCCGTTCATGCGGCGGAATTGGAAAAGCCTCTGGTGGTGCGCATCGCCCACGGCGGCCCGGTTTCGGGTCCCATCGCAGCCCTGGGCAAGGATGAGGAGAACGGTGTGCGCATGGCGATTGATGAGCTCAATGCCCGCAAGCTGCAGCTGGGTGGTCGCCCGGTGCAGTGGAAGCTGGAGGCCGGCGACGATGCGGGCGATCCCGGCCAGGCCACGGCGTTGGCACGCCGCTTCTGCGACAAGAAGGTGGCGGCCGTGGTAGGGCATCTTCAGTCGGGCACGACCTTGCCGGCGGCCAAGATCTACAACGACTGCGGTATTCCCAATATCACCCCTGCTGCCACCAACCCCGCGATTACCGAGGCCGGCTATGACGACACCTTCCGCGTCATCGCCAATGACCGTGCCATGGTCAATGCCTTGCTGGACTATGCCGTCAAGCATCAGGGCGTCAAACGCATCGCGATCGTGGACGACCGCACGGCCTATGGGCAAGGCATCGTGAAGCTGTTTGAAGCCGCAGCGGCCGAGCGCGATGTGCAGATCGTCGACAAGCAGTACACCAGCGACAAGGCCACTCAGTTCTCGTCCATCCTGACCGCCATCAAAGGCCGCAAACCCGATGCGATCTTCTTCGGCGGGCTCGATGCACAGGCCGGGCTCATGCTGCGCCAGATGTCGCAGCTGGCCATGAATCAGGTGAAGTTCCTGGGCGGCGATGCACAGTGCTCGGAGCGTTTGCCTGCCATGGCCGACAAGGTGCCGGCGCTCAAGAACGTGGTTTGCGTGATGAGCGGCAGCTCCCTGGGCAATATGCCAGGCGGTCTGCACTGGAAGCAGAAGTACGATCAGCATTTTCCCGGCCAGTATCAGGTCTACAGCCCTTACGCGTATGACGCAACCATGGTGCTTGCCAAGGCGATGCTGAGTGCCGATTCGGCCCAGGCCGAGGCGTATCTGCCGCGCCTGCGCCAGACCCGCCACGACGGGGTGACGGGCACGATTGCCTTTGATTCGCAGGGCGAGTTGCAGAATCCGCGCGTCACGCTCTACGGCTATGACTCCGGCGAACGCAAGGAACTGGTGATCAGCGGCCATTGAGCGGCGCTGATCTTTTCGAGCAAATGTCATTCGGGCCTTGTCTGTCAGGCGCATAGAGCTATGAATCAAGATGCTTCCGTGCACGAACACTTCATGCGCCAGGCGCTGGAGCAGGCGCGCTGCGCCGCCGCCTGCGGCGAGGTGCCGGTGGGGGCAGTGGTCATCAAGGACGGGCAGGTCATAGGCCGTGGCCATAACAGCCCGCTTTCGGCCCAGGACCCTACGGCCCATGCCGAGGTGCAGGCCCTGCGCGAGGCGGCACGGACCCTCGGCAATTACCGGCTTGAGGGCTGCACGCTGTATGTGACGCTGGAGCCTTGCACCATGTGCAGCGGCGCCATGCTGCATGCGCGTGTGGACGCCGTGGTCTATGGTGCGGCCGAGCCCAGGACTGGCGCGGCGGGATCGGTGCTCGATGTCTTCGGTTACTCCGCCATCAATCATCAGACGCGGGTGCTGCGCGGCGTGTTGGCTGCGGAATGCTCGGCACTGATGGCGGAGTTCTTCCAGCTGCGACGCCAGGAAAAAAAGGCTCAGCAGCCGCATCCGCTCAGGGACTGGGCGTTGCGCAACGCCGATGAGGCGTTTGCCGGCATGCCGGACTGGCCCTGGCAGCCGCGGTGGCGCAGCGACCTGCCGGCGCTGCAGGGCCTGCGTTTGGCCGTGGTCGATGAGGGGCCCGAGGACGCCGCGCTGACCTGGCTGTGTCTGCATGGCAGCCCGGGCTGGGGCTATGGCTTCCGGCATTTGCTGCCCGATCTGCTGGCCGCCGGTCATCGTGTGGTGGTGCCCGATCTGCCGGGTTTTGGCCGCAGCGACCAGCCCAAGAAAGACAAGCAGCACAGCGCGTCATGGCATCTGCAGATCATCACCGAGCTGATCGAGGCGCTCGACCTGCGGCGGCTGGTGCTGGTTGGGCAGGGCGATGGCGGCCGCCTGGGTCTGGCCGCCGCGCAAGCCCTGCCTGAGCGCTTTGCCGGCGCGTGGCTGATCGATACCTGGCCGCTGAACACGCAGCCGCAGCAGCGTCAGCAATGGTTTGAGCAGGCAGCGCGCAAGCCGGCCTGGGATGTGGCCAGGGCCATGGCAGGACTGGAAGGGCTGCACACAGTTGTGGATGCCCAAGGGCCTGAAGAGGCCCGCGCCTGGAATGCCCCGTTTGCGCAGCCCGGCCATCGGGCTGCACTCAAGGCCTGGCCGCGCCTGCAGACCGAGCTGACGGCGCCGCCTGCCGATCTGCTGCAGCAATGGGCGCAGGCCGGCAAGTTGTGGCTGCAGCCCGCCGCCACCCAGCAGCCCGTGTCTGCCGCGCAATGGCAGGCAGCCTGGCTGCAGGCCGTGCCGCAACTGGCGGCACAGTCCGGGGTGTGGCGGCAAACCCGGCCTGGCGCTCCGGTTCCTGCAGCGTGGCAGGGCGGCGGTGCAGCGGCTGTGGAATACTTTGCGCCGTAGCCCGATCGGCCAGACCGGCGGAGCAAGCATCTTAACCAGGACTTATGCAAACAAGAATGCAACAAGGGCTCGCCTTCCGAGGCGGTCGCCCGGCCTGAACCTGTTTTGCGTAAGTCGTATGAACTTCTGAATCTGCGGATTCACCCACTTTTCACGGAGCATGCGGCCGGTGGCCGCATGAAAAGGCTTTGGCAACCTCGCGCAAATCCCCTGCATCCACTACAACGCCCCAGCACCACGCCCATTCGCACGGGCAGGAGCCTGCCCAACAGGCACATGTGCATGACGAGCACTGCAGCCATGAGCACGGCCACCACGATCATCACGACCATGTGCACAGCGCCGATGGCAGCTGCTGCGGTCATGATCACAGCCATGGTGGCAAGCATGTCTATATCTATTCGCCTTCGGGGGCGGTGCGCGACAAGGCGGCCTTCAAGCGCGGCATCAAGCAGCTGGAGGCCCTGGGCCACGAGGTGGAGGTCGACACCGATGCGCTGGCCAGCAGCCAGCGCTTTGCGGGTGACGACGCCACCCGTCTGGCCGCTATCCATCGCGCTGCCGCCAGCGGGGCCGATGTGGCGCTGATTTCGCGCGGCGGCTACGGTCTCACGCGCATCCTGCCGGGCATCAAGTACAAGACCGTGGCCAAAGCGATTGCGGGCGGCACCAAGTTTGTCGGCCTCAGCGACTTCACGGCTTTTCAGCTGGCCATGCTGGCGCAGACCGGCTCGATCACCTGGGCCGGTCCCGCGCTCAACGCCGACTTTGGCGTGGACAGCAAAAAGACGGGCGAGCCCGTGGACGACATCATGCTGGACTGTTTCGAGGACCTGCTCAGCGGCCAGGGCGAAGGCGCGGGCTGGCAGATGCCCAGGATTGGCGAGCTGCCCAATGGCAAGCCCCAGCTCAAGGACTTCTATGTTCCCGGCGGAGCCACCTTGTGGGGCGGCAATCTGGCGGTGCTGGTGTCCCTGCTGGGCACGCCTTACTTCCCCCAGGTCGATGGCGGCATTCTGTTCATCGAAGACGTGGGCGAGCACCCCTACCGGATCGAGCGCATGTTGACGCAGCTGCTGCTGGCGGGCGTGCTGCAAAAGCAAAAAGCGATCGTCTTTGGCCAGTTCACCGAATTCAAGCTCACCACGCATGACAAGGGCTTCAAGCTGCAGACGGTCATCGACTGGTTGCGCATGCAGCTCAAGCGCCCCGTGCTGCAAGGTTTGCCCTTCGGCCATGTGCCCACCAAGGTGCTGCTGCCGGTGGGGGCACAGGTGTCGCTGTCCGTGGAAGGACGGGATGCGCTGATCTATTGGGGACATGTCTGAGGCCAGACTGCCGCTGAGGCTGCCTGGGTGTAGCGAACATGGCCTGCGCCTTCTGCTGTGCCTAAGCGATCTCTGTTTTGATAGCTTTAAACGTAGGCTGCATATAGGATAAGAGCCGATCTGGCTTGTATTTTTGAAATCGGGAAGGACGCACGCATGGGCAAGGCTGCACTGCAGTGGACCGAGAAAATGCTGACCCGCCTGGGCCAGGAAAAAGACTCGGTGCTGGCCGAGCGCTGGGGCACATCGGCCAAGACGGTCAACCTCAAGCGCAATGCGCTGGGCATTCCGGCTTATGGGCATTTCCAGTGGACCCCGCAAGCGCTTGCTCTGCTGGGCCAGGAGGCTGATGCCGAGGTGGCAAGGCAGCTGGGCATCAGCAAGGCCAGCGTGGTGGCCAGGCGTACCGAGCTGGGTATTGCCTCGGTGACGGGCGCTGTTGCCAGCAGTGCTTTTGACTGGTGCGACGAGGCAGTGGCTTTGCTCGGCACCGCGTCCGATGCCAGGATTGCCGAGCAACTGGGCCTGAGCCGCCTGACGGTCTACAACGCTCGCATCGCCAGAGGGATTGCCGCAGCGGGGCGGGGAGCGGGCAAGAGCCGCGAGTCATGAACAGCGCTGGTGCGCCAGTGAACGCGCCGGGGTTGCCCCGGCCGCAGACCCTGCTGCGCGCGGTATTGCTGGGCTGGCTGTGGCTGGCGGCCCTGGCCGGCTTTTCCCATCTGCTGACGCGCTTGCCGCCCTGGGGCTGGCTGCTCGCCGTCCTGCTGCTGGTACTGTTGCCAGCCTGGGGGCATTGGCTGCTCCTGATGCTTCGCAAAAAGCTGCTGTGCTTGCAGTTCGCGCCGCAGGGGCATATCGGCCGCTGGCTCGGCGGCGGCTGGTGGCCGGCCTGCAAGGCATTGGCACTGGCCTTGCTGCTGTGCACCAGCTCGCTCTGGCAGGCATGGTTTCTTGCGCCTTGGGAATGGGCTCTGCTGGCGCTGGCTCCCTTGCTCCATGTCTTGCTGGCCTGTGGCATGCAGCTGGGATTGAAGCGAGAGTTTTCATCTACGGCCTTTGCCTGGGCCTTCACCCAGCGCGCTGCTAGCTGGCTGCTGCTGGTGCTTCTGGGCGGCGGCTGGCTCTATGGCATGGCCATTCAACAGGATATGGGGCGGGCGCTGGCGACCGGCATGGAGCCTGACGCGCTGAATCTCGCTCTGGCCCAGATTCACGCAGCGCCCTCGGGGCTGGTGCGCTGGGGGCTGGATGCCCTGTTGGCCGTGCAGCTGGCGAGCGGGGCCATGGCCGACCTGCCTCAGTTGCCCTTGCTGCGCCTGTTGCTGCTGGCACTGTTTGGCCCGGTAGGCGTGCTGCTGTGCCTGGGGCGCGCCATGCAAGGGGCATCGGCTTCCTCGGCCCTTCTGCTGCAGGCCAGGCCTTTGGCGGCAGTGCGCAATGCCGTACCTTCGTCGGCCGCGCCTTTGCTGGCACTGGTTGCCGTGCTGGTGCTGGGCATTCTGGTGCAGACCACGGCAGCCCTTGACGGCCTGGCCCGTGCCCAGGAGAGCCCGCTGGCGCTCAAGCGCCTGCCCGAGTGCGAGCGCATCGGGCAGCAACTCTACAGTCTCGGCACGCTGGACGCCACCCGCCAGCAGGTTCTGCAGCTGCTGGGCCGGGCCCAGGCCGGACAGGCCCTGTGCCAGAGCATCCCGGAGATGGGCCGGCAGCTGGATGCCGCCGTCGAGCGCTATCTGGACTGGTATTTCAGCCTGGGGGCGGAGTGGGGGCGCATCCTCAGTCTGCTCACGGGCGATGTGAGCCAGTTTCTGCAGAACAAGCTCAGCGAAACCCTGGGAGCCACGCCAGGTCTGGAGGGCTGGGTACAGACTCTGCAAAAGCAGGCATTGAGCAGCGGCGCTGCTCTGGCCGAGGGCCAGCAGCGCATCGAGGAAACCCTGGCGCGTCATCATCTGGCCCTGAGTCCCGGGCAATGTCTGGTGCGTACCGAGGTGGCCAGCCTGCCTGCGCTGGAGCTGCTGGGCGATGCACGCCAGCGGCTGACGGCCAGCGCCCTGGTGGGCACGGGGGGCGGTGCTTTTGCCGCAGCCGTCGCGGGTAAAGCCATGGCCAAGGCATCGATGAAGGCCGCCGGCAAGGTGCTGGCCAAGGCCGCTGCCAAGCAGGGTCTGGGCAAGGCCGGGGCAGCGGTAGCCGGTGCGGCGGTGGGCTCCGTCGTTCCTGGTGTAGGCACGGCCGTGGGGGCGGTGGCGGGAGCGGTTGCCGGTGTGGTGCTGGGCGTGGGTATCGACTGGGCGGCACTGTATGCCGAAGAGCTGCTCACGCGCGACGCCATGCGCGCCGATCTGCGTGCCGCGCTGGGCGAGCAGCTGCAGGGCCTGAGCAGGGCCATGGGCTGCCCCTAGTCGACTTCGCAGGCGGCCCGATGCTGCGTCAGGAGCCGTGAAAACCTGTGCTGCGGGTGCTGTCTAGGGCTGCATTCCCGTGAGCCCAGGCGTACAGTGAAGTTTCGCTGCAGGAGTTGCATATGCTCAATTACTCCCTCATGAAACCCGAAGGCATTCTGCTACTGGAGCCCCATGGGCCCCTGACCGAGCAGGATTTCGACGGCGTCAGCCAGGACGTGGACGATTTCCTGGCCGAGCATCCCAAACTACATGGGGTGATGATCCAGTCCAAGGACTTTCCCGGCTGGGAAAACTGGGCCGGCTTCAGCGCCCATATGGGCTTTGTCAGAGACCATCGCCATCAGGTGGAGCAGATCGCTCTGGTGACCGACAGTCATCTGGCGGGCATGGCCGAATTCGTCGGCAGGCATCTCACGCATGCCGAGGTCAGGCATTTCCCGTTTACCGAAGATGCCATGGCCATGCAGTGGCTGCATGCAGCCTGAGCTGCCTGTCTGAACCAGTCCGGCAACTCTGCCGCCGAGCTGCGGCCGAGTTGCCTGGATCAGCCTAGCCCTGTTTTCGGTGGCCGCTTGTCGCGCTCGAAGCAGTCGCACCGGCGGCTACCTGCTGCGGGGCCTGTGCGTAGCGCTTGAACTCCATGGTGTAGGTGGCGCGGCCCTGAGTCATGGAGCGAAGGTGGGTGGCATAGCCGAACATTTCCGATAGCGGCACCTCGGCCCTGATGGTCTTGCCGTCGCCCGCCATATCGTCCATGCCCTGCACGGCGCCGCGGCGCGAGGACAGGTTGCCCATCACCGCGCCCGCGTATTCCTCGGGCGTTTCCACCTCAACGGCCATGATGGGCTCCAGAATCACCGGATCGGCTTTTCTGCAGGCCTCCTTGAAGCCCAGGATGGCGGCCATGCGGAAGGCCTGCTCCGAGGAGTCCACCTCGTGGTAGGAACCGAAGGTCAGCCGCACCCGCACATCGACCACCGGGTAGCCGGCCAGAACGCCCGAGTTCATGGCTTCGCGCAAGCCTTTTTCCACGGCGGGGATGAATTCGCGTGGGATCACGCCGCCCTTGATTTCATCGACGAACTCAAAGCCCTTGCCCGATTCCAGCGGCTCAACGGTCAGCACCACATGGCCGTACTGGCCCTTGCCGCCGGACTGGCGCACGAACTTGCCGTCCACATCGCTGACTGTCTTGCGAATGGTCTCGCGGTAGGCGACCTGGGGCTTGCCCACATTGGCAGCCACATTGAATTCGCGCCTCATGCGGTCGACGATGATTTCCAGGTGCAGCTCGCCCATGCCGGCAATGATGGTCTGGCCCGACTCCTCGTCGCTGCTGACTCTGAAGGAAGGGTCCTCGGCGGCAAGGCGTGCCAGCGCCAGGCCCATTTTTTCCTGGTCGGCCTTGCTCCTGGGCTCCACGGCCTGGGCGATCACGGGCTCGGGAAAGGAGATCTTTTCCAGCACGATGGGCGCTTGCGGATCGCACAGCGTCTCGCCCGTGCTCACGTCCTTGAGACCTACGCAGGCCGCGATGTCGCCGGCGCGGATTTCGTCGATCTCCTGGCGCGCGTTGGCATGCATCTGCACGATGCGGCCTATACGCTCCTTTTTACCGCGGGTCGGGTTGTAGACCAGATCGCCCTTGGCCAGCACGCCCGAGTACACGCGTACAAAGGTCAGCTGGCCCACGAAGGGGTCGGTCATGAGCTTGAAGGCCAGGGCGGCGAATTTCTCGTCATCGCTGGCATGGCGTATCAGGGTGGTGCTGGCACTGTCGTCTTCGCTATGACCTTCGACGGCAGGGACATCAAGCGGCGAAGGCATGAGCTCGATGATCGCGTCGAGCAGACGCTGAACGCCGCGGTTCTTGAAGGCCGAGCCGCAGAGCATGGGCTGAATTTCGGTGGCAATGGTGCGCAGGCGCAGACCGGTGATGATGTCATCGGCATCAAGATCGCCGCTGTCCAGGTATTTCTCGGTCAGTGCTTCATTGGCCTCGGCTGCAGCCTCCACCATCTTCTGGCGCCATTCCTGGGCACTGGCCAGAAGTGCAGCGGGGATCTCCTGGTACTCGAACTTCACGCCCTGGGACTCGTCATCCCAGAAGATGGCTTTCATCCTGATGAGGTCGACTAGGCCGTGAAAATCGGCCTCGGTGCCGATGGGAATGACGATGGGCACGGGGTGGGCCTTGAGGCGGTCCACCATCATCTGGCGTACACGAAAGAAGTCGGCCCCCACGCGGTCCATCTTGTTGACGAAGGCCAGGCGCGGCACCTTGTACTTGTTGGCCTGGCGCCATACGGTCTCCGACTGCGGCTGCACGCCGCCCACGGAGTCGTAGACCATCACCGCACCATCGAGCACGCGCATGGAACGCTCGACCTCGATGGTGAAGTCCACGTGTCCGGGGGTGTCGATGATGTTGATGCGGTGGGCCGGGAAGTTGTGCTCCATGCCCGACCAGAAGGCCGTGGTGGCCGCCGAGGTGATGGTGATGCCGCGTTCCTGCTCCTGCTCCATCCAGTCCATGGTGGCAGCGCCGTCATGGACTTCGCCCAGCTTGTGGTTGACCCCGGTATAGAACAGTATGCGCTCGGTCGTGGTGGTCTTGCCGGCATCGATATGCGCGGAGATGCCGATATTGCGATAGCGTTCTATGGGCGTGTGGCGAGCCATGATGACCTCCCTGAAACACAGTTCTGAAACTGAAGTGCCGGCACCACGGCCGCGGTGCCGGCAGGCAGAGGAAACGCACCGGAAATACTAGAGAGATGGCTACAAACTCACTGCCAGAGTGGGTATGACTGGCGGCTTACAAACAGCGGTGGCAAGACCAGGCCCCGGGCAAAGCGCAAGGCTTTCGGCTCGGCCGCGTCTGGCTTTCTCTCGCATCTCGCATTCAAAGGCCTTGCGGCCAAAGGACTCCTGGACATGACAGAGCAGAGCATTCAGACAGCCGCCCACAAGATGGTCTACATCCTGGTGGTGGAGCAAAGCTTGCGTGCCGGCGAAGGCATGAGCGAGCAAGTGCTTGCCGCCGACCTGCAAAAGCATGGCATCGGTGAAGGCGAGCGCCAGTCCGCGCTGGACTGGGCCGTCGGCAAGGGTTGGCTGGAGAAAGCCGAAGGCGGTGAGGTACGCCTGACAGAAGCCGGCTTCGACATGAATTTCACGCAGTAGCGGCAGGCGTCGGGCAGCGGCCGCCGCCCCGGCGTCTACTCCAGATAGATGCCTTTTTCCTTTTTGCGTGCCCGCATGCCGGTGCGCAGGAACAGCTCGCTGCCGCCTTGCACGGCCAGGGGCTGGCCGGGCTTGCCGCCGTCCTGGGCCAGGTGGGCATCGGCGCGCGCATTCCAGTGATCCAGCAGGTCCTGCAGGGCAAGGCGCTCCGCTTCGTTCAGCTGCGGATGCTGCTCCAGGAACTCCTGCAGATACTGGCGCGCATCCTGCTCCAGCTGCTCGCGCGTGGTCGCCAGCGAGATATAGCTGATGTCATCGTCGCGCCCGCTGGTATGCGTGCCCAGCAGATAGCAGCCGATATAGTCGCCCCGGGGCTGGCCCACGGCCGGGTCCTGGCTGAGTTTCTTGAACAGACTGAAGGGCCACATGCGTTGAATTCCTTGGGACTGACGCAAACAGGGAAGCACGACAGGCATGGAGCGCCATGCCTGATCCGAATCTGCGTAAGTCGTTTTCCTAACACCGGGCCGTGGCCCAAACAGGTATTGTCGCCCATGGCTGGACGCGATCAGCATGTGGATGTTGCGCACCGGACGCATTACAAGAGGCGATATGGGAGACATCACTTCGGCGGCAGAACCTTCCGCCCACCCCTGGCGCAGGCGCACATGGCATCTGGCGGCTGCGGCCTGCGGACTGGTTTTGCTGGCAGGGGCCGCGCTGGCGGTCTATGGCGTGCGGGCCCAGCCGCGCCTGGGTGGCAAGCTGGTTCTCTCCGGGCTTGAGCGCAGCGTGTGGGTCAGGCGCGACGACTCCGATGTCACGCATATCAGCGCCGACTCGCCGCAGGATGCCTGGCGGGCCCTGGGCTTTGTCCATGCGCAGGAGCGCGGCTGGCAGCTGGAGTTCAACCGCCGTCTGATGCAGGGGCGGCTGTCGGAGACTCTGGGCCCGGCCACGCTGGAGCTGGACAAGCTGATGCGTGCTCTCGACATTCATGGCGCGGCGCGCCGCCAGTATGCGGCGCTGCCGCCTGCCGTGCAGGAAGCCTTGCAGGCCTACAGCCAGGGCATTGCGGCCTTCCATGCCAGGCCCGTTCAGGCTGCCGCGCCGGAGTTCCTGCTGCTGGGCACCCGGGCCGGCAACTGGGAGCCTGAAGATACCGTGGGCTGGGCGCTGATGATGGCGCTGGACCTGGGCGGCAACTGGGGCAACGAGTTTGCGCGGTTGAATCTGCTGCAAGTCCTGAGCACCGAGCAGCTGTGGCAGCTGATGCCGGCCTATCCAGGCGAGCCGCCCGCGACGGCGGTGGATCTCGCCAGCCTGTACCGCCAGCTTGGTGTCTACCGGGAGGCGGATGCCCAGCCCAAGGTGTCGGCGCAGGCCGGGCAGATTCAATCAGCCTTGCAGCAATGGGCGGCCTCAGTGGCGAGGGATATGGGCACGAATGACGGACTGGGCAGCAATAACTGGGTGGTGGCCGGAAGCAAGACCCGAAGCGGCAAGCCCTTGCTGGCCAACGATCCGCATCTGGGGCTGAGCGCTCCGGCCATCTGGTATTTCGCGCGTCTTCAGTCGCCCCAGGGCCGGGCCGGCGACGGCAGCGTCCTGAGCGCGCTGGATGTAACGGGTGCCACCTTGCCCGGCATGCCCTTCGTGGTGCTGGGCCGCACGGCGCAGGTGGCCTGGGGCTTCACCAACACCAACCCCGATGTGCAGGATCTGTACCTGGAGCAGATCAACCCGGCCGATCCCGGCCAATACCGCACGCCCACGGGCTGGGAAAATTTTGCCGTGCGCGAGGAGGTCTTCAAAGTCAAGGGCCAGAGCGATGTGAGGGTGACGCTGCGCAGCACGCGCCACGGCCCCGTGATCAGCGATGCGCAGCGGCAATACGGCAAGGTCATCAACACCGACCGCTATGCGCTGGCCCTGCGCTGGGCGGCACTGGACACCGACAACCGCACGGTGGAGGCCGGCCTCAGAGCCAACGGCGCGCAGACCGTGGCCGAACTGTTCGAGGCGTTTTCCATCTACCACTCGCCCATGCAAAGCATTGTGGCGGCCGATGTGCAGGGCCATATCGGCTTCAAGGCGGCGGGCAGGGTGCCGGTGCGTGCGCCCGACAATGACTTGCGCGGCGTGGCGCCGGCGCCCGGCTGGGATGCGCGCTATGACTGGCAGGGCTGGCTGAGCTACGAGCAGACGCCGCAGGACGATGGCGCTGCGCGTGGCTTTGTGGCCACGGCCAACCAGCGCGTGACGGAAGCCGGCTATGCGCATTTCCTGACCCAGGACTGGAGCCTGCCCTATCGCCACCAGCGCATAGAGCAGTTGCTGGCGGCCGGCAGCCAGCATGATGCGGCCAGCATGGCGGCGATCCAGAACGATGTGCAGTCCCTGGCCACCCGGGCCTTGCTGCCCGTGCTGCGCAAGGCCCGATCGAGCCATGCCCTGGCAGCGCAGGCACAGCAACTGCTGGCGGACTTCGACGGGCAGATGGAGCGGGACAGGCCCGAGCCACTGATCTTCTCGGTCTGGGCCGACGAGCTGACGCGCGCCCTGGTGATTGCGCGCATTGGCGAGCAGCGCTTTGCCATGAGCTACGGCAAGCGGGACTTCCGCGCCGGGCTGGAAGGGATCCTCGCGCGCAATGACGCCTGGTGGTGCGCGCCGCTGAGCTGCGAGCAACAGGCCGGGCAGGCGCTGACCCGCACGCTGGACAAGTTGCAGTCGGCCTACGGCAATGATCCGCGCCAATGGCGCTGGGGCGCTGCACATGCGGCGCTCAGCGCGCACAAGCCTCTGGGCTCGGTGGCGGCACTGGCGGGGGTCTTCAATGTGAGCGTGGCCTCGGGCGGCGACACCTATAGCGTCAATGTCGGGCAGTACAACGCCAACCCGCCGCCCTCCGATGCCAAGGGACCGCTGGCCGGACGTTTTGTCAGCCGCCACGCGCCCTCGCTGCGCGCCATCTACGACCTGGGCGATCCGGAGTCCTCGCAGTTCATCTACCAGACCGGGCAGAGCGGGCTGGCGCTGTCGGCCCGCTATGCGGACATGAGTGCGGAGTGGGCCGACGGCCGCTACCGAAAGCTGCAAATGCAGCCGAGGCGCTGGCGCCATGTGCTGGAGCTGCAGACCGAACAGGGCGTGGATGGCTATAAATAAGTGAGCTTGTAGCGCATGTTGTACATTGATTTCAGATATAAATGATTCTGAAAATAAATGATTGCGTGCGCTACAAGCTCCTGTAGAGATAGCAAGCAGCAGTCGCAGTCTCAGCAGTAGCAGTCCTTCAGCGCAGAAAGTCCTCGATCAGCCTGGCCACGGCCTCTGGCTGGTCGTGGTGCAGCATATGGCCAGCGTCCTGCACATGGGCGATCTCGCATTGCGGGATGTGGCGAATGCGCTCGTGGTATTGCTCCAGCGTGTAGCGGCCCTGGTGCCACTGGCCCAGGCTGTCGTCCGACGCCTCGACCGACAGCGTAGGCGCGCTGATGGCGGCCAGGCAGGCCAGCGCTTCGTCCACGCGGTAGAGATAGGGGTTGGCGATCTTGTGCGCGGCGTCGCCCAGAATATGCCAGCGGCCCTGGGCATCGGGGGCCGACCAATGGTGAGCCAGCCATAGCGCCTTGTCGCGGGGCAGGCGGCGATTGGTTTTTTGCAGGCGGTTGGCAACGGCCTCCACGCTGTCGTAGGACGCGAGGCCCAGGCCGCCGGCACGCTGTTCGCGCAACTGGTCCATCCACTGAGCCAGACGCCCGGGGGCTTGGTCGGCCGTGGTCGGCGCCATGCCGAAGCCCTCGAGATTGACAAAGCGGCGAATGCGCTGCGGCCGCGCTCCCGCATACATGCAGGAGATATTGCCCCCCATGCTGTGGCCGACCAGGTCGATGGGCTGATCGGGCGAGATCTGCTCCAGCAACATGTCCAGATCGGCCAGGTAGTCGGTGAAGTAGTAGCTGTCGCAGGGTTCGGCGCCGCGGCTCAGGCCGAAGCCGCGCCAGTCGTGGGCCACGATGCGGCGACCCTGGACAAAGGCGTCGCTGAAGGCGTCGACCACAAACTGGTAGGAGGCAGCCACATCCATCCAGCCATGGGCCAGCACCAGCACCGGCAGATCCGGATCGAGCCGGGAGCCGGCCTCGGGCTCCCAGCTGCGCAGGTGGCACTGCATATTGCGCACGGGCAGCATCTGCGACTGCCACTGGCGGCGCGGCTGATAGGGCGAGATATCGGTGATCGGGCTGGTCTGCGTGGGGTGATGCGTTGTCATAGGGTCTCCGTTGATTTGATTATTGCTGCGCTTGCGGCATGGCCCGTCGTGCGCGGGACAGCCGGGTGCGCAAAAACAGGGAGCCCGCCGTGGTCTTGGGCTCTCAGGCCCTAAACTCGGGAGCATGACTTTTGCTGCATCCAACTCACGTCTTTCCATGAATCCCGTCGCTCTGGGGCAGAGCGATTTGCGCGTCAGCCCCATCTGTCTGGGCACCATGACGTTTGGCGAGCAGGTCGACGAAGCCGAAGCCTGGCGCATCATGGACCGCGCCGTGGAACGCGGCGTGGATTTCTTCGATACGGCCGAAATGTATGCCGTGCCGGCCCGCGAGGCCACCTGTGGCGCGACGGAGTCCATCATCGGCCGCTGGCTCAAGGCCCGCCCCGGCATGCGCGAGCGGATCACGCTGGCCAGCAAGGTGGCCGGCCCCTCGCGCGGCATGCCCTGGATCCGCGAAGGCTCGGGCCTGTCGGCGCAGGACATCGTGCGCTCCTGCGACGCCAGTCTCGAGCGCCTGCAGACCGAGGTGATCGACCTCTACCAGATCCACTGGCCCGAGCGCCATGTGCCGGCCTTCGGCGGCATGTACTACGACCCCGACAAGGAAAGCTCGCTCACGCCCATCCACGAACAGCTGCAGGCGCTCGCCGGTCTGGTCAGGCAGGGCAAGATCCGCCACATCGGCCTGTCCAACGAGACGCCTTATGGCGTGCACGAGTTCGTGCGCCTGGCCGAGCAGCACGGACTGCCGCGCGTGGCCTCGATTCAGAACCCCTATTGCCTGGTCAACCGCAGCTATGAGAACGGGCTGGACGAAACCTGCCACCGCCTCGATGTGTCGCTGCTGGCCTATTCGCCGCTGGCGTTCGGCCTGCTGACGGGCAAGTTCGACCAGTTTGCGCCGACCGAGGAGGGCGCGCCCAAGCAGGCGCGCATCGCCAGGTATGAATCGGTGCAGAGACAGCGCTGGGGCCGCCCCGATGCGCTGGCTGCCGCACGCCGCTACAACGCGTTGGCTCAGCAGCATGGCCTGACACCGGTGCAGCTGGCGCTGGCCTTCTGCTACACCAAGTGGCAGGTGGCCAGCACCATCATCGGTGTGACTTCGGTGGCCCAGCTCGACGAGGATCTGAATGCCTGGGGCACGCAGCTGCCTGCCGAGCTGCTGGCCGCAATCGATGCCATCCGCTGGGAGATGCGCGACCCAGCTGTCTGAGGGTTTTATTGAGGGAAAATGGCTGCAGGTCCATGTGGAGCATGTGCCAGCAGCTATCAAGATTGAATCATGGCAAAAAAAGACAAGAACGCCCATGTGAGCGAGACGCCGGCCACGCAGATGCTCAAGGCCCACAAGGTGGAGTTCACCGAGCACCCTTATGACTATGTGGAGCATGGCGGCACCGAAGAGTCGGCGCGTCAGCTGGGGCTTAACGAGCATGCGGTCGTCAAGACCCTGGTGATGCAGGATCAGGATGCCAGGCCGCTGATCGTGCTCATGCATGGCGACTGCAAGGTATCGACCAAGAACCTGGCGCGCCAGATCGGGGTCAAGAGCGTGGAGCCCTGCAAGCCCGAGGTGGCCAACCGCCACAGCGGCTATCTGGTGGGCGGCACCTCGCCGTTTGGCACCAGGCGCGAAATGCCGGTCTATATCGAGGAAACCATACTCGCGCTGCCACGCATTGCCATCAATGGCGGGCGGCGCGGCTATCTGGTGCAACTGGCCCCTGAGGTTTGTACCCGTCTGCTCGATGCCCGGCCGGTGCACTGCGCGCTGGCAGAATAGGGGGCTAGCCAGCCGGGGGCAGACGCCGGCTGGCAAAAAACGCAAACAACAAGGACTTACGCCAACCAGGATGCACAACGGGCATGACGGTCTACAAACCGCCATGCCTGATCCGGGTTGCGCAAGTCGTGACAACAATCGGTGCCGTCGACCTTGGTTGGCGAGCCTTAGGGCCAGTCTCTGGCCGAGGAATTCCTTTGAACGCCCTCTATCCCGTTATCGCCGTCATCGCGGCCTATCTGATTGGTTCGCTGTCCTTTGCCGTCATCGTCAGCCGCGTCATGGGCTTGAACGACCCGCGCACCTATGGCAGCGGCAACCCCGGGGCCACCAATGTGCTGCGCTCGGGCAGCAAGGCGGCTGCGGCCGTCACGCTGCTGCTGGATGCACTCAAGGGTCTGGTGCCCGTGGTACTGGTCAAGGCCTTCGGCGAGCCGTTCGGTCTGGGCGACAGCACGGTGGCACTGGCCGGCCTGGCGGCTTTCCTGGGCCATCTGTATCCGGTGTTCTTCGGCTTCAAGGGCGGCAAGGGCGTGGCCACGGCGCTGGGCGTGCTGCTGGGCATCAGCGGCTGGCTGGGTCTGGCGACGGCGCTGACCTGGGTCATCGTGGCCGTGTTCTTCCGTTACTCCTCCCTGGCCGCGCTGGTGGCCTCGGTGTTCGCGCCCGTGTACTACGTGCTGTGCAGCGGCATCGTCTGGGATGCGGAAACGCCCATCACTGCTGCGATTGTGGTGATGGCGATCCTGCTGGTCTGGCGTCATCGCGAAAACATCCAGCGCCTGATCGCCGGCAAGGAGTCCAGGCTGGGCCAGAAAAAGGCCGAGGGCTCCAAGCCTGCAGAGGGCGCGGCCCGCAAGAGCGGCAAGAGCAAGCATCGCTAGGACGCGGCTGCTACATTTCACCGAGGCCGCCTTCAGGCCTCTTCCATTCAAGCGCAAGAAGCTCCTGATTAAATAGCAAAAAGATATGGCTTCCAGCCCATCGCAGCGCGACTACAGCGCTCCCTGTCCTGGTTGTGGCGCGCCGGTCCACTTCGCGAGTGCGCAATCGAGTTTTGCCGTCTGCGAGTTCTGCCGCAGCACCGTGCTGCGCGATGGCGAGACGCTCAAGCGCATTGGCTCCATGGCCGAGGTGTTCGAGGATTACAGCCCGCTGCAGCTGGGCGCCTCGGGCATGGTCAAGCGCAACGGCAAGCCCGAGCCCTTCAGCATCGTGGGCCGCGCGCAATACAAAAGTGCGGCCGGCAGCTGGTCGGAATGGGTGGCTGCGCTCAGCAACGGCGAGCTCGCCTGGCTGAGCGAGGACAACGGCAGCTTTGTCTTTGCCGTGAACTGGCAGCCGCCGGGCTGGAAGGTGACCGAGTTCCAGCAGCGCGAATGGCGCATGGGCCGTGAGCTCAAGGCCGGCACGGAATCCTTCACCGTCACCAGCATTCAGGATGCACAGCTGATGGCGGCTCAGGGCGAGCTGCCCCAGCTGCCCCAGCTGGGCAAGAGCTTCAAGCTGGTGGAGCTGCGCAGCGAGAAGAACCAGATTCTCTCCATCGACTTCAGTGACAAGACACCGGCCTTCAGCCTGGGGGCTGCCGTGGCGCTGGAGGCATTGCAGATGCAGGGCTTGCGCAGCAGTGCCCAGCAAAAAAGCCAGGGGCGCCACTTCAACTGTCCCAAGTGCGGTGCCGTGGTGCCCGTGCGCTTCGACACCACCAAGGCCCTGAGCTGCCCCAGCTGCGGCAGCCTGATCGACATGTCCAAGGGCATGGGGGCGGAGCTGAGCTATGCCGAGCAGCGCAGAAAGGTCAAGCCTCTGATCCCGCTGGGCAGCGAAGGCACGCTCGACGGGCTGAAATGGCAGGTCGTGGGTTTTCAAAGGCGCAGCGGGCGTGGCCTGGGCGAGGATGAGGACGACAGCTTCACCTGGGACGAGTATCTGCTCTACAACAAGAAGGCGGGCTTTTCGTTCATCGTCGATTCGGAGGACGGCTGGAGCACGGCACGCGTCATCACGGGCGCCCCAAAGCTCAGCAAGAACGGCGCCACGGCGACCTATCTGCAGCGCAAATACCAGCGCGACTATGCCTATCTGGCCGAGACTGAGTATGCCGAGGGCGAGTTCTACTGGCCCGTCTTCAAGGGCGCCAAGTCCAGCAATGTGGACTTTGCCAATGGCGGCAAGCAGTCCACGCTGGCGCTGGAGACCGCCAATCAGGAAACCACCTGGACCCACGGGCAGCGTGCGTCGGCAGAGACCATTGCCCAGGCCTTCGGCACGGGCAAGCTCAAGGATCGCTCCCAGGTCAGCCCGCTGTCGGGCAGCGGCTTCAGCTGGGGCACGATCCTGTTCTGGCTGTTCCTGCTGCTGTTCATACTGCCGTTTCTGCGCGCCTGCATGTCCAGCCCCAACTGCGATCCGCGCACCGACCCCAACTGCAGCTACAGCCGCTCCAGCAGCGGCTCCTATGGTGGCTATACCTCCGGCGGAAGCCACAAATAGCACCCCCATCTCATTCGAGGAGAGAGATCATGTTTGACTGGTTCAACCCCCAGAACTTCTTCGGCTCCATCATCTACGCTCTGGTGGGCGTGGTGGTGTTCTGGCTGTGCTTCATCATCATCGACAAGATCACGCCCGTGGACATGTGGGCCGAGATCGTGGAGAAGCACAACAAGGCGCTGGCCATGGTGGTGGCGGCCATGTGCCTGGGCATCAGCATCATCGTCGCTGCGGCGATTCACTAAACACCCCCTGAGGCGCCCGCGCCTTCCCCCTCTCTCGCTACGCGGGAGGGGGACGACTGCATCGCTGCGCGGCGGCGCTTGCTGGCAGTCTCTCGTTTGCAGCGCGCCGGGTCTGAGCTTCAGAGTCCAATGGGAAGTGCTGATTCCCGAGGAGTGCAGGCCGATGGTGTGCTGAACTAGATAGAAAGTACCTTTGATGACTTCGATGGTGGCCGAGGAGCATAGCGCTGGCCAGGGGCCTCGGCCCATTGATGTGGCGCTGCTGGCCAGCGTGTTCGTGATTGCGGCCTGCGGTCTGCTCTATGAGCTGGCAGCAGGGGCGCTGGCGTCCTATCTGCTCGGCGATTCGGTGCTGCAGTTCTCCACCATCATCGGCACCTATCTGTTTGCCATGGGCATCGGCTCGTGGCTGTCGCGCTATTTCGAAGACCAGCTGCCCGCGCATTTTCTGCGTGTGGAGCTGATGGTGGCGCTGGTCGGCGGTGCCTTGCCGGCCGTGCTGTTTCTGGCCAATGCCTATGCGCCGGGCGCGTTCCGCTTTCTGCTCTACGGCATGGTGATGGTGGTGGGCACGCTGGTGGGGCTGGAGATTCCGCTGGTGATGCGCATCTTGAAGCGCAATGCATCGCTCAAGGATCTGGTCTCCAAGGTGCTGACCTTCGACTATCTCGGAGCCCTGGCCGTGTCGCTGGCCTTTCCCATCGTGCTGGTGCCCAAGCTGGGGCTGGTTCGCACAGGTCTGCTGTTCGGCTTCATGAACGCAGCCATTGCGGTCTGGGCCCTGGTGCTGTTCAAGCATGAGCTGCGCAATCTGCGTGCCCATGCCTGGGCTTGCGCGCTGGTGCTGCTGGCTCTGGGTGGCGGCATCGTGGGCGCGGATCAGCTGACCCGGCTGGCCGACGATCATTTCTACCAGGATCGCATCGTGCTGAGCAGCAGCTCGCCCTATCAGCGCATTGTGGTGACACAGGGACGTCAGGGCGCGCGCCTGTATCTGAACGGAAATCTGCAGTTTGCCCAGAGCGACGAGTACCGCTATCACGAAGCGCTGGTCCACCCCGCCATGGCCGCACATGGTGCACCGAAGAAGGTGGCTGTGCTGGGCGGCGGCGACGGCATGGCGGTGCGCGAGGTGCTCAAGTATCCGGGTGTGGAATCTGTCGTGCTGGTGGAGCTGGACCCGGCCATGACCGATCTGTTCAAGAGCAATGCCATGATGACGGCGCTCAATGGCAATGCGCTCAACGATGCCCGCGTGAGCATCGTCAATACTGATGCGTTTCACTGGCTGCAGCAAAGCGCCGAGACCTTCGATGTGATCGTGGTGGATTTTCCCGATCCCACCAACTTCGCCATAGGCAAGCTGTTCACCAACAGTTTTTATTCGCTGCTGGACAAGCGTCTGGCGGCCAGCGGCTATGCCGTGATTCAGACCACATCGCCGCTGATTGCGCGCCAGAGCTTCTGGACCGTGGTGCAGACCGTGGAGTCCGTGGGTCTGACGGCCAGGCCCTATCACGTGCATGTGCCCAGTTTTGGGGAATGGGGCTTTGTGCTGGCCAGCCATCGTCCCTGGCGCGAGCCCGAGACCTTGCCCACCGGCATGCGTTTTCTGACCCTGCCCACGCTGCGCCTGATGTTTGACTTCCCTCTCGATATGGCGCGCGTGCCGACCGAGGTGAATCGCCTGTCCAATCAGGTGCTGGTCAACACCTATGAGCGCGAGTGGGGCAAGGTGGAGCATTGATGCGGGCCGATCTGAAGCGGCGCGACTGGCTCGGGCTGGCGGCCGCCGGCGCTTTGGGCGCAGCGGGCCTGGCCGGCTGCAAGCAGCCAGCGCCCAGGCTGGAGGATTTGCCGGGCGGCTTCAGTGGCGTGGCGCTGGAGCGCGGTCATGGCCTGCGCCCCTTCTGGCAGCGCCTGGCGCAAGGGCTGGAGCTGCCCGCACCTGCCGTAGTGCACCGGGCACCGGTCGTGATAGCGGGCGGCGGCATGGCTGGGCTGGCGGCGGCGCGTGCGCTGGAGCTGGCGGGCGTTCAGGGCGCAGCCTTGCTCGATACCCAGACCGCCATGGGCGGCAACAGCCAGGGCGGGCAGGTCAAGGGCATAGCCTGCCCCCTGGGCGCCCACTATCTGCCCGTGCCCGGCGACGATGCCCATGAGGTGCAGGACTGGCTGGAGGAGCTGGGCGTGCGCCAGCGTGCAGCCGGCCGCTGGCGCTATGACGAGCGCTACCTCTGCCATAGCCCGCAGGAGCGCTTGTACTGGCAGGGCGGCTGGCATGAGGGACTGCTGCCGGTGCAGGGCGTGAGCCAGCGCACGCTGGAGCAATATGCGCTGTTTGAAAAACTGGTCGAGGCAGCGTCTCGGGCCGCAGCCTTTGCCATGCCATCCATCCGTGTCTGGCAGCGCGACGCGGGTCTGCCTGCCGCCCACGCCGAGCTGGATGCGCAGCGCTTTGACCAGTGGCTGGCGGCACAGGGACTTGATGACGAACGTCTGCTCTGGTATCTAGACTACAGCTGCCGCGATGATTTCGGCGCCGGTCTGAGCCGCGTCTCTGCCTGGGCTGGGATTCATTATTTCGCCAGCCGCCATGGGTTTCATGCGCCGCGTCCGCAGCCCGAACATGAGAGCGATGGGGGCGGCGAGCAGGTGCTGACCTGGCCCCAGGGCAATGGCTGGCTGGCCCAGCAACTGGTGGCGGGACTGAAGGCCACGCAGCTGCAGGCCGATTGCAGTGTGCTCGCCATCACCGAGGATGCGGGCGGCGTGCAGATCGAGGTCTATCACCACGGCCGTCAGCAGCATGAACGCTGGCTGGCGCACCATTGCGTGGTGGCCTTACCCAGTTTTGTGGCCGCACGCGTGCTGCGCGATGCGCCCGATTTTCTGCGCACCGTGTCGGCCCGCCTGGACTGGGCGCCCTGGTTGGTGGCGAACATCCATATCGACCGGCCGCTGGCCGACTATCCGGGGGCCGAACCTGCCTGGGACAATGTGCTGTACCGCGACGGCAATGCGGGCGGGCTGGGCTATGTGGATGCGGGCAATCAGCGGCTGGACCGTGTCAGCCGCCAGCCCACGGTGCTGAGCTACTACCAGGCGCTGGGGGACTGGGCCGAAGGGCGCAGGCAATTGATGCAGCAACCGTTTGCCTTCTGGCGCGACCGCATCGTGAACACGTTGAGCGAGCCGCACCCCGATCTGCTGCAGCATGCCACACGCATGGAAATCACCCGCTATGGCCATGCCATGGCGATTCCGCGCCCTGGTGATCAGCGGATATTGAGCGAAATCGCACTAAAGTTCAATGCCAGCAAGCGAAAGCTGCTATTGAACGGGGAGCGCGTGCAGGGTCTGCCCACACCTGCAACGGCACGGCTGAGCTTTGCGCATGCGGATTGGGCCGGCTATTCGGTACTGGAAGAAGCGTTCACGCGCGGCCACCATGCAGGGTTGATGGCGGCACAGGGCGTCTAGAGCGCAAAGCCTCAGCGTCTGCTGCCCGGCAGCTTGACCATGCGGTACAGCTCGGCATTGCCGCGCGCGCTGTGAATGCCCAGCTGGGCCATGGAGCGCAGATCCAGATCCAGCGTCAGCGAGGAACGCGCCAGTGCCGAGGTGATCGCCGGCCTGCGCCCGTCCAGATGCCAGATGGGCGGGTACATGCTGTGGCCATCACTGTCGATCACGCTGGCTATCTGGGGCTCCTCCAGGCTTTTGCCACGGCGCAGCACGACGGCCACTTCGCCATTGACCAGCTGCACATAGGTGCCGGGGGGGTACAGACCCACGACATCGATCAGGGCCTGCTTGACTTCGTCGGCGTATTGTCCGCCTTGCTGCAGCACCTGCAGCGACTCGGTGGCAGAGCGGCCGCTACGGGTCTTGCGCGGGCTGATCAGGGCGGCATAGCGATCCACCGTGCCCAGAATGCGCACCAGGCGCTCCAGCGGCTGCAGCTGTGCCAGCGGCGCGGGTTGCAGCACGACATGGTGGTATTGCACCGTATCCAGCCAGAGCTGGTCGCGCACCATCAGCCGCTCCAGCGTCAGGCGGCCTTCGGTGGGGTGTTGCTTGACGGCTTCGGCCTGCTGGCTGTTCAGCGGCGTGCGTTGCTCGGCCAGCTGGTTTTGCAGCACGGTCATGCCGATATTCATGGTCAGCGCGGCGCGGATCAGTGTGTCGCGCTCGGGCTGGGGCAGGCCCAGCTCCTTGGCCAGGATGTGGCACAGCCCTGCGCAGACCACCGCATGAGAGGGGCTATAGCCCACGGTGGTCGAGCTGGCACGCTGAAACATCAGGTACAGCGCGGCGTCGCTGTCCTGGGTGATGAGATCCTGCAACCATAGATCGAGCTGGTGCAGCTTGATGGCAAAGCCGGGAATGCGCAGCGGCTCGGTCAGCAACAGCGCCAGTGCCGCCTCCAGGTCCGACCACAGGCCCAGCAGGTCTTCGTAGGGGTCGTCGTAGCGTGCTTGCATGGGCGTGAGGCGGGTTCAGTTCTTTTCCAGAACCATCTCATTGCCCCTGCGGGTCATCTGAAACTGGGTCAGCAGATTGTTGCCCAGCAGCACATAGGGCATGGATTGGGGGGCGACGACGGCGTCCATGCCGTAGACCTCCATTTCGCCCAGCTTGACGCTGTCGAGCTTGATGCGCCAACCCTGGGCAGTGCCGTTGGCGGTGCGCATCAGTACGGGGACGCCCTGTTCGTAAGGCAGGCCCATGCGATCAGCATCGGCGCGGCCGATGGCAATGGTGCTGGCGCCGGTGTCCACCATGTACTGCATGGTTTTGCCATTGATATAGCCACGATCGATAAAATGCCCGCGCGAGTCGGCGATCAGGACCAGCCTGCCAGAGCGCGCGGCGCCGCCAGTGCCGCCCCGGCTGCCCACGCTGACCGGAGCATCGCCCAGGCGCACGGTCTGGCGCCGGCCCTTGATATCCACCACGGCGGTGTCGCCGCTGATCTGCAGCAGGCGCACTTCCCTGTGGCTTTCGTTGACGGCCAGTGCCTTGGGGGCGCTGCCATCAATGACCAGCAAGGCCTTGCTGCCCAGCACGCCGGTCAGTGCCACGGACTGGCCCCAGACGGAGCCGGCGGCCAGGCCGATCGACAGCAGAAGACCCATGCGGCGCAGGCCGGAGGTCCCCGGCCAGGGCATTGGCGGGTCGCTCCGCGCGGCGGCAGAGGAGCAGGCAGCGAACCTGCGCAGCAGGGGTTTCATTCAATCGCGGAAGTTGTTGAACGACAGGGGATGGTCGGCCAGGTCCTTGCGGATCAGGGCCATGGCCGCCTGCAGATCGTCGCGCTTGGCGCCGGTGATGCGGACCTTCTCTTCCTGAATGGCGGCCTGCACCTTAAGCTTGCTTTCCTTCATCAGCTTCTGGATCTGCTTGGCCAGCTCGGACTCGATGCCGTTCTTGACCTTGATGAGTTGCTTGACCTTGTCGCCACCAATCTTCTGGGCCTTCTGGATGTCCAGGAAGCGCACGTCCACATTGCGCTTGGTCAGCTTGTTGCGCAGCAGGTCTTCGACTTGCTGCAGCTGGAACTCGGCATCGCCGTACATGGTGATTTCCTTGTCCTTGAGCTCGACGGCGGCCGAAGTGCCCTTGAAGTCGAAACGGGTGCCAATTTCCTTGGTGGCGTTGTCAACGGCGTTCTTCACTTCGACGAAATCGGCTTCGCAAACAGTGTCAAAAGAAGGCATGAGTAATTCCTATCAGTATCAGAGCGGTGAACAGCCACAGTGCGCCGGGCCGTGAAGTGCTGCTTGCCAGCAGCGGAGCAGGCGCAGTGCGACAATTGGGTGGATGTTAGTCGAGAAAAATGTTCCCCTGCAGCATTGCAACACCTTTGGCATTGCCGCGCGCGCCGAAACACTGGTGCGCATTCGTAGCCAGGACGATATCCGCCAGTTCCTCGCCGACCCGCTATGGGGCCGGCAGCCTGTGTTTGTCCTTGGCGGTGGCAGCAATGTGGTGCTGACGGGCGATGTGGCCCCCGTGGTGCTCAAGATGGAAATCATGGGCATGCGGTTGCTGCACGAAACCGACAGGGACTGGATTGTCGAGATCGGCGCCGGTGAGCGCTGGCACGATATGGTGGCATGGACGCTAGCCCAGGGCTATACAGGTCTTGAGAACATGGCGCTGATTCCCGGCACGGTCGGCGCGGCCCCGGTGCAGAACATCGGTGCCTATGGGATTGAGTTGCAGGATCGCTTCGATTCCCTGGATGCCATCGATCTGGTGACCGGCGAGCAATTCAGCCTCAATGCTGCGCAATGCGCCTTCGGCTACCGTGACTCGGTGTTCAAGCATGCACCGGCCCAGCCCAAGTACTGGCCCGTGACCGGCTCGGCGGCCGTCCCGCGCGGCCTGGGTCTCAAGGGGCGGGCGGTGATCACCCGCGTGCGCCTGGCGCTGCCCAAGAGCTGGAAGCCGGATCTGGGCTATCTCGATCTGCAGCGCAAGCAGGCCGAAAAAGGCATAGAGCAGCCGACTGCGCAACAGGTCTTTGAATGGGTCTGCGAGATTCGCCGCGCCAAGCTGCCGGACCCCGAAGTCATCGGCAATGCAGGCAGCTTCTTCAAGAACCCCACGGTGACTACCGAGCAGTGCGCGGACATCATCGCGCGCGAGCCCAAGATTGTTCACTACCCGATGGATGACGGCTCCATCAAGCTGGCGGCCGGCTGGCTGATCGATGCCTGCGGCTGGAAGGGCAAGACCATGGGGCGCGCAGGCGTCTATGACAAGCAGGCGCTGGTGCTGGTCAACCGCGGAGACCGCCACAGCATAGACGCCAGCGTGACAGGCGGCGAGGTGATGACGCTTGCCGGGGCCATCCAGACCAGTGTCTATGAGCGCTTCGGGATTCGCCTGGAACCCGAGCCGGTGGTGATCTGAACCTGAGAGAGCCCATAAAAAATGGAGCCCAAGGGCTCCATTTTTGAGAGCGGCAACGGCTTACTTCCAGAATGCCGGGCGCAGCAAGATACCGGAGATGCGGTAGGGGGCCTTGGGCTCGACCGCCAGCTCCATGGGCACGAAGCCCTTGGTGCAGCTCAGCAGCACGCTGGTGGCCAGAGGCGTGGAGCTTTCCATGCGACCGACCGTCTGGCAACTGCCTACGCCGGTGCGCACCGAATCCAGGGCTTTCTGCACGGTGTCGATAGGAGAGTTCTTGAGGAACTCCTCGTTGAAATTGCTGGCGGCCAGCTTGGACTTGCCGTCCATGGCCGCCACTACGGCTTGCAGGCGTTTGCGCAAGGCGGCGTCAGCGGCAGCTGCATCCACATTGGCAGGGGCTGCCTGGGCTGCAGGTGCAGCCTGTGGTGCTGCGGCCTTGGCGGCATCGGCTGCTGCGGCATCGGGCTGGGCCTGCGCTGCAGTCATGAAGCCGGCGGCAGCCAGCAGGGCGGTCAGACAAACAGCATTGCGTGTTTTGGTGGAGATCATTCCGTTGAGCCTTTCGTCAAACAACGAGAGGCACTGTAAACCTTCTGCAAGCTTTATTTCGCCAGACAGCAGGCTGTTTTTGTGAATGAATGGCAAAGACCTGGTGCAGGCTGTGACGGTGGTGCGACTTTGTTGCAGCGCAGACAAGCTTGTTTGTCAGGGTTACTGCTTGCCGGGACGGCTTGCGCACTGCCTAAAATCTGTTGCACTGCAATAGCTCAATTGACGACGGGGCAGACCCCCAGAACATAAAGGACTTGCAATGCAAGAAAGCAAAGAGGGCAAAGACGGTGATGTCCAGGCGGGGAAGCAGCGAATCATCAAGAAGTACCCCAACCGTCGTCTGTACGACACCAATACCTCTTCATACATCACACTGGCCGAAGTCAAGCAACTGGTCATGGACAGCGAGCCGGTGGTCATCAGGGATGCCAAGACCAATGAAGACCTGACGCGTTCCATTCTGTTGCAGATCATTCTGGAGGAGGAGGCCGGTGGGGCACCCATGTTCTCCGAAGCGATGCTGGCCAACATCATCCGCTTCTATGGCCATGCCATGCAGGGCTTCATGGGAAGTTATATCGAAAAGAACGTGCAGATGTTCACGGACTTCCAGAGCAAGCTGGCGGGCCAGTCCCAGGGCGCGAATCCCGAAGCCTGGAAGCAGTTCATGAGCATGCAGCCTCAGGCCATGCAGGGTTTGATGGGCAGCTATATGGAGCAGTCCCAGAACATGTTCACCCAGATGCAGGAGCAGATGCAAAAGCAGACAGAGCAGATGCTGGGAGTGTTCGGCATCAAGCGCTGAACGTTCAAATACTGTTCCAGAGCGGGCCTGCGGCCCGCTTTTTTTATGGCCGCTGCGCTGGCCTGCCTGCGCTAGTCCCAATTGACGATGCTCTTGAGTGTCTCCGGCCGAACAATGATTTCGTTGCTTCGCAATTGCGAGTCGGCAAGAAAGAAGAACGACAAGAGAAGTTCAATGACAGGTCGATGCATGGAAATGCATCCAAGGAGACTAGGCATGAAGTTAGGAGTGGGGCCCCGTTCGCTGGCGGTCTTGGCTGCAGGCGCGTTGTTGGTGGGGGCGGTCTGGGCCAAGGCAACGCCTGATGAACTGGCAAGGTTGGGCAAGTCGTTGACATGCACGGGCGGAGAAAAAGCGGGCACGGCCAGCGGCGTGCCGGAGTTCACCGGGAAATGGCTGGGCACGCCACCCGGCATTCAATACAACCCGCATGCGGGCCAGCATCCGGTGGACCCTTATGCCAGTGAAAAGCCTTTGTTCACCATCACGGCAGAGAATCTGGCCCAGCATGCCGAACGCCTTACAGAAGGCCAGAAGGCCATGTTTGCCAAATACCCCAGGACCTATCGCATCCCGGTCTATCAAGGGCACCGCGACTTTCGCTTCTCGGATGCCGTCTGCGCGGCTGCCAGGAAGAACGCCCAGGAGGCCGTGATGAATGCCGACGGCCAGGGCACCACGGGGGCGGTCAAGGGCGCGCTGCCCTTTCCGTTTCCCCGCAGTGGTCTGGAGCTGGCCTTCAACAATCTGCTGCCATCACGTGCCTTTACCGAACATACGCTGCGTGACAACGCCAATGTGCTGGCCGATGGCAGCATCGTCTGGGGCCGGGCCGACAACCGCGCTTTCAGCCAGGTCAACGATCCGGCCAATGCGGGGCAGCCACTGAGCAGCCCCATGTCCCAGGGCATGAATGCGGTCAGACTGCCCGAGCGCGAGAAAGGCGGCGTCAGCGTGGTGTCCGAGCCGGTTGAATTTGGCAAGGAAAAGCGCCTGGGCTGGAGTTACGACCCCGGCACGCGCCGGGTTCGCCAGATTCCTGAATACGGTTTCGATCAGCCTCTGTCGGGCACCGGTGGCAAGCTGACCATTGACTCCGACCGCCTGTTCAACGGCTCGCCCGAGCGCTACCACTGGAAGTCGCTGGGCAAGAAGGAAGTCTATGTGCCGGCCAATGCCTACAAGATTCACGGCAGCAGCGTGAAGTATGCCGACCTGCTCAAACCCGGCCATGAAAACCCCGACTACATGCGCTACGAGTTGCGCCGTGTCTGGGTACTGGAGGCTTCACTCAAGGACGGCTATCGCCACATGTTCGGCAAGCGCGTACTGTTCCTTGATGAGGATACCGGTCAGGCGCTGATGAGCGATTACTACGATGCTCGCGGTCAGCTGTGGCTGCAGGCGGTGGTCAACCATTACTACGCCTTCGACGCCAGAATCTGGCACGCGGGCACCAGCTTCTATCACGACCTGAACTCCGGCGGCTATGCGGCCTACAACCTGTTCCAGGAGCGCCCCCAGGGCCCTGTGCTGAACAAGGGCAATATGACCGCAGCCATGTTCACGCCCGAGGCGGCGCGTAACGCCGGCAACTGATGAACATGAATCCGGCAAACAGCCTGGGGTGCACATTGGTGTGGCTGCGGGCTGTCTGCCGGCCAGGCTAGGAGGCGCTTGCGCCTCCTTTTTGTGTGGCAGTGGCAATGCCCTGTTCAGGGCCGAGAAAAAATCAAGAGGAGACGGAGCATGACAAATCGTTTGCAGGGCAAGGTGGCCCTGGTCACTGGTGGCGCCAGCGGCGTGGGGCTGGAAGTGGTGAAGCTGCTTCTTGCCGAAGGTGCCAAGGTCGCATTCAGCGATATCAATGAAGCGGCAGGTCTGCAACTGGCGGCGGAGCTGGGCGAGCACGCCATGTTCGTCCGTCATGACGTGAGCAGCGAGACGGACTGGAAGCTTGTGATGGCGGCGGTGCAGCAGTGTCTGGGCAGGCTCGATGTGCTGGTCAACAACGCCGGCATCCTGCTGCCGGGCGACATGGAATCCGGGCGTCTGGAGGATTTCAGCCGCCTGCTCAGGATCAACACCGAGTCGGTCTTCATCGGCTGCCAGCAGGGCATTGCGGCGATGAAGCAGGCCGGTGGCTCCATCATCAACATGGCTTCGGTATCGAGCTGGCTGCCCGTGGAGCAATATGCGGGCTACAGCGCCAGCAAGGCTGCCGTGTCCGCGTTGACGCGCGCTGCTGCGCTGAACTGCCGCAAGCAAGGCTATGCGATTCGCGTCAACTCCATCCACCCCGATGGCATCTATACGCCCATGATGCAGGCTTCGCTGCCCAAGGGTGTGAGTCAGGAAATGGTCTTGCATGATGCCGAGCGCAATCGCGGGGGACGTGCCTATATGCCTGAGCGTATCGCACAGCTGGTGCTGTTTCTGGCCAGCGACGAGTCCAGCGTCATGAGCGGCAGCGAGCTGCATGCCGATAACTCGATTCTGGGCATGGGGCTGTAGATGACGGCTTGAATCCGGCAGACAGTCACGAAGGCCTTGAATCATTTCAAGGCCTTCGTCGTTTTGCTGAGTAGGATGACGGCGCTGAACGGCAAACAGGCGCGCGTTCAACGTTCCAATTCGCTCGAGCTTTGAGAAGGTGTTTCATGAAACTGGGCTACACAATCGTCTATGTCCCCGATGTCCCGGCATCTCTGGACTTCTTTACCCGCGCATTCGGCATGCAGCGGCGTTTTCTGCATGAATCCGGAACCTACGGCGAGCTCGAGACCGGGCAGACGACGCTGGCATTTGCCGCCCATGAGCTGGGTGGGCTGAATTTTCCGGGAGGCCATGTCGAAGCGCACAGCTCCGCCAAGCCATTGGGCTTCGAAATCGCGCTGGTCACGGAAGATGTCGAGCAGGCCCATCGGAACGCGCTGAGCGCCGGCGCTGCCGAGATGGCCGCACCGACAGCCAAGCCCTGGGGCCAGGTGGTGTCCTATCTGCGTTGCCCCGATGGCTGTGTGGTGGAGCTCTGCACGCCCATGACTGCCTGAGCCAAAGAGGCGCTTGGCCGTCGCCAGGCGGCCCGGTGCCTTCATTCAAGCGCGAGCTGCATCGGAAGCCGTCTCCGTGTTGAGATGGGTTGATATGTTTTTGATAGCTGTCTGCGCTTGGTGGATAAGGCATTGCTTCTATATACTCGCCTCTTTTTGCGAACAGGAGAAGCAATGCTTGCGAGATGGTCTGGTGCTTTGGTGCTCTCGGCTTGGCTCTCGGTCTGGGGTTGTGCCCAGGCCCAGCCCAGCGACACGGTCAACTCGGCAAAGACCGGCGATGTCGCGGCACAGTACGAGTTGGGCAAAGCCTATCTTTACGGCAAGGGTGTGGAAAAGAATGCCGACGATGCCTTGCGCTGGCTGAGGCTGGCCGCCGATCAGCAGCATGCGCCGTCCCAGTATCTGCTGGGCCTGGTCTATGTGCTGGGTGCCGAAGGCGTGAAGAAAGATCCTGAGGCAGGCCTGGCACGCATTCATCAGGCTGCAAACGCTGGCAATCTCGATGCGCAGAACCTGCTGGGTACGATCTATCTGAAAGGCGAAGCGGTTGAGAAGGATGCCCCAACAGGTGTCGCATGGCTGGAGCGCGCCGCGCAACAGGGCTCTGCAACAGCACAAAATAGCCTGGGCTTTGTCTACCGCAAAGGCGAGTTGGTTGCCCAGGATCTGCAGGCTTCGTTTCGCTGGTATCTGATGGCGGCGCAGCAAGCCGATGTGCTCGCGCAGTTCACGGTTGCCGAGATGTACTACCTTGGCGAAGGCGTAGAGAAGAACCATGCCGAAGCCGCGAAATGGCTGACCCCGCTGGCAGACAAAGGCGTGCAAAAAGCCCAATTGCTGCTGGGTAAGATTTGCTTCGAAGGCCAGGGCGTGGCCCCCGACTACAAGCGAGCCGTGCTGCTCCTGCATGCTGTAGCCATACGCGGCTCGGGCGAGGCCTACTATGAACTGGGCCGCCTGTTCGAGCAGGGCGAGGGCGAGTATCGCAACGATAAGGAAGCGATCGCCTATTACACACAGGCGCTGAAATACCAGCATGCGGCCGCCGCCGAGCGCCTGCAGCAGCTTTCCGCGGCATCTGCCGAAGCCGGTTCGTTTGTGCAGTCCATGGAATACATGGAAAACCTGAACTCGGCGCTCAAAGGCAATGTCCTGGCCCAGTACAACGTTGGCGTCTTCCAGTACCTGGGCAAGGGTTTCGACAAGCCCAACTATGCCGAGGCTGCCAAATGGTTCGCCATGGCAGCCGAGCAAGGCTATGCAAAGGCCCAGTACAACCTGGGCACTCTGTACGAGAGCGGCGATGGTGTGGGCAAGAGCATGGCGCAGGCGCTCAAGTGGTACCGTCTGGCCGCCGAGCAGCAGGATGCCCCGGCCCAATATGCCTTGGGCACCTTGTACCGGGATGGTCAGGGTGTGAAAAAAAACACCAGGCTCGCGCGTGAATGGTTGCAGCGTGCTGCCGCCCAAGGCCATGCACCGGCCAAAAAGGCCTTGGCACAGCTCTAAACCGACAAGCGGGGCCGTTTCGCGGGCCCCGGCTTGCCAGCGCGAGCACGGCTAGGCCGGTTCCGAGATCTCGATGAGGTTCAGGTCGGGGTCACGCACATAGATGGAGCGGATCTTCGATGTGGCACCGGTGCGCATCACAGGGCCTTCGGCGATGGGAATCGACAACTGCTGCAGATGCGCGATGACCTCGTTCAGCGGCACCGAGGCCAGAAAGCACAGATCCAGGGCACCGGGCACAGGAGTGTGGGCCTTGGGTTCGAACTCGCGCCCCTTCACATGCAGATTGATCTTCTGCTGGCCGAAGACAAAGGCCTTGCGCTCCACGGGCGGGTTGCCGCCGATGAAGGACTCTAGCCGCATGCCCAGGACTTCGGTGTAGAAGTGTATGCATTGGGCTTCGTTGGCCGTGGTGAGTACCAGGTGGTCAAGGTGGCTGATCATGGCAAGACTGCTCTGGGTTGTGAAAACGAATGGGCTGCACGCTGCACTGGCCGAGTATGACCGCGCTGCAGCGGCAGGCAGGCATGGCGGCCCGCAAGCTCTGCATTCAGAGGGGCGCTGGCGCGTCCTGGCGCATGACGCCCTGCAAAAACGCCTGCTCTGCAAGCTGCGCCAGCGGAGCGCGGGGGATGCGGCCGCGGCGCTCGCCGTCGATCAGCGCGATCACGGTTCCCAGCCAAAGCTCGGTCAATGTTGCCGCGCTGAAATCGATGCGGAACACGCCTTCCTGCTGGCCGCGCAGGAAGAAAGCGTCAACCTTGGGCTCCCAGATCGCATTTTCCTCCATGGGCTTTTCGACCTCGTTCCAGTAATAGGTCAGAAACAGCGTGAATTCGCGGTGTTCGAGATGCTTGGCATTGAGGCGCTTGAGGGCCTCGAGCACCGGGCCTTCCTCGATGCGGGCTTCGTCCAGTGCTTCGTCCAGCGTGCGCAGGCTTTGCTCCAGCAGGCGCTTGATCAGCAGATCGCGCGTGGGGCAGAAACGGTAGAGCGTGGCCTTGCTGATGCCAATGGCCTTGGCCAGCTCCTGCAAGGTGGCGCGTGGGTGGTTGACCAGGGCCAGGGCCAATGGGGGGAGGATTGCTGTGTTGTCGTGGGGGGCTGTTGTCATTCGTAGCTCCGGTTGGGGCGGATACGGATGAACCTATTTTGATTCAACCAGCGAGTCTAAAAGTAAGAGCTGGCAACTTTACACGCCAGCAAAATATCAAGAATCAATATAAGTCTTAATGAATCAAATTTGATTCAAAAAACTTTTTCGTGCATCATGCGCGTCTTTCAAGATTTGACAAGACTCAAAAGCCATGAAGACGAAAAGCCAGAATGTGCGTGCCTGGCCGGCCCTGGCCGCATTGGCGGCCGCAATGATGTTGAGCGGTTGCATCCAGTCGGAAGCGGGTGGCCAGCCCCAGGAGCTGCCGCAGGTGGATGTGGTGACCGTCAAGCCCAGGGCGCTGAGCCTCAGCGCTGAACTGCCCGGGCGGATCGAGCCTGTGCGCGTGGCCGAAGTGCGTGCGCGTGTGCCGGGTATCGTGCTGAGCCGCCATTTCAAGGAGGGCGCCGATGTGAAGGCTGGCGAGGTGCTGTTCAGCATCGACCCGGCGCCGCTGCGCGCTGCGCTGTCGCGGGCTCGGGGCGAGCTGGCGCGAGCCGAGGCTGCGCTGTCGGAAGCGCAGTCCGTGGTGCGCCGTTACGAACCGTTGGTGGCGCAGGAAGCCGTGAGCCGCCAGGATTTCGACAGCGCCAAGGCCACGCTGCACAGTGCCATGGCCACGCGTCAATCGGCCCAGGCCGAAGTGGAGGCGGCACGCCTGAACCTGGAGTATGCGACGGTGAAAGCTCCGATCGCCGGCCGCATCGGCCGTGCCCTGGTGACCGAAGGTGCCCTGGTTGGCCAGGGGGAAGCGACAGCGATGGCGGTGATCCAGCAGCTGGACCCCGTCTTCGCCGATTTTCGCCAGCCTGCCGCGTTGGCCACGCGCTGGCGTGCCCAGCAGCTGCAGGGCCAGTCTCCACGCAACACTCCGGTGACGCTGGTGGCTGATGGTCTGGATCAGAAACGCCAGGGACGGATGCTGTTCTCGGATGTGACGGTGGATCGCGGTACCGGCCAGCTGGCGCTGCGCGGTGAGTTCCCCAACCAGGATGGCTTGCTGCTGCCAGGCATGTATGTGCGCGTGACCCTGGGCCTGGGCGAGGATCCTGCGGCCATTCTCGTGCCTCAGCGCGCGGTGCAGCGCGGCGCCGACGGATTGGCCCATGTGCTGGTGCTCGACGAGCAGAACATGGTGCAGTCCCAGAAGGTGAGCACCGGTGCCATGTACGGCTCCGACTGGCATATCACCGAGGGCCTCAAGGAAAACGCCAGGGTGGTGGTCGGAGGCCTTGCGGCGGCCGTGCCCGGCACCAAGGTGCAGATCCGGGCGGCCGCTGCAGCTGAAGCTGGCGTCGTCAAAGACGCCGAAGCTACTTCAAAAAAATGAGCAATATGCGCTGATTCTGAAAGCGCTGAATGCTAAAAAAGACAAGCCTTATTCAAGGATAGATGATGTCCCGGTTTTTTATTGATCGCCCCAAGCTGGCCTGGGTGGTTGCGATCTTCATCCTGCTGGCCGGCCTGCTGGCGATCCCGGCCTTGCCTGTGGCGCAGTTTCCCAATGTGGCGCCGCCGCAGATCTCCATCTCGGCAACCTATCCGGGGGCGTCAGCCACCACGGTGATGGAATCGGTGACCAGCGTCATCGAGGAGGAACTCAACGGCACCAAGGGGCTGCTGTACTTCGACTCGTCCAGCGGCGCTACGGGCCTAGCCGAAATCACCGCTACCTTCGCGCCGGGCACCGATCCCGCACTGGCCCAGGTCGAGGTGCAGAACCGCATCAAGAAGGCCGAGGCCAGGCTGCCCGCCTCGGTGATGCAGATGGGCCTGCAGGTCGAGCAGGCCAGCGCCAACTTCCTGCTGATCTATTCGCTGACCTACAAGGGCGACGACAGCGGCAAGAACGAGGTCCGTCTCTCCGACTATGCGGTGCGCAACATCAACAACGAGATCCGCCGCGTGCCCGGCGTGGGCAAGGTGCAGTACTTCGGCGCCGATGTCGCCATGCGGGTCTGGGTCGATCCGCAGAAGCTGCTGGGCTACGGCCTGTCGGTGGCGGACGTGAATGCGGCCATTGCCGCGCAGAACGCCCAGGTGCCGGCAGGCAGCTTCGGCAGCCAGCCCGGATCGTCCGAGCAGGAGCTCAGCGCCACGATTGCCGTCAAGGGCACGCTGAGTTCGCCCGAGGAGTTCGGCCAGATCGTGTTGCAGGCCAGGGCCGATGGCTCGGCCGTGCACCTGGCCGATGTGGCGCGTCTCGAAGTCGGCCAGCTCGATTACAGCTTCGCCTCGCGCGAGGACGGCCACAAAGGAGTGGCGGCCGCCGTGCAACTGGCACCTGGTGCCAATGCTATGCAGACCGCCAAGGCGGTCAAGGCGAGGCTAGCCGAACTGTCGCAGAACTTCCCGGACGATATTCAGTACGCCGTGCCCTATGACACCTCGCGCTTTGTCGAAGTCGCCATCGGCAAGGTGATCCAGACCCTGGTCGAGGCCGTGGTGCTGGTGTTCCTGGTGATGTGGCTGTTCCTGCAGAACCTGCGCTATACGCTGATTCCCACCATCGTGGTCCCGGTGTGTCTGGCCGGCACCCTGGCGGTGATGTATGCGCTGGGCTTCTCGGTCAATATGATGACCATGTTCGGCATGGTTCTGGCCATCGGCATTCTGGTCGACGATGCCATCGTGGTGGTGGAGAACGTGGAGCGTCTCATGGCCGAGGAGGGCCTCTCGCCGCTGGCTGCCACGGTGAAGGCCATGCAGCAGGTCTCGGGGGCCATCGTCGGCATCACGCTGGTGCTGGTGGCCGTGTTCCTGCCTCTGGCCTTCATGAGCGGCTCGGTGGGCGTGATCTACCGTCAGTTCTCGCTGTCGCTGGCGGTCTCCATCCTGTTCTCGGGCCTGCTGGCGCTGACATTCACGCCGGCACTGTGCGCCACGCTGCTCAAGCCTGTTGCCGAGGATCATCACGAGGAGAAGAAAGGTCTCTTCGGCTGGTTCAACCGCCACTTTGCCAAGCTGACCGAGCGCTTTTCGCTGCTCAACCAGCGTCTGGTCAGGCGCACGGGCCGCTATATGCTGATCTATGCGGCCATCGTGGGCGGACTGGGCTTTGCCTACACGCGCATGCCCGAGTCCTTTGTGCCTTATGAAGACATGGGCTACTACATCGTCAGCGTGCAATTGCCCCCTGGTGCGACCGAAGCACGCACCGAGGCCGTGGTGCGCGACATGGAAGCCTATGTGCAAAGCCGCCCCGCGACGGCCCAGGCCGAGTTCCTGATGGGCTACAGCTTTTCGGGCATGGGGCAGAACGCGGCCATGGCCTTCGTCACGCTCAAGGACTGGTCCTTGCGCGGCAAGGGTCAGGCGTCGTGGGACGAGGTTCAGGCCTTCAATCAGCGCTTCGGCAGTCTGTCCGATGGTGCGGCCATGGCGGTGGAACCGCCACCCATCGACGGCCTGGGCAATTCCGGCGGCTTTGCGCTGCGTCTTCAGGATCGCGCCAGTCTGGGCCGCGAGGCCCTGGTTGCCGCGCGCGACGAACTGCTGAAGAAGGCCAATGCCTCGCCGGTGATCGCCTACGCGATGATGGAAAACCTCGAAGATGCGCCGCAGCTGCGCCTGGACATAGACCGGCGCAAGGCCCAGGCCCAGGGCGTGAGCTTCGCGAGCATCAGTGCCGTGCTGTCCACGGCCTATGGCTCGGCCGTGATCAACGAGTTTCCGAATGCCGGGCGCCTGCAGCGTGTGGTGGTGCAGGCCGACACGGCCGCGCGCATGACGCCCGAAGCCCTGCTGCGCCTGTATGTGCCCAATGCCCAGGGCGAGCAGGTGCCGCTGGCCTCGTTTGCCAGCGTGGAGTGGGAGCAGGGGCCGGTGCAGATCTCGCGCTACAACGGCTATCCGGCCTTCCGAATCGCGGGCGACGCCAAGCCCGGCCACACCACGGGTGAGGCCATGGCCGAGCTCGAGCGCATTCTGGGCGAGATGCCGCGCGGTATAGGTTACGAGTGGACGGCGCTGTCCTATCAGGAAAAGGCCGCTGGCGCACAGGCCCCCAAGCTGTTCGCACTGGCCATCGTGGTGGTGTTCCTGCTGCTCGTGGCCCTGTACGAAAGCTGGAGCATTCCCGCAGCCGTGATGCTGATCGTGCCCATAGGCGCGCTGGGCTCGGTGCTGGCCACTTCGGCGCTGGGTCTCTCGAACGACGTGTACTTCAAGGTCGGTCTGATCACCATCATCGGCCTAGCGGCCAAGAACGCCATCCTGATCGTGGAGTTTGCCAAGGACCTGCATGAGCGCGGCCATTCGTTGACGGAGGCCGCATTGCAGGCAGCCCGTTTGCGCTTTCGCCCCATCGTGATGACTTCGCTGGCCTTCATCCTGGGGGTGGTGCCGCTGGCGCTTGCCACCGGCGCGGGTGCCTCCAGCCAGGCCGCCATCGGTGTCGGCGTGATCGGCGGCATGCTCAGCGCGACCTTGCTGGGCGTGCTGTTCGTGCCCATCTTCTTTGTCTTCGTGCTCTCGCTGCGGCGCAAGCGCCGCGCCCAGGACCAGGACCAGGACAAAAACACAGACTCCGAAGGAGAAACCGCATGAACCGGCATGAAACCATGCGCAGGGCGGCGCTGACGCTGATCACCGCGGCACTGGCAGGCTGCTCTTTTGCACCGACCTACGACAGGCCTGCTGCGCCCATCCCTGGCAGCTGGAGTGCGGCCCCGGGAGCCACACTTGCATCGGCGCAGAGTTTGCACTGGAAGGATTTCGTGATCGATGAGCGGCTGCGCTCACGTATCGAAACAGCGCTGGCCAACAACCGCGATCTGCGCCAGACGCTACTCAATGTGCAGACAGCACGCGCGGCCTATCGCGTGCAGCGTGCGGACCAGCTGCCCGGTCTGGAAGCGCAGGCCAGTGGCAACCGCCAGCGCCTGCCTGCCGACCTGAGCGGCACAGGAGCGGCCAGGGTGCAGAGCAACTATCAGGCTGGCGTCGGGTTGATGGCTTTCGAGCTTGATCTCTTCGGCCGTGTGAGCTCGCTGTCCGAGGCTGCGCTGATGGAATACCTGGCTACCGAAGAGGCCGCACGCAGCGTGCAGATCAGTCTGGTCGCCGAAGTGATCCAGGCCTCGCTGGCGCACGACAGTGCGCGGCAGCGCCAGGTCCTGGCACTGCGCACCTTGCAGGCGCGCGAGAAGGAGTGGCAGTTGATAAGCGAGCGCAGAAAGACCGGCACGGCCAGCCGCTTGGACGAGCAGGAGGCTCAAGGCCAGCTCGAACAAGCGCGCGCCGAAGTCGAGCGCTTGTCACGCGAGCTGCGCCAGGCGGCAAACGCGCTGGACTGGCTGGTGGGCGATGGCTCGGTCCAGGCGGCAGCGGATCTGAGCGCCGCTCCCCTGGTGCAGGAGATTGGTGCCGGCATGCCGTCTGATCTGCTGGAACAGCGCCCGGACATCCGTGCAGCCGAATACCAGCTGCGTTCGCGCAATGCGAGCATCGGCGCTGCGCGGGCCGCATTCTTTCCTCGCATTTCGCTCACGGGCTCCTACGGCTCGGCCAGTGCCGAGCTCTCCGATCTGTTTGCCGGTGGCCAGCGCTCCTGGTCCTTCATGCCGCAGCTCAACCTGCCGATTTTTGATGGCGGCCGCAATCGCGCCAATCTGGAGATCGCGCAGCTGCGCAAGGACATGGCGATAGCCAGTTACGAGCGCAGCATCCAGACGGCGTTTCGTGAAGTCAGCGACGCGCTGGCCTCCGTCGAGACCCTGAGGCGCGAGGAGCTGGCCCGCCAGCGGCTGGTGCAGACCAGCGCGAATACGCTCAAGCTCGCCGAGTTGCGCTATCGCGCCGGGCTGGACAGCCATCTGCGTTATCTGGATGCACAGCGCACGGACTTTGCGCAGCAAATGGCTCTGATCGAGGTCAGTACGCAGCGGCAAATGGCCCTGGCCACGCTGTTCAAGGCCCTGGGCGGAGGCTGGCAGTCGCAGCAGGGGGCTCAGAGCTGAGTGCACCCAGGGGCGGCGCATCGGGTGCCGCCCCGAACCTCGGTGGACAGGGTCTACCCCGTGAGCCGGAGATGGCTGCCAGGCAGAGCGTCCCGGAAAAACCACAGCTATTTCAGCTTGCTTATAGATCGATAATAATTCTCATTATCAAAATAAGTAAGCTGTTGTATCTTGTCATACCCATCCCACTCCTTGACCGACATGGCCGCGATCTATGGAGAGCATCACCCCTGGCTTCTTGGATGGCTGAGGCGCAAGCTAGGCGGGGCGGATCATGCCGCGGATCTGGCACAAGATACTTTTGTGAGAGTGCTGGCGGCCCAGGCCGAGCAGCGCGCGCTGGTATTGCGCGAGCCGCGAGCCTATCTGACCACGGTTGCGCGCAATCTGCTCATCAATCATGTGCAGCGGTTGTCGCTGGAACAGGCATGGCTGGACGCGATGGCCCAGCTGCCGGAGCCCCTGGCACCTTCGCCCGAGCAGCAGTTGCTTGTGCTGGAGGCATTGCATCAGATCGATGCCATGCTCAACGGCCTGCCACCCAAGGTGCGTGAGGCGTTCTTGCTGTCTCAACTCGATGGCCTGACTTACGCGCAGGTGGCGCAGCGCCTGGATGTCACGGTCCGCACCGTCAAGCGCTATATGGCGCAGGCCTTCGAGCAGTGCATCTTGCTGGTGGCCTGAGCATGTCCGCTTCACCGTCCCCGACCCTGGCTATCGATCCAAGCGCAGCGCGGCAGGCAGCGCAGTGGCTGGTGCGGCTGCACGCCGATGAAGGCGATGCGACGCTGCAGGCAGAACTCATGCAATGGCGCAACTCTGACCCGCGCCATGAAGTCGCCTGGCAGCGCGCCGAACGGGTGCTCGGCCAGTTGAATGCAAGCCGGGCCGGCAAGACGCTGGGTGTGCTGAGCGCGACGGCCCTGCGCGATGCGAACCGGTCGCAGCGGCGTGCCGTCACGCGGCTGCTGGCGACTGTGATCGTGGCAGGGCCCGTCAGCTATGGGGCCTGGCGTCTTGCGCCCTGGCATGAATGGTCGGCGGATATGCGTACCCACACGGGCGAGCGCCGTGAGTCGACGCTGGCCGACGGCAGCAGAATGCAGCTGGACACCGGCAGTGCCGTCGACATGGTGTTCACATCGTCGGAGCGCCGCCTGATCCTGCGTGCGGGCGCCATCTGGGTACAGACTGCTGCCGATGCCGCGCAGCGGCCGTTTCTGGTCCAGACGGCGCAAGGAACGGCACGCGCGCTGGGAACGCGCTTTACCGTGCGTATCGATCCACCATCTGCGCCGACGGATCGAAGCTCCCTGGTTGCGGTTCAACAGGGGGCGGTGGAACTGATCCCCGCCAACGGCGGCGCGGCGGTGCGCATCAATGTGGGGCAGCAGGCGCATATGAGTGCAGAGCATGTGGACGCGCCCGAAGCCGCCGGCCTTGCCGCCGATGGCTGGACGGCAGGGGTGCTCTATGCGGAAAAGACGGCGTTAGGTGTCTTTGCTGCCGAGCTCTCGCGCTACCGTCCGGGCATTGTGCGCTGCGATCCGGCGGTGGCAGCCCTGCCGGTGAGCGGAGCCTTTCAGCTGCGTGATACGGACCAGGCACTGGCGGCGCTGGCGGCCTCCTTGCCCATCAGGGTTCTGCAGCGCTCGCGCTACTGGGTGACCATCGTGCCACGCTGAGGCACTCGATTTATTCCGCTTCCATGTCCCCTTTTGGCGGGACGCCGGTCATACAAGAAAGACAACACATTTATCGGCGTTTTTCAGAAGGGTTACTCCATGGCCATTGCGCAGCATTTTTGCGGGCAGACTTCGCTACTTTCCTCGTCCATCCTGTCCGTTGGCGGCCAGGGATTCAAACAGAGTGCCGTGCAAGCCGGGCTGATACTGCTGCTGGGCATGGCCGCTGCCGGCGGCGTTCAGGCCCAGTCTGGCCAGAGCTTTGCGGGTGAGTCGGAGCGGCGAGAGTACAGCCTGCCTCGGGGGCCATTGAGCCAGGCCCTGGCGCGTTTTGCGGGCGAGTCGGGGGTGACGCTGTCTGCGGACTCTGCACTTTCCGGGGAACTTCAGACTGCAGGTCTGCATGGCAGGTTCGCGGTCGCAGAGGGCTTTGCTCAGCTGTTGCGCGGCACAGGGCTAGAGGCTGTCCAGGCCCAGCCTGGCGTTTTCATCCTGCGCAAGAGCACTGCGGCTCCTGTGGCGGCCGGCACGGCCCCCAGCCTGGCGGAAGTGCTGGTGACTGCGCCGGCCGAGGTGTCTACCTTCTCGGAAGGCACGGGCTCCTATGCGGCACAGCTGGTCACCATCGGCAAGAGCGCGCAGAGTCTGCGCGAAATTCCGCAGTCGGTTTCCGTCGTGACGCGTCAGATGCTTGAGGACCAGAATATCCAGAGTCTCGATGACGCCATGCGCACCGTGCCCGGCGTCACCGTGGAGCCCGGCAGCACCGGAGGCAATCATGGCAATTTCTATCTGCGCGGCTACGCGGTGGATACCGTGCAGGTGGACGGCATCAACAACCCGGCCAGCACAGGCAATGATCTTTCGAGCGGATTCGGCATGGCCATGTACGACCGTATCGAAGTCCTGCGCGGCCCTGCCGGACTGTTCCAGGGCGCCGGCGATCCTGGCGGCTCGATCAATCTGGTGCGCAAGCGCCCAAAGGCGCACAAGGAGTTCAGCACCCAGCTGTCGGCCGGTTCGTGGAGCCGCTATTACGCAGAGGCGGACATGACGGGGCCTCTGAGCAGTGATGGACGCATACGCGGGCGTCTTGTCACGGCCTACCAGGATCAGGGCTCCTTTGTGGATCATGTGTATTCCAGGAAGCCGCTGATCTATGGCGTGCTGGAGGCCGATCTCACGCCATCGAGCACGCTCACCGCCGGAGCCAGCCATCAGCAATACAAGGGACGTCCCGCATTCGGGCTGCCGGCCTATCCGGAAGGACGCCTGCTGGACATACCTCGCTCCAGCTATCTGGATCCCATCTGGAACCACATCACCGAACGCAATACCGAGTACTTCGCAGAACTGCAGCATCGCCTGGACAACGGCGGGCAGATCAAGCTCAACGCCAGCTACCGCGAGCAGGACGAGCCCTCGCGGCTGTTCGGCTGGTCGGACTGCGCAGCGGACCCCGCCAGCGGCGACAGCTGCCTCATCAGCTGGGCTTACCGCAGCCACTGGAAGACGCATGGCCTGGACGGTTTCATCAGCACGCCGTTCGCCGCTCTGGGTTCATCCAACAACGAGCTGACGCTGGGAGCAGACTATCGCAAGGTGCACAAGAGCTTCAAGTACGGCGGCGGCGATGGTGCTCCGATCAACATCTTCGATCCTGACAACAACGTTCCCAAACCGACGAACTACAGTTTCTCCAATGGCAATGACAACCGCACGGAGCAGTACGGGCTGTATGGGCGGGTCAATCTGCGCCCGGCCAGCGGTGTGTTGCTGAGCATGGGTGGGCGCATGACCTGGTGGGACAACCATGCCGTCAATCGCAACGCCTATTTCAACCAGTTCTCCGAAACCAATACGCGCATCAGCGGCAAGTTCACGCCTTATGCGGGTGTCGTGTTCGATCTGAGCGAGCAGCTTTCTGCCTATGCCAGCTACACCCGCATTTTTGCGCCGCAGACCGCCAGCGATGCCGACGGCATGACATTGCGTCCACGCGTGGGCCAGCAATACGAAGCAGGTGTAAAGGGTGAGTGGCTGAACAAGCAGCTCAATGCCCGTGCGGCGATTTTCCGCATGGAAGACACCAATCGTGCGATGACCGATCCGGCAAACCCGCTGTTTTCGGTTGCCGCAGGCAAGATGCGAAGCCAGGGCGTGGAAGCCGAAATCAATGGCCGCATCGCGGCGGGCTGGAATCTGGCTGTCGGGTATGCGTACACGCAGACCAAAACCCTGGAAGGAACGCCGGACGAGAAGGCCCAGCTCTATACCTTCATCGCTCCGCGCCACAGCTTCAACCTGTGGACACGCTATGAGTTTGGTCCGGGTGCCCTGGAGGGCTTCAGCCTGGGTGGCGGTATGCGCAGCACCAGCCGCATGTACCGCCTCAATGGCGATGTGAAGTTCTCGCAGGGGCCGGTGACCACGGCTGCACTGCAGATCGGCTACCGCTTCAACAAGCATCTGGATGCAACGCTGACCGTCAACAATGTCTTTGACAAGGTGTATTACCAGCGTGTCTGGGCGGCCTATGGCTCCAACTACTATGGCGAGCCGCGCAATGTGATGCTGACGCTGCGCGGCAGGTTCTGAGCGCCTGGTTCAAGGCGAACCCTGGATCCGGCCTGCAGATGCCCTGGCCCGTGAAAGCCCGGGACGCAGCCCGGTTCTCGGGGCCTTGCTGGCAGGCAGATCGTGCGCTGCGTTTTTCAAGCCGGCCCGAAAATGGCCGGGCTCGACTTTTACGATTCAGGCCCCTGGCATTGGCCGGTGCCGGGCAGGATATGCAAGAGGCTATTGCCGTACCGTGAATTCAAATCGCATTCACGGTCGAATACGCCAAAAAGAAAAAAGGCCTTGAATTGCTTCAAGGCCTTTTGTCATTTGGCGGAGCAGGCGGGATTCGAACCCGCGGTGGGCTATTAACCCACACACGCTTTCCAGGCGTGCGACTTAAACCACTCATCCACCGCTCCACAGCGATCCCAAAAATACTTCATTGCTGAAGTAAAAAAACCAAGTGTGGTCGACTTGATTCTAAAATCTGGCGGAGCAGGCGGGATTCGAACCCGCGGTGGGCTATTAACCCACACACGCTTTCCAGGCGTGCGACTTAAACCACTCATCCACCGCTCCGTGTGATGAAGCCGCTATTCTAACCAGAAATTTCGACCTCAAAATGAAAGTGCAGAAAGTTCTTTTCTGCACGGCGCATCAAGCGAGGCGGTCAGGCGTTCTTGCCCACCTGCACCATCTTCATGGCGGAGGCAATCAGGCCGGAGACTTCGGTCATGTTTGCAGGAATGACCAGGGTGGTGTTGGAGTCTGCGGCCACCTTGCTGTAGGCCTCCACGGCGCTTTCAGCCACCTTGAGCTGCACCGCCTGCTCGCCGCCGGGCTGGCGGATGGCCGTGGCCACGCGCTCCAGCGCCTGTCCGGTGGCTTCGGCCACGGTGGTGATGGCTGCGGCCTCGCCCTGTGCCTTGTTGATGGCAGCCTGCTTTTCGCCTTCGGAGCGGGCGATGAAGGCCTCGCGCTCGCCGGTGGCGATATTGATCTGCTCCTGGCGGCGGCCTTCGGAGGCGGCGATCAGGGCACGCTTTTCACGCTCGGCCGTGATCTGGGCCTGCATGGCGCGCAGAATTTCAGCGGGCGGTGTCAGATCCTTGATCTCGTAGCGCAGCACCTTCACGCCCCAGTTCAGCGCGGCTTCGTCGATGGCATTGACGACCTGGGCGTTGATCATGTCGCGTTCCTCGAAGGTCTTGTCCAGCTCCAGCTTGCCGATCACGCTGCGCAGCGAGGTCTGGGCGAGCTGGGTGACGGCCATGATGTAGTTGGACGATCCGTAGCTGGCGCGCATGGGGTCGGTGACCTGGAAGTAGAGAATGCCGTCCACGGTCAGCTGCGTGTTGTCGCGCGTGATGCAGACCTGGCTGGGCACGTCCAGCGGAATTTCCTTGAGGCTGTGCTTGTAGGCGATGCGGTCCACGAACGGGATCAGAAAGTTCAGGCCGGGCGTGAGCGTGCCTGCATATTTGCCCAGACGCTCCTTGACCCATGCATGCTGCTGGGGAACCACCTTGATCGAGCGGACGATGAAGATGACGGCAATGATGGCGATGGCGAGAGGGACTGCGTAATCCATATTGTCTCCAGCCCTTGTGGGGCGTTGATGTGAAGAAAGAGAGCGAGGCGTTCCAGCGCCCAGCATAACCATGCCGGGGCTGGGCGGTGATCAGATCTTGTCAACCAGCAGCCGGTTGCCGATGACTTCGGCCACGCGGTGGGGGCCGGGAATGGGCAGCGCGCCCTGGCGTCCCATGACGGTCCAGGTGGCTCCTCGATAGCGGACCTGGGCCGTGCCGTCGGTGTTCCACTGCTCCACCACCACGGTTTCACCCACATCCATGTTGACATCGCGATTGCTGGAGGCGGGCTGTCGGCGCGGGCTGCGCTTGCGCAGCAGATAGCAGACGAGGACGGCGCCCGAGCCCAGCAGCGCCGCAGTGACGATCTGGCTGTTGGTGCCCATGCCGAAATGGGCGCAAAGCGCACCGGCAATGGCGCCAAGGGCCAGCATGAGGAGATAGAAAGTGCCGGTCAACAGCTCCGCAATGACCAGCAAACCTGCAAGCAACCACCACGCGGTGGAGTGATCCATACCTGAGCTCCTCTTAAGGCCTGTATTTAGTGCACCACATTCTGGGTTAAAAACAGCCTGTTTCAAAGCCGCAATAAGGATATTCCTTACACTTCGCGGCTGTTTCGTTTTTTAGGCCTGATTGGTACGGAGGCTGTTCATGAAGTTTCGCTTTCCCATCGTCATCATCGACGAGGACTACCGTTCCGAGAACACCTCGGGACTGGGCATTCGCGCCCTGGCTCAAGCCATTGAAGAAGAGGGCTTTGAAGTCCTGGGCGTGACCAGCTATGGCGACCTGTCGCAGTTCGCACAGCAGCAAAGCCGGGCCAGTGCCTTTATTTTGTCGATCGACGACGAGGAATTCCAGCTCGGCGGCGACAAGGACCCCATCATTCACAGCCTGCGCGACTTCATCGGTGAAGTGCGCCGCAAGAATGAGGAAGTGCCCATCTATATCTACGGCGAGACCAAGACCAGCCGTCACTTGCCCAACGACATTCTGCGTGAGCTGCATGGCTTCATTCACATGTTCGAGGACACGCCCGAGTTCGTGGCCAAGCACATCATCCGTGAAGCCAAGAGCTATCTGGAGAGCGTGCAGCCGCCGTTCTTCAAGGCACTGCTGGACTACGCCGAAGACGGCTCCTACAGCTGGCACTGCCCCGGTCACTCGGGTGGCGTGGCCTTTCTGAAGAGCCCCGTGGGCCAGATGTATCACCAGTTCTACGGTGAGAACATGCTGCGCGCCGACGTCTGCAATGCCGTGGAAGAGCTGGGCCAGCTGCTGGACCACAACGGCGCCATCGGCGAGTCCGAGCGCAATGCGGCACGTATCTTCAATGCCGATCACTGCTACTTTGTGACCAATGGCACATCGACCTCCAACAAGATCGTCTGGCACCACACCGTGGCACCCGGCGACGTGGTGGTGGTGGACCGCAACTGCCACAAGTCCATCCTGCACTCGATCATCATGACCGGTGCGATTCCGGTGTTCCTCAAGCCGACGCGCAATCACTTCGGCATCATCGGACCGATTCCGCAGAGCGAGTTCTCGGTCGAGTCCATCCAGGCCAAGATTGCCGCCAACCCCTTGCTCAAGGGCGTGGACGCCAAGGCCGTCAAGCCCCGCGTGCTGACGCTGACGCAGTCCACCTACGACGGCGTGCTCTACAACACAGAGACCATCAAGGGCATGCTGGACGGATATGTGGCCAATCTGCACTTTGATGAGGCCTGGCTGCCCCACGCCGCCTTCCACCCCTTCTATGGCAGCTATCACGCCATGGGCAAGAAGCGCAAGCGTCCGGTGCACTCGGTGGTCTATGCCACCCAGTCCATCCACAAGCTGCTCGCCGGCATCAGCCAGGCCTCGCATGTGCTGGTGCAGGACAGCCAGACCGAGAAGCTGGACCACCCGCTGTTCAACGAGGCGTATCTGATGCACACCTCGACCAGCCCCCAGTACAGCATCATCGCCAGCTGCGACGTGGCTGCCGCCATGATGGAGCCGCCCGGCGGCACGGCCCTGGTGGAAGAGTCGATTGTCGAGGCGCTGGACTTCCGCCGAGCCATGCGCAAGGTGGAGGACGAGTTCGGTGACGACGACTGGTGGTTCGAGGTCTGGGGCCCTGAAGCCCTGGCCGAGGAAGGCGTGGGCACGGCCCAGGACTGGATCATCCGCGGCACGGATGCATCGACCAAGACCCGCTCCAAGAAGAACGGCAAGGAGTTCGACAACTGGCACGGCTTTGGCGATCTGGCCGATGGCTTCAACATGCTGGACCCCATCAAGTCCACCATCGTCACGCCCGGCCTGGACCTGGACGGCGACTTTGCCGACACCGGCATTCCCGCGTCCATCGTCACCAAATACCTGGCCGAACACGGCGTGGTGGTCGAGAAGACGGGTCTTTACTCCTTCTTCATCATGTTCACCATCGGCATCACCAAGGGCCGCTGGAACACCATGCTGACGGCGCTGCAGCAGTTCAAGGACGATTACGACCGCAACCAGCCTCTGGCGCGCATCCTGCCCGAGTTCTGCCAGCAGCACCGCCGCTACGAGCGCATGGGCCTCAAGGACCTGTGCCAGCACGTGCACGAGCTGTACGCCAAGTACGATATCGCACGCCTGACGACCGAGATGTATCTGTCGGATCTCAAGCCCACGATGAAGCCCTCGGATGCCTATGCGCATATCGCGCAGCGCAAGACCGAGCGTGTGGAAATCGACCATCTGGTCGGCCGCACCACCGTGGGTCTGGTCACGCCTTACCCGCCCGGAATTCCGCTGCTGATCCCCGGTGAAGTCTTCAACAAGAAGATCGTGGACTACCTGGTGTTCGCGCGCGAGTTCGCCAAGGAGTGCCCGGGCTTCGAGACCGATATCCACGGTCTGGTGGAGCTGGAAGACGAAAACGGCGAGATCCGCTATTACGCCGACTGCGTCGCGGAGACCAAGTCCTTGCCCGCCAAGAAGGCCCCTGCGGCCAAGAAGCCTGCAGCCAAGTCCGGTGCGGTCAAGGCGGCAGCCAAGCCCGCGGCGAAGACGGCGGCCAAGGCCGTAGCCAAGCCTGCAGCAAAGCCCGCCGCCAAGACGGGCAAGGCTTCGCCCAAGGCCAAGGCTTCTACGCCTGCCGACATGGACGTGCGCGTGGCCGGAACCGCCGCCAAGCCGGCCCGCAAGGGCAAGAAGCCGGTGCAGGTGGGCGATGCCGGACCGTTTGGTCGCACGCTGTGACGCAGCGATGATTCGTTGACGCGAATCGCTGTGCCAAGAAAAAGCCCGGGGTGCTCTGCATGCCGGGCTTTTTCATGCCGGATATGAAAGAGGTCATGCGTTCACCACTGTCGATGACTGCTGCAGACCAGCGCCTGTGGCGGGTTCCGGCCGCCTGCAGCCTGGCCTGGGCGCTGTTCGTGCTGTGGGGCTGCCTCAATGAAACCGGCGCCAGCGGCGGCCTGATCCTGAGGCTGTTCCCGTTTCTGAATGGAATGGCGTATGCGGACAAGCTGGTGCACGCGAGTCTGCACGGCGTGCTGGCCACGCTGCTGTGGTGGGCGGCAGCGCTGCGTGCGCGCAGTGTGGGTCGGGCCTGGACGCTGGCGCAGGCCGCATGCGTGGTGGGGCTGTGCGCGGCCTATGGCGGCCTGATAGAGGGCCTGCAGTCGTTTCTGACTGTCACGCGCGGCGCTGAATGGCTGGATGCGCTGGCCAACACCTTCGGCGCCGGCCTGGCCGTACTGTTCTGGCAGAGGCTGGGGTCACGGTGGCTGTATCCACCAAAAATGTAGCAGCTACCGCTTTGTATCACTTGTTTTCAAGGCCTGTTCATATGGAAAGCAAGATGAGGCAAGCGGAAGCTGCTTTTAATTGAATAGCGTCATTCCAGTGTGATCTTCGCGTCGCGGATCAGCGCGGCCCAGCTGGCCTGCTCCTTTTGCAGATAGGCCTGGGCGTCCTGCAGGCTGCCGCCCATGGGCGTGCTGCCTTCGGACTGCAACTGCTTGAGCACGGCGGGGTCCTGCAGCCCGGTGTTCACTGCGGCATTGATCTTCTGCGCCAGCGCGGCAGGCGTGTTCCTGGGGGCCACGATCAGCTTCCAGTCCACGGCTTCAAAACCGGGAAAGCCGGACTCGGCCACGGTGGGGACCTGGGGCAGGATGGCTAGACGCTTGGCCGAGGTCACCGCCAGTGCGCGCAGGCGCTGGCCCTTGATCATGGGGTAGACCGCCTGGGGCGTGCCGAACATATAGTGGGTCTGCTTGCCCAGCAGATCGGTCACGGCCGGCGCGGCGCCTTTGTAAGGCACGTTGAGCACATCGATCTTGGCCTTGTAGGAAAGCATTTCCCCCGCCAGATGACCCACGGTGCCCGTGGACGCCAGGCCTTGCTTGATGGCGCCGGGCTGGGCCTTGGCCGCGGCAATCAGGTCCTGCAGCGATTTCCAGGGCGAATCGGCGGGCACGACCAGCACCACGGGCTGCGAGGCCACCAGCGCCACGGGAAGCAGATCGGTCTTGGCATTGAACGGCATGCTGGGCAGCAGCGAGGGATTGATGGCCAGATTGGCGGTCTGTCCCATGCCGAAGGTATAACCGTCGGCCGGTGCCTTGGCGACGGCATCAAGGCCGATATTGCCGCCCGCACCGGGCTTGTTGTCCACCACGATGATCCAGCGATTCGCGGTCGCCATGCGCTCGCTGATCTGGCGTGTCACCGTGTCGGTGCCGCCGCCAGGCGTGAAGGGTACGACCATACGGATCGACTTGGCGGGCCATTCCCCGGGCTGGGCGCTGCCGCTGGCAACCGCCACGGCCATCAGCGCGCAGGCTGCAATGGCCTGGCGGCGGTTTGCCGGTCGTGCTGCGCAATGGAGGAAAGAGCTGTGTTTCATGGTTTTGTCTCCTGATGGCTGGAAATTGGGGGTAAGGAATCCCCGCAGGGCGTGCATGGGCGCCCTGTTCTGGGGTGTGCTGAAGAAAGCGGGGCCGTGGCCCCGCGGGGTCGCTCAGTCGGGCAGGCCCTGTGCCAGTGCCCGGGCCTGATCCTGGCTGTAGCCCAGGGCGGTCAGAATCTCCAGGCTGTGCTCGCCGAGCTTGGGTGGCGAGAGACGCACCTGCAGATGCTTGCCGTCCAGGGTCAGCGGCAGCAGCACGGTCTTGCTGTCGCGGCCGTCGGGCAAGGTGATGGGGGCCAGCGCACCGGTGGCGTTCAGGTGCGGGTCTTCGAGCAGGTCGTGCGGACGGGCGATGGGCGCAAACGGCAGGCCCTTGTCCTCGAAGACCTGGGCGATATGCGCTGCACTGTATCCGGCCATGGTTTCGCGCAGCAGCGGCATCAGCCAGCTGCGGGCCTGCACGCGGTCGTTGTTGCTGCCCAGGCGCGGATCGTCACGCAACTGGGCCAGGCCGAAGGCATCGCAGAACTCGCGCCATGCGCCGTCGCTGACCACGGCCAGAAAGATCTGCTCGCCGCCCTGGACTTCGAACACGTCGTAGATCGCCCAGGCCGAGATGCGCGCGGGCATGGGGGCTGCGGGCTTGCCAGTCACCGCGTACTGCATCATGTGCTGGGCGATCAGGAAGACATTGTTCTCGAACAGTGCGCTTTGCACTTCCTGGCCCTTGCCAGTCTTTTCGCGCTGGGCCAGGGCCGCCATGGCTCCCATGGCACCGAACATGCCGCCCATGATGTCGTTGACGCTGGTGCCCGCGCGCAGCGGGTCGCCGGGGCGGCCCGTCATATAGGCAAGGCCCCCCATCATCTGCACCACCTCGTCCAGGGCCGTGCGGTGTTCGTAGGGGCCGGGTAGAAAGCCCTTGTGGCTCACATAGATGAGACGTGGAAACTGCTGCTTGAGGCTTTCGTAGTCCAGGCCCAGCTTCTTCATGGTGCCGGGTTTGAAGTTCTCGGTCACCACATCGGCCGTGGCGATCAGTCGCAGCGCGGCTTCCTTGCCCTCAGGGGTCTGCAGATCCAGCGTCAGGCTTTTCTTGTTGCGGTTGAACAGCGGGAAAAAACCCGAGCCCGAGCCCAGCAGCTTGCGCGTGGCATCGCCATTGCGGCCGTGGCCCACGGGCTCGACCTTGATGACTTCGGCGCCCAGGTCGGCCAGCATCAGGCCGCAGCTGGGGCCCATGACCATATGGGTGAATTCCACCACGCGGATGCCGGCATAGGGCAGGGGGGCAGCGCCGGTGCTGGCGGATTCGGTTGAGGAGTGCATATTCATCTCTTGTGGCGCCCGGCTCGTCGGCGAGCCGAGGCGTGATCAGTAACGGTGAGGCACAAAGCCCTTGGGCAGGCCCGCGGGTGGCAGCATGCCGTACAGCGCCTCCCCCGGCAGGCCGACGGCCAGCGTTTCTCGCGCAGCAAGCAATCGTTCAATGTCAATGCCGGTGCGCAGACCCATGGCTTCGAACATGAAGACCAGATCTTCGGTCACCACATTGCCCGAGGCGCCAGGGGCATAGGGGCAGCCGCCCAGTCCGGCCTGGGAGGCGTCGAAAGTGCGCACGCCAGCCTCATAGGCAGCCAGGCAGTTGGCCAGGCCCAGGCCTCGGGTGTTGTGCATATGCGCGGCGCCGGCCTTGTCGCCGAGCTCGCTGCGCAGGCGCGTGAACAGGCGCTTGACCTGGGCCGGGTTGGCCATGCCCGTGGTGTCCGACAGCCCCGATTCGTCGGCGCCGGCAGCCACGCAGGCTGCAGCCAGAGCGATCACCTCGTCCTCGGGTACCAGGCCCTGCAAGGTGCAGCCGAAAGCGGTGGATATGCCCGCCTCGATATGCACGGCAGGGGCGATCTCATCGCGCAGCCTGGCGATGGCGCGCACTTCCTCCACCATCTGCGCGGGTGTCTTGCGCACATTGGCCATGGAGTGCGCGGGGCTGGCGGATACGGGCAGCGTGATCTTGTGCGCCCCGGCGCGGATGGCGGCTTCGGCTCCCTTGAGATTGGGCACCAGGGCCATGATGGTGACGCCGGGGTGGGCGGTGGCGTGGCGCACGACTTCGGCGGCATCGGCCATCTGCGGCAGCAGCTTGGGCGAGACAAAGGAGCCGACTTCGATTTCCTGCACGCCCGCTGCCACCAGGGCATCGATCCAGGCATATTTATGGGCCGTGCTCATGGTAGCCGAGACCGACTGCAGGCCGTCGCGGGGGCCGACTTCGCTGATCAGGAGATCGAAGCGGTGGGGGAATGACATGGTTGCCTCACTTGGATTTCATGCTTGCATTGCGGCTGGCACAATGCTTTAATGATGTTCTATCTGATAGAACTTAATTCTTTCTATTGAAATATTGCCTTGCGTCCTGATGCCCTGTCAAGCTGAGGGGCAGGAGTTTTTATGCCGCGTAAATCCCTGAATGAATCTGTAGCCGACGAGAATGCCGCGCCTGGCGGTGTGGCCGCAGTGGACCGCGCCCTCAGCGTGCTGAGCGCATTCCAGGATGGCGATGCCGCGCTGAGTCTGGCCGAGCTGGCCGAGCGCACGCGTCTTTACAAGAGCACGGTGCTGAGATTGCTGGCCTCTCTGGAGCATGGGGGCTGGGTTCAGCGCCAGGATGACGGGCGCTATGCGGTGGGTTCGGCCGTGGCCAGGCTGCATGCGGTTTACGAACAGAGCTTTTCGCTGGACAAGCTGGTCATGCCGGTGCTGCGCGCACTGGTTCAGGCCACGGGCGAGAGCGCTGCCTACCATGTGCGCCAGGGGCGCGAGCGTCTGTGTCTGTACCGCGTGGATTCGCCGCACCCGGTGCGCGATCATGCGCGCGCCGGCGATCTGCTGCCCCTGGACAAAGGCGCGGGCGGGCGCGTGCTGGTTGCCTTCGATCCGGAGCTGGGGGACTGGTTGAAGAAAAATCGCAACCACTATGCGCGTGTACGGGCCGATGGCTACGAAGCCCTGGTGGGTGACAGGCATAGCGAGATCGCCGGCATCTCGGCCCCGGTTTTCCGCCGCAGCGGCGATCTGGCGGCCGCCCTGACGCTGACCATGCCGGCGCATCGCTATGACGAGCGCTATGTCAAAAACGTGTTGCAGGCCGCGCGCGACCTGGGGGCGCAGCTGCCGTAGCCACTGATGTCGCGGGACTCAAGCGCATGGTCAATGGTCGCAGGCACCGATGAAGTTGTGAGTCACGGGCTTGCCGGCTCGGGCTGAAAGCCCAGCTCGCTGCGCACCCGCATAAAGCGGGCAAAGCGCGGCAGGCCGCTTTTTTCATGCAGGCCCTGGTAGCGATAAGTGACCCAGCTGCCGAGCGCAGGCGGGCTTTTGCGCATCTGGGCCGTCAGCCCGGAGCCCAGTGAAAACTGTCGGCCGTCCGGGGTCTGCACCAGCAGCGCACCCGTCATGCCCTGCCATTGCCCGCGTCCGCTTTTGTAGCCTATGACCCGGGCTTCGGCATCATCGAAGGGCTTGAGCTTGAGCAGATCGTCGCTGCGGCCCGAGCGATAGGGTGCGCTGCCCTTGTGCAGCATCAAGCCCTCGCCGCCGCCTTTGATGACGGTACTCAGCCATTGCTGCAGCTCCGCCTCCGAGCCCAGCTTGCGCTGCTCCACCATCTGCACCCAGTCCTGGGCAATGGCGTCCACGGTGCGCTGCAGCAGCGGCAGGCGCTGGTCAAAGCTGCCAGGAGCCGCAGGCAGATCGAACACCATGAATCTCATCTGGCGCCAGGCTCGGTCGTCCGGTATGGCCTGTGCCGTGGTGGACTGGGCATGGGCAAACCGGCCGCGTCCAGCCCAGAGCTCGCCATCCATGGGGGTGGTCGGCCAATCCCGGACAAACCACTCAGGCGCCGCGATCCGCTGCCCGCCACGGCTGACGAGCTGGTGGCCGTTCCAGTAGCCGCGCACGCCGTCCAGCTTTTCGCTGACCCAATAGTCCTGCAGCGGCAGGCCGCTGCGCCAGACCTGGGCCAGCATCAGCGAAGGTGGCTGTGCCGTGGTCTGGGCCAGCACGGCAAAGCCAAGGCAGAGACAGGCGCAGACCAGCCAGCGGACGCATTCCTGCAGGGGGCGGTGCCGTGGTTCAGGCATGGCTATCTCCCGGTAAAGAGGCAGCTCATGCTAGAGCGCGAAGCCCGTGCTGTCGATGCGGGCACGAACCCTTATCAAAAAACGTAGCTGTCAGCGCTTTATCTATAGGGAGTTACGGCGATTGCATAAAAAAGCCGCTGCAGCCAGGCAGCGGCTTTTTCCTGGGGCAAGGCCTTCAGTCGCGGCTGATGACCGCGCAGGCGATGCGCGCGCCGGCATTGCCCGTGGGCTGGGTGGTGTAGTCGTCGGGCTGGGCATGGACGATGACCGCACGGCCTATGACATTGCCGGGGCCGGCCAGCAAGGTGATGTCTGCCGACTGTATGTTGACGGTGGCCACGCCGTTGGAGTCGGCCTTCAGGCTGGGCAGATCGCCCATATGGTGCTGGGTGGAGTCATATTTGCCATGCGGATTTCCCGATGGGTTGAAGTGGCCCGCAGCGGCATTGCCGTTGTCACCGCAGTCGCCCTTGTCGTGGATGTGAAAGCCGTGCTCGGAATTGGGCTTGAGGCCGTGAATCACGGCGTTGATCACGACCTGCTGACCGGTCTTCTGGGTGAATTTCACATCGCCGCTGACCTTGCTGCCCGAAGTGGCCTGCAATCTGGCGATGGCCTGGGCGGGCTGGGGTTCGGGGGTGCTGCAGGCCGTCAGGGCAGCAGCGGATGCGGCCAGGATGAGAAAACGATATGGCATGTAAGCTCCTCTTGAGTAGTCGTCAGAACCGTAGATAAAAACACTGTGAACCATAGCGTCAGTGCTCTGCCGTGCTTGTAGGGCAAGGGCCAAGATGTCGCGCAAGGCGGCAAAAAACAAAGCCCCGCAGGCTGCTGAGGCCTGCGGGGCTGGTGTCGTCAGAAGCGATGGGCTCAGACCTGATCGGCCGACAGGCCTGCGGTCTGGCTGAAACCGCCGTCCACATAGGTGATCTCGGCGGTCACGCCGGAGGCCAGGTCGGACAGCAGGAAGGCCGCGACATTGCCCACGTCTTCGATCGTCACATTGCGGCGCAGGGGCGCGGCATCGGCCACGCGGCCCAGCAGCTTGCCGAAGTCCTTGATGCCCGAGGCTGCCAAGGTCTTGATGGGGCCGGCGGAGATGCCGTTGGCGCGGATGGCGCGGCCGTCGGCCGTGCGGCCCACGGCTTCGGCCAGGTAGCGCACCGAAGCTTCCAGCGATGCCTTGGCCAGGCCCATGGTGTTGTAGTTGGGGATGGAGCGCAGAGCGCCCAGGTACGACAGGGTCAGCAGCGAGGACTTGTCGTTCAGGTAAGGCAGGGCAGCCTTGGCCATGGCGGGGAAGCTGTAGGCGCTGATATCGTGGGCGATCTTGAAGTTCTCGCGGCTCAGGCCGTCGAGGAAGTTGCCGGCAATGGCTTCACGGGGGGCAAAACCGATGGAGTGCACAAAACCGTCGAACTTGCCCCAGGTGGCGCCCAGGTCGGCGAACAGCTTTTCGATCTGGGCGTCGTCGCCCACGTCGCAGTCGAACACCAGCGTGGAGTTGAAGTCGGCCGCGAACTCGGTGATGCGGTCCTTGAAGCGTTCACCCACATAGCTGAAAGCCAGTTCTGCACCTTGCTCATGGCAGGCCTTGGCAATGCCGTAGGCGATGGAACGGTTGGACAGGACGCCCGTGATCAGCAGCTTTTTACCGGCGAGAAAACCCATTGTTGTTCTCCAGAGAAAATTGAAAGAGGGAACTGCACCATCTGTGGCAGCGGCGCAATCTTTGAAAACGTATCCGCTCGAACTGGGTGCGAATCAGTCGGGGTAGGGCAGAATTGTCGCATGCGCCATTGGATGATTTGCTCAGCCCTGATTGTCAGCAGCCAAGTTGCCACACCCGCCCTGGCGGCACATGGCTATGCGCTCTGGGGTCAGCCCAAGTACGCGGCCGACTTCAAGCACTTTGACTATGTGAACCCTCAAGCGCCCAAGGGTGGAGAGTTGCGCATGGTCAGCAATCTGCGCTATTCGACCTTCGACAAGTACAACCCCTTCACCATCAAGGGCTCGCCACCTGCCTATCTGGCGGACATGCTGTTCGAGACCTTGCTCGCTCCCAGTCTCGACGAGACGGCGTCGGGCTACGGCCTGCTGGCCGAGGATGTGGATGTGGCGGCCGACGGCCTGTCCGCCACCTTCAAGCTGCGCAAACAGGCGCGCTTTCACAACGGCAAGCCGGTGCTGGCTCAGGATGTGAAACACAGCTACCAGACGCTGCTGAGCAAATATGTCTCGCCCGGCTACAAGACGCTGTTTGCCGAGGTGGCGGCCTGCGATGTGCTCGACGAGCGCACGGTGCGCTTTCGCTTCAAGAAACCCAACCGCGATCTGCCGTTGACCGTGGGTGCCTTGCTTCCCGTGTTCAGCCGCGACTGGGGGCTGGGTGCCGATGGCAAGCCCAAGGCCTTTGATCAGGTCGTCACGGATATTCCGATTGGCAGCGGCCCTTACAAGATCGGTCCGGTCAAGTTCGGCAAGGACATCAGCTATGTGCGCGACCCGGGCTACTGGGGGGCGACCCTGCCGGTGCGTGTCGGTCTGGCCAATTTCGACCGCGTCACCATCAAGATCTACAAGGACAACACAGCCCGGCTGGAGGCCCTCAAGGCCGGCGAGTTCGACCTCATGCGTGTCAACAGTGCGGGCGACTGGGCCAGGCGGTTGACGGGCAGGCGCTTTGCCTCGGGCGAGCTGGTCAAGGGCACATTCGAGAACAAACTGCCCTCGGGTTTTCAGAGCTTTTTCCTGAATACGCGGCGTGAGCAGCTCAAGGATGTTCGCGTGCGCGAGGCCCTGGGCCTGGCTTACGACTTTGAGTGGATGAGTCGTCAGATGTTCTATGGCGCTTATCAGCGTGTGCATGGCTTGTTTGGCAACACCGCTTGCGAGACGCGGGGCGAGCCCAGCGCAGAAGAGCTGGCTTTGCTCAAACCCTATGAGGCCAGCCTGCCGCCAGGCACGCTGGGGCCCATGGCCCAGCCGCCACGCACCGATGGGCCTGATGGCCTGCGCGGCAATCTGCGGCGTGCGCAGAAGCTGCTGGCGGATGCGGGCTGGACGGTCAAGGACGGTGCGTTGCGCAACGCCAAGGGCGAGCCCATGGTGCTGGAGTATCTGGACAGCGGCGACAGTGCGCGTCTGATCAGCTCCTGGTCGCGGAATCTGGAGAAGCTGGGCATCACGCTCAAGCTGCACAATGTCGATTTTGCGCTCTACCAGCAGCGGCAAGACAAGTTTGATTTCGACATCATCACGCTCAATGTGCCGGGTACACACAACCCGGGTCAGGACTATGCCGAGCTGTTTGGCAGTGCCTCCGCGGATCAGGAGGGCGGCTTTAACTTTCCCGGAGTGAAAAGCAAGGCGGTTGATGCCATCATTGCCCGCATGGCCGCCGCCAAGTCCGAGCAGGACATGCTGCCCGCCTGCCACGCGCTGGAGCGCATCATCGTGCACGGCCACTACCTGATCCCCCAGTACTACTCGGGCACGCACCGCATGGTCTATGACGCCTGGAGGCTGGCGCTGCCAGGGCAGATTCCGGCCTATTCGCCGGGCGAGCTATGGGCTGTCTATGCATGGTGGGCCAAGTAAAGTGGCCCCCACGCTCCACCGTTGCACGGGTCGCTGCCCCCCAAGGGGGCTGGCCCTGCTTGGGGCGGCCCGGCGCGGCGGCCCAGGTAAAGTGGCCCCCACGCTCCACCGTTGCGCGGGTCGCGGCCCCCGAGGGGGCTGGCCTTGCATGGGGCGGCCCGGCGCTGCGGCCATCACCACCGCGGCTGAAAACAAGGGTTGATCGAAGATGTTTGCCTATATTCTCAAACGCATTTTGCTGATGATCCCGACGTTGCTGGGCGTGCTGCTGCTGACCTTTGTCGTCATCCAGTTCGTGCCAGGCGGCCCGGTCGAGCAATATCTGGCCGAGGCCAAGGCCGGCGCAGGTCCTGGGGCCGAGGGGGCTGCCATGAGCTATCGCGGCGGACAGGGCGTGGACCCCAAGCGGATCGAGGAGATCAAGGCCTTGTACGGCTTTGACAAGCCGCCGGCCGAACGCTTTGTGCAGATGCTGGGGCAGTTTGCGCGCTTTGATCTGGGTACCAGCTTTTTCCAGAACAAAAGTGTCTGGGCGCTGGTCAAGGAAAAACTGCCGGTCTCCATCAGCCTGGGTCTGTGGACCTTCTTCATCAGCTATCTGGTGGCCGTGCCCCTGGGGGTGGCCAAGGCCGTGCGGGCGGGCTCGCGCTTTGATCTGGTCACCACGGTTCTGATTCTCGTCGGCTATGCCATCCCGGGCTTTGTGCTGGGTGTGGCGCTGCTGGTCATCTTCGGCGGGCAGTTGCAGTGGTTTCCGCTGCGCGGGCTGACCTCGGCCAACTTCGACGAGCTCAGCACCATGGGCAAGGTGGCGGACTATTTCTGGCATATCGCCCTGCCCGTGACCGCCATGGTGGCTGGCAGCTTTGCCGTGACGGCCATGCTGACCAAGAACTCGTTTCTCGAGGAGATCCGCAAGCAGTATGTGCTGACGGCTCGCGCCAAGGGCCTGTCCGAACGCCAGGTGCTCTACAAGCATGTGTTTCGCAATGCGCTGATTCCCATCGTCACGGGCTTTCCCTCGGCTTTCATTGGCGCTTTCTTTGCCGGGGCGCTGCTGATCGAGACCCTGTTCTCGCTCGATGGCCTGGGTCTGCTCAGCTATGAAAGCGTGATTCGCCGCGACTTTCCCGTGGTGCTGGGCACGCTGTATCTGTTCACGCTGATCGGTCTGGTGACCAAGCTCATCAGCGATCTTTGCTATGTCTGGGTGGACCCTCGGGTCAAGTTTGACTGAGATATGCAAACAAGGCCTCAAACCCAATCCTCTAAAGCGCAAGCAGCTATGAATTCAGGAGTTGATGCCGTGCAGACTGTGTCTGCTGCCCAATCCGAGTCCCCGGGGCGCCGGGCCTGGAGGCGTTTCAAGTCCAACCGGCTGGGCTTTGTCAGCCTGGTGATCTTCTCGGTGCTGGTGGTGCTCAGCCTGTTTGCCGAATTGCTGTCCAACGACAAGCCGCTCATCGTGCGCTATGAGGGGAAGACCTATCTGCCGCTGCTGCACGATTACCCGGAAACCACGTTTGGCGGCGACTTCCATACGCCTACCGACTATCTGGACCCCTTCATCCGGCAAAGGCTTGACGAGGGCGACAACTGGGCGATCTTCCCCCTCAACCGCTATGGCAAGTCCACCATCAACTACTTTGCCAAGTCGCCCAATCCTTCTGCGCCCTCGGCAGACAACTGGCTGGGAACCGACGACCGGGGGCGTGATCTACTGGCGCAGCTCATCTACGGCTTTCGCGTCAGCGTGCTGTTCGGTCTGGCGCTGACGGCCGTGGGCGTACTGCTGGGCGTGCTGGCGGGAGCGGTGCAGGGCTTTTTTGGCGGCAAGACGGATCTGGCCTTTCAGCGCCTGACGGAAATCTGGGGCTCCATGCCCGAGCTCTACCTGCTCATCATCTTCAGCGCGCTGTTTGCGCCCAGTGTCTCGCTACTGCTGATCCTGTTGAGCCTGTTCGGCTGGATGGGACTGGCCGATTATGTGCGGGCCGAATTCCTGCGCAATCGCCAGCTTGACTATGTGAAATCCGCACAGGCGCTGGGTGCCAGCAATCGCTCCATCATCTTTTGCCACATCCTGCCCAATAGCATGACGCCGGTGATCACCTTTCTGCCGTTTCGCATGAGCGGGGCCATCCTGGCACTGACCTCGCTGGATTTCCTGGGCCTGGGTGTTCCCCCGGGCACGCCCAGCCTGGGCGAGCTGCTGAGCCAGGGCAAGAACAATATCGATGCCTGGTGGATTTCCCTGTCCACCTTTGGCGTGCTGGTCATCACGCTGCTGTTGCTGACCTTTATGGGGGACGCCCTGCGCGATGCGCTGGACCCGCGCAAGCAGGCGCGCACCGATGCTGCAAAACGCGCAGGAGGCAAGCCATGAGCAAGGAGAAATACGAGGGTCAGGCCGGCAGCAAGCTGCTGACCGTGCACGATCTGAGCGTGTCTTTTGCGGGCAAGCCCGTGGTGCAGGGCGTGAGCTTCGCGATGGCTGCCGGTGAAAAGCTGGCGCTGGTGGGAGAGTCCGGCTCGGGAAAGTCGGTCACGGCGCTGTCGCTGCTGAGGCTGGTGGGGGAGGCCCAATTGAGCGGGCGGGCGCTGCTGGACGGGCGCGATCTGCTGGGGCTTTCGGAGCGCGAGATGCAGGGGGTACGCGGTGGCGACATTGCCATGATTTTTCAGGAGCCGATGACGGCGCTGAATCCGCTGATGACCGTGGGCGCGCAGGTGGCCGAGGTGCTACAGCTCAAGCAGGCATTGAGCCGTGGCCAGGCCTTGACGCAGGCGGTGGAGCTGCTGGCCACGACCGGTATTCCCGAACCCGGGCGCAGGGCGCAGAGCTTTCCGCATCAGCTCAGCGGCGGGCAGCGTCAGCGCGCCATGATTGCCATGGCACTGGCCAGCCGTCCCCGGCTGCTGCTGGCCGACGAGCCGACGACGGCGCTGGATGTGACGCTGCGCGGCCAGATACTGGATCTGCTGGCCGATCTTCAGCGGCAGACCGGTATGGCCGTGCTGATGATCACGCATGACCTGAACCTGGTGCGCCGCTTCGCCGACCGCGTGGCGGTCATGGAAAAAGGCGCTCTTGTGGAGCAGGGCGCCGTGGCGGAGGTGATGCAGAACCCGCAGCATGCCTATACCCGCAAGCTGCTGGCCAGTCGGCCGGTGCGCAATGTGGTGGAGTCTGAGCCGGCTGGCGAGGCGGTCGTGGTGCAGACCCGGGCCCTGCAGGTGAGCTATGCCACGCCCTTGCCCGGCATTCGTGGCTGGTTCAAAAAGGGGGCATTCGTGGCGGTCAAGGGCGCGGATATGCTGCTGCGACCGGGCTGTACCCTGGGTGTGATCGGCGAATCGGGTTCGGGCAAATCCACGCTGGCCCAGGCCGTGCTGGGACTGTTGCCTGCGACCGGTGAGCTGCAGGTCGCCGGCAGGCCCTGGCAGCAGCCGGCGATCCGCAACAGCGCCGCCAATCTGGCGCTGCGGCGCAAGATCCAGGTGGTGTTCCAGGATCCGTTTTCTTCGCTGTCGCCGCGCATGACGGTGGAAGAGATTGTCGGTGAAGGCCTGCAGATTCATGCCCCCGAGCTCGCTGCCGCGCCACGGCGCGAGCGCGTGCTCCAGATGCTGGAAGAGGTGGGGCTGACCGAGGCCCAGTTCCCTGGCCTGCTGCAGCGCTATCCACATGAATTCTCGGGCGGGCAGCGGCAGCGTCTGGCGATTTCACGCGCGCTCATCATGGAGCCCGAGGTCCTGGTGCTGGACGAGCCCACGAGTGCACTCGATGTCACCATTCAGCAGCAGGTGCTGGCCTTGCTGCAGCGGCTGCAGAAGGAGCGTGGTCTGGCCTATCTGCTCATTACCCACGATGTGGACGTGATTCGCGCCATGGCCCATGAGGTGCTGGTCATGAAGGATGGGCAGATCGTGGAGCAGGGCGGCGTGCAGGCGGTGCTCACGGCACCGCAGCAGCCCTATACGCGCCAGCTGGTCGAGGCAGCCGGAGTCGTTGCCGAGTCGGCGGTGTTCTGAAATTGATAGCGAGCGGTGCTTGCTCCTCAAAGGCTTGAGGCTTTGAATGCCCGCAATTGCTGTCGATCCGCTGATGCGTGAGGAGGGCATTCGCTGAAAAACACTGAATCCGCACTCGAAAGTTTGTATTTATTTGGCGCGAATTCTCTGGCTGTGGCCTAATTGATCCTTTTCAACCTCCCAATTGAGAATTCGACATGGGCAATAAGATCGTTACCGAAGCAGACCGCAAGGCCACTCCCCGTCCCCAGGCACCCAATGGCGTGACCCTGCCCACTCCCGGCCGTGGCCAGCGCGTGAGCCTGGAGCGTGGTTCGCACACTCGCAGCAAGAAGCAGCCCGGCAAGCGCCACGGCTAATTCCTGCAGCAGGCCGCGCCCTGGTGTGCGGCCCGCAAAAAAGCCCTCGTCACTTCGGTGCGAGGGCTTTTTGCTTTGTGCGCCTCAGGCGCTGGCGGACTTATCCCTGCAGATTCCTCAGCTTGCGGCGCAGCTGCTGCACTTCCTCGATGAGATCCGTGGTCAGGGCGGCGAGCTGGGGGTCGGCGTCGAAGCTGTGTTCCAGCTGAGCAATGCGGCGCGCACGCACCAGCGTCTGGCTGCTGAAGCGCCACTGCTCATGGCTGATCTCGCGGACCTGGCCGGTGTTGTCGTAGCTGATGACGCCTGTCTGCACATGTTCGATCACCCATTGAGGGCTGGTGCAGCAATGGCGGGCCAGTTCGTGCAGATCGAGCACGGCCTGCTCCAGCAGCTCGGCAGGTTCGTAGAAAGGGTAGTGGGAGGTACTCATGGGAAAACCTTTCAACTGAGGCTGCGGGCATCGAACTGCGGGAAGGCCTTGGCAAAGTCGGCATAGGCCTGCTTTTGCTCGGCCGTCGCGGCGGGCGGGAAGACCACATCCAGCACCAGATACAGGTCACCTGGCGCGGCCGCAGGCAGGCCCTTGCCCTTGAGGCGTAGCTTGCGGCCCGAGCGATAGCCGGCGGGCACGGTGACTTCCAGCTCTCCGGCCAGCGTCTTGAAGCGCACGGGGCCGCCCAGCTCGGCCTCCCAGGGCGCGAGTGGCACGCGCTGGTAGACGTCCTTGCCCTCGGACCACCAGCGCGGATCGCTGCGAAAGTGCACCTCCAGCAGCAGATCGCCGGCAGCGCCCTTGCCCAGGCCGGGGTTGCCCTGGCCGGCAAGGCGAATCATCTGGCCTTCGCGCACCCCTTTGGGAATAGTGACCTGCAGCTCCTTGTCCTTGTAGGTGGGGATGCCCTGTTCGTCGAGTACGGTGGCACGCAGATGCAGCGAGCGCACGGCGCCGCTATAGCTGTCCTGCAAATCCAGCTCTATGCTGGCATGCTGGTCCTGGCCCCGCATATCGGGGGTGCCGCGTGCACCTTGCTGGCCTTGATGGCGCCGCGCACGGGCGGCCTGGCCGAACATCTGCGAGAAGAAGTCGCTGAAATCGGCGTCGCTGCCGGCATCGCCCTGGCTGCTGAAGTGAAAGTCCTGCTGGTCCCAGTCGGGGGGCGGGCGAAAGCCTCCGCCACCCTGGGCTCTGGCATTTTGCGCAAACTGCATCTCGTCACCCATGGCGTCATAGGCGGCGCGCTTTTCAGGGTCCGAAAGCACGGTGTTGGCTTCGTTGACCTCGGCCATGCGGGCGTCCGCATCTTTTTCCTTGCTGATGTCGGGATGGTATTTGCGGGCGAGCTTGCGATAGGCCTTCTTGATGTCGTCGGCGGAGGCCTTCCTGTCCACGCCAAGTATCTTGTAATAGTCCTTGTAATCCATGGAGTCACCAATCTTCTTGTTAAAAGAAGGGCGCAAGCCAGTTGCTCTGGCTGCTGCCGCTGCCGCGCCCGGGTTCAGGAAAATAATAGGGATAGAGTGCGGCGGCTTCAAGGGCTGCTGCGCAGAAGGCCGGGGTGATGGCCGTAGTCTCAACCCCGGGCCGCATCTGGCGCTACCATTGGCGGATCAATGCAAGGGCGTGCGCGAAGGCCGGCCCAGAGTTTGTGAAATGAAACAAGAAATTACAAAGGCGCAGGAGTGGCTGGTGGTCTGCCTCTGCGCCGACTGGTGCGGAACCTGCAAGCAGTACCGGCAGCCTTTCGAGGCGCTGGCGGCCCAGTTTCCGCAGATGCGTTTTGTCTGGCTCGATGTCGAAGATCGCGAGGATGTCGCCGGCGATCTGGACATAGAAACCTTTCCGTCCATTCTGGTGGCGCAGGGCGAGCGGGCCAGATTCCTGGGGCCGGTGCTGCCGCAGACTGGGGTGCTGGCGCGGATGCTGCAATCCCTGCCGACGGACGTGGCGGCAAGGCCTGCACAGGAGCAGGAGGCCCAGGAATTGCTGCAGCGATTGTTGCGTGCCGATGACCTGCAGGATGTCTTGCGCTGATTGCTGTTTTATGCGAGACACTTTTTGCGAAAACAATGGTTTGCGGCTACAATCACGGCTTCACGACCAAACGGGCGGGTACATACCGCCCGTTTTTTTTGGGCAATTCATGGCGAAACCTGTTTCTGACAGAGCTAAGTCCATGATTTGGCAGATTTTTCGGGATTGAACTGAATACACGTGGCACTACAGCAAATCGTTGAACAAACCGTCACAGGTCTGGGCTATGACCTGGTTGAAATCGAGCGCTCGGCCGGCGGCCTGCTGCGCATCACGATTGATTTGCCTTGGCAGGCGCCGGAGGAAGGTGCGCCTGAGCTGCCCGAGCAGTTCGTGACAGTGGAAGACTGCGAAAAGGTCACGCGCCAGCTTCAGTTTGCGCTGGAAGTCGATGGTGCGGAATACGCCCGCCTGGAGGTCTCTTCTCCCGGCATCGATCGTTTGCTGCGCCATGAGCAGGACTTCATCCGCTTTGAAGGCTCGGAGGTGGATCTGACGCTAAAGGCTCCCATCGGGGCTGCCGGTGGCGACAAGATCAATGCAAACCGCAAGAAATTTCGTGGCACGCTGGAACGGACTGAAGAAGGTGGCTGGCAGATCGTCTGGAGCGATGAGCCGCCCCCCAAGCCGGGCGTGCGCGTCAGCAAGAAGCGTGAACCCGCGCCATTGAACGCCATGGGCTTTACGCTTGACGAGTTGCGCGAAGCGCGTCTGGCACCGATTGTGAATTTCAAAGGACGCGCAGCCAAGCCCGAATGAGGCGGCTGTAGCGTTGGAATCTTTTGGGGCAAAGAGGTCGCATGCAAATCCTCTTTGTGTGATTGAAATAGGAGAGTCGTCGCATGAATCGCGAACTGTTGATGTTGGTTGAAGCCATTTCGCGTGAAAAGAACGTGGAACGCGATGTGGTTTTTGGTGCCGTGGAATCCGCACTGGCGCAGGCCACCAAGAAGCTGTACCAAGGTGAAGTAGACATCCGCGTGTCCATCGATCGCGAAAGCGGCGACTACGACACCTTCCGCCGCTGGGTGGTGGTGTCTGACGATGCCGGTCTGCAAAACCCCGACGCCGAAGAAATGCTGATGGATGCGGAAGACCGCGTGCCCGGTATTCAGATTGGTGAGTTCATTGAAGAGCAGATCGAGTCGCTGCCCATCGGCCGTATCGGCGCCATGGCGGCCAAGCAGGTCATCCTGCAGAAGATTCGCGACGCCGAGCGCGAAATGCTGCTCAACGAATTCCTGGCCCGTGGCGACAAGATCTTCACCGGCACCGTCAAGCGCATGGACAAGGGCGACATCATTGTCGAATCCGGCCGTGTGGAAGGCCGACTCAAGCGCGGCGAGATGATCCCCAAGGAAAATCTGCGCAACGGCGACCGCGTGCGTGCCATGATCATGGAAGTCGATGCCACCCTGCGCGGCGCTCCCATCCTGCTGTCGCGCTCGGCCCCCGAATTCATGGTGGAGCTGTTCCGCAATGAAGTGCCCGAGATCGAGCAAGGCCTGCTGGAGATCAAGAGCTGCGCTCGTGACGCCGGCTCGCGTGCCAAGATTGCCGTGCTGAGCCACGACAAGCGCGTGGACCCCATCGGCACCTGCGTCGGTGTGCGCGGCACCCGCGTGAATGCCGTGACCAACGAGCTGGCCGGCGAGCGTGTGGATATCGTGCTCTGGTCCGAAGACCCCGCTCAGTTCGTGATCGGTGCTCTGGCTCCTGCGAATGTCTCTTCCATCGTTGTGGATGAGGAAAAGCATGCCATGGACGTGGTCGTGGACGAGGAGAATCTGGCCATCGCCATCGGTCGCGGCGGTCAGAACGTGCGTCTGGCCTCCGAGCTGACAGGCTGGAAGATCAACATCATGGACGCTGCAGAGTCTGCTCAGAAGCAGGCCGACGAGTCGGCTGTCTCGCGCAAGCTGTTCATGGAAAAGCTGGATGTGGACGAGGAAATCGCCAACATCCTGATCGAAGAAGGTTTCGAGACCCTGGAAGAAGTGGCCTATGTGCCGCTGCAGGAAATGCTCGAAATCGAATCCTTCGACGAAGAGACGGTGAACGAGCTGCGTAGCCGCGCCAAGGATGCACTGCTGAGTCAGGAAATTGCTCGCGAAGAAAATGTGAGCAAGGCATCCGAGGATCTGGTCTCTCTGGACGGCATGACTGCCGAACTGCTGGACAAGCTGGCGCAAGCTGATGTGCACACCCGCGACGATCTGGCCGACCTGGCGATCGACGAGCTGACCGATATCACCGGTCAGACCGCCGAAGAAGCCAAGGCCTTGATCATGAAGGCGCGTGAGCACTGGTTTACCGATGGGCAAGAGTAAGGTCAGGGAGGTACAGAGCATTTATGTCGAGTAATACGGTTGCAGAATTTGCGAAAGAGCGCAACACGACCCCTGATACCTTGCTGCAGCAGCTCAAGGCCGCCGGGGTTGACAAGGCCAATGCCGCTGATGCGCTGACCGAAGGTGACAAGCAGCGCTTGCTGTCTCACCTGCAGGCAAGCCATGGCAGCGGTGCCAAGAAGATCACGCTGACCAAGAAGTCCACCAGCGAAATCAAGCAGGCGGATTCATCGGGCCGTGCCCGTACGATTCAGGTGGAAGTGCGCAAGAAGCGCACTTTCGTGAAGCGGGAAGACACTCCCGCCGAGGCTCAGGCCAATGCGGAAAGCATGGCTAAGGCTGTGCAGGAGCGTGCCGCTAGTCAAGAGCTGGTACGCCGTGAAGAAGATGCTCGCCGCGAGGCAGAGCTGTTGAGCCATCAGGAAGAACAATTGGCCAAGGAACGTCAAGAGCGCGAAGAGCGCGAGCGCCGCGAGCGCGAAGCCGAAGAACGTGCTGCAGCCTATGCAGCCGCGGAAGTCGCCAAGGTGGCTGAAGCCAAGGCGGCAAAGGAAGAGGAAAAGCGCGAGCACGCCGCAGGCGCTGCTGCACGTGCTGCGGCCCAGGCCGATGCACGCGCCAAGGCGGAAGCCGAATCCCAGGCCAAGGCTGCTGAAGAAGCCAGCCGCGCCAAGGATCTGGATGAACGCCGTCGCAAGGCCCTGGCCGAGGCGGAAGCCATCCGTGCCATGATGGCCGCGCCCAAGAAGGTGCTGGTCGCCAAGAAGCCCGAGGAGCCCAAGAAGGCTGCTCCGGTCGCTGCGGATGCCAAGAAGCCTGTTGCCGCCAAGGATGGCAACAAGCCTGCAGGCAGCGCTGGCGCGGCCAACGCCGGCGGTGGCGCCCGTCCTGGCAAGGAAGTCAAGTCTGCCAAGCTGTCTTCGAGCTGGTCCAACGATGCGGCCAAGAAGAAGGAAATCAAGACCCGTGGCGACAGCTCCGGTGGCGTCGCTGGCCGCTCCAACTGGCGCGGTGGTCCCAAGGGCGGCCGTCGTGGCAATGATCGTCACGAGCAGCAACAGCAGCAGGCTCCCGAGTTCCGTCAGCTGGAGATTTCGGTGCCCGAGACCATCACCGTGGCCGAACTGGCTCACAAGATGGCCATCAAGGCATCCGAGGTCATCAAGGTTCTGATGAAGATGGGCCAGATGGTCACCATCAACCAGCCGCTGGACCAGGACACCGCCATGATCGTGGTGGAAGAAATGGGCCATACCGCCAAGGTGGCAGCGCTGGACGACCTGGAGGCCTTCACCGATGAAGAAGTCTCCAGTGCCGAAGCCGAGCTGCTGTCGCGTGCTCCTGTGGTGACCGTGATGGGCCACGTGGACCACGGTAAGACCTCGCTGCTGGACTATATCCGTCGCACCAAGGTGGCGTCGGGCGAAGCCGGCGGCATCACTCAGCACATCGGTGCCTACCATGTGAAGACGCCTCGCGGCATCATCACCTTCCTGGACACTCCCGGTCACGAGGCCTTCACGGCCATGCGTGCTCGCGGTGCCAAGTCCACCGACATCGTGATTCTGGTGGCTGCTGCCGACGACGGCGTGATGCCCCAGACCAAGGAAGCCATCAAGCACGCCAAGGCGGCCGGTGTTCCTATCGTCGTGGCTATCACCAAGGCCGACAAGCCCGAAGCCAACCCCGACCGCGTCAAGCAGGAGCTGGTGGTGGAAGAGGTGCTGCCCGAAGAGTACGGCGGCGACTCCCCCTTCGTGGCCGTGTCCTCCAAGACCGGTCAGGGCATCGACGAGCTGCTGGAGCAAGTGCTGCTGCAGGCCGAAGTGCTGGAACTCAAGGCTCCCGTGGACGCCGCAGCCAAGGGTATCGTGATCGAAGCCCAGCTGGACAAGGGCCGCGGTACCGTGGCTACGGTGCTGGTGCAGTCCGGTACGCTGAAGGTCGGCGACGTGGTGCTGGCGGGCCAGACCTATGGTCGCGTTCGTGCCATGCTGGACGAAGACGGCAAGCAGACCAAGACAGCCGGTCCTTCCATCCCTGTGGAAATTCAGGGTCTGAGCGAAGTGCCTCAGGCCGGTGACGACTTCATGGTGCTGAGCGACGAACGCCGTGCCCGTGAAATCGCGACCTACCGCGCTGGCAAGTTCCGCAACACCAAGCTGGCCAAGCAGCAGGCTGCGAAGCTGGAAAACATGTTCGCCGAAATGTCCGCTGGCGATGTGCAGACTCTGCCCATCATCATCAAGGCCGACATGCAAGGCTCGCAGGAAGCTCTGGCAGCCTCGCTGCTCAAGCTGTCCACCGACGAGATCAAGGTTCAGCTGGTGTACTCCGGCGTGGGCGGTATCTCCGAGTCCGACGTCAACCTGGCGCTGGCTTCCAAGGCCATCATCATCGGCTTCAACGTGCGTGCGGATGCTCAGGCCCGCAAGACCGCCGAAGGCAACGATGTCGATATTCGCTACTACAACATCATCTACGACGCCGTGGATGAGGTGAAGGCTGCGATGTCGGGCATGCTGGCTCCCGAGAAGCGCGAAGAGATCATCGGTATGGCCGAGATCCGCACCGTGTTCGTGGCAACGAAGATCGGCACCATTGCCGGCTCGTACATCACGCAAGGTCACGTCACCCGCAACGCACACTTCCGTCTGCTGCGCGACAACGTGGTCATCTACACGGGCGAGATCGAGTCGCTGCGCCGCATGAAGGACGATGTCAAGGAAGTCAAGGAAGGCTTCGAGTGCGGTATCAAGCTGCGCAACTACAACGACATCAAGGAAGGCGACGTGCTGGAAGTCTTCGAGATCAAGGAAATCGCTCGTACGCTGTAAAAGCAATAGCTGCTAGCGCCTGCTCTGCAAGGGTTTGAGGCTGAAAACGCCTTGAAATCCTTGTGCAGCAAGCGCAAATAGCTCCTTTTTTATTCATGGCAACCAAACGCAAATCTGCTGCTCCCAACCGCAGCTTCAAAGTTTCCGACCAGATCCAGCGTGATCTGTCGGAGCTGATCGCCCGCGAGTTGAAGGACCCGCGCGTCGGCATGGTCACGCTGCAAGGCGTGGAGGTGACTCCTGACTATGCCCACGCCAAGGTGTTCTTCAGCGTGCTCGTCGGCGATCCCGAAGTGACGCTGGCTGCACTCAATCAGGCCGCAGGCTTTCTGCGCAACGGCCTGTTCAAGCGTCTGCACATTCATACCGTGCCCACGCTGCATTTCGTCTACGACCGCACTACAGAGCGCGCTGCCGACATGAACGCCTTGATCGCCAAGGCTGTGGCGTCGCGCGGACCCGAAGAGGAATAAGCACATGAACGCCCCTCGCACCCGGGTGCAGCGGCGCCCTGTGCATGGGGTGTTGCTGCTTGATAAACCGCTGGGCTGGTCCAGCAACGACATCTTGCAGAAGGTCAAGTGGCTGCTGCGCGCCGAAAAGGCCGGGCATACAGGCACGCTTGATCCGCTGGCCAGTGGCGTGCTGCCGCTGTGTTTCGGCGCTGCCACCAAATTCAGTCAGCTTCAGCTCGAAGCCGAGAAAACCTACGAAGCCATTGCCCGCCTGGGCCAGACCACGACCACGGCCGATGCCGAGGGCGATGTGGTGCTGGAGCGTGCCGTCGATCTGGCCGCCATCACGCCCGAGCGCCTGGCGCAGGTGCAGGCCCAGTTCACGGGCGACATCAAGCAGGTGCCGCCCATGCACAGTGCGCTGAAGAAGGACGGCAAGGCACTCTACGAATACGCCCGTGCGGGCGTGGAAGTGGAGCGCCCCGCACGCGATGTCACCATTCATGCCTTGGAGCTGACGCTGGTGCAGGACGATCAGGGGCATCCGGCCGTCAAGATGAGAGTGACCTGCAGCAAGGGCACTTACATCCGCACATTGGGCGAAGACGTGGGCGAGGCCCTGGGCTGTGGCGCCCATTTGCGTTTTCTGCGCCGTGTGGAAACCGGCGGTCTTGAAGTGTCGCGCTGCGTGACGCTGCAGGCGCTGGAAGCCATGAACGATGAAGAGCGCATCGCGCAGGTCCAGCCTGTCGATACCCTGCTGCATCGTCATGCCGTCGTCACCTTGGGTGAACAGGATGCAGGACGCTTTCTATCAGGCTTGCGCCGTCGAGGGTCTTGGGCGGATGCCCCGGCCGTGGCGGTGTATGGTGAGCGCCCGCATGCCCTTTTAGGGGTAGGCCGTGTGGCGAGCGGGGAATTGATTCCCGAGCGCCTGCTCAGTCCGCTAGAAATTCAACAAATTTTGGAAGGAACGCCGCGTCCACAAGCAAGCGGCATTTTGGAAACATTATGAGCAAACAAATCCGCAACATTGCGATCATCGCGCACGTTGACCACGGTAAGACCACCATGGTGGACCAGCTGCTGCGCCAGTCCGGCACTTTTGCCGAGCACGAAAAAGTCGTCGACACCGTGATGGACAACCATGCCATCGAACGTGAGCGCGGCATCACCATTCTGGCCAAGAACTGTGCCGTGTCCTGGAAGGACACCCACATCAACATTCTCGACACGCCCGGTCACGCGGACTTCGGCGGCGAAGTGGAACGTGCCCTGTCCATGGTCGACGGCGTGGTGCTGCTGATCGATGCGCAGGAAGGCCCCATGCCCCAGACGCGCTTCGTGACCAAGAAGGCTCTGGCCCTGGGCCTGCGCCCCATCGTGGTTGTGAACAAGGTGGACAAGCCCGGCGCCAACCCCGACAAGGTGATCAACGCTGCTTTCGACCTGTTCGACAAGCTGGGCGCCACCGACGAGCAGCTGGACTTCCCCGTGGTCTACGCCTCCGGCATCAACGGCTGGTCGTCCAAGGAAGAGGGCGAGCCCGGTGCCAAGTGGGGTGAGGACATGTCCGCCCTGTTCGACACCATCCTGGATCACGTGCCTTCCGTGCAAGGCGATGCCGGCGCTCCCCTGCAGCTGCAGGTCTCCGCTCTGGATTACTCCACCTTCGTGGGTCGTATCGGCGTGGGCCGCATCACCCAGGGCACGCTCAAGCCCGGTCAGCAAGTGGCTGTGATGGCCGGTCCTGACGGCAAGAGCTACAGCGGCAAGATCAACCAGGTGCATACCTTCCAGGGTCTGGACCGCGTGCAGGCCACCGAAGCCGGTCCTTCCGAGATCGTGCTGATCAGCGGTATCGAAAACATCGGTATCGGCGAGACCGTCACCGACCCCGCCAATCCCCAGCCTCTGCCCATGCTGAAGATTGACGAGCCCACCCTGACCATGAACTTCTGCGTGAACACCTCGCCCCTGGCAGGTCGTGAAGGCAAGTTCGTGACCAGCCGCCAGATCTGGGACCGTCTGCAAAAGGAACTGCGCTCCAACGTGGCTCTGCGCGTCAAGGAGACCGACGAAGACGGTATCTTTGAAGTCTCCGGCCGCGGCGAACTGCACCTGACCATCTTGCTGGAAGAAATGCGCCGCGAAGGTTACGAGCTGGCCGTGTCCAAGCCTCGCGTCGTGATGCAGATGATTGACGGCGAAAAGCACGAGCCTATCGAGCTGGTGACTGCCGACATCGAAGAAGGCCATCAGGGCGGCGTGATGCAGGCACTGGGCGAGCGCAAGGGCGAGCTGGTGAACATGGAACCCGATGGCCGCGGTCGCGTCCGTCTGGAATACCGTATCCCTGCCCGTGGCCTGATCGGTTTCACCAACGAATTCCTGAACCTGACACGTGGTTCCGGCCTGATCGCCAACATCTTCGACAGCTACGAACCCCATAAGGGCGACATCGGCGGCCGCAAGAACGGCGTGCTGATCTCCATGGACGACGGTGAAATCTTCACCTACGCCCTGGGCAAGCTGGACGACCGTGGCCGCATGTTCGTGAAGGCCGGCGACCCCGTGTACGAAGGCATGATCATCGGCATCCACAGCCGCGACAACGATCTGGTGGTGAACGCCACCCGTACCAAGCAGCTGACCAACTTCCGTGTTTCCGGCAAGGAAGACGCGATCAAGATCACGCCTCCCATCGACCTGTCGCTGGAATACGGTGTGGAATTCATCGAAGACGACGAGCTGCTGGAAATCACCCCCACCAGCCTGCGCGTGCGCAAGCGTCACCTGAAGGAGCACGACCGCAAGCGTGCTTCGCGTGATGCGTAATTCACAAGCCCCAGGCTGTGAATCCAGAAAAGGCCCTTCGGGGCCTTTTTTTATGATCCCCAGGCCGTCCAAAGGCAAGGGGAGGCAACAAGCAGTGGGCGAGCGTGGGGCGTCACTTTTCATGCCTGTGCAGCCAGCTCGCAAACCTGCTGCACCAGCCACTGCGCCATGGGCGAAAGGCTGCGCCCGCGCTGCCAGACCACGCCATAGCTCGAAGTCATGGCCGGCACCTGTCGCACCCTCACGGCCTGTAGCTGTCCGCCTTGCAGCCAAGGACGCACCGCAGGTTCGATGGCGGCCAGCACGGTATCGGTGTGCAGTGTCAGCTGGATCAGGCTGTTGACATCGTCGCACTCCACCGCGAGCAGATGCTTGTCATGGCTCAGCTGCAACTGGGCGCATAAGGCATCGCGCACGGTTTGGGGCAGACGCACGGCAGCCAGGCCATGGGCATGCAAATGGGCCAGGGTGAAATCGGTTTGCGCGGACTGCAGCAGCGGATGGCCGCTGCGCACATACAGGCCGCCGGGCTGGGTGGGCAGGGCGCGTACCGTGCAGTCGCTGCCAGCGGGCAGCTCACGGGTTTCGGCCACGAAGAATTCGATCTCATCGTCCTTGAGGCGCTGCAGCAATTGTTGCCAGTTTCCCATGATGGCGCGCACATGTACTCCAGCAAAGGCTTTACGGGCCTGTTGCAGCAGTGGCGGTAGCAGGAACTGAGCCGGAAACGGGCCAAAGCCGCAGGCCGTGTCCCCCATCTGCCGATCTCGATAGAGCTGCACATCGCGTTGCAGATTGCGGCTTTGGCGCACCAGCTCACGGGCGCGCTCCAGCACAAACTGGCCAGCTGCCGTGGGACGAACCTCTCCCGCACCGCGCTCGAAGAGCTTCATCGCAAATTCTTCCTCTGCTGCCTGCACGCTGCGCGTCAGTGCGGGCTGGCTCAGATGCAGCTGCTCGGCTGCACGAGCGTAATTAGCCTTGTCGGCCAGCATGACCAGATGCTGCAGTCGGCGTATGTCCATGGTGATGAGTCCAATGCATTGAAATTTCTCGAACTATGCATTGGACGCAATGCATGGCGCTGCCCAGAATGCGACAGCAGCCTCGGTGGAGTCGAAGCCTTTTTGGGCTCTGACGTAGATCCATCAAGCGCTGACCGCTATAACAAAAGGAGACATATATGGAATTTCGGCCTACCCCCAAAGCCGCTGTTGCCGCATTGCTTGCCGCTGGCGTGCTGGCTGGCTGCGCAGCACCTTCTGCCGTTCCGCAAAACGCAGGCTCACTGCAGGCAGGCCAGGTCAGCAGTGCCACGCGCGAGGCGCTGACCACTTTTGCACAAAGCCTGCCGCCTGACGATGCTCAGGATCACGAAGATGCGCAGCGAGGCCTGATTGCCAGACCCACGGGCCAGGTCCGGGACGCCGATGGTCGCGTGCTCAAGGACTTTGCCTCCTTTGATTTTGTGCAGGGCACCGCGCCTGACAGTGTCAACCCCAGCCTCTGGCGCCATGCCCGGCTCAATGCCCAGGCGGGGCTGTTCAAGGTCAGCGACGGTATCTACCAGTTGCGCGGCTTTGACATGGGCAACATCACCCTGGTCGAGGGAAAGACCGGCTGGATTGTGGTGGACACGCTGACCAGCCGCGAGATTGCCGCAGCCGCCATGGCATTTGCGCGCCAGCACTTGGGCAACAAGCCTGTGACGGCGCTGATCTTCACACACAGCCATGCAGACCATTTTGGCGGTGCCTTGGGAGTCATCAGCGCCGCGGAAGTGGCGCGGCGCAAAGTGCCCGTGGTGGCGCCTGCGGGCTTCATGGATGAGGCCACCAGCGAGAACTTGCTCGTGGGCACAGCCATGGCGCGGCGCGCCATCTACCAGTTCGGCACGCGGCTGCCGCTGTCGCCCGCGGGCAATGTGGACACGGGCCTGGGCAAGAGCCTGGTCAGCGGCCATACGGGCATTCTGCCCCCCACGGTCAGCGTGGACAGGGCCGACCAGGAGATGATGCTGGACGGCGTGCGCTTCGTGTTTCACAACATGCCCGGGGCCGAAGCCCCTGCCGAGCTAACTTTCAGCATCCCGGAGCGCAAGGCCTTTGGAGGGGCCGAGATTCTGGCCCAGACCATGCACAATCTGCTGCCCATACGCGGCGCCAAGGTGCGCGATGCCATGCAGTGGTCTGCCTATCTGCAAAAGGTGCTGGAGCAGGCTGGCGATGCAGAGGTACTGTTCAACCAGCACAACTGGCCGGTCTGGGGCAAGGCGCATATTGCCAGCTTCATCAGCCGCCAGCGCGATCTCTACCAGTTCATGCATGACCAGACCGTGCGCCTTATCAATCAGGGCCTGCAGCCTGCCGAGATTGCCGAACAGATCAAGCTGCCTTCGTCGCTGGCTGCTTTCTGGGGCGGACGTGGCTACTACGGCGATCTGCGTCATAACGTCAAAGCCATCTATCAGTTCTACCTCGGCAATTACGATGGCAATCCAGCCAATCTGGATCCGCTGCCGCCTAAGCTCAAGGCGCAGAAATATGTGGGGGCGCTGGGTGGTACGGCCAGGGTGCTGGAGCAAGGCAGTGCAGCGGCCGGGCAGGGCGACTATCGCTGGGCCGTGGAGCTGCTGCAGCAACTGGTGTTTGCCGAGCCGGACAACGCGGTGGCGAAAGAGCTGCTGGCCCGCTGCCATGAGCAGCTGGGCTACCGCGCCGAGTCTGCCACCTGGCGTAACAGCTATCTGACGGCGGCACTGGAGTTGCGCCAGGGTGTGCCGCCCATGTCCAAGGATGTGTCGGCCATGGCCGAGATGACGGCGCAGATTCCGACCGAGCGTTTTCTCGAAGTGCTGGCCACACGGCTGGACGCAGTCAAGGCCGCGGACAGGCGCTTTGTCATGAATCTGGCGCTGGATGATGTGGGCGAGCGCTATGTGATCTGGCTTGAAAACGCGGTGCTGCATTTCCGCAAGGCGCCAGCCCAGGATGGCGCGGATGTGTCGCTGAGCCTTACCCGACCCGCATTCCTGAAGCTTTTGTCCGGAGCTGCCAAGGAAGGGCAAGCGCCAACAGCCATGAAAATCGAGGGTGACCGTGCAGCTCTGGGGGCATTCCTGAAGCTGTTTGATGCCAACCGGCCCGACTTTCCCATCGTCACCCGGTAGGGCGGTAGCCTGAAAACAAAAAAACCGCATGGCTGGCATGCGGTTTTTTGTTTTCAGCTTGCACTGCGTGGCAGTGGCAGATCACTTCTGCGTCAGAATCCAGGCCACCAGCTTCTTGGCATCGGCTTCATTGACCTGGGGGTTGGCGGGCATGGGCACGGGGCCCCAGACGCCGGAGCCGCCCTTGATGACCTTGGCCGCCAGCTTGTCGGTGGCATCCTTTTGGCCGGCATACTTGGCGGCCACATCCTTGAAGGCGGGACCGACCAGCTTCTTGTCCACGGCGTGGCAGGCCATGCAGTTCTTGGACTGTGCCAGAGCCTGGTCGGCCATTGCAGGCGCCACAACCGCGGCAGAAAGAGCGAAAGCGATCAGAAATTGCTTCATCATGAGTTCCAGGAGGCAGGGTTAAAGTTGATCTTTTGGCCCATTGTAGTGCTTGCTTTGTGTACTCTTTAGTGCACGCTCTGTTGGGAAAAATGAACAAAAGTGAGGGAATATGTATCTGCTAGGACTCGCCATTGTGTTGTCGCTGCTCAAGCTCGCGGAGATCGGACCTGTGGGTGCCTGGAGCTGGTGGCCGATTCTGGCTGTGTATGGCGCGGCCGCCGCCTGGTGGGCCTGGGCCGACGCGTCGGGCTACACCAAGCGCAAGGCCATGGAGAAGATGGACCAGCGCAAGAAGGAGCGCATCGAACGCCAGAAGCAGGCCATGGCACCCGGTCAGCGACGTCGCTGAGCAGCGAACAAGGCATCGCGATTGACGATGCCCCACCAAGGTTTTGCCTGACAGCGCGCCATGGGCTAGGCATCGTTGTGCGGCGGCGCTGGGCCATAATCCGGAGAATCCTTTCCCGATAACGTCCTATAGCGAACCCCATGCCCGCATACCGTTCCAAAACCTCCACCGGCGGCCGCAACATGGCCGGTGCGCGCGCCCTGTGGCGTGCCACCGGCATGAAAGATGGCGATTTCGACAAGCCCATCATTGCGATTGCCAACTCCTTCACCCAGTTCGTGCCCGGCCATGTGCACCTGAAGGATCTGGGGCAACTGGTCGCGCGCGAGATCGAAAAGGCCGGCGGCGTGGCCAAGGAGTTCAACACCATCGCCGTGGACGATGGCATCGCCATGGGTCACGACGGCATGCTGTATTCGCTGCCCAGCCGTGACCTGATCGCCGACTCGGTCGAGTACATGGTCAATGCCCATTGCGCGGACGCGCTGGTGTGCATCTCCAACTGCGACAAGATCACCCCCGGCATGCTGATGGCCGCGATGCGCCTGAACATTCCGGTGATCTTTGTGTCCGGCGGCCCCATGGAGGCAGGCAAGACCAAGCTGGCCAACCCCGAAACCAAGACCATCGAGTTCAAGAAGCTGGACCTGGTGGACGCCATGGTGATCGCGGCCGACCAGCGCTATTCCGACGACGAAGTGGCTCAGGTGGAGCGCTCCGCCTGCCCGACCTGCGGTTCCTGCTCGGGCATGTTCACTGCCAATTCGATGAATTGCCTGACCGAGGCCCTGGGCCTGTCCCTGCCGGGCAACGGTACCGTGGTGGCCACGCATGCCGACCGTGAAGAGCTGTTCCTGCGCGCCGGCCGCCGCATCGTCGAGCTGGCCCGTGACTACTACGAGAACGACAACGAGAGCGTGCTGCCGCGCTCCGTGGGCTTCAAGGCGTTCGAGAACTGCATCACGCTGGACATCGCCATGGGCGGCTCCACCAATACCATCCTGCACCTGTTGGCCATCGCCCAGGAAGCGGGCATCGATTTCACCATGGCCGATATCGACCGCCTCTCGCGCGTCGTGCCCCAGCTGTGCAAGGTGGCGCCCAACACGCCCAAGTACCACATCGAAGACGTGCATCGCGCCGGCGGCATCATGGCCATCCTGGGCGAGCTGGACCGCGCCGGCAAGCTGCACACCGATGTGCCCACGGTGCATGCCAAGACCATGAAGGATGCGCTGGAGCAGTGGGACATCATGCGCACGCAGGACGAGGCCGTGCGCCACTTCTACATGGCCGGTCCGGCCGGCATTCCCACGCAGGTGGCGTTCAGCCAGAACACCCGCTGGCCCAGCCTGGATCTGGATCGCGCCGAAGGCTGCATCCGCAGCTACGAGCACGCTTTCAGCAAGGAAGGCGGCCTGGCCGTGCTGCGCGGCAACATCGCGCTGGATGGCTGCGTGGTGAAGTCCGCAGGCGTGGACGAGTCGATCCTGGTGTTCGAAGGTCCGGCCCATGTGGTCGAGTCCCAGGACGAGGCCGTGGCCAACATTCTGGCCGACAAGGTCAAGGCCGGCGATGTGGTCATCGTGCGCTACGAAGGCCCCAAGGGCGGCCCCGGCATGCAGGAAATGCTCTACCCCACCAGCTACATCAAGTCCAAGGGTCTGGGCAAGGCCTGTGCGCTGCTGACGGACGGCCGCTTCTCGGGCGGTACCTCCGGCCTGTCCATCGGCCACTGCTCGCCCGAGGCCGCCGCCGGCGGCGCGATCGGCCTGGTGCAGAACGGTGACATCATCCGCATCGACATTCCCAACCGCAGCATCAACATGCTGGTCAGCGACGAAGAGCTGGCGCGTCGCCGTGAAGCGCAGAACGCCAAGGGCTGGAAGCCTGCCCAGGCCCGTCCGCGCAAGGTCTCGGCAGCCCTCAAGGCCTATGCCAAGCTGGTGACCAGCGCCGACACCGGTGCCGTGCGCGATCTGTCGCTGCTCGACGACTAAGTTACGTTTGTTTCGTCATTTCGTCAGCGCGGGCTTTGCCTGCTGACGGACAATCCCACAGCCGCCCGACGCAAGTCGCGCGGCTGTTTTTATTGTCTTGCCAGAAAGTGATCTCCATGTCTTTCGCTGTTCGCCCCTCCTTCTTGTTGAAGACAGCAGGGCTGCTTGCCTTGCTGGGGGCATTGACGGCGCAGGCGGCAGAAGGGCGTTATCCGCAGCGTCCCGTGCGTCTGGTGGTTCCTTTCACGCCCGGAGGCTCCACCGATATCGTGGCGCGTCTGGTTGCCGATGCCATGCACACGACCCTGGGCCAGCCCGTGGTGGTCGACAACCGCTCCGGTGCCAGCGGCTTCATCGGTGCCGAGGCCGTGGCCAATGCCGCGCCTGACGGCTATACGATAGGCCTGGGCACCATCAGCACGCTGGTGGTCAATCCCATCATGCTGCCCCAGTCGGCACGCATAGATCCTGCCAAGGCCCTGGTGCCGGTGGTCGCACTGGCGTCCATTCCGTCGGTGTTTTCCGTGCACCCGAATATGGGCGTGCAGAACTACGCCCAGTTCCTCACTCTTGCGCGCAGCAAGCCGGGCCAGTTCAATATCGGCTCGGCCGGAATCGGCTCCATCGGGCATCTGATTGCCGAGCGCCTCAATGCCGATCTCAAGCTCAAGCTGCACCACATTCCCTACAAGGGGCAGGGGCCGGTGATCAGCGGCGCATTGTCGGGCGAGACCCAGGTGCTCAGCGATCAGTACCCCTCGTCGGCTCCGCATTTGGCTGCGGGCCGCCTGGTTGCGTTCGCCGTGGCCGCACAGGAGCGCCTGCCTGCCCTGCCGCAGGTGCCCACATTCAGGGAGCTGGGTCATCCTGCGCTCAACGATCTGGCCATCACCTGGTTCGGCATCGTTGCTCCGGCCGGTACGCCGCAGGCCGTGGTGAGCCGACTCAACAGCGCTGCCAACGCGGCCCTGCAGGAGCCGGCCGTGCAGGAGCGTCTGCAGGCCATGGGCGCGCATATCCTGGGCGGCACGGCGCAGCGCCTGGCGACCATGATGGAGGAGACCGCCAGGGCCGTGCGCCAGACCGTGCGCGAGCAGGGGCTGGCGGCGGACAGGCCGCATTGACGTTGGGGAGAGTGCTGCCTGTGCCGGATGCCGCTGTCATCCAGGCCGGGTTTGGCGTCTCCGAGGTCTGTGAATCGGCGAATAAGGCCTGGCAGCATTTTCGGTGCATGCAGTTTTGCAGAAACGTCATCGGCCTGCGGCACAATGCCTGACATGCTGATGTATCCGCACATTGATCCCGTAGCCGTGCAGATTGGCCCTCTGGCCGTGCACTGGTATGGCATAACCTATCTGGTGGCCTTCGGTCTGTTCCTGTTTCTGGGCACGCGCCGACTGCACCACCCTCCATTCAAATATATGACAGGCGAGCGTGCCTGGGCGCGCAAGGATGTGGAGGACATTCTCTTTCTCGGCGTGCTGGGCGTGGTCGTGGGCGGGCGAATCGGCTACTGCCTGTTCTACAAGCCCGGCTACTACCTCTCCCATCCGCTGGAGATTCTTGCCGTCTGGCAGGGCGGCATGAGCTTTCACGGCGGGCTGCTGGGCGTCATCGGCTCCATGATCTGGTTTGCGCGCTCGCGCAAGCGCAACTGGCTGGAAGTCGCGGATTTCGTCGCGCCCTGCGTGCCCACGGGTCTGGCTGCAGGCCGTATCGGCAACTTCATCAACGGCGAGCTCTGGGGGCGTTTTGCGAATGCCGATCTGCCCTGGGCCATGGTGTTCCCGCAAAGCGGCTCCATGCTGCCGCGTCACCCCTCGCAGATCTATCAGTTTCTGATGGAAGGGCTGCTGCTGTTCATCATTCTGTGGCTGTATGCGCGCAAGGAACGCAAGCCCGGCCAGGTCGCGGCGGTCTTTCTGATCGGCTACGGCGCCTTCCGTTTCATTGCCGAGTACTTCCGCGAGCCCGATGACTTCCTGGGCATTCTGTCGCTGGGCATGAGCATGGGCCAGTGGCTGTGCCTGCCCATGATCGTGGCCGGTGTGCTCATGTGGGTGTGGTGCGGCAAGCGCCAGGCCTACGTGGTTCAGCGGACGGCGGCCTGATGGTCAAACCCTTGAAAACGCAGACTTCGGTCTGCGTTTTTTTATGCGGCGCTGGCTGCGGCAGGAAAACTGCACATAATGGCTCAAAGCGTTACTGCAATTGCGGTATCTGCTTCTTCAATGAGAGCATGATGGTGCAGGAACAAGGAGATGCTTATGGGTTGGGCAGCCGAGTGGATTGAGCAAACCAAGCTGTGGGTGCGTGGCGCCGAGGGCGAGAAGGGCGACGGCCAGCACCGCCCGCTGGCGCAACGCCTGGAGGCCACCTTGCGCCGCGGGCAGGAGGCGCTGTCGCCGCGCGAGCTGCGCCGCTTGCTGCAGGACATGCAGCAGGTGGCCGATACCGCGCTCAGCGACGTGGAAGGCGGCCGTCACGCTCAGGTGCTGATGGACTGGTATGGCAAGGCCGAGGCGCCCGTGCGCAAGGACTTCTGGCTGCTGGCGATCGAAAAATTCGGCCCCGATGCCAAGGCCCTGCAGGCAGCGCGCGAGCGCTATGACAAGGCGGGCAGCGATGTGGAGCGCAGCGAGGCCGAGATGAGCCTGCGCCGCGCCCTGGTTTCATCGCGCACGCGGCTGCTGCAGCGTTTTGCCCAGCCCAAGGGAGGCATGGGCTTTCTGGTCGACATGCGCGCCGAGTTGCTGGCCTTGCCCAAGGCGGATCAGCACTATGTGGCGCTGGATGCCGAGCTGGAGCATCTGTTCTCCAGCTGGTTCGATGTGGCCTTGCTGGAGCTCAAAAGCCTGAACTGGGATTCGCCGGCATCGCTGCTGGAGAAGCTGATCCAGTACGAGGCCGTGCACGATATCCGCAGCTGGGCCGATCTGAAGAATCGCCTCGACAGCGACCGCCGCTGCTATGGCTTCTTCCACCCGCGCATGCCCAATGTGCCGCTGATCTTTGTGGAGGTGGCACTGCTGGACAAGATGGCGGGCAGCATGGCTCCGCTGCTGGACGAGGCCGCAGCGGCAGCCGATCTGGCCAAGGCCAATACCGCCATCTTCTATTCCATCAGCAACACCCAGACCGGACTCAAGGGTGTGAGCTTCGGCGATTCGCTGATCAAGCATGTGGTGGAGACGCTCACGCAGGAGTTCCCCAAGCTCAAGCAGTTCGCCACGCTGTCGCCCATTCCGGGGCTGCGTAGCTGGCTGAGCAAGAACGGCGATGCGGCACTAGCGGAGCTGGACGACAAGCAGAAGGCAGCCCTGGAGAAAGTCGCCGGAGGAGTGAGCGCTGCGCAATTGCTGGCTGCGCTGGACGATCCCGGTTCGCTGCCGGAGAAATCGGTGGTGCGTCAGGCCGCCATGTTTTGCGCTGCGCGCTATCTGGGTCGGGAAACTGCCAAGGGCCGTCCGCTGGATGCCGTGGCACGCTTTCACCTTGGCAACGGTGCGCGCGTGGAGCGCCTGAACTGGGCGGCAGACCTGTCGTCCAAGGGACTCAAGCAATCCATGGGGCTGATGGTCAACTATCTGTATGACCTGAAGCGCCTGGACAAGCACCGCAGCCTGTTGGCGCAGAGCAAGATTCCCGTTTCCTCGGAGATCGAATCGCTGTGCAAGGGATAAGTGCATCGCGAGCCGCGCTGCGCACAGCCTGAGCCGGCTTTTGCTGCTGCGTCTCCCAACCACAAGTCCGGCTGCCGCAGAGCGGCTGACCGGACGAGCAGAGGAGACATACATGCGGGATTCTTGGGCAAAGAGCGTGAGTTTGCAGCGGCGCACGCTGCTTCGGTCGACAGGGGCGCTGCTGGCTGCCGGGGCATCGGGCTGGACGGGAATGGCCGGGGCATCGGAATGGCCGACTAGGCCGGTCACCCTGGTCGTGCCTTTTCCTGCCGGCGGCGGCACGGACACCTTTGCCAGACCGTTTTCTGCACAGTTTGCCAAGACCTCGGGCAAGACCCTGGTGATAGACAACCGCGGCGGCGCGGGCGGCACGCTGGGCGCCAGCATTGCGGCCAAGTCCGCCGCCGACGGCTACAACTTCTTCATGGGCGGCACCCATCATGTGATTGCGCCCTCGGTCTATCCCAAGCTCGATTACGACCTGGAGCGCGACTTCATCCCGCTGGCGCTGCTGGCCAGCGTGCCGCAGGTCGTGGTGGTCAATCCCAAGAAGGTGACGCATGCCACCCTGCAGGCGCTGGTGCAGGACTTGCGCTCCAACCCTGGCAAATACAACTATGCCTCGGCAGGGCCGGGATCCTCGCACCATCTGGCGGGCGAGCTGTTCAAGCTGCAGACCAAGACCCAGATCACCCATATTCCCTACAAGGGTGCGGGACCGGCGCTGCAGGACCTGATCGCCGGCAATGTGGACATGCTGTTCGACGGCCTGGGCTCGTCGGCCCAGCACATCAAGGGTGGTCGTATCAAGGCGCTGATGGTGGCCGGCACGAAGCGCAACCCTGCCTTTCCCGATGTACCCTGCGCGGCCGAGTGCGGCCTGCCGGACTTCACCGTCACCACCTGGTATGGGCTGTGGGCGCCCAAGGGCACGCCAGTCGCCGTGCAGCAGCAGATGCTGGACGAGGTGCGCAAGATTGGTGCCGCCGAGGACATCAAGGCGGCCTGGGCCAAGAATGGCGCCGACTACGGGCAACTGAGCCAGCCGCAGTTTGCCGCCATGGTGCAAAGCGAGATCCAGCGCTGGGCGCATGTGGTCAAGGCGGCCAATGTGAAGATCGATTCCTGATCTCGCCGTCAAGCGGGACGGCCTTTGCCGGGCGCCCGTTTTGACGGGCGCGATTTTTCAATGCCTGCTCCCGCCGGGCAGGCCGGGGCTGGGCCTATGATGGCCCCGGACCTTTTGCATTCACCGACAGCATCACGATCACCGACATGTCTCAAGCCAATCTTTTCAGCGCGCTGCGCGCTGCGTTTCCTGCGGATCTGACGAAAAATGCCGTGGAGGCCATCGAGCCCGATGGCTCCAGCCTCTACTACACCTGGGCCGATCTGGAGCATGGCAGTGCACGCATGGCCAATCTGCTGGCCTCGCTGGATCTGCCCGAGGGCAGCCGCATTGCGGTGCAGGTGGAAAAGTCGGTCGAAGCCATGATGCTCTACCTGGCCACGCTGCGCAGCGGCCATGTGTTCCTGCCGCTGAACACGGCCTACCAGAGTGCCGAGATGGAGTACTTCATCACGAATGCCGAGCCGGCCGTGGTGGTCTGCGCACCCGGCTGTTTCGGCTGGGTGTCCAAGATTGCGTTCAATCACGGTGTGGGCCATGTCTACACCCTGGGCACCGACCGCACGGGCAGCCTGCTGGAGCGCGCGGCCCACCATAGCGACGAGCACCAGGTCGTGCCGCGCCGCACCGACGATCTGGCGGCGATTCTCTACACCAGCGGCACCACGGGGCGCAGCAAGGGTGCCATGCTCAGCCACGGCAATCTGCTGAGCAATGCGGCCATGCTCAAGGTCTACTGGGGCTGGCAGGAAGGCGATGTGCTGATTCATGCGCTGCCCATCTTCCATGTGCATGGCCTGTTTGTGGCCATTCACGGGGCCTTGCTCAACGGCAGTCCCATGATCTGGTTTTCCCGCTTCGAGCCCGAGGCCGTCATGGCGCGCTTCAAGGATGCGACCGTCTTCATGGGCGTGCCGACCCTGTATGTGCGCATGCTGGCCGACGCCCGGCTGGACCGCGACATGGCCGCGCACATGCGTCTCTTCATCTCTGGTTCGGCCCCCATGCTGATCGAGACCTTCCGCGCCTGGAAGACGCGTACCGGCCACACCATCCTGGAGCGCTACGGCATGAGCGAGACCATCATGCTGACCTCCAACCCCTATCAGGCCGATGCGCGCTACGGCAACGAGGCCGAGCGCCGCGGCGCAACCGTGGGCTTCCCGCTGCCGGGCGTGGGCGTGCGCATTCATGGCGAAGACGGCAAGGCCCTGCCCGCAGGCGAGATCGGCAATATCGAAGTCCAGGGTCCCAATGTCTTCAAGGGCTACTGGCGCATGCCGGAGAAGACCGCCGAGGAGTTCACGGCCGACGGCTGGTTCAAGACCGGCGATGTGGGCATGCAGGATGCGCGCGGCTATTTCAGCATCGTCGGGCGCAGCAAGGACTTGATCATCTCGGGCGGCTACAACGTCTATCCGGCCGAGGTGGAGGGCTTCATCAACGATCTGGCCGGCGTGGACGAAAGCGCCCTGGTGGGCGTGCCGCACCCGGATTTTGGCGAGGTGGGCGTTGCCGTCATCGTGCCGCGCAAGGGCGCGCAGCTGGACGGGCAGCAGATTCTGGAGTCGCTCAAGGCCAGACTGGCCAATTTCAAGGTGCCCAAGCGTTGCTATGTGGTGGACAGCCTGCCGCGCAACACCATGGGCAAGGTCCAGAAGAAGCTGCTGCGCGACCAGTATCAGCAAGAGTTCTCCTGAAGCCGGCTGCTGCCCGGCGGCTCCAGCCGGGCGTCAGGCGTTGGTTTTTGGCTGCACTATTGGCCGCATTTCAGGCGCTTGTCTTTTGACTTGACTCCTGAAAAGTGAGCTGTTTTCGCAGTCTGACAGGCAAATTCAGTATTGAATCGGCCTAAAAATAAAGCAGCCTGTGCGCAAGCTGCTTTTAATTTGAGAGTGAAAAAACGGCCGCCTCCGGGCGGCCTGTCTCACTGCATATCAGAGGCGCCAGGCAAGGCGCCGTCCTCACAGGGCGAAGCCGCTAGGCGGCTCAGATGAAGTCCATCAGCGCAGCACCAGCACGGGCACGGGCGAGTGCGTCAGCACATGCTGGGTTTCGCTGCCCAGCAGCAGACGCTGCAGTCCCTTGCGGCCATGCGACGCCATGACGATCAGGTCGCAGTCGTGCTTCTTGGCCGTTTCCACAATGGATTCGGCCACCAGATCGGAGTGGGCGATTTCGGTAGTGACATTGACCTTGCGCTCATGGCCGAAGGCTTTGACGCCGTTCAGCAGGGTCTGGGCCTGGCTGGTCCACTGCTCTTCGATGCGCTTGGCTTCCTTGATGTCCAGCAAATCACTGCCTTCCAGATAGCTGCGCGGATAGTGCGACACAACCTTGAGTGCAATCACGCTGGCGCCGCACAAAGCGGCCAGATCCAGGCCTGCATGCACAGCCTTGTCCGAGAGTTCAGTGCCATCAGTAGCAATCAAAATGCGGTTGTACATAGCTTTCTCCTTCAGGTTGTATGCGTTGTGGATACAAGCATATGTCGATTGGGCAGTTAACAGTTGATTAATGTCAAGGTGGGTATCATCTGGCGTAGTTACGCTTGAAACATGTCCCAACACACTACTGTCCAGCCCTCCGCGGCAGAGCGTGCTGTTGCTGACACCGGTTTCCTGAACTCGTCCCAGATGCACAGCCATCTGCTGGACGATCCGCAAGAATGGAGCTCGTTTGGCCGTCCCGCAGGCCAGGGCTCCAAGGCTCCAATCTCCGAGAACGCGACCGAATCCCCGGTGTGGGATTCCTTTGTGGTTTTGGAGGGCATGCACTGTGCTGCATGTGCGCTGACCATCGAGGAGGCGCTGCGAGCCGTCCCGGGAGTGCAGGCCGCCGAAGTCAGTGCCGCAACGCGTCGAGCCCGCGTCGAATGGCGTCCTGCCCAGGTGCTTCCATCGCAATGGATGGACGCCATCTCGCGTGCCGGCTATCGGGCCTTGCCCGCGCGCGATGCGTTTGCGCGCGAGCTGCGCCAGGCCGAGACGCGCCGTGCCCTGTGGCGCTGGCTGGTGGCCGGCCTGTGCATGATGCAGGTGATGATGTATGCATGGCCCGCCTACACGGCGCGTCCCGGCGATCTGTCGCTGGAGATGGAGACCTTGCTGCGCTGGGCCTCCTGGGTGATTTCTCTGCCCGTGGTGCTGTTTTGCTGCGGCCCCTTCTTCAAGAGCGCGCTCAAGGACATCAGCCAGCGCCGCGTGAGCATGGATCTGCCCGTGGCCATAGGCATGCTGATCACCTTCGTCATCAGCACGCTGGGCACTTTCGATCCCTCCGGTCCCTTTGGTCAGGAAGTCTTCTTCGACTCGCTGACCATGTTCGTCTTTTTCCTGCTCACGGGGCGCTGGCTGGAGCTGCGCCTGCGCGACCGCACGGCCGGTGCATTGGAAGCCGTGATGAACCGGCTGCCGGATTCGGTGCTGCGTCAGCAGCCTGATTCGGGCGAGTTCGAGCGTGTGGCCACACGTCGACTGTGCGCGGGCGATGTGGTGCGTGTGCTCACGGGCGAGGCTTTTCCCGCAGACGGCCGGATCCTGCGCGGCACTACCCATGCCGATGAGGCTCTTCTGACCGGCGAGTCCACTCCTGTTCTGCGTGCACAGGGCGATGCAGTCACCGCCGGCAGCTACAACCTGGACAGTGTTGTCGATGTGCGCGTGGATAGCGTGGGGGAGGGCACCCGCTTTGCACAGATCGTGAATCTGATGGAAAGCGCTTCGCTGCAAAAGCCCACCCTGGCCCAACTGGCCGACAGGGTGGCTCGTCCTTTCCTTGTCGTGGTGCTGCTGGCGGCGCTGGCTGCGGCCATCTGGTGGTGGCCTGTCGACCCGGGCAAGGCCATGATGGTGGCCGTGGCCGTGCTCATCGTCACCTGCCCCTGCGCGCTCTCACTGGCCACGCCCGTGGCCATGCTGACGGCGGCTGGTACCCTGGCGCGCAGCGGCGTGCTGGTGCGCAATCTGCAGGGGCTGGAGGCGCTGGCCGCCGTGGATACGCTGGTGTTCGACAAGACCGGAACGCTGACGCGCGACGGCCTGGTGCTGCGCGCGCTGACACCCGCTGAAGGTCAAGACACTGATGACCTGCTGGCGCTGGCCGCCTTGCTGGCGCGTCAGTCCATGCATCCCGCTTCCAGGGCCCTGGCGCAGGCGGCCGAGGTGGCCGAACTGCCTGCCAGTGCTTGGCTGCTGGACTCCGTCCAGGAAGTTGCCGGCAGCGGCCTTGATGTCTGGGTGCAGGCGCGCAGCAATACTGCTTTGCGCCGCCATCTTCGTCTGGGCTCGGCCGCGCATTGCGGCGTGCCCGAGCTGGCACCGCATGAGCCGGGTCAGAGCGTGATGCTGGCCGAGGAATCGCAAGCTGGCTGGCTGCCCCTGGCGCAGTTCCATCTGAGCGAGGACGTGCGTCCCGAAGCGGCCCGGGTCATTGCCGATCTCGGGCGCCATGGCGTCAGCGTGCAACTGCTCTCGGGAGACCGCTCGGCAGCGGTGCAGACGGTGGCCGCCAGGCTGGGTATCGAGACTGCGCAGGGCGATTGCCAGCCGCAGGACAAGCTAGCCGCCCTGCAGGCCGCACAGGCGGCGGGGCACAAGGTCGCCATGGTTGGCGACGGCCTGAATGACGGGCCAGTTTTAGCCGGAGCGCATGTCTCTTTTGCGTTTGGCAATGCAGTGCCGCTGGCACAATCGCGAGCAGACTTCGTGGTACTGGGAGACAGCCTGGAGTTAGTGCTGCAAAGCCTGTTGCTGGCCCGTCGGACCTTGTCCGTGGTGCGCCAGAACCTGAGCTGGGCAGCAGCCTATAACGCGATCTCTATTCCTCTGGCCCTGATGGGCTGGATGCCTGCCTGGCTGGCAGGGCTCGGCATGGCGCTGAGCTCCTTGCTGGTCGTCGCCAACGCAGCCCGTCTTGCACGTGCGTTGCCGCTGCAGGTTGCTGATAGCAACGCGTCCGCCTCTGCGCATCTTGCGCCGCGAGGCACCGTCATGCCACTGATTCAAGGAGGCCGTTGATGGACATTCTGTATGTGCTTATTCCGCTGTCGGTAGTTCTGGTCATGGCCATTGTGGCCGCCCTGTGGTGGGCCGTTTACCGGGGCCAGTTCGAGAGCGTGGAACAGGAAGGCGAGCGCATTCTTCGCGACGATTGATGTGGCTCAACGAGCCCAATGAGAAACCAGTGAACACTTTGCAAGAAATCTAAGAGGTGCCCGATGGAAGCAACAAATAACAATGCTGTCTATTACGACGACACCGTCGTAAGACAGTTCTCTATCATGGCCGTGGTATGGGGGGTGGTAGGTATGGCAGTGGGCGTGTTTATCGCGTCCCAGCTGGCCTGGCCGGAACTCAACTTCGGCATTCCCTGGCTGAGCTACGGACGTCTGCGTCCGCTGCATACCAATGCCGTGATCTTTGCCTTTGGTGGCTCGGCCTTGTTCGCCACCAGCTACTACGTGGTGCAACGCACCTGCCAGACCAAGCTGTTCATGCCCAAGCTGGCCAGCCTGACCTTCTGGGCCTGGCAACTGGTCATCGTGGCTGCGGCCATCAGCCTGCCTCTGGGATACACCCAGGGCAAGGAATACGCCGAACTGGAATGGCCCATCGACCTGTTGATCACCGTGACCTGGGTGTCCTATGCCATCGTGTTCTTCGGCACCATCGGCATCCGCAAGGTCAAGCACATCTATGTGGCCAACTGGTTCTTCGGTGCCTTTATCCTGGCCGTGGCCTTGCTGCACGTGGTCAACAACGTCTCCATTCCTGCAGGCTGGATGAAGAGCTACTCGGCCTATGCCGGCGTGCAGGACGCCATGGTCCAGTGGTGGTATGGCCACAACGCCGTGGGCTTCTTCCTGACCGCAGGCTTCCTGGGCATGATGTATTACTTCATCCCCAAGCAGGCCGGTCGCCCCGTGTATTCGTACCGCCTGTCGATCGTGCACTTCTGGGCACTGATCTTCACCTATATGTGGGCCGGTCCTCACCACCTGCACTACACCGCGCTGCCCGACTGGGCCCAGTCGCTGGGCATGGTGTTCTCGCTGATCCTGCTGGCTCCCAGCTGGGGCGGCATGATCAACGGCATCATGACGCTGTCGGGTGCCTGGCACAAGCTGCGTGACGACCCCATCCTGCGCTTCCTGATCGTGTCCCTGTCGTTCTACGGCATGTCCACCTTCGAAGGCCCGATGATGGCCATCAAGACCGTCAACGCGTTGAGCCACTACACCGACTGGACCGTGGGCCACGTGCACTCCGGCGCTCTGGGCTGGGTGGGCCTGATCACCATGGGTTCGCTGTACTACCTGATTCCCCGTCTCTTCGGCCGCGAAAAAATGCACTCCGTGCCCGCGATCGAGCTGCACTTCTGGATGTCGACCATCGGCATCGTGCTGTACATCGCCGCGATGTGGATTGCTGGTGTGATGCAGGGCCTGATGTGGCGCGCCATCAACCCCGACGGCACGCTGACCTACACCTTCGTCGAAAGCGTGAAGGCGACCTATCCCTTCTACGTGATTCGCGTGACCGGCGGTCTGCTGTATCTGGGCGGCATGCTGGTGATGGCATGGAATACCTGGAAGACCGCAATGGCCGGCCGTTCCGTCAAGGTGGCAGTGCCTGCCGTGGTGGCTCACGCCTGAGCATTGAGGAGCAAAAGCAATGTCTGATCAAAATAACGCAGTTCCCAAGAGCTCTTTGCACGAGAAGATCGAGACCAGCAACTTTCTGCTGATCGCGCTGACGCTGTTCGTGCTGACCATCGGTGGCTTGGTTGAAATCGTGCCGCTGTTCTTCCAGAAGTCCACGACCGAAGCCGTGGCGGGCCTCAAGCCCTACACACCGCTGCAACTGATGGGTCGTGACGTCTATCTGCGCGAAGGTTGCTACAACTGCCACTCGCAGATGATCCGCCCCTTCCGCGCCGAGACCATGCGCTACGGCCACTACTCGGTGGCTGGCGAGTTCGTCTACGACCACCCCTTCCAGTGGGGCTCCAAGCGCACCGGCCCCGATCTGCACCGTGTGGGCGGCAAGTACAGCGACGAATGGCATCGCATCCACCTGAACAACCCGCGTGATCTGGTGCCCGAGTCCAACATGCCTGCCTATCCCTGGCTGGAAGCCACCAAGGTGGATGACTCTGCCGTGGCAACGCGCATGAGCGCCTTGCGCAAGGTGGGTGTGCCTTATACCGATGCGGAGATCGCCGGGGCTCAGGCCGAAGTCAAGGACAAGACCGAGATGGAGGCCGTGATCTCCTATCTGCAGGTCCTGGGTCGCGCCGTCAAGTAACAGAGGAGGGACTGGAAAATGGATATCACCACCATGCGTGTTCTGGCCACACTGGCTTCGCTGGCGTGCTTCGTGGGCATCTGGTGGTGGGCGTTTGCCCGCCGTAACCAGGCCCGTTTCGACGAGGCAGCTCAGCTTCCCTTCCTGGAAGACTGAGTCTGATCACTACAACGAGAACATCCCATGAGCGACTTCTTTAACAACTTCTGGTCCGTGTACATCGCGGCCGTTTCGCTGATCGGCATCCTCGGCTGCTTCTTGCTGCTGGTGCTGGTGGCGCGCCGCAAGGTCGTTCCTTCTGCGGACAACACCACCGGTCACGTCTGGGACGAAGACCTGCGCGAGCTCAACAACCCCATGCCCAAGTGGTGGATGGGTCTGTTCGTGATCACCGTGGTCTTCAGCCTGGCCTACCTGGTGGCCTACCCGGGTCTGGGTTCCTTCAAGGGCGAGCTGGACTGGACCCAGTATGGTGCTTATGACAAGGAGATGGAAAAGGCCCGTGTCGACCTGGAGCCCATGTACGCCAAGTTCGTCAGCATGCCCACCGAAGAAATGGCCAAGGACCCCCAGGCCATGGCCATCGGCGAGCGTCTGTTCATGAACAACTGCGCGCAATGCCACGGCTCCGATGCACGCGGCAGCAAGAGCTTTCCCAATCTGAGCGACGGTGACTGGCTGCATGGCGGCACACCCGACAAGATCAAGGAAACCATCACCAACGGTCGCATCGGCGTGATGCCTCCCATGGCAGCTGCCGTGGGCTCGGCGGAAGATGTGCGCAATGTGGCTCACTATGTGCTGAGCCTGTCGGGCAGCCCCCACGATGCCGTCAAGGCTTCGCAGGGCAAGTCCAAGTTCGTGGCCTGCGCGGCTTGCCACGGCATGGATGGCAAGGGCAACCAGGCGCTTGGCGCACCCAACCTGACCGATGACATCTGGCTGCATGGCTGGGGCGAGTCCGTCATTGTCGACATGGTCAACCATGGCAAGATGAACGAGATGCCTGCTCAGAAGGACAAGCTGACCGAGGCGCAGATTGCGGTGCTGGCCTCCTATGTCTGGGGGCTGTCCAACGCAAGCGCCCAGAAGTAAGACGGGTGATGAAGGCGGTGCCAAGGCACCGCCTTTTTCGCGTTTGAGTTTTCAGTAATTACAAAAATATTAAGGAACTGCGATGCCCTGCGATCCGGAGAAACCTCGCAAAGTCATACCGATCACGGCTGAGCCTGTGGACGGCGGCCAGGAATATATGCCCATGTTCGCCTCCGAACAGAAGGTGTACTCGCGCGCCATCAGCGGCGTCTTCTCTCGCTGGCGCTGGATCATGGTGTTCCTGACCCAGATCGTCTTCTACGGCCTGCCGTGGCTGCAGTGGGGTGAGCGCCAGATGGTGCTGTTCGACCTCGGGGCGCGGCGCTTCTATCTGTTCGGGCTGGTGCTCTACCCGCAGGACTTCATCTACCTGACCGGGCTGCTCATCATCAGCGCGCTGGGGCTGTTTCTGTTTACCGCGGTGGCCGGGCGTCTGTGGTGCGGCTTTTCCTGCCCGCAGACGGTCTATACCGAGATCTTCATGTGGATCGAGAGCAAGGTCGAGGGAGACCGCAGCGCCCGCATGCGCATCGACAAGCATGGCTGGACCTTCGAGAAAATCTGGAAGAAGTCGCTCAAGCAGTTCCTCTGGATTGTTCTGTCGCTGTGGACCGGGTTCACCTTTGTCGGCTACTTCGTGCCCATCCGTGAACTGGGTGTGGAGCTGATGGCCTTCCAGGGCAGCTGGCAGATTTTCTGGGTGCTGTTCTACGGCTTTGCCACATACGGCAATGCCGGCTATATGCGTGAGCAGGTCTGCAAGTACATGTGCCCCTATGCACGCTTCCAGAGCGCCATGTTCGACAAGGACACCATGATCGTCAGCTACGACGTCCAGCGTGGTGAAGCGCGCGGGCCGCGCAAAAAAGACGTGGACTACAAGGCGCAGGGTCTGGGTGACTGCATAGACTGCAAGCTTTGCGTTCAGGTCTGCCCCGTGGGCATCGACATCCGCAAGGGGTTGCAGTACGAGTGCATTGGCTGCGGTCTGTGCATCGATGCCTGCAACTCTGTGATGGACAAGATGGAGTACCCGCGCGGCCTGATCCGCCTGACCACGCAGAACGCCGTGGCCAAGCTCTGGAAGCAGGCGCAGGTGATACGGCGCATCTTCCGCCCGCGCGTGCTGATCTACTCGACCGTGCTGCTGGCGCTGAGCGCAGCCATGATCGCCAGCCTGGTACTGCGCGAGCCGCTCAAGGTCGACGTGATTCGCGACCGCGCCGCGCTGTCGCGCATCGTGGCTGGCGGCAAGCTCGAAAACGTCTATCGCCTGCAGATCATGAATGCGACCGAGTCAGAGCAGCGCTATCGCATCAGCGCCACGGGGCTGGATCAGCTGGAAGTAGTATCCGAGCAGGAAGTCTCGGTAGGTCCGGCCGAGACGCGCGGCATTGCGGTGCGCCTGCAGATCCCCTATGGCTCGGCTGCCTCCGGCTCGCACCCCGTGCATTTCAATGTGGATGCGCTGACGGCTGGGGCCGGACGCATCTCCGAAAAATCCGTGTTCCTGGTGCCGCGCTAGGCCTGCGGCATGCATCGCGACAGCCACGCAAGGGCATCGCGAATCAGCAACAATTGATGCTGCCCGATTGCAGGTTTGCAATTGGGCAGCCAGATTTCTGAAAAGAGGTTTAACCATGTCGGCAGCACAAGCCAAGGCCCTGCAAAAGGCCAAGATCATCCACCCCGAGGACGGCAAGCCCTGGTGGAAGTTTGCCCATGTCTGGCTCGTCATCGCCGGTCCCGCCGTGGTGGTGGTCGCGGGCATCGTGACCGCCTATATCGCCATGAGCAAGCCGGATCCAGTGATCGACCCCGACTACTATCGTCACGGCATTGAGATCAACCAGCGCCTCACCGAGAGCGAAAAAAGCCTGGCGCCAGCAGTGACGGGGCGCAACCATGCCGCGACGCCGGCCAAGGACCATCCGCTGGATCGCTGACCGAGATTTCAACGCATCCCAAGGCCGCTTCCGCGGCCTTTTTTTGCGGCCCTGGTTGCAGGCTTTTCTGTAGCCGGTGGGCCGTGACGGCGTTCTATGTCTTGGTCGACCGAAGAGTCGGGAGGGCCCCTGCAGTTCTCGGAAGCCGGCAAGGGATGGGCGGGTGGAGTTCAATAACAGGAGCGCATAGCGCTTTGTCACAGGCTATTTCAGATAGATATAGACCCAAAATCGATACACATAAAGCGCTGGAAGCTCTTTAAATAATAGCGGTCCAGGGTTTCCCATCTGAGTGCATGCCCTTGGTATGGCTGGGAAGGTCATGGCAATTGTGCAAAATAGGTTCAAACCCACAGGCCAAGGAGAATCGCGATGGATGCTCGACGCTGGATGTGGATTGTCTGGCCGGCTTTTCTGGCCGCGGCAATCATGGAAATGGTGGTGTTTGCCTTTGTGGACCCGCTGGACATGCACTGGCTGGGCTCGCCTCTGGAATGGTCGCGCAATGGCATTTACACCCTGGCCTTTTTTGCCTTCTGGGCGGTCACCGTGTTCAGCGGACTCATGACCGTCATGCTGGGGCGTTCGGCCAGCGATATGAACCAGGGCATAGTCTCGGAGCCTCTGGTCGAGTAAGGCGCTGCACACAGGACCGCAGTTTCGAACAGGTGGCGGCTTCGGATGGAGGGGCTGGCCGCTCGCTGTGCCGGCGGCCTTGGCGGTGGAAACTCCAGGCAGGTGTTCGCCGTCATCAAAAAAGCCCGCTGTCTGCGGGCTTCGTCTTGAGGGCTGCTGTCGAAGTCAGTCCTGGCATTGCTGGCTGTTGACGATGCGCCTGAGCGCCTCGGTATCCAGAATGCGCAGATGGCGCTGTCGGACTTCGATGATGCCTTCCTCGGCGAACTTGGAGAAGGTGCGACTCACGGTCTCCAGCTTGAGGCCCAGATAGCTGCCGATTTCTTCACGCGTCATGCGCAGCACCAGCTCCGACTTCGAAAAGCCGCGTGCCGACAGACGCTGCACCAGGTTCAGCACAAAGGCCGCCAGACGCTCTTCGGCGCGCATGCTGCCCAGCAGCAGCATCACGCCATGCTCGCGCACGATTTCGCGGCTCATGACCTTGTGCACATGATTTTGCAGTGCCGTGACTTCGCGCGAGAGCTGCTCGAGCTTGTCGAAAGGCATGATGCAGACTTCGGCATCTTCCAGCGCCACGGCATCGCAGGTGTGGTGGTCGTTGACGATACCGTCCAGACCGATGATCTCGCCGGCCATCTGAAAGCCAGTGACCTGGTCGCGACCGTCTTCGGTGGCCACGCTGGTCTTGAAGAAGCCGGTGCGAATGGCGTACAGCGAGGTGAACTCCTCGCCGTTGCGAAACAGCAGCCCGCCCCGTTTGACCTTGCGGCGCGTGGCCACAATTTCGTCAATACGCTCCATTTGTTCATCGTCCAGGCCCATGGGCATGCACAGTTCACGCAGATTGCAGTTGGAGCAGGATGCTTTGATGGTCTGAAGATTCATGGGCTTTTCAGCAACGGCACAGACAGACTTGGAATGGAGAGTCGCGCCGGTCATTGACCTCGTAGTTAGTGATGAGTTGGATCAAATTGTCGCAGTACTTGCCTTGCGCTCTCTTGATATTCATCAAGGACAGTTGGATTGCCTTGGGGCACATTGTTTGCATTCATTCAAAAACATGTGCTTCTGCCCATTATGGGCATGATTTCCAGGATCTGATTTTCTTTGAAATCTGCTCAATGTGGAGTGTGGGCGCACCCTAACTTTCAGTTATGACCGCAGTCACGCCCGAGTTGCTGAGCCGCTTTGATATTCCCGGCCCGCGCTACACATCATTTCCAACAGCCGACCGTTTTGTTGAGGCTTTTGGTGCAGACGACTATATCCTGGCATTGAAACAGCGCAAGACGCATTCGAGCTCACGTGCCTTGCCTTTGTCCGTTTATGTGCATGTGCCATTTTGCGAGTCGCTTTGCTATTACTGCGCCTGCAACAAGATCGTGACCAAGCATCATGAGAAGGCTGCCGAATATCTGGATTATCTGGGCCGTGAACTGGCCATGCATACCGAGCATTGCGGCAAAGGCCAGCTGGTAAGCCAGTTGCATCTGGGAGGCGGCACGCCGACCTTCTTCAGCGATGCCGAATTGCAGCAGTTGATGCTTCTGATGCGTGAGCATTTCAAGCTCGATCTAGCCGGCGAGTATTCCATTGAGGTCGATCCGCGTACCGTGAGCAACGAGAGGTTGAAGACACTCAAGGACATGGGCTTCAATCGCCTGAGCTTTGGCGTGCAGGATTTTGACCCAGCGGTGCAGAAAGCGGTGCACCGGGAGCAGCCAGCCGAGCAAGTCTTTGAGCTGGTGGCCGAGGCCCGCCGTCTGGGCTTTGTCTCCATCAATGTGGACCTGATTTACGGCCTGCCCAAGCAGACATCCGAGTCTTTTGCGCGAACGCTGGCCCAGGTCAATGAGTTGCGTCCCGACCGCATTGCTCTGTATGCCTATGCGCATCTGCCCGAGCGCTTCAAGCCGCAAAGGCGTATTGCATCGGCTGACTTGCCCATGGGACAGGAGAAGCTGAACATGCTCTCCGGCGCAATTGATGCCTTCATGAATGGCGGCTATGTCTATGTGGGCATGGATCACTTTGCGCTGCCCGATGACTCTCTGGCCATCGCCAAGCGTCAGGGGCGCCTGCATCGCAACTTCCAGGGCTACAGCACCCAGCCCGACTGCGACCTGATTGCACTGGGCGTATCGGCCATCGGCAAGGTGGGCGCCACCTACAGCCAGAACGTCAAGACCCTGGAAGAGTATTACGACGCCATTGATGGCGGCATGCTGCCCGTGCAGCGCGGATTGGCGCTCTCGCGTGACGATCTGGTGCGCAGAGCCATCATCATGGCCATCATGTGTCAGGGCTCCGTCCTGTACGAGCCGATGGAGCAGGCCTGGCTGATCAATTTCCGCGAGTACTTTGCCCGGGAGTTGGCTGCACTGGGGGAAATGCAGCGCAATGGCCTGGTGCAGCTATCCGACGAGGGCTTCAAGGTCACGGGCCTGGGCTGGTTTTTTGTACGCGGAGTAGCCATGCTGTTTGATCGATATTTGCAGGCCGACCGAAACCGCACGCGCTTTTCGCGCATCATCTAGCGCATGTTGTTTTCGCTGGTCTGGACTGCTTTGATCATGGGGCTCGTGGGTGGGCCCCATTGTCTTGTGATGTGCGCTGCGCCCTGCAGCGTCGTGACGGGCGCAAGGCCTGCCAGCGACGGTCAGGTCATCGCCTTGCACGGCCTGCAAAAACGCCAATGGCTGCGCACCAGTTTGTTTCATCTGGGACGCATTGCCGGCTATGCCCTGCTGGGCGGAGTGGCGGCTGTGGCCATGGAGAGCCTGGCCTGGCTGACCAGCCAGACAACGGCCTTGCAGAAGCTGTGGACGCTGATGCATGTCGCGGTCATGGCCTGGGGTCTGGCCATGCTGGTGCAGGCGCGGCAACCGGTGTGGCTGGAGCAAGCGGGGCGCTCTGTCTGGACCAGGGTCCAGCCCTGGGTCGTCGCCCCTGGAGGGAGTCTGGCCGCAGGCTTTGCCTGGGCCCTGATGCCTTGCGGCTTGCTTTATTCGGCAGTGCTGGTGGCCGCGTTGAGTGGCGGAGTCTGGCAAGGTGCTCTGTCAATGGCTGCCTTTGCCATTGGCGGCGCAGTGTGGTTGCTGGCGGGCCCCTGGCTGTGGCAGCTGGGGCAGTCGCATCTCAATGCATTGCGGGCGCGCTGGGGCACCAGAATTGCGGGTTTGATGCTGACTGGTGTTGCGAGTTGGGCTTTGTGGATGGATCTGGTCTACAAACCCAGCCTTTGGTGCCGATAAGTCACACAGGAGGGGAATGTTGGTGCAGTTTGCATCCCAACAGACCCTAGTCATGGTTGAGCAGTCATGGAACTGCGGAATAATGTCTCATCTTGTGTGTAGCGCTCAAAGTGAATCGTTTCGTTGCTATTGATATCGGACAACTGCGGATTGGCATGTATGTCCATCTGGAGACTGGCTGGTTGCGCCACCCGTTTCCCGTCAGCAGCTTCAAGATTGTCAATGACGAGCAGTTGCAGACGCTCAGGACCCTGAAGCTCAAGGCCGTACAGGTTGATCTCTCCAGAAGCGATCTGGAGGAGGCTGTCACGCCTTCCGTCGCGCCTCCTCGACCTGCTGCGAGCCATCCGGACAGCGATGCGCATGCCTGGCGAGACAGCATTCTGGGCGTGCAGTCCCGGTTTCTGGGGGCTGTTTCCGTGTTTGACGATGTTCAGGCTCTTTTGCCTGCCAACCCCGAGGGCGCGCGCGCCACGACCGATAGGCTGGTTGCGCAGCAAGTCGTGAAACTGGCGCAGGCTCGAGATCTGAGCCTGCATCTGCTCGCGGATACGGGCGGTGCCACATTCGGTGTTCATGGAGTGAACGTTTCCGTGCTGAGCCTGTTGCTGGGCAAGACGCTGGGCTTGCGCAACGATGTGCTGCAGGATCTGGGCACGGCAGCGTTGCTGCATGACATCGGCAAGCCGGGGCTGGAGATTTCCGCATCTGCCAATGCACTGAATCAAGGCACGGATCGCATGCCGCTGCGAGAGACCGCCTATGCACGGCATGTCGGAGAGTCGGTGGCGTTGGCCCTGTCCATGGGCTATCCTCCCTCGGTCACGACAGCCATCGCCCAGCACCATGAGTGGGCCGATGGATCGGGCTTTCCGCTTGGCCTGCTGGCGACCGATATGGATATTGCCGGACAGATACTGGCGCTGGCCAACAATTTCGAGCGTTTGTGCAATCTGCCACTGCAAGGCAACGAAATGACGCCCCACGAAGCCATGGCCGCACTGTACGGGCAGTATCGCCAGCGTTATGCACCGGAAGTGCTCAAGGCATTCGTGCAGACTCTGGGTGTCTATCCGCCGGGGTCCTTGGTGGAGCTCAGCGACGGGCGCATGGGGGTGGTGGTGTCCGTCAATACCAGCCAGTCTCTCAAGCCGCAGGTGCTGACTTATGACACGCAGACGGCGCAGAAGTTGCGGTTCGTCGATTTGCTTGAATATGTGGGTTTGGGGATTCGGCGCGGTTTGACGCGTAATCAGCTATCGCGCAATGCGCTGGAAGCTCTACAGCCACAAAGACGTCTTTGCTATTTTTTTGACAGTTCTGCAGCACCTGCTGTCGAGAAAGATCTCGCGTGACCATGCCGCAGAGTTTTCTGATCGACCCTCTGCTCGCCGCCATGCTCGATGGCTTGCAGGAGGCCGTCTGGCTGCTGGATGCGCAGAGCCTGCGCGTGCTTCATGCCAATGCGGCCAGCACGCAGCTCACGGGTTACACCCCTGAGCAGGCACGGGAGCAGTATGTCGATGTGCTTTGCGCTTCCCTGGTGCAGAAGGCGTTCTGGCAGGACGCTTCCAATTGGGTGGGCGGCGCGAAATTTCTCACGGAGATCTGTAAGGCGGATGGATCGTTGACGGCCGTGGAGATGGGGGTTGGCTCCATCGCCCAGAACCCGCGCTGGTTGTTGCTCACCATGCTCGACCGCAGCGAGCAGTTGCGACATGAAAGCGAGCTGGACATGCTGCTTGCGGAGTTGCGGGCGACGCTGGAGTCCACCGCAGACGGCATGCTGGTCTGCGATCTGCGCGGCGGCATTCGCGCCTTCAACCATCGTTTCGCAGAGCTTTGGCAACTGCCCGAATCCCTGCTCGTGCAACGTGACGACGAGGCCATCTTCGCCCATCTTGAAGCGCAGACCATCAGCAGCGAGAGCCAGTTCACGCTGTTGCAGGAGGCGCAGGATCTGTCGGCACCCGAGACCTCGGAGGTGCTGCAACTGCTAAGCGGCCGGGTGCTGGAGCGTCGTTCCGTGCCTCAGCTCAGTCGCGGTGTGGCGATAGGGCGGATCTATTCCTACCGGGATATCACGGCGGAATCCAGTTCAGCGACCGAGCTGCGTCTCGCGGCGCGCGTGTTCGAGTCCAGCCTGGACGGCATCTTCATAGCCGATGCCGCGGGGGTCATTGTGCAGATCAACCCGGCGGGCGTGCAGCTGCTGCATGGAAGGTCGGTGCTGGGTCTTGCCGCCTGGGCACTGTTCGAGTCCGAAGGCGGCCCTGTTTCCGATCTGCTGGAGCTGGCATCCGCGCGCTGGGATGTGGGCAGTTTCTGGGAGGGCAATCTTTGGCTCAAGCAGAGCGACGGTCAGCGTTGCGCGGTCTGGCTGTCCTGGGTGGCATTGCGCGACGGCTATGGTCGTCTGGTGCAGAGCATTGGCTTCATGCGCGACATGACCATGCAGCGCAGTGCCCAAAAGCAGATCGAGCAGCTTGCCTATAGCGATGCCCTCACCGGACTGCCCAACCGCCTGAGCTTGAGCCGCCATGTGCAGGCCGCCATCACTGCTGCGCGCTTTACGCAGCAGCCTTTCAGCATTCTGTTTCTGGATCTGGACCGCTTCAAGATCATCAACGACTCTCTGGGCCATGACTTTGGCGATCGGGTGCTCAAGCTGGTTGCTCAGCGGCTGGGCGGATTGCTGCGTCCTGCCGACGTGCTGTGTCGTCAGGGTGGGGACGAGTTCGTGCTCTATCTGCATGACTGCACCGGAGAGGGCGCTTCGGCCGTGGCCGCCCGCATTCTGGAAGAGATGCGTCAGCCCTTCATGCTCGACGGCCTGGGTTTTTCCGTGCAATGCAGCATTGGCGCGGCGCAGTTTCCTGCAGATGGGTTGACGCTTGACGAGCTGATTCGTCAGGCCGATATAGCCATGTATCGCGTCAAGGAGCGCGGACGCGGCAATTTCAGCTTCTACCAGCCGCAGATGAGTGCAGGCCTGCTCTCGCGCATGAAGCTGGAGCACGCCATGCGGCAGGCTCTGGACAAGGGGCATATGGCCGTGCACTTCCAGCCCCAGGTTCATATCCGCTCGGGTCGCATTGTGGCAGCGGAGGCTTTGCTGCGCTGGACGGATCCAGAGCTGGGCGTGATCTCTCCGGCGGCTTTCATTCCGCTGGCCGAAGAGTCCGGCTATGTGGTTGCACTTGATGCCTGGGTGCTGGAGCAGTCGGTACAGGAGGCCGCACGCTGGCTTGCCATGGGCAAGCCCGTCAAGGTGTCGGTCAATGTCTCGGCACTGGAGTTCAGGCAGCCGGACTTTGTGGATCGCCTCAAGCGTGTGCTGGAAGCCAGCGGCTTGCCGGCACAGTGGCTGGAGCTGGAATTGACCGAGAGCATCCTGCTGCAGGAAGCACAGGAAATGGCCTTGCGCGTGCATCAGATTGCAGAGCTGGGCGTGGGCCTTGTGATCGATGACTTCGGCACCGGCTATTCGAGCCTGGCCTATTTGAAAAAACTGCCGATCTCCAAGATCAAGATCGACCAGAGCTTTGTGCGCGGCCTGCCTCACGACGCGGGGGACAAGGCCATCGTGGGCGCCATCATCAGCATGGGGCAGGCCCTGGGCGTGGAGCTGGTGGCCGAAGGTGTGGAAACGCAGGAGCAGTGCCAGGCCATAGAGCAGCTCCAGGGCGACTACTTTCAAGGCTATCTGTGTTCGCCGGCCTTGCCAGCGGAGCAATTCAGAAAGCGCCTGGAGCAAAGCGCATCCGAGCAGGCATCCGGCGCACAGCCGTACTCGCCGGACGAAGATGGCAGCGGTATTCATATTGCAGGTCTGCAATAGACACTGGGCATGCGTTTGCGCTAGGTTTTCCATCGTCTGATTTGACGATGCGCAGTCTGTGCGGGCTCGGCAAGATCAAGGCATTTCTTGGGCCGACTGCCGGGCACCTACAACAATGAACAATGCGTGCAGAGTTGAGCAACTGTGCAGTGCTGATGGGCCGGACTTTTTGAGATAGCCAATGCCCAAAAGCGAATACGCAAGTTTTGACTTCTACAACTACAGCTCGGCCGCTCTCGAGGCCGTAAATGGTTTTTCTGTCGGCTTTTCTGCTCCGAGGCATGTCGAGTCCGGTGCAGCTGGCTCGCTGGATGAAACTCCGCTTATCAGCACCGAAGCCATGAGTCTGCTGATTGCAGCGCTGTATGAGTCCGCCATGGATCCGCAGCACTGGAAGGTTTTTCTGGAACTGCTGCGTTCTTGCGCCAATGGCAACTACGCCTCGCTCGTGGTGCGCGACCCCCATGGTGAAAATGTGGGCTGGGTAATCTCGGCAACTGGAGGCCGTTCGGAGGTCATTCCCTACGACCCCTATGCGCAGTGGAGTCCGTTTCTCGGCATTGCCAAGGACCAGGTGCTCACCTTGCGGGATGTGATGACGGAGTCCGAATGGCATTCCTGCCGCTACTACACCGACTGGTGCAAGGGGGTGGACATTGAGCACATTCTGGCCGTGGACGTCATGACCGATAACGGCTGCTCCTATGGCTGGCGTATCACGCGGCCTGCGAGCGCCGGTGCATTCGAATCACGGCAGCTGGACCTGGTGCGCATGCTGGTGCCTCACCTCAAGCGGGTGCTGAACATGCAGCTGAATCTGCACCGTGACCGGCAGGTCATATCGCTATATGGGCGCGCCACCGCGCAGCTGATGATGGGGGTGGTCATTCTCGATCAGGCCGGGAAAATGATAGAGGCCAATCCAGCGGCGACAACCATTCTGAATCTGGGCGATGGCATACGGGTCAACAACGGAGCGCTCGAAGCGGTCTATGCGAATGACAATCGCAAGCTGCAGCGTCTGATCCGCGATGCCTTGTTTTCGCCCAGGCTGGAGCGGGCTTCGATGACGGAGGGTATGTCCATCACCCGCCAGTCCGGTCAGCTGAATTGGGGCGTGGTGGTGCAGAGCATCTCTGCCGATGAATGGACTGAAGGCAAGCAGCGTCCCAGCGTAGCGGTTTTTCTGCGCGATACGACGGGCAAGGCGGAGCCGCCCGTCAAGCTCACGCAGCAGCTCTTCCATCTGACTCCTGCCGAAACCGCAGTGGCCACGCATTTGAGCAACGGCATGTCTTTGGAAGAGGCTGCGGAGGCTCTGGGCATCAAACCCAATACCGCGCGAGCCCATCTGCGTTCCATTTTTTCCAAGACTGGGGTTCGTCGTCAGACAGAGTTGGTGCGACTTTTTCTCAACAGTGTGGCCTGGCTGGGCAATCAATGATTCTGGTCCGGACCCGCAAGCTCGTCTGCACGAGGGCTCTCGCGTCTTGCGCAGTTTGGACTTGATCGCTTCCGGGTCATGCCGCACGCGCATTGTGCCAGCAGGTACCTGCTCTGGCGCGCTGTAGTGCTGCTCTAGCGCGACCGTTGGGCTGGAGTTGTTCCTACATGTCGACGAAACCGTTTCTTGGCGGATGTCTAGGGAATATGAATCCGGAAGTCCTAAGCTGCAGGTCTGTTTCGCTGCTGAAGGGTTTTGTCGGAACTATCCGGGTAGACAACTCCCGATACATGAACTCGATCGCGCCCCGCATTTTTGGCTTGATAGAGCAGTTGATCAGCTTCTTTCAGCGCTTGCTCAAGCTGGAATGACTGAGTGATCGAAGAAATGCCAAAGCTCATGGTCAGTTTGGGGCCCGATGGAAGAACCGGATTCTTGGCCCCGAGGTCACGCTGTATGCGCTGGGCAATGAGCTCTGCATCGCACGGTGTTATGTCGGTCAACAGCATCACAAACTCTTCGCCGCCGAATCGGGCGACCAGGTCCTGCTCCCGCACATTGTTTTGCAAGGTCGCTGAGACAAGCTGCAGCACTTTGTCGCCACGTTCGTGGCCCCAAGCATCGTTGATGCGTTTGAAGTGGTCTATATCGCAGGCTAGCACGGCCATGGGGTAGAGCCTCGGATCATCCAGCCGCTTTTGGGCATGCTCCTGAAAAGAGCGGCGATTCAGTACCTGGGTCAATGCATCAAAGTCACGTTCCCTGCGCAGCTTGTCCACGGTTTCCTTCACTGCAATGGCGGTCATCACCACGGTGAAGAGCAGCGAGAAATTGAGAATGCTCACCAGCGTCAGAATCCAATAGGGCGATCTTGGCAGGGAGCGCAGATCCGAGTATCCAAGCAGCCAGATCAGGGCGGGCCGAGTGAAGGTGTAGGCAGTGAAGATGATGCTCAGCCAGAGCAGCGATCGATCGAGCCAGTCAAACGAATTCTTCCTTGAGCGCACCTGCAGTATGGGCAGCAGTAAAACAAGACCGGAGCCTATGCTGAAGGAGCTCACCCGAGCCCAGACGTTGGGCTCGACCCGGCTGAACTGATACAGCGCTGCCAAGGTGGCGATGGCTATCACCGATACCGCATAGGGCTGGGTCGATACGCGCCATCTCTCCGACCAGCTCTTGGCAAGACACCAGGCACTCAGCAGGTAGAAGCTGCCGATGTGCAAGGCGTAGTGATTGAGTTCCTCCAGGGGCAGCAGGCTTTGCACACCGAGAGGCAGGGCGGTAAGCGAATAGGCGCAAGCTTGCCAGAGCAGAAAGCGCTGAGATCTTTGAGCGAGCCAGGCGATGATCAATATGGCTGCGAGAGCCAGTATTGCCAGTGATGGCGTCAGAACCAGGAGGAAGTCGTTGTTCGCGAACATCTGACCAGAGCCTTCTCGACCAAAGATCGAAACGCAGCAGCATTGCCTGCTCTCCAAATACAAAGCGACAGGCGACAGTCGCCATTCATACAGCTTGATATGTGACTTCACAAGCTATCGCAATGCCTATTGTCGATCTGCGTCATCTGGACCCTGGGTACAGATGGTTGTCAATGTGGCCGCAGAGGGGGGCGAGCTTCGGATTCAGAAGGGCCTCTGAACAAAAAAAGCATGCTTGGTCATGGACGGGCGGAGTGGGAAAATACTGCGACCAGTCTCTTTGTCGGGTTCGAGATGCCCTTGTTTCGTACCGCTGCGTTGACCTGTTTGGCGATGGCTGCCTTTGCGGCCAATTCACTTTTGTGTCGGCTGGCGCTGCAATCCCACTCTATTGATGCGGCAAGCTTTACGGCGGTGCGCCTGGCTTCAGGCGCAGCAATATTGGCGTTGGTGGTGGGCTTGAGGCGAGCCTCCTGCGTTGGCGTAGGCAACTGGTGGTCGGCTGGTTTTTTGTTCGCTTATGCCGCAGCTTTCTCATTCGCCTATGGGAGTCTTTCGGCTGCGGCTGGCGCTCTGCTGCTGTTCGGGGCGGTACAGGCAACGATGGTGGGTGTCGGCCTTTGCCGCGGCGAGAAACTTGCACCACGGCAGTGGGGCGGTCTGATGCTGGCCTTTGGCGGCTTGGTGGTGCTGCTGCGACCCGGATTATCGGCACCGCCCCTGGGCGCGGCTTTGCCCATGATTTTCGCTGGGGTCTCCTGGGGTCTGTACTCCTTGCGCGGCAAGGGGGCCACTGACCCGATTGGCGTGACGGCAGGCAATTTTCTTCGGACCGTACCTTTTGCCTTGCTGCTGCCCCTGCTGATGCAGGACCGAGCCTCATTGAGCTATGCGGGACTGGCTTATGCGCTGTGCTCAGGGATGCTGACCTCGGGGCTGGGATACGTCGCGTGGTATGCCGCACTGCCTCATCTGAAGGCGGGAGCTGCGGCATCCGTACAGCTCAGCGTTCCGTTGCTGGCAGCCATAGGTGCTGTTTCCTTGCTCGGAGAGCCTTGGACCCTGCGGTTGACACTGGCCGGTGCCGCCATTCTGGGCGGAATTGCATTGGTGATGGTTTCTTCCCCGATCGGTGGACCTGCTTCATCAGTGAAATAGCTGCTTCTTGTTGCAGGCCGATGTGGCGCCAGAACGACCTCCGATCGGCTCCTGCACATGTTCTTGGAGATGGAAGCTTCAGAAACAAAAAAGCCACCGGGAAGGTGGCCTGTACTTGTTGAGGGGGACTGCTTAGAAGGCGTCGACGCTGTATTCACCTTCGGGTGGGTTCTGGGAAAGCATGCTCAGAACTTCCTCCGGGGAACGCGGATCAGGCATCGGCGTCATGATCTCTTGATTCGTCGCTTTGAGTTCTGGATAGGCGGCGTACAGGTAGGTCATGGCTACTCCTTGAAGAGGTGGATAGAAGCTGATTTGTTTCTTTTTAACGCCTGATGATGTCAGTTGGTTGACAGAAATGTAAACGTGGAACTGTGTCGGCATTCTTGTGCAGGAACTGCATGGCTCTTTCGTCCAGCCATCTGTCATATCCCCTTGTGCTCAGGCATGCGCCATGCAGTCTCCGTGTTGGGAAAGATGGCTTCTTGGCAGGGGTGATAGAGCAGAGCAGCTCCCGGCAGATGGTGAGCGCCCATGTCCCATGGATTCAGGGCTTCCAAAAGCAAAGCGCGCGATTTGCGGGTTGGTGTACGCATTAGGTAGGCAAAGCGGTTGTTCAACAAGAATTTACAAACGGCCTGCCCAGCAGGAATAGCCTGAAAGGCTCCAATTTTTCAAGGAGTTGCCATGAAAGCGCTATTTTTGGTGGCGGCGGTTGCCAGCATGCTGGCAGCTTGTTCCATGATGCCGGGGCGCGATGCAGGATCCAATGCCCAGCAGACCATGGGGAGCAGTGATGTGCGCTATGAATGGGGGCGTGGGGCATATCAGGGGCCGGGCACCACGGCGCTATGGTCCGGCGGGGATGACACTTCCGGAGGCCTGGGCTGGCGCCGGGATTAGGGGCAAGGTCACAGCTGAAGCAGCCATTGGCGGGCCGTCATTGAATATCAGACACTCGAGTCCGTTTCTTCAGGCTGGGCATGCCCTGTCGTCCAGTTGGTCGGGCGAGTTGTCGCTGGAGTGCGGAACTGTGACGTCCAGCCATAGGGGCAGATGCAAGCGGCTTTGCTGGCTATTGCTCCGGCAATGAAGCTGATTCTTGCGCTCCGGATGTTCCATGTTCATCCAGACCGCCAATGCCGAATGCTTGGGTGAGTTGACCAGTCCTAATCGCTGACTGCAGCGCTGGACAGCAGATCTATCAGCAATCTGGCTGCGGGGGCGACATAGCTTTGCTCGCGGTATGTGACAACCAGTCGCCGGGTCATGGTGGTTTCCTTGATGGGCACTTCGCGCAGGCGTGATGCTGCAGGCGAACTCTCCAGGTGATGGCGTGAGATGAAGCTGAGCAGCTTGGTCTCGGCGATCAATGTGGGCAGCATCAAAAGCATGGTGCTTTCCACCTGCACACGAGGGCGAGGCAGGCGCTTGCGGTCAAACGCATGATCAAGCCAGTCTCTGGTAGGAGCGCCAGGAGGTTGCAGCACCCAGCGATATGCCATCAGATCGCGCAAGTTTGCTTGCATGCGGTGTATTTCATGCTCTGCACTGGCGGCCACGACGATGGTGTCCGAGGTCAGCACCTGTGAAATGTAGCCAGGCTCATCCGGGCCTTCGGTGCCCACCAGCAAGTCAATCATCCCCGCCTGCAGTTGCGGGCGCAGCGTGTCGACCAGTCCCACCACGGTTCGCAAGGTGACTTCCGGAGCCTGGGCCATGAGCTGGCGTGCAGCTTGCGGCAACAGAAATTGCGCGGCGGTAGGCACGATGCCCACGCGAATATGGCCGCGCAGGCCGAGTGCCATGTCTGCGATTTCTCGCTTGGCATCCTCGGTGTCAAAGCGCAGGCGCTGAGCCCATTTGAGCAAAACCTGGCCGGCAGCCGTCAAGCGGATGCCGCGACCTGATTTTTCGAACAAGGGGGCGCCGCACTCTGCTTCCAGCCGGCGGATGCAGCTCGTCAAAGCCGGCTGGGTGCGGTGCAGACGTTCTGTGGCCTGCCCGATATGTTCGAGCTCCGCAATGGTTTCGAAGTAGCGAAGATCACGCAGGTCCATAGCAAAAGCAAGATTGATGTATTTGGAAAAATTATCGATTGGACTGTATCTTTTGAAGCATCAATACTCAAGCACATCACAAAAAAGCCGGCGCTGTGGCCGGCAATCCATCGGAGACAAACATGTTGCTGAACCGCCGTACTTTGGTCGCTTTCTGTGCTCTCGCTGCTGCAGCGACCTCGTACGCTCAAACTTATCCCAATCGTCCCATCCGAGTTGTCGTTCCCTTCCCTGCAGGGGGAGGGACAGACATCATTGCGCGGGAGGTCACGCAAAAGGTGACCGGCGCCACGGGCTGGGTCTTTGTGGTGGAGAACAAGCCCGGTGCCGCAGGCAACATGGGCGTGGACATGGTGGTCAAGGCCCCTGCTGATGGCTACACCCTGGTGCTGGGACAGTCCAGCAACCTGGCAATCAGCCCCGCCTTGTACGCCAAGATGCCCTATGACGCGCTCAAGGACCTCACGCCGATCGTGCAGGTTGCGAATGCGCCCTTTGTCCTGGTCACAGGCACCAGTGCACCCTACAAGACACTCGCCGATGTGGTGAAGGCGGCCAAGGCCAAACCCAGACACCTCAATTTTGCATCTCCCGGCAATGGCACGGTGGCGCATCTCACCGGCGAGCTGCTGCAGTCGGCCGCTGGTATCAAGATGCAGCACGTGCCCTACAAAGGCGCGGCTCAGGCATTGACCGATGTAGTCAGCGGAAATGTGGATCTGTACCTGGGATCCGTCCCCACGCTGATTGGCCAGATCCGGCAAGGCAAGATGCGTTCTCTGGCCGTGACGTCTGCGAAGCGGTTGGATGACCTGCCCGAAGTGCCAAGCATCAACGAGTCGGGTTACAAAGGCTTTGATGCCGTGACATGGTTTGGATTGCTTGCGCCTGCCGGCACACCCAGGGAGGTGATCGCCAAGCTCAACGGCGAATTCAACAAGGCCCTGAGTCAGTCGGACCTGCGCAAGAAGCTCAGCGATCAAGGCGCCATCCCTGTCGGAGGCAGCCCCGAGCAGTTTTCCTCCCTGATCAAAGAAGACATCGTGCGCTGGGGCCAGGTGGTCAAGCAGTCCGGTGCGCGCATCGACTGACCGACCGATTCGGTTTCCTCTTTCCTTCTCACCCCTGAACCGGCCGGAATGCACCGGCCCCTGGAGATTCTTATGAGTCAAGCCGCTGCATTGCCTGATGTGGTTCGCAATATAGAGCGTGTGGATGCACAAGTGGTTGCACAGGCAGCCCAGTTTCCTTCGTCAATCCTGGCCGATGTGGCTGGCCGCCGTGGGGGACTGCATGGTCGGATTGCGCCGCTGGCTCCCGGCATGCGTTTTGCGGGGACGGCCATCACCGTCGAGGTGCGCCCGGGCGACAACCTGATGATTCATGCTGCCATGGCAGTGGCGCAGCCAGGGGATGTCATTGTGGTGGATGGCAAGGGCGATCTCTCTAGCGCCCTGATGGGGGAGATCATGTCGCAGCAATGCATGGCCCTTGGCATTGCCGCCGTGGTGATTGACGGCGCAGTACGTGATAGCGAAGCCATCCGAGAACTGGGCTTTCCCATGTACGCCGCCGGCCTGAACCCGAATGGACCAACCAAGTTTGTGCCTGGTCGTCTGAATCATCCCATCTCCATTGGAGGCGTGACGGTGTACCCGGGTGACCTGGTGGTGGGTGATGCCGATGGCGTGACTGTCATTGAGCGCAGCAAGGCAGCGGCGATGCTGCCGCTGGCCGTCAGCAAGGTGGCTGCGGAAACCAAGCGCATTGCCGACATTCGCAACCGCATAGCGCTGGCACCGGTATGGCTGGATGCTGCGCTGCGTTCTGCCGGCGTGATCCGGGAAGGAGAAACACTGTGATTAAGCGGCCGGTCTTTTTGGTGACAGGCGCAGACCTTGCGCCTCAGGCCCTGGCGTTGCTGGCTGATTTCGACATGGTGTATGCGGGAAAGACGCCCACCGAAGATGATGTGGTGCGCCTGTGCAAACAGCATGACCCGGTGGGAATCATCGTGCGCTACAGCAGGGTGGGTGCACAGGCCATGGACGCGGCACCCAGCCTGAGGGTGATTTCCAAGCATGGCAGCGGGACGGACACCATAGACAAGCAGGCTGCAGCCCAGCGCGGCATTCAGGTCGTCGCTGCAGTGGGGGCCAATGCTGCGGCCGTGGCGGAGCAGGCGCTGGCGCTGATGCTGGCCTGCGCCAAGTCCGTGATTCAGCTCGATCAACGCATGCGCGCAGGTCATTGGGACAAGGCCACGCACAAGAATGTAGAACTTGAAGGGCGTACTGTCGGCGTCGTGGGCTTGGGGGCCATCGGGCTGCGCTTTGCCAAAGTGGCAAATGCCATGGGCATGAGGGTGTTGGGCTTCGATCCTTATGCCCAGAACCTGCCGACCTTTGTACAGCGGGCAGACTGGAGCAGCATTCTGAGTGAATCGGATGTCATTTCTCTGCATTGCCCGCTGACGAATGAGAATGCCCATCTGCTCAACGCCAGCAGCCTGGCTGCATGCAAATCGGGTGTTCTCATTGTGAACACAGCCAGAGGTGGCTTGATTGATGAGTCGGCCTTGCTGGAAGCAGTGAGGAACGGTCGGGTAGGGGCTGCAGGCCTGGACAGCTTCGCGATAGAACCCATGGCGCATCCGCATCTGTTTTGCGAAGAGCCGCGTATCGTGCTCAGTCCCCATATCGGCGGAATCACGGCCGATGCCTACGTCAAGATGGGCGTTGCAGCTGCACACAATGCGCTGCAGATCTTGAGAGCCTAGGTCAAACAGGCAGCTTGCTATGGCCCTGATCGAAGAACAGTCAGGTCTTTGGCAAGCGGGTCACGGAAGAGGAGAGCACGCTGTGAACTGTCACCACAGCGCTTCCCGATGCGAGAGCAGAATCAGACTGCCCGGAAGTCCGCCAGAAGATCTCATTGCCGCCATCGGGGCTCAAGGCATGGAGCTAGTGGCGCTGGAGGGACATGCGTGGCCATGCCATGCAGTGCCTAGCATGGCAACTGGCTCTCTACCAAAGAACGATCTGCGAGCAGCGGAACAGCGACAGCTTGCGCCCCTTGTCATCGAACACGGTAGCCGACCACACCTGTGTTGTCCGTCCCAGATGCTCTGCCACGGCCTCCACCTGCAAGATGCCTTGCTTTGCGGTACCGAGGAAGTTGGATTTCAACTCCAGTGTGGTGAATCCTTTGGCGCCCTCGGGTAGATGCACCAGGGTCGCATAGCCGGCGCAGGTGTCGGCCAGCATCACCTGCGTGGCAGCATGCAGGAATCCGTTGGGGGCCATCATCCATGGCGCAATGGTCATCTCCATGGTCATGCGGCCTTCGTCAATGGTCAGCGGTCGCGCGCCAAAGGTATCGGGCAGCGTTCCACGCTGGCGTTCAAACAGGCTGTCCAGGGTTTCGGTGGTGCGGAGCATCATGGCTTCCTTGAGTGGAGTTGGATTTCTGGTCTTGGCTGATCTGACTTCACGGTCTCTCCAGCACCGTAGCAATACCTTGTCCGCCGCCTATGCATTGGGTAGCCAGGGCATACCGTCCTCGCTGCCGCGCAAGCAGGGCCGCTGCCTTGCCCGTGATGCGCGCCCCCGTTGCACCGAGGGGATGGCCGATGGCCAGCCCACCTCCATCCATATTCACGACGGACATGTCCAGGCCAAGGTCGCGGATGCAGGCCAGCGCCTGCGATGAAAAGGCTTCGTTGATCTCGATCACGTCCAGATCGGCCACCGTGAGACCTGCACGGGCCAGCGCCTTGCGCGTGGCCGGGATCGGCCCTATGCCCATGATCGCGGGGTCCACCCCTACGGTCGCGAAGCTGCGGATGCGTGCCAATGCCTGAAGATCATGGCGTTGCGCAAAATCATCGCTGGTGACCAGCACGGCCGCAGCGCCATCGGTCAACGGCGATGAGGTGCCCGCAGTGACCATGCCATCAGGTCGGAAGGCTGGCTTGAGCGCTTCCAGGGCTTCTAGCGTGGTGGCCGGGCGTATGCAGCCATCGCTGTCCACCAGCTCTCCGCCTGGCAAGGGGATGGGGATGATTTCGTCGGCCAGCCGCCCCTCGTCGCGAGCCGCTGCGGCCTTCAGATGGGATTGCAGCGCCAGTAGCTCCTGGTCGGCTCGGCTCACGTTCCATCGCTGGGCCACGTTCTCCGCTGTTTCGCCCATGGATATATAGGCATCGCTGCTTGCCAGCAACCCGGGGTTGGGCGAGAAGTTGAAGCCGCCCTGCGGCACCATCGTCATCGACTCCACGCCCACGCAGACAAAGGCATCGCCCATGCCGGCCTCTATCTGCGCGGCGGCGATGTGCACCGCTTGCATCGATGAGCCACAAAAGCGATTCACAGTCATGCCGCCCACAGTCTCGGGCAGGCCGGCCAGCAGGCCGACTATGCGTGCCAGATTGTTGCCCTGGGCAGCCTCCGGATAGGCGCAGCCCAGAATCACATCCTCCAATAGAGCGGGATCCAGGTCGATGCGCTGCAGCAGGCCCTGGACCACCTGGGCTGCCAGCGTGTCGGGCCGCACGTCGGCCAGGCGGCCCTTGCGGGCGAAGTGGAACGGCGAGCGCGCATAAGCGGCGATAACGGCTTTCATAGCAGGGGCTCCTTTTGCTAATCAGTGCGCAGTGGCATAGCGCTGGGCGACGGTATTGCTGGACAGCTGGCCTGTCATGGCGCGACGCGCAGCTTCATAGGCATCCCATTTCTCGCCGGCATGCAGTGAAGGGATAGTGACCTTCTCGCCACGCGCAAAGCCCAGCAGGGCTGCATCGACCAGGTCTTGCGCGCTCATCACGATGCGTGCATCGAGGTTCTCCACCGGCAGCCCCCCAGCAGCCCAGAAGTCCGTTGCTGTGGCTCCTGGCAGCACGGCCTGTACCTGAACCCCTTTGTCAGCCAGCTCATGCTGAAGCGACTGACTGAAGGCCAGCACGAAAGCCTTGCTGGCGCCGTAAACGCCATTCAGGGTTTCGGGAGAGATGGCGACGATGGACGCGATGTTGATGATCGCTCCGTGGCCGCGAGTCACGAAGCCAGGAGCGACTGCATAGGCCAGCCGCATAGGTGCTGTGACGTTCAGATCGATCATGCGGCTCATCTGCTCAACGTCGCTGTGCAGCAATGGCGTGTGTGTGCCCATGCCGGCGTTGTTGACCAGCAGGGTGATGCTGGCGTCCGTGCGCAATTGTTGCTCCACGCGCGCCAGATCGGCTCGGTCGTTCAGGTCCGCTGGCATGACTGCTGCCGAGCGGCCGGTGCGTGTGCTGATGCTGCTAGCCAGCGCATTCAGACGTTCGCGGTTGCGCGCGACCAGGATCAGGTCATAGCCGCGTTGCGCGAGCTTTTCTGCATATAACGCACCGATGCCGGACGATGCCCCGGTGACGAGTGCGGTACCCAGGTGGGTTTGTGCCATGTTGAAGCTCCTTAGGGTTGATGGCTGTTGTCCATGGCTTGAATGGTGCGATATGCGGCGTTTGTCGTAAATGACGTATATAGTCATAAAAAAGGACATGAAAGGATATCCCGATGCACCGTATTGCCTACCTGCTGCCCGAGGGGTTTCAAGTCATGGCGCTGGCCACCCAGGCCGTGTTCGAACTTGCCAACCTGATGTTGGAGCAGCCCTTCTATGCGGTGGAGACCTATGCGAAGGGCGGTGTGGCCCATGCTTCGACAGGGCTTGTGTTGCAGGCAAAGCCACTTTCGGCGCACTGCAGGGCGGATACCTGGCTGGTTGCAGGCAAGCTCGCATCGCAGGACGTCGCTGCGGATCCCGAGCTGATCCGGTTGCTGAGCAAGGTGACGGCATCCGCGCGGCGTGTGGCGGGCCTGTGCACGGGCGCCTTCCTGCTGGCCGAAGCCGGTCTGCTCGACGGGCGCCGCGCCACCACGCACTGGTATTGGGCCGAGGTCTTGCAGCAGCGCTGCCCAAGGGCTGAGATTGAAGCCGATCGCATCTACATCGCCGACGGACCGATCTGGACCTCTGCAGGCATGACGGCAGAGATTGACCTGGCGCTGGCACTGGTGGAGCAGGACCTGGGTGCCAAGGTCGCACGCTCGGTGGCGCATCGCCTGGTCATGCACCAGCGCCGCTCGGGCGGGCAGTCGCAGCACTCGGAGATGCTCAGGCTGACACCCAGGTCGGACCGTATACAGCAGGCGTTGGAGCATGCCCGGCGTAATCTCTCTCAGTCACTGAGCGTGGAGGTGCTGGCCGAGGCCGCCAATTTGAGTCCACGCCAGTTCAGCCGGGTGTTCACGGCCGAGACCGGCCAATCCCCCGCCAAGGCGGTTGAGGGTCTGAGGCTCGAGGCCGCAAGGCTGATGCTTGAAGGCAGCCGACACCCGCTGGAGGTGGTTGCACAGGAGACGGGCTTTCGTGACCGCCGTCATATGCGAGAGGCTTTTCTGCGTGGCTTCGGCATGCCGCCGCAGGCCATACGGCGTGGGGCTCGGGCACAGCCGTAAGAACCCTGCACACCTGGAGCGAAACGACTCGGCCATCGTGGGGCAGGTGCTTTGCACAGGCCTGCTCTGCCGCGAGCCGCCGAGCTCAGGCTGCGGACTGCTGCTGCCACTTCACTGGCTGCCGACGCGTCCGTGGCAAAGAGGTCTGCTACTGTCTTAGGCGGCAAGGCGCATGGGCAGGGACGACCACCATGGTCAGTGACAGCTCTTGCGTCGAGCGTTCGGAGCACTGCTACCCACGAGGCCACAATCTGCAACTGCCGAAAATGGCGCCCGCTGCCTTTGCCCGTGTGACGGGCCAGCCTGATTTCAAGGTGGACAGCCGACTATGCGAGATAGTGCTGAAGAAATTGCTCCAGCATGGTCTGGGTTTCCGTGGGAGCCTCCATGGGCAGCATATGGCCGGCATTGATGGTCTTCAGCTCCGATCCTCGGATGCCCTGGTGCAACTCCATGGACTCATCCAGGCCGCGCAAGCGATCTTGCTCGCCCGCAAGGATCAGGGTTGGACACCGGATCTCGCTCAGCCTGTCCGTGTCGCCTTCGCGGCGTAGCAGTGCCTGGCGGCGAAAAGTGTCTCCACCAAGGCGCACGCTCATTGCATGGATGCGATTCAACAGTTGTTCATCCTGCTCCCGTTGTGGCGCCAATGATTGACGAATGGATCTCCGGTTCACGCCGGCAAAGGTCTTGGGAGCAGCCATGGCTGCATCGACCTTGCGCCGCGCTTGCAGCTCCGTGTCGCCGCGCGACGAGGTGGCGATAAGCACGAGTTGCCTGACCCGGTCCGGGGCAAGTCTCGCGATTTCACGCGCCACATAGCCTCCCATTGAGAACCCGATCACGTCGAATGGACCGGCGGGGATCATGCCTATGGTGTGCTGTGCCATCCCCTCAATCGAGTCGGCGGAAGCGAGATCCGCATGGACAAGAGGGGCACGTGTTTGCAGAAACGGCCCGATGTCAGACCATAAGTCTTGATCGAGCATGAAGCCTGGAATGAGGACGGTGGTCAATGAAGCTCCTTGAGGATGTCGGGCATGGTCCGGCTCGTGGCGCCGTGCGATGCCGTAGAGCCTGCGCGGCCGAGCCTGAGAATCATGCTCAGGTCCCATGCAAGACATGCAGCAGCATCAGCAGCAGCGGCATGGTCACCAGGGCCAGCAAAGTGGACAGCGCAATGCCGGCGACCACTTCGTCCTGGGCGACCCGGTAGCGCTGGGTGAAGAGCAAGGCATTGGCGCCCACAGGCAAGGCCGAGCAGATCAGCATCACGCCCATGGCCGGACCGTGCAGCTGCAGCAGCCAGGCGCAGGCGAGAAACACCAGGGGATGCACCAGCGATTTGACCAGCGTGATGCGCATTGCGGGGCGCCAGTGGGCACCGATCTTGGTGAAGGCCAGGGTGATGCCGACGAGCAGCAGTGCCATGGGGCCCATGGCAGAGCCCAGCATCTTGAGCGAGGTATCGAGCACCTCGGGTAGGGGCCAGCCTGTCAGCGACCACAGCAGACCGGCCAGAATCGGCAGTGGCACAGGGTGGATGATGCTGTTGCGTACCGCCTGCCAGACCGTGCTCCCCAGGGATCGCCTGCCGTGGGTGTCGTCTGTATGTTGCTCACGAGAGGAGGCCAGTTCGAACACCATGGTCGCGGCCGTCAGCAGTACCAGGGCGTGCACCGAGATCAGGGTGAACAACGTCACCAATCCTTGCTCGCCAAAAGCCAGGCCCACCAGTGGCACGCCGATCATGGCAGCATTGCTGAACATGCTGGCTAAGCCACGCGCCGCAGCCAATGTGTTGAAGCCATAGACCAGCATTGTTGCCACGAACACGATGATGGCCGAAAGAAAGTACACGCCGATCGGTCGATAGTCCAGTTCACCGACATGCACCTGGGCCATGGTGCGAAACAGCAGTGCCGGCAGCAGCAGCAGAAACACCAGATTGGACATATCCTTGACTGCTGTCTGCCGCACCAGTCCTGCACGTGCCACACCGAACCCCGTACCGATCAATGCAATCACCGGTAGCAGTGCCGCTATCGCGGAACCATTCATTCAACTCTCCAACTAAACTGAGCCGCTGCCTGCACCTGCTCTCAGTGTGAGTGCGTGCATTCCTCGGGCGCAGAGCTTAACTCTTCTTCTTACCAGTTCCGGGATCCTGCTTGCTTTGTTTGCCAAGCCCTGCTGCCAGGCCATGTCATCGGCGTCAAGCTTGGTACAGATGGTGCACGCGCGAACGCTTTGGGTATCGGGCTCGGGAGGCTTCTGGGTTTCGATGTTACGACTCGTTGAACCCATGCTCGAGTGGGCCCCTGAAACGCAGGAGTCATGTTCTACCTTCGGTAACAAAACCCTTGAGACTTGGCTTCGCAAGCCATGGTCATCGTCGAAAATAGACATCGTTGGGCCGACCCTGGTATTCGGAAGCTGATGGCGGCTGGGATGCCTGGTCGGCATTGTCGTCATCAAGCCATCATTGAGAGAGAAGCACGGATACAAGCCATGCTGCGCAGTAAATTGGGAACACTGTTATTGGTCAGTGCTGCACTGTCGTGCGCGGCGGGATTTGCTTTGGATGCACGGGGCAGCATTGCCTATCTCGAACTTTGGCTTGCTTTGGCAGTCTTGTTGCTCCTCGGCGGCGCGGTTCTCGTCGTCCTGGGGCAAAACGACTAGCCGGAGGCAGCTTGTTGTCCGCTCCAGCCATGTCCGGCGCATGACGCAAACCGGGATATCGGTTATGGTGAGCTGCGTAAAACTCCAAGGAAGCTCCGATGCCCAAACCAAACTATCCCTTCGAAAAACGGCAACGCGAGTTGGAGAAGAAGAAAAAAAAGGAGGAGAAGGCTCAGCGCAAGGCGGCCGTCTCCGAATCAACTCCATCCAATGTGGTGCCCGAGGTGTTGCAGGACAACAAGTAAGTCATGGATGGGCTGTACGCCGCCGTGATTGCGGGGGCGCTGCACCCGACCGATAGGTGTCAATACTCGTATGCCTTGCATGCGAGGAACTGCACACAAGGAGTTCACCCGCCGGCCGCCTCTCATGCGCAATGCATGGGGAAACAGACCTCAGGCGCCTGCACGAGCACCCAGCTTGCATGCGCGTCTGATCCAGCCCGCTCGCGCTGCATCGCTGGAATTGACCACCGGGCCAAAGCTGTGCACGCGCACGGGCCTGATCCCGCTGAACTCCAGGATGGCCTGCTTCATTTGCCGGTGACCGGGTTGGCGCTGCACCCATCTGTAGTACCACGGCGGGGAGTCCATGGTCACCAGTAGTTCGGCGGTGCGGCCTGTCAGCAGGCGATCCCACAACACGGAATTGGCTCGGTACTTGAAGGCGAAGCCTGGAAGGAAGATGCGATCCAGAAAGCCCTTGAGTAGTGCTGGCAGTCCGCCCCACCAGATGGGATAGACCCATACCAGATGCTGGGCCCAGGCAATGTCGATCTGTGCATCCCGCAGGTCGGGTTCCAGCGGCTGGACATGCGCATATCCATGGCGAAGGATGGGATCGAAATACATTTCCCCAAGTGACAGCAGGCGTACTTCGGCTCCGGACCGGCGCGCGGCGTCGGCATAGGTGTGAGCCAGGCTTGCACACAGGCTGTGGGAAGAGGGCTGGCCGAGGATGATGAGGATGCGACGGGACATGGCGATAGAGGCTCGCGGAGTTTGGAGGCCGCCAGCATCACCTTGCCCCGTGGGACAAAGTCAAGCGCTGGATCGGATCGGGAGCCTGTCTGGCGTCGCGCACCCAATTGAGTCCTCACAACTGGCCAACTCCACGCTCAGCGCCGCAAGAGCGGTGTCTGCAGCCTGCAACTGCGCCAGCTCGTCGGCAATGGCATGTCGCCGGGACTGGATCAGTTCAAGGACGGCTGCAGCGCCCGCGGCGGTGTCGATGGCGCGTAGCGGCTGAAGCGCAGCCAAGCGAAATCCCAGTGCCAGCGCCTGGCGAATCCATTGCACGCGCTGCACATCCTCAGAGCCATAGCTGCGGTAACTGCCTATGCGCGCCACGGTGCCGAGCAAACCGTGGGCCTCGTAGAGGCGGAGCGCCTTGGGTGTGCAGCCTGTGAGTGCCGCGAGCTCACCGATGCGCATAACTGACCTTCGGGTGCTTCCAGGAATGGCGGGCGCTTGCGCAAACGGCTGAGGGCTGAAGTTGCATGCGTGTCTGAAGTCGCTTGGGCATGTTGCGGGTGCAGGTGTGTCAGCCGGGATTTGCCGGAACATCGATTTCCGGGGGGCACCTAAAGCCTTGGGTGCAGCCAGCGCAGATCAAGGTCTGCTGTCTGAATGGTCTCAGGCGATAGGGCAAGAAAAAGGCCCGCAATGCGGGCCAATCATCAATCCAGATTTGCAAGTTGTTGATGCCTAGCGTGGCTTTGTTTGATGTGCAGGACCACGTTCATGGCTGTAAACCAACTACATCAACAGCTTGTCGGTAAAGGTGTCTGCAAATGCCACCGGCTCGTCATCCTGAACCGGGGGTTCAGGTGGGCAAGAGCAACCTATCGTTGGGTTCATCTGACGCGAGACGATCACGCTCAATAGGTGATTTATCAAGCCCATGCTCGTTGAGCATTGGTTCAAGGAAATATAAAAACCGGCAGATTTGCAGACGGTTTGATTCTAGCTGGTATTGGCTGTCGTGCGCAGCTCATGACTGCTTTGTTGCCGAGGTTAACTGATCAAAGCAGCCTGGCATCGGCATCCAGAGCCTGATCGAGCCTGAGCACCAGTTGCTCTGCCAGCTCCTGCTGACGCTGCAATTCGGCCTGGGCGGCTGCACTGACCTCGGAGGCCGCGCTCTGCTCCTGAACGAGTGCCTGCATTTCAGCCTGGGCATTGGCCATGTGGGCTTGCTGGGCATCGCGGTCGAGCACATCGAACGCCATATTGAGGGCTGCCAGCACTGCCACGCGCTCGCGCGAACGGACCTTGCCGCTGTCGCGGATGCGGGTCATCGCCTCATCCACGCGGCGAACGGCTTCCTGCACTCGTTCTTCTTGACCATCGGGGCAGGTCAGCACATAGCTTTGCTGCATGATTTGCACATCGATCTGCTTCATGGGCGTCAGTGGCGGGTCTGGTGATGGAGGGTGACGGCTGTCACTCTCCCTGGTTGGCGGGCAGGCGTTCGATCAATGCATCGACGCGCGCACGAGCGGCCTGCAGGCGCAGACGCAGCAAATCGCGCTCTTGCGTCAGAGCGATGACCTGATCGGTGAGCAGGGTGTTGGTGCGCTGCAGTTCCTCGTGGCGCACCAGCAGACGCTCTACGCGCTCGGCAATGAGATCAAGAGAGGGCTGGGTGGTCATAGACTCTGCCATTGTAGGTCTTGCAGTCCGTGGGTGAGTATAAATGTGCAGGCAAATTCGCAGTTTGCGCCAGAGCACGGCCTGCTTGACTGCCGCAGTCGGGAAACTGCAAGATTTCTCTCAAAATCGTAGCGTGCTGCGCAAGTTCTGTGTGCCTCAAACGCGTGTTTAAGGTAAAAAATCGTCACCTGAACCGCGCAAGGCTACTTCGAATGAAGGATTTGCGCCGCGTAGCGCTCATTACAATGGGCGCCTGTTGGTGCTCGAGGCTGCTTTTCTGTGGTCTCAGTTCAACGGGAAGCAGGGAGGGGCTGGCCAGATGCACTGGCTCTCCGAACCTGCGCTGCCCCCGCAACGGTCGGCGAATGGAGTGCTGCGGCATTCCGCCTTTTCCCCCATGGCCACTGGCGCTGCGCGCTGGGAAGGCCGGCAAGAGGATGATTCGCCTAGCCCGGATACCGGCCAACATGGGTTGCCTGCATTGTGTGCAGGTATGTTTGCTCAATGTCGGCGGGTAGGCTGGCATGGGCGTATTCAAGTGTGCTTTCCATGAGTCCGCAATCTTCGTCCCTGCGCCTGGCGCAGGTGGCTTCGCGCGCACGCGCCTCCTCTTTTGTTCTCCGTCCCACCTTGCTGGCATCTGCGTTGGCCATGGCGTTTGCCGCACAGGCTCAGTCAGCTGCGCAGGCCGATGCGGTGCAGATGAAAGAAACCGTGGTCACCGCCAATCGCATCGAACAGCCTTTGTCGGATCTGGTGGCCGATATGTCGGTGGTGGGTCGCGAAACGATTGAAACTGCGGGGGCCGTGGGTGTGGCCGATGTGCTCTCGCGCCTACCGGGTGTGCAGATGGTGCGCAACGGTGGTGCTGGCTCTACCACCAGCGTTTATCTGCGCGGTGCCGACACACGTTTCACTGCCGTCTATATCGATGGAGTGCGTGTGGACTCCCAGTCCACGGGCGGTGCATCCTGGCAGGATATTCCGCTGGAAGCGATCGACCGCATTGAAGTGTTGCGCGGCTCGGCGGCGGCTGTCTACGGCTCAGACGCCATGGGCGGCGTGGTGCAGATCTTCACCAAAAAGGGCGAGGGCAAAGCCAAGCCCTATGCGGGTCTGGGTTGGGGCAGTCGTGGCACGGTGAAGGCTCAGGCAGGCATCAGCGGCGGTGTTGCGGGCTGGGATTACAGCCTGGGTGTTTCGCATGCCAGCAGCAACGGCTTCAATGCCAAGACCTCTGCGGGCTTCAATCCCGATGCGGATGGCTATCGCAGCAACGCCTTCAACGGCCGTGTGGGCTACCAGATCAACAGCAATCAACGTGTTGAGGCCACAGCTCTGACCAGCTATATGAACGCAGGCTATGACGCCACTGTCTCCAAGACCAGCCCCATGGCCGACGACCGCAGCATCTACAAGATGAATGCGGTAGGCCTGAACTGGCTGGCCAAGTGGAGCGATGTCTACAGCACGCGCCTTCAGTACACGCAGTCACGCGATTTCTACCAGACCAAGCCCAGTGTCTATGAAACCGACACGCGTCTGCACAGCTATCTGTTCCAGAATGAGTGGCGGCTGGGAGCGCAGACCGTGACGGCCGCGCTGGAGCGCCGCGAGGACAAGCTGGTCAACAACGGCCTGGATATCGGCAGCCGCAATCGCTCCCAGAACGCGCTGGCACTGGGCTACGGACTGCACGCGGGAAAGCACACGCTGCAGCTCAATGCCCGTCATGACCGCGACAGCGAGTTAGGCGGCCACACCACGGGCAGCGCTGCGTATGGCTATGAGTTCATGCCCAACTGGCGCGCAACCGCATCGGCCGGCACTGCCTTTCGTGCACCTACGCTCTATCAGCGCTTCAGCCAATATGGCGATGCCAGCCTGTCGCCTGAAAAAGGCCGCAATGTGGAACTGGGCCTGAAATGGGGCAAGGGCAGCGACAGCTTCTCGGCCACGCTTTATCGCAACAATGTATCCAATCTCATCAACTATGTGGGTGGGACGGGCACCTGTGCGGGCAATACCGGCCTTTACGGCGGCTGCTATGCCAACGTGGCCAAGGCCCGTTACGAAGGCATCACCCTGGCCGCCACCACTCGCTTGGGCATGGTGAATCTGCAAGGTTCGGTGGACTTCCAGGATCCGCGAGATACCGATAAGGATCTGCAACTGGCTCGCCGCTCCAAGCGTTACGCCAATCTGTCTGCCGACACCACACTGGCCGGCTGGAGGCTGGGCGTCGAAATGCAGGCCGCCGGAAAGCGCTTTGACGATGCTGCCAACAAGACTGTGCTGGGCGGCTACACGCTCTGGAATCTGAGTGCACAAAAGCAGCTGACACGTGAATGGAGCCTGGTGGCACGCATCAACAATCTGGCTGACAAGCGCTATGAGCTGGCCCGAACCTATGCCACCGAAGGCCGCAGCGGCTATATCGGTGTGAAGTGGGAAGCTAACTGAACAGGGTCGCCATGACATCCATCGCAATGCCGGAAAAAACCAACCGCTGCCCCGCGGTGCTGATCAGTGCTCCGGCCTCTGGCCAGGGCAAGACCACCGTGACGGCGGCCTTGGCACGGCTGCATGCGCGTCAGGGACGCAAGGTGCGCGTATTCAAGTGCGGGCCGGATTTTCTGGACCCCTACTGGCATGAGCTGGCCAGTGGTTCGCCCGTGCATTCGGTGGATTTGTGGATGACGGGCGAGGCGGATGTGCGCCAACGCCTGCATGAGGCGGCCCAGGAGGCTGACCTGATTCTTGTCGAAGGCGTGATGGGCCTGTTCGACGGCAACTTCAGCGCGGGCGATCTGGCGCAGTTGCTGGGTCTGCCGGTGTTGGCCGTGGTCGATGCATCGGCCATGGCGGGCACTTTCGGGGCGCTGGCCTACGGCTTGCAGCATTACCAGGCCGGCCTGCGCTGGGCCGGCATGCTGGCCAACCGGGTGGCCACGGCGCATCATGCGGATCTGCTCCGGCAAGGCCTGCGCGACCAGTCTATGTGGCTCGGGGCCATGCCCGGAGTGCAACTGGGCGATGTGGCGGTCAAGGCCAGGTCTGCGGCGCTGCTGCCGGAGCGCCACCTGGGCCTGATCGCCGCCCACGAGCTCGGCGATGCGCTGCAGCGCCTGGATGCTGCAGCCGATGCCCTGGCCCAGACGCCACTGGGGCAGAGGGCCTGGAGCTCGGATGACGGGCAGCCCAGCTGGCAGGATTGGTGTGTGGACTTTGCCGCGCCGGACATTGGCGCGGCTCAGCCCCGCTTGGAGCCATGGCTGGGCGGACGTCGCATTGCCATTGCGCGCGATGCAGCGTTTTCGTTTATCTATCCCGCCAATCTGAACTGTCTGCGGGCCATGGGGGCAGAGCTGTGTTTTTTCTCGCCACTGGCTGGCGATGCGCTGCCGCCCTGCGATGCGATCTGGCTGCCCGGCGGCTATCCGGAACTGCATGCGCGGGCTCTGCATGAGAACCGGCAGTTGCGCGACGGCATTGCCCAGCATATTGCGCAGGGCAAGCCGGTCTGGGCAGAGTGCGGCGGCATGCTGGCGCTGTGCGATGGTGTGACCGCCCTGGACGGCAGCACCCAGCCCATGTGGGGGCTGCTGCCCGGTCAGGTTGTGATGCAGAGCAGGCTTGGCGGTCTGGGCATGCAACAGCTGGCACTTGATGCCGGCCTGTTGCGCGGTCATACCTTTCACTACACAAGACTGGAGACAGCCATGCCGGTGCTCACGCGCAGCAGCCGCCCCGGCGCGGCCGTGCAGGCCGACCGTGGCGAGGCGCTGTATCAGTGTGGCAGTGTGCAGGCCAGCTACTTTCATGCCTGGTTTCCGTCCTGCCCATCGGCGGTGGCGGCGCTTTTTGGCGCAACAATCAAAGGCTGATTATTTAGTCCATCACCATGAGCCCTGCAAGCACAGTCTCCTTCGTCATGCCGCGTACCCAGCTCATACTGGGCGGGCAGAAAAGCGGAAAATCCCGTCGCGCAGAGTTGCTGGCGCGCCAGTGGCTGCAGGCAGACGCCGGGCATCAGGCTGTGCTGGTGGCCACCGGTCAGGCCTGGGACGCGGAAATGAGCGAGCGTATTGCGCGCCACCAGCGTGATCGTGCCGAGCGCGTGCCCGGCATGCAGACCATAGAGGAGCCGCGCGAGCTGGCCCAGGTGCTGGCCCGGCACAGCAGCCCGCAGCGACTGCTGGTGATTGATTGCCTGACCTTGTGGCTGACGAACTGGCTGATGCCGGTGCAGGCTGAGGGTTTTGAGGTAAATCAGCCTCAATCCCATGACTGGCAAGCGCAGCTAGCTCTCTTTTTGAAAGCGCTTGATGCCGCGTCCGGCCCCGTCATTCTCGTTGGCAACGAAATCGGTCTGGGCGTGATTCCCATGGGGCGCGAAGTGCGCGCCTTTGTCGATGCACTGGGCTTGCTCAATCAGCAGGCGGCTGCGCATTGCGAAAGCGTCACGCTGATGTGCGCCGGCTTGCCACTGGCGCTGAAAGGGCCGCAGGCATGAAAGCGATCACCCAACGCCTGGCGGCCTGTGTCGCGGCAGGCTTGCTGCTTGTCAGCGTCCTGCCTGCAGTGGCTCAACCCGTGCAGATTTCTGATGCGCGCGGCATCCAGGTGCAACTGGCCAAGCCGCCGCAGCGCATCGTCAGCCTGCTGCCTTCGCTGACCGAGAGCCTGTGCGCGCTGGGCGGCTGCGAGCGTCTGGTGGGGGTGGATCGCTATTCCAACTGGCCCGCCCATGTGAAGACCTTGCCCGTGGTGGGCGGGGGGCTGGATCCGAATATCGAGAGCATTGTGGCGCTCAAGCCCGATCTGGTGCTGGTTTCCATGGCGTCACGGGCCATTGCACGCATGGAAGCGCTGGGCCTCAAAGTAGTGGCGCTGGAGCCGCGCACCCACGAGGAAGCGCGCACCGTGATGCAGAAGATGGGCCAACTGCTGGCCTTGCCTCCAGCCCAGGGAGCAGACCGCGTCTGGGCCGGAATCGAAGCCGACCTGAACAAGGCTGCAGCCGGTGTGCCTGAGGCCATGCGCGGTCAGCGCGTTTACTTTGAAGCCAGCCGTGGCCCTTATGCCGCTGGTGAAAAATCGTTTATCGGCCAGACACTGACGCGGCTGCATTTGCGCAATGTGATCGATGCCAGGCAAGGTCCGTTTCCGCGCCTGAACCCCGAATATGTGGTCAAGCTGGACCCGGACATTCTGATGGCCGGCGAGCGAGCCTGGAAATCCGGTGTGCCCGAGTATCCGGGCTGGGCCCAGATGCGGGCGGTGAAGCAGGGCGCGATCTGCGCCTTCACGCCCGAGCAATCCGACATTCTGGTGCGTCCCGGCCCACGCATGGCGGAGGGAGCGCAAATCATCGTCCAGTGTCTGCAACGTCTGGCGGCGAGTCAGGGCAAGAGCCCATGAAAGCCTGCATCTCCAGTCATCACCGCAGGGGGCAGCGCGGGCTGGCCGCTGCCTGGCTGCTGCTGTGGCTGACACTGGCTGCGGCTTTGCTGGCGCTGTTGGGCGCGGGTATCGGCAGCACCGGGTTCGAGAGCGTGCTTCATGCCCGGCATGATCCGCTGGCCTGGCAGATCGTGATGGACATTCGCCTGCCGCGTACGGCGGCGGCCTTGCTGGCCGGAGGGCTGCTGGGGTTGGCCGGGGCGGTGGCGCAGGGCGTGTTTCGCAACCCGCTGGCCGATCCCTACTTGCTGGGCAGTGCCTCGGGGGCATCGCTGGGAGTGGCACTGGCCATGGCTGCCCTGGGTGTCTCGCCTTTTGCGCTGGCCGGCCTGGCCCGCTGGGGCGTGACGGGCGCGGCCTTTGCCGGTGCCGTGCTTGCCGTGGTGTTGACCCTGGTGCTGGCCAAGGGCGTGCAGAACACCATGCGCCTGCTGTTGGCCGGTGTGGTGGTAGGCGTGGTGCTGGGCGCCGCCGCATCGCTGGTGCTGCTCATGAACCCCGACATCATGCAGGCCATGCAGTCCTTCATGCTGGGCAGCACGGCGTTTGCGGGCTTGAATGCCTGCGCACTCATGCTGTGGGTGCTGCTGCCTGCGCTGGTGCTGTCCTGCTGCCTGAGCCGCGTGCTCGATGGACTCGCGCTGGGCGAAGCCACGGCCCATAGCCTGGGCCTGCCGCTGGCGCCGCTGCGTCTGTTGCTGATCGTGCTGCTGGCCTTGGCTACGGGCACCGCCGTGGCGCAGACCGGTCTGATCGCTTTTGTAGGCCTGGCTGCGCCCCATCTGGTGCGCTCCATGGTGCGTGCGCTGCACCGCTGGCTGCTGGTGCTCAGCAGCCTGATGGGGGCGGTGCTGCTGCTGGCCGCCGACCTGCTGGCACGCTGGCTGATTGCTCCCCAGGAATTGCCCGTGGGCGTGCTCACCGCCGTGCTGGGTGGCAGCTATCTGCTGTGGCTGATGCACCAACGCGGCGCCATGCCGTCTGGAGAGGGCGCATGAGCAGCAATATCGAGACCGGAATCGCTTTGGCAACCGAGGCCCTGAGCGTGCATTTGGGCGAGCGCGAGGTGCTGCGTCAGCTTAGTCTGCAGATCCCCAAAGGCCGCTGGACGGCCATCGTCGGCCCCAATGGCGCGGGCAAGTCCACGCTGCTGCGCGCCATGGCAGGCATGCGTGCCGCCAACCAGCGGCAAAGCGGTGCCGTGTTTTTGCAGGGCCGCAAGCTCGGCGACTGGAATGGCCGAGAGCGTGCCAAGGCCCTGGCCTGGCTGGGCCAGAACCAGCCGGTGGCGGCCGATATGGCCGTCTATGACTTGGTGATGCTGGGGCGCTTGCCCCACCAGGGCTGGCTGGCTCCCGCCTCAAGCGCCGATCGCCAGGCCGTGGAGCAGGCGCTGCGCCAGACCCATGCCTGGGACTGGCGCCAGCGCAGCATAGGCCAGCTATCGGGCGGTGAACGCCAGCGCGTGCTGCTGGCACGGGCCCTGGCGGTGCAGGCTCGGACGCTGCTGATGGACGAGCCACTGGCCAATCTTGACCCGCCCCACCAGACCGACTGGATGCTCACGGCCCGCAGTCTGGTGCAACAAGGCGCGACCCTGGTCAGCGTGCTGCACGAGTTGTCCTTTGCCCTGCTGGCTGACGAAATGGTCGTCATGCAGGCCGGCCGTATCACGCATCAAGGTGCTTGCGGTGATCCCGCTACCCATGCAGCGCTGGAGGCCGTGTTTGACCGGCGCATACAGGTGCGCGAACTCGACGGCCTGTGGCTGGCCTTGCCGCGCCTGAGCTGAGTTTGGCCGAAATTTTTTGACTTTTTGTCCTTTAGCCCTTGATAGACAAGCGAGAGTAGCTATGAATATTGAAACTCCTCCCACCGAGAAGCCTTACGAAAAGCCCGAGGGCGAGCGCCGTGGCCTGATCATCGTCAACACCGGCAATGGCAAGGGCAAGAGCACGGCCGCCTTTGGTCTGGCCTTTCGCGCCACGGGCCGGGGCAAGGCCGTCAAGGTCTATCAGTTCATGAAGGTGCCAACGGCCCGCTTTGGCGAGCATCGCCTGGCCGAGCAGGTCGGACTGCCCATCGAAGGGCTGGGTGATGGCTTCAGCTGGAAGAGCAAGGACCTCGATCACTCCGCCCAGCTGGCGCGTGACGGCTGGGAAAAGGCCAAGGCAGATATTCTTTCGGGTGAGCTGTTTTTGGTCGTGCTCGACGAGATCACCTATCCGTTGATCTATGGCTGGCTGCCGCTGCAGGATGTACTGGATACGCTCAAGGCACGCCCCAAGGATGTGCATGTCTGCCTGACAGGCCGCCGCTGCCCGCAGGAGATCATTGACATCGCCGACACCGTGACCGAGATGACGCTGATCAAACATGCCTTCCAGGCGGGTATTCCCGCTCAAAGAGGTATCGAAGACTGATGGCTTTTGCCATGTCTGTGGCGCGACAATAGTTCCATGACCGAATCCAAGACCCGCCCCTTCGCGACGATAGCCGCAACGCCTTTCACCGAGGCCGAGCGGGCTGCCGTCTACCGCGCCATCTATGAGCGCCGCGACATGCGCCATTTTGCGGGCGGTAAGGTCTCCGACGAGGTCTTGCTGCGCCTGTTGCGCGCCGCGCATCACGCCCCCAGCGTGGGCTTCATGCAGCCCTGGCGTTTTATTCGGGTCAAGAGTGCCGAATTGCGCCTGCAGATCCACGGTCTGATCGAGGAGGAGCGCGTGCGCACCGCCCAGGCCCTGGGCGAACGTGAAGAAGACTTCATGAAGCTCAAGGTTCAGGGCGTGCTCGATGCGGCCGAGGTGCTGGTCGTGGCCATGCCGCCGGGGCGCGAGGCGCATATCTTCGGTCGCCGAACCCTGCCCGAGATGGACATCGCCAGCAGCGCCTGTGCCATCCAGAACCTCTGGCTGGCCGTGCGTGCCGAAGGTCTGGGCATGGGCTGGGTCTCTATTTTCGATCCGCTGGCGCTGGCCCGATTGCTGCAGATGCCTGAAGGCGCCCACCCGCTGGGCGTGCTCTGCCTGGGCCCAGTCGATGCCTACTATGCCGAGCCCATGCTGCAGCAGGAAAAGTGGGCCTGCCGGGCGCCTCTGGAAGATATGCTGATGGACGATGTCTGGGACGACGCGCGCGTCGTGGCTGCGGCGAGCCAGAGCAAGCCGGCCAGCGATCCATGCGCCGGCAAGGGCAAGACTGGCGCATGACGAGTTTTGGCTGGACTGAGCTGATCGGTCTTTCTCTCAGTCCGCTGGCATGGCTCTATCAGACATTCACTGCCAGCGATCTGGCGGCGCTCAACTGGGCTGCCAATGTGCAGGCTGCCCTGCTGGCCGTGCTGGTGGCCCTGCTGCTGGACCGGCTTTGGGGCGAGCCGCCGGTGTGGCTGCACCCGGTGGTGCTGATGGGCAAATTGCTGGGCTGGTCGGGGCAGGCGCTTGCGCCGCGTGCCGAAGTGCAGAGTGACTATCTGCGTTTCTGCTTGGCAGCGCTTGTCTGGTGTGCACTGGCTGCTCTGTTTTTCATGGTTTATGGCCTGGCCCAGTTCATGCTGGGTTTTGCCCCCTGGTGGCTCTGGGGACTGGTGATGGGGGTGCTGCTCAAGCCGCTGCTGTCCTGGCGCATGCTCAAGGACGAGGTGCTGGCCGTGGAGGCCGCACTGCAGCAATCGCTGCCCGCCGGGCGGGAGCGCCTGAGCTGGCTGGTGAGCCGCGACACGACTCAACTGGATGCGGCCACCGTGCGCGAAAGCGCCATCGAAACCCTGGCCGAGAACCTCAGCGACTCCGTGATTGCTCCGCTGTTCTGGTTCGCCGTGGCAGGCTTGCCTGGGGCGGCCGTCTATCGTCTTGCCAATACGGCCGATGCCATGTGGGGCTACCCTGGCTGGCGCGGCCAGGGCGACCGCCGCCGCCACTGGCAATGGACGGGCAAATGGGCAGCCCGCGCCGACGATGTGCTGAACTGGATTCCGGCGCGCATCACCGCCATGTGGCTGGCGCTGCTGGCCGGTGGCCTGTCCTGGAGCGATTTGAGGCGCGATGCTGGCGTGACGCCGTCGCCCAATGGTGGCTGGCCCATGGGGGCCATGGCCCAGGCATTGGGGGTTCAGCTTTCCAAGCCTGGAGTCTATCGACTCAACCCGCAGGGACGGGCACCGCAGGCGGCCGATCTGGAGATGTCTGTAAAATTTGCATCAAAAGTAATCGTATCGCATGTCCTGCTTGCGTTGGCAGCTATGATTTTGATTGTTCTGTGGAGAGGAAGGCTGCTTGCCAATGTTTGATGCGAATGCGGCAGCCATGCATGGCGGCACTGATGCGCTGGGCGTTCCGGCGCATGATTTTTCGACCAATCGCAATGCCTGCGGGCCTTGTCCCATGGCCGTGAAGGCGCTGCAGGCCGCCCATGTCGCGCAGTACCCCGATCCGCAGTACAGGGCATTGCGCGCGCAGCTGGCGGCTTTTCATGGCGTGGCGGTCGAGCGCATCCTGATTGGTGGCAGCAGCAGCGAGCTGATCCACCGCATCACGTTGCATGCCGTGCGCAGCGGCGCCAAAAGCGTGCAGTTTCCCCGGCACCACTACGGCGACTATCTGCAGGCCGCACGAGTCTGGCGGCTGTCGCTTGGCCCGCGCGCGCAGACGGCCGTGCCGCCGGTGCTGAGCTGGGCCTGCGAGCCTTCAAGCCCGCTGGGGGCGATGGAAGACATCTGGGACGCCTGGCAGCAGCCGCCGGCGCAGAAGGAGTGGCGCGTGCTGGATTGCGCCTATCGCCCGTTATGGCTGGAGGGCGAGCCACCCGGGCGCGATCTCGACGGTGTCTGGCAGCTGTGGACGCCCAACAAGGCCCTGGGCATGACGGGCGTGCGCGCTGCCTATGCGATTGCCCCCCTGCATGCCACTGCCGCAGAGCTGCAGGCGCTGAACGCGCTGGCGGCATCCTGGGTGGTGGGCTCGCATGGTGTGGCCATGCTGCAGGCCTGGGTGACGGACGAGGTGCAGCAATGGCTGGCCCACAGCCTGATGACCTTGCGCCGCTGGAAGGCGCAGCAGCTGGCGCTGTGCGAGAGGCTGGGCTGGCAGGTCGTACCCGGTCATCAGGCCAATTACTTTGTCGCAGGGCTGCCGTTGGCAGAACTTGCCGCGCCTCTGGCCAGCCTGCGTGCAAAGGGCATCAAGCTGCGGGACTGTGCAAGCTTTGGTTTGGCTGGCCATGTACGGCTGGGTGTTCTGCCGCCCGTGTCTCAGGCCGCTCTGGAGCAGGCCTGGAAAAGCATTGAATGACCTTGCCGATCAGACCTGATGGGCGCAAGGCGCTACCATTTCTCATGGACACAGAAACCCTGAAGCTGCGCTCGGTGCTGGTGGAGCGCTATGTCACGCCGCTGCGTGAAGGCGGCTCCATGCCGGCAATTGTCGAGGCCGACGACCTGGGCACCTATGTGCTCAAGTTCCGGGGGGCCGGGCAGGGCGTGCGTGCGCTGATGGCCGAGATCATCTCGGGCGGCATGGCACGTGCGCTGGGCCTGCCGGTGCCCGAGATCGTGCTGCTGCACCTGAACGGCGACCTGTCCCGCACCGAGTCCGATCCCGAGATCCAGGACCTGATTCGCGCCAGCGACGGACTTAACGTGGGGCTGGACTATCTGCCTGGCTCCATCAACTTTGACCCGGCAGTGGACGCGGTGGATGACGACTTCGCCTCGCGCCTGGTGTGGTTCGACACCCTGGTCAGCAATGTGGACCGCACGGCGCGCAACACCAATATGCTGATGTACCGGAAGCAGCCCTGGCTGATCGATCATGGTGCGAGCCTGACCTTTCACCATGCCTGGAATGGAGTCGTCGCCGATCCCGCCAAGCCTTTTGCGCCCAGTGCCGAACATGTGCTGCTGCCGCAGGCCAGCCAGCTGGCGCAGCTGGATGCGCAACTGGCCGCCAGGCTGGGGCCCGAAGTGCTCAGGAGCATTCTGGACGAGGTGCCCGATTGCTTTCTGGAGCAGGCTGCCGCCGACAAAGAGGGCGATGTACTCAAGAATGTGCAGGCCCATCGCGCGGCCTATGTGGATTATTTTGCGGCCCGGCTTGCCGAGCGTGGCCGCTGGTTGCAAGGAGTGATCGATGCTCGCGCATGAGGTCTATGACTACGCCATCGTGCGCGTGGTGCCGCGCGTGGAGCGTGAGGAATTTGTGAATGCGGGTGTGATCCTCTCCTGCCAGCGCACCGGCCATCTGCAGGCCGCCGTGGCCCTTGACGAGAAGCGTCTGCTGGCGCTGGACCCGAATGTGGATTTGGAGGCCGTGCACCGTCACCTGGGCTCTATCGTGGCCATCTGCGAAGGCCGCGCCGATGGCGGGCCGATCGCGCAGCTGCCCATGCGGGCGCGCTACCACTGGCTCACGGCCAAGCGCAGCAGCATCATCCAGACCTCGCCTTCGCATATGGGCATGTGTACCCATCCCGGCGAGGCGCTGAGCCGCATTCTGCAGCGCGTGGTGCTGCCCATAAAGGCCGGGAACTAAGACATGACAGCACGTTGCATCATGGTGCTGGGCACCAGCAGTGGCGCGGGCAAGAGCTGGGTGGCCACGGCGCTGTGCGCTTACTACCGCAGCCAGGGCCTGAAGGTCGCGCCGTTCAAGGCCCAGAATATGAGCAATAACGCGCGTGTCGTCGCCACGCCGCAGGGGCAATGGGGCGAGATCGGTACGGCACAGTATCTGCAGGCCCTGGCGGCGGGGGCCGTGCCCGACGTGCGCATGAACCCGCTGCTGCTCAAGCCCGAGGCCGACACGCGCAGCCAGGTCGTGCTGTTCGGACAGGTCAATGACGAGCTGAGCGCCATGCCCTGGCGAGGTCGCAGCCTCAAGGTGTGGCCGCAGATCGCGCAGGCACTGGATGAGTTGCGTGCCGAAAACGATGTAGTGGTGATCGAAGGCGCGGGCTCGCCGGCCGAGATCAATCTGCACGCCAGCGATGTGGTCAATATGCGCGTGGCCAAGCATTGCAACGCACATTGCCTGCTGGTCTCGGACATAGACCGTGGCGGTGCCTTTGCCCATCTCTACGGCACCTGGGCATTGCTGCCGGAGGACGAGCAAAAGCTCATCAAGGGCTTTGTGCTCAACAAGTTTCGCGGCGATGCGGCTCTGCTGGCGCCGGCGCCCCAGATGCTGGAAGAGAAGACGGGGGTGCCCACGGTGGCCTGCATTCCCATGCAGTTCCAGCACGGTCTGCCCGAGGAGGACGGCGTGTTCGACGATCGCGGCAGCACGGGCGCCGGGCTGGCCGTTCACACCACGATTGCCATCATCGCCTATCCGCGCATCAGCAATCTCGACGAGTTTCAGCCCTTGCTGCAAGTGCCAGGTGTGCGCGTGATTTGGGCTCGCTCTCCCGCTCAACTCGCCGAGGCGGACTGGGTCATTCTGCCGGGCAGCAAGGCCACGGCGGCCGACCTGACCTGGATGCGTAGCCAAGGGCTGGATGCAGCCGTCGTCACCCATGCCGAGCGCGGCAGGCGTGTGCTGGGAATTTGCGGCGGTCTGCAGATGCTGGGCGAGGCGCTGGTCGATTTGCATGGCGTGGACGGCAATGCCGCAGGCCTGGGCCTGCTGCCGCTGGCGACCCTGTTCGCCCAGGACAAGACCGTGCAACCGACGAGCTTGAAACTGCCAGAGCTGCAAGCCCCGTGGAATGCCCTTGGCGGCGTGACGGCACGAGGCTACGAGATACACCACGGGCAGACCCGCTTGCGCGCCGACATGCAGACGGCCGGCGCGCAGCCGGCGCGGGAGCTGCTGCCAGGCATGCTGTGGCAAGGGGGCAATAGCGCTGTAGTCGGCACCTATCTGCATGGCCTGTTCGAAAACGCCGAGGTGATCCATGCGCTGTTCGGCCACGATGCACCCAGTCTGGAGCAGGTGTTTCAGCGGCTGGCGCAGGGCGTGGAGCAATGGTTCGAGCCGGCTGCGCTCCCGCTCTCTAGCTGATTTGTAGGATTGATCCTGCGGGCTCATAGCCGCTGAACCGATAAGCCCTGCCTGAGAGTGCGTGCAAGCTGACCAAGCTATTCACTTTTTGGAATGGAGTTGCGTATGGCTTTTTTCAAGGTTCAGACTCTTCAACTAGCTTTGGGTGCAGCGGTTCTGTCACTGGCAGGCATGGCCAGTGCTCAGGTGGATGCAGCCAAGCCAGCGGCTGAGGCAGCTGCGATGGATGCGGCCAAGCCTGCGATGAAAAAGCACCACCACCGTCACCATCACAAGGGTCAGCGCCCGATGCGCGAGAGCAACTCGTCTTCGCGCGAGGCCATGGCTGCCAGTGCCGAAGCCAAGAAGGGCAAGCTCGATGACGGCCAGGGCATGAGCCAGTACCAGCGCAATGCCTATGCCCGCTGCGGCGTTTTCAAGACCGAAGTCGATCAGCAGGCATGCATGGCGCGTGTCAAGGATGGCGCGGTCAGCGGCTCGGTCAAGGATGGCGGCATCCTGCGCGAAATCACGGTTGAGGAAATCATTCGTTGATGCTTTTCCGCGCCTTCCGCCAAGGCCCTTCGGGGCCTTTTTTCATGCAGCTCCTGGGCAATCGGTGAACTTGGCGTTGTGGTGCCGATGAAAGCGCGATACTTGCAAGATCGCAAAAACGTGCCTTCCGTATCCCGGTGGTGGATGGCACCCAGGCCTGATGCACCGGGAATGACTGCACGCATGAGTTCCGCTTCCTTTTCCGAATTCCCCCCGTCCACCCTCTGGTTCTGCCCGCAGGTGCAGGACATCCATGATGCGGCGCTGCAAGCCCGGGTCCAGCATCGCCTGGATTTCAAGACCAAGCCCCAGGGATCGCTGGGTGTGCTGGAGCAACTGGCCTTGCGAATTGCCGGCATCGTGGGTTGCGAGACTCCCGAGCTGCATGCACCGCAGATGGTGGTGTTTGCCGCGGATCACGGACTGGCCGCCCAGGGAGTGTCGGCCTATCCGGTCGACGTGACCTGGCAGATGGTGGAGAACTTCCTCGCTGGCGGTGCTGCGGTGAGCGTGCTGTCTCTGCAGAACGGAATTGATCTGAATGTGGTCGACTGCGGCGTGGCCCGCGACTTTGAGGCGCGTGAGCAGGATCCTGCTCACAAGCTTCCCAAGGCCCATGAGCCGCGCCTGTGGCGGCGCAAGGTGGCCTATGGCACGGCGGACTGCAGCCAGGGCCCGGCCATGAGCGAAGCCCAATGCGCAATGGCGCTGCGCAATGGTGGAGAACTGGTCAGGAAACTGCCGGGCAATGCTCTGTTGCTGGGCGAGATGGGGATCGGCAATACGTCTAGTGCTTCCTTGCTGATGGCACGTCTGTGCGGCGAGCCGGTCGAGGAAGTGACCGGGGTGGGCACGGGTCTGAGCAGTGAAGGTCTGGCGCGCAAGATCGCAGTGCTCAGGCGGGTGCTGGATTTTCATGCCGGCGTGCAAGAACCACTGGCTGTGCTGGCTGCCATGGGCGGACTGGAGATCGCCACCATGACGGGCGCCGTGCTGCAGGCCGCCGCCGAACGCCGCCTGATCGTGGTGGACGGCTTCATCACCACGGCCGCTGTGCTGGTGGCCAGCCGTCTTCAGCCCTATGTGCTTCAACGCTGCGTCTATGCGCATCGCTCGGGCGAGCCTGGCCATGCCCGCCTGCTGGCTCACCTCCAGGCCCAGCCCATGCTGGACTGGCAACTGCGCCTGGGCGAAGGCTCTGGCGCGGCCCTGGTCTGGCCGCTGCTGCGCTCGGCATGCACCATGCTCAACGAGATGGCCAGCTTTGAATCGGCCGGCGTCAGTGGCAAGAGCTGAGGTATTTGAAAAAATATAGCAGCAAGCGCTTTGTGGGTATGCGTTTTAGGTAGTTTTAGCTCTTTTTTCCTGCTGCCGGTGCCGGGGTCTTGGGCGTGAAATCGCAGTACTGCGAGACCACGCATTCCCAGCAGCGCGGCTTGCGCGCCTGGCAGACATAGCGGCCCAGCAGGATCAGCCAGTGGTGGGAGTCCACCGCATATTCGTCGGGCACGCGCTTGAGCAACTGCTTCTCGACTTCGAGCGGGTTCTTGCCAGGGGCCAGCCCCGTGCGGTTGCCGACACGGAAGATATGCGTGTCCACGGCCATGGTGGGCTGGCCGAAAGCCACGTTGAGCACCACGTTGGCGGTCTTGCGGCCTACGCCGGGAAGGGCTTCCAACTCTTCGCGGGTGCTGGGAACTCTGCCGCCATGCAACTGAACCAGCATGCGGCAGGTCTCCATCAGATGCTTGGCCTTGCTGCGGTACAGGCCTATGGTCTTGATATAGCTCTCCAATCCCTCGACCCCCAGATCCAGAATGGCCTGCGGAGTGTTGGCAACAGGGAAAAGCCTGCGCGTGGCCTTGTTCACCCCCACGTCGGTGGCCTGGGCAGACAGCAGCACGGCGGTCAGCAGCTCGAACACCGTGGTGTATTCCAGCTCGGTTTGTGGCGTGGGGTTGGCGGCCTTGAGCGCGGCAAAAAACGGCGCTATATCGTTTTTCTTCATGGGCGATATTGTGGCTTGTGGTTCGCGGGGCCGAACAAAGAAAAAAGCCGCTGCGTTGCACAGCGGCTCGGATGCCATGGGCTGGGCGGCTCAGGGATCTAGGTTGTAGCTCAGCACCAGGCTGTAGCGCAGCTCCCGCTCGGGATTGTTGACGGAGCGGTCGCCCAGCGGCTTGCTCATGGCAAGGTCGAGTGCGTAATGGCGGCTGTCGGACAGGCGCAGACCCAGGCTGGCGGAGCGCAGCGTATTGCCTTTGACACCGCTGGTCTGCTGATGCGTGCGTGCCCATTCGTAGAGCAGATAGGGCTCGGCCGACTTGATCCAGGCCTGGTTGACAGGGAACTGGTAGTTGAGCTCGGCACTGGCACCCATACCGGAATCGCCTGAAAACTCGCCGGCCTGATAGCCCCGGCCGAAGCGGGTGGAACCAAAGGAGATCTTCTCCGGGACGGGAAGAATGTCGGCACTGTATTGCCCTCCCACGGCAAAGGCGGCTCCCATCTTGTTGGCAAAGCGATGGCGTTGTGAGTAGTCGGCGCTGATGCGGGTGAAGTCCAGCTTGGCCGGGTTCTGAAGTTTTTGCAGCAGGCCCTGCCCATAGTAGAGGTCCAGGTTCTTGTAGGCTCCGAGGCTGTCCAGGCCGTGGGCCAGCAGGACCGATGCGGAGCGGGTGGTGGTCTTGCCATAGGACGCCCAGGCCATCTGCGCATAGAGCGTGCGAACCTTTTCCTCGCGTAGCAGGGAGGCCTGGCTGTCGGCCAGCTCGCGGCTGTAGTTGATGGCATACAGGCCTGCCGTGGTGCTGAGCTGGGTGGTATTGCTCAAGATCCAGGGGTGGCTGATATTGAAGTCCAGCTTGCGCTGCTGCGTCAGGTCGTCGATGCCGGGAATACGCGTTGCCGGCGGGTTGAAGCTGCGGTAGTCGGAATAGCTGACGCGTGCCTGCGTGCCCTCCGGGGTCAGCTGCTGCGTGAAGCCAATGCTGCCGAAGCGCTCCTTGTCGGGGTTTTGCAGCATGGCTGAGGCCTGAAGTTGGCTGCCAGCCCACAAGGGGTCGTTCAGGGTGAGAGAGGCAATGATGCGCGGCGTGGGCTTGCGCGCCTCGCCCCCGACGGTGACGGCGATGGGCTTGTGCTTGGATTTGATGATCAGGGGCACGGCACCGTCCGTGGTGGTCGGCAGATTGGCCGATGCCGTGATCTGCACTCCGGGCAGGCGCGCCATCAGCTGGGTCTGGTGCTGAAAAGTCTTGGTGGTCAAAGGCCTTTCGTTGAGCAGCGGCTGGGCAATTTCGCGTATCTGATCCTCGGAGCGGCCGAAATTGCCCTCCAGATTCAGGCTCTGCACATAGCCTTCGACCACGATGACCTGCACCGCGCCATTGGCAAAGTCCTGTGGAGGAAGGTAGGCAAAAGACAGGGCGTAGCCATGGCGCTGGTAAAGCTCACTGACCTTCTGGGTCGCGGCATTGAGTTCACCGACCGTATGCGTGCCATTGATGAAGGGTGTGAAAAGTGCACTGACCTCTTCGAAAGGAATCGCCGTGCTTCCCTGCACGTTGACGCCACGTACTGCGACCCGGAGGTTGATGAGATCCTGGGGACTTGGCGGGGGCTTGTCGATCTGCACCGGAACCTGCCTGGGCTGCTGTTGCAGAGTCCTTGCGGACTCGGGCGTCTGGGGCAGGCTGTTGAGCGGATTGCCGCCCTGCTGTGACCAGGCCAGAGGAGCCCAGGCCGCAAGTGCCAGTACCTGAATCCTGTAGCCGACGCGGCCCTGTGGTTTTGCTTTTGACTGCAAAAGTCCCTCCTGTTCTATTTTTATGGCTCTCATTGTTCCCTACATCCCCAGAACTGGGTATGGGGCTGTCGTAAAAAAGCCCGCCTGAAGGCGGGCCAGGCTCAAGCGGTGCACTGGCCACCGCCGTTTCCCTTACTTGCTGGTGGCTACCGCTCCACCGCCCAGGCCAAGCGCCAGGTTGCCACCCAGCAGACCGCCCAGCAGGCCGCCCGAGGCGCTTGCGCCACCTGCAGCACCTGCGCCAGCCGTGACATTGGTCACGCCGCCCAGCACGCCGCCCACGAGGCCGGTGACCGTGCCCACGGTATTACCGACCAGGCCCGTGACTGCGGTGCCGGCATTGCCACTGCCTCCTGCTGCTCCGCCTGCTGATCCTGCGACACCGCCGACCAGCCCGGTCACGCTGCCCAGTACGCCGCCGACCAGATTGCCTGCTCCTGCAACTGGGCTGCCGGCATTGCCGCCGCTCACGCCACCGGTCACGCCGCCCACCAGGCCCGTGACCGAGCCCAGCACGCCGCCGACGATATTGCCGGAGCCGCCGGTAGAGCCACCCGTGCCGCCCGTGACATTGCCGAGTACGCCACCGAGCAGGCCGCCGCTAGGCGTGCCGGGACCTGTCGCCACGCCACCCAGGCCGGCCACGGTCTGGCCGACACCCGAAACCACGCCGCCCAGCGGAGCCACAACGGGAACGCCGGTGCTGGTGACGGAAGCTCCCACATGATTGACCACACCGCCCACGGTGCCCAGCAAGCTGTTCACTGGCTGGCCCAGGCCCGTGGTCTGAACCAGATTCTGGGTGGTGCCCAGGACGGTGCTCAACACCGGCGTTGCGACCTGGCTGACCTGAGTGGTCAGACCCGAGACCAGCGGGTTGCTGGTCAGCTGAGCAACCGTGCCTTCGACGCCGGAAACGGTGGTGCCGAGGATTTGCACCGTGCCGCCCGCCAGGCCCGCCACATCGCCGACCACGCCAAGCTGAGGGGTGTCCAGCGCACTGACTGTCTTGCCTGCCGAAGTGACCGCAGCGCCCAGATAGCCGACGGCGGGAGCCACGCCTTGCAAGGTGGTGCCTATGGGGTCGGCCGTCTTGCCGATTTGGCCCAGGCCCGCACTGACGCCACTACCGACGCTGTTGACGGCATTGTTCACGTTGCCAAGAATGCCGCTGGCAGGCTGGGCCACACCGCTCAGAGGCGTGCCGCTGGTGGCCGTGCCCAGAGTGGAGGTCACGATATTGTTGACATCGCTGATGACGCCGGTGGTGCCGGTCAGCGTTCCCGTGACATCGGCCACGGTTTCGCGCACGGGAGTCAGCGGGGTGCTTGCAACTGGCGGATTGCCCGTGCCGCCATCGCCGCCACCGGTGTTGCCGCCACCGGTACCGCCGCCCGTGCCCCCACCCGTACCGCCGCCGGTACCGCCACCTGTGCCACCACCGGTACCACCGCCTGTGCCACCACCGGCAACAACGTCGCCGCCGCCGGTGCCGTCGGGTCCGAGATCACTGCGCAAGGAGCCGCTGGAGCCGCAGGCTGCCAGGCTGGCAACCAGAGCCACGGCACACAGGCTTCGCAGACTTAACGGGGTCTTGCCGTTGATAGCGACAGACAAGGCCTTGCTGGTAAAACTAGTACGCATAAATCCTCCATCCCAAAAACAAGTGAAAAAATCCGTTAAATACGCGGTCCGTGGATCGGTAGGCGTATGTTCTTGTCAGAGGCGTGGCGCTGTCCAATTCAAAGTTTGAGACACGAAGTTATGCGCAATTAACAATTGCTATCAACTTCAATATATCGGTAGGAGTTTGATTACTTGCTGCATGGAATAGCGCCTACATAAAAGCCACTTCCTGTCTCTGGGGCGTTTCGCGCGCCACAATGGAAGCCTGCCGCTCAAGCAGCGACGAGATTCCTGTAGCGCTTTAACCAAAAAAACGTATGCAATTTGCCAAACGACTCGATAACGTAGAAACCTCTGCGATCCGCGAACTCTTCAAGCTGCTGGGCAAGCCCGGAATCATCAGCTTCGCGGGCGGCTTCCCGGACAGCGCCATGTTTGACGTAGCCGGCATCAGCGCAGCCTCTGCCGCTGCCCTGCAGCAGGAGGCGGGCGCCGCTTTGCAATACGGTGCGACCGAGGGCTATCAGCCGCTGCGCGAGCAGCTGTCGGCCTTCATGGCCGGCAAGGGAGTGCCCGATGTGGCGCCCGATCAGCTCGTCGTCACCACGGGCAGCCAGCAGGCACTGGACCTGCTGGGCAAGACCATGCTGGGCGAGGGGGACAAGGTCATCGTGGAAGGGCCGACTTTCCTGGCCACGATCCAGTGTTTCCGTCTCTATGGCGCGCAGGTGATTTCCGCGCCTGTGGATGAGCATGGTGTGAAGACCGATGAGCTGGAAAAGCTGATTGCCGAGCACAAACCCAAGCTGGTCTATCTGATTCCCACCTTCGGCAACCCCAGCGGAGCCATGCTGAGTCTGGAGCGCCGCAAGAAGGTGCTGGAACTGGCCGTCAAGTACCAGACGCTGGTGGTGGAAGATGACCCCTACGGCGATCTGTATTTCAACGAAGCCCCGCCAGCCAGCCTGCTTTCGCTGACGCGCGAAGTTCCCGGCAGCCGCGAGTGGCTGGCCCACTGCGGTTCCTTGTCCAAGGTGCTCAGCCCCGGCCTGCGTATCGGCTGGCTGATCGCCCAACCCGAATTGCTGGCTCGCGCCGTGATGTGCAAGCAGTTCAGCGATGCCCATACAAGCACCTTTGCCCAGGCCACCGCCGCCCAGTACCTGAAGTCCGGCGTCATGCCTCAGACCCTGGCACATGTGCGGGAGGTATACGCCAAGCGCGCCAAGACCATGGGCGATGCACTGCGTGAGCAACTGGGCGATGCCATCGAGTTCGTGCAACCTGCAGGCGGCCTGTTCATGTGGGTGCGTCTGACGGGAGCTCGCGGCCAGCTGGCGGATGCCGGAGTGCTGGCCAAGAAGGCCATCGAAGAGGGCGTGGCCTTTGTGCCCGGTGCTCCGTTCTATGCGCAAAACCCCGACGCAGCGAGCTTCCGCCTTTCGTTTGCCACTGCCGACGAAGACAAGATTCGCGCAGGTATTGCCCGCCTTGCCAAGGCACTCAAGGCATGAGCGACAGCCAGGAAGCGCTGCAAGAGCGAATCATGGAGCTGGAGATCAAGGCCAGCTACACCGAGGATTTGCTCGAGCAGCTCAATATGACGATTTATCGCCAGCAGCAGCAGATCGATCTGCTGATTGGCGAAGTGCGAGAACTGAAGCGCCAGGCGCCCGAAGGCGGCGGTGCGGCGGTGCGTAATCTGCGCGACGAATTGCCACCGCATTACTGACTGCGGCTGTGCCTGGAATTGCCGCTTGAGCTGCGGCAGTTTCAAGATGCCTGCGGAGGTTCGAGCCGCAGGCATCTCCGCTGCGGCGGCCTTCTCTGTTGGCGCAAAGCGGGCTTTGCCCGCATGAGATCGTGAGCCAGCGCATCACAGAGTGCCTATTTCTGAGTTTGAGGGAGGCCGGCTGCTCCAGCCAGGGATTGCCGGCCCGGCAACGGCCGCAGGGCCTTATTTCAGCGCCGCAAACTCTTTTCGGAGCGCCTGGCTTTTGCGCTGGTAGGCACGTGGCGGCAGGCCGCACCAACGCTTGAAGGCGCGGGCAAAGACGCGCTCCGATTCGTAGCCGCAATTTTCGGCGACCTGTACCAGAGGCAGGCCCGATTCCAACTGCTGGGCAGCATGGGCCATGCGCTGCTGCAGCAGATAGGCCATGGGCGATGCGCCGACCAGGGCCTTGAATTTTTCGGCAAAGCGCGAGCGCGACATGGCGGCTTCCCTGGCCAGGGTCTGCAGGGTCCAGTCATGGCTGGGGTTGCCGTGGATGGCGGCCAGGGCCGTGGCAATCTGCGCATCGGCCAGGCCGCGCACCCAGCCCTGTTCACTCTCTTGCTGAGCGGCGAAATAGTTGCTCAGCACATGGACCATGGCCAGTTCGCCAAGGCGCATCGCCGCCAGACGCCAGCCGGGGCGCCGTGCCAGCGAGTCCTCTATCAGCGTTTGCAGCACATGGCCCAGGATGGCCGGCGGTGAGGCTTGCTGTGCCGGTATATGCAGTAGCGGTGGCAGCAGGGGCAGGATGGTGTGGCGGCAGTGGGCCGATATCCATAGCAGCACCGAATCGATGCGGCTGCTGGCCCCGCTGCCGCCATGCTCGAAGGTGAGGGGGTTCTCGTCCTTGGGACCCTGGGCAAAGCGCTCGATCATCTGGGCGAACGAAATCGGTGGCAGCGCCAGATCCGAGGCCATCACATGCGGGCTGCCCAGCGGCAGCAGCACCAGATCGCCCGGCATGACCTGTACCGGAGCCTGGCCTCGTACCTGCAGCCAGTATGGCTGCCCCTGGCCGACGCGGATCATGGTGCCAGGCACGCCTTCGGAGGCCAGTGCCCAGGGGGCGTTCAGGAAAAAGCGGGCCGTTACCGCACGCTCGGCCCGGCAGATGGCCAACACATCGCTTAAGTGGTCGCTGCTTTGCTTCATGGAGGATTTGGGACGATTTGTGCCATTTTAAGGATGTGCTGCGCTTCACGCCGCAGCAGCTCTTGCCGACACTGGCTGGCACCGGGATCAGGGCGCCTGCATGGACCGACCCGAGAAACCCATACCCATATCAAGGAGCAAGCATGAGCAAGACAGGACTGAAGATAGGCATTGTGGGAGGCGGCATCGGCGGCCTGGCCGCCGCCAATGCGCTGCATAACTGCGGACACCAGGTGACGGTGTTCGAGCAAAGCCAACAATATCTGCGCGTAGGGGCCGACATCAATCTGACGCCCAACGCCGTGCGCGCTCTTGATGGTCTGGGTGCCGGCATCGCGGCAGCCACCCGTGCCTCGGCGGCGCGTCCCACGCACCGCATCAGCCGCAACTGGGATAGCGGCGAAGAAACCTCGCGTCTGACGATGGGCAACGAAGCCGAGCGCCAGTACGGCGCGCCGCAGCTCACCATCCATCGCGCAGATCTGCTGGCGGCACTGGCCGATGCCTTTCCCGGTGATCAGGTGAAGTTCGGCAGACGCGTCAGCCGGATTGCCCAAGACGATGCCGGCGTTGCCGTGGAATTTGCCGACGGCGCGCAGGTTGAGGGGCTGGATGCGCTGATCGGCTCGGACGGAATTCATTCGGTGGTGCGTTCCGCACTGTTCGGCGCCGAGAATCCGCGCTTTACCGGTGTGGTGGCGTTCCGTACCGTGGTGCCTACCGAGCGCGTACGCGATGTTCCCGATATCGGGGCCTTCACCAAATGGTGGGGGCCGACTGCGGAGAGTCAGATCGTGACCTTTCCGCTGAACCAGGGGCGCGATACCTTTATCTTCGCCACCACGGCACAGGAATCCTGGCACGAGGAGTCATGGACCACCGAAGGCAGCGTGAGTGAGCTGCGCGGCTTTTATGCGGGCTTTCACCCTCATGCGCGAGCCTTGCTGGACGCCTGCGACAGCGTGCTCAAGACCGCTTTATATGAGCGCGATCCGCTTGCGCAATGGTCGCAGGGCCGGGTGTCGCTGCTGGGGGATGCCAGCCATCCCATGATGCCGTTCATGGCCCAGGGCGCCGGCATGGCGATCGAGGACGCCGTGGTGCTGGCGCGCAATCTCGATGCAGCGCAGGACGCCGACGGCGTGCCGCAAGCCCTGCAGAACTACGAGGCCATGCGTAAGCAGCGCACCAGCCAGATTCAGATCGGCTCGCGCGGCAACAACTGGCTGCGGGCTGGCGGCAATGCCGACTGGGTCTACGGCTATGACGCCTGGCAGGTGGCCTTGCTGTCCGAGACCTCGGCCTGCGCGGTCTGAGTGGCCGGCTGCCCCCGGCAGCCGTTCTGGTCGATGGCGTGCTGCTGAGAGGCCTGCAAGCTCGCATGCGCGAAATCCGTGGTATGCAGGCCTGCGCTGCGGCCAGATCTGTCCAAAGGCGCTGGACGGCAGCATGGCGAGGCGCGATGCCTCGCTGCGATTCGGGCTGAGCCTGCGCGGCATTTCAGGGCTTGCCTAGCGCTGACTTGGACGGCCTTGCGGCGAGCGAGGGCCAGCGGTTTCTGATGCCGCGCGGGAAGCTGCGGCTTAGGGCCCTATTTCCCGGAAATACGTGCCACTGGCGCTTTACTGACGCTGCGCCGCCCTGTGCGGCCTAACCTGCTGGCCCGGCGCTTGCGTGTGCATGTATTGCAGCAACTGCTCGGTGCTTGCTCGACACGCGACATCCCGTTTTACTCCAGACCCGCTTCGTCGTCGGCGGACCCGGTGGCTGTTTGTTCGCAATGTGCACGCAAGCGCATCAAGGCCCGGTACATGGCGTTGCGCTCATCTTCGGGCAAGGCCCGAATGGCGGCAGCCTGGCTGGCACGCGCCAAGGGCATGACCTGTGCATGCAGGGCCTCGCCCTGTTCGGTGATCCGGCAAAAAATCTTCTTGCGCGGCGTATTGCCTTCGCCTTGCAGATCCACCAGACCTTTGGTTTGCAGCCGCTTGAGAGCGCGGCTCACCAGGGCCTTGTCCGAAGTGGATTGGATGACCAGATCCGAGAAGGCCAGCCGCCTGGCGTGGGCAATCAAGGCCAGCAAGCGCCACTCCGAGACCGTCAGATCGTGCTTTTCGGCATAGGGCACGGTAATCGTGCGCCGCAGAGCATTTCCCACCTGGCTCATCAAGGTGGTGATGAAGTCGTCCACCGTCAATCCGTCGCCTTGCGCATTGAGCTGCGACCAGGGCGTTTCGCATGTTTTCTTGTTCATGCGCCATTGTTTCACCCGAAATAACAAATTCAGATGTCAATAGTGAAAACGGCAATTTGATCGATCAACTATAAGCGTATAACTCCGTTTGTTGTTTCTCTCGCGATTCAATGTTTCATTAATGAATCAATTGAGATGAAAAGTCAGATTTATACCCACGGCCCAAGGAGAGGCGACCATGTCAGTTGATAGACGCCAGTTTTGCTTTACCGCGCTTGCCTGCGGCACGCTGCTTGCGCAGCCGGTGCTTGCTGAAGAGACTTATCCGAGCAAGCCCATCACGGTGATCGTGTCTTACCCGCCAGGCGGGGATACCGATGCAATCGCCCGCCTCTTTGCCGACAAGCTCAGCCACAGGCTCAAGCAGACCGTGCTGATCGACAACCGCCCGGGTGCTGGCGGCGCGATAGGCAACGGCATGGTGGGGCGTGCACGTGCCGATGGCTACACCTTGCTGTTCACTCCCAACCCCTTCACCACCGCGCCCCTGGTCATGAAGCTGTCGGGCGCTGCAGCCTACGACGTGCTCAAGGGCTACGAAGCCATCATCAACACCGCCACCCAGCCCCTGGTGCTTGTCACAAGCCCCAAGCTCGGTGTCAAAAATCTGCCTGAGCTGATTGCCAGGGCCAAGAGTGGCGCCACCGTGTCCTATGCCAGCCCCGGTGCCGGCTCGCCCATGCACATCGCCGGCGAATGGCTGAACAAGGCCGCAGGAGTCAAGCTGTCCCATGTTCCATACCGCGGCGTCGGGCCCTCTGTGACCGATGTGGTGGCCGGCCATGTCGATACTGCCTGGGTCACTTTCGGGCCGGTGCGTCAGTATCTGGACTCCGGCAAGCTGCTGGCGCTGGCCATAGGCGATACCCGGCGCTCATCGCTTGCGCCTGCCGTGCCGACCTTGACCGAGCTGGGCTACAAGGATGTGGTGGTCGGCGCCTGGAACGGCTTCTTCGCGCCGAAGAAGACGCCTCCAGCGGTGATCAATCTGCTCAACGAGCACCTCAATGCCATTTTGCGAGAGCCCGAAGTCGTGGAAAAGCTCGCCGTCTTCGGTGCCCTGCCTGCAGGCGGATCGCCCAAGGTACTCAGCGATCTCAATCAACGCGAGTACATGGTGATGGGCCAGGCCATCAAGGAACTCGGCATCGTGGCCGAGTGAAACCGGTGAATCGCGTAGGCCCAGGTCTGGGCGATTCGAACTGACCTCTATATGACTGACGTGGCAAAAGCCTGGGGTCCGCAGCGACCCGGGCTTTCTGTCGCGAGGCACGGATATGACATCTGCTCTTTCATCTCGATCCACGCTGGGCATGGACACTCCACAGGTAACGGCCAAGGCCAAGGTGCTTGGCCGGGCCGTCTACGCAGGAGATCTCAAGCTTGCCGGCATGTTGCATGGCAAGGTTCTGCGCAGCCCTTACCCGCATGCGCGCATCGTTCGCATAGACACTGCCGAGGCGCGCGCGCTGCCTGGCGTCAAGGCGGTTCTGACCGGCGAGGATGCTCCCGCCACTCTCTGGGGGGCGCATCACAAGGAACGCGCCGTCCTGGCCAAGGGGGTGGTGCGTTATTGCGGCGAGGAGGTGGCCGCCGTGGCCGCCGTGTCCGACGAGATCGCACGCGATGCGCTGGATCTGATCCGGGTCGAGTACGAAGAGCTGCCCGCCATTCTCACGCCCGAGGAGGCCATGGACGAGGAGGCCTTCGGCATCCACCCGGGACGCAACAATGTGGCCCAGCATATCCAGTTCGAGCGCGGTGATGTGGAGGCCGGCTTTGCCGCCGCGGATCTGATTCACGAAGCCACTTACACCACGCATTCTCAGTACCCCGGCTACATGGAGCCCATGGCCACGGTGGCTTCGCTGGACCCCGATGGCCGACTGGTGCTCTATACCTCGACCCAGGCCGTGAATCTGGTGCGCATGCAGGTGGCCATGACCCTGGGTCTGCCCATTTCCCGTGTGCGCGTGATTCAGGCCGCTACCGGAGGCGGCTTCGGCGGCAAGATCGTGGAGGACGACAACCAGTTGCTGGCCGGCCTGCTGGCCTTGCATACCCGGCGCCCCGTGCGGCTGGTCAACAACCGGCTGGAGGACTTCCAGGCGGCATGTGCCAGCGTGCCCGAGCGCATCACGCTCAAGCTGGGCATGCAGGCGGACGGCCGCATAGTCGCCAAGCAGGTGGGCATTGTTGCCGAATGCGGCGCCTATGCCGGCCTTGCCGGCGATGTGATGCATGTCAGCGCCATGCGCAGCGACAATATGCACCGCAATCCCAATGTGCGCTCGCAAGCGACGCTGTACTACACCAACAATCCGCCGCGCGGCGCCTTCCGTGGCTTTGGCGGAACCCAGATGCAGTTCGCGCTCAACAGCCATATCCACACCATGGCGGAGAAGCTCGGGCTGGACCCGGTGCAGGTGCACAAGATCAATGCACTCAAGGCCGGTGAAGTCTCGATCCACGGCTGGCATATCGGCAGCACCGGGCATTTGGAGTGCATAGACCAGGCCACCGAAGCCATCGCCTGGTCAAGCAAGCGCCAAGCGGCCAAGGACACGGGCACCAAGCGCCGTGGTGTGGGCATGGCCGCAGCCATGCATGTGAGCGGCAACCGCACCATAGGCAACTGGGACGGATCGACGCTGGTCATCAAGATCAACGAGGACGGTCGCGTCTTTCTCATCAGCGGTGAATGCGATATGGGCCAGGGGGCGAGCACCATGCTCAGCCAGATCGTGGCCCATGAACTGGACCTGCCTTTGGCCGATATTCATGTACTTGCGCCCGATACCGATGTCTCTCCGGTGGCCGTGGGTACTCTGGCTTCGCGCGTCACCATGTCGGGCGGCAACGCGGCCATCATCGCTGCGCGCAAGGCGCGTCAGGAGTTGCTAAGCCTGGCTGCCGAGCGTCTGGGTGCGCCGCCCGATGCGCTGACGCTGGAAGGCGGTGCGGTCTACGTGAGTGCGGAGCCAGAACGCCGCAGCACCGTGGCCGAGCTGGCACGCCAGCATATCTGGCGCCATGGTGGCGGTGGCATCCAGGTCACCGGGACCTGGGACCCCAAGACCGTCATGCATGACGACAAGCTCTACGGCAATATCGCCGCTGCTTACTCCTACGCTGCCCAGGCCGTCGAAGTCGAAGTGGATATCGAGACCGGGCAGGTCAGCGTCATCGACAGCTATGTCGCCGACGACTGCGGCAAGGCGCTCAACCCGATTGCGATTCACGGCCAGACCAATGGTGCCACCGTCCAGGCCATAGGCTGGACGCTGTATGAGCAGCTGCACTACGAGGGTGGACGCCTGGCGAACGGCAACTTCGCGGACTACAACATGGCTACCGCCGATGCGGTTCCCATGCTGCGCGGCGGCTTGGTGGAGTCCAACGATCCCAACGGCCCCTATGGCGCCAAGGGGGCCAGCGAGACTGCCATCCTGCCAGGCGCCCCGGCCATTGCCAACGCCGTCTATGACGCGATTGGCGTGCGCATCACCGATCTGCCCATCACCCCGGAAAAAGTGCTGGCCGCATTGCACGCCAAGCAGCAGCAAGGAGCAAGCCATGCGTGAATTTGATTTTGCGGAGCCCCGCTCGGTAACGGAGGCCAGCCAGATGCTGGCCGAGTACGGCGACGATGCACGCATCATTGCGGGCGGATCTGCCTTGATGCTGGCCATGCGCCAACGCATGCTTGCACCCACGCACCTGATCTCGGTGGCAGGGATGCCCCGGCTGCATGGCATCGATTTCGATCCGTACCAAGGTCTGCGTATCGGGGCCATGAGCCGTCATATCGATGTGGCTCGCTCCGAGCTCGTGAAAGCGCATGCACCGGTGCTGGCCAGGATGGCCGCGCAGGTGGCCAATCCTCAGGTGCGCAACCAGGGCACGATTGGCGGCAATCTCTGCTATGCCGACCCTTCCACGGACCCGCCCGGCTGTCTGATGGCCCTCGATGCCTCGGTCGTTCTGGGCAGCACACGCGGAGAGCGCGTGCTGTCGATGGAAGAGTTCCTGGTCGACTACTACACCACGGCCATGGAGAGCGATGAGCTGCTGCTGGAAATCCGGGTGCCGCTGCAGGCGCCCGGCACCAAGGGGGAATACACGCGCTTTCTGCGCACGGCAGCAGAACACCGGCCCCTGGTCAGCGTGGCCCTGGTCGTGCAAAGAGAAGGGCAGACATGCCATCAGGCACGTCTGGCCGTGGGCGCATCCACACCCATTCCCACCAGGCTGCGCCGCGCCGAGGACTGCTTGCGTGGCAAGACCGTGAATGCGCAGCTTGCTGCGCAGGTCGCCGCCATCGTGGCCGAGGACATCCAGCCGGTCTCGGACCTGCGCGGCAGCAGCGAGTACCGCCGCGCCATGGTGCGCTCGGTGACCCGCCGCACGGTCTCCACGCTGTTCGGAATCGATATCAATGAAGGAGTTGCCGCATGAGCACGCATCGCATCGAATGCCAGGTCAACGGCGAATCGCACAGCGCCGAAGTCGCATCACGGCGACTGCTATCGGATTTCTTGCGGGACGACCTACACCTGACCGGCACCAAGCGGGGTTGCGAGACTGGAACCTGCGGCGCCTGTTCGGTGCTGCTGGACGGTGAAGTCATCAAATCCTGTCTGATGCTGGCCGTGCAGGTTCATGGCCGCAGCATCACCACCATCGAAGGGCTGGCTGCCGATGACCAGCTGCATCCCCTGCAGAAGAACTTCATGCAGTGCGGCGGTCTGCAATGCGGCTACTGCACGCCGGGTTTCATCATGGCCTCCTGCGACCTGCTCAAGAACACGCCTCAGCCCAGCTGCGAGGAAGTGCGCCACGGCCTCAGCGGCAATCTCTGCCGCTGCACTGGCTATACCCAAATCGTCGAGTCCGTGCTGCATGCAGCACAGGAGATGCATCATGGAAATTGAAAAAACCCTGACCGTTTCAGCCCCTCCCCAGCAGGTCTGGGATCTGCTCCTCAATCCCCGGATCATGGCCGGCGCCGTGCCCGGAATGAAGTCCATCGAGGTCATCAGCCCCACGGAATACGTGGCGGAGATGCACCAGAAGATTTCCTTCATCAGTGCCAAGTTCAAGCTCAAGACCAGGATCGTCGAGCAGAAGGCTCCGGAATACATGCGCGTCGAAGGCACGGGCGAGGATGCGTCGGTGGCCAGTTCGCTCAAGCAGACCAGCGAAGTGTTTCTGACGCCTGCGACCAACGGTGGCACGGAGTTGCGCATCAAGGTCAATGTGGACGTACTGGGGCGACTCGGGGCTTTTGGCCTGTCGGTCATGAAGACCAAGGCCGACCGCCTGTGGGAAGAGTTCGGCAGCAATCTGGCGGCGCGCATAGAGGCCGGTGACCAGGCTCTCGATGCGCCCGGTGCGGCTTCGCTGGCGCCGGTTGCGCCTGCTGTGGCCAGGCAGGCCGTCACCCGGCTCGAAGTGGCTCCTGTTTCTGCTCCCGATCCTGCCCCAGCGCCGGCTCCCGGCCCGGTTCCGCGAGATCCCATGGATGCGGCCATCACCGCCAGCACCGAGGACGCAAGCCCTGATGCCGGCTGGTGGGCGCGCATCTTCGGCACTGCCCGCAACACGCGCAACTCCGGCCAGTTCATACGCGTAGAGGTGCGTCAACTGGACAAGACGATCTGTGTCGAGTGGCCTGTCTCGGCCGCGTCCGAATGCAGGGAATGGCTCAGGTCGCTGCAGAAATAAGCGCTTTTCCCCGTAGACCAGGAAGGAGGTTCAGGACCTAAAAGACCAATCGCATCAAGCCACGCATGCAAATAACTAAACGAAATTGGAAACTGGAGACATTCATGCTGAAAAAAATAGCAGGCGCTGTTGCGCTACTAGGGGTGGGAGGTTTTGCCCATGCACAATCGTCGGTGCAGATCTACGGCATCATGGACACGGCCATCGAGACCATGAACCATGTGGGCGCGAGCAGCTCCACCTTGACGCGCATGCCCAATCTCTCGGGCAGCGTTCCTTCGCGCCTGGGCTTTCGCGGCCGCGAGGATCTGGGTGGCGGCCTGAGCGCATCCTTCACGCTGGAGATGGGCATAGGCCCAGACAGCGGTGCGCTCAACCAGGGAGGGCGCGGTTTCGGCCGCCAATCGTTCGTCAGCCTGAACGGCCCCTGGGGCTCGCTGGGCCTGGGCCGCCAGTACACCATGCTGTTCTGGTCCGTGCTCGATGCCGACGTGATCGGCCCAAGCCTGCACAGCATGGCCAGCCTGGACAGCTACTTCCCCAATGCACGGGCCGACAATGCGATTTCCTACAAAGGCGTGTTTTCGGGCCTGACCATTGGCGCGACCTATAGCTTTGGGCGCGATGCGGTCAATGCCGGCCCCAGTCCTTCAGGCACCAACTGCGCAGGCGAGAGCAGCACGGACTCCAAGACCTGCCGCGAATGGTCGGCCATGCTCAAGTACGACGGCGCGACATGGGGTGCAGCATTCGCCCATGACGAGCTGCGTGGCGGCCCCGGCGCTTTCGCAGGACTGAGCAGCAGCGACAAGACCGACAAGCGCAGCATGCTCAATGGCTACGTCAAGTGGGGCGGCGCGAAGATCGGCGCCGGCTTTATGCGTCGCAAGAACGACGGATATATCGCCTCACCGCGCAATGACCTGTGGTTTGTCGGCGTGAGCTACCCCATGGGTCCCTGGACGCTGGATGCCCAGTACAACCAGCTCAAGTACAAGGACAACGCGGACAAGGGTCAGCTGATGGTGCTGCGTGGCACTTACAACCTCTCCAAGCGCACGGCAGTCTATGCCTCGCTGGGCTATATGAAGAACAGCGGCAATGCTGCTTTTGGAGCCAGCAGCGCTCAGGCTGGAGGAACGCCAATGCCGGGTGTGAACCAGACGGGCTTTGGCGCGGGCTTGCGCCACACGTTCTGACTTCAGAACTAAACAGGCGAGTGCAGGAAGCCTGGTGGCCTGCACTCGCTTTCTTGAGAAGGTGCAGCAGCCTTGACACCTTGATGTCAGGCGGTGTTTGCCTCGTGATACCCAGTGCGTCATCGATATAGAACAGTGCAGTGTCCTCACTTCCCTAGAAGCCGCTGCCGATACAGGTCATCGTCAGCAGCAGCTTGCCCATTAAGAGCCGAGGCAACGCTCTCCCCAAGTCTGGAATGCCAAGCCCGATATGGCGGCAGGCATCGAACGTCCACACAACAGTGGCGATGACGATGCCACCTGGAACAGGGTGCAGGGGAACGGAAGTCACATGGCACTGCTTCCAGTCACAAGCAGGATGCTTCGATGTAGCGTTCAAGGTTGGAATCTCTGTTGATTACATGTGCACTCAACCCGCGCTGTAAAGCGCCTTGCTGAAGCTCCTCCCAGGCTGCAGGAGGCCCTTCCTTCCTGTGAGCTGTTGAATGTGTCAGTGAAATGGCTTCACCATTGCTTTGTCATGAAATCGCCATATAGCGTGCGTAACATTTACTCACAATGATTCCTTTGGCAATGCTGCATGCCTGAAATCCCCGAGTATCTGAGCGACTTCCGGCCACGCTTTCGCCCACCGAGTGCTGCCGACCTCTGCACCGAGGTCCCGTGCATGACGACCGATGACACTAATGAGAAAGTCATGGAGGTTTTCAACCGCTACCGTGACCTTGTCAGCCTTCCCGTTGTTGAGGGCAAACAGCCCATCGGGCTCATCAACCGCAACATCTTCCTGTCGCAGATGAGCAAGCAGTTCCGCATGGAACTCTATGGTCGCAAGAGCTGTATTGCATTCATGGACAAAGAGCCGCTGATCGTGGATGCAGCTTTGGACATCGAAGCGCTGACTTTCAAAACAGTGGAGTACGGCGAAAAAGCGCTATCCGACGGCTTCATCATCACCCGAGATGGTGCATTTGCCGGAACAGGCAATGGGCTCCAGCTCATGCGGGTGGTGGCGGATATGCAGGCTTCGCGCAATCGCCAGATCATGCACAGCATCGAATATGCCAGCGTGATTCAGCAGTCGACACTTCGCAGCTCCCTGGATGCGCTCGCAAGAGCCTGTCCCGAAGCCCATCTGGTGTGGGAGCCACGTGACATTGTCGGTGGCGATTTCTACCAGTTCAGCACCGACACCGATGGCTGGTTTGCGACCGTGGCCGATTGCACGGGGCATGGGGTGCCAGGTGCTTTCATGACCTTGATTGCGTCGACCAGCCTCAACCAGGCGATAGAGCAGAACGGGTCCCGCGACCCGGCCAGTCTGCTGGGCCATGTCAATCGCAGCATCAAGCAGATGCTGGGTCAGGTCGACGGTCAGGACGCAACACCGGGCTCGGACGACGGCATGGACGCGGCCTGCTTCTGGTTTGAGCCCGTGAACGGGCGCTTGACTTTCGCGGGCGCACGGCTGTCCATGTTCCTGCTGCGTCCCGATGCGGACACTGTTGAGATGCTGGAGGGACAGCGCAAGGGAGTCGGCTATGTCGACAGCGAAATCGATTTCGCTTGGCTTAACCAGCAAGTCGATCTGCCCAGTGGGACCCTGGTCTTTGTGAGCACCGATGGACTGATTGACCAGATCGGCGGGCCACGAGGTATCGCTCTTGGCAAGCGCCGGGTGCGGGAATCACTGCTTGAGCATCGGCAGAAGTCTCCTTCAGAGGTCAATATGGCCTTGCTCGAATCTCTGCGCGTCTGGCAAGGTGAACACCACCGCCGCGACGATCTGACTTTTTTCTGTTTTCGTACCTAGTCTCAAGGCCCATATATATGCCTTCCCCCATGATTGCCGAGAAGTACGGATCCTTCTTCAATTTGGCGCGCCAGCACCAAGTCATTTTCTACTACGTCGGGTATTTCTCGCAGCACATCGTTGCGGCCATGGCCGATGCAGTGAAGTTGCAGCTTGAAGTTGCCGGGGTTCCCGCTCCAACCCGACGCAAGCTGTTTTCCTCGTTTGTGGAGATGGCGCAGAACATCATTCACTACTCAGCTGATTCGCTGACTCCCTCCAGTCTGAACAATGGGGAGCTACGTCATGGCTCTGTCTGCATTCGTCGAGAGGAGGACGGCAGCTTTCTGCTGCTGTGTGCCAACCCCATAGAGCCGTTGATGGCCGAGGCTTTGCGGGTGAAGCTGAACGCACTGCGGAGCATGACGCTCGAAGAAATCAAGCAAGCCTATAGACAGACACTTCGCGAGGAGACGCCTGAGGGGAGCAAGGGTGCGGGCATGGGTTTCTTGACCGTTGCCCGGGATGCCAGGGAACCGTTGGAGTTCGACTTCGACGCGGAGTCTGGCGACTCGCCTGTTTTTTACCTTAAGGCGGCCATATAGGCACGGCGAGACCGTCAACGAATAAAGAAAACTGATGGAAAACCTCTACATTGCCCCAACGCCCAGCTCTCCCGAGGTGGATTTCATTTTTGATGCGCATACCTTGAGCATGCGCGGCGAGTCGTATCCGGAAAATGCTGCAGCTTTCTACAGCGACATCATTTCTCGGCTCAAGGACTACTTGTCCGCTCAGACAGAGACAAAGATCGAAGTGAATATTGCGCTGGCGTATTTCAACAGCTCCAGCACCAAAATGCTCTTCAATTTGATAGAGGCTCTGAGCAATTGCGCGGAGGCCGGCAATCGCGTGGTTCTCAACTGGTATCACGATGAAGAAGACGACACGATTCTCGAGTTCGGGCAGGAGTTGAGCGAGGATTTTCCCGCGCTCGAGTTTGCTGCCCATCCAGTTGGAGCAACCTGAATGACCAGCCCTGGCACTTCAGCGTCGCCAGATCTGTTTGAAGCAGAGAATCAGGCGCTGTTGACTGCGCGAGCGGCACATGTCGGCTGCGCCTGCACAGCGCCATCTCAATGCAGACAGGCATTGGGTGACCTGCTTCTTGCTTACGAAAGGCTGTTGCGAGAAACACGCCGCTTGGTGCGCCGCAGCGATCGCGCGGAATTGGAGATGAATCAGTTGAATTCCCAGCTTCAGGATCTGGCGGCAGAGCTTGAGCATCGGGCTACTCACGACACGCTGACGGGTGTCTTGAACCGAGCTGCCGTTATCGAGCGGGTGAACCAGTATTTCGTGCATGACGATCTTTCACTGATCGTGCTGGATATCGATCACTTCAAAAGAATCAACGACAGTTTTGGTCATCCGACGGGTGACAAGGTCATCCTCGGCGTTGTTGCCTGTCTTCAGGCCGTGGTGCCTTCCTCAGCGCAGATCGGCCGGGTCGGCGGTGAAGAATTCACGGTTGTGCTACCTCGTCAGAGCGCGGACGTTTCCGAAAGACTTGCACAGGATCTCCGGCGTGCGATTGAAATCTGTGATTTCGATCTGCCCGATGGAAGTGGTGTCACTGCCAGCTTTGGCGTGAGTTGGGCACCTCCGGGCGGCGATTTCGACAGCGCGTATGGCTTCGCTGACGAAGCGCTTTACGTCGCAAAGCGAGGCGGACGCAACCAAGTCTGCCTCTCGTCGTGTTTTTTGCAGTCTCTCGAGCATGAGACCTGAGCCAGCTCCAAGGGGGGATCAGTCGCGCCTGGTCTCAGCCGACACAATGCCAAGCGCAGACCCGGCCTTTGGTCCAAGGTGGCGCATCCTCGTTGTGAGCGCAGATCCAGAGGTTCACGCGGCAAGCCGTTCCTTTTTGGATGCGCAGATGCTGTTCGAGCGCCCGCTGCTGTTTTTGAATGCGTTTTCTGGCAACGAGGCAAGACAGCTGCTTCTGAGCGAAAGCGACCTGGCCGTGGTCATACTCGATCTTGCGATGGAGCGTGCGGGCGTGAGAATCGATCTGGTGCATTTCATACGCCATGCTGCGGCCCTGCGCAATACCCGCATCATTCTTCTTTCCAGCCAACCGGGGCAGGAGCTCGGGCTCGATGCACTGATTGAAAATGACATCAGTGACTACAGAACTAGAGCGGAATTGACTGCTGATCGGTTGCACGTCATCGTTGCCACGGCAGTTCGCTCCTACAAGCAGCTGTGCGCGGCGGACACAAGCCGAGGCGGCCTGGAGCATGTTCTGCGATCCAGTGCATCTCTGCTGGAGATCAAGGATTGCTACGAATTCGCATCCGGTGTACTGACACAACTGGCGGCTTTGCTGAAGGTTGCACAAGTGGGTGTGGTTTGTGCCCAGGAGTTGGCCAATCCTGACGGTTGCTACTTCGTGCAGGCGGCAACGGGCCGATTCTCCGAGCTGATCGGGCATCCTCTGGAGTTGTTGCCGCAGACCTCGGAGCTGGGCTTGCTAAGAAAGGCCGTTGAGGGCCGCTGCAATGTCTACGGCGAGACTGGCGGGCTGGCATTGCATATCGGCCACGACGCTGGACAGAACTTCGTGGTGCTCATCGACGTGCCCAGGCATCATGCCGTGCTGCATCCGCAACTGCTGGATGTCTTCTGTGCCAATCTGAGCACATTGCTGCATAACCGCGGTTTGCTCGGGCGCCTGAAAGAGAGTGCCTATCATGATCCTCTGGTGAATCTTCCCAATCGCGCCCATTTCGTCGAGGCAGTCGATGAATGTGCAAGACAAGGTCTGCACGACTACATTCTGGCGCTCATCGATATTGACGATTTCAGTGCCACGAACGACCTGATGGGGCATCTGTTCGGGGACCGTCTTCTGGAGCGCGTTGCTCGCTGTCTTGAAGATGTGCTGCCAGGCGATGTGCTGTTGGCCAGGCTGGGTGCGGACACCTTCGGGGTCTTGGGGGCCATCGGACAGGTGCAGCCCAGGCGTCTGCTGGAGTGCGTGCGCCAACCGCTGAGTATTGACGGGGTTCCTTACAAGGTTTCGCTCACCTGTGGCTATGTGCTTTTGCCTCAAGAGTTTCGAGAAGGGGCGGACTTGGTCAAGGATGCCACGATTGCACTCAAGCGTGCGAAGCGAGATCACCGCGGTCAGGAGCTGAGGTACTCCGATCAGATGGGAGCCGAGGCGCGGTCCAGGGCATTGTTGCTGTCCGAACTCAGAGAGGCGATCGAGAGCCGGGAGCTGTTTCTGGTCTATCAGCCACAGCTCAATTTGGTGACGCGTAGCGTCGTTGGAATTGAGGCGCTGCTGCGATGGCGTACGGAGGATGGCAGATTCGTGCCTCCGGACAAGTTCATCCCCGTTGCCGAGCACTCGGGTCTGATTGTGGCCCTTGGCCAATGGGTGCTCATGGCCGCATGTGCAGCGATGCGTGAATTGCTGGATGCAGGAGTCGCGCCTCAGCGCATTGCCGTCAATGTCTCGACGGTGCAGCTTCAGGACCCTGGATTCCTCGAGATCGTCTGCGCGGCACTCGCCAGCAGCGGTTTGCGAGGGGATCACCTTGAGCTGGAGATCACCGAATCCGTGGCGGCGCTTCCCACGGATCTGCTGAAATCAACGCTGTCGGCGCTGAGGGCAGAGGGCGTCTCCATCGCCATCGATGATTTCGGCACAGGCTACTCTTCACTGAGTTATCTGGAGCAGCTTCCTCTGGATCGGATCAAGATTGACCGATCCTTTGTGAGCCAGTTGGGCGAACCGGACGGCGCACGGATAGCGGAAATGGTCGTTCAACTGGGGCGCAAGCTCGGATTGAGCGTGCTGGCCGAAGGCATTGAGGACGCCACCGTGTGCCAGGCCTTGCTCGCCATGGATTGTTATGAAGGACAGGGCTATTACATCGCGAAGCCCATGGATAAGGATGTTCTCCTGGCATGGCTTCAGGCGCATTGCCTCGATGCAGACGCAGACAGCCGCAACCAGTTGATGGCGCCACCGGTTGAACTCTCTTTTGATTCACGGGGTGTTGCCGCGTTCGGAGCGGAAGAATCGGCAGTTGCTATCCTCCCCGCAATCAGCGGTTCCTCAAGGCATGTGATGCGAGAGAGGGACCGGCATACATGCGCTTGACCTTGGCACTTTCTTCCTGCTTGTGCGCTGGCGCACAGGCATTCCGGGATGTCGGTCTTTATTCAGCCAACGCGGTGTTTGCCGCTGGAGTGCTGGATCGTGGCGATAAGCCCGAAGTGCTGGGGGCCTGTGGCGCGCGCCTCACTGCAGCTGGATTTTCTTCGGTGAGTAAATGCCCCAGGCACTCTTGATCGACTCTTGCTTCTTGATGCGTAAAGATTCAAGGATGCCTTGAAACACCATTGCCAAGTCTTCGACACCCATCCGCAGAAACTCCAGGCAAGAAAAAGCCCCTTCAAGAGGGGCTGAGAGTGCTTGCAATGATTCACTCATCCTGGATATATAAATTGCCGGGGAGTAGCGAGATCTCCGGTTTTTTTGCGTTCAATTCAGATTATCCCGCCAGCAACTCAAGGCAGTACATATGCAGCATGCAGCGAGGATCGCGATTATTCCAGCGTGGTGTTTGCAACGTTTTTCATCTTGCCCAGGAAGAGGCGTGTGAAGAACGCGGCCATGACGATAATCAGCACAATCACGGCCAGGCTCATCAGCCCGTAGTCGGTGGAAAAGAGATCGATCATCAGCTTCATGGTTCCTCCCTGTTGAGTCTCCGCAGTCTTGCGGGCATGTCTCACTATGGCTGCTGGCGCCGCCGGAGGGCTTGTGCTGCATCAAGCTTTGGCAGCCGTCGCTTTGAGGCAGAGCAAGCAGGAGTACAGGATGAACGATCAATCCTGCCAGACGCTCGCAGGGAGTCTGGCTGTGCTGTGATCGCTTTCAGGGAAGTGGGGCTCTCTTCTCTCTTACTTGCGCAGAAAAGGCAAGGCTACCTCGGCGGGAATGGGGCAGATATAGGGCTTGCCTTCACGACGTTGCAGCAACTCCTCTTTGGCGCGTTCCAGCAGTTCGGGTTGAGCCAACAACTCCACGGCGGTGGCCGTGAGAATTTTTGCAGCATGCACCATGCCGGTGTGAGCCAGGCCGGACTGGCCTTGCGACACCATCTGCCAGGAGTGCAGAGGCGTGCCAAAGGCATAGCAGGCCACCCAGGCCTGAACCGTGGGCGTGATCCAACTCACGTCGGCTACGTCGGTGGAGCCGAACATGATGTCGCTGGCATCGGGGTCATAAGGCATCAGACCTTCAAAAATGGCCGGCACCTTGCCGCGCAGCACACTGGCGAGCGGGCGGCTGACGGCATCGACATCATTTTTGTCTAGCGTGGCCTGGAACTGGCCGGCGACTGCATGTGCCTGCGCGTCGGCCTGCAACTGTCCCAGTGCTTGCATCTGCGCATACATCACCTTGTTGAGCGTGTTGTTCTGCAAGAGATTGGAGCAGGCCTTGTCGAAGACGATTTCGAGCCTGCAGTCCGTCATCAGCGCGGCGCCGCGAGCTACGTTCTGCACGCGTTCATAGAGTTCGGCGGCTTCGTGGTTGCGCGCTGCCCGCACCAGGTACAGCACTTCGGCGCGCGCCTGCACCACATTGGGTGACAGACCTCCGCTATCAGTGATGGCATAGTGCACGCGCGCGTCCGAGGGCATGTGCTCGCGCAGATAGTTCACTCCCACGTTCATCAACTCCACCGCATCCAGGGCGCTGCGGCCCAGATGGGGCGAGTGAGCAGCATGCGAGGCCTTGCCATGGAAGACAAACTTGGCCTGGATATTGGCCAGCGTGCTTTGGCTGAACAGGCCGGTGTAGCTGGCTGGATGCCAGGTCAGTGCGGCATCCACATCATCGAACACGCCGGCGCGGGCCATGAAGGTCTTGCCGGAGCCGCCTTCCTCGGCCGGGCAGCCGTAGTAGCGCACGCGTCCGCTCAGGCCTGTGCGTTTCAGATGCTGCTGCAACGCAATGGCGGCAAAGTGTGCCGAAGTGCCAAGCAGATGGTGGCCGCAGCCGTGACCGGCCAGACCAGGGCTGTCGATGGATGGGGTGCACACCAGAGCACCGCTTTGCTGGTTCAGGCCTGACAGCGCGTCGTACTCACCGAGCAATGCAATGACCGGGCCAGCATCGCCCCATTCGGCCATGAAGGCGGTGGGAATGCCCGCCACATCACGCGTGATGCGAAAGCCAGCCTGCTCCAGGGCATTGCTGTGCAATTGGGCCGAAGCATTTTCGGCATAACGCAGTTCGGCCAGCGACCAGATCTGGTCGGCCAGCGCCGTCATGCGTGGTGTCTCGCGTTGAAAAAAGTCCTGCAGGGCGCTCATCGCTTGCATGGCAAAGGGTCCTTGAGCTGTGGTGAAGAAGACAGGGTATGAAAAGTAGGCAACCGGGCGAGGTTTGCGCCCGGCGCTGAGCCGGCTCTTATTCGGGCTTGACGCCGGCCTTGTCGAGCAAGGCCTTGTTGCGCTTAAGTTCAGCGGCAATCTGGGCCGGGAACTGGGAGGGTGCGGTCTCGGTGGCCGTGGCGCCCAGATTCTTCAAATGCTTTTGCACCTCGGGCAGGTGCACGGCCTTGACGGCCGCGTCCTGCAGTTGCTTCACGATGGGCGCTGGTGTGTTGGCGGGGACGACCAGCCCGAACCAGCTGATGCCGAGTTCGTTGAGTTCGTCGTAGCCCAGTTCCTTGAAGGTCGGCACGTTGGGCAGATCGGGCGAGCGGCCATGCGAAGCGACGACCACCGGAAGCAGCTTGCCGCCCTTGATTTGGGGCATGGCCGAGGGCAACTGGTCGGTCATGATCTGAACCATTCCGGCCAGGGCATCGTTGAGCGCAGGGCCGTTGCCGCGGTAGGGCACGATCTGGATCTGGGTCTTCATGGTCTCGTTGAACGAGGCAACCATGAGATGACCCAGCGTTCCAAGGCCCGGCACCCCGGCGCTGTAGGCGCCAGGCTGGGCCTTGATCTTGGCGAGAAAGTCCTTGAAGTTGTTCACGCCCATCTTGGGGTGAGCCATGTAGACCGACGGCATGGTCACGAGATTAGCCACCGGCAGCAGCTTGCCTTCGATCTTGCTGGCGCGTTGGTAGAGCAGGGGGTTGATGGTGGCCGTGCTCACGGTCGCCATGCCGATGCTGTAGCCATCGGGAGCGGCCTGGGCAATGGCTTCGCTGCCGATCAACCCGCCGGCGCCGCCCTTGTTGTCCACGATCACAGGCTGCCCCAGCGTGGTTCGCATGCCTTCGGCAATCACGCGGGCCACGATGTCGGTGGAGCCGCCGGCCGCAAAAGGCACGATGAGCTTAACGGGCTTGCTGGGGTAGGCGTCGGCGGCCAGCGTCCGCGAGGCAGGCAGGGCCGACAAGGCGCCGGCCACAGCCAGCGAGAGCAGGCCGAAGCGGCCGGTGAGATCCTTTGTGCAGCGGCAGGTGCGTGAAGAGTTGGGCATGGAAGGCTCCTGAAAGATATCGGCCGAGCCGTGTCCACACCATCAGTGCTGTTCACGAAGTTCTGCCGCCATGGAGATGAAATATAGAAATTCCGGAGCCTTGGCAGTAGATGCTATTTACTTGTAGCTATAAGCGTTGCCGATATCTGATGCGAGCTTCCCTCTGGATGTGTTGACGCATCCTGGTGAAAACCCTGTGACTGCTTGCCGCCTGCAAGCTGCGCTGTGCCACGCAGGACGGGACGGAGTGCGGTCTTGCAGGCTCAGTTTCAGGGGCTGTTCCTGATGTGCCGACTCCCCCGGCACCTCGGCCCCGACTGTAGGCAGTGGCTGAGCGTGCATGGGCACAAGATGGCAGAAAACGCCAGGGCGGGGCTCGAGGCCGGTTGGCAGCGTCTTCCGCATGGCTGCAGCTCAGTTCGATGCGCTCAGTTGCCTCAGTTCAAGTTGCCTGGCAGCACTGGCTTCGAGGTTTGCCCGCTCTTCATCGAGATACCGATAGATGCTTTTGAGGTCGGCGATTTTCTGCCGGATTTCTGCCATCTTTTTTTCGATGAGCTTGGCACCCTCGGCGCAATCGATAGTCTGGTTCCGCTGCGCATCCAGGATCTGGCCTATTTCCGCTAGCGAGAACCCCATGCTTTGGGCGCGCTGGATAAAGTCCAGGTCCTGCAATGTTTGCGCGGTATAGACGCGGTAGTTGTTGCTTCGACGCATGGGCGAGATCAGGCCGATCTGCTCGTAGTAGCGCAAGGTGTGGCGGCTGGCGCCGCTACGGGTTTCGAGTTCGCCGATTCTCATGAAAATACCGCTTGACTATAGAGTTAGGTCGACACTCTACATTTGCCTCCTCACCTAATCAAGGAGCGGGGAAATGAGTGCGGAGTGCTTTGTCACGGGGGGTACCGGTTTCATCGGTCAATATTTGCTGGCGAACCTGAGTGCGAAAGCTCACAACGTCAGAGTCCTGATGCGTCATCCCGAGCGTCTGCCCGAACTGCGCGAGCAGGTCGACAAGCTGGGAGGGGCGGCAAGCCGGATATTTGCGGTTGCCGGCGATCTGGAAAGGGAAGGGCTGGGGATCGGTCCTGCCGACCAGGCGATGTTGAAGCAGGCCCGGGTCGTATTCCACCTCGGTGCCCAATTCGCCTGGGGGCTTTCACAAAAGCAGGCTCGCGCCGTGAATGTGCAGGGGGCAAAGCGCGTGGCGCTGCTGGCGGCCGGGCAAAACAGCCGCTTGGTCATGGTAGGCGGCTATATGTTGAAAAACCATGACCATCTGCAACGCATAGGCATAGACCCTCGCCGACCGGAGCTGACAAACTGGCCAGCCGTCTACCGCCAGGTTGGTGCTTATGAGGCGAGCAAGCTGGAGGCATATTTTGCGACCCTGGAGCTCATGGCTGCCAAGGACGCGCAGATGACTGTGGTCCACCCCGCCACGGTCTGTGGCCACAGCCGCAGCGGCCATATTCTTGGCGCTCAGCCGCTGGTGGCGCTGATACGCAATCTTGCGCAGGGCAAGCTTGCTGCCGTGCCCGGTACGGCAGAGCATTGGCTGCCGCTGGTGACCGTGGATCACCTGGCCGAGCTGGTGGCGGCTTGTGCCTTCGATCCCGCCATGGCGGGCCAGGAGTTGCTGGCGCTGGATGCCCAGACCCCGAGCTTGCGAGAGCTGCTGGCAGAGCTCGCGCAAGCCATGGGCCTGAAGCCTCCCAGGCATCATGTTCCGCTGCCATTGCTGAGGCTGCTGCTGCGCATGCCTGCGGTCGCGCGTTTCCTCAATACCAGCGCCGAAGCCCTGGACTTCATACAGACCACCCGTTTCGAGACGACTGCCTTGGAGCAATTTGCCATGCGGCATGGGATCGCCAAGCCGGACATAGGCCGGGCCTTGCAGCACACGGCAGCGTTCGTCAGCTCCTGCGGTCTGGCCGGGAACAAGGTCCGCTGATTGCCTTCTTCGGGGAGCAAAGCCCCTGACGGCAGCGGAATGCACAACCCATGACGCACATGGGGCAGCCTGCTTCAGGGCGTGCCGCAGCGAGTGCCAGTAGATGCGCTGCAACACCGGTCAGCCCAGGCTGCATCGGGCAGGTCGCCGTAATATCCGCGGCTTGCCAGCCGGCCATTGCAGCAGGTGCAAGGACTTGCAAATCCCTTGCATGGGCTCAGCTCTAAGCCGGCTTCTGTGCATTGATGCAAATGAGAATGAATTAGAATAACGCACTCAAACATCTTTCAAAACCAGTGGCCAGCCCTTATCGAGCTGGCTTGTGCCGGCAGCCTGCGGCATCTCCTCTCGCCACGCCATCGTGACCCTCTCTCTTCGCACCACACTGGGCCTTTATGGCCTGGCCGCCTGTGCTGCCGTGCCCGCTCTGGCACAGACCACAACCGAAACCCAGACCCAGCCCACGGCCGAGCAGCACCAATTGCCCGAGGTCATCGTGCAGGAGAAAGCCCAGGAAATCGGCTACCAGCCCAAGCGCGCGACCACGGCCACACGCTCCGATGCCGCGCTGCGCGACTTGCCCCAGGCGGTGGCTGTAGTGCCGGCACAGGTGCTGCAGGACCAGCAGGTGCGCAATATCGACGAGGCGCTCTACTATGTCAGCGGCATCACCCAGGCCAACACCCTGGGCGGCACGCAGGATGCGCTGATCAAGCGTGGCTTCGGCTTCAATCGCGACGGCTCCATATTGCGCGACGGCGTGCGCACCGTGCTGGCGCGCAATCTGACCTACACCACTGATCGCGTGGAAGTGCTCAAGGGACCGTCCTCCATTCTCTACGGCAGCATGGATCCGGGCGGTGTGGTGAATATGGTCACCAAGAAGCCGCAACTCGAATTTGCGGGCCAGGCTGCGCTGAGCGCGTCCAGCTATGACGGCGGCGGTGCCTCGGTGGACCTCACCGGCCCCATCGGCAACAAGGGCCTGGCTTACCGGTTGATCGCCGACACCAGCCATGTGGATTACTGGCGCAACTTCGGCGTCAACAAGCAGACCGTGATCGCGCCTTCGCTTGCCTGGTATGGCCGCGATACCTATGTGCGCATGTCCTATGAGCACACCGAATACGAGCAGCCCTTTGACCGCGGCACCGTCATCGACAGCCGCACCGGCAAGCCTGTGGCCATTGACCCGCGCCGCCGCCTCGACGAAGCCTATAACCGCACGATAGGGGATTCGGATTTCTTCACCGTTCAGGGTCAGCACACGCTGAATTCGCAGTGGAAGCTCAACGCCACCTATAGCTACAACCGTAATCGCTATGACGACTACCAGGCCCGTCCGGTATCGCTGAACCCGGTCACCGGCGTGCTCACCCGCCGCCCGGACGGCACGCGCGAAGCGCTCAGCCAGCAGCATGTGGCCCAGCTGAACTTGCAGGGCAATCTGCAGTGGGGCGGCGTCCACCACGAGATACTGAGCGGTCTGGACATCGAGGACAGCGATATCTACCGACGCGACCTGATTCGCGGCAGCAACAGCACCGGCTTCAATGTCTACAACCCGGTCTATGGCTTGCTGCCGTATTCCACCACCATCAGCGCGGCAGACAGCGACCAGCGCGACAAGATCAGGCAGCAGGCGTTTTTCCTCCAGGACAATATCCGTTTGTCCGAACAGTGGATGGTGCAGGCCGGAGGCCGCTGGCTGCACTATGACCAGGAAGCCGGCAAAGGCAGGCCTTTCGTCGTGGGCAGTGCTTCCGACGGCTGGCAGTTTGTGCCACGCGTGGGCCTGGTGTGGCAACCTGATTCCAGCTGGTCCTTCTATGGCAGCTACAGCGAGTCGTTCAAGCCGCAAAGCAGCGTGGGTACGGTGATAGGCGCATTGCCGCCGGAAGAGGCCAAGTCCTGGGAGCTCGGAGCCAAGCTGGAGCTGGCGCGCGGCATCAGCGCCACGGCAGCGCTCTACGACATCCGCAAGCGCAATGTGGCGGTGAGGATTCCCGTCAACGGCGATCTGGCTACCCGTGCCGCTGGTGGCGCCCGCTCGCGCGGCCTGGAAGTGGATGTGGCCGGCCAGATCAGCCGCCAGTGGCAGCTCATAGGCAGCTATGCCTATACCGACGCCTGGGTGTCCGATGATCCGCAGCTGCAGGGCAAGCGCCTTGCCAATGTGGCACGCCAGAGTGCCTCGGTGTTTGCGGCCTATACCTTTGAGCGCAGCAGATACGGTCAGTGGCGTGCTGGTGCCGGTGTGCGCCACGTGGGCAAGCGTGCCGGAGATGCAGGCAACACCTTCGACAACGATGCCTACAACGTCGCCGATGCCTTTGTCTCCTACGAAACCCGCTGGGACAACCGCCCCGTGCGCCTGCAGCTGAACATCAAGAACCTGTTCGACAAGAACTATGTCGTTTCCTCGGGCAGCAATATCTATGTCTCGCTGGGCGAGCGCCGTCAGGCCGTGCTGCGCGCGGTCATGGACTTCTGACGGCATGCAGCGCCCGCTGTTGCGCTGCGAAACCAGGCCGCAAGGCACTGTATCCGCGTGCCGGCTGCAGGGCCGGCGAGCGGCAACCGATACCAAGCATCACTGATTTTCTATGCCGTCCTTCAAGCAACTCTGGTTTCAGCTGCACTGGTTTGTCGGCATCACGGCCGGCACGGTGCTGATCGTTCTCGGTCTGTCGGGGGCGGTGTTTTCCTTTCATGAGGAAATACTGGACTGGCTGAACCCCGGCACTGCGCGCGTGCAGGCGCGCAGCGACCTGGCGCCCATGACGCCTGCGCAATTGCTGCAGACGCTGCGCGCGCAGGGCGAGGAGCGTGTGGTGCAGCGCATCACCGTGCATTCCGAAGCCGGCCGATCGGCCCAGATCAGTTTCAAGCCGGACAAGGGGCAGCGCCGCGGCGAGACGGTCTTTGTCAATCCCTATACAGCAGCCCTGCTGCCGCCTCAGAAGGGCGCACAGTTCTTCGAATGGGCAGAGCGCTTGCACCGCTGGCTGCTGCTGTCGCGCGATGACGGCAAGCCCATCACCGGTACCCTGGCAGGTCTGCTGGTGCTGCTGTCGCTGTCCGGCCTGTATCTGCGCTGGCCGCGCAAGCCGATGGACTGGCGCAGCTGGCTATGGCTGGACATGCGCCTCAAGGGGCGCAGCTTTCTGTGGAATCTGCATGCTGTGGCGGGCACTCTGGCGCTGCTGGTCTATCTGGTGCTGGCTCCCACGGGCATGTACTGGGCTTTCGACGGCCTGCGCCGTACGGTCGATACCTGGGCTGGGGTGCCGCCGCGCGCCGCTGCTGCCACGCCCGCCAAGCCCGACAGAGGGCTGGCTGAGCCGACACCGGACCTGACGAGCGCATGGCAGAGCTTTCAGCATCTGGCACCGGGATGGCAGTTTGCTCAGTTGCGCCTGCCCGAGCGCGCGGGCGCGTCCGTGCAGATTGCCTGGTTCGACGAGACAGCTGCCCATGAGCGTGCGCGCAACCAGTTGCGCCTGACTCCCGAAGGCCGCGTTCAGCAGGATGAGCGCTATGCAGATCTGCCTGCCGGCCGCCGCGCCGTGGGTGCCATCTACCCGCTGCATATGGGCACGTATTTCGGACTGCCGGGGCGCATCATCGTCACCTTGGCGGCGCTGATGATGCCGCTGTTCGCCATCACCGGCTGGTTGCTCTATCTGGACCGCCGACGCAAGGCCCGTGCCCTGAACGGTGAACGCCGGGCCTTGGCCGGCAGTTCCCCTGCAGTCCAGGGGCAGGACAGCATTCTCGTGGCCTATGCCAGCCAGACCGGCCATGCCGAACGCCTGGCCCTGCGCACTGCGGCCGCGCTGCGCAATGCGGGACTGGCCACGACGCTCAAACCCATGGCACAACTGGACACTGAGCAGCTGCGCCACCATGGCCGAGCTCTTTTCATTGCCAGCAGCTTTGGCGACGGCGAAGCACCCGACAGCACGCGTCGCTTTGCCCGCGCGCTGGATGCCGCTGCGGCCAATCCTCTGGCCACGCTGCACTACGGCCTGCTGGCGCTGGGCGATCGCCAGTACACACGCTTTTGCGGTTTTGGCCGTGCACTCGATCATCAGTTGCAACGCCTGGCTGCGCAGCCGATTTTCCCCCGAATCGAAATGGACGGAGAAGACGGCAAGGCCTGGAGCGCCTGGCAGCAGATGCTCAGTGGCCACTTTCGCACTGCCCGGCAATTGCCCGATGCACCCGCCGCTCCTGCGTTTGCGCCATGGACGCTGGCAAAGCGCAGTTTGGTCAATCCGGGCAGTCTGGGCACACCGCTGCACAGTCTCACGCTGACGCCGCCGGCAGGACTGGACCTGGGCTGGCACCCGGGTGCGCTCGTGGAAATCTGCCCGCGGCATGCGCCCCAAACCATTGCCGCCTGGCTGCAGCAGCAGGCGCTGGACGGCAATGCCGTGGTTCGGTGGCAGGGCCGGAGCCAGCCACTTCAGGCCGCACTGTCTGCAAGCGTGCTGCCCCAGCCCGGTGATCTGAGCGCGGATGCTTCGGCGCAGTCCGTGGCCGATGCGCTGCAGCCACTGGCCGCGCGCAGCTATTCCGTGGCGTCTTTGCCGGCTGATGGCCATGTGCGGCTGCTGGTACGCCAGGCCCGCCATGATGCGGGTCTGGGCCTGGCCTCGGGCTGGCTTACGGCCTATGCGGCGCCGGGCGCAGCGCTGATGCTGAGACTGGTGGACAACCGCGCATTCGCGCCCGCCGATGATGCTGCCGCGCCATCGGATGTGCCCGCGATCTTTATCGGCAACGGCTCGGGCTATGCAGGCCTGCGCGGCCACCTGCTGGCGCGCATGCGTGCGGGCCAGCATCGCAACTGGCTGCTGTTTGGCGAACGCCAGCAAGCCCATGACGGCTATGCCCAGGCCGAAGCCTGCACCTGGTTGCAGGCAGGGCAGTTGGCGCGCGCAGACTTTGTCTATTCACGCGACCAGGCCCAGCGCCGCTATGTGCAAGATGGTTTGCGCGATGCAGCGGACCTGTTGCGCGGCTGGATCGACGAGGGCGCCGTGATCTTCATCTGCGGCAGCCTGCAAGGCATGGCCGCAGGCGTGGACACGGTGCTGCAGGAGCTGCTGGGCCGCGACGCCCTGGACGAGCTGATCGCCCAGGGGCGCTACCGACGGGACGTGTACTGAGCGCCTGGATCCGCAGCGGGCCGCAAACGGGAGTGAGGCGAGGGCAGGGCATGCAAGGCATGCAGCAGGCGGGCCGGATGTCCTGCAAGAGTACTCCAGGCCCGTGGCGCCCGGCAACAAGGCCGCGCTACCGTACGAGCCGCTCCATGACCAGCCAGCGCTGCGCAGCCGGCCTGGGTGGCGTCTCTGGAGGGATCTCGCAATCCATGCGAGTTGTCATAATCGGCCCTTGTCGCAGTGCGCGAGGCCTATATTGTGTGCACAATGGTGTCCGACCCGGACCGGCGGCATGTGCATTCCGTCGCTGCTTTATATTGATTCGCATCACCGACCATCCAAGAACACCGCATGTCGATCCAATCCATTTTCAAATCCACCGTGGTGGCGCTGACGATCGCGGCCAGCGGCTCGCTTTTCGCACAGGGCACGCCCATCAATGCAGCGGCCTACGACGCGCTGGTGGCGCAGGGCCCTGTTGCCGATGCGGCGACGATTGCGTCCAGTACCTGGGCCAGCAAGATCAAGCAGGCCGGCACGCTGCGTCTGGGCAGCACGCAAACCTCGAATCTTTTCTCGTTGCTCAACGAGAAGGACGGCAAGATCCGTGGCTTCGACCTGGGCCTGGCCCAACTCATCACCCGCTACATCCTGGGCGATGCTGCTAAGTACCAGTTCACCCAGGTGACCTCGTCCACGCGCGAGCAGGTGCTCATCAACAATCAGGTGGACATGGTCTTCGCCACCTACTCCATCACTCCTGCCCGCGCCGAGAAGATCTCGTTCGCCGGCCCTTACTACACATCGCAGTCCGGTGTACTGGTCAAGGCGAACAACAAGACACTGCAGTCCTACAACGACCTGGGCGGCAAGAAGGTGGCCACGCAAGCCGGCTCCACGGGGCCTGCGATACTGGCCCAGTACGCCCCCAAGGCCGTCGTGCAGGAGTTCCAGACGCATCAGGAAGCCCTCGATGCCCTGCGTCAGGGCCGCGTCGATGCCTATGTGACCGACTACACGCTGCTGCTCAACGCCCTGAGCCTTGGCACCAGCAATGCGCGGCTGGCTGGGGCTCCATTCGGTGCCCAGGACCCTTATGGCGTGGGACTGCCCAAAGGCTCGGACGGCGTGGCCTTCATCAATGCCTTTCTCAAGAAGCTGGAAGCCGACGGTACCTGGGCCAAGCTTTGGACGATTTCCATTGGGCAGCGCACCGGCAGCACGACGGTTCCGACTCCGCCCGCTCTGCCTTGAACAATGGGTGAGGTTTCAAGGCTTTTGACCGACCACGGGCCTGCCTTCTGGCAGGCCTTGTTGCTGACATGGAAGCTCACGCTGGTGTCCTTCGTGCCCGGCGTCCTGCTGGGCGTGCTCGTCGCGGTGCTCAGGCTCTTGCCCCTGCCGCCGCTGCGCTGGGCTCTGAGCGTCTATGTGGAGATCTTTCGCAATATTCCCAGCGTGGCGCTGCTGATCTTCATCGTCTTTGCGCTGCCCGATCTCAATATAGTGATCGACTACGAGCCCAGCGTGATCCTCACGCTGACGCTGGTCTGCTCCGCATTCACGGCGGACTACCTGCGCGCAGGCATCAACACGATTCCGGGCAGCCAGATCGAGGCCGCGCTCAGCCTGGGCATGCGGCCGCTGCAGATTGTGTCTGCCGTGGTCCTGCCGCAGGCGCTGCGCTCGGTGGTGCAGCCCATGACCTCGCTGCTTATTGCCCTGATGCTCTCGACCTCCCTGGCGTCGCAGCTGCCGTTTCCCGGCCGCGAGCTCACAGCCCTGGTCTCCAAGATTGCCAATGACTCGGCGCTCGGCATTGCCGCGTTCGCCGTGGCGGCCACCATGTATGTGGTGACAGGTCTGCTCATCGCCTGGGCCGGCGCGGTTCTGGAAAAGAAAGTGCGGATACTGCGATGAGCCGCTCCCTGGAAGAAATTCTGTTTGCCGCGCCAGGCCTGCGGGTCCGGGCCGTCACCAAAGCGGTGAGCGTGACCGCCGCAGCCCTGCTGCTTCTGCTTGCGGTGGCGATCGTGTGGCAGTTCCATTCGGCAGGCCAGCTCGAAGCACCGTACTGGGAATTCTTTGCCTGGGCTACGACCTGGAGCTTTCTTGCCAAGGGGCTGCTTGGCACGCTGGCATCGTCGGCGATGGCTGCCGTGATTTCCCTGGCACTGGGACTGGTGCTGCTGCTGGGGCGGCTGTCGCGGCCCAGGCTGCTGCGCTGGCCCAGCATTGCCGTCATAGAGTTCCTGCGCGGCACGCCGACGCTGCTGCTCATCTATGTGTGTTTTCTGGTGCTGCCATCGGTCGGCATCAAGCTGAGCACCTATTGGATGCTGACCTTGCCCATAGGTCTGAGTACCGCAGCCGTGGTCGCCGAGGTATACCGCGCCGGCGTGCTCGCCGTGCCGCGCGGCCAGACCGATGCCGCGCGCAGTCTGGGGTTGACTGAAGCCCAGGTCTTTTTCTTCGTCGTCTTTCCCCAGGCCCTTCGCTACATCATCCCGGCATTGGTGGCGCAGCTGGTCATCGTGGTCAAGGACACCACCTTCGGCTATGTGGTCACCTATGGCGAACTCATGCAGAACGCCAAGGTGCTGATTGCGAACTATCACTCGCTGGTGCCGGTGTACCTGATCGTGGCAGCGCTTTACTGCCTCGTGAACTATGGGATTTCAAAGGCCAGCCAGCGTCTGGGCCGGCCCATGCATTGAGCGCCGCCCAGAGCAATAGGCTTGGCACGGCCTTGGTGCAGCAGTGATGAAAGCCAGGTCTGATGGATGCTGGCCTCTGCGCAGCCGCGCTTGCCTGCCTGGATGCGGGCAAGCACGCGCACAGTTCAGCGCGGGGCCCGTCTCAGCAGGCCGTACCAGATGCCGCAAACGGTGGGTATGCCCAGACATATGCCTGACAGCGTATCGCCCAGGCCGCCGTCGCTGAACAGCGCAGCGATCAGTCCGATGCCGGTCAGCAAGCCCAGCGCGACAGGCCAGCCCCAGATGGCGAGCAGGCGGGATGGCGTGTTCTTCATGGCGCAACCTCCTCAGAGATCCTGGGCTGGCTGCTCTGGCGGCTCTTGGGCTCGGTGCTGCGGCCCTTTTTGATCCAGAGATAAAGCCCGGTGCCCAGCACGACAATGCTGGCGATGTCCAGCAGCGCCCAGATGATCTGCATCACGCGGCCACCGTAGTCGCCGAAATGCAGCGGCTGCGACACCAGCAGGGCGGCAAGATACCAGGGCAGTTCCGGTGCGGCGGTGACCTCGGCCGACTTGGCATCGACCAAGACCGGATAGAGCAGGCGAGAGGTCAAAGGCTCGTTGCCACGCAGGAAGATGGTGTGGTGGTGGGGGCTGGAAAAGCTGGTGCCAGGGAAGGCGATAAAGGACAGCTTGGTATCGGGCGCCTGATGCCGGGCCACTTCGAGCGAACGCTGCACCGAAGCACGTTCGGCCACGGGAACAGTGGGCTGACCCTGGTAGGGCGCCAGCAAGCTGCTGAGCTGGTCATGCTGCCAGTATTTGATCACCAGATCGGCCCAGGTATTGATCATGCCGGTGGCACCCACCACAAACAGCCAGACCAGGGTCACGATGCCCAGGAGATTGTGCAGATCCAGCCATTTCAGGCGCGGCTGGCGATCGCGGCGTACTGTCCCGAAGTCCAGCTTGCGCATGAAGGGAGCGTAAAGCACCACTCCGCTGACAATCGCTATCAGCAGCAACAATCCCATCAGGCCCAGGAAGAGCTTGCCGGGAAGACCTGCAAACAGGTCCACATGGAGCTTGAACATGATCCACATAAAGCCCTGATCGAAACGGGGCTGGGCCAGCAGCTCGGCAGTGCGGGCATCGACGACCACCGAGCGGAAGTCATCGGTTGGCGCAGGGGTCGGCGTCATGGTGATGAACCAGAGATCGTCAGTTTCATCGGACTTGGACGCGAACTGAACCACGCGATCCGGATATTGGGCGCGGGCAACATCCAGTACCTTGTCCAGGCTGGCATGCGGCGTGCCCTCGGGCATGGGTGGAGCTTCGACCTCGGTGCCCAGCAGGTGTCCGATTTCATGGTGAAAGATCAGGGGCAGGCCGGTGAGGCACAGCAGCAGCATGAACACGGTGCAGACCAGGCTGCTCCATTTATGCACCCAGGCCCAGATCTTGATGGTGTGGCTTTGCATTTGATTCGCTCCAATGGATGAGGTCCCCGAGGCATGGCTGGCCATGGCCATGCCTCGGAGTTGTTGGACTGGCTCAGCCGTTTAGAAGTCCATCTGTGCTGACAGCATCAGCGTGCGCGGAGCGCCAACGGTGGCGTAGCTGGGGTTGGGCGTGGCAACCCAGTAGCCCTTGTTCGCCACGTTCTCCAGGCTGGCGCGCAGCACCAGGGGCTTGTTTGCCAGCTTGGTGCGGTAACGGGCGCCCAGGTCCACACGCGTCCAGCCAGGCATGCGCAGCAGATTGGCTGCATCAAAGTACATGGCCGAGGTATGGATCACGCGGCCGCTGAAACTCAGGCCCGCCACCCAGGGAGTGTCCCAGTCCAGGCCCACGTTGTAGGTCCGCTTCGGGACGCCGTTAGCCTGGTTGCCCTGATTGCTGCCGCTGGCGGTACGCGTCAGCTTGGCATCGTTGAAGGCGGCACTGGCCATCAGGCGCAGGCCGCGCTGGATCTCGCCATAAGCCGTCAGCTCCAGCCCGCGATTGCGTTGCTCGCCGCCAAAGCTGTAGACATTGTTCTCGGTGATGCTGGCCGGTTGTGTGATCTGGTAGATGGCGGCCTGAGTCATCAGCACGCCCCAGTCCACCTTGACGCCAGCTTCCAGCTGCTTGCTCTTCTGAGGTGCAAAGACCTGCCCCTCGTTTGCCAGGCCCACGCCCGCAGTGCCACCGGCCGTCAGGCCTGCCGTGTAGTTGGCATAGATCGAGGTATTGGGCGTGGCCTTGAACACCAGACCTGCCAGCGGCGTGACGGAGCTGGCCTTGTAGGCGGTTGAGCCATTCACGCTCTTTTGATTGATGCTCTGGTCGCGCAGTCCCAGGGTCACGAAGATGCGTTCATTGAACAAGGCCATGGTGTCCGCGATGGCCACACTGTGCTGTTGCAGCTCGGCCGTCTTGCTGGGCGCAAGACGAGGCGTGGTGATCACGGGCAGGGGAGAAGGACGGTACAGATTGGAGGGGGTCGAGCCGGTGCCGGTGTAGAAGTAGCCGGTCTCGCGCGCCATATGGTTGGCAGACAGCACCAGCGTGTGGCCTATGCCTGCTGTCTTGAAGCGTGTGCGCAGGCCGATGTCGGCCGAGGTCGTCTTGTTGTATTCGTCGTAGTAGCCGTTGGAAACGCTGAAGTTACCTTGAGAGTCGGGCTCGGTGCCCCAGGCACCCGGGAAGTTCTGGTAGCTCTTGACGTCGCTGTAGCCAATGCCGCCGTACACCGTGGTGTTGGCGTTGATGTCGTATTCGAGGCGGGATATGACGGTCTTGGCCTTGTCCGTCAGTGCTGTGCCCGGGTAGAAGTTCAGGCGTGCGTCAGGCACGGCAGGCACTTTGGTGATCCCGCTGCGAAAGCCCACCTGGGGGCGGAATTCGTTGGTCTTGCCGTTGGTGGAGAGCGCATCGAGGGACCAGCGCAGTTTCTGGCCCGCATAGTCCAGGCCCAGCGATCCCAGGCCCAGACGCTGGCGACCGCCGTCGATATTGCCTTCTCCGTTGCGCCATACGCCGTTGACGCGCACCCCCCACTGATTGTCCTCGCCAAAGCGGCGCCCCACATCCAGATGGGTGCCGAACTGGGCCTTGCCCATATAGGTGCCGGTCAGGCGCGTCAGCGGCACATCGCCGGCACGCTTGGTGACCAGATTGATGTTGCCGCCCACGCTGCCGCTGGGGCCCACGCCATTTGTCAGCGAGCCCGGGCCTTTGAGTACCTCCACCCGCTCGATCATCTCCAGCGGCACGCGAGTGGAGGGAACGAGGCCGTAGAGGCCGTTCATGGAGACGTCACGCATGCCGACGGTAAAGCCGCGGATCTGAAAGTCTTCTCCATAGCCGCCGCGGGCCTGAAGGGTGCGAACCGAAGCGTCGCTCATTACCACGTCGGAGATATTGAGCGCCTGTTGATTCTCGATCAGCTCCGAGGTGTAGTTGGTCGTGCTGAACGGCACATTCATCAGGTCGGTGCGGCCCAGAATGCCCAGGTCGCCGCCACGGGCCAGCTGTCCGCCCGAGTAGGTTTTCTGCAGGCCGCCGATGGCTTCAGCCTGGTCAGCCACGACCACTTCCTGAAGGGCGGCGTCGCCGCTAGCGATCTGGGCCGCCACGCCGAAGGATGCCACGGCCATGCCGGTCCCCAGGCATTGGCCAAGGAGCCTGACCAAGGGTTGTAGTGCAAAACGCGAATGAGCGGAGGAAGAGCGATTTTTCATGAACTTCAAGTCGGAGGTGATGCGGAAAGGAAACAGGAAAGGCGTGGCCGGTGATCGGCTTCAGAAGTTCGCGCGCAGCGACAGCGTGACCTTGCGTGGCTCGCCGTAGTAGTTGTTGAAATACGTGCTGTTGGGCGAAAACTTGGCGTAATAGACTTTGTCGAACAGGTTGTTGACGTTGAGCTGCAGGGTGTAGGTCGGGTTCAGGCGATACACGAGCAAGGCGTCAAAAAGTGCGTAACCACCCTGGCGGGTGGTTAGGTTGCCGACGCTGGTGTAGGTATCGCTCTGCAGCCGCACTCCTGCCCCCACTGTCCACCCCTGCCATGGGCCGCTGAGCCGGTGACTGGTATGCAGACGCAAGCTATGTCGCGGGTCCGCCGGGCGCAGAGGCTGGCCGACCAGGGCCGCCGTCTCGTCGCGCAGATACTGGGTGCTGGTGTAGGTGTAGCTGGCCATCAGCTGCCAGCCCGGTCTTGGCTCGCCGCTCAGCTCGGCCTCCCAGCCCCGGCTGCGGCTTTTGCCACCGGCCAGATAGCAGCGGCCTGCGAGGTAGTAAGGAACGCAGGGCATGGCCGAGCTGCTGTCTTCCATGGCGTCGCCGAGAAACTGGATGTGGAATGCCGACAACGACCCCCGCAGCCGCCCGTCCAGGAATTCAGTCTTGAGTCCGGCTTCCAGGTCCTGGCCCCGGATGGGCGCCAGCAGGCTGCCGGCGCTGGTTTTCTTGTTCTGGGGGCTGAAAATCCTGCTGTAGCTGAGATAGGCATTGGTGTGATCCGACAGCTTGTGGATCAGGCCTGCATAGGGCGTGAGCTCATGCTGCACGCCATAGCTGCTTGCCGGCGTGGCAGGCTCGCGATAGTTCCACCAGCTCAGACGCGTACCGAGCACGGCGCTGACCGAGTCGGTCAGCGACAGCAGCGCTCTGGCGAAGCCGCCATGTTGGTGCACCTGCGACATGGGTGCAGAGTAGGCATTGCCGTTGCCTTCGGTATAGAAGGGCTCCGGGTAGCTGGTATAGGGGTTCCAGCTGCGGATATCCACGCCATAGAGCGGGCTGATGCCCCAGTGACCGGAGGTCCCAATCGCGCGCACCCTTTGCAGGTCCACGCCCAATGCCAGTTCATGCCTTCGTCCCAGCACCTCCAGGGGGCCGGTTGCCTGTAAGCTCCAGGTGCTTTGGCTGCTGGCCTCGCCGTCGTAGATGGAGGTGTTGACATCCACCAGAAAGGGGTTGGTGGTGCTGGCGCTTGAAAACGAGGTCTGCTTGAAGCCCGCTGAATGAAACTGGGTACGCGCTGCCTGCGCCTTGAGTTTCCAGCCGTTTCCCAGGGCATGATCCAGCTCGATGAAGGCCTGCCGGTTGCGCCGATTCCAGGTATTCCAGGCTGCTCCAAGATAGGTGCTGCGCGGCAGATCAAGCTGGCTGCCGTCCAGGGCGGCAGGCAGTCCTCCCCAGGAGCCCGTGGCTTCCAGCTCGGTGTGCTGCACGCTGGCGGTCAGCAATGTCCGGGGTCCGAGATCCGCCTCCAGCACGGCATAGAGGCTTTTTCGGTTCTCGTGACGTGCTGTCTGGAAGGAAGCTTTGTCATCGGCCAGTGCCACCAGGCGGCCCCGCAGGGTGCCGGCCGCGTTGAGCGAACCAGACAGGTCGGCTTCCTGTCGTCGCCTGTTCCAGGAGCCCAGAGTCAGGGCTGCAGATCCCTGGAAATCCGGCGTGGGGCGTTTGCGCACCATGTTCACCACGGCTGAAGGGTTGCCAGCGCCACGCAGCAGGCCGGATGCGCCGCGCAAAACTTCCACGCGATCGAGCATGGCCGTGTCTGGCTGAATGAAGGTCGGGGCTGAAGTGACCTGGTTGATGCTCAGTCCGTCGATCTGCAGCGAGTCAATCTGATAGCCGCGCGCATAGTAGTTGATGCGTTCGCTGTCGATGTAGTCCACCGTCACGCCGGCGGTGTTGCTCATCACCGCGTGCAGGTCGGGCAGGGCCTGGTCATCGAGCCATTGGCGGGTGAGCACGGTAACAGGCTGGGGAATGTCGCTCACCAGCTGCTGTCCGACGTTGCCGGTGACCCGCGCCGCTGCATAGCTGCCGGAGTTCTCGGTCGTTGCGCTGACCTCTGCCTTGGCGCTGACCGTGACAGTCTCAAGCAAAGGTGCCCCTGCCGCTCCCTTGGGAGTCAGGGCGCGCAGGGTATAGACGCCGCTGGACTCCCGCACGGCTTGAAGCTCAGTGCCTTCAAGCAACCGGGCAAAGCCGTCCTCGACAGCGTAGGAGCCGTGGAGACCTGCAGAGTGGCGCTGGCCAGTCTGGGCCGCATCAAAGGACAGGGCCACGCCAGCCTGGTTGGCATAGCGGGCGATGACCTCCGAGAGAGGGCCGGGGGCAATGGCAAAGCTGCGGGCCCCTGTTCGCGCATCGATGGTCGGCTGTGGCTGGGCGGATGCCGGGGGGACTGCCAGGGCGGTCGCCGCAAGAAGCAGCCAGGCCAGCAGCAATTCTGTCTGGCGGCGAGAAACGCGGGATGCGGGCCTATGCGGCACATGCCGCAAGACGGCAGGAAGGCCGTGCTGTGGCAGTGAGACAGGAGGGCGGAGCATGGCGTCGAAGAAAATGAATGAGGTTTCCTCGTATGCCGAACAAGCCCTGCCAATCCTGCAACTGCTTTGGCATTTTTTTCAATGCATTCGCTTGCTGATAAAGCGTATTTGCTCTGAAACGCAATGCAGGAAAGGGATGGGTGCTATGTTTTTATTTTCTGAAATCAACAGCACTCAGGGCTGCGGATTGCGGGCCTCCACGCGAACCCAGTAGCGCGTATGGCTGCGCAGCTGCAGGGGAAAGCGGCTGATCAGTGCAGCCAGGGCACGGTCTGTGTCATCGATGGGAAAGGCGCCCGAGACCCTGAGCTGCGCGACTTCAGGTGAGCATCCCAGGTAGCCCTTGCGGTAGCGCGACAGCTCGGCAATCAGCTCGCCCAGCGCAATGTCCACCGCCACCACTCCACCTTCGTGCCAGCTGGTGCCGAATGGATCGGCCCTGGTCGCGGATCGCGTGGCGTCGGCCGTGAACCAGGTCTGCTCGCCTGCACGCAGCTCCTGAGGGTCTGCAGCTGCGGGGAGCACGCGAACCGCCTTTTCCTCCACCTGAACATGGCTTTGCCCACTGTCATCCAGGCGCACCATGAAACGTGTTCCCAGTGCCAGGACTCTGCCCTGGGGGGTCTGGACGCTGAAGGGACGCCCCTGAGAGTCGGGGTGGGTGCTGATCAATATGCGGCCGCTGTGCAGGCGAAGCAGACGTTCGCGGTCGTTGAAGTCCACATCCACGCTGCTGGACGTGTCCAGCGCCAGCAGGGAGCCGTCGGGCAAGCTGATGTCCAGACGCTCGCCCGTGCCTGTGCGATGGGTGGCTTGCCACTGCTGCCAGGGCAGGCCTTGCCAGCCCATCCAGGCAGTGGTGCCGGCCCCGAGGCCGATCACCAGACTTCTCATTACCGTGCGCCGTGTCCGGCTCGCAGGCTTGCCCAGGGCCTGGCTGGCCAGCGAGGGAGGCAGGGTGGCGAGTTGAGCGCTGACGGACTGAACCCGCTGCCAGGCGCGCTGGTGGGCAGGGTCTGCCGCATGCCACTGCTGCCAGGCTTGGCGGGCATTGTCCGGTGCCGATGGATCCCTCAGGCGCACGTGCCATGCGGCCGCTTCATGCAGGGCCAGGCGTTCAATGTCGTCGACGGGCCTCATGCAAGAACCAGGCAGCAATGTTCCATGGCGCGAGTCAGATAGTTGCTGACCGTGCGCAGCGAGATGCCCAGGCGTTCGGCGATCTCGGGGTAACTCAGCTCCTCGAACTGGGCCAGCACGAAGGCCTCGCGAACCTTGGGCGGAAGTTCCTGCAGCATGCGGTCCACATCCAGCAAGGTCTGCTGGATGATGGCCTGCTCCTCGGTGGACGGGGCGAATTCGGGCGGCACCGTGGCGAGATAGTCGAGGTAGGACTGCTCCAGCGAGCGGCGGCGGAACAGATCTGCGGCCAGGCCTTTTGCAATGGTGGCCAGATAGCGCCGTGGTTCCCGTATCTGCTCCTGCGGCATGGGGGAGCGCAACAGGCGCACAAAGGTGTCCTGTGCCAGATCTGCCGCATCTTCTCGATTGGAAAGCCGCTTGCGCAGCAGGCTTTGCAGCCAGGGGTGGTGGTCTTGGTAGAGGCTATGCACAGAAAAGGCGTGGCATAAGCAAGCAAGAAAGGCCACGGAGTCATGTTTTGAGAATGGTTATCATTATCTTGCATGTGGACCGGATTTCCATTTTGGCTTTTACTTAGTGGTGTTTTTCCAAGGGTCGTGCTCTCCAGGGGCCGGCCGGGATCACCCGAAGCCGTTCACCGGCAATGCTGCTATACGCCTCGATCCGGACTGCAAGTGCCCAGTTTGCATGTCACGGCGTATGACGGCGTATCTTGACGGGTCAGAAGTCATGACGCAGCACCAGCAGACGGGTCAATTGCCGCGACAATGCGGTGGTGCGGTTTTTCCTCCGACCGCTCGGGCATGAGGGCATGCACCGGCAGATGCGTGCAAGCTATCCGACTCACGGTCATTCCGACGCTTGATGCAGGAGGCCTGCTTTCGGCGAGCGGGCGAGTCTGGCGCTCGCGCTGGCGAGATTCCAAGGCTTGCCGAACTTTGTTGAAACGATCTGACACCCGTTGGAATCATGGCTGCTGACTCTTCTTTTTCTCAGAAGCAAGCCGGTGCAGGGGCTGCAAGCCCCGAGGGCCGCTTGCTCTTTTCCCGTATGGTCAAGCAGGTACGGTTGCGTCAGTTGCAGCTTTTGCTGGCTTTGCAGCAATGTGGCTCGGTCATGCAGGCGGCAGTCGAGCTGAACATGAGTCAGTCGGCGGCTACCCAGGCCCTGGCCGAGCTGGAGCGGGTACTGGACATCAAGCTCTTCGAGCGCCATGCACGCGGCATACGGCCCACAGTGGCAGGCCAGGCCTTGATCGATGCAGCACGCGGCATGCTGGTGGGATTGCAGGAGGTGTCCGAATCGCTGGCCTCCATCCGACGCGGGGCTTCGGCGGCTTTGCGTCTTGGAGCCATTCCGGCAGCTGCGCTTTCGGTGCTGTCCCAGCTGCTGCCGCGCTTTTACGAGGCCCACCCGCAGGTCTATGTGGATGTGCACGAGGACGGCAGCGCCCCCTTGCTGTCGCAGCTGATGGCTTCGGGCCTCGATGTGGTGTTCTGTCGCCAGCCCCAGCTTTTGCCGGTGGAGTTTTCCTTCGAGCCGCTGCTGCTGGATGCGGCCGTGGTGATTGCGGATGCAGATCATCCGCTGGTCGGGCGTCGCGATGTGCCGCTGCCTGCCTTGAGGGGCGCGCGCTGGGTGCTGCCAAGCTTTGGCATCGCGGTGCGCCATATCGTGGAGACCGAGGTGCTGCCCGTGCTGGAGGATGCCTCCTGGTTTCCGGCCTCCACCGTGTCTCTGCCCGTGCTGGAGGGCCTGCTCACCCAGCCTGGGGCCGTATCGCTGGTACCTCGCAGTATTCTTCCGGGACTGCGTTCGCAGGGGCGTGTGCGTGCGCTGGATGTGCGTATCGAGGGCGGCTTGCCGCCGCTGGGTGCGGTGTATCGCACAGACCATGCGCCAGTGCTGCTGCAGGAGATGCTCAAGCTCTGGCATCGGCTCAAGCTGCCGCATGCCGCAGCACCTGCATCCGCATAGACGGTTGCCGGCAAGCAGGCTGAACGCCCCGGGCTATCGAGGCCTTGCAGACATGAAGCGCTCCGCGCGCTGATCGGGTGTGACTGCCAGGCAACGGATGTGACTTGGCAACCCTGGGTCAGGGGGCGGAGGCCCTGCGCAGCAGATAGATGTCCATGATCCAGCCGTTTTGCTCACGGGCCTGGGCGCGTCTTCTGGTGATGTCTGGCGCGATGTCGCAAAGCCTGCCATGCATGAGCAATTGCTGGGGCATGCCGAGATAGGCGCCCCAGTAGATGTCGACATCGGTGCCTTGCAGCTGCTCATAGCTGCGTTGACCATCCAGCATCACGACCAGGGTGTCCACACCGGATGGCCAGCCGTTTTCGCGTAGCTGGCGACCGGTGGTGATCAGAAAGGGTTCACCGATTTCATTGAGAGCGATGCCGTGGGCACTGCACAGCACCTGCATGGAGGTGATGCCGGGCACGACGCACACCTGTTCGCGGGCCAGGCCCAGGCGCGAGGCAATGCGCAACGTGCTGTCGTAGAGGGCCGGATCGCCCCAGACGAGCAGGGCCACACGTCCCGAGCGAGCAGGCAGATGTTGCTGAAGACTGGCTTGCCAGCGCCGGGCAATGGCATCGTGCCATTCGTCCACCTGCTGGTCGTAGTCCGATCCCTGCTGGCGGCGTTGGGGCATGTCGAAGTGAGCAATTCGGCTCTCTTCCACGGCCAGGCTTTGCAGCAGCGACAGACGGACCTGGGCCAGCTCGGCCTTGCTGTCTTCCTTGTGCGGCAGCAGAACCAGGTCGGCGTTGCGAATCGCTTTTTCGGCTTCCCGGGTGAGGTGATCGGGGTTGCCGGTGCCGATGCCGATCAGAAACAGCTCCAGCATCAGGCGCCCTCGGTTCCGCGAGGGAAGCGCGGTTCGTCGCCGCGCGGACGGTAGCGGCGATCGTAGTCATCGGCATAGAGCCGGCTGTTGCCGAAGTCCTGCTGGCTCAGCGTGGCACCGACCAGAATCAGCGCGCTGCGCTGCAGCGGATTGGACCGGGCTGCGCTGGCAATACCTCCGACACGGGTACGCAGCAGCTGCTCGTCGGGCCATGAGGCACGCCAGACAATGGCGGCGGGGCAGTCTGCGCCGTAATGGCTGGTGAGCTCCTGCTGCACCTGCTCGGCCACATGGACCGACAGATGAATCGCCAGCACGGCACCGGTCGCCGCGAAGGCGGCCAGGGTCTCGCCCTCGGGCATGCTTGAGGCCCGCCCCGAGGTGCGTGTCAGCACCACCGACTGGCAGGAGCCAGGCAGAGTCAGCTCGGCTTCCAGCGCAGCGGCTGCGGCACTGAAGGCCGGGACGCCGGGAGTGACGGTGTAGGGGATGTTCAGCTCGCGCAGGGCGCGCAGCTGCTCGCCCATGGCAGACCAGATGCTCAGGTCGCCGGAATGCAGGCGCGCCACATCCAGACCTTGCTCGTGCGCGGTCTGGATTTCGGCCACGATGTCCTGCAGCGACATGGGGGCGGTGTTGACGAGACGGGCTCCGGCAGGGCAGTGCGCCAGCAGCTCGCTGGGGACCAGCGAGCCTGCATACAGGCACACCGGCGCGGCGGCCAGCAGATCGCGCCCGCGAACGGTGATGAGGTCGGCCGCACCGGGGCCGGCTCCAATGAAATGAACGGTCAAGGCAAAACTCCAGGGATCAATGAGGTGGGCAGCGGCGGGCCGGCAATCGCCAGCGTGGCCCGTCGGTCTGCCGAAACGGTGCGTAGCACCAGCAGCCGGCTGTGTGCCAGAGCAGCGCCGGCATGCAGGGCCAGGGCTTCTGCAACGCTTCCGGTGGAAAAGCGCTGCTGCAATCTTGGGGAATGCGACGGCGTGGCGATATGCGCAATCGCGCTGTCGGCAAAGCTTTCCCAGTCTATCTGCGTAAGCCTCTGGCGGGCCCAGTCCTGCAGAGCGCTAGCCGCCGGCGTCTGGCTCCTGCTGGAGAGCAGGGCGAAGGTCCAGCGACAGCCGGCCGTGTCTGCGCTCGCCAGGGCCTGGGCGGCCTGGCTCCAGCAGCTTTCGAATGATTGAGGCAGAGCACCGGCTTGAAAGCCCCAGCCCGCGAACAGATGTCTCATTGGCTGCTCCAGACCCACTGCACCAGGGGGCGGGCCGGGGACCAGGAATGCATGCTGCCCAGGCTCTGTGCTTCGCTCCATTGCAACTGATACAGCTGGCCGCCGTGTGTGCGGTGCAGTTCCAGCAGCAGCGCCTGGGTGTGCAGTGCCACGGCATTCACCACCAGCCGCCAAGGCCCGGAAAGGCGCATGCATAGGGCATTGAACAGCTCGGCGCTGAAGCCTCCGCCGACAAAGACGGCCTGCGGCTCTGGCTGCAGACGGGGCAGGGCTGCCAGGGCGTGGTCATGAACCACTTCGATCGCTGCCGCATAGCGCTCAGCGTTCTGCGCAATATTGGCTGCACGCGCGGCATGCTGCTCCACGCAGATGGCCTGGCCGCCGGCCAGGCACCACTCGACAGCGACCGAGCCCGAGCCCGCACCCAGATCCCAGAGGCACTCGCCTTTTCGCGGTGCCAGCGCTGCCAGCGTCATGGCGCGCACCGGGCTTTTGGTGATCTGCCCGTCATGTGCAAACTCACTGACGGACAGGCCTGGCACCTGGGACAGACCTTTTCCACCGCGCGCTTCGAAAGCCGCAGTCACAGGGGCCTTGGCTGGCTGGGTTGCCAATAGCGAGGCCAGCTCGCGCGCAGTGCCACTGCGGATGTCCTGCTGATCGCTGCCTGCCTGCTCCACCAGCCATAGCGGGCTGTCGCCCCAGCCCTGCTGCAGCAGCCACTGCGCCAGAGTGTGAGCGGCCGGGCCGTCACGCAACAGGCAGATAAAGCGCTCTTGAGGCGCCAGCAGAGGCGTCAGGCTGCTCAGGCTGCGGGCATGCAGGCCCAGACAGTGGGTGCGCTCCTGGGACCAGCCCAGTTCGCCTGCAACCCAGGAAAATGTCGAGGCTTGAGGGTAGTTGCGCCACTCGCCCAGCTCCAGGTGCCTGGCCAGCGATGCCCCTGCACCGAAGTGAAACGGATCGCCGGACACGAGCACGGCCACGCCTTGCTGTCCACGCAGTTGCAGCACGGGCTCGACGCTGAAGGGGATGGGCCAGGCCTTGCCGCGCGGCCCTGCTTGTGCCAGCGCCAGATGACGCGGACTGCCGAACACAACACTGGCATCATCCAGGGCTCGTCGTGCTGCAGGGCTCAGACCTTCCAGCCCTGATGGATGAATTCCGATAATTGAAAGCCACGGATTGGCCATGACCCAAGTTCTCCTGTTAGGCGGCACTTTCGATGCCTATATGTTGTCCACGCTGCTGCACGAGGCAGGGGTGCAAGCCATCTATTCTTATGCCGGGGCCACCCAGACGCGCCGTACTCCGGCCCTGCCGGTGCGTGTGGGCGGCTTTGGGGGCGTGCAGGGGTTGGTCGATTACCTGAGTGCGCATCACATCACCCATGTCATCGACGCCACCCACCCGTTCGCGGCACAGATGAGTGCCAATGCCATCGCAGCCTGCGCTCAACTGGATCTGCCCTTGCTGTCCATGGAGCGGCCCGCCTGGCAGGCGCAGCCTGGCGACCAATGGCAGCATGTGCCGGATATGGCGGCGGCCGCACAGGCCTTGAGTCGGTCTTTGAAGCGGGTGTTTCTGGCCATAGGGCGCAAGCAGCTGGCGGCGTTTGCGGGCCTGGCCGGCGAGCACCAGTTTGTGCTGCGCGTCATCGACCAGGAGGGCGGTGCCTTGCCGTTGCCGGCTTCCAGCTATGAGCTGATCGTGGCGCGCGGCCCGTTTCGGCTCGCCGATGAGCTGGCGCTGCTCCGGCACTACCGCGTCGATTGCATCGTCAGCAAGAATGCCGGTGGCGCAGATACCTATGCCAAGATCGAGGCCGCACGGCAACTGGGCATTCCGGTCATCATGGTCGACAGACCGGTGCTGAAGCCGCGCACGCAGTGCCAGAGCCCGCAACAGGCCATGGAGTGGCTGCAGCAGCAGTGTTGCTGAGCACTTTTGCCCGACAGGACCTTGCGCGTACTCAGGCATGGTCGCTCACGATGGAAGGGGCGCTGCTGCAGGCCTCATAGCTGCGCGGGGTGTAGACATGCTTGCCCACCTGGCGGGTCTGGCTGTTGCCCGCGATCACCACCGTGCGCATATCGGCCATATCGGCCCGTGCATCCTGCAGCTTCACGACCCGCAGCGTCTCATCGGGGCGGCTGACATTGCGGGCGAAGCAGATCAGGCGCTCGGGTTCGCACTCCTGCTGCAGCACCTGCAGGGCGCGTGAGAAGCCATCGGGGCGCGAGCGCGAGCAGGGGTTGTAGAAGGCCATGGCGAAATCGGCCTGGGCGGCCAGGCGGATGCGGCGCTCGATGATGCTGGCGGGTTTGAGGTTGTCGGACAGATTGATGGTGCAGAAATCATGCCCTAAGGGCGAGCCCAGGCGGGCTGCTGCTGCCAGCATGGCGGTGATGCCCGGCTGCACCTGCACGTCCACGCCTTGCCAGCGGGCATGCTCCTCGGGGCTGGCCTGCTCCAGCGTCTCGAATACGGCACTGGCCATGGCGAACACGCCCGGGTCGCCCGACGAGAGCATCAGCACCTTGCGGCCCCGGGCTGCAAGATTCAGGGCGTTGCGCGCACGCTCCAGCTCCTCACGGTTGTCGCTGGCATGCAGTTGCAGGTGCTCCAGGCCCTGCAGCCGCGCCACGTAGGGAAAGTAGCCGAATGCATCGCTGGCGCTGGCAATGCTGTCGCGAACCTGTTGCGTCAGCAGGGCATCATCGCCCGGGCCCAGGCCCAGCACCAGGAGTTGTGGAGGCATTGAGGTCTTGCTCATGTCAGCGCGATCACATGTCATTGGCCGGGCGGCGGCCCTGGCCGTGCACGACGATGATGGCGAAGTAAGGGCAGCGCTCGGGCGCATCGCGCAGCGGCATGACCTGCTGATCGCTCATGGTGCCGTTGATGACCAGCCAGGCACGGTCCAGCTTGCCTTGCTCGTCCAGCAGCCCACGGATGCGGCCCAGATGCCGTCCCACCTTCATGATGACCAGCGCGTCCGAGCGCGCCATATGCTCGCGCAGCGGCGTATCGGGCAAGGTCGCGGGCAGCACGCTCATCACATCGTCACCCCAGGTCATGGGAATGCCGGTGGCATGCCAGCAGCCCACCATGCCGGGGATGCCTGGCAGCACCTCCACCGTGACCTGTTCCGCTTGGCGCAGACGCACATAGAGGTGCATGAAGGAGCCGTAGAAGAACGGATCGCCTTCGCAGAGCACGATCACATCCTCGCTGCGCGTCAGCTCCGTCAACCTGGACTGCCAGTCCTGATAGAAACTGGACAGCTGGGCGATGTAGCGCGGGTCATCGTGTGGGATCTCCGTCGTCAGCGGATACTCCATCGGGTATTCCGTGACCTCGGCATGCAGCAGGCCATTGACCAGCTGCCGCGCCTTGCCCGGGTGGCCGCGCTTGCGGAAGTAGGCCACATGACGGGCGTTTCTCAGCAGGCGGTCGGCCTTCACGCTCATCATGTCGGGATCGCCGGGACCCAGTCCCACGCAGAAGATTTTTCCGTGATTCATGGTGACTCTTCCTACTCCACCGTGGTTGCCAGCGCGTTGATGGCGGCAACCGTGATGGCGGAGCCGCCGAGGCGCCCTTGCACGATGGCAAACGGAATCTGTCCCCATTCGCGCAGCGCGTCCTTGGACTCCGCGGCTCCCACAAAGCCCACCGGGCAGCCGACGATGGCGGCAGGGCGCGGGCAGTCCGGGTCCTGCAGCATATGGAGCAGATGAAACAGGGCCGTCGGCGCATTGCCGATGGCGACCACGGCACCGTCCAGATGCTCGCGCCACAGCTCCAGTGCTGCAGCGCTGCGGGTATTGCCCATGTCGGCGGCCAGCGCTGGCACACGCGGGTCCTGCAGGGTGCAGATGATGGGGTTCTGGGCCGACAGGCGCTTGCGCGTGATGCCCTCGCTGACCATGCGTGCATCGCAGAGCACCGGTGCTCCGCGCTGCAGCGCGGCTTCTGCGGCTGCGGCAAAGGTCGGGGAGAAATGGATGTGCGCGGCCAGCTCCACCATGCCGGCTGCGTGAATCATGCGGCAGGCGACCCGCTCTTCCACGGGGTTGAAGCGCTTGAGATCGGCCTCGCGGCGGATGATGCTGAACGATTGCCGGTAAATCTCTTCACCGCACTTTTCATAGTTGTAGGTCATTGAGTTGTTGCTGTATATCGTGAGGATCGGAGTCCAGAGGCCGATAGGGAATGGAGGCCTGGGCCGATGGCTGTGCTTCGGCGGGGCTGGCGTGAAGCCATATCTGGCCCGCTGTGTCCTGGCTGGCAAACACCACATTTGTCGCATCGGAAGGCAGGGCACAGAGCTTGGCGCAACCACTGATATGAAGATGCCGGTCCGCCGCCTGTGAGCTGGCGAACCGCAGGGCCATGGACTGGGCCGGGATATGGGCCTGAGGGCAGTTGGGGGCGCCGGTGCAGGCCGAGACCCGCAGGCGCACATCCGTGGACTGGCGGATCCAGTCCCAGGAATCGAGCCGGGCCGGCAGTGAATCCAGGTGCTTGTTCGGCAGCAGCAAGGATTTCCAGGGCGTGACCCGGATCTCCGCCTGCTCGGGCATGAGAGCCGCCAGCTTCTGTATGGCCCATGCGTCCAGGCGCCCCAGCGGGGCGCCCAGCAGCAGGCCGTGAGGGTTGAGCGCTCCGGGCCGCAACGGCCTGGAAGCGGTATTGTCCGGAGTGCGGGGCTCAAGGTGATGACTGGCCCCGGTGAGCCCGCAGGCCTGAAGGTCGATGGGCTTTGCAAGGGCGCGCAATCGGCCTGCCGCCTGCGCGCTGCGCTCACGGGCAAACCACAGGGCAATCCGTATGGCGGCCTGGACGGCTGCCGGTGCGCTCTCGAAGCCGTACCAGTCTGCCGATTGGCCCAGCGCAAGTCCATAGCGCCCATCGGCACAGGCCCACAGCTGAAGATCGGAGCTCAGGCTCTGGAGATGGCACTGCGGGTCATCGACCAGCATGTCGAATTTGCCGGGCAGGGCCGGAATGTCCTGCTGTTGCAGGGCCAGGGGAGTCAGATCACGCGCCGCTGCCACGCAAAGCGCCAGAGCCAGCGCATGGGTGCGATCTCCTCTGGCATAGAACGGTGTGCAATGCACGGCAGGCGCCAGATCTGTCTGTTCATCGGCAGGGGCCAGCCTGGAGGCAACGAGCGCCGCGCGCAACGCAGGCAGCGCCGATTCGTGCACGCCGCGCAATTGCAGGTTGCCGAGGCGCGTCAGCTCGATCTGGCCCGAGGCGTGGGTTCGCGAGAGCTCGGCCAGTACCAGCCACTGAGCGGCGCTGAGAGACGCGCAGCGAGGGCGCACGCGAACGATCCAGCCGTCCTGTGCCTGCATGGGCTTCCAGGTGCTGGGGCACCAGCCGCGAATCTGAATGGTCTCAGGGCTGGACAAGCGCTGCTCCAGGCGACGAGGCCAGGGCACGGCCGGCCCGCTGGGACAAATCTGACTGGCAAATTCCATGCAACATAGGTCATCCACGGTCGGTTTGGCCGATACCCGGGCCAGACAAACAAAATGTGCAGAGGGAAATGAAGAGGTGATGAGCCGCACGCAGGCGCTGGCATATCACAAGCCACATGCAATCCCGCTGCGCCTTGTACACATCAGGCCGGTCTCCGGACTTACAGAGCCCACCTGAGGGTGGCATGTCGATGCGCCTTCCCGCTTTCGCAGTGGCGGCCATGGCCGTGGGCCAGAGCGTGCATCGCCATATATCTGATTACCGTTGCGGGTGCAGTGCAGGATTGATGGGGATTCCATTCACCTGCTTCTCGTTTCACCTCCGCGCGCAGAGCACGCCTTGAGGCACCTGTGGTGGCGCGATCTTACGCGATAACCTGGTGCATACGGCCCAATTCATCGGCCTGGCGGCCGCTTTCCTGCCGCCTGTGCGGTCACTGAATATCGATAGGGCGAGCAGGGGCAGTGTGATGCCCTGTTGGATGGTTATCAAAATAGATAGCTGCTAGCGCTTGCCTGTTAAGCGGCAGAGGCGATTCTTAGTTGAATTTCAGCGGCAATCGAAGAGTATTCGGCCAGGCCTTTGTCAGCCTCTCGGCACCACCAAACAGACGCTTGTTCTGGCCCGCAGCGGCTTCACAGTCCACCAGAATCTGCGCCAGGGCAGGTATGGGGCCGCGCTCCAGTTGCAGCACATCGGGGCTGCGGAAGTCGCTGATCAGCCACAGGCAGGATGGTTGCCGGGAGTATCTGGCCGCCATCTGCCAGCCTGACTCCAGGGCCTGGGCCAGCGGCGTGCCGCCACCGCCGCGCAGCGGCTCGATCAGATCGGCATTCCAGCGTGGCGCCCGCGTGGGCTCCAGCAGCCAGTGCAACTGGCCTGCGCCGAAGCACAGCAGGGCCACGGATTCGCGCTGCAGATAGGCCCGGCGCAGCCACTGCAGCAGCAGGCCCTTGGCCTGGGCGAACGCGCCGCTCTCCACCATGGAGGCCGAGCAGTCCAGCAGGAACAGGTGTTGCCTGCGCACCGTTCCCTCGGGCTGGTGCCAGCGCAGATGGGCGGGTGCCAGCGGCAGCCCCTGGCGCTGGCGCAGCGTGCCAGTCCAGTCAATCGATGACCCTGGCATCTTGTGGGCGCTGGATACGGCATGGCTGGCCAGGGCCAGGCCTTGGTTGGCGGAGCCGACTTGCCCCCGGCCGGCGCTCAGCGCAGCAGACCGGAGGCCCGGGCTTTTTTTGCGGCCAGGGCCTCCAGGGCTGCTTGAGCCATGGCGTCGGCCTGTTGAGGCTCGAAGACGACGCTGCTCACGGCTTGAGCCTGACCCCAGCCGGCAGGCGGCTGTTCGAGGCCCGGGCCGGTGTCTTGAGGCAAGGAGCCGGTGGCGCCGGGCTCGCGGGAGGCCGCTGAAGGGGATGCTGACGCCTGGATATCAGGCTCCGTGCGGTCTTTGCGGTCCGTGCCGGATGGCGCAGCGGGCAAGGCCGCAGGTGTGCCTGCGGGAGTCTGCTGGGGCTGACTGGCGCTGCCCGGGTCTGGCTGCGCAGCGCGATGCTGCAGTACCAGTGGAGCGACTTCGGCCACATGGGCTGGCGTGATGCTGTGACTGCCTTGCCAGGCTGCCAGGGCGCGTGCAGCGCGCAGCATGACCAGGTCGGCACGCAGTCCGTCTACCTGGGCGGCAATGCACTGCAGGGCTACGGCCTCGTGGACGGCATCGCTCCAGGTCAGTTCCGAGGCATTGCGGCAACGGCTGCGGGCCTGCGCCAGCTGCTGGCGGATCTCCTGCTGGTGGGCTGCATGGGATTGCACAAAGCCCTGGGGGTCCAGGTCAAAGCGCAGCCTGGCCTTGACGATGCTGCTGCGCAGCTGCGGGTCCTGGGCATTGTCCAATTGCACACAAAGGCCCAGGCGGTCCAGCAACTGCGGGCGCAGCATGCCTTCCTCGGGGTTCATGGTGCCGACCAGCACAAAGCGTGCAGCATGGCTGTGCGAGATCCCGTCGCGCTCTATGCGATTGATGCCGGAGGCTGCCACATCAAGCAGCACATCGACGATGGCATCGGGCAGCAGATTGATCTCATCGACATAGAGAACCCCTTCGTGCGCCTTGGCGATCAGGCCCGGCGCAAAAGCCACTTCATGGCCCGCCAGAGCTTTGGAAAGGTCCAGGCTGCCGGTCACATGCTCGATGGAGGCACCTAGCGGCAGGGTGACGAAAGGTGCAGGTGCCAGCAGATCCGCCAGCGCACGTGCTGCCGTGGACTTTGCAGTGCCGCGCGGTCCCCGGATGAGCACGCCGCCCAGCTGTGGCTCGATCGCGGCCAGCAGCAGAGCCTGCACCAGGGTGGGCTGTCCCTGTATGGCAGAGAGAGGGAATACGGGTACCGGATCGTGGTTGGGGCTCATTGGGAAACCTGTCCTTCCATGAATTCTTCGTGCTCCAGCATCTGGGTCAGCAGGCTCTGGCGATGCTCGCCGGGCTGCTCCCACATGCCACGGTCTATGGCTTCCAGCAGGCGCGAGACGATATCGCCCAGCGCCTGTGGATTGTGCTGGCGCAGAAACTGGCGCACGCTCTCATCTTCCACATAAGCCTGGGTGACCATGGCGTAATGCTGGTCCGAGACCAGCGCGGTGGTGGCATCGAAGCCGAACAGATAGTCCACCGTGGCCGCCATCTCGAAGCCGCCCTTGTAGCCGTGGCGCATGGCGCCCGCAATCCACTTGGGATTGGTGACGCGGGCGCGTACCACGCGGCCGATCTCCTCGGCCAGGGAGCGAATCCTGGCAGACTGAGGATTGCCGTGGTCGCCATGATAGACGGCAGGGTCGCTGCCGCCCAGGTGCCGCACGGCCGCCACCATGCCGCCCTGATGCTGGTAGTACTCGCTGGAGTCCAGCAGGTCATGCTCGCGGCTGTCCTGATTCTGCAGCACCACGTCCAACGCTTGCAGACGCCGCTCCAGAGCGGCGCGGGCGGGCACGCCATCGGCCTGCTGGCCATAGGCATAGGCACCCCAGTGCAGGTAGTGGCGTGCAAAGTCGGCCGCATCGGTCCACTGGCCGCTACGCAGCATCTCGTGCATGCTGGCGCCGTAGCTGCCGGTGGGCGCTCCGAAGACGCGCCACAGCGCCTGCTCGCGGGCCGCGTCGGCGCTCAGGCCCTGGTCCATGGCGGTTTGCGTGTCACGCAACATGCGGGCGCGGATAGGGTTGTCCTCGGCGTCCTCATCCAGCTCGGCCACGGCACGTACCGCGGCATCGAACATCTGCACCACGTTGGGAAAGGCATCGCGGAAAAAGCCGCTGATGCGCAGCGTCACGTCGACGCGCGGGCGGCGCAGGCCCACGGCGGGAATGATTTCGAAGTCGGTCACGCGCTGGCTGCCGGCCGCCCATTTGGGGCGCACCCCGATCAGGGCAAAGGCCTGGGCGATATCGTCGCCGCCGGTACGCATGGTGGCTGTTCCCCAGACGGAAAGACCGATGGCTTGCGGATATTCGCCATGCTCCTGCAGATAACGCTCCAGCAGGCGCTGAGCGGACTGCTGCCCCAGCGCCCAGGCAGTCTGGGTGGGGATGGCGCGGGTGTCCACGGTGTAGAAGTTGCGACCCGTGGGCAAGGTGTCGCAGCGCCCGCGCGAGGGCGAGCCGCTGGGACCGGGGGGGACAAAGCATCCTCGCAGTGCGCGCGAGAACTGCAGCAGCTCCTGAGGGCCGCAGGCGTCCAGTGACGGTGCAATCTGCTGCTCTATGCGCGTCAGCACTTGTAGTGTGTGCGGCCAGTCGCGGGCCAGCTCGGGCCGGGCAATGACCTGCAGGGCCAGCAGCTCGAGCCGCTCGCGCGTGTCGCCGCCATGGCGCCAGGCACCGGCGTCCTGCTGCTGCAGCGGGGCCGGACGCGGGCCGTTCCAGGGCGCGGCGGCATCCATGTCCAGCGGGTTCCAGTCCATGGCCGGCAGCAGGTCGGTGGCCAGTGCGTTGAGCAGGCCCTGCTCGTTGCCACCACTGCCCGGGTAGCGCGCCAGCGACAGCAGGGTCGATTCACGCAGCTGGCCCTGGGGCGAGCGGCCGAAGATATGCAGGCCATCGCGGATCTGTGTTTCCTTGAGTTCGCACAGATAGGCATCGATGCGTTCCAGCAGCTGCTCGTCGGCATCGGGCTGCGCGCCTGCCGCTTCGAGGCCGAGTTCGCGCAGCAGATCCTGCTGCCTGGCGCAGTCCAGAATCTGCTTGCGCAGCATGCCGGAGCGGCGCAGATCGACCAGCAGGGCTTCGTAGTATTCGTCCACCAGGCGTTCCAGCTCCTGCATGGGGCCGTGGTTTTCGGCGCGCGTGAGCGGCGGCATCAGATGGTCGATGATGACGGCCTGGCTGCGGCGCTTGGCCTGAGCCCCTTCGCCCGGGTCGTTGACGATGAAGGGGTAGACATGCGGCAGCGGACCGAGAATGGCATCGGGCCAGCATTGCTGTGACAGCGCCAGGCTCTTTCCCGGCAGCCATTCCAGGTTGCCATGCTTGCCCACATGGACCATGGCGTCCACGCCGAATACATCGCGCAGCCAGAAGTAGAACGCCAGATAGTGATGGGGCGGCACCAGCTCGGCGTCGTGGTAGCTCGCGTAGTCATTGCGCCCGTCGAGAGAACGTGCGGGCTGTATGCCGACAAAGACATGGCCCAGCTGCAGGCCCGCAATCATGAACCAGCCATCGCGCAGCATGGGGTCCTGCTCGGGCGCACCCCAGCGCTCGGTTATGGCCTGTGCCATATCGCCGGGCAGCTTTGCCAGGCGCTGTTGATAGGCCTGCAGCGAATAGCCCTGGCTCGCGGGACGCAGAGGCCATTTTTTCGGGTCATTGGCAATGCCCTGCTGTAGCAGGCCCATCAGAGCCAGACCGGAGTCGGGCCGCGCAGCAGCATCCCCCAGCTGCCAGCCGTCGCGTGCCAGCTGATCCAGCAGAGCGATGACGGATTCCGGCGTATCGAGGCCCACGCCACTGCCCATCCGTGCTTCGCTGCCCGGGTAGTTGGCCAGTATCAGCGCGGCTTTCTTCTGCACTGCGGGCTTGCTGCGCAGCTGACACCAGCGCCAGGCCAACTCGGCAATCCAGGCAATGCGGTCGGGCTCGGCCTGGTAGCTGATCACATCGGCTTGCGTCAGCTCGCAGCGATGGGCCAGGCCCTTGAAGCTCATGGCGCGCGTCATGATGCGGCCGTCCATCTCGGGCAGCACCACCTGCATGGCAATGTCGCGCGGGCGCAGGCCCTGGCTGTCAGCCAGCCAGTCCTCGCGGTTGCTGCCGCTGGCGATGACCTGCAGCACGGGAATGTCGCCTGCCAGCGCATCGGCCGCCTCGCCGGTGCGCGCATGTTCTCCGAGGGCCGCAAACGCCGTGGTGTTGAGAATGATCTGCACCTGGTGGGTGAGGCACAGGGAGCGCAGCGTCTGCAGGCACAGCCCGTCCTTGAGCGACTCCAGGGCCAGCGGCAGCGGGTTCAGGCCGCGTGCGAGCAGGGCGTCAGCCATGAGGTCGAAGGCCTCGGTATTGGCCGCCAGCAGATGTGAGCGGTAGAACACCAGCATCGCCACGGGGGCGCCTTGGGTCCAGCGCGCCTGCAGGTCGTCCAGGCCCGGAAGATGCCCTGCATCGTCGGCCAGCCAGCTTTGTGGCACATGCACGGCCACGGGGGGCAGCACTCGCACTGGCGCGCCCTCGCGGCCCTGGTTCAGGCCCCAGGCTGCCGCCATGCGCAGGAACTCGCGCGCATTGCCCAGGCCACCGGCGCGCAGATATTGCCAAAGCGCACGGCTTTGCTCGGGCTCAAGCGTGCCCTTGGCCAGCAGTTCCGGATCTTCCTGGTTGTCGCCAGAGAACATGGCCAGCTTCTGGCCCTTGCGGCGCGCCAGCTTTTGCAGCTGCTCAATGCCGTAGGGCCAGGTGGACTCGGCTCCCAGATGGTCGACGATGACCAGCCTGGCATGCTGCAGCACCTCGTCGATATACAGATCGAGCGAGGCGCTCTGGCGCAGATGCAGCAGATTGGCGAGCCGCAGCGTGGGGACATCGGTTTCGGCTTGCTGCCACATCCGGTAGGCATCGGCCAGCAGCGACAGCGTGGTGTCGGCGGAACTGAGCACCACCATGTCGGCAGGCGTCTGGTCCAGACGGGTGATGATGCTGTCGTCTTCGACAAAGCCGCCAGGGCGGGAGCTGAGCAGGTGCATGATTCAAAAAGATAGCTTTATTCGCTTGCCAGTAAAGCGATTGAGGCTGATTTTGCTTGGATTTATGCCTGTGCGCCCAGCAAGGCCTGGCGCAGCACGGCGGCGTCCAGCTGCTTGCCGATGAACACCAGGCGCGTGGCTGCAGCTTCGCCCTCGGCCCAGGCACGGTCGAAATAGGCATCGAAGCGGCGACCCACGCCTTGCACCAGCAGACGCATCTTCTTGCCCGGCAGCGCGGCAAAGCCCTTGACACGCAGTACGCCATGCTGCTCCACGATGGACTGCAGGGCCCGCATCAGGCGCTCACGGTCCACGGCACCCAGGTCCAGGTGCAGGGAGTCGAAGGCATCGTGGTCATGGTCTTCGTCATGGTCATGGTGGCTGTGCTTGTCGTCGATCGACAGCTCGGCGGCGCGATGCTGGCCCAGCAGCACGTTCAGCGGCACCTGGCCCTGCACGGCTTCGATCATCTTCACGCTGGCCGGTACTTCTTCGGCCACCAGGGCACGTACCTGGCCGAGTTGTTCGGCCGTGACCAGATCGGCCTTGGACAGCACCACCAGATCGGCGGCCGAGAGCTGGTCCTCGAACAGCTCGTGCAGGCTGGCGTCATGGTCGAGATTGGGATCGGCCTGGCGCTGCTCGTCGACGGCATGCGGGTCATGGGCAAACTGGCCGGCGGCCGCAGCGGGCGTGTCGACCACGGTGACCACGGAATCGACGGTGAAGACATTGGCAATGTCGGGCCACTGGAAGGCCTGGACCAGGGGCTTGGGCAAGGCCAGACCGCTGGTCTCGATCAGCAGCACATCGATATCGGCGCGGCGCTCGGCCAGGGCCTTCATGACGGGGAAGAACTCTTCCTGCACGGTGCAGCACATGCAGCCGTTGGCCAGCTCGTAGATTTGACCGTCGGCGCCGCCTTCCTCCTGGCAGCCTATGGCGCAGGTCTTGAGGATTTCGCCGTCAATGCCCAGTTCGCCGAACTCGTTGACGATGACGGCCACGCGCAGCCCCTTGGCCTGCTCGAGGATATGGCGCATCAAGGTGGTCTTGCCGCTGCCGAGAAAGCCGGTGACGATGGTGGCGGGAATCTTGGTGGTTTGCATGGATCTATCTCCGGTGGAGGAAAGCAAGAGAAATCAGGAGCGTTCGAGGACAGCCGGTCCGTGGACATGGCATTGCGGGTTGACGCGCGCATCAAGCACATGGCCTGTGAGCGTGGACGCCAGATTGTCGGCATCCATGGGACCGTACCAGACGCCGTCGGGGTAGACGATCATCAACGGGCCATGGTTGCAGGGGTACTGGCAGCCGGTCTGCAGCGGTTGCAGCCGGTTTTTCAGTCCCGGGGTTTCACGTATCGTTCGCGTCAGTGTGGGCCATAGCTGCAGCGCTCCCTTGGCCGCGCAGCGCGGGCCCACGCACCACAGCACATGCTGGCGGTGCTCGGGCACCAGCGACCAGCCCTTGGGGTCGTGCTCCCATGGATCGTCGCCCAGCACCTCGGGCACATCGGGCTGGCGCAGTGCATCTTCCACGGACCGGGCCAGCAACTCGGTCAGCCCGGGTAGCTGCAGCAGCGGCTGACCAAATACCAGACGCGGAGAGGGCTGTGAGGAATCACGTGCTGCACGCCAGCGCATGATGAGCTTGTGCAGCCAGCGGCGCAGCGAGGCTTCGTCAGGCACCATCACGGGCAGGATCAGAATGCTGCGTGCCTCGGCACACAGGTCCAGCGCCTCGCCCAGCGTGGGCTGGGCGCGGTCCACATAGGCCGTGGTCACCTGCTGCACAGGCTGGCCTGAGGCCCCCATGGCGGTCTCCAGCCGCGCGGCCAGATCGCTGAGCTCCGTCAGGCCTGCGGTATAGGCGCCGCCCCGGCTGAGCAAGATGATGGCCAGCGAAGGAGCTGCGGCCTGCTTGAGGTCGGCAGGTCGGGAGCTGGGGAGATGCTTGTTCACGGCAGCTCTCCTGCAGAAAACTCCACGCGCTGGACGCTGATCTTGCGCTCGGGGTGCAAGGCAGCAGCCAGACGCTGTGCGGCTTCGATATTGCGCGGGCCGGGTGTGGCTTCGGCATAGCTCATCACGAAGAACCGGCGATTGCGAATGGCGGAAACCGCCTCAAGTTCCTTTTTTTGCAGCAGGAACTCGATCTTGCCCTGGGCGTCGGGTTGGCCGTAGTCAATGATCACGATCCACTCGGGGTCGCGCTCGATCACGTCTTCCCAGTTGCCGCGCTGCCAGTTCTGGCTCAGGTCTGCAAAGATATTGCTGGCTCCAGCTTCGTCCAGCATGGCTTGTGGCATGCCGAAGTGACCGACGGTGACGGGAATCTCCTGGCCGCTGTCGTAGACAAAGACGCGCGGCAGCGTGCGGTTGCCTTGCATCTGCTGGCGCAGCTGGGCCTGGGAGGCCCGCAGTTTGTCTATGCGTGGCTGGGTCTGCGGGAGGACGCCAAAGATGCGGCTGATGTTCTCCATGTCCAGCAATGCATCGTCCAGTGCGATGCGCTCGCGCTTTTGCACGCGGATGCAGGACTCGGACAGCACATAGGAGGCGATCCCGTGGCTGGCCAGGCGCTCCGGGGTCACGGCACCTTGGCGAAAGCCATAGCTCCAGCCGCCAAAGACAAAGTCGGCTTCGGCGCCCAGCAATACCTCCAGGTTCATGCCCTGGGATGAAAGATCGGGCAGACGCTGCAGCCAGGGCTTAAGCTGGGGGCTGATCTCCTTGCTGGAAGGGATGCCCGAGTAGCCGACCAGGCGCCGGCCCAGACCGAGATAGAGAAAGCTCTCGGTGATGTTGACGTCATGGGTGACGGCGCGCTGGGGAACCTTGTCATAGCGCACCGTCTGCCCGCACACCGGCAACTCCAGCGCTGGCTGATGCTGGCGCATCGGCACCGCAACCGCCTGCGGCTCGGGTGCTTTGCCGCAACCGGCCAGCAGCAGCGATGCTGCCAGCAGCGCCGAGCCGCAGGGACGATTCAAGCCAATAGCTTGCATGGCAACAGGCCTGGGCAGCATCAGAAGCGCATCAGCGCGGACAGTTCCACGCTGCGCCCGCGTCCCAGCAGCCACTGGTTGCCACTATAGGCATAGGTGGCATAGAGGCGGTTGGTCAGGTTGCGGCCTACCAGGCGCAGCGTGGTGCGCGGGTTCATATCCCAGCTCAGCACGGCGTCGGTCACCACATAGGAAGGCATGCGAACGGTGTTGGCGTTGTCACCAAAACGGTCGCCCACATAGCGCATGCCCAGCGATGCCTGCCAGGGGCCGGTGCGGTAGTGACCCCAGAGGTTGGCAGTCACGCGCGGCACGTTGCTGGGGCGGTTGCCTGCACGGTCCACGCCCTTGCTGCCCTCGAGCAGACGGTCGAACTTTGCATCCACATAGGCAATATTGCCTTCGAAGCGCAGCGTCTTGCTGGCATGGATGAGACCGGTCAGTTCAATCCCCCTGGACGACTGCTTGCCACCCTGGACCGACAGTGCCGGACGATCGGGGTCACGGGTGATGATGTCGTCCTTGACGATGCGATAGGCCGCCACGGTCCATTCGCCACGCCCATCGGCCAGTTGCTGCTTGTAGCCGACCTCGATCTGGCGGCCCTGGCTGAGGCTGAAGCCGGTTTGTGACTGGGCAATCGCCAGCAGGCTGGTGACGGGGTCATGGCCGGTACTGGTTTGCACATAGGCGCTGCTGAGCGCATCGAACTTGTGGGTCAGGCCCAGGCGCCAGGAAGTGCCGTTCAGCGGCTTGTCAAAGCCCGAGCCGTCCTGAATATTGCTGCGCGAGAAGGCATACCAGTCACGACGCATGCCGGCCATCAACAGCCATTGCTCGCTGATCTTCCAGGCATCTTCGAGATACAGCGCATTCTGGCGGAGGCTGGAGTTCATGCGCGGCAGATAGGCATCGGGGCTGTCCCAATAGCCATGCTGCGGGTTGAAGGCCGAAACCGTGGATTGACCGGTGTAGGGAGAGTTGCTGGTGCTTGTGAACTGGGCATTGGAGATGTCCCAGCCCACGGCGATCTGGTGGTTGGCGGCCTTGAGGTCCAGCCCCATGCGATTGCCCGTCTGCTGCACATCGTGGCCGATTTCCAGATAGTCGGATCGCCCCACCTGGCCGGTGGCCGGCTGGTAGTCGTAGGCCTCGATGTTCTTCCAGTGGCGATCGGACTTGAAGTGATAGAGCTCGTTGCGCACCGTCAGCGCGTCGCTGGCACGCCACTGTGCCTTGGCACGGAAGCGCTGGTCCTTGAACTGGTCGATGGCATCGAGCACGTTGTAGTTCTTGTTGCGCAGCTCCTTGACGATTTGACCGTCGACCACGGGCGAGCCGAAATAGCGCTCGGGCTTTTGCTGGCTGATGTCGGCACTGAGATCCACGGTCAGATCGCTGCGCGGCGTCCAGCGCAGTGCGCTCATTAGCTTGCCGCTGCTGGCCTTGCCCAGCTCGCGCTCGCCGTCGGTGCGGTCGCCATAGGCATCGAGACGGTAGCTCAGGGTCTCGCCCAGTGCGCCACTGGCGCCGATGCCGGCGTAGGCCTTGCCGTGGCTGCCTGCTCCCAGCAGCACTTCGGTGGAGCGCTCGCGGCTGGGCTGCTTGCGGATGGCATTCATGGTGGCACCTGTGGTGCCGCTGCCATACATCAGCGATGCCGGGCCGCGCAGCACTTCGATGCGCTCATAGCCCCAGCTGTCGCCCGGATAGTTGACGGTGCCCGAGGCCACGCCCAGCATGATGCCGTCCTCGGCAATGCCGATGGAGTTCACGCCATTGAAACCGCGGCTTGAAAAAGACAGCCCCCCATTGCCGGGGGCGCCCGATGTGCTCAGGCCCACGGTGCGGGTGACCGCGTCGGAGACGCGGTAGTCCGCACGCTCGTCTATTTGCAGCGAGGACACGCCGCTGACGCTGGCCGGGAGGTCCAGCACGGGTACGTTCACATGGGAGGCCGTGGTTGACGGCTGGCTGGTCTGCAGCTCATGCGAGGGCAGGCGGTTTTCCCGCACCGTGACTTCGGGCAGGGACTGCTGGGCCATGCCGACGACGGGGCAGAGCAAAAGCAGCTTGAGTGCGGTGCTGCCTAGATGGCGCAGCTGAGGCTTGGAGTTGAGGGCGGAATGAAGAGCAGCAGAGGTTTGTGGATGAGAGCACATATCACGAGGCCGAAACTGCCTGAAGGGATAGCTGTGCCGCAGACAGGTCCGCCTTTACCAGGCATGACGCAATCCACTTTCTGGCCGCTATCCGCACCCCGCAGACAGTTTTCGTAAATACCGCCCCGAGGGGCGGAGTTGAGTCATCGGCAGGCCGGTCTCCGGGCTCACAGGCAATTCATTGCTGAATTCACGACTCGCCTTCCCGAAAGATGCAGACCGTCGCGATGCGAGGGGCCGGATCATGTCCAGTGGCTGCAAGCGCTGATGCGCTCGCATGAGTGTGTTGACCTGCTTACCGTTGCGGGGGCAGCCAAGGCTTCCTGAGCTTGCGATCAGACCTTGTTCCCGTTTCACTCGCTTCAAGCGAGCACCTTCCGAAACGAAGCGCCATCAAGGCGCCGCGAGAGTTTATCAGTCCCCGGGCGAAACGCGCAGGGATTTAGAGCAACTCGTCCGGCATGAACTCGATCAGCGGTCTGCCGCTGCGCTCGCTCAGGCGTACCTGGGCACGCACGCCGTAGACCTCGGCAATGGTCTGCGCGGTCAGCACCTGGGCCGGCGTGCCCTGCGCCACCAGTTCTCCTGCCTTGAGCAGGTACAGGCGGTCGCAGTAGTGAGCGGCCAGTGGCATCTCGTGCAGCGCGGCCAGCGTGGTCAGGCCCAGGCTGCGGATCAGGTTCATCAGCTCGAACTGGTGGCGTACGTCCAGATGGTTGGTGGGCTCGTCCAACACCAGCAGCCTGGTCTGCTGGGCCAGTGCCCTGGCCATGAGCACGCGTTGCTTCTCGCCCCCTGAAAGGGTGGAGAACATGCGCTGTGCCAGCGACTGGGCACGGACCTGAGCCAGGGACTGGGCGACGATGCAGAAGTCTTGCTCGCTGTCGCGGGCGAAAGAGCTCTGGTGCGGCGTGCGGCCCATGAGCACCACATCGCAGACGCGCAGATCGAACTCGCTGGTGGTTTCCTGGGTCAGCACCGCCATGGAGCGGGCATTGTCGCGAGCGCTGCGCAGCCAGACGTCCTGTCCGTCTATGCAGACCGCACCGCTGGCAGGCCTGAGCATGCGGTAGATCATGCGCAGCAGGGTGGACTTGCCGCTGCCGTTGGGGCCGAGCAGGCCGACCAGTTCGCCATGCCGGATATGCAGGCTGATGTCCTTGACAATGGAGGCAGCTGCCGTCTGCCAATGCAGGTGGCTGGCCTCCAGCAGGCAGGAAGAGCTGGGTGCGGAACTCACGGATTGCCCTTTTCCCGCACGCTCTTGCGGCACAGCATCCAGACAAAGAAGGGGCCGCCCAGCAGCGAGGTGATGACCCCCACGGGTACTTCGGCGGGGGCAAAGCTGATGCGCGAGAAGACATCGACCCAGATCAGGAAGATGGCACCTGTGAGAGCGGCCACTGGCAGCACGCGCCGGTGCTCGGAGCCGACCAGCATGCGGGCGACATGGGGCACGATGAGGCCGACAAAACCGATCGGACCCGTCAGCGCCACCAGCACGCCCGTCACCATCGAGACCAGAACAAATAGCCAGCGCCTGGTGCGGGTGGTGTCCACTCCCAGCGTGGCGGCGGTTTCTTCGCCTGTCAGCAGTGCATTGAGTGAGCGGGCCTGTGTCAGCAGCAGGGCCACGCCAGCAGCCAGCAAGGCAGCCGGCAGGCCCAGCTCCTGCCAGCGGGTTCCGGCCAGGCTGCCCAGGGTCCAGGTGAGCACGGAGTTGGCCAGCTCGCGCTGATCGGCCGTCAGCACGATCAGGCTGGTGACGCCGCCCAGGCAGTAGGCAATGGCCACGCCGCCCAGAATGAGTCGCGATGCCTGCAATCGTCCATTGGCATGGGCCAGGAAATACACGGCCACACAGGCCAGCAGCGCACCGCTGAAAGCGCCCAGCGGCAAGGCCAGCTCGCCGGCAAATGCCAGTGCGCCGAAGGCCAGCACGCTTACGGCACCGACCGACGCACCGGAGGAAACGCCCAGCAGATAGGGGTCGGCCAACGGATTGCGCACCATGGCCTGCATGGCCACGCCCACCAGCGCAAGGCCTGCGCCGGTCAGGGCTGCGAGCAATACGCGCGGCAGGCGCACGCGCCAGACAATCTGGTACTGGGCGCTGCTCCAGCTGCCGGAAGGCCAGTCCAGGCCCAGGCGCTGGCCCAGCTCGTAGGCCGTGATCTGCCAGGCTTGCCCGGGGGCGATCCGTACCGGCCCCAAGGTGATGGCCAGAGTCAGAGACAGCAGCAGCACTGCCGTCAACATGGCCAGCCATAGCTTCAGCTGATGGCGTTGCTGGACGAACATCTGTGTCAACGGCTGGGTCATGGCTGCAGCAGGGCGGGGTCCCAGGTGGGCATGGCGCCAGCGGGCCCGAAGCGCGAGGCGAAAGCCTGTGCAAGGTGTCTCATTGTCATTAGCCAGGGCAGACGGTCTGCATGCTGGTGACGAGATCGGGCGGAGGGCGGGCCTCGCAGCCTGTTGCCGTCACGCTGCTCCCCGCAGACGCTCGTTGCACATGCCGACTGCCGGAACTGGGTCCGGGTGGTCAGCGCTCAACAGGCCGGTATCCGGGCTGGCAGATTGCGCGAGGCATGTCACTTCGCCTTCCCGGCGTTGCCGCGCACCTCGTCGAAGAGGCCACGTAGAACACCAGTGACAGGCTCCTGCAAGCGCAAAAGCCATGAAGTGGTTTGATCTGCTTACCGTTGCGGGGGCAGCCAAGGCTTTGAACCTTGTTCCCGTTTAACCCGATGAAGCACCGGGCACCTGTCGCATGGAGAAAAAGCCTGCGGCACGGCCGTGCCGAGACTTGTTTCAGCGAAAAATTATATAGCAGCGCATCCAGACATCGTCTGGGAGATCTGGGCGAATCCTTTGAGGCAGCGAGGCACAGCACAAGGTCGGCATCGCGTTCAACGAGGCGCTGATGCAAGTTCAGGCACTTTGGCGGCGCTGCCCGTGATCGATATCCGATGCCCAAACAGGTTGCAGCCGCCTGAAATGTCTGCGGCGGCTGTTTTTGAGTGGCCGCAGTCAAAACTGCGCTGACATTTGTGCACAAAATAGAGGGTGAGAAAGCCCCCGATTCTGAGGACATCATGAGCATCTGGTCTATCGACGCACAGACCGTCACCCACAGCATTCAGCTCGCTGTCGCGCCGGTTTTTTTTCTGACTGCCGTGGCCGGCATGATCGGCTCCGTAGCGGGGCGGCTGGCCCGCATCATTGACAGGGCCCGCAAGCTGGAGGAAAGCCTGCGCACCCTGGAGGATCACGATCTGATCGCGCGCCACCTCAAGGAGCTGCATTTTCTGCGCGAGCGCGGGCGACTGGCCAACGTCTCCATTGCGCTGCTGACGCTGTGCGGCATGTGCATAGGGCTGACCATCGTGCTGTTGTTCGTGGGCCAGGCCTACGGCGTCAGCGGACATGGCTATGCCGTGTTCAGCTTTTTGCTGGGAGTTCTGGCCTTTGTGCTGGCGCTGTGCTGCTTTCTCTGGGAGACCATCATGGCGACACGCATTCTGGACTTCCATATGCTCAGCCAGGCCAGGGCAGCCGTACGCCATGTGGCGGAGTCCGAGCGCCGTCCCTGAGGGATCTGCGAGACATGTTTTTCCTGCCTTTGATCCTGGTGCCCATCGTCTTCCTGATGGCACTTGCTCGCCTCTATCAGATTCCCGTGCAGCTGCGTTCGGGGCGGTTGCGGCTGGTCGAGCGTGGCAGGCCGGGCTTGCGTCTGGCCACCTTGCTGGCCTATGTCGGTCTGCTGATGGGTAGCGGGGCATTGCTCGCGGCCCTGGTGTATGCGAGCTTCTTCGCGTCACAGCGCTGGACCGCCTATCTGCACCTGGCTCCTTATCTGGCGCTTTATCCCTTGCTGTACCTGGCGGCTGCCTGGATCTTCTATTACGGCCTGAAAAAGTCTGCTGCCGTCTGAGCTATTCCTGCATGGGCTCCAGCCAGGCGGTCGCAGCATGGATGATGCAGTCGGTCAGTCGCTGCAGGCTGGCCTGGGCATTGCGGGTGTGGGCCCAGTACATGGGAATGTGGAGATCTCTGCCCGGGAGCAGTTCCATCAAATCGCCACTGGCCAGCTGCGGGGTGATCAGCTGGGCCGGGTGCATGCCCCAGCCCATGCCCAGTTCCACGGCACGGGTGTAGCCCTGGTTGGAGGGCAGAAAGTGACGCGCATTGTTGCGCCGTCCGTCCAGTCCCAGACCATGGAGCCATTGGTCCTGCAGGCTGTCCTTGCGGCCGTAGTACATCATGGGCGCCTTGGCCAAGATCTGTGCCAGTTCCCGGTCCGACTCGGCTTGGGCCAGATGGCGCTGCACAAACGCCGGGCTGGCCACGGCGATATAGCGCATGCGGCCCAGCGGCCAGGTGTTGCAGCCAGCAATCGCCGAGCCCGTGGCGGTGACGGCGGCCATGACTTCACCTTCCTTGATGCGTTTGGCCGTGTGATCCTGGTCGTCAATGCTGATGTCCAGCAACTCGTTGCCATCCTGAGTGAAATCCGCCATGGCATCCATGAACCAGGTCGACAGGGAGTCGGCATTGACTGCCAGCTTCAGCGTGGGCAGGGCGGTCTGGCCTTCGGGGACCAGTTCCGGGTTCTTGCGGCGCAAATCGTTTTCCAGCAGCGCCACCTGCTCCACATGCAGGCACAGGCGTCGGCCGGCCTCCGTGCCACTGCAGGGCGTGCCTCGCAGCACCAGCACCTGTCCCACGCGCTCCTCAAGCAACTTGATGCGCTGGGAGATGGCGGAGGGGGTGACATGCAGCTTGCGCGCCGCACGCTCGAAGCTTCCCTCACGCAATACCGCGGCAAGCGCTTCCAGTCCTGCGTAGTCAAACATTAGAAATTCTTCATTGGATTGAGTAAATGTAATTTTACTTAATTGCTCCGTGGAGCAAGAATCCGGGCCGGTTTGGAGGAGTCAGCGGCTCATGGATATGACAACTAATTTTTATTCAGCCTGGATTGCAGGCTTTACGGTGTGCGCTTCGCTCATTGTTTCCATCGGTGCCCAGAACCTGTATGTGCTGCGTCAGGCAGTGCAGGGCGAACATGTGAAGGCCTGCGTGGCTCTGTGTGTGCTCAGCGATGGGCTGCTGGTAGCGCTGGGGGTGGCCGGCATGGCGCAGATGCTGACCAGCTATCCGGCATTGGCCCAGTATCTGACGCTGGGTGGAGCCGCATTTTTGCTGGCCTATGGTCTTTTCGCCTTGCGGCGCATGTGGCTGGCTCCGGATGCAGCCATGGAAGCCGGCGAGCGCAGGGCGGCACCGCGCGGGATGATGAGCGTGCTGGCTGCGCTGGCGGCCATCACCTTGCTCAATCCTCATGTGTACCTGGATACGGTGTTGCTGATGGGCTCGATTGGCGCCCAGCAGGAAGGTGCGGGCCGCTGGTCCTACGTGGTGGGAGCTGCCTCTGCCAGCTGTCTCTGGTTTGTGCTGCTGGCGATGGCAGGGCGACGTCTCAAGCGCCTGTTTGCCAACCCCGGCGCCTGGCGCGTCATGGATGGCATCACCGGCGTGATGATGCTGGGTCTGGCCTGGTGGGTGGCGAGCAGCGCATTTGGAATGGACGTCTGAGTCTCAACGCAAGCCGGCGCCATGTGTCGCGGACTTCGGCGCAGGCTCGCCTTCGCTGTTCAAGCCGCTGCAGCCTGCTCCCACAGGCCCACGGCTTCGATGAGGTTCCAGCTATTGCATTCGATACGGTAGTGGCCTGTGGCTCCGGTTTTCTGGCTTTGGCCCTCGATCACCACAATGTGCTTGCCATGACGCTGGGCTTGCGAGATCGGGCGGATCTTGTCGTAGTTGTGCTTCTCGGCAATGTCGCCGCGAAAGGCAATCGTCACCTGCTCGCGCCGGGGGAAGTAGTCCTTGGCATATTTGTCCAGCGTGCGATCGGCAACCAGCGTGGCCATATCGGGCGAGGTGGCGGAAGAAGTGTTCATCGTGTCTCCTCAAGAGTGGACTCTTGTTGTGTGCAAAATCTGAGCCGGTTTATGACGCAATTGTTGCATTTTGTTTCTGGTGGCGCCAGTGCCAATCTTCATGGCAGATGGCAGCCCTCGTTCTGCACCAACTCGGGCCACAAGGCAGAACTGCCTCATGGCGCGGACAGCGGCAGTTGCAGACCTGTCTTGATGCGTTCCAGTGCGATCGAGGTGCTGTAGCGGCGAATGTTCTCGTCACCTTCGAACAGGCGTTTGCAGATGGCCTGGTAATCATCCATGTCGGTTGCCGTGACGACCAGGATGTAGTCGGTTTCGCCCGTCACATAAAAGCATTGCTGCACGGCCGCTTCATCGGCGATTCTGGCCCTGAAGCCGCGCGACAGGTCAGGCCTGTCGTTGACCAGCTGCACGGTGATGATCGCGGTCAGCGTACGGCCAACCTTGACGGGCTCCAGCACGGCCACGTTGGCGGCAATCACCCCGGTTTCCTGCAATCGCTTGATGCGCCGCTGCACGGCCGGGGCCGAGAGGTTGATGTGCTCCGCAATCAGACGCTGTGGCATGAGGTTGTCACGCTGGAGAAGGGCAAGAATCGCGTGGTCAAAGGAGTCCAGATCGGCAGCAGGCATGGTGTGGGATGGGTTGAGAGCGAAACTTGCAGATTCAGGGCCGAAAACGAGCAAATTTCGCGGGTGACATGCAATATCGTACCTACCTATGTCAAAAAACAGCTGGAATCATTGGTGGCCCGTGTTGGCCGTATTGGGCTCGGTCACTGCGCTCGGGCTGGGAACTTCGCTGGCCAAGCAGCTGTTTCCCCTGGTCGGTGCCCAGGGTACCTCGGCATTGCGGGTGGGCTTTGCCGCGCTGATTCTGGTGTGCGTCTGGCGGCCCTGGCGCTGGTCGCTCAACCGTCAGCAGGCACAGGCTCTGCTGATTTTCGGCATGGCGCTGGGCGGCATGAACCTGATGTTCTACATGGCGTTGCGCGATATTCCGTTTGGCCTGGCCGTGGCCATAGAGTTTTCAGGGCCGTTGGCCGTGGCCATCTACTACTCACGCCGTGCACTGGACTTTGTCTGGCTGGCGCTGGCGGTTGCCGGGCTGGCCATGATTCTTCCTCTGGGCGGCAATGCTTCGGACCTGAACCTGTCGCCGGTGGGCATTGCCTGCGCGCTCGGAGCCGCCATCTGCTGGGCCTCCTACATCGTGCTGGGGCGCAGGCTGGGCCATATTCCCAGCGGCCAGGCAGTGTCCCTGGGCTTGCTGTGCGCGGCTTTGGTGGTGGTGCCATTTGGCGTGGCCGAGGCCGGGCTCAAGCTGCTGACGCCGTCGATCCTGCTGTTCGGTCTGATGGTGGCGGCCATCTCCAGTGCCTTGCCCTACACCTTGGAAATGCTGGCCCTGCGCCGCCTGCCGCCTGCGACCTTTGGCATTGCATTGGCGACCGAGCCGGCGATTGCGGCACTGATGGGCATGCTACTGCTCAGCGAGCATCTGAGCGCCACGCAGTGGACTGCGATTGCTTGCATCATGGCCGCAGCCATGGGCAGTGCCGTGACGCGGCCAGGTAGCAAACCTCCCGCCGTGGATGCATCTGCAGCCACTTCCGGATGAATACCCATGCTATGAAAAGAGGTGCTGTAAGCGCTTGCTAATCAATGCTTTGCAGAATTTTTTCTAGTGAATAACCCTAGAAATTTGCGCAGCAAGCTCTTTTTTCTGTAGCTGGATGGGTCTGAAGCGCTGCCTGGGCAGCGCTTTTTTTTGCACGTCGGCCTGGCTGCCGGCAGCCGTTTTCTACGATTCCGGAGTCGCTGAAATCCTGAATACTGGCACACAGATAGCGTGTTTCATGACACAGGTGAAGCCAGTCCTCTATGCTCATTTTGAGTCCTGTTTTTTGACCGGTTTTTGCGCTATCCGGTTTGCGGTTTTGGCTGTCGTGGCTACTGCGTATTTGTAGGACTCTCGGTCTATTCAAATCAGGAGCGAGGTGCTACAACGGATGCACACGGTAACGAATGCTTTGCAACATTGCGGCACTGATTCGAACCCTGGTGCCGCCACGGGAGGTCATATGGATGTCATCAGCAATTCCGCAGCACGCTATGTCCGCCTGCGTGAAGAAGAAATGTCGCTGGACGAGTACCTGAGCCTTTGCCTGCGTGACCCTATGGCCTACGCGGGTGCCGCACAGCGCATGTTGGCGGTCATCGGCGAACCCGAGATGGTGGACACCCGCAACGACCCCGTGCTGTCGCGCCTGTTCGCCAATAAGGTCATCCGCCGCTACCCCGCTTTCTCCGAGTTCTACGGTATGGAAGATGCCATCGAGCAGGTGGTGAGCTTCTTCCGCCATGCAGCCCAGGGGCTGGAGGAGCGCAAGCAGATTCTCTATCTGCTGGGACCGGTGGGCGGTGGCAAAAGCTCTATCGCCGAGCGTCTCAAATACCTGATGCAGAAGGCCCCGTTCTACGCGCTCAAGGGATCGCCGGTGAACGAGTCGCCGCTGGGTCTGTTCGACCCCGTGGAAGACGGTCCGATTCTGGAAGAAGAGTTCGGCATTCCGCGCCGCAATCTGCAGCATGTGCTCTCGCCCTGGGCCGTGAAGCGGCTGGAGGAGTTTGGTGGAGACATTCGCCAGTTCCGCGTGGTCAAGCGCTACCCCAGCATTCTCAAGCAGATCGGCATTGCCAAGACCGAGCCTGGCGACGAGAACAACCAGGACATCTCGAGCCTGGTGGGCAAGGTGGACATCCGCAAGCTGGAAAATTTCTCGCAGGACGACACCGACGCCTACAGCTACTCGGGCGGCCTGTGCCTGGCCAATCAAGGTCTGCTGGAATTCGTCGAAATGTTCAAGGCACCCATCAAGGTGCTGCACCCCTTGCTGACCGCCACCCAGGAAGGCAATTACAAGGGCACCGAGGGGTTTGGCGCCATTCCTTTCGACGGCGTGGTGCTGGCCCACAGCAATGAAAGCGAGTGGAAGGCCTTCCGCAACAACCGCAACAACGAGGCCTTCCTCGACCGCATCTACATCGTCAAGGTGCCTTACTGCCTGCGTGTGAGCGAGGAGGTCCGCATCTATGAAAAGCTGATCCGGGAGTCTTCGCTGGCCAACGCCATCTGCGCGCCCGGCACGCTCAAGATGATGGCGCAGTTCTCGGTGCTCACACGTCTCAAGGAGCCTGAGAACTCCAGCATCTTCAGCAAGATGCAGGTCTATGACGGCGAAAGCCTCAAGGACACGGACCCCCGTGCCAAGAGCTACCAGGAATACCGCGACTATGCGGGCGTGGATGAGGGCATGGAGGGCATCTCCACCCGCTTTGCCTTCAAGATCCTTGCCAAGGTCTTCAACTACGACAGCACCGAAGTGGCGGCCAACCCCGTGCACCTGATGTATGTGCTGGAGCGGCAGATCGAACGGGAGCAGTTCCCCGCCGAGCTGGAGACCAAGTACATAGGCTTCATCAAGGAATATCTGTCGCAGCGCTATGCCGAATTCATCGGCAAGGAAATCCAGACCGCCTATCTGGAGAGCTACAGCGAGTACGGCCAGAACATCTTTGACCGCTACGTCACCTACGCCGACTACTGGATTCAGGACAGCGAGTACCGCGACACCGATACCGGCGAGGTGTTTGATCGCAATGCGCTCAATGCCGAACTGGAGAAGGTGGAAAAGCCTGCCGGCATTGCCAACCCCAAGGATTTCCGCAACGAGATAGTCAACTTCGTGCTGCGGGCCAGGGCCAACAACCAGGGCAAGAACCCGAGCTGGACCAGCTACGAAAAGCTGCGCGTGGTGATCGAGAAGAAGATGTTCTCCAACACCGAGGAGCTTCTGCCCGTCATCAGCTTCAACGCCAAGGCCAGTGCCGAGGATGCGCGCAAGCACGAGGACTTCGTCACCCGCATGGAGGCCAAGGGCTATACGCCCAAGCAGGTGCGCCTGCTCTGCGAGTGGTATCTGCGTGTGCGCAAGAGCAGCTGACCGAGGGACCGGTGGTCGTCCTGGGCGGCCACCGGCGCGATGATTGAGAACAGTCCCTGGAGATGGGAGCACAGATGGCACTGCATATCATCGACCGCAGGCTTGCAGGCAAGAACAAATCGGTGGGCAACCGCGAGCGGTTTGTGCGGCGTTTCAAGGAACAGATCGCGGAAGCGGTACGCAAGGCCGTGTCTGCGCGCGACATCCGCCATATCGACCAGGCGGAAACCATCACCATCCCGAAAAAGGACATTCAGGAGCCGGTCTTCAGGCATGGACAGGGCGGTATCCGCGATGTCGTGTTGCCTGGCAACCAGGAACATGTGCGCGGCGATCGCATTGCGCGCCCGCCCAGCGGGGGCGGCGGCTCGGGATCGCAGGCCAGCGATAGCGGCGAGGGGCAGGACGACTTCACCTTTACGCTGACCAAGGAAGAGTTCATGGATCTCTTCTTTGAAGACCTGGCCCTGCCGCGCCTGCTGCGCAACCATATCGGCAACACCCTGCAATACAAGACCAGGCGCGCGGGCTACAGCCATGATGGCACGCCCAGCAATCTGGCATTGGTGCGAACCATGCGCGGTGCCCTGGGGCGACGCATTGCACTGACCAAGGCCGCGCATCGCGAGCTCAAGGAACTGGAAGAGCAGCTCGACGCCTTGCTGGCGCAGGATGACGGCACCAGCGAGGCGGTAGCCGAGTTGCAGCGTCAGATCGATGCCCTGCGGGAGCGTATAGGCGGAGTGCCATTTCTCGAACAGCTGGATCTGCGGTTTCGCAACCGCAGCAAGGTGCCGGTGCCCAGCAGCCAGGCCGTGATGTTCTGCGTGATGGACGTCTCCGGCTCCATGGATCAGGAGCGCAAGGAACTGGCCAAGCGCTTCTTCATTCTGCTGTACCTGTTTCTCACCAGGCATTACGACAAGATCGAGATCGTCTTCATTCGCCATCACACCCAGGCGGCGGAGGTCAGTGAAGACGAGTTCTTCCACTCCACCGAGAGCGGTGGCACGGTGGTCAGCAGCGCGCTGGTTCTGCTCGAGCAGATCATCAGGGCCCGTTACCCGGTCAATGACTGGAATATCTATGTGGCCCAGGCCAGCGATGGCGACAACTTCAGCGACGACGGAGGCAAATGCCACAGCATCCTCGCCGAAAGAATACTGCCGCTGGTGCGCTACTACGCTTATCTGCAGGTGGTGCTCGAGGAGCAGAGCCTTTGGGATGAGTACAACCGTCTGCTGCCGCTATTTCCCCATTTCGCCATGCGCAAGGTATCGGCCGCCAACGAGATCTATCCGGTGTTCCGTGATCTCTTCAAAAAGGATGGGGTATCGATATGAACCTCAATCTCTATCCCGTGCTGGATCTCAGGGCCAGCAAAAGAGCCGGCAATTCGCACACGCAAGGGGAGTCGCGTTACCGCGATGTTCCGCAGGCGCCGCTGGTGGCGTCGCAGCGGCCGTCGTCCCCGCTGCCCGATCCCAGCGACTGGACTTTCGAGCTCATCGAGCAGTATCACGCGGCGATTGCTGCCACGGCCGAGCGCTATGGCCTGGACACCTATCCGAACCAGTTGGAGATCATTACGGCCGAGCAGATGATGGATGCCTATTCCAGCGTCGGCATGCCCGTGAACTATCGGCACTGGAGCTATGGCAAGGAGTTTCTGGCCACGGAGCGGCGCTACCGGCGCGGCCATATGGGGCTGGCCTACGAGATCGTCATCAACGCCAACCCCTGCATCAGCTATCTGATGGAGGAAAACAGCACGGCCATGCAGGCCCTGGTGATTGCCCACGCCGCTTATGGGCACAACAGCTTCTTCAAGAACAACTATCTGTTTCGCATGTGGTCCGATGCCGGCAGCATCATCGACTATCTCGTTTACGCGCGTGACTATGTGGCGCAATGCGAGGAGCGCTACGGTCTTGACAGCGTGGAGCAGCTGCTGGACTCCTGCCATGCGCTGTCGAACTTCGGCGTGGATCGCTATTGCCGGCCCTCGCACAAAAGCCTGTCGCGCGAGCGCGCAGAGCGCGAGGAGCGCGAGGCCTATGTGCAGCAGCAGGTCAATGTGCTGTGGCGCACCCTGCCTGCCCGAAGGGACAAGGACAAGGACAGCACGGTGCCGGGCAGCGAGCGCTTTCCCCGGGAGCCCGAAGAGAACATTCTGTATTTCATCGAGAAGAACGCTCCCTTGCTCGAGCCCTGGCAGCGTGAGATCGTGCGCATCGTGCGCAAGATCGCCCAGTATTTCTACCCGCAGCGCCAGACCCAGGTGATGAACGAAGGCTGGGCCACGTTCTGGCATTACACCCTGCTCAACACCTTGTACGACGAAGGCTGGCTGACCGATGGCGTGATGCTGGAGTGGCTGTCATCGCACACCAATGTGATCTACCAGCCGCCCGCAGGCCACCGGGCCTTCAGCGGCATCAACCCCTATGCGCTGGGCTTTGCCATGTACCGCGATATCCGGCGCATCTGCGAAAAGCCGACCGAGGAGGACCGCCGCTGGTTCCCCGACATGGCTGGTACACCATGGTTGCCGGCGCTGCACCACGCCATGCGCAACTACAAGGACGAGAGCTTTGTCGGCCAGTTCCTGAGCCCGCAGCTGATGCGTGACATGCGCTTGTTCTCCCTGCATGACGACCCTGACGAACGTGATGTGCTGGTCAGCGCCATCCACGACGAAGACGGCTATCGCACGCTGCGCCAGTTGCTGTCGCAGCAATACGACCTGGGAGCACGTGAGCCCAACATTCAAGCCTGGAGCGTGAATCTGCGTGGCGACCGCAGTCTGACGCTGCGGCATACCCAGTACCAGGGCAGGCCGCTGGCCGAGGATGCGCAGGAGGTGCTCAAGCATGTCGCCAGGCTATGGGGATTTGGCGTGCACCTGGAAAGTGTCAATGGCGATGGCGAGACACCGGTACTGCTGTATTCAGTGCCAGCTCCCTCGCATTGAGATAATTCAAGTGAAAATGGCTTCAAACGCTTTCCTGTAAAGCGCTATAAGCTATTAAATTGAAAGCAAAAAGCGCTGCCGTAGCAGCGCTTTTTTTAGGCTCGGGCCGTCAAGTGCAGTCTGCGGCCGGGTCTGCCCGGCCATGGGACTATGCAGTGCAGCCGCTACACCCTGCGAAGAAGGGCGTGGCCTGTGCGCATCAGAACGCAGGAACCACGGCGCCCTTGTACTTTTCCTGGATGAACCTCTTAGTGTCTGCCGAGTGCAGAGTGCTCATCAGCTTGGCAATGTCGGCGCCGTTGGCGCGGTCCTTGCGGGCCACCACGATATTGGTATAGGGCGAGTCGGCGCCTTCGATGAACAGCGCATCCTTGGTGGGGTTGAGCTTGGCTTCGATGGCGTAGTTGGTATTGATCAGAGCCAGGTCGACATCAGCCAGTGCGCGGGGCAGCAAGGGCGCCTCCAGTTCCTTGAACTTCAGCTTCTTGGGGTTCTTGACGACGTCGAGAGCCGTGGGGGTCAGGCTCTTGGGGTCCTTGAGCTCGATCAGGCCATGCTTGGCCAGCAGAATCAGCGCGCGGCCACCGTTGGAGGGGTCGTTGGGAATGGCCACGGTGGCGCCATTCTTCAGATCCTTGATGTTCTTGATCTTGCTGGAATAGGCGCCGAAGGGCTCCACATGCACCTTGCCGTTGGGCACGGCCACCAGCGAGGTCTTGCGGTCCTTGTTGTAGCTGTCCAGATAGGGCTGGTGCTGGAAGAAGTTGGCATCCAGCTGCTTGTCCTCCACTGCGGCATTGGGCTGGACGTAGTCGCTGAACTCCTTGATTTCCAGATCGATGCCCTGAGCCTTCAGTGCGGGCTTGATGTGGTTGAGGATTTCGGCGTGAGGCACGGCCGTGGCGCCCACCTTGAGCACGTCAGCGGCCTGGGCCGACAGCGCCAGAGTGGCAATAGCGATAGCAGAAAGAGCTTTCTTCAACATTGGTTCTGACTTTCTTCAGCAAGTTGCGATAAATCCCGGGCCTTGTCTGGGCCGCAGTGAACTAAGGTGCATAGTCTAGTGCCCTGTACCAAGGCCTGCAGGACATTTTTCTTATTTGGTTATAAGAGCGTCGTTTTTTATACAAAGTTTCCCTGTCATGAATCCCGAAATGCTGGAGCGCCTGGTGCGCGTGTCTATGCCCTATGGCAAGTACAAGGGCCGCCTGATTGCCGATCTGCCCGGCAACTACCTCAACTGGTTTGCCCGCGAGGGCTTTCCCAAGGGGGAGATCGGCGAGTTGCTGGCCTTGATGCAGGAGCTCGACCACAACGGACTCGGTGCCTTGCTGGAGCCGATTCGCAGGGCCCAGGGCCTGCCGCCCAGGGCGCAGGAATAGGCCCCAACAGGGTTCTCGGCCAGGCGTGAGTTGCACAGAACAGGAGATGAAATCGGCGGGCCCGGGCTGCGGCCGGGCGGCGCGAGGCTTCAGCTCCCGGGGCCTTGCGCCAGATCAGCATGCTGGACAATGCGTCCCTTGCCCGCATGCTTGGCCTCATACATGGCTTCGTCCGCTGTCTGCAGCAGGTTTGCCGTGGAGCTGCCTTGCACGCTGATGGAGATGCCGATGCTGCAGCCGACCTGAACCATCACTCCGCCTTGCAGCGCGATCGGCTGGCGCACGGCCTCCATGCAGCGCTTCATCACGGACATGGCCTCTTCGGGCACGTGCAGGCCGGACAGCAGCACCACGAATTCATCCCCGCCCAGGCGTGCGACGCAGTCGCCAGCCCGGGCCTGGGCCAGCAGACGGGCCGCGACCACGCGCAGAACCTCGTCGCCTGCGTCATGGCCCTGGGTATCGTTGACCTGTTTGAAGCCATCCAGGTCCATGAAGCACACGGCAACCATCTGACCGTCGGCCAGTTCCTGGTTCAGCGTTTCCTCGAGCGCGCGGCGGTTGGCCAGGCCCGTCAGCGCGTCGTGATTGGCAAGATGGTTGGCGGCCTGTTCGCCGCGCTTGAGGGCGTCGATGTCCACCAGGATCCAGAGCGACTCCTCGGCGTTGAGCAATGTGCCCGATGCATCGACCCACAAAAGCTTGCCTTCGGCATTGCGCATCTGGAACTGCGCATGGAATTTGCCCCGGGCGAGCAAGGAGCTATAGGCTTTCTCGCCGATGCGCCGGTAGGAGGCCTCATCCGGGTACAGCGTGCGCGTGGACGCGCCCTGCAGTGCCGCAGCCGACTGCTTGAGCAGGCGGCGCATGGCCGGGTTGGTCCAGACGATTTTGCGCTCGCGCAGGCGCGCCATGCCGATCAGATCATTGTCGATGACCAGCTCCTGCTCCTTGCGGATGCGGCGTTCACGCTGCTGCAGACGGTATAGCGCCACCGAGCCCAGGGCGATGAAGGCGATGCACAGGGCGGCCAGGCCCCAGGCCCGCCAGGCAGAGGCGCGCCACATGGCCATATAGGCTTCGGTGCCGAGTCCCGTGAACACGGTCAGCGGATATCCGGGCAGCCGGTGGTAGGCCGTGATGCGCTCCACGCCATCAATCAGGGTCGGCGTGATGTACCAGCCTTCCTCGCGGTTGCGGCCGACGGCACGGTGATACTCGGGCGAGACGGCGGCCTTGCCGATGCCGGCTTCGGCGTCCTGGCTTTCGGCCGGATAGCGCGCGACCAGCCGGGCCTGATCGGTGCGCAGCGCCATGGCGCTGCTCGTGCCAAAGGACTGGCGCTGGAACAGTTGGTGAAAATGCTCCGCCGCGACGATGGCATAGACGATGCCCTGGAACTGACGGTCATCGGACTGAAGACGCCGGGCCAGCACGATGGACCATTTCCCGAAGGAGTGGCTGATCAGGGGCTCGGACACCACCATCCGGTCTGTTTCGCGGGCTTGGGCGAAATAGTCGCGGTCGGCCACCGAAAACGGCAGATCGGCTTCGCTGGGCGCGATCAGCACCTGGCCCGCGCTGTCAGTGGTGCGCAAGGCCGTGACAAAAGGGATCAGGGCACGCTGCTCCTGCAGCATTTCATACAGGGCCGAGTTGGCGGCGGGCAGGCCATCAGAGCTGCGTGCACGATAACGGCTGGCAATCGCCGACAAGGCGTTCTCGACCAGTCTTACCTCGGCAGCCAGCTCCAGGCTCAGGCTGCGTGCCTGGTGTCGGGTGACGGCCACTCCCAGCTCCATGTCCGCGCGGTAATTGGCATGCACGCCCAGCCAGGTGGCAAAGCACAGCAGGGCGGCTACCAGCAGGTTGCCGAGCACGATGCGACGCAAAAGCCGGTGAGGATGAAAGCCTGTCATCTTGATTCTTGAGTTTCCTGATTGGCAGCCCGGGCCGCAAGCGACGCGGTCACCGGCCCAGTAAAACATCGCCGATCTCGGCAGTGCAATAGCCATCGGAAAGTCTATCGGAGGCTGCGGCTCGCAACCGTGGGCCGCCGCCGCGCCCGATCATTGTTTGCCTTTTGCCACACCATCCGGTTGCCGCGATCTCTAGGCAGGCCCGGCCGAGGGCAGGGCTTGCGCACAGCGATCTCTGCGCGGCGTTTGCGTCCTTGTGCTTCCAGGCGTGCGGCCTCGGCGAGCCGGGATGGATGGCAGAGCCCGGTCCCTGCGGAAATAGTGACGCCTTTGCTTACATTGAAAATGAGAATTGATATCATTTGAGTTTCGCCCGAGCTTTATCTCCATCGCACCATGTCCGCTGCCGAATCCGTCATTCACCGCGAAGTCACCGCGCTTTACATCGACCATCACGGCTGGTTGCAGGGCTGGTTGCGCAAAAAGGTCGGCAATGCCTTCGATGCGGCCGATCTGGCGCAGGACACCTTTGTGCGCATACTCGGTGTGCGCGAGCCGCAGCAGATTGAGTCGCCGCGTGCCTATCTGACCACGGTGGCCAAGGGCGTGTTGGTCAACTGGTGCCGGCGCCAGGCGTTGGAGCGCGCCTATCTGGATGCGCTGGCCCTGCTGCCCGAGCCCGAAGCGCCGTCGCCCGAGCACCGGGCCCTGGTGCTGGAAGCCTTGCACGAGATAGATGCCATGCTCGATGCCTTGCCGCCCCTGGTGCGGCGCACCTTCCTGCTGTCGCAGCTGGAAGACATGAAGTACGACGCCATCGCGCTGCAACTGGGCGTGTCGCTGAGCAGCGTCAAGCGCTACATGGCCCAGGCTTTCAGGCATTGTCTGGCGCTGATGGACTGAAGCGCCATGGATGCACGCCTGCTTGACGAAGCCGCGGACTGGCTGGTCCGCCTCAACGATGAAGGCCTGACGGCGGCCGAGCATGCCGCCTTCGAGCGCTGGCGCCATACCAGCGCCGACCATGAAGGCGCCTGGATGCGGGCTGAGCTGCTGATGGGCAAGCTCGGTGGCCTGCCGACAGCGTTGGCCATGCCTGCACTGGACCGAACGCAGCGCCGCAGCCGAAGAGCCGCCGTGGCCAGACTGGCGATGCTGCTGGCCGCCGTGCCTGGTGGCTGGATGAGCTGGCGCATGGTGCAGCAACAGGGCTGGACGGCCGATCTGCGCACTGCCACGGGAGAGCAGCGCAGCGTGACGCTGGCCGATGGCAGCCGTTTGCTGCTGGATACGGCAAGCGCCGTGGATATCCGCTTCGATGCTCACCAGCGCCTGATTCATCTGCGCCGAGGCTCCATCCTGCTGGAAACCGCCGCCGATCCCAGCGGCGTGGACGGGCCCTTGCTGGTGGCGACGGCCGTGGGGCGTCTGCGGGCACTGGGCACGCGCTTTTCGGTGCAGCAGGACAGCGAGGGCCAGTTCGTGGACCTGGCCGTGACGCAAGGTGCTGTCGAAGTCACGCTGCACGGAGCCTCCCGGCCTGCGCTGGTGGTGCCTGCGGGCAATTGGGCGCGCTTGACTGACCGGGGCGCCGGTGCGCTGGAGACGGCGAGTGCGCAGCAACTGGCCTGGGCGCAGGGCATGCTGGTGGCGGATGCCATGCCCATGTCCGAAGTCTGCGCACGGTTGGCACGCTACCGCTCTGGTCTTCTGCATTGCGCCCCCGAGGTGATGGCCATCAAGGTCTCGGGAGCCTATCCCCTGGCTGATACCGACCGGGCATTGGCCATGCTGGCCGAGACCTATGCCGTGAGCGTGCACCAGCGCTGGCGCGGATACTGGGTCACGGTGGCGGCGCGCTGAGTCCGCTGGAGCGGCCGCAAAAAAAAAGATGCAGGCAGCTGAGACTTTTTCGCAAGTTGTTTGGCAAGCAAGGTGAATCACTCATTTTTGCTTCCAAAGGACTGTCTTTCATGCCTGCTTCCATGGCTTCCCGTTCCCTATCGAATCCCGTATTCAGCCCTGTTGCGCGCGCCGTTCAGCTTGCCCTGCTGGGCTGGGCGCTGGCAGCGACCGCCGTACAGGCGGCCGAGCCGCCGACAGCCGGGCAGGCTCAGACATACCAGATTGAAGCAGGCCCGCTGGGTCGAGTGTTGTCCGAGGTGGCGGCCACGGCCGGCATGGCACTGTCGTTCGACCCCGCGCTAACACAAGGTCGGCAAAGCCCCACGCTTTCCGGCAGCTATACGCCGCGCGAGGCACTGCAGCGCCTGCTGTCTGGCAGCGGGCTGGAGCTGGTGTCACGCCCCGGCGGCAGCTATACCCTGCAAAGACAGGCCGTGGCGCCCGTCTCGAGTGAAGAGGGCAGCACGCTGTCCGAGGTGCGTGTCACGGCTCAGGCCGAACGCAGCGGCACCACGGAAGGTACGGGCAGCTACACCCAGACCGGCCCCAGCCGCACGGCCACGGGTCTGGGCCTGACTCTGCGCGAGACGCCGCAGTCGGTGAGCGTGATGACACGCCAGCGGATGGATGACTTCAAGCTGGAAACGCTGGCCGATGTGCTGGAGCAGACACCGGGCATCGGCGTCTATCGTCAGAACAACGCGACGGACTTCCAGGCCCGTGGCTCGGAGGTGAATCTGCAGGTCGACGGCATGTCGCAGCTCAGCAATGGCTGGTACTTTGTCACCAGCACCATGTATGCGCTGGACGATATGGCGGAGATGGACCGCGTCGAAGTACTCAAAGGCTCGTCAGGGCTGGTTGTCGGCAAGGGCGGCTATGGCGCTACCGTCAACCTGATCCGCAAGCGCCCCACGCGCGAGTTCCAGGCCAGCGTGCGTGCCAATGCCGGCAGCTGGGATACCTACCGTGCGCAGGCCGATATAGGCGGCTCGCTCAACGAGGCGGGGACGCTGCGCGGCCGTGTGGTTGCGTCCATGACAGATGCGGGCAGCTTTCGCGACAACGAAAAGAGCAACAGCAAGATGCTGTTCGGCACGCTGGAGGCCGATCTCACCCCCGATACCCTGCTGAACCTGGGCATCACGCTGCGTCAGCGCGAGGCTCGCGGCTTCGGCACGACCCGACCCATACAGCGCTACACCGCGGCAGGAGCTGAAGTGGGGCTGATGCCGCGCTCGTTCAACAACGGTGCGCCCTGGTCGGGCTATGAGCAGGAAAGCACCGAGCTGTTCGGCAGCGTGGAGCAGCGTCTGGCCCATGACTGGACGGCAAGTCTGAAGTTCTTCCATCAGAGCGTGAAGATGGACGACATGACACTGGGCTACCTCTGGAACAGCACCACTGCTGCCTATCTGCCGTGGCAGGACGTGGAAAACCGCAACTGGTCGGTCAATCTCGACGTCAAAGGCCCTTTTACCCTGCTGGGCCGCACGCACGAGTTGCTGGCTGGCGTGGGCATATCGCGCTACCACAGCGGCCTGCTTTACGGCAGCTCCAAGAACGTACCGCTGGCCAATCTGGGCCTGAGCTATGCCCAGGGCGGCGGCGCGCTGGCCCAGCCAGACTTCAGCAACTGGAACTATGACCGCCATGTCTTCAACCAGCGTCAGCAGTATGCCTATACGGCAGGGCGCTTCCGCCTGGCGGAGCCGCTGCAGCTGATTGCGGGCATGCGCGTGACGCAGTACCGCCAGCATGATGTGACTCCCACCTGGTGGAACTACGATATGCGCGAAACCGTCACCACGCCCTATGCCGGCCTGGTCTATGAAGTGCATCCCCAAGTCTCGCTGTACGGCAGCTACGCCACCATCTTCAAGCCGCAAAGCGCTCAGGACGCACAGGGGCGCACCCTGGATCCCGAGCAAGGCAAGACCTTTGAAGTCGGCGCCAAGGGCGAATTCCTGGACAAGCGACTCAACGCCAGCATCGCCCACTTCTGGATGAAGACCGACAACTCGGCCGAGGAAACCGGCGCCTTCACGCCTGGCGGCGATATGGCATACCGTGCCGTCAACGGCGCCACGCGGCGCGGCTGGGAGCTGGAGCTGTCGGGTGAGCTGGCGCGCGGCTGGCAGGTGCAGGGCAGTCTGGTGCAGCAAAACAGCTCGCTGACCAGCTCCAGCCAATATCCCAAGTACCAGCTCAAGCTCGGCAGCACCTACCGCTTCGATCGCGGATCGCTGCGCGGCCTGACGGTGGGGGCGGCCACTCGCTGGCAAAGCAAGACCTCGACCAGCGACAGCCACAACACTCTGGCGCAGCAGTCCTATGCCGTGCTGGACCTGATGGCCCGCTACCAGGTCGACAAGCATCTGTCGCTGAGCCTGAACGTGAACAACCTGCTGGACAAAAAGTACTTTGCCGGTGTCAGCAGCCTGGGCGGCCTGTACTACACCTGGGGTGCGCCGCGCAGTGTGAATGTGGGCATGCGCTACGACTTCTGAGGGTGGCCAGGCCTGCGGCCGCGGAAGAGCAAGCCTGGTTATCCCGAGCGCACGGCGGACCTCTTCTGCCCGGGCCGTGAAGGGTGCATGGTTCTGCGGGGTGGCCGCTGCAAGGCTGACGATTTGAGCCAGTGGCTGCCATGGCAGGAGCGTGGATGACCCTTTTTGGGTTTTCGTTTGTCATACAGAGAGACAGGGCCTTGAAGCCTGCTTCGCCCCGGGCTGCCTTGATGGCAGGCCGAGGCCTCCATCCCGATCTTTGTGCCATGAACCATTCCTTTTTGACCTTCGCGGGCATCGGCGTTCTTTCCCGGTTGCTGGCCGCCGTCCTGGGCGGCTATCTGCTGGCCAGTGCCCTGGCCGTATTCCTTGCCACAGTCTTGCCTGCATCGCGTGCCGAGGCCGTGCTCGCCGGCATGCTGTGGAGTTTTGCGCTGCACGTGCTGGCCGTGATCTGGGCGTTCTCGCCGGTGTCGCCCGGCCGCGTCTGGCTGGGCCTGCTGCTGCCGGCTGCCGTCATGGCAGCTGCATCGGCCTGGCTGGCAGGGGGTGTTTGAGCATGGCCGAGCAGAAAAAAACCTCTGGTGCCGGGCAGGGCGGCTTTCGCCAGGCCCAGGCCTGGCTGCATACCTGGTGCGGTCTCTGGTTTTCCTGGCTGCTGTTCGCGGTGTTCCTGACAGGCACGCTGGCAGTCTTTGCGGAGCCTATTTCGCACTGGATGACGCCCGAGCACCATGCCGAAGAGGCCGAACATGCGCAGGCGGCAGCCGCCGGCAAGCAGGGGGGAGACCTCGCGCAGCGGCTGGCATGGGGCTTGGCCTATATGGAAAAACACCATCCGGGCGCCGAGATGTGGGAGCTATGGCCCTCGGATGCCCAGGGAGCCGGCGACCTGCGTGTGTACTGGTTCGATGAAAAGCACCAGTACGCCTCGGCCCAGCTGGATTCCGCTACCGGCCAGCCGCTGGTCAGGGATCCGGCTCGTGGCGTCGTACGCGCCACCCAGGGCGGTCACCATTTTGTGGATTTCCACTATCGGCTGCATGCGGGACAGGCGGGACTCTGGGTGGTCGGCATTGCCGGCATGGCCATGCTGGTGGCGCTGGTCAGCGGCGTCATCACGCACCGGCGCATCTTCAAGGATTTCTTCACCTTTCGTGCCCACAAGGGGCAGCGCAGCTGGCTGGATGCCCACAACGCAGTGGCGGTGCTGACGCTGCCGTTCCAGATCATGATTGCCTACACGGGGATTGCCATCTCCGGCTCGACCCTGATGCCGGCCGGCATTGCGGCCTATTTCGGTACCGGCAGTCAGGGGCTGCGCTCCTATGTGGTGGCACTCAACGAGTCGGACAGGCCTGAACGCTTGGGCCGGGCCATGGCTGTTCCGGATCTGGAGCCGTTTGCTCGGCGCGGTCAGGAGCTGATGGGCCAGCCTGTGCGGGCCGTGGTCGTGGACAACCCCGGTGACGCGGCGGCGCGCATCGGTGTCTATGGCTGGAACGACGATGCTGAGATGCAGCGGCGTCTGAGCCCGACGACCGGCATGGCGATGTTCTCGGCGGCGACTGCAGAAGTGCTGACAGTGCGCCAGCCTGGCGATGTGGACGGTGATGGAGCCTCCATGGCCAAGTCGGTGATAGGCAGTCTGCACCAGGTGGAGTTCGGCGGACAGCCGCTCAAATGGCTGTATTTCGTGTGCGGGCTGGCCGGCAGCGCCATGATGGCCACCGGGGCCATCCTGTTCATGGTCAAGCGTCGCAGCAAGCATCTGGGCCGACAGGCTGGCGAGTTCGGCAGCGCCACGGCGCGCGTGTACCGGCTTATCGAAGGGCTCAATGTGGCGGCCATCGCGGGTCTGAGTCTGGGCTGCATCGGCTATCTGTGGGCCAACCGCCTGGTTCCCGTCGGGCTGTCCCATAGAGCGAACTGGGAGCTGGCGATGTTTTTCGGGCTCTGGAGTCTGGCGCTGCTGCATGCCCTGGTGCGTGCGCCCGCTGCGGCATGGAAGGAGCAGCTGGGCCTGCTGGCACTGTTGTGTCTGTTGCTGCCGCTGCTGAACTGGCTCACGGTCGGGGACAGCCTGCCGGCCCAGATTGCGCGCGGCGACTGGGAGAGCGCGGGCGTGGAGCTGTGTGCCATGGCGCTGGGATTGCTTGCCGCCTGGGCCTGGCACTATCTGCGGCGCTGCAGCGCCCGTTCGGAAAGCCCGGTTTCAGCGGGCAAGATGGAGGTGGGAACATGAATGTCTTGCAAGCATCGTGGCTGGCATTTGCGCTGAGCTTTGCGGGCATGGCTGCGCTGGCGTTTGCCATGGAACGCCACCACGAGCAGCTTACGGCTGCCATGGAGATCTCTGCGGCGCGAGCGCGGCTGCTGCGCGTAGTGGGAGCGGGGCTGCTGGCTACGGCGGTCATGCCCTGCGTACAGGCCTGGGGCTGGTCCGTAGGCGTCGTGGCCTGGCTGGGCTGGTTATCGGCAGGCGCATTGCTTGTCGTTGCCCTGATCAGCATCGCTGCCCGCGGGGCCGCTGCGGCTGCCTGCATTCTGGCTGCGGCTGCAGCGATCATGGCCGCTGTCTGGAGCGCCTGAGATCGCGGTGGAGGCCGGCATCGGCGGCCACGACCAACTCATGGTGCATGGCCGCGTCCGCGCATCTAGCGTGAAAAAAAGGATGCAAAAAAGGGATGCAGGTGCATCCCTTTTTTGCAGTGGCCGTAGGCCCGGCGTGCCGGGCTGCACCAAGGCCTGTTGATTACTTGACAGCTGCGCGAGCGGCTTCTGCCTTGGCCTTGGCCTCGTCCAGCTGCTTTTGCAGGGCTGCGGCCTCGGCTTCGGCCTTCTTGGCCTCTTCTTCCTTGGCCTTCTTGGCTTCGGCTTCCTTGTCGCCACCGCCCATGGCGCCGGCAATGGCGTTGCCGGCCATGGTGCCGGCAACGGCACCGACGGCAGCGCCGGCCATGGTGCCCATCATGCCGGAGCCACGAGCGGCAGGTGCCGCTGCAGCTGCGGGTGCGGCAGCAGGGGCCGCTGCGGCAGCGGGGGCTGCTGCTGGAGCTGCAGCCTTGGGCGCGGCGGCGGCAGGAGCCACGGGTGCGGGCTGAGCCGGCGCCTTGTTGCCGATGCTGGCAGGGCGCACGGACTTGCTGCTGCCCATGCGCTTGGCCTGAGCCAGCGAAGGCACGGTCAGCGATGCGATGGCGATGGCAATCACGGAGGCGGCAGCACGGTACGAAGTCTTCACGAAATGGTTTCCAGTCATGGTTGTCATAGGCGGCTGCCTGCACTCAGGCGAGCGAAGGCAACCAGCATGCCCTGCAACGGTTGTCGCAAAAGGCTTGCTTGCTATGGTATTTAAAGTCGAGAGGTGGATTTTCAAGGTGCCGAGCTGAAACTGTCCGTAAAAGGACAGGGCTCGGACCCTGGCGGCCGGATGTTGTGTGATGTATGAGGCCGCACGCTATTGTAGGAACAGTCTGCGTGCGCAAAAGTTCCAGCAGTCTTCAATGCAGGGAAATAGTCATGAAGTGCCCCGCAGCGCTTGGTGCATTAGCGGGACATGCTATCGAATCGGAGGAAGATTGCTTTAGCGCTTCTGGTGCAGCTGCACCCAGTCCAGAAAGCGTGTCATGTACTTGACGAGGAAGTCATGGCTGCCCTGGCCGATCTTGCCGTCAGCGTCGAGCAGCGTGTCGGACCAGCGCACAAAGCCCTCGGGCTGGGGAAGGGTGGGCATGTCCAGCGACACCAGTACATTGCGCAGGTGCTGCTGGGCCATGGCCGTGGCGGCCGCGCCGGGCGAGCAGCCGATCACGGCGGCCGGCAGTCCTGCCCAGACGGATTGGCCATAGGGACGGCTCAGGCCGTCGAGCACGTTCTTGAGCGATGCGGGGATGGAGCGGTTGTATTCTGGTGTCACGAACAGAACGCCGTGGCAGCCGCGAATCTGGGGCTTGAGGTCGTCAAAGGGCTTGAAATCGGGGGTGTTGTCGAAGTCGCGGTTGTAGACCGGCAGGCGGCTGATATCGATGAATTCGAAATCGGCCTTGTCCTGCATGAGTGCAGCCAGGCCCTGGGCGAGTTGGCGGTTGATGGACTGCTTGCTGAGGCTGCCCACGATGACGGCGATTCTGAGTTGGCTCATGCTCTGACCTTTCGACTGGGTTGAGGTGGATGCATGGCACTGTAGCAAAGCTGCCGGGGATGGCTGCATCGCAGCGGGCGCAAAAAAGCCGCTGACCCTGGACGACAGGGCCGCGGCTGATGAGGGCGGGTGCTTGTTCCAGCCTATCGGAGCACTTCCAGCAGGCGATCCAGGCCGCCCTCGTTGATGGCGACCTTGGCTTCGTTGCGCACGCGTGGCTTGGCATGGTAGGCCACAGACAGACCGGCCGCCTGCATCATGGGAATGTCGTTGCTGCCGTCGCCCACGGCAATGCACTGGCTGGCATCGATACCGATCAGCGAGGCCACTTCCAGCAGGGTACGGCGCTTTTCCGCACCGTCGCAGATATCGCCCCAGGCCTGCTCGACCAGACCGCCGGTCAGTGTTCCACCCTTGATCTCCAGCACATTGGCACGCACAAAGTCGATGTCCAGCAGGCCGCGCACATACTCGGCAAAGTAGGTGAAACCGCCCGAGACCAGCAGCACTTTCAGGCCGGCGGCCTTGGCGGCCTTGACCAGGGTTTCAGCGCCCGGCGAGAGTTTCAGGCGTTCGGCCAGAACGCGGGCCATGTCGGCCTCGGTCACTCCGACCAGCTTGCCTACGCGCTGGCGCAGGCTGTCCTTGAAGTCGGTGATTTCGCCGCGCATGGTGGCTTCGGTAATCGCCGCCACTTCGGCCTTCTTGCCCGTGGCGTCGGCGATCTCGTCGATGCACTCGATGGTGATCAGCGTCGAGTCCATATCAAAGGCGATGAGCTTGTAGTCCGCCAGCTTCTGGGGAGCGGTAAAGCCGCGGATCATCAGGCCGGGGGCGAATTCGGTGGCGTCGGTCATTGCGAATCGTGCGAATGAGGGGGTAGCAGAAAGGGGAATGGCGGAGATCAGGTCTGCGCCATTCCTCAAGATGGCCGCCATTATCCGCTGTTGTGGCGTGCTTCGGCTGGCCATTCACCCCTGAGTTTGCCCCCTGGTGCTGTTCGAGGCGGTGCCTGCTTACTGCGGCTGAATGCCCGCAGCCTTGACCAGCTCGGCATGCAGCCTGATGTCCTGGGCCACGGTCTGCCTGAGCTGCTCGGGCGTCGATGGTGCGACTTCCATGCCGTTTTCACCCAGTTTGGTCTTGATCTCGCTGTCCAGTGCAAGGCGCACCGCGCGGTTGAGCTTGTCGATCACGGGCTGCGGCGTCTTGGCCGGTGCGAACAGGCCGACCCAGGCCGAGAGGTTGAGGTCGGCAAAACCGCCTTCCGCCATGGTGGGGGTGTTGGGCAGCATGGCCGCGCGCCTGGGCGCCATCAGCGCAAGGGCATGCAGCTTGCCGGCCTGGATATGGGGCAGGGCTTCGGGCAGCACGGCAAACAGCATGTCCACATTGCCGGCCAGTGTGTCGTTGACGGCCGGCGCACCGCCTTTGTAGGGCACGTGAAGCATCTTGGCCTGGGTGCGCGTCTCGAACATCAGCGCGGCCAGATGCTGTGGGCTGCCGTCGCCGGATGAGGCAAAGGTCAGCTTGCCTGGGGCTGCCTTGGCGGCTGCCACCAGGGCAGCCACGCTGGGGAATTTCTGTCTGTCCTTGACCACCAGTACCATGGGCTGATTCACCAGCTTGCTGATGGGCGCGAAGTCGGCCTCGGGGTCATATGGCAGGGATTTGAAGATGCTCTTGTTGGTGGTCAGGAATGAGGCAGGCGAGACCATCAGCGTATAGCCATCCGGGGCGGAACGCGCCACGGCCGGCGTGCCGATCTGACCCGAGGCACCGGCACGGTTGTCCACCACAAAAGGCTGCTTGAGTTCAGTGGCCAGCTTTTGACCCACGACTCGGGCAATCATGTCGGCGCTGCCTCCTGCGGGCAGCGCGACTATGACCTTGACCGCGCGCTCGGGATAGGCGTCCTGTGCCTGGGCCGTGGCGGCAAAGCCTGCCACCAGCGCGCAGGCCAGTGCTGGGCGGGCCATGGCGTGAACGGCATGGCGAATTTTGCTGTGAGCGATATTGCGGACGGGTTGGAGCAGCATGCGATCCCTCTCTTTCTCAAGATATGCACCAGCTTGGTGATTGCTGTGGTGCGATAGCCCGATGATGAGCAAGCCTTGTGCCAAATGCCTTGGCGTTTTGCCGGATGGGAAAGATGCGGTTTGCGCAGTGGTCGGGAAAGTGGCAGAGCTGATGCGCTTCGACGGCCTCAGCTTTCAGGATTGCCAGGCGGCTGCAGATATATGGCATCGGACCAGGTGGCCACCCAGTGCGGGCGAAACACCACGAATACCGCTGTCAGCATGCCGGTGGTCACGCCATCGCTCCAGGCCATGAGCCAGCGTGCCATGTGCGAGAGCTCGTCGTTGACATTGGGCAGCACATGCCCGGCCCATTGGCCGAGCAAGGACGCAATGAACACGCACACAACCGTGCCCAGGAAGCCACGCAGGAAAATAAAGACAAAGATGTTGTGCCAGCACCAGCGGCGCACTGCTGCCCCCCAGAGCATGGCCAGCGTGGCCGGCACCAGCCCCTGCCAGACTGCCAGGCCCAGAGCGTCCTGCAGTCCGAGTGTGGGAGCCAGTGCAAAGGCAATAGCGCTTGTCGCAATCAGTACGGGCACTGCAAGCGGCCAGCCGATCAGAAGCAGCACCAGCGGTGCACCAGACCAGTGCAGTTGCAAAGGCATTTTGTGCAGCTCTGGCAGCGCCCAGACCCAGGGTAGCAGCACCAGAATGGCCAGCAGCGGTGTGATCAGCGGCGACAGTACCGGGTCATGCATGCCGCCGGGGCCGGCCCGGCTGCCCAGCATGCGCCAGGGACGGCAGAGCAGGGCCAGAAACAAGGCCAGCAGGGCAATGGCGGCTTCAAGAAACATGGCGGCTCGGAAAATCAGGTTCCGCCGCCATCTTGCGCCGTCTGCATCGGACTGGGGTCAATAGCCCTGCTGGCTTTGTCAGCAGCCTTGTCAGGCATGAACAGCTGTTTCGCTCTTGAGCGGCTGGCCCAGGCTGCGCAGCACATCGCGCACCATCTGGGCACGGTCCTTGGGGTTCTCCAGCTCTTTTTCGATGCGCAGCTTTTCGTTGCCCGCCAGCTTGATGTGCTTGTTCTTCTGGATCAGGTGAATGATGTTCATGGGATCGATCGGCGGCTGGGGCTTGAAGCTGATGTTGATCACACCAGGGGCTGCATCCACCTTGACCACGCCATAGGGCTGGCTCAGCACGCGCAGGCGGTGCACGTCGATCAGGGTCTGCGCCTGGGGCGGCAGCTTGCCGAAACGGTCCACGATTTCCTCGAGCAGGGTATCGATCTGATCGGCCGTCTTGGCCGTGGCCAGCTTCTTGTAGAACGACAGACGAAGATGCACGTCGCCGCAGTAGTCGTTGGGCAACAGGGCCGGGGCGTGCAGATTGATATCGGTGGAGGCCGACAGCGGCGAGAGCAGATCGGGTTCCTTGCCGGCCTTGAGGCTGCGCACGGCCTCGGACAGCATCTCGTTATAGAGCTGAAAGCCCACTTCCATCATATTGCCGCTCTGGTTTTCGCCCAGCACCTCGCCGGCGCCACGGATTTCCAGGTCGTGCATGGCCAGATAGAAGCCCGAGCCCAGCTCCTCCATCTGCTGGATGGCCTCCAGTCGCTGCTGGGCCTGCTTGGTCAGACCGTCCAGGTCCGGCACCATCAGATAGGCATAGGCCTGATGGTGGCTGCGTCCCACACGGCCGCGCAGCTGGTGCAGCTGGGCCAGACCGAACTTGTCGGCGCGGCTGATGAGAATGGTGTTGGCCGATGGCACGTCGATGCCGGTCTCGATGATGGTCGAGCACAGCAATATGTTGTAGCGCTGGGCCACGAAATCGCGCATCACGCGTTCCAGCTCGCGCTCGGGCATCTGGCCGTGGGCCACGGCGATGCGTGCCTCGGGCAGGATTTCCTCCAGCTTCTGCTTGCGGTTCTCTATGGTCTCGACCTCGTTGTGCAGGAAGTAGATCTGTCCGCCCCGCTTGAGCTCACGCAGCACGGCTTCGCGAATCACGCCCGTGCCCTCGTTGCGCACAAAGGTCTTGATGGCCAGACGCCGCTGCGGCGCCGTGGCGATTACCGACAGATCGCGCAGCCCCTCCAGCGCCATGCCCATGGTGCGCGGAATCGGGGTGGCCGTCAGCGTCAGCACATCGACCTCGGCACGCATGGCCTTCATGGCCTCCTTGTGGCGCACGCCAAAGCGGTGTTCCTCGTCGATGATGAGCAGGCCCAGGTTCTTGAACTGCGTGGACTCGGACAGCAGCTTGTGCGTGCCGACCACGATATCCACCGTACCGTCCGAGATGCCCTTGATGGCCGCCGTGATCTCCTTGCCCGAGCGAAAGCGCGACACCTCGGCCACCTTGATAGGCCATTTGGAGAAGCGGTCCACCAGGGTCTGGTAATGCTGCTCGGCCAGCAGCGTGGTGGGGGCCAGGAAGGCGACCTGCTTGCCGCCCATGGCCGCCACAAAGGCCGCGCGCAGTGCGACCTCGGTCTTGCCGAAGCCCACATCGCCACAGACCAGGCGGTCCATGGGCTGGGGGCTGATCATGTCCTGCACCACGGCGTGGATGGCGGCGCGCTGGTCGGCCGTTTCCTCGAAGCCGAAGTCGGCCACAAACTGCTCGTAGTCGGCCGTGGGGAAGCGGAAGGCATGGCCCTGGCGCGCGGCGCGGCGGGCATAGATATTGAGCAGCTCGGCAGCCGAGTCGCGCACCTGTTCGGCGGCCTTGCGCTTGGCTTTTTCCCATTGCGTGCCGCCCAGCTTGTGCAGCGGTGCATCGTCGGGCGAGACGCCGGTGTAGCGGCTGATCAGGTGCAACTGGCTGACGGGCACATAGAGCACGGCATCGGCCGCATATTCCAGGTGCAGAAATTCCTGCAGCGCGGGCGTGCCGTCCGGGTTCTTCTGGCCCATGTCCATATTGATGAGCCCGCGATAGCGGCCTATGCCGTGGTCGGAATGAACGATGGGGTCTCCCACCTTGAGCTCGGACAGGTCCTTGATCAGGGCCTCCACATCGCTGACCTGCTCCTGGCGGCGACGACGGCGGCCCGTGGGGCTGCTGGCAAACAGCTCGGTTTCGGTGACGAAGTCCAGGCCTTCCTCGACCCAGGCAAAGCCCGTCATCAGGCTGGAGGTGGCGATGCCGACCTTTTCCGTGGCATCGGCCTGGAACTCGGCCAGAGAATCGAACACGGGCGGGTTGACGCCCGAGGCGCGGAAAAAGTCGAGCAGGCTCTCGCGCCTGCCATCGGATTCGGCCAGAAGCAAGACCCGGCTTGCGTTGGCTGCTATATGTTTTTGCAGCTTGGCCAGCGGATCATCGGCTCCGCGCAGCACGGAAAGATCTTCGAGTTTCTGGAAGATGGCGCTGTCGGCCACATCTTCGGTGCCCGGGCGCAAAGCCAGCTGGGCGTGTTCCTTGCTGCGGGTATAGAACTGGTCGGCGCTGAGAAACAGCGTCTCGGGCGGCAGCGCCGGGTGGTCGGGGTCGCCTTGCACCAGGCGGTAGCGGTCCTTGGTGTCCTGCCAGAAGCGCTGGAAGGCAGGCTCCAGATCGCCGTGCAGCACCACGGTGGCTTCGTCGCCCAGATAGTCAAAGACGGTGGCAGTTTCGTCAAAGAACAGCGGCAGGTAATACTCGATGCCGGCCGTGGCAATGCCGGCCCCCATGTCCTTGTAGATGCGGCTGCGCGTGGGGTCGCCCTCGAGCAGCTCGCGCCAGCGGCTGCGGAACTTGGCACGCGCTTCCTCGTCCATCGGGAATTCGCGGCCGGGCAGCAGGCGCACCTCGGGCACGGGGTAGAGGCTGCGCTGCGTGTCGGGGTCGAAGGTGCGGATGGAGTCGATCTCATCGTCGAACAGGTCCACGCGGTAGGGCTGGAGCGAGCCCATGGGGAACAGGTCGATCAGGCCGCCGCGCACCGCGTATTCGCCATGGCTGACCACCTGGGACACATGCTGGTAGCCCGCCAGCGTGAGCTGGGCCTTGAGCTTTGCCTCGTCGAGCTTCTGGCCCTGCTTGAATTCAAAGGTATAGCCGGCCAGAAACGAGGGCGGGGCCAGGCGATAGAGGGCCGTGGTGGCGGGCACGATGACCACATCGGCGCCATGCTGCTTGTCGCGCTGGTTGATGCGCCACAGCGTGGCCAGGCGCTCGCTGATCAGATCCTGGTGCGGCGAGAAGCTGTCGTAGGGCAGGGTTTCCCAGTCGGGAAACAATGCGCAGCGCAACTCGGGGGCGAAGAAGGCCATCTCCTCCATGAGGCGATGGGCGTCGGCGGCATCGGCCGTGACGATGGCCGTGACCCGGCCGTCCTGCTTTTCACGCTCGCCCAGCCTGGCCAGCAGCAGCGCGTCGGCGCTGCCGACAGGGCGGGGCAGGTGAAAGCGTTTACCGGGGGTGAGCTTGGGCAGTTGCATGGTTTTTCACAGACGAACGCAGACAGCGACGCACAGGAGCGGGCTGGGTGCGAAAAAACGGGGACAGATTGAATGCGGGCGAGTCCGGCCATCGAAGGCAGGGTTCACAGCCCAATCAGCGCGGAGCTGATGGTTGGCGGCGCATTCACTCAAAATGGGGACACCTCAAGGCGATGCAAGTCGAAAGCAGGACTTCGATGGATCTCAGGGGCTTTCGGACGAAATGCTGATTTTAAAATACTGTGCATGACAGATCGGTTTTTCTCGCCTGAGTCCATGACGGACGACAAGGCAAACGCTGCAGCGGCGTCGTCGCCGGCATCTGCGCCCCGCTGCTGGGGGCTGATTCCCTGCGCGGGCGTCGGTCTGCGCGCCATTGCCGCAGATTCCCCGGCCCCCGAACTGCCCAAGCAATACCAGAGTGTTGCCGGCCAGCCCATGGTCATGCACACGCTGGCCGCCATGTTGGCGGTGCAGCGCATGCACAGTGTGCTGCTGGTGGTCTCTGCTGCCGATGGTTTCTGGCAGGGGCGCGCCACGGACGCTCGGCTCGGCATTGCTGCCTGTGGCGGAGCCACCCGTGCAGAGACCGTGAGCAACGGCCTGCAGGAGTTGCTGCGCATGGGGGCCTGTGGCGAGGACTGGGTGCTGGTGCATGATGCGGCGCGCTGCCTGGTCACATCGGCGCAGGTCAACGCCTTGATCGATGCCTGCCTGCCGGATGCGGTAGGGGGGCTGCTGGCGCTGAAGCTGCCCGACACTCTCAAGCAGCAGGCCGCCGGCGCGGGCCCGGCACGTGTGGCGCAGACGGTGGAGCGCAGCGACAAATGGCTGGCACAGACGCCGCAGATGTTCCGCATCGCAGCCTTGCTGGCGGCGCTGCAGGCGGCGGGTGCTGCGGTGACCGACGAAGCCAGCGCCATGGAACTGGCCGGTCACTCACCGAGGCTGGTGCCGGGTGGTGCGCAGAACTTCAAGGTGACCTATCCCGACGACTTTGCACTGGCCGAGGCCGTGCTGCTGCAGCGCAAGGCGCGTGGCTAGACGGGTTCGCCATCGACAGGTCTTGGCGGCTGGCATGACCGTGTCCGAGCCGGATTGGCTTAGATAGTATTTAATTTGATAGCTGCTTGCGCTTTCTGAGCAAGGGTGTGACAAGGATTTTTATGAATTTTCGTATTGGTGAAGGCTGGGATGTGCATGCCCTGGTGCCAGGCCGCAAGCTGATTCTCGGCGGTGTCGAAGTGCCTCATACGCTGGGGCTGCTCGGCCATTCTGATGCCGACGTGCTGCTGCACGCGATCACCGATGCGCTGTTCGGCGCTGCGGCGCTGGGCGATATCGGCCGCCATTTCTCGGATACCGACGCGCAGTTCAAGGGGGCGGACTCCGCCGTGCTGCTGGCCGAAGCTGCCAGGCGCGTGCGCGCCAAGGGCTTCGAAATCGGCAATATCGACAGCACCATCGTGGCTCAGGCGCCCAAGCTGGCACCCCATATCGAGAAGATGCGCGAGCGTATTGCCCAGGTGCTGGAGCTGGATGTGGAGCAGGTCAACGTCAAGGCCAAGACGGCCGAGAAGCTCGGGCCTGTGGGTCAGCAGCAGGCCATGGAGGCTCGTGCTGTGGCCTTGCTTGTACGGACTGCCTTGCCTCGTTCGGCGTAATGGCCGCAGTAAAAACCGGTCATGAATCGCCGTAAAGGGCTTGCACTTCGGCCCCGGTCAGGGTCGGGGTGTCGTTGGCCAGCGCGTAATAGTCGGGCTTTTCGTCGATATAGATCTGCTGTGCCAGTTTCAGTCCCTGCGCATCCTGGAACAGCCCGGCGGACAGAAAATGCTCGTTGCTGGCCAGCAGGCGGTAGAAGAGGTGGGTGCCGCAGCTGCTGCAGAAGACACGCTCGGCCCAGGGCGAGGATGCATAGCGCGTGACCGGGCCGCTGGTCTGCACTGCCGTGCCGCCATGCAGGGTGAAGGCGGGGCCTTCTCCCCAGCGCCGGCACATGCTGCAGTGGCAGACATGAACTTCGTGGGTGTCGGGTGCGGTGACGAGAACGGCTTTGCACAGGCATCGGGCTTGCATGGTGAACTCTCCGGCAGATGGTTGAAAAGGCGATGCCGATTGTGCATGGAGGCGGGCCGATTCAGTCTTCCCCGGTCTCGTCGTCTTTCTTGTCGCGCGGCAGATTGCGCTTGACCTGGGGGCGCTGCAGGCGCTGTTCGGGCGCCGCACCGGCCGTCACGCCCATGGCGCGCTGCAGCTGCAGATGGGCGACCAGGCCGCCCGTCGATGAGTTGGAGAGGGCAAACATGCCCCCCATGCGCTGCACCGTCTTGTCCACGATGGACAGGCCCAGGCCCGCACCTGCGGCAGCCGTGCGCGCCGTGTCGCCTCGGAAGAAGGGCTGGGTCAGGTTGGCCAGCTGCTCGGCAGGCACGCCCTTGCCATGGTCGCGGATGCGGATGACCACCCATTTCTCGCTTTCCTTGGCAACCACGTCCACCTCGGTGGTGTCGGTGGACGGGGTCTTGCCGTAGCGGCGTGCGTTCTCGAAAAGATTGGAGATCACGCGCGCCAGCTCCACCTCGTCGGCCATGACATAGAGGTCTTCCGGCACGTTCATGGTGATCTGCAGTTCGCGGTGGTCCTGCACGGCATAGACGCAGGAGGCGACCACGGCATGCAGGTCCACGGGGCTGAGCATGACGCGATGATCGGGACGGGCGTAGTCCAGGAATTTGTCGATGGTGGCGTCCAGCTGCACGATGTCGGCCACCATATGCTCGCGCGCCACATCGTCATAGACGCTCATCTCGGTCTCCAGGCGCAGCCGTGCCAGCGGCGTGCGCAGGTCGTGGGAGATGCCGGCCAGCATCACGGCACGGTCCTGCTCCAGCTTGGCCAGCTTCTGCGCCATGCGGTTGAAGCCGATATTGACCTCGCGGATTTCGCTGGTCACGGCTTCCTCGTCGAGCTGGCTGGCATCGAAGTCGCCCTCTCGCACGCGATTGGCTGCATAGGACAGCTGCTTGAGCGGCCGGTTGATCAGACGAGCGATGGCCGCTGCACCGATGAGCGACAGCAGGGCGGCTGTGATCAGCCAGATCAGCCAGGTCTGGCCGCTGGCGGGAGTGAAGCGCGACTGGTCCATCAGCATCCAGTTGCGGTCGCCGTTGATGGTGAAGCCCACCCAAAGGCCGGGTTCTCCGTTGACGCTGCGCGCCACCACGGTGCCGTAGCCAAGGCGAGTCGTCAGCTCCTCGGTCAGCTTCTGGCCCAGGGCGTTCTGCTCCAGCAGCTCGAATGAGTCGCCGGGCTCGCGGGGCAAAATGCGCACGCCTTCCTGGTCGGCCATGGTCTTGATCAGGGAGACGCGGTTGATCGCGTCCGAATGCTCGAGTGCTGCGCGGCTCAGGTTGACCAGTGAGGCCACCTGTTTGGCCGTCTGCAGCGTGCGCGGCTCGAAATCCAGCGCCCGCAATGTCTGCAGCCAGGCCAGGATGCTGCCCACCAGCAGCAGGGCCAGCAGGCAGAAGGTACGCCAGAACAGATTCAGCCCCACAGGGGAGCGCGCCGTGCTGCGTCGCTCATATTCCAGAGGTACGGGGCTGGTGGCGTCGGGCGGCGTATGGTGAAAAGCGCTCATGAACAGCAATGCGGAAATAACTGGACCCGAGGGTACGCCCAATATGGGGGGCTCGGGTTACGGTTTGTCCAAAAAGTGTCTATCTGCAGGTGGTTGTTGAAAGAGCCTGACTTACAGGCCGGCACCCAAGCGCAACAAGCCGCGCAGCGGGCGGCTTGTTGCAGTGGAGGCGGGCAGTATCAGTTCATGCCATCGGGTACGAACACATAGCCCACGCCCCAGACGGTCTGGATGTAGCGCGGCGCGGCAGCGTCCTCCTCGATCAGCTTGCGCAGGCGCGAGACCTGCACGTCCAGGCTGCGGTCGAAGGGCTCGAACTCGCGGCCGCGGGCCAGCAGGGCCAGCTTTTCACGCGATAGCGGCTGGCGCGGGTGGCGCACCAGGGCCTTGAGCATGGCGAATTCGCCCGTGGTCAGTGGCAGCTCCTCGCCATTCTTCTGCAGCACGCGGGTGCCCAGGTCGAAGGTGAAGGGACCGAAGGTGACCACCTCGTTGTCCCCGGAGGGCGCGCCAGGTGCTTCCTGGGGCGGGCGGCGGCGCAGCACGGCATGGATGCGGGCCAGCAGCTCGCGCGGGTTGAAGGGCTTGCCCAGATAGTCGTCGGCGCCCACTTCCAGGCCCACGATACGGTCCACGTCCTCGCCCTTGGCGGTCAGCATGATGATGGGGGTGCGGTCGTTGGCCGAGCGCAGGCGGCGGCAGATGGACAGGCCGTCCTCGCCGGGCATCATCAGATCAAGCACGATCAGATCGACAGTCTCGCGCAGCAGGATGCGGTTGAGCGCCTTGCCGTCCTCGGCAATCATGATCTCGAAGCCTTCCTGCGTCAGATAGCGGCGCAGCAGGTCGCGGATGCGTGCATCGTCATCCACCACGAGGATCTTGTCAGTACGGTTGTTCGTCGTTGCCATGATCGTCCTTATCGATTTATTTGTAACTGGCCCATTGTTATCGCTAGATCCGAAAAATCCAGCGAAACAAGCCTAAGTCTTGCCACTTGTTACGATTGTTGCGTTTGTAAATAGAACAATAAATGTTTCTTGAGGAACTTTTTACGGGTATTTTGCCCTATTGTTTCAATGTTTGTTCTGGTGGTGTGTCTAATGTCGGCTATTCGTACATAAAGTCACACTCTGGGCTGACATGCTGCGCCGCAGCGACTTTGCGCAATGGTGAAATGCATGTGTATCTGCATGGCCTGATTTACTTACAAGGTGAACCGCATGAATCAATTTTCCAAGTCTTCCTCTTCTTCTCGCGCCGCGGCTGCCGCCCTCGCGCTGGCCGCGGCCTGTGCCGGCGGCAATGTCTGGGCGCAGGCCGCAGCGCGTGACGCGCAAAGACCCGCCAATGTGGTGCAGCTGTCGGCCCAGGGCACGGTGGAGGTCAAGCAGGACTGGATGACGGCGACGCTGTCGGCCAGCAAGGACGGCCGCGACGCCGCTTCGGTGCAGTCGCAGCTGCAGAAGATCGTGGAGTCAGCCATGACCACGCTGCGCCACGATGCGCAAGGCGGGCAGATGGAATTGAGCACCGGCAATTTCTCCATCTCGCCGCGCTATGGCAACAACGGCAAGATCGATGGCTGGCAGGGCCAGGCCGAAATCGTGCTGCAGGGGCGTGACTTCGTGCGCATCACCCAGGCTGCGGCCAAGGTGCAGGACATGACGCTGGCCAGCATGAGCTTCGGCCTCTCGCGCGAGGCGCGGGAAAAGGTGGAGGGCGAGGCTCAGGCCAAGGCCATCGAGAGCTTCCGCCAGCGTGCTGTGGCCATCTCCAAGAGCTTCGGCTTTGCGGGCTACAGCCTGCGCGAGGTCAGTGTGAACGGCAACGGCGGCACCGTGCGACCCATGCCGCGCCCGCGCATGATGAGCATGGCCAAGGCCAGCTATTCCGACGCTGCGCCCGTGCCGGTGGAAGCGGACCGCGCTGAGGTGACGGTCACCGTCGGTGGCTCGATTCAGATGCAGTGATCGAATCTGCATCAGGTTCATATGAAAAAAGGAGCAGCTTGCGCTGCTCCTTTTTGATTTTCATCATGATTTGATGCTGAATATGGCTTCTGGCATGCGCTAGATGCTATCTAATTAATAAAGGCATTCGAATAAAGGCATTCGCGCAAGCCCGGCGGTGGCTACTGTGCCGCCCAGCCGCCGTCCATGTTCCATGCCACGCCGCGCACATTGTTGGCGGCGGCCGAGCAGAAGAAGACGGCCAGCTCGCCGAGTTCGTCGGGCGTGGTGAACTGCATCGAGGGCTCTTTTTCGCCCAGCAGCTGTCTGGTGGCGTCCTCATTGCTGATGTGCTGCGCGGCAGCCTTGGCATCCACCTGCTTTTGCACCAGCGGCGTCAGCACCCAGCCGGGGCAGATGGCGTTGCAGGTCACGCCGGTGGTGGCGTTTTCCAGCGCTGTCACCTTGGTCAGGCCGACGATGCCGTGCTTGGCGGCGACATAGGCCGATTTCTCGGCCGAGCCGACCAGGCCGTGCACCGAAGCCACGTTGATGATGCGGCCCCAGTTGGCCTGCTGCATGGCGGGCAGGGCCAGACGCGTGGTGTGAAAGGCGCTGCTCAGATTGATGGCGAGGATGGCATCCCACTTCTCCACGGGGAAGTCCTGCACCTTGGCCACATGCTGAATGCCGGCGTTGTTGACCAGGATGTCGACGCGGCCAAACTCGGCGGCGGCGTACTTCATCATGGCCTCGATGTCGGCGGTCTTGCTCATATCTGCACCGTGGTAGCCGACCTTGATGTCGGCCGACTTGCCGGCATTCAGTACCTGGGCACGTGGTGCTTCGACATCGCCAAAGCCGTTGAGCACGATATTGGCGCCCTGGCGTGCGAGAGCGATTGCGATACCTAGGCCGATTCCGCTGGTCGATCCCGTCACGAGAGCGGTTTTGCCTTTCAACATGGACATACAAGGTCTCCGAATGAATTACGATGCGACACAGCCATTATCGGCCCCGGTCCTGAAAACACGTTCTCCATGAATCAACCTACGCTGAATTACGTATCGTGTCCCGGAGCCTCTGCAATGGCTCCCACCTGGGCCAGCGCTCAGCGCCGGCAGCAGCTTGGGGCCCAACCCGAGGGCATCCACCGCATGGCGTACTGGGAATGGAACCGTACCGGCAATCCAAGACATCCTCATGTCATCGTCTGCGTGCATGGCCTCTCGCGCCAGGGGCGGGACTTTGATGTGCTGGCCGCCGAGCTCAGCCGCTTTGCCCGCGTGATCTGCCCCGATGTGGTGGGACGCGGCGAAAGCGACTGGCTTGCCGACCCCATGGGTTATCAGCTGCCGCTGTATGCGGCCGATATGTTGGCGCTGCTGGCCCAGCTGCATGCCCAGGCGCCGATTGAAACCCTGGACTGGGTCGGCACCAGCATGGGTGGCCTGATCGGCATGGGCATCGTGGGCCAACCCGGTCTGCCACTGCCGGTCCCGGTGCGACGGCTGGTGCTCAACGACGTCGGCCCGACCATTGAGTGGGAGTCGCTGGAACGCATCGGTTCCTATGTCGGCAAAAGCTTGCAGTTTCCCAACTTCGAGAGCGCTGCCGCCGCCATGCGCTTGATTTCCGAAGGATTCGGCCCACATAGCGATGAGCAGTGGAGCCGGCTCTCGCAGGCCATGATCAAGCCAGATTCTCAAGGGGGCGTGATGCTGCATTACGACCCCCGTATTGCAGTGCCCATGGCTCAGATGACGCGCGAGACCGCTCAGGCTGGTGAGGCCTTGCTTTGGCAGCTTTACGACCAGATCACGGCACAGGTCTTGCTTATCAGAGGGGCCGAGTCCGATCTGCTTTCCGGCCGTACCGCCCAAGCCATGTCCGAACGTGGCCCCAGGGCGCATTGCACGGAACTGGAAGGCGTGGGACATGCTCCAACACTGGTAGTGCCGGGACAAGTGGCTTTGATACAAAAGTTTTTACAAGGGGATAAGGGTCTGCCTGCGAGCATCAGTCTTGCGCAGCAGGCCCAAGAGGAAGCTGCATGAAGACCAGCGATACCGTAACCACCGTCTCTGACGCCGCACCCAAGCTCACGGAGCCTACGCCGCATCTGATTACCGCCACTTCCGAGGTTTTGCCCGATCAAGTCAATGCGCTGGCGCGTGCCCGCGCCTTTGCAGAACCGCTGATTGCCGGCGAAGTCATGGAGACCGGTGAAAACACCCTGACCCACGCCGACGCCGTTGCCGCCATCCTCAAGAAGATCGGTGGCTCGGAAACCATGCAGGCGGCCATCTATCTGGTGCACGCCAGCGTGCACCTGAACAAGCCGCAGGAAGTGATTGCCAAGGCGTTTGGCGATAATTTTGCGACCCTGGCGGTCGAAACCATCAAGCTCATCCGCGTGCAGCAGCAGGCGCGAGACGCCGAACTGAGCAGCCAGCATGTCGATGGCGTGGCCACGCAGACAGAGAACGTACGCAAGATGCTGCTGGGCTTCTCGCGCGATCTGCGCGTCGTGCTGCTGCGCCTGGCGTCGCGCCTGCAGACGCTGCGCTATTACGCGGCCGAGAAGAGCCCGGTCTCCCCCAGCATCGCGCGCGAAGCGCTGTATGTCTTTGCGCCGCTGGCCAACCGTCTGGGCATCTGGCAGATCAAATGGGAGCTCGAAGATCTGGCTTTCCGGTTTCTGGAGCCCGATACCTACCGCCAGATTGCGCGTCTGCTCGACGAAAAGCGCGTCGAGCGCGAAGCCTATATGGAGCAGATGCGTGCGCGCCTCGAGGCCGATCTGCGTGCCCACAGCATCAGCGCCTCGGTTCAGGGACGTCCCAAGCACATCTACAGCATCGTCAAGAAGATGCGCGGCAAGTCGCTGAGCTTTGACCAGCTGTTCGATATCCGTGCCATGCGCGTCATCGTGCCTACGGTCAAGGACTGCTATGCAGCCCTGTCCTGGGTGCACGAGCAGTTCACGCCGCTGGAAAAGGAGTTTGACGACTACATCGCCAAACCCAAGCCCAATGGCTATCAGTCGCTGCACACGGTGGTGCGCGATGAAACCGGTCGCACCATAGAGATCCAGATCCGCACCCAGGCCATGCACGACCATGCCGAACATGGCGTGGCCGCGCACTGGGCCTACAAGGAAGCCGGCACCAAGGGCTATGCGGGCGTGTCGGCGTCCAGCGAATATGACGCCAAGATCGCCGTGCTGCGCCAGTTGCTGGCCTGGGGCAGCGATCTGACGGGCTCGGCCCAGCGTGGTCTGTTCGAAGATCGCATCTATGTGCTGACTCCCGATGCGGCCGTGATCGAGCTGCCGCAAGGAGCCACGCCGGTGGACTTTGCCTACTCGGTGCACACCAGCCTGGGTCATCGTTGCCGTGGTGCGCGTGTGGACGGAGCCATGGTGCCGCTGAACACCGCTCTGGAAAGCGGCCAGACCGTGGAGATCAACACGGCCAAGGAAGACCGGCCTTCCCGCGACTGGCTCAATGCCGACCTGGGTTACCTGGTCAGCAACCGGGCCAAGGCCAAGGTGCGCGCCTGGTTCAATGCCCAGGCCACGCACGAAACCGTCTCGCGTGGGCGTGAGGCGGTTGAGAAGCTGCTCCAGCGCGAGGGCAAGACGGCGATCAAGCTCGAAGAGCTGGCGGCGCAACTGGGCTTCAAGTCTGCCGATGCACTGTTTGAAGTCGTGGGCAAGGACGAGTATTCACTGCGCAATATCGAAGTAGTGCTGCGTCCCAGTGAAGAAACGCCAGAGGAAGACGCATTCACGCCGGTGCGCAAGGCGCGTGGCCATGACTCTTCGCGCGGTGGGGTGCTGGTGGTGGGCGTCGATTCGCTCATGACGCAGTTGGCCAAATGCTGCAAGCCCGCTCCTCCGGACGAGATCGGCGGCTTTGTGACCCGTGGCAAGGGCGTGAGCGTGCACCGCTGCGATTGCTCCAATTTTCGCGAGATGATGGCCAAGAGCCCCGAGCGTGTCATTGAGGTCGACTGGGGCACCCCCAAGAATGTGGACAAGGGCGGACCGGTTTATCCCGTGGACGTAGCAGTCGAGGCAGCCGACCGTCAAGGCCTGCTGCGCGACATCTCGGACGTGTTTGCACGCGAGAAGACCAATGTCATCGGAGTGCAGACCCAGTCCGTCAAGGGGACGGCGTGGATGACTTTCACCGTGGAAGTGGCGGACTCTGGCCGCCTCAACAAGGTGCTCGGCATCGTGGCCAGTGTCTCCGGCGTTCGCTCGGCCAGGAGGCGCTGATGTAAGTCCCGATTGCAGCTGGCAGCGTTCGATGACAAGAAAATGTTAGCTCTCAAAAAATGAGTGAAAAACCCGTGCTACAATTGCTTCATCGAACAGAACAACAGGCGCGTAGCTCAGCTGGTTAGAGCACCACCTTGACATGGTGGGGGTCGTTGGTTCGAGTCCAATCGCGCCTACCAACGTGCAGACGAAACCAGAGTCTGCAGCAAAAAAGCCCGCTGAGAAGCGGGCTTTTTTGTTTCCGGGACACGGCAGGAGATGGAGCAGGTGCGCATTGCCTCCAGACATCGGCACTCTAATGTACACATCCCGAACGGCACCCGGACACAGTGCCGTCCATCGCAGCCCATTCACTGAAGCGCGCAGTGACGTAGTGACGCAAGCGTTGTCATGGCTGTTGCGAGGCGCTCGCTTTTTGGGGGAAGACATTCCAGTGCAGCAGCAGTTCCTGACGACAAAGCAGGTGGGTCAGGGTAAAGCCAGCTTATCCCGGCAAGCGCCTTCGAATATGATTTTTCAATGCGCTATGAGTTGACCGATCTCCGCCTGTTTCTTGAAATTGCCCAGGCAGGCAGCCTGACCGCGGGGGCATCGGCAGTGTTCATCACTCCATCTGCTGCGAGTTACCGGCTCAAGAATCTGGAGCAGGCAATGGGTACGGCGCTGTTCGAGCGCACACCCAGGGGGATGGAGCTGTCACCTGCCGGCGACGCTGTACTGACGCATGTGCGAGAGATCTTTGAAGGTATAGAGCGCATGCAGGGCGATGTGAGCCGTTTCATCTCCGGCATCAAGGGACACGTGCGCCTAGTGGCCAACAGCAGCTCTCTCAATGGCTTTATCACCCAGACTCTGGGACGCTTTCTTGTGGCCTACCCAGGTATCGATGCCGAAGTGGACGAACGTCAGAGCGAGACGATTCCATCGGCAGTGCTTGCGCGCGAAGCGGATATCGGCATTTTCGCAGGTGAAACGGATGTCGAGGGCTTGAGCATCCATCCGTACGCGGTGGACCGCCTGGTGATAGTCGCGCCGCGGGATCACCTGCTGGCATCGCAGCACGGCATTCGTCTGGCTGCAGCCTTGGACTTCGATTTTGTCTGCACGAGCAGAGCCAGCAGCAACTACTTGTTCTTGCGGGACACGGCCACCAGATACGGGCGGTCGGTGAGAGCCAGATTGCATACCCATGGCTTTGAGTCAGTGCTGTCTCTGGTGGCTTCCGGAGTGGGCGTGGCCCTTGTTCCGACCAGCGTGCTGGCGAATCGGCAGCAGGCCAAGCTCTTGGCCGTCATCGAGCTGGATGAACCATGGGCTCTGCGCAAGCTGAATCTGGCGGTCCGGAAAGATGCTCGCTTTCCCAATTTCATCACCGCCTGCATGAATTTCCTTCTGGAAGATCCCCTGGTCGCAGCGACACGACTGCAGTTGCCGACCCCAGCCACGGAATAGTGGCTTTCACGCGCTCTGGGCGCGTGAACAAGCCATCGCATCCAAGTCTCCTATCAAATTCTCAAACATAGCGTTCGAATCTTTCTGATTGAGCTGTCAGGTAGCGATTCATACACTGAATCGGCGCTGAAAAAGCGTTGCTAACTACAGATTGGAAGGAGACACGGATGGCGATTTCACCTCTAGGCAAAGCCTGCCCAATTGCTTGTGCCTTGGTGTTGGGATGGGCGGGTGCTTCGGCTTCGACAGGTACTGCATTGGCACAAGCTCGTGTCTATCCGAGCAAGCCTGTCACGATCATCGTTGCATTTCCTCCGGGTGGCATGACAGATATCGTCAGCCGTGCGTTGGCCAAAGAATTGTCGGAGAACCTCAAACAGCCTTTTGTGATCGAGAACCGTGCTGGGGTGGCTGGTCAAGTGGGGACCGAGTATGTCGCAAAGCAGGCGGCAGATGGCTACACCTTGTTGGTTGGCGCTACGGGCTATGTGATTGCTCCAGCGATGAAAAAGGTCGGTTATGACCCTCTCAAAAGCCTGGAGCCGGTAGCCGTTCTGGCTAGGTCGCCCAATCTGATCGTGGTGAATCCGAAGGTTCCGGCCAAGACACTTCCCGAGTTTCTGAACTGGGCCAAGACGCAGGGCTCGATTCCCTATGGAACGGCAGGCGCGGCAGGCTCCACGCATCTGGGCGGAGAGTGGCTGGGCAAGGTCACCGGATATCCATTCGTGCATGTCCCCTACAAAGGGGCTGCGCCTGCGACCAATGACGCCGTCGCAGGGCAGATCCCCATGGCCGTCCAGGACTCGATGAGCGTCTCGGCGTTCATCACATCCGGGCGTCTGCGTCCCATTGCCAATATGGCGTCCGAGCGCAGCAAACTGTTCCCTGAACTGCCAACCATGCAAGAGGCAGGATTCAAGGGCTTTGATGTCTACACCTGGCTGGGCCTGTACGCACCGGCAGGAACGCCAGCGTCCATCGTGACGATGCTGAACAAGGAGATCAGCACCATCATGAACTCTCCTGAAATGGTCGAGCGTCTGCGTTTGCAGTACAGCGAGCCTCTGGGTGTGAGGGATGTCGCCCGAACCCGCAAGTTCGTCGAAGCCGAGGTGGACAAGTGGAAGCGTGTAGTGCAGGAAACCGGTGTGAAGTCCGATGACTGAGGTCGACGCAAGCAATATGGGCGGGCGGCAGTCTGCTTCGGTGGCGGCCTGCGACAAACGTTATTTCGACGCTTTGGCCGATGGCCGTTTTGAGATTCCTCAATGTCGCGACTGTGGACAGTTCCACTTCTTTCCCCGCGTTTGCTGTCCCCACTGTGGCTCGCAGGCGATCGACTGGGTGACGGCTTCGGGAAGGGCAGTTGTGTATTCGGTGACGATTGTGCGCGCGCGCGAAGGAGCGGATTACACCGTGGTGCTGGTGAATCTCGAAGAAGGTCCCAGGCTCATGAGCCGTGTGGTCGACATCCCCGTTGATGAAGTGTGTATCGGTATGACTGTTAGAGCCCGCATCGACATGGTGGACGAAAGCCCTTTGCTGGTATTCGTCTCAGCGCCGGGGGGACAGGAATGAATGCAGCATTTCCAAGAGGTTCCATCGCCATCCTCGGTACCGGCATGGCCGGCATGGGGCATGCGGGTGGTGCCACGGAGCAGGAAATCATCGCACAGGCATCCTGCATGGCAATCGAGCGCAGCGGTCTACGTAAATCCGATATCGACGGCATCATCACTTCCAGTCTCACCTCGCCCTGGTGGGTGATGCGCATGGCGGAGTACATGGGCATTCGTCCTCGGTTTTCCGACAGCACCATGTTTGGTGGCTCGGCCTTCATCGCAGACCTGAAGATCGCACAGATGGCGATCGATGCGGGGGAGTGCGAGAACGTGCTGATCTGCTATGGAAGCACGCCCCGCAGCGTGCCCAGCAGCTCGCGCGTCAATCAGATGCGCGCCGAGCTGGACCCTCAGCCCTACGAGCATCCCTACAAGGCCTTCAATCCGGTGTCCAGTTACTCGTTGGCGGCGGCTCGCCATATGTATGAGTACGGCACGACACGCAAGCAACTGGCAGAAGTGGCTGTGGCTGCGCGCAAATGGGCACAGCTCAATCCGGATGCGTTTTCCAGGAAAACCTTGACGGTTGATGAGGTGATCAACTCCAGGATGATCTCGGATCCGCTGACCGTGCTCGATTGTTGCTTGGTCACGGACGGCGCGGGCGCGATCGTTGTCAGCTCCTCTCAGCGAGCCAGGAGTCTGCATGACAAGCCCATCTATGTACTGGGGAGCGGCTATGCCCATTGGCATCGTCAGATCTCGTGCATGGAAGACCTGACTGTGACGCCTGCAGTGGGGTCGGGTCGCAAGGCGTTTGCGCAGGCCGGGCTTGCACCGGCCGACGTGGATGTGGTGCAGCTATACGACGCCTTCACCATCAACCCCATTCTGTTTCTCGAGGACTTGGGCTTTTGCAGCAAGGGCGAGGGCGGAGCGTTTATCGAGGGAGGTCGGATCGAACCGGGCGGCGCCTTCCCCATGAACACCAATGGGGGTGGACTGTCGTGCGTGCATCCGGGCATGTACAGCATTTTCCTGATCATCGAGGCCGTGACGCAGCTGCGTGCACAGGCAGATGCACGCCAGGTGCCGGGTGCAGAAGTGGCACTGGTGCATGGCAACGGAGGTGTGCTTTCCAGTCAGGCCACAGCCATCCTGGCTTCGTCACTGTAGAAGGAGCAGACACATGATCGACAAGATTCTCGATTCGGCAGCGCAGGCGGTGGCCGATATCGCCGACGGCTCCTGCATTCTGGTCAGCGGGTTTGGCTTGGCGGGTCAGCCCAATGCATTGCTGGATGCTCTCTATGAACAGGGGGCGAGTGAACTCACCGTGGTTTGCAACAACAGCGGCAGCCGGGATGTCGGTTTCGCTCGGCTGATTCGCGCCGGCAGAGTACGCAAGCTGCTTGCCTCCTATCCACGCGGTGCCCAATCAGACGCCTTCGAGAGTGCTTATGCCCAGGGGCGCATCGAGTACGAATGCGTCCCCCAGGGCACGCTGGCCGAGCGCTTGCGCGCTGCAGGCGCTGGACTGGGTGGATTCCTGACGCCCACGGGCTACGGAACAGAGCTGGCCGCGGGCAAGGAGACGCGCGTCATCGACGGCGTCGGCTATGTTTTCGAGCAACCTTTGCATGGCGACTATGCGTTGGTGCAGGCGTTTGTGGCTGACCGTTGGGGCAATCTGCTGTATCGCAAGGCGGCTCGCAATTTCGGTCCGATCATGTGCATGGCGGCGAAGGTGACGATTGTGCAGGTAGCAGAGGTTGCGACGCTTGGGGAGCTGAATCCAGAGAGCATTGTTACGCCCGGAATTTTCGTGCAACGCGTGGTCGTGAATGCCGCATCTGCTCAGGAGCGATGCGCATGAAGCAAGGAATGACACGCCAGCAGATGGCACAGCGTGTGGCCAGGGATATTCCTGCAGGTGCTTACGTCAATCTTGGAATTGGTCTGCCTGTCACGGTGCTCGATCACTTCAAGCCTGAAGACGAAATCGTGGTGCACAGCGAGAACGGCATTCTCGGTATGCGTGCGCTGCTTGAAGGCGAGGCGCCAGATCCGGACATGTCTAACGCCGCCAAGCTGCCTGTGAATATTCGCGCTGGTGGCAGCTTTTTCCATCACGCAGATTCCTTTGCCATGATGCGTGGCGGGCATCTGGACTTCTGCATTCTGGGTGGATACGAGGTCTCGGAACACGGTGATCTCGCCAACTGGTCTTTGGGGCAGAAGAACGTGGCGACCGCAGTGGGCGGTGCTATGGATCTGGCGGTGGGGGCCAAGGCCGTTTACGTGCTCATGGAGCATGTCACGCGAGAGGGCAGGCCGCGCATTGTGAGTCAATGCAGCTTGCCTTTGACGGGGCGGCGTGTCGTCAAGCGCATCTACACCGATCTGGCTGTCATCGATGTTAGGCCCCAGGGGCTTGTTGTCATCGATATGGTGGAGGGGATGGACGAACAGACCCTCGAAGCATGCACTGAGGCCGATTTGCGGTTCGAGCTGGAAAGGGCGCAGTCATGATCGACTCCTCCGACAGCTTCGCACTGGAAGCGTTCCGTGATGAAGTGCGCGTCTTTCTCGCAGAACAGCTTCCGACCGATCTGCGGCGCAAAGTGCACGAGCACAAGCGTCTCAAGAAGGAGGATTTCCTGCGCTGGCAATCCATCTTGCGCCGAAGGGGCTGGGCTGCACCCAATTGGCCGAGCGAGTATGGCGGGACGGGGTGGTCGCTGGCGCAGCGGCTTGTCTTTGATGATGAATGTGCAATCGCAGGCGCTCCTGAAACCGTTCCCTTCGGACTGCGAATGGTTGCTCCGGTACTGATGAAGTACGGCACACAGCAGCAGAAAGACCACTATTTGCCACGGATACTGTCTGGTGAAGACTGGTGGTGTCAGGGTTATTCGGAGCCGGGATCCGGGTCTGACCTGGCTTCGCTGCGCACTTGTGCGGAGTTGAAGGATGGCGAGTTCATCGTTCATGGTCAGAAGACCTGGACGACCTATGCGCAGTATGCAGACATGATGTTTTGTCTGGTTCGGACGGACCCACAGGCCAAGGCGCAGTCCGGCATTTCCTTTTTGCTCATCGATATGAGGTCGGAAGGCGTCACCGTGCGTCCGATCCGCACCATCGACGGCGACACTGAAATCAATGAAGTGTTTCTTGACGGAGTGCGTGTTCCCGAGAGCAACCTGGTGGGCGAGCTGAACCGGGGCTGGACTTGCGCCAAGTATCTGCTGTCGCATGAGCGCTTTGGCGCAGCCCGCGTCGGCCGCTGCAAGCGGGAGCTGACATTTCTGAAACGTCTGCTGGAGGAGCGAATCGTCGATGGTGTTTCCCTGGCGCAGCGTGCGGACTGGGTGCAGAACGTGGCGCGCCTTGATCTGGAGCTGCTCGCGCTTGAAGCCTCTGTTCAGCGTTTGCTGCGTCAGACCGAGGGCGGGACAGGCAATGGGGCGGAAGCTTCGGTACTCAAGCTCATCGGCACGACGTTGGCGCAGGCGATTACCGAGCGCCAGCTCGAGGCGGCCGGCCCCTTGGCTCTGGAGTTCAGTCAACAGGCATTCGAGTTGGTGCCGTCCGAGCCGGAAAGCTCCGTATCAACGCTGGCGGGCTTCTATCTGAATCTTCGAAAGATCTCGATCTATGGGGGGACGGACGAAGTGCAGCGAAACATCATTGCCAAAATGGCTCTGGGACTGTGAGCGTCATGAGAGATTATCTGAACGACGAGCAACGCCAACTGGTGGATTCGCTGGAGCGCTATCTGGAACGGAAACACCCCATTCCCGCATCCGGTATCCCCTGCTGCACTGCTGGGCAGCTCAGTTCCGCTTCGGTGCATTGGGGGGGATTCGCCAACTTCGGCCTCCTCGCTCTTACGGTGGACGAAAGCCGTGGAGGCATCCAGGATGATCCGATAGCTGTGCATGCGATCATGGAAAACTTTGGGCGCCACTTGGTGCTGGAGCCCTATGTAGCAACCGTGGTACAGGCGGCTTGTCTGTTGGCTGCGGGCAGGGAACAGCTTGCCAATGAGATCCTGGCACTGGTTCTGGCCGGTGATTGTCAGATCTCCATCGCCCATGCGGAGGAGCAGACCGACTACAGCCTGCACAATGTCAGCACCCGGGCCGAGTTCTTGGAGCAAGGATGGGTGCTGGACGGCCACAAGGTGGGTGTGCATCATGCGCAGCAGGCGGATATGTGGCTGGTGCTTGCCAGAACGCGTGGATCGGACCTGCAAACGGATGGTCTTTCCCTGTTCATGGTGAGACCGCAGACGCCTGGTATCAGTGTCCGCTCCTATTTCAACCTCGACGGATCTTCGGCGTCCGACATCTGGTTCGACAAGGTTCAGCTGCCCAAGTCCAGCCTGCTTGGAGAGCTCCATCTGGCCTGGCCGCTGTTCGAGCATGTCTGTGCCAGAGCAAATGCTGCCCTGTGTGCCGAGTCCGTAGGAATCATGTCTGCCGTACTGGAGGCCACGCTCGGATACGTGAAGGAGCGCAAGCAGTTTGGCAGCTCGATCGGCAGCTTTCAAGCCATTCAGCACCGTCTGGTGGACATGTATATGCAGCTTGAGAAGTCGCGCTCGCTGTCGCAAAAGGCCAGCGCCATGGTGCACTCTGAAGGGATTTCTGGCTGTGGTTTCGGCGGCCAAGGCCATGTGCAGCCAGACGGCCCGGTTCATCTGTCAGAGTGCGATTCAGCTGCATGGCGGCATAGGCATGACGGACGAGCTGGCGCTCGGCAAGTTCGTCAAGAGGTTGCTGGTGCTATCCCATACCCTCGGTGACGAGCAGCACCATGTCCAGCAGTTCGCGCGCCTGACCCAGTCCCCATCCGCGATGCATTCGCTCGTGCCGCACTGAAATATGACCTCCATGAACGACTACAAGCAAGCATCTCCACTTTCCGAAACCGTGCGCTATGAAGAGCGTCAGGGCGTTGCGCTCATCGTCATCGACAATCCACCCGTCAATGGGCTGGGTGACACGGTTCGACGCGGCATTGCTCAAGGCATTGTCCGTGCCCAGGCCAATGCAGCCGTGAAGGCGGTGGTGCTGCGCGGACAGGGCAAGGTCTTCTGCGGCGGCGCGGACATTCGCCAGTTCAACACAGCGGCTGCGACGGCAAGCCCCATGTTGCGTCAGGTCAACCTATCCATAGAGCGGTGCACCAAGCCCGTGGTGGCCTGCATTCACGGTGTAGCGCTGGGCGGTGGGCTGGAGCTGGCGCTGGCCTGTCACTACCGAGTCGCAGATTCATCCGCACGAATGGGGCTGCCTGAGGTGAATCTGGGGCTGGTCCCCGGTGGTGGAGGGACGCAACGGCTTCCACGGTTGATTGGGGTGGCGGATGCCGCCCGGCTGATCACCTCGGGCAAGCATGTCGGAGCCAAGGAGGCTTTGCAGCTCGGTCTGGTGGATGCAATTTTCGAGGACGATCTGGAGCAGGCATGCATGGCGTTTGCACTGAGCATGGCGGACAGTCATCCGGTGCTGCCGGTGCTGGCCGACATCCAGGTTCCCCCGCCCGAGGGCGAGCTGCCAGATTTCGACCGTCTTCACATAGGCATCAATCCCAAGGCCCGTAACGCTATTGCGCAGCGCGCTGCCATCCTGTGCGTGAAAAGCGCCATGGACTTGCCTTTCGAGCAGGGTCTAGACAAGGAGCGTGAACTGTTTGAGGAACTGGTTGCCGGTGAGCCTTCCAAGTCCTTGCGCCACATGTTCTTTGCCGAGAAGGAGGCGGCAAAATTTGTCGGCAAGGACTGCGATGTGGCAGAGGGGCATATTTGTCGTGTCGGTATTCTAGGCGCGGGCACCATGGGCGGCGGCATTGCGATGGCGTTTGCGAATGCAGGCATTCCCGTTGTCTTGTGCGAGCGAGAGCAGGCGGCACTGGACCGCGGCATGGCACTGATCGAGCGCAACTATCAAATTTCCGTATCGCGTGGAGGGCTTACTGCCGAAGCGGTAAAGGAAAGGATGCAGCACATTCAGCGGACATTGGACCTGTCGGCGTTCGCAGAGGTTGATCTGGTCATAGAAGCTGTTTTCGAAGACATGGCGGTCAAGCGCGATGTGTTTGTGCAGCTCGACAGGATCTGCAGAAAGGGTGCGATTCTAGCCACCAATACATCTCGGCTGAACATCAACGAAATAGCTGCTGTCACCAGGCGACCCAACGACGTCATCGGCCTGCACTTTTTCAGTCCGGCCAACGTGATGAAGTTGCTGGAAGTCGTGCGTGGGGAGCTCACCGCCGATGCTGTCATCGCGCGCTGCATGCAGATGGCCGTGGCTATCGGCAAGATCCCCGTGCTGGTCGGCGTTTGTGAGGGTTTTGTGGGCAATCGCATGCTGACAGGGTACTGGCGAGAAGCGGGATTTCTGCTTGAAGAGGGCGCCACGGTGCAGCAGATCGATGCAGCCATGCAGGCATTCGGCTTTGCGATGGGACCGCTTGCCATGGCCGATCTCGCGGGGCTGGACATCAACTGGGCGACACGCAAGCGTCTTGCATCCACGAGGGCATCTCATCTGCGTTACTCCAGGGTGGCTGACAGTATCTGTGAGCAGGGCCGCTTTGGCCAGAAGACCGGCGCCGGCTATTACCGTTACGAAGCCGGCAATCGCACACCAATTTCTGATCCCTTCGTCGAAGCGCTCATTACAGACTGCGCACGCGAGGCCGGCATCGAGAGGCGTCGGGTCAGCGATGAGGAAATCGTCGAACGCTGTGTGCTTGCGCTGGTCAACGAGGGTGCGCGCATCGTCGACGAAGGAATCGCTCAACGCGCCTCAGATGTGGATGTGGTGTATGTCAATGGCTATGGCTTTCCTGCATGGCGGGGTGGGCCTATGTTTTATGCACAGAGCCTGGGGTGGACGCAGGTTCTCGCAAAGATTCGGGATCTGCATACCCGGCATGGCGAGCACTGGATTGTGGCGCCATGGATTGAAAAACAAGCCTTGAACGACATATTGGCCCAGCCATGAGCACCTCCGCTTTCGTCCTCCCAGAGGGATTTGAGGAGCATGTGTCACCCAGCAGCTTCGTGCTTGCGCAAGGCCCCATGTACAAGAAGCAGCTAGAAGACGGAGCGAGCATCATAGGAGTGAGGGTGCGCGAGCAGCATCTCAATCTGCACGGCATCGCACATGGCGGCTTTGTGGCGACGGTGGTCGACAACGCCATTGGCTACAACGTGGCGACGGCACTTTCCGGCTCGATAGTTACGGCTCAAATGAACATCGACTACCTGTCTTGTGCACGCATGGGAGACTGGATCGAGGCCGAAGTGCTGATCACCCGCAGGGGCAGGCGTATGTGCTTTGCCGAGTGCACTTTGCGCAATGGCAACGCGTTGATGGCGCGAGCCAGCTGCATTCTCGTGCCCATCTCCTGAGGTGTTCAGACACGGCCGATTTCAGGCGTGTCGTCAGTCCGGAAGACCATCCAAATTCCGCGAACTCCGAATGCAAAAATGGCCAATTGACCCAGGGAAAGCCCGCTCCAAGAATACAGAAAAATTTTGGAGATGTGATGCTTGCGAATGCACTGGATGGAGTCCGTGTCGTGGACTTGTCAAGAATTCTGGCTGGGCCATGGTGCACCCAGAATCTGGCTGATCTTGGCGCGAATGTCCTCAAGATCGAACGCCCTCAAACAGGGGACGATACCCGAAGCTGGGGCCCCCCGTTCCTGACTTCGGAAAGCGGTGAGCGGGTAGCTGCCTATTTCCTCTCCTGTAATCGAGGCAAGCAATCCGTCACGCTGGACTTTACGAGAGAGGCAGAAGTTGCCTGGCTGCTGCGCCAGATTCAGGATGCCGACGTGGTGGTCGAAAACTACAAGGTCGGAACGCTGGCTCGCTATGGTCTTGACTACGACAGCTTGGCGCGTATCAACCCGAGACTGGTATACCTGTCAGTCACGGGGTTCGGACAGACAGGCCCTTTTGCGCAAAAGCCCGGATATGACTACATCTTCCAGGGCATGGGTGGCTTGATGAGCTACACAGGCATTGCCGACGGTGAAGAGGGGGCAGGCCCCTTGCGCACCGGCGTGGCCGTGGTGGATCTGATGACGGGAATGTATGCCACCAGCGCGGTGCTCGCGGCCTTGGTGCAGCGTGGACGCTCCGGGCTGGGTCAGCACCTTGATATCGCACTGCTGGATGTGGCGGTGGCGATGAATGCCAATCAGGGAGCCAACTTTCTGGTTTCCGGTGAGAAGCCGGCGCGCATCGGCAATATGCACCCCAATCTCGCTCCGTATGAAGTCTTTGAATGCAGCGATGGGCACATCATCCTGGCAATAGGCAACGACACTCAGTTTTCGGCCTTTTGCAAGCTCATGAAGAGTGAATGGCACCTGCAGCCCGAATTTGCGACAAATGCGGGACGCCTGACGAATCTGGCGCAACTCAGGCCGCTGTTGCGCGCTGTATTGATGCACTGGAAGGCTGCCGATCTGGGCCTTGCCCTCGATATCAATGGCATCTCCTGGGGAAACATCAACAGTCTGGAGCAGGTCTTCCTGCATCCGCAGGTGATCCATCGTCAGATGCTTCAGACCGTCGAGCACCCCGAACTGGGCAAGCTGCAACTTGTGCGCAACCCCATGCTGCCGCCGGGCTCTGGATTGCAGATTTGTCCGCCGCCCACGCTGGGGCCGGCCGCAGCCGCATCTGCAACTGAGCCATTTGCAACTGAGTCATTTCCCGTCAGCCTTCCAGCGGACGAATGATGCCGATGCTGACCAAAGCATCTGATCTTGCTTTTGTATAACAGGAGACGTGAATGAAGCCTTTGAAATCTCTGCTCGCCTTGACTCTTGGTCTTGGCGCCATGTCCATGGCTCAGGCTGCCGGCGCCACTTCCTATCCGGATCGTCCCATACGGCTTGTCGTCCCCTACGCCGTGGGCGGAGCTACCGATGTCATCGGGCGTGTGATGGCACGCTATCTTGGCGAGGCGCTCGGACAATCCATCGTCGTGGAAAACAAGCCCGGAGCCGGGGGAAGCACAGGTTCGCAGTACGCTTCGAAGCAGGCTGCCGACGGCTACACATTGGTCATGATGGTGGAGAGCTCACATGCAGTGAATCCCAATGTCTACGCCAAGCCAGCCTACGATGCGGTGAAAGACTTCACGCCCATCAGCAATATCGCCAATGTGCCGGGCGTGATGGTGGTGAATGTTTCGTCGCCATACAAGACGGCTCAGAACGTGATTGATGAAGCCCGAAAGTCGCCCGCCAGGCTGAACTATGGCTCGTCGGGCAATGGCGGGCTGAGTCATCTGAGCGGGGCCTTGTTCGGCCATACCACCAGGACCCAGATCACCCATGTTCCATACAAGGGCCTTGGCCCCGCACTCAACGATCTGATCGCCGGCCAGATTGACGTGGTATTTGACAACATGCCCTCATCGGGTGGCCTGATCGCAGGCAATCAGCTGCGCGCCCTGGCGGTCTCCAGTCCCAAGCGTCTGGCTAATTTGCCTAACGTACCTACCTATGCTGAAGTTGGACTGAAGCCCATGAACGATATGTCCTGGTACGGGCTGGGTGCACCTGCCGGGCTGGATGCAGCGGTGTTGAACAAGCTGAGTGTTGCAGCCAGGACCGCGTTACAGAATCCTGAACTGATCAAGACGATAGAACAGCAAGGTGCGATGGTCGATTACCAGTCACCACAGCAGTTTCGCGACACGGTAGAGCGGGCCAACAAGGCATGGGCCAAGCTCATCAAGGACATCGGCTTCAAGAAACTCTGACAGGACAATCATGTATACCCAAGTCACCTATCTCACCTCGACCACTGCAGTGCTGTCCATCACAGACGCCGGTGTTCTCAACGTATTGAGCACGCCCGTCATCCAAGGCCTGATCCAGGCGCTCAGCGAGCTGGCGGAAAACAAAGAGCTGCATTGTCTTGTGCTGAGAGGCTCGGGTTCGCGAGCCTTCGTCGCGGGAGCCGACATCAAGGAGCTGGCTAGCTTGAATGCAGGTGCCGGGCGCGCCTTCATCAGCGGTCTGCGCGACCTCTGCAATGCCGTGCGGCACTTCCCGGTGCCCGTCATCGTGCGCCTGGAGGGACATACTCTTGGCGGAGGCTTGGAGCTGGCGATGGCTGGCGATTTGCGCATTGCCGCCGATAACGCCGTTGTTGGCATGCCCGAGGTGAAGGTCGGAATCCCTTCGGTGATCCATGCCGCCATGATGCCGTCCCAGATCGGCACAACACGCGCCGCCTGGCTGTTGCTGACTGGAGAGAACATCGCGGCGACGCAGGCCCGGGAATGGGGTCTGATCAACGAATGTGTCCCTGAGGCCAGACTCGATGAACGCATTCAGGAGATTGCTGCCGGCCTGGCGGAAGTCGGCCCCATGGTGTTGCGACAGCAGAAAAAGCTGTTGCGACGCTGGGAGCGCATGGCACTGGATGCAGCGGTTGATGACAGCATTGCCGAGTTCGGCGCGGCTTTCCAGACCGGCGAGCCACAGCAGCATATGAATGCTTTCTTGCGAAGAAAGGCCGAAAAGCAGGAGTCCCGGTAGGTCCTCGCCATTCAACTGCTGAGTCACGCCCGACTCGCAGAGGCTGTGGCTTGCCAGCAGCGGTCTGAAGCAGCCAGCCCGGAAAAGTGCAGATTGGCTGCTTCAGGCTGACCGCAGACTTCCCCCGACCGACTGACTGAAATATCGGCTGAAAGTCGTCGACTAAGCTAATACCGGCTTTGTGGTAGCGGCTTCAGCTTAAGCACTGTGGCTGCGAGCCGCTCGGGCTGCATGTGGCCTGGCTACCAGGTATGCGCATAGCTGATTCGAAGTACGGTGCCTGCCGCTGGAAGGCGGCTGGTGTTGTTGTTGCTTCGAAGCAGCTGGCTGTACAGCGGGAAGTAGTTGCGGTTGAGCAAATTCTCCACACCCAGTGAGACACGGTTCTTCGGGTCGATTTTCCACTGGCTGATCAGGTCCACCGTGGTGTAGCCCTTGGTGTCGTAGCGGCCGAAGCTTGTCTTGCCGTCCAGGCGATAGTCTCTGGAGGCATAGGAGGTAGCCTGGACTCGATGGCTCCAGCTGGCACTGGGGCGATATTCCACGTATGCGGTCAGTTTGAGGGGCGGAATCCGGTAGCCCGTCATGCTTTGATAAAGGCCCGAGCCCTGTGGCAGCTCGCGTCCTTTCATCCAGGTGAGACTGCCGCCGCTGGTCCAGCGGTCATCGTCGCTGAAATAGTCCAGGCTGGCTTCGAGTCCATGGATTTTTTCCTTGGTTCGCAGGAGAGTGAGGCCGTTGTTGAAGCTTTGCACGGCGCCGAGATCGGACTGCGATTGAAAGGCTCCCAGGTTGGCGATGACATTCGAGAACTTCCCGCGCCAGCCGATCTCTACGGTGTCGGTTTTGACGGCCTGCAGATTGGAGTTGCCGATGTTGAAGCCTGCCGTGGCATTGCGCACGACGACCCCGATATCCGGCAGCTCGAAACCCTGGCTGTACGAGGCATAGAGTTCATGTCCCTTGGTCGGCGTGAAAACCGTGCCCAGGTTATAGGTCCATGAGCCATATTTCACGGTACCGCCAGCCACGGATTGGGGGCTCGGCAGCCTTGATTGCGACAAAGGGCTGAAGTCGCTGAAGCTGGCTTGGGCGCGGTCGTAGCGGGCGCCGCCTTCCACGGACCACTTGTCGCTGAATTTGTGCTGCAGCTGGGCAAAGGCGCCAATGCTGCGCGTGGTGACCGGTGGCATATAGATCAGGCGGCCGATCTTGTTGAACACCAGTCCTTTGCTGGCGTCATAGGCTTTGGGATCAAAGATATCGATCGGCATGTCGGTGCGCTCTTGGTTGAAGTCCGCACCCCAGATCAGCAAGCTGTTCTTCTTTTGTCCTAGAGGTGTCTTGATGGTCAGGCGTCCACCGAAGACATTGGAGTTCTGCATCGATTGATCGACGTTGGCACCCCGAACCGCGACGGCTCGGGCGTCGAAGGGCGCGAAGCGCGTGTAGAAATCCCGGTAGTAGAGCTGAGCCGCCAAGGTGCTGCCTGCAAGGTCGCGGTTCTCGTAGTCAAGTCCCAGCATGGTGTTCTTGATCTGGTTCTGGTCCGCAAGCACCAGACCTTTGATCGGCCTGGCGGCAGCCGTGCCGGCAGGCAGGCGGGCCACCGACGGGTCGGATGCATAGTCGGTGTCCTGGCTGGCGTTGTAGTGGCTCGCCGAGAACTGCAGCCGTTGATTTGCATCCAGCTTGAAGCCAATCTTGGCCGATGCGTTGTAGATGTTGGAGTCGAACAAGTCTCCCTGGCTAGGCTCCGGAGCGATGCGGCTTCCCTTGGCATCGAATGAGCCACCCACATGTTTGGCGCCCAGGCTGACCGAATAGTCGACGACGTCGCCGCCGCCAGACAGGTAATGCTGCACTTCGGCCCCAAGTCCTGCGGCCTTGGGCCTGAACAGCGGTGACGATCCGGTTACGACAGTCTCTGCCTTGGTCTCGCCGGAGGGGCGCTTGGTGCGTACGGAGACGATGCCGCCTGCGGCACCACTTCCATAGATGGCGCTGCTGCCGCGCAGCACTTCGATCTGCTCGATGTCGGCAGGATTGATGTTGGCGAGGTTTCGGGAGGAGTCTCGGTTGGTGTTGAGCGGAACGCCGTCGACCAGAATCAGCATGTTCCGCCCGCGCAGTGTCTGACCATAGTCCGTGATGGTGTGGCTGGAGTCGGCCATGCCCGGAACCACCTTGCTGAGCATGGTGGCCAGGCTGTCGGAGCCTTGTCTAAGTTGCTGAACTTCTTCGCCTTCGAGCAGACTGATCTGACGTGCCGGGGACATGAGATTGTTCTGGGTACGAGCCGTCACCGTTACGGCGGCAAGCTCCGGAGTGCCAGACTTTTCGGTGGATGCGGAGGCGTCGCTCTGAGGTGCAGTGGACGCTGTGGTTGCCTTGGCAGCCGGTGCGGCTTCCAGTGCGTAGTTGCTGGCGCCCAGCCGGCGGACATGCAGCCCCGAGCTTTCCAGCAAGCGCGCAAAGCCGCTATCGATGGTGTGGGGGCCCGACAGACCGGGGGTGCGCTGATTCCTGAGCAGGTCCGGGTCCATGCTGAGGTTGATGCCTGCCTGAGCGGCAAACTCCATCAGTGCGGGACCGAGCGGGCCGGCGGAGATCTGATAGGTCTGTTGCGCGGGACGGGCAATGGGCTCTGCTGCGTACGTCGCAGGCGCGTACAGGCTCAGGGTCGCGGTGCCAAGGGCAGCGACCAGAGCGCCTTTGACGGCAAGGGTGACCGGATGCAGCGGCACCGCAAGTGAATTTGTGTGGGAGTGCGGCGAGCGCAGTGCAGGCATGGTTTTCAGTCCTCGTTGGCTGTCAATGAATGGGTCTTGATGTGCTTGACAGGCGAGCTGGAAAAACCGGACAGCGATGCGACAAAAAATTGCGCCACTGTCCGGAACCCATCGATACCGGACGGCGCAGCAGAGCCGCCTCAGGAGGATGTGACCGTCACCCAGTAAGCGGTGCGCTCCTGGGTGCGTATGGGGAGGGTCTGCGTCAGCAGCTCCAGAATGCGGTCCGTGTCGCGGAGCTGGAATACGCCGGAGACGCGTAGTTCGGCGACGCTGGGGTCGCATTGCAGGACTCCCTGGCGGTAGCGTTGCAACTCTGCCAGGAAGTCGGCCAGACGCATGCTGTGCGCATGCAGGACGCCTCTGGTCCAGGCGTCTGCATGGGATGGCAGCGGGGTGACGGTGCCTGGATTGCGGGCATCGAAGGTCACTTGCTCGCCAGCTTGCACGACCAGAGTCTGCGTGGAGTGGCTGGGCATCACCTGAACCGCTCCTTGCAGAACGGACAGCGTCGTGCTCTGTGCATGCTTGCGCACGGTGAATCTGGTGCCCAGCGCCTTTAGTTCACCATCGCTTGTTTGGACGATGAACGGCAGGGCCTGGTAGGTGCTCGTATGCGAGGTCTCCACCAGAATTTCACCTGCGTAGTGATGAAGCCGACGTGCTTCGCTGTCGAACCGTGCGCTGATGGCAGAGGCGGTGTTCAGCAGTACATGGCTGTTGTCGGCCAGTGTCACCTCGCGTGTCTCGCCCGTGGCTGTCCTGAAGTCAGCATGCCATATCTGCCATGGCAGATAGCGGTATGAGAACCAGCCCAGCATGGGAGTCGCCAGTGCAAGTGCCGTCGCGCGCAGCATATGCCGGCGATTTCCGGCTGAGCGTGGACGATCAAGTACGGCCATGCCAACTGCCGGGGGGACGCTGTCCATGCGAAATTGCAACTGCTCTATGCGTTGCCAGATTTGCTCGTGCCTCGCACTTAGCTTGCGCCAGCGGGCAAGCTCGGCATTCTCCGTTTCGCTGAAGTCCGAGGCATGTCGGCGAGCCAGCCATTGGGCTGCTTCATCCAGTATGCGGGTATCTGTTGCAGGCATTTCAGGCATCCAGCATCACACGCAGGCACTGCCGGAAGCCTTGTGCCATATAGCGGGTGACCGTGCGCACACTCAATTGCATATGCGATGCAATCTCTTCGTAGGAGAGCCCCTCCAGCTGAGAAAGCAGAAATGTCGTGCGAACTTTGGCCGGCAGCTCGCCGAGCAACTGATCAAGCTCCTCCAGAGTCTCTAGCAGGATGGCGCGAGCCTCGGCAGACAGTGCTGTTTCTTCGGGCAGCAGATGCAGGGATGCCAGATAGGCCTGCTCAAGCGACCTGCGTTCCAGGTGGTTGATCATCAAGCGCCTGGCGACGGTGGTCAGATAGGCTTTGGGCTCGCGGATGTCCTCTATGGTTTGCGATTTTGCAGTCGCCCAGATGCGCGTGAATGTGTCCTGAGCGATGTCTGCTGCATCGTGACGATTGCCCAGTTTGCGCTGCAGCCAGCCGGTCAGCCAGCGGTTGTGCAGTGTGTACATGCTGCCAAGTGCGTCACTGGCGATGCTGTTGGCAGGGGATGACACAGGAATCTCTCGGGATTGGAAATCCGCTGATTCTACACAAATGATACCTATTCTCATTTGTTGAGAGCTTGCCAGGCCAGCAGAGGTGGGTGTTGGAGTGTTCAGGCAAGCGGTGGCGACGGAGGGGCTCGGAGCATGAAGCAGTAGGCGTAGCGTCAAGCCAGATCATCCGACGTGGCTATATGCGCTCTCAAGGCTTCTAGGAACTGGGTCTGGGCAAGCTGTCGATCAGCGCCTCTCCTCAGCGCGACGTACATGTTGAGGTGAACGGCTGGTTCGGTCAGCATCGCAATGTTCAAGCCGTGCTGCTGGCATTCCTCCATCATGAAAGAGGGTATGACTGCGTTGCCCAGACCCGCTTTCACCATGGCAATCATGGTGCCCAGAAAATTCATTTCTGCCCGCTCATCCTGGCTGGCCTTGGCGCTGGGAAGGTGCTTGTCAATCAAGGCCTGAATCGGGTTGGATATCGGCAGAGCGATCATGGGCAGGCCATCCAGAGACTTCCAGCTGCGGCTCTGGATCTGCTTGCTGCGCCGCCTCTCTCCCGGGCTGATGCTCATGAGCCGGAACCGGCACACCGACTCTCTGAGCAGGCCTGCGGCAGGTTTCACAAAAAAGGCCATACCCATATTGGCATGTCCTTCCAGAACGGCCTGCCGAACGGTATCGAGGCTGCCATCCATGACCTGGATTCGTACTTCGGGATGCTTGCGTGCAAAGTCGGCAACAACCTTCGGTAATAGGCAGGTTGCGATCACAGGCGTCGCGGCAATCGTCAGGGTCGACCGTGAGGCCGAGGAGCTGCCTTGCAAGGCAAGACCCAGTTGCCGCAGTTCCGTCACCACCCTCTCGGCATAGGGCTGCAGCAGCCGGCCTGCGTCGGTCAATGTCACTGCGCGCGTGGTTCGCTCGAATAGCCTGACCCCCAGCTGGCGCTCCAGTTCCTTGACCAGCATGCTGACTCCCGACGGAGACAGATGGATGCGCTCTGCCGCCGCAGCAAAGCTGCCGCACCTGCATATCTCGAGAAACGCCTGCAGTTGACGACTCCCGACATTAATCAGCTTTACTGATGAATTCACCAAAAATTCCCGTTTGATTCAAATCAATGGACGCGGTGCAATTGCAGCACAAAACACAAGGAGACACCATGCTTACACCTTCAGCAGGAGGCTTGCCCCTCAGCCGCCGCAAGGCTCTACTCACCGTGGCTGTCGCAGCAGCTGCGGGTTCCTCCGGGCTTTCGGCATTCGCGAATACGCAGGCACCCGTGCGGCTGGTTGTGCCGTTCACGCCAGGCACAGGCATCGATCTGATTGCCCGGGTCATCGGTCCCAAGCTCTCGGAGCGCTTTCAGCGTCCCTTCATCGTGGACAACAAGCCAGGGGCCTCGGGCAATATCGGTACCCTGGAGGTAGTCCGGTCCACTCCCGACGGCACGACTTTGCTTGTCACCGTGAATACGTTGGTGATGAATACCGAGCTCTACCCCAAGATGGGATATAGCCCGGTTCGCGATCTCAGCGCCATCAGCCAGACCAGCGTAGGTCAATTGGTGCTTGTCACGGGCTCTCAATCCCGGATCACGGATCTGAAGGAACTCATCGGCTATGCACAGAAAAATCCTGGCGTTCTGAACTATGGCTCGCCCGGTGCGGGAACCCCTCACCACCTGGCAACAGAGCTGCTCAAGAGCAAAGCCAGGATATCGCTCACACATGTCAGCTATCGCGGCACGGCCCCGGCCTTGACGGACTTGCTGGGTGGGCAGATTGATCTGATGTTTCTCCCTATCCACGTTGCTTTGCAGCACATCAAGGCAGGCAAGCTCCGTGCGCTTGCGATCAGTTCAGACACGCCGTCCCCGCTCCTGCCTCAGGTGCCCTCGCTGAGGAGTCTGAACCTGGGCGATATGAATGTGGACATGTGGTATGGCTTGCTGGGCCCCAAGGGACTGCCTCCCGAGTTTGTACGCAGCATCAACGAAGCCCTGAAGAACATTCTTGCTCAGCCTGAAGTTGCCAAAGCATTTGAGTCCCAGGGCATGACGCCCCAGCACAGCACTCCCCAAGCCTTCCAGGCCTTGATCGAAGCCGATGCCAGGCGCTGGGGCAATCTCATCAAGACCCAGGGCATTACTGCCGAATAAGCCAGCCATAACAAGAAGATCAAATGAATATAAATATGCAAGTCAATCAGACACCAGCGCCAGGCAAGGATGCGGATGTAATCATCGTGGGCGGCGGACCCGTGGGCATGGGGCTGGCGATAGAGCTGGGTCAGCGCGGCATTCGCTGTATCGTCGTGGAGCGCTACGCCAAGCCGCAACCGATTCCCAAGGGGCAGAACCTGACCCAGCGCACCATGGAGCATTTCCACGCCTGGGGTGCGGAAAAGCAGCTTCGCGCAGCTCGTACCATTCCGCCCGAATACGGCATAGGAGGCCTGACGGCCTACAACACATTGCTGGGGTCTTATTCTTACGACTGGCTCCAGCGCGATCTCGTCAAGCCATACTATTTCACGGCGAACGAGCGCCTGCCTCAGTACGCCACGGAAGCGGTTCTGCGAGATAGAGCCGCCGAGCTGCCCTCTGTTGAGACCTTTTACGGCTGGAACTTCGATACCTTGGAGCAGGACGACGGAGGCGTCAGCGTCACGGTATCCGAAAAGAACGGATCGGATCGCAAGATGCTGCGTGCAAGCTATGTCGTCGGCTGTGATGGAGCCCGATCGGGCGTGCGCCAGCAAGCAGGCATCACCCAGACCAAGACCGACCATGACCGCCTCATGGTACTGCTCGTGTTCCGCTCACAGGGACTGCACAAGTTGCTCGAGCGCTTTCCCGGCAAGTCTTACTACAACGTGCTTCAGCCTGAACTCAAGGGCTACTGGAAATTCTTCGGTCGCGTCGATCTGGGCAATACCTGGTTCTTCCATGCGCCAGTGCCACCGGGAACCACGGCAGACAACTTCGACTTCCAGGCCTATCTGGAGGATGCTGTCGGAGCGCCTTTCGATGTCGAGTTCGAGCATATAGGCTTCTGGGATCTGCGCTTCATGCTTGCCGACAGCTATCGCTCAGGCCGGGTCTTCATCGCCGGCGATGCCGCGCACAGCCATCCTCCCTATGGCGGCTATGGCGTGAACTCGGGCCTGGAAGATGCACGCAATCTCGGGTGGAAGCTGGCAGCCGTGCTGAAAGGCTGGGGCAGCGAAACATTGCTGGACTCCTATGACCAGGAACGCCGCCCGGTATTCAGATCCACCATTGACGACTTTATTGCCAAGTCCATAGAGACCGATCACCAGTTTCTGGACAGCTTTGATCCGGAAAAGGACAGGAGCGCCTTTGAAACCGCCTGGAGTCAGAGGGCCAGTGGGGCTGCAGGCGAGGTGCATGCTTTCGAGCCCAACTATGAGGGCTCTCCCATTGTGCGCAGCGCTCAGACGTCGGCCGTCGGCAATTGCAGCGCCAAGGGCTCACATATATTCACCGCACGTGCCGGTCACCACCTGGCTCCGGCCGCGCTCGGCGATGGTCGGAATATATTCGAGCATCTGGGGCAGGGCTACACGCTGCTGGCAGCCGATACGCCCGCGCAAACGCTTGAGACGTTTCGTTATATGGCCGACATCAAGCAGCTGCCCCTGACCATTGTCGAAACCACTAAAACGGATGAGTTTGCACGCTATGAATCTGACCTGATACTGATTCGTCCGGATGCATTTGTGGCCTGGACGAATAGCGAGAAATTCCTGTCGAACGAGGATGTGGAAAATCTGCTCCAGGTTGTGGCCTGAAAGATCGAGGGTCGCTCGATGCCCTTCGCCTGAGTCGCTCTCGGGCTTGGGCGAGGAGCCGCCAGGCTGCCAAGACTGGCGTTCCGGCGGCAGGCGGCAGTGCAAAAATGGCTGCCGGCCTGCAAGGCGCCTGGATGTGCCCGTCTAGAGCGGGCAGGGTTCAGGCAATCAGCGCGCGGGTCAGCAGATCGACTCCCGCCAGGAAATCGTCTATGTCCATGGCCTCATGCGGATTGTGAGAGCCATTCTCGTTGCGGATGAAGACCATGGCAGAGGGCACGCCGGCATTGGCAAACACTGCCGCATCATGGCCGGCGCCGCTTGCCATGCGCTCCAGTTTGATGTCTTGCCCCGCTGCTTCCAGACGGTTCAGCCAATCGGCATCCATGGTGGCCGGTTCCGTGAACAGGCGCTCGTCGAACTCGAAACGTACGCCGCGGGCGCGCTCTATGACCTGGCACTCTTCGCGCATCAGGGTGTAGAAGCGCTCCAGGGTCTGGGTGTCCTGGCTGCGCACCTCAAAGCTGAATGCCACTTCGCCGGGAATGACGGAAACAGCATGCGATTGTGCCGAGGTGGAGCAGATGCCCGTGGTCATCACCATGTCCATGCCCATCTGCAGCAGCACGCGCCAGTGTTCGTCCATGCGCGACAGCAGCTCGGCAACAGCCAGCAATGCGTCCTTGCGCAACCAGCGCGGCACGGCGCCCGAGTGGCCAGTTTCACCGATGCAGCGGATCAGGTTGTGGCGGACATTGCCGCGGATACCGGTGACCAGGGCCACCGGCCAGCCGCGATTGACCATGACCGGACCCTGCTCGATATGCAGTTCCAGATAGGCTGAGACATTAGCGAGATCGAGCAGCGGCTCGGCGCGCTCAATGGCATCGACATCGGCTCCGCAGCGCGACATGGCTTCGCTCAGGATGCCGACGCCATCGCGGTGAGGCCGCTTCAATGTGGCGGCAGGTAGCTTGCCCAGCAGGGACAGAGAGCCCAGATAGGCCTTGCCGTACCAGGCGCTTTCCTCGCCACGCAGGGCCAGCACGCGCAGCGGCGGTGCCTGTTCGTGGCGGCCGCGCAGCTGCAGCAGCATCAGCATGCCGGCGACAATGCCAGCGAGCCCGTCGAAGTTGCCGCCCTGCGGCACGGAGTCGGCATGCGAGCCAACCACGACAAAGGGCTCGGTACGGTTCTCTTCAGGCAGGCTCAGCCACAGATTGCCGGCCCGATCCCATTCATGGCTCAGGCCAAGATCTTCGGCCCGATCCTCAAGTATGCGCAGCGCGGCATTCTCGCCTTCGCCATAGCTTTCGCGGGTGACGCCAAGGCCGTCACGGGTGGCTTCGCGAATTTCCGAGAGCAAGGCTTGCGCCAGTGCGCTGGTATCCGTCAGGGTGTTGCAGGCCATCATGCTCCGCTACCTCCGTGGCGGATGGACCAGTCCACAGGCGAGGCCGAGAAGTCCGCCAAAGTGGCTTTTTGCTCCGCACTGAGCTGTCCGCTCGCCAGCAGTGCTTCGTGCAGCTGATTCCAGGTTGCCAGGGCGTGCAGGGACAAGGCGTGATCGGCCAGCGTGCCGGCCTGGGGGGCATAGAGCGCATAGTCGAGCAGAACCAGCACATCCTCTACCACGGGGCCGGCGCGGCGCAAGGCGGCAACCGTGCCGGCCTTGGAGCGGCCGTCGGTGGTGACGTCATCCACCAGCAGGACCTTGGCGTTGTCGGGCAGTCGACCTTCGAGCTGGGCCGTGATGTCCCAGCCGACGGGGCGTTTGCGCAGATACAGCATGGGCAGCTCCAGGCGCTCGGCCAGCCATGCGGCAAAAGCAATGCCCGAGCTTTCGGTTCCCACGATTGCATTGATGCCGCGAGCAGCAATCAGAGGACGCATGCAGCGGGCTGCGATGTCCATGATTTCGCCGCGCAGTGCGACATCGGACATCAGGACTTGCGCATCCACATAGACCGGGCTGGCCCAGCCCGAGGTATAGATAAACGGTTGATGCGAAGCAATGCGTACAGCGCCGAGGCCGACCAGGGCCTGGGCAACGCGTGGCGCGTCGGAAGCGGAAAGAAGCATGTGAGTGTGTGTTTGCAAAGCGGGCATGTTAAGTAGCCAGGCCTGCAGCAAGAAGTGGCTAAAATTCCTCGAGCCGTTCCAAAACGAGATGGCTCGTGCTTTGTGCCTGGGCGTGACCGGGCACCTTTTGCCGAAATCCCCGGCTGCGCCTTCAAGTGCCCGCCGGCCATTGACCATGTCCGACTTCACTTCGCCGCGCAGCTTTCTGCGCCAGATCGACCTTTCATCGCTGGATCTGTTTGTGCTGATCTGCGAATGCGGCAGCATTGCACGTGCGGCCGAACAGGGCGGCATGGTCGCGTCGGCCGTGAGCAAGCGTGTTGCTGAACTGGAATCCCTGGCGCGCACGCCCTTGCTGTTGCGCCATGCCCGTGGAGTGCGTCCGACTCCTGCCGGAGAGTTGCTGCTGGCGCATGCGCGCACGATTCTGCTGGGGGTCGAGCATTTACGCGACGACCTGGGTGAATATGCGCGCGGCATCCGCGGGCTGGTGCGCCTCAGTGCCAATGCCTCCGCCGTGGAGCAGTTTCTGCCCGAGGATATTGCGATCTTCGTGAAACATCATCCTGACATCCGCATCGATCTGCGCCAGGCGACCAGCCGCTCGGTGGCACGTGCCGTGCGCGATCACATGGCTGATCTTGGCGTCTGCAGCCCCAGCGATGAAGTCGAGGGGCTGGAGTCCATGCCGTATCGGCGCGAGCGCATGGTGCTGATCATGCCCAGTGATCACGCTCTGGCCCGGCATCAGGAACTGGCCTATGAAGAAGCGCTGGACTATGCCCAGATCGGCTTGCGCGACAGCAGCATCGTTCAGGAGATGCTCAATCGGCAAGCCCGCGCTGGCAGACGCATGCTGCGACAGCGCATCGAGGTCGACAGCCTGAGTGCCATGTGCCGCATGATTGAATGCGGACTGGGTGTGGGCGTCATGCCCGAAGGCGCCTACCAGCGGCTGGGCGAGGCACGCGCTCTGCATGCCGTGCCGCTGACCGATGCCTGGGCGGAGCGCAGCCTCAAGCTGTATGCCAACAGCTTTGCCGACCTGCCTGCGCCGGCTAGGCATTTTGCCCAGGCTCTGATGCCCAAGGACTGAGGCAGAGCGGATGGCATGAAGCAAAGCGGGCGCTGCTTGCCCTCGATGCGATGAGAAAGCGGTGCGGGCTGCTGGCACGACCCGGGCATCTCGGCAGGCGGATGGCTCCCGAGCGGTTGGCCGCCAAGTCTCAGCTTTTCTGTGCCGCCCACAGCTGATGTGCCCACATGCCGACCAGCATGGCGGCGACAAACAGCCATACCTGTGGTGTGAGCGTCGCCAGATTCATCAGCGCGGGGCCGGGGCAAAAGCCCGCCAGTCCCCAGCCTATGCCGAACAGGGCAGAGCCTGTCAGCAGCTTGCGATCAATGACGGTGCTGGCGGGCAGCAGCATGGGTTCGCCCAGCAAGGCTGTTCTGCGGCGCTTGGCCCAGGTGAAGGCAATCAGGCCGACCGCGATGGCGCCGCCCATGACGAAGCCCAGAGAAGGATCCCAGCGACCGAAAAAATCGAGGAAGTTCTGTACCTTGGCCGGGTTGCCCATGCCCGAAAGAATCAGGCCCAGACCGAACACAAGCCCGCAAAGCAGGGCTGCAATACTGGGGATCATGATGTTCCTTTGTGGCGACTCAAGCGATGACATGGCGCATCACGAACACGGTGATGGCGCCCGTGGCGATAAAGCACAGCGTGGCGGCCAGCGAGCGCAGTGACAGGCGCGATAGCCCGCACACCCCGTGACCGCTGGTACAGCCCGAGCCCATGCGCGTGCCAAATCCCACCAGCAGTCCGGCGGCGATGATGATCGTCGGGTTGGATGGCAACTCCATGGCTGGTAGCGGGGCAAACAGCGACCAGAGCAGCGGAGCGGCGACCATGCCCAGGATGAAGGCCAGGCGCCAGCCCCACTGCTTGACGGACGACCAGGTCGGCAACTGCAGCAAGGCTGCGGCGATGCCGCTGATGCCGGCTACCCGGCCCAGCAAGGCAATGAGCAGGGCGGCAGAAAGGCCGATCAGCAGGCCGCCGGCCAGCGATGCCCAGGGCGTGAACTCGCTCCAGAAGATATTCATGCGCTCTCTCCCGGTAGGCAAAACAGTTGGTACAGGGCTTGCATCAGTTGCAGGGCGCGGGCATCGGCCAACTGATACCAGATGAATTTGCCTTCGCGGCGCGTGCTGACCAGGCCCTCGCGGCGCAGAATGCCCAGTTGCTGGGACAAGGTGGGCTGGGACACGCCGGTCAACTGCTCCAATTCACTGACTGTGCGCTCCTGCTGGGCGAGCTGGCACAGCAGCAGCAGCCGGTCTTCGTTGCCGAGCAGCTTGAGCATGGCCACGGCCTCGCCCGCATGGGCGCGCATGGCCTGCAGATCCAGCGCGGCTTGTGCTTCGTCAAAGCTTGATGAGGACATGGCTTCTTTCGTCAAAATATTTTCATATATTATATAAAAAAGTATATTGATTGCCGAGTTCCAGAATGTCAGTTGTGCCGTTCAAGGAGTTGCCATGTCAGCCAGCGTGATGCATATCGAGCCGTTTTTTGATACCGCTACCGGCACCCTGAGCTATGTCCTGGCCGACACGGTCAACGCTCAAGCTGCCGTGATTGACCCGGTGCTGGATTTCGAACCGAAGTCGGGCACCCTGAGCAGCCGTTCAGCGGACGCACTGATCGACTATGTGCGTGGCAAAGGCTGGCAGCTGCAGTGGATACTGGAAACCCATGCTCATGCGGACCATCTGTCGGCGGCCCAGCATATACGTCACCACCTGGGCGGCAAGGTGGCGATCGGTGCCCATATCTGCGATGTACAGGCCGTGTTTCGCAAGATCTATCACTTCGAGCGCAGCTTTCTGCCCGACGGCAGCCAGTTCGACCATCTGGTGCAGCATGGCGAGCGTCTGCCGTTGGGTCAGCTGGAGCTGCTGGCCATGCATGTGCCCGGCCACACCCCGGCCGATATGGCTTATCTGGTGGAAGATGCCGTGTTTGTGGGCGATACCCTGTTCATGCCCGACGTGGGCACGGCACGTGCCGACTTTCCCGGCGGCGATGCGGCGACACTCTATCGTTCGATCCGGCACATTCTGGCCTTGCCCGAGCAGACCCGCCTCTTTGTCTGTCACGACTACCCTCCGGCAGGCCGCAAGCCGCAATGGCAGACCACGGTGCTGGCCCAGCGCAGCGGCAATATCCATGTGCATGACGGCGTCAGCGAGGCGGAGTTCGTGCAGATGCGCACGGCACGCGACGCCACGTTGGAGATGCCCACGTTGATTCTTCCCTCGGTGCAGGTCAATGTGCGGGCGGGCAAGTTGCCGCCCGCAGAGGATGATGGCCGCACCTATATCCAGTTGCCCATCAATGCCTTTGCTGCGAACGGGCAACTGCCTCAGGGCCTGTCGCAGTGATTACTGCGCTGGACCGGGCCGAGCTGCATCGGCTGTGCGTTGGCCGGCCAGTTCATTGAGCCTGAGCTGCAGGCGCACCATGTGCTCGGCATAGACCAGCACTTCCTGTGTGGGCAGAGGCTTGGCGACACGGCGGGCATAGACGTTCAGCGCCCCTTGGGCCACCTCGGGGTCATTGCTGTCCGCATACCAGGCCCAGTCGGCCAGATGAGAGGCCAGCTCCGGGTCGTGGTCGGCCAGTGCAGTGGCCCGCCGAATCACCTGCCTGGCACCGCCGGCCAGTCGCACCAGCTCCCTGGCTTCATGGGCCAGAGGCGCCGGGCGCCAGTGCGATGGAATATCGTCCCACCAGCCGCTGTACTCGCTGACCACCATGCGGCCAATGTCCCTGGCCGAGACATAGAGCTCGCGTGCATCGCTTCGCCGGGCCAGCTCCGGCGGTAGCGCCACTTTTTCAATGACCTGATCGCGACGTACTCCGCTGTTGAGGCCAGCCACCACTTGCCTGGAGATGCTATCCAGCATCTGGGCCTGCGCCGGCAGGCGGTCCTGGATTTCTTCGGGTTTGGTGATGGCCGGGCCATGGGCCGGCAGCAGCAGCTGGGGTTTGAGCGCAGCCATGTCGCGCAGGGCCTGAGCCCACTCCTCAGGGTAGCGCTGGCGGCGCTTGCCGTTGCCGGCATTGGGCAGAAAACCCTGGAAGTAATCCGCGCTGGCCACGATCTTGCGGCCCGGCACGGCAACCCAGATCTGGTCTTCGGTCTCGCCGCGCGCATGGGTCAGCACAAAGTCTTCGCCGCCAATTTTGAGCGTGGTCTTGTCCTGGAAGGTCTGTGTGGGGCGCACTGCATCGGCCCAGGTGCTCGGCACGTCGGCCAGGCTTTGCTGGTTGTTGCGCGCGATCAGACCGTTGCTGCGCATGTCCAGTTCCATCTGGGCGATGAAGCGCTGCTCGGTCACCACACGCGGCTTCTGGTCCATCAATGCCCAGGCGCCAAAGGCATGGTCGGCATGAAAGTGGGTCAGGATGACGGTGTGCAGCGGCTTGTTGCTGAGCTGCTTCAGCGTCTCGGCCAAGGCCGGGCCTGCGGGGGCGTAGCCGCTATCGACCAAGACCAGGCCTTCGTCGGTCTCGAAGACCACCACATTGACGATGGGAAAGCGCAACAGCCAGGTACGCGGAGCCACGGCCTCGACCTTGAGCCGGGCTCGGGCCTCTGCAATGGCGTTCTGGTCGGTTCGGCTGTACATGCTGTTGGCCACGGCATACGACAGCTCGGTGCCAAAGCCACCGCCTTCCATGATGGATTTGACCATCTGCGGATTGGCCTTGAACACCTGGGCGCGGGCAGCAAGCACGGCGGGGCTTTTCGCTCCCGAGCCGCCGCGGTCATCCTGATCGTGGGCGTTGGCCGTTCCCGTACCGAGCTGGCCCAGTGCCAGGGCTGTGACAAAGGCGTATCGGTAGAGACGAGATATTTTTTTCATGTTTGTCATCACTGCATTCATTGGGCGTTGATCCGTTGCACCGGCTCCAGAATCCACGAAGGATCCAGCACCTCTGGCCAGGGCTGGTAGGCGCGGGCCATCAGATAGAACAGGTTCTTCTCGGGTGTGGGCAGCCAGTTGGCACGCTTTTCAGGGCCCGGGTCCGTGGGTTGCAACCAGATGTCCAGGCTGCCGTCGGCGTTGAACTTCATGCCCTTGGTGCGGTCGCCAATGGAGTAGCGGTTGATGGGGTTGTCCACCATGTATTGGCCGCCGGTCACGAATTCATAGAGCGAGACGGACCAGAAGGCATCTGCGGGCAGACGACCTTGGGGCAAATGCAGGCGATAGGCTCGGCCCTCGCCCAGTGCCTGGTCGTTGCCGTCGACGCTGGCGGCAAAGTAGGTGGCTTCCGCAGCCTCCAGGCCGAGGATGCCGCCCGACATGGCGGCCGACTGGGCACGCATGGCGTAGTTGTTGCCAAAGCCATCTGGCAGGCGATAAGGGGTCCAGCCGTTTCTGCGCCTGGGGTCAGCCGTCTTGCGATCGGCATTCAGGCGATTCTTGAGTTCGTTTTTCTCGATCTCGGGCGCCAGGCTCAGCCAGCGCTGCCGCACGGCCTCGGGCAGCTTGTCCCAGCTGCAGGCCTTGCCACAGATGCCCACGCTGGCAAAGCGCTGCAGCAGCGCGTGTTCCGTGCCGGGCGGCGGGTTGCGTGCCAGTGCCTCATTGCTCACATCGACAAAGCGGCTCCAGTCCTGGGCTTGCGGCTTGAGCTGCGGACTGTCTGGGTCGGTCCTGAGCACAGGCTCCATGCGAAAGCCATCCTGCACGGCATGGGCCGTCTTGAGGTCATCTTCACCGGTGACCAGTACACGCAGATTCAGATAGACATCCCGCGTGGGCGCACGCACGATCTGGTCGACCTGAGGGATCTTGCCGCTCCAGCGCGGGCCGACCAGGGCTACCTTGCGTGCCTTGGTGCCGCCAATGCGCCGGCCGACGTAGGAGAAGGTATTGAGGTCTGCGCCAATCATGGCGATCACGTAGTAGCGGCCATGGGTTTCGGGCAGGGACAGCACCAGGGGAGACTTTTCGAGATCCAGCCAGGCGGTGGAGTAGAAGGTGTCGCGAATCGGGCCGTTGGCCCAGCGGTCCTTGGGCGTGGCCAGGTGGCGCGAGTGGCGGAAGTGGTTGAGCGTGGTGGCGGTGGGGGAGTCCTTGACCTCCAGGGCTTCATGCCGCATTTTCATGAATTCCTGATAAGGGTAGGCATAGAGCATGGCCTCGCGGATCAGGCTGTCCAGAGCCTGGTCTTCGGTGGCCGCGGGCGTCTGGGCATGGGCCATGCCCAGGCAAAGGCCCAATGCCGCAGCCGCCATGGCGCGCAGCCCGGCGCGGTTCAACTTTGACATGTGATTGAAATGGTGTGGTGGTGGTGATGACCGGGGCCGGTGGCTTTTTCGTCCCGGCCCGGGTCTCTCTGCGGCGAGCACCGCATGCAGCGCGTGTCAGCGGCGAATGGGAGAGCAAGCCGCTCTCAGGTGCCGGCGTTGCGCGTGGCTTCAGGGGTGAACATGGAGGGATTCATGTCTCCCTTGTTGAGCACGGGCCCCTTGGGGCGTTCCTGGAACAGGTTGTAGGCCACATAGCCGCCGCCGATCAGGTCGTGGTAGAAGGCCGTGCCTGCATGCCAGGCGTTGGAGTCGAACGCGTAGTAGTAATTGATGAGGCCTTGCTGCCACAGGTTGCCGCGTGCATCGTAGAAGTCGCTCATCACGGCGTGGCCGGTGTCTTCGTCAAGGAAAAGCACGCGCTTGCCATAGAGATGGCGATAGCCTTCCTTGAGCGTGGCTTCCAGCACCCAGACGCGGCGCAGTTCATAGCGCATGTAGTCGGGGTTGGCATGGCCGGGCTTGAGCAGATCGGCGTACTTCACGGTATTGGCGTGAATCTTGTACGCATTGGCGGGAATGTAGATTTCCTTCTTGCCCAGATTCTTCCAGTTGTAGCGCTCGGGCGAGCCATTGAAGAGACGGTCGGAGTCAATCGTCATCTTGGCGCCCACGCCGCCGCCCATGGGCTGGTCAAAGCCGTACTCGGGGATCTGGCGCACCCGGCGTGTGCCCGGGTCATAGCTCCAGCCCAGACGCTTGTCCTTGCCGAAGTTGACCGGCTCACGGCTGACGCTGACCCCGCCTTTTTCGCGCTCGGGCAGCTTGACCGCATTCATGCCCTGGGCCATGGTGCCTTCCAGCGGCTTGCCGGCCTGCTCGGGGGAGTTCAGCAAGCTCATGCTGCGGTTGTCGGCGCGGCCGAAGACGGTGGAGCCATCCTGCATCACGTAGGCGTTGTCACGCAGTGTGTGTTCGGTGAACGAGCGCAGCGGAAACAGGTTGTTGAAGGCCAGCTCCATGCCGGTCTTGGGGAAGGGGAACGGTATGGCCCCCTTGACCGCGTTGTCGGCGCCCATTCCGTCGGCGCTGATCACGGCGTTCTGCGCATTGGCTTTGGCCGAGGCACAGGCAAAGTCCGGATAGCGGAAGTCGCGGTGACCCGGATAGACGGGAATGCTGAAAGTCTTGGGGTAGCGCGCAAACATGGCCTTCTGGCCTTCGGTCAGATTGGCGGCGTACTTGGCAACATTCTCGGCCGTGATGGAGAACAGGGGCTTTTCATTGGCATAGGGGTCCACCGGGTGCTGGCCTGCATGCGGCGTGTACTGAATTCCAGGCGGCGTTCCCAGCCACTTGCCCGTGTATTCGGGTACGCCGCTGGCGGTGCCGGCCTTTTCGGCACCGATACAGGTCAAGGACTTGCCCAGCTTTTCAATTTCTTCGGGGCTGCCTTTGGCGGCGGCTGCACCAGCCATGACGCTGGTCACGGTCAGCGCGATCAGGGCGCGGTAGCTCAGGTTGCTTTCCATCACGAATCCTCAAAGATGTATGTGTGCAGCATTTGCACTATCGATCTGCCCGCGAATCGGGCCAAGGTCTAGTCCAGGTCAGCTAGTCGCTGACTTGACGCCTGTCGATGAATTCAATGTTCAAGCGAGCTTTGCGGCTCACCATCGCTCGTTTGGACTAGCCCCTAAGGCCTAGCGAAGTCACCTCAGAGACAGACTGCCGCTCCAGCCCTGCGTTGACCCGCTCGGGTAAGGGAAAACCTATGGCATCCGACCTCGGGAAAACCAAGATGAAAATGCGCTCGAGGGATATCGGGCGTACTGCTTTTGAAAGCGAAAGGCCGCCATGGGCCGGGCGACGTAGGCCGCAAGGACTAGCGTTGTCTGAAGACCCAGGTGGCGAAGTGCCTGCTTTGTTGTCAGGCCTTGTCCGTGCTGGAATCAGCTGCCGGGCATGCCAAACAGGTCATGCGCATCCAGCAGGGCCCAGGCAATCTCGGGCTTGCGCTCGAGCCCCTTTCGGATCGCGGCGGGAATGCTCTGACGTGTTTTGCGGCATAGACCCGGCAGTTCGCCGAGCTCGATCTGGATGCCGCGCATGGTGCGGACCTCGTTGTTGCCGGGGGTGATACGTATCTCCAGGCCCAGGAGCGCGTGAATGCGCTGCTGCATATGCTCGAGATCGACCAGGCTGCTGATGCTCTCCAGGCGCTGCAGCAGCTTTTTCTCTTCCTCGCGCGTGAGCTGCAGAATGCGCAGATCCGCATCCGGCGTGCTCAGCAGCTGCTCGCGCCGGCAGTCGCAGGCGCCGGGCGGGCATTCAACGCGGATGGGCAGAGGGGGCGGCTGCATAGGGCGGCAGAGAAAACCAGGGGCAGATGCAAGCATGCTAAGGCCTGCGATGTCGTGCCGCCAGTGGGGGCAGGCCCGGGCAAGACCGGCATTTGCTGGCTTGCTGGCGGCGCCATAAGTGAATTCACTTGTCCCAGTTGCTCTCAGGTTTGCCTAGACTCAGGCATTATTGAGGGTTACTACTAAAAGTAGGCTGGCTTGATCTGCCGGCATCTACCAGAACGAAAGCCTGCATTGACCGCTGCCCGGCAGCGCTGCAGTTGGGATGGGAATAATCACTTTTTATAGCGTCAAACGCATTGTTCATGCGTGATTTGCGATATTTTTCATGATAGAAATTCGGGATTTATCCCTGACATACCAAGGCCCCAAGGGCCCGGTGCACGCCTTGCGTGGCATCAATCTGGAAATCGCCTCGGGCGAGGTGTTCGGCATCATCGGCCGCTCCGGCGCGGGCAAAAGCTCGCTGGTGCGCTGCCTGAACCTGCTCAACCGCCCCACGGAAGGCAAGGTCATCGTCAACGGACGTGACCTCATGCAGCTGTCCGATGGCGAGCTGCGCGCCGCGCGCCGCGACATCGGCATGGTGTTCCAGCACTTCAATCTGCTGTCCTCGCGTACCGTGTATGACAACGTGGCCCTGCCGCTGGAGCTGGCCGGTGTTTCCAAGGACGAGATTTACCAGCGCGTGACGCCGCTGCTGGAGCTGGTGGGCCTGGACCATCTGGCCGACCGCTATCCGGCCCAGATTTCCGGCGGCCAGAAACAGCGCGTGGGCATTGCCCGGGCACTGGCCAGCAATCCCAAGGTGCTGCTCAGCGACGAAGCCACTTCGGCGCTGGATCCCGAAACCACGCGCTCCATTCTGGATCTGCTGCGCAAGGTCAACCGCGAGCTGGGCGTGACCGTGGTGCTGATCACCCACCAGATGCTGGTGATCAAGCAGATCGCCGACCGCGTTGCCGTGATCGACGGCGGCGAGATTGCCGAGCTGGGGCCCGTGATCGACGTCTTCACCCGCCCTCAGCAGACGATCACCAAGAGCCTGATCGACGAAATCGTGCCCCAGCAACTGCCCGAGTCGGTGATGAAGCGCGTGAACCAGTTGGCGGCCCAGCTGCAGCCCGGCCAGCAAGGCCAACTGCTGCGCCTGTCCTATGCGGGCGAGAGCGCCTATCAGCCCATTTTGTCGCACCTGATTCGCGAGCTGGGTCTGGATCTGTCGATTCTGCACGGCCAGATCGACGAGATCCAGGAGCAGACCTTTGGCTCGCTGGCGGTGTACGCCAGCGGCGAGGCCGCCAAGATTGACGCGGCCGTGGAGCACCTGCGTGCCAGCGGTGTGCAAGTGCAGATCGTGTCCAGCAAGGATTGAGAGCGATGTTTGAGAATTTTTCGGAAATGATGCTCCAGCTGCTGCTGGATTCCTTCTGGGAGACGCTGATCATGGTCGGCATCTCGGGCCTGATCGGCGGTCTGATCGGCATCCCCCTGGGCGTCTTCCTGCGCCTGACCGACCATGGCGGCATCTTGCAGAACGGCCCGGCCAACAAGGTCGTTGGCTGGATCGTGAATGCGCTGCGCTCCACCCCCTTCATCATCTTGCTGGTGGCCATCATTCCGCTGACGCGTCTGATCACGGGCTCCTCCATTGGCACCTGGGCGGCCGTGGTGCCGCTGACGATTGCGGCGGCGCCGTTTGTGGCCCGTCTGGTGGAAACCGCCTTGCGCGAGGTCGATGGCGGCCTGATCGAAGCGGCCCAGTCCATGGGCGCAACCACCGGTCAGATCGTCTGGAAGGTGCTGCTGCCAGAGGCGCTGCCCGGCATCGTCGCGGGCCTGACCATCAGCTTCGTCAGCCTGACCGGCTACTCGGCCATGGCGGGCGCCATTGGCGGCGGCGGCCTGGGCGATCTGGGTATCCGCTACGGCTACCAGCGCTTCTTGCCCGACGTGATGCTGGTCGTGGTGATCATTCTGATCTTCTTTGTGCAGGCCATTCAAAGCCTGGGCGACTGGGCCGTGCGACGCCTGAGCCATCGCTGAGCCGCGGTGCACATTACCAAAAATTAAGAAAAGGGGTGCTGCCCGGAAACAGGCCGTCCCCTCTAAAATGCAGGTTCAAGATTTTTTGAAAGGCCGCTCTTGATCAAGGGTGGCCATGATTTTTTCTGGGTAGATAACAGCAAATGATGGATGGTTTGATAACCGGCCGACTCACCGGCGTTCCCGAGAGTCGCGTAGACCGCAACCGCCGCCCCTATATGGTGGCCCGCATGCGGGCCAACGCAGGCGACGGCTCCTCGATCCCCGTGAATATCGTCGCTTTCGACAATGCACCTTGCGCCGTACTGCGCAGTCTCTCCGAAGGCGATGCGATTGCCCTGCGCGGCAGCTTCACGCCCAAGGTCTGGATCGACAGGCAGGACGAGTCCCACGCCGTGCTCGACGTGGTGGCCCAGCAGGTGCTGGCTGCGCCCTCGATGTCCGACCTCTGATGGCCGCACCGCGCCATACAAGCCCGCTACCGTGAAGGAGCGGGCTTTTTTGTGGGCGCTTGGCCCGCGGCATTCAGTGCATCCGGGCTTGCATGGCAATCCGTAGTTTGCATCTGAGCAATCTGTCTAAGAAACAGCGCTCGGGCACCTGAAACTGGCGCTACAGTCTTAGCCACTCTCAATCTTCCGTACAAGGAATCTGCATGTTGAACAAGCGCTCGCTTTTGCGCACCACATTGGCCGTGGCTGCTGCGGCCACGCTGGGCTTTGCTGCCCAGGCCCAGGACAAGACCATCAAGATCGGCGTGACCGCCGGTCCTCACGCGCAGATCATGGAAGTGGTGAAGAAGGTCGCCGCCAAGAACGGCCTGAACCTCAAGGTCATCGAGTTCGGCGACTATGTCCAGCCCAATGCGGCACTGGCCGCCGGCGATCTGGATGCCAACAGCTACCAGCACCGTCCCTATCTGGATGCCCAGATCAAGGATCGCGGCTACAAGATCAGCTGGGTGGCCGACACGGTGAATTTCCCCATTGGCATCTATTCCAAGAAGATCAAGGCCTTGTCCGAGCTGTCCACGGGCGCCAAGTTCGGCATTCCCAACGACCCCACCAATGGCGGCCGCGCGCTGCTGCTGCTGCAGACCCAGGGTCTGATCAAGCTCAAGGAGGGCGCGGGCCTGAAGGCCACACCTCTGGATGTGGTCTCCAACCCCAAGAAGCTCAAGTTTGTCGAGCTGGATGCGGCCCAGCTGCCACGTTCGCTGGACGACCTGGAGGCCTCCACCGTCAACACCAATTTCGCGATCTCTGCCGGTCTGAATCCCAAGAAGGATGCGATTGCGCTGGAGTCGGCCAAGAACCCCTATGTGAACATCATGGTGGTGCGCGATGCCGACAAGAACCAGCCCTGGGTCGCCCAGCTGATCAAGTCCTATCACTCCGACGAGGTGCGCCAGTTCATCGACAAGGAATTCAAGGGCTCGGTCTTCCCGGCGTTCTGATGACCTCCTGAGGCGCTTTGCGCCGGCGCCCTCAAGGGGGCGACAGCCTCGCTGCACGGCGGCAATTGCTGGCTGTCTCCTTGATGGGGTGGAGCCTGTTTGGCGGGCATCGAACCCAGCGCTGCACTTGCAGCGCTTTTTTATTGCTCTCTATTGCATAGCTGCTAGCGCTTGTTATCATTGGTTTTCAGGTAAAAAACAACCTGAAATCCTTTACTGGATGGCGCTGGCAGCTCCTTTATTCAAGAGTCTGAAACCACTCGGCGATAGGGGCACGGCTCGTGCGCGTCTGGTTGACGGGGGCGGACTCGTCGGCCCAGCCCAGGGCCAGGCCGCAGACGATGTGCTTGCTGTCGGCCAGGCCCAGCACACGGCGCACGGTGGCCGGATACGAGGCCAGGGCGCCGATGGCGCAGCTGCCCAGGCCCATGGCGGCGGCTGCCAGTTGCAGGCCGTAGAGCGTCATGCCCAGGTCCATATAGCCGCCGGGGCCGTAATGGGCGTCGATGGTGACGACCAGCGCCACGGGCGCATCGAAGAAGCGGTAGTTGCGCGCAAACTGCGCTTCGCGTCCGGCGCGGTCGTCGCGCGCCACGCCCAGGGCGCTGTAAAGCGCCTGGGCCGAAGCCACCTGGCGCTTGCGCAGCTGCATGGGCATGGGACGCGGAAAGTAGGCGTAGTCCTCGCATTCGGGCACCTGGCTTTCAACGTCCTGCAGCAGGGCGGTGGTCAGTTGCTCGCGCAGCTTGCCGCGCACTGCGATCAGCTGGCCGGGCTGCAGATTGCCGCCGCTGGGCGCCTGGCGCGCCGTCATCAGCAACTGATGCAGCAGCGCATCTGGCACGGCTTCGGGCAGGAAAGCACGTGTGGAGCGGCGCTGCTGCATCATTGCCATGCCTGCCGGCAGGTCGATGCTTTCAAGTGCTGTGGCGGTTGAACCTTTGCTGGACATGGGGTGGTAGCTATCAAAAATGAATTCAAGGGGCGGCTTGCAGCCATTGCACCAGGGTTGCTGCGCCGATGCCGCCGGCTCCGGCAATGGCCGCCAGGCCGAGTGCGGCCCTGGCTGTCGAGGACTGGGCCTGATACTCAAGCTGGGCCAGGCAGCGCACCAGCGCAATCGCGCCTGACGCGCCGATCGGGTGGCCGCGCGCCAGGCCGCCGCCCGCGCTGTTGATCTGCTCGGGAGCCAGGCCCATGGCGGCGCAAAAAGCCAGGCCTTGCACGGCAAAGGCATCGTGCAGTTCGATTACCGACAGATCCTGTGCCTTCAGCTGTGGGCTTGCCAATGCCTGGCTGCCCCTGGCCAGCGCCATCTGCGCTGCCGCAATCGCGGCCAGCAGCGGTGTTTCCGGCGCGGCGCCCACGCTGGCGCTGGCCAGCCATTGTGCGCGGGGCTGCAGATTCCAGCGGGCGCAGGCCTCGGGCGTGGCCAGCAAAAGCAGGGCCGCACCATCGGCCTTTGCAGAGACGGTCAGGGGGCTGAGGGCGTGGGCCGTGATTTCGTCGGCACTCGCACCCTCATAGCTGCCCCGGGCCAGCACCGGCATGCGCGCGGCACGTGCGGGCTGCAGCGCACGCGGATAGGCATCGGCCGCAAGTCCTGCCACAGCCACGATTTCGGGGGCGAGCTGCGCCTGGGCGGCCAGGGCCCGGTTGTGGCTCAGCAGCGCATACTGCTCCTGCTGACTGCGGCTGAAGCCATGCGTGAGCGCATAGTCGGCAGCCGATTGCAACATATCGGGATCGCGCTCGGGATCGGGGGCAAATGGCGGGCGCTCGTAGCTCTGGGCTTGCTCGCCGGGGTGCAGCGGGCGGGTCTGGCGAATAGGGGCGCGGCTCCAGGCCTCAATGCCGCCGGCAATCACCACCTCGGCCTGACCTGATTGCAGCAGACCCACAGCCATGGCCACCGCATCCAGGCCCGAGCAGCACTGGGTATCGATGGTGTGCGCGGCGCAGCCGTCGGGCAGGCCTGCGGCCAGTGCCAGCATGCGTGCCGGGTTGCCGCCAGCGCCCAGGGCGTTGCCGATGACGACTGCGTCCACGGCATTGGCCGGCAAGCCGCTTTGCTGCAGCAGTGACAGCAGCAGCGGCCGGCCCAGCTCATGGGGACTGAGCCGAGCCAGGGCCGAGCCGATCGGAGCCACCGGGCTGCGGGCCCAGGCAATGATGGGAGTCTTGCTTGGCATGGGCCTCAACTCTGCCATGGCCGCAATGCGGGGAGCTGGGCAGGGGATATGTCAGCATCGGCAGGCGCTGTCATCCGGGCGCGCAGGGCCTGGGCCAGTTGGCCGTGGTCGGTCTTGCCGCTGGCTGTCTGCGGCCAGTGCTCGCAGATCCACCACTGGCGCGGCACCTTGAAGGCTTCGGTGCGCTCGCGCAGCCACTGGTTCAGCTCCAGGGCCGAAGGCGTCTCGGTCTGCGGCCTCCATTGCAGCACCGCGTGTACCTGCAGACCGCGCAGCGCATCGGCCTGACCGTGCAGCGAAACCTGGGCAATCGCCGGGTGGCTGGCCAGCAGGTTCTCCACTTCCTCGGGAAACAGGTTCTTGCCCTGGGTGACGATCATGCGGCTCTGGCGTCCTGCCAGGCACAGCATGCCGCGTTCGTCGATATGCCCCATGTCGCGCACGGACAGCCAGTCGCCATCGCGCAGCACGGCCGTGGCGTCATGGGCATCGCCCACATAGTCCATGAACAGCATGGGACTGCGGATATAGATCAGACCGTCGCTGGCGTGGCTGGTGCCATGCTCGGCCAGCGCATTCTCGGCGGCGTCGTTGCCGGTGGGGCGAATGGATAGCTCCACATTGCTGAATGGCCTGCCCACCGCCTGCGGGCCGCTGGCTTCGTCGGCATCCATCCAGGCCACAAAACTGGCCTCGGAGGCGCCGTAGAACTCGATGATGCGGGCCTTGGGGAACAGGGCGCGCAGCGCCGGCGTGTGGGCGCGCATCCAGCGCGCGCCGCTGATGGTGATCAGTTCGACCTCGGGAATCGGTGCGAGCTGCCGATGCTCCGCCCATTGCAGCATCAGCAGCAACTGGCTGGGCACGGCGACAAGGCAGGGCGTATCGCCGCCCGCCAGGGTTGCGAGACAGCGCGAGGCAGAGAACTTTTCCTGCATGACGGCGCCGCAGCCATACCAGATGCCTTGCATGGCCCCGAACAGAAACAGCGAGTGCGAGATGCGCCCTGGTGCCAGCGTGCGCTGAGCGACGACGGGGCCGAAATCCTGCAGGCCGACGCGAAAGCTCTCCGTCCACGACAGATGGTGGCGTTTGAAGCCCTTGGGCAGGCCGGTGCTGCCCGAGGTGAAGCCGGTATAGAAGGCGGCTGTCGGTGCTGCCGATTCCAGCTCGCTGAGCTGCCCGGGCAGCCAGCCTTCAATGCGCTGGCGCACGGCCGGTTGCCAGTCGGGGTCGGCGACCGCCGCGCAGCGGCCGCTGCGGATCACGGCCAGAAAGTCCACCAGTCGCTCCAGCGTGGAGCGGCTGGCATCCAGCAGCAGCATCTGCGGCGCGCGTTGCGCCACCAGGCGTGCCGAGCGCAGTTCGACCTCCGCGTGCAGCCGGCTAAAGGTCCAGGAGTCGGCCTCGCTCTGCAAGGCCACCACATCGGGTCGGTGCTGCGCCCAATGGGCCAGCGGGCCATGCACCAGTTGCCAGAAGCCTTGCAGCGGCGCGGCAGCGGACAGCGCCTTCATCGGCGACCGCCAAAGCGCCAGTCAGGCAGACCGCGTGCCACGGTGTGAACAATCAGGGCGCAGAGAATGCATTTGATGAAGTCGCCGGGCACAAAGGCCAGCGTCACGGCAAAAGCCTGACTCAGGCTCATCTTGGCGATCAGCATCAGGCCCAGCACGCCAAAGGCGTGCAGACACAGCAAGCCGCCGAGCACGGAGGCGATGAAGGCGCTCAGCGCCGCGCGGCGTGGCGTGCTTTGCGGCAGGGCGGCCATGATGGCGCCTGTCACTGCGGCGGCCAGCGCATAGCCGATCAGATAGCCGGCGGAAGGTGCCATGAAGACGCCGATGCCGCCGCGGCCGCCTGACAGCAGCGGCAGGCCCACGGCCACGGCCGCGAGAAACAGCGCCATGGATTGCATGCCGCGCCAGGGGCCGAGCATGACGCCGGCCAGCATCACGCCCAGCGACTGGATGGTGATGGGCACGCCGAACGGCAGGTCGATCTTGGGAATCAGGCCCATCACGGCCATCAGCGCCGCGAACAGCGATACCTGGGCCATGGAGCGTGCGCCGCCGCGCGATACGGTGTGAGAGGGAGTGGTGGTCATCAACAGTCTCCTAGAAGCCAAGTCTTGCCCAGAGGGCGTCGGCCACACGGCGCGTGGCCTGCAGCATATGAATCGTCAGCGGTGCAATCAGGCGCAGGCCGCCGCTTTTGCCGGTGCGCAGCCGGTATGCTTCGTCCAGCTTTTTCCATTGCACAAAGAAATGCTCGGTAAAGCGCAGCATCAGCGCAAGCTGCATGGCCACGCGCTCGGTGGGGATGCCCAGGCGGGCCAGAGGGGCCAGCAGCCATTCCAGCACCTCGACGAGATCGCTGGGGCGAGTGGTCACGGTCAGCACAATGCCCAGGGTGGAGGCGCAGACCAGCCGAAGGCTGCTGACGGCCGCCAGCACCGGATTGCCCATCAGCACATGAAAGCCCGCCACCAGCAGCGCCGCGACGATGACCGAGCGCATCAGCCGGCGTGCCACCTGGGTGGCCTGGCCCAGCGATATCCAGAGCAGCAAGCAGGCTGCGCCGCAGCCCGCCAGCACCCAGGGGCTGGCTATCAGGAACAGCAGCGTGCCAAAAACCGCCAGCAGCAGGAGCTTGAGGCCGGCCGACCAGCGGTGCAGCCAGGTCGCAACTTCGCTGTAGAGGCTACCCATGCAGGTCTCCGTGGGAGGTTTTCTGCATCAGCTGCTCCCGCACGGAAGTCTCGTAGGCGCCGCAGATGTCGCGGCCCGGGCCGTCGCCGCGCAGCCGGCCCTGCTCCAGCCAGATCACGCGTTCGAAGTCGCGCACATGATCGAGCACATGGGTGGAGACCAGCACCTGTTGCGGTGCGGCGGCGATATCCTGGGCCAGACGGGCCTGACCGGGCAGGTCCAGGCTGGCAAAGGGCTCGTCCAGCAGCAGCAGATGGGGGGCGGCAATCAGCAGCGAGAGCCAGCACACGAGCTGGCGCTGGCCCTGGCTCAGGCTGCTGACGGCTCGCTCGGCCCAGTGGGCCAGACCGCGTGCGGCCAGCAGCTCGCGCGCCCTGGCTCTGGCCTGCTGCCTGTTCAGGCCCTGGGGGCGCAGCCCCAGCGCCAGTTCTTCCTCCACGGTGGGGAAGATGATCTGATCGTCCGGGTTCTGGAACATCAGGCCGACAAGGCCCGGCCGGTTCTGGCGCGCCTGCAGCAAGGGCATGCCATCCACCAGCACCTGTCCGGCCTGAGCTAGATCGAGCCCGCAAAGCAGGCGGAACAGGCTGGACTTGCCCGCGCCGTTGTTGCCGATCACGCCGATGCGCTTTTGCGTCAGGCTCAGGTTCAGGCCGTCGAACACCTGGGTCTGGCCGCGCTGCAACCGTATGTCGACCAGCTGCACGCCTTGCGGGGCCAGGCTCTGCAAACCATCGCTCATGCGCCGGCTCCTGCTGCGGGAACGGCAGGGCTGCAAGGAGCCGGGCCGGGATGTGGATGGCAAAAAACGAAAAGAGCTGACATACGAGGGAATCTGAAACCTGCCCCGGCTTCAAACATGCGAGGCAGCGTTGGTGGCGGATTCTAGCGCTGTGAATTTGCTTTCAAAAGTCCGCCATCTGAGCTCTTTTTATGTGAATTTTCTATAAGAAATGATTTCTTTACCTGGGATGGCCGCCTGTTGCCGTTTGCCCCGCATTTCGTGGCAGTTGCACGCCTGATGGCAGCGTGTTGCAGAGTGAAGATTTTCTGTGTGCCGTTCATGTCTGCTTCAGGGGCTAACTCCGCTCAATCTGCATGAGCGTCGGCTTGAGAATCCACGATATTGGCCGTGGATAGCCTTGTTTTGACGTGGCTTGCAGGGTTGGTGAGGGCAAGCCTGCTGCAGGTGTCTATTGTCAGGCGTGCAAACCGGCACGGGATTGGCGGCTTTCGGGCTCAAACAGGCAGTTTGCAGGCACCAAATATTTTTCTGAAAATCGTCCTTGATCTGTCCGGACATGAAAAAAGCGGGCACCGGGCCCGCTTGCTGCTGTCCGACTATGCGGATGACCTGCCTAGAACTGGTAGCTGAGGCTGGTTCCGGCCATCCATTGGCGCCCCGGGGCCGGCTCGTAATAGCGTCCGTTGCCTTCGTTGACGATGACCGAGCCCACATAGTTCTTGTCGGTCAGATTGTCTACGCGGGCAAAAGCACTGAGCTTCCAGGCACCCAGGCGCCGGGTGTAGCCCACGCTCAGGCTGGCCACGTTGTAGCTGGGGGCATAGACCTGGTTTTTGTCGTCGGCGGCAATTCGGCCCACATGGCGCCAGTCCAGACCCACGCGCCAGTCGGTGGCGGGAAGCCATTCCAGCCCCAGGTAGCCCAGATGCCTGGCCGTGCCGGCGATGCGGTTGCCGGCGGGAATGCAGTCCTGGCCCTTGCTGTCGCAATAGCCGCTGCGCAGGCTGGCGTCGAGCAGCGTCAGCGCGCCGTTCAGGCGCAGCTGGGGCATCAGCCAGGTGCTGCCGCTCAGCTCCATGCCGCGGCGGCGGGTTTTGCCGGCGTTCTGATAAGAGGCGCGGCCACTGTCGTTGCTGGCCACCACGATTTCATTGTCGGTCTGGGTCTGGAACAGCGCGGCAGACCAGTCGCCGCGCAGGCCGGCCAGGTTGAAACGTTGCTTGATGCCCAGCTCGGCACTGGTCGATACCGCAGGCTTGAGGCCGAAGTTCAGGCCGCCCACCAGATCGGGGCGGTACGAGATCTCGTTGAAGGTCGGTGTTTCCATGCCGCGACCCAGCGAGGCATAGACATTGGTGTCCTGGTTGAGCTCGTGCTGCAGCGAAACCACCGGCAGCAGCTTATGGAATCCGGCATTGCCGCTATCGTCTTTGTCAGCCAGGAAATGGTCGCGCGACTGGAACTGCACATTGCTCCAGCGCAGGCCGGCATCGAGCTTCCAGCGCGGAGCGAAGGCCCAGGAGGCTTGCAGATAGGGGTCGATGCTGGTGAGGGTATTGCGCTCGTCGCGCACCAGCTCGCCGACCACGCCCAGTTGGTTGCCGACAAAGTTCTTGTAACCCTGGCGATCTTCCCTGACGGTATTGGCAGCCAGGCCGGCAATCAGGCTCAGGCTGCCGCTGCCCAGCTCGTACTTGCCGCTCCAGCGTGCATCGATGCCGCCATAGTCGCGCTTGAGCCCTATCACCCCGCCTCTGTAGCCGGACTGTGAGGCCTTGGGTGTGGACTGAAACTGCATCATTTCGCGTTGGCCGGCATAGGCCATGAGGCGCAGCGCCTGGCCGCCATCCAGCTGGCGCTCATAGGTCAGGCCGGCCTGTGTCTGCTTCACGCTTTTGCGCGAGTCGTAGAGCAAGGGGTTGGACGCCACAGCCTTCGGATCTGCCGCCCAGTCCTTGGGCGTGATGCCGCCGGGGTCCTTGGCATCGATGTCCACATGGTTGGCGACCAGGGTCAGCTGGCTGTATTCGTCGGGCTTGACATCGATACGGGCGTTGAACAGGTTTTTGTCCGCCGCGCTCTGGGCCCGGTAGCCGTCGGTCAGAAAACGGCTGGCGCTGAGCACATAGCCAATCCCGTTGGTTTCGCCCTGAGCCTTGAGGCCCAGTCGCTTCTGGCCGTCGCTGCCTAGCGCAAAGCTGCTTTCCACCGAGGGCGCACCCTCGCCGCGTTCGGTGTAGGCATTGATCACGCCGCCAGAGGCGTTGCCATAGAGCGCGGAGTAGGGGCCGCGCAGCACTTCCACGCGCTCCAGCGAGGCGATATCGATATTGTTGGTCTGGCCCTGGCCATCCGGCATGGTGGAGGGAATGCCGTCCACGTAGATCTGTATGCCGCGCACGCCGAAGGTGGAGCGTGCGCCAAAGCCGCGAATCGACAGCTGCAGGTCTTGCGCGTAGTTCTGGCGGTTCTGCAGCTGCAGGCCCGGAGCGGCGCTCAGGGACTCCGAGAGATTGACCTGCAGATTGCGCTCGCGCATGCGCTCGCCGTCGAGCACGGTGACGGAGGCTGGGGTCTGCTCCAGTGCAGACTGCTGCAAGGTGCTGCGCACGGTGACTTCGGACAGCTGGGGCAGGTCCGGCTGGGTGGCGGCTTGCTGGGCCATTGCGGACTGTGCCGTCAGCAGCAGTCCGGCGGCGGCCACAGGCCAGCCTGCCAGATGACAAAGGCGCGAAAAATCCATGTAAATATCTCTGGGGCTTGGGGTGGGCGTTCGGTGCCCTGGATGATTTGCAAGCGTCTGCTGACACAGTCCATTGCTGCGACACGCCGCGCTTTCAGGCATGGCGCATACGCGCCGTTGTCGGCGCTGTGGCAGGTTAGGTCTCAGGCAGCTTGCAGTGCTGGGTCGATTGTATTTGGGCAGCAGTGTTTTGATGTTTTTGCCGTAGATGTCCTTCTTGCCCGTGCTGGAGCCTTACCCCAGGTTACAAGTGACGCGACTTACATGCGGCAGCTCGGGCTCCGTGCAGCGACGCCGTTGGGGTAAGATGGCGCCGCGCTCCGGGGTGCACGCCAGTGCTGAGATCTACACCCGCGAACTTGACCCGGTTCATACCGGCGGAAGAAGAGCTTGCAAGCTGACCTCAGGGCAGTGCGTTCTCGCATGGTCAGCAAGCCTTCGGAGCATGACGTCCCCGCTCTCGAAGGAATTTCATGGACAAGGCCGCTTCGCTGGTCGCCGATCTGCTTGCTTTCATCGCAATGGATGACTGCACCGACGACCAGTTCAACCAACTCGCCCTGCGCCTTTTCGCCTATCAGTACGAATGCAATGCTCCGTTTCGCAGCTTTTGCCAGCGACGCGGTGCCACGCTGCGCAATGTCAGAAGCTGGCGCGATGTCCCTGCCGTGCCCATCGATGCCTTCAAGGCGATGGAGCTGCGCAGCGAGCCGCCATCGCCCGCCGAGCGTGTATTCATGACCAGCGGCACCACAGGCCGCGCTGCGCGCGGACGTCATTTTCATCCGCAGCTCGATGTCTACGACCTGTCCATGAAGCGCTATTTCGCCCGACGCTTCATGCAGGGTCTGGAGCGCATGCCCATGGGCATTCTGTTTCCCGATGAGCAGGCCATGCCCAATTCCTCGCTGGCCCACTATCTGGCACTTGCCCGGTCCGAATTCGGTTCGGCCGGCAGCCGCTACTACCTGAACTCGGAAGGGCTGGACATGCCGGCCCTGTGCGCCGCGCTGGAGGAGTCCGAGCGCAGCGGCCAGCCGTTTGCCCTGCTGGGCGCGAGCTTCAGCCTGGTCCATGTCATGGATGGCCTGCGTGAACAGGGCCGCAGCTTCCACCTGCCTGCAGGCAGCCGCATACTGGATACGGGCGGCTACAAGGGGCAGTCGCGCGAGCTGCCCCTTGACGAGTTCTATGCCGAGCTTTCACAGCTGCTGGGCGTGCCGCGCAGTCTGTGCATCAATATGTATGGCATGACGGAGCTGAGCACCCAGTTCTATGACGATGGCAATGCGGAGCTGCCTTCGGTCAAGTCCGGTCCGCACTGGATCCGTTCGCGTCTGGTCGAGCCGATCACCGGCAGGGACGTGGCGGCTGGTGAGCGCGGCATTCTCGTGCATTGCGATCTGGCCAACTACAACGCGGTGACCACCATCCTGACCGAGGATGTGGGCCTGTGGGCCGGCCCGCAGGAAAAAGACGGCTTTTTGCTGCTGGGGCGCGCCGAGGGCGCTGCCGCCAAGGGCTGCTCGCTGGCGGTTGAAGAGTTTGTGAAAGCTGCCGGCGCATGAGCGAGCAGCGCAAGCTACAGCGGATCAAGGCTGGCTATCTGCCCGGTCTCGGCGACGACGAAGTGCAGTGGCAGACGCTGGACTTCGAGCCCCGGGACGGCCAGAGGCTGGAAGTCAGCGTGCCTGTGCTGACGGCACCGCAGATGCAGGCACTGGCCTGCCGTGTGCGCAAGGCCGCAGCCATCCATCTGCGCTCCATGCCGGTGGCCGAGATCATCGATGCTGTCGATCGTGCGATGGCCCGCCTGCTGGATCGCAACGACATCTACCGCCAGCAGGCCGAAGCCTGGCTGCCTGTGGTCAGTGGCTATGACGCCGATATGGTGCGGCTGGGGCTGACAGGATTTTTCAAGACCTTCCGCGCAGCGCAGCTCAAGCGCTTCGTGGCCGAGGATTTTGCCAACCCGGCAGTGCTCGACGGCTTTCAGCCGGCAGCCAAGGGCGGGGCCGTACGCGCTTTCGGCCCGGACCTGCTGGTGCATAGCTGGGCCGGCAACGTGCCTGCGCTGTCGCTGTGGAGCCTGGTCTGCGGCTTGCTGGTCAAGGCCCCTGCGATCGGCAAGCTGGCCAGTGCCGAGCCCCTGTTTGCTGGCTGGTTTGCACGCCTGCTGGCCGAGGTCCACCCTCCGCTGGCCGATTGCCTGGCGGTGGTCTGGTGGCGCGGCGCGGGCGGCGAGGAGGCCGACGCGCTCTATGCCCAGGCCGATACGGTGCTGGCTTACGGCGGCAACCAGACTCTGGATGCACTGCGTCGTCGCCTGCCCGTGACGACGCGCTTTTTGCCCCATGGCCACAAGCTGGGCTTTGGCCTGATCGGTGCGCAGGCGCTGGATACGCTCAAGGCTCCGGGCATGGCAAGGCTGGCCGCCTGGGACGTGATGCGCTACGACCAGCAGGGCTGCTATTCGCCCCATGTGTTCTATGTGCAGCGTGGGGCGCCGGTCTCTCCGCGTGCTTTTGCCGACTATCTGGCCGCCGAGCTTGCCAATCTGCAGCGACGATTCGCACGCCGCGAGCTGGATCTCGAGGAAGGGGCGGCGCTGGCCCGCTGGCAGCAGAACATGGAGTGGGGCGGTGACGCACACCAGCTGCTGGGGCCTGTGGATGCGCCCTGGAGCGTGGCCTACAGCGAGAGTCTGCAGCCCCTGGTACCGACCGCGCTGTACCGCACGATAGCCGTGGTGGTCGTGGACCGTCTCGATGCCGTGCTGCCCGTGGTGGCCGCTCAGCGAGACTATCTGCAGACCGCCGGCATTGCGGCCAGCCCCGAAGAGCTGTACCGCCTGGCCGGGCTGTTGGGTGCGGTTGGCGTCACGCGTATCAGCGCCATCGGCTCCATGAGCATGCCCGAGGCGGGCTGGCACCATGACGGGCGCTTCAATCTGCTGGATCTGGTGCGCATGACTGAGATCGAGCAGTCGGCTGAACTGGCGGCCCAGCCACTGGCCTCTTATGCGGACTGAGGGAGTGGATACAGCCGTGGCATTCATGGAGTTCAAGCTGGCCCGATACAGCTACCCAGGGCGAGCGCCGGTGGTGGATGGCGTGGACTGGCAGATCGGGGCAGGAGAGTTTCACTGCCTGCTGGGGCGCAGCGGCTGCGGCAAGACCACGCTGCTCAAGCTGGCGGCAGGCCTGCTCAGGCCTCAGTCGGGGCAAGTCCTGCTGCGCGGCAGCGAACTGGCAGCCCCAGGGCCGCAACTGGGCTTCATGTTCCAGGCGCCGACCTTGCTGGACTGGCATACGGTGATCGACAACGTGCTGCTGCCCGTGTCGCTGCAGCGCAAGCCCGGGCTGCAGGATCAACAGGCGGCCATGCAGTTGCTGGAGCAACTGGGTCTTGCCGAACATGCTTCGCTCTATCCGCGCCAGCTCTCGGGCGGACAGCAGAGCCGGGTGGCGCTGGCGCGCGCCCTGATTCTGGAGCCGCCGCTGCTGCTGCTCGATGAGCCTTTTGCGGCACTGGATGCCATCACACGCGCAGAGTTACAGGACGATTTGCTGCGCACCTGCCAGCGGCATGGCACGACGGTGCTCTTCGTCACCCACGACATCAACGAGGCAGTCTATCTGGGTGACCGCATTGCACTCATGCATGGTGGCCGCATCGTGGATGACTGGTCCGTCGAGTTGCCACAGCCGCGCCAGCAGAGCCTGCGCCATGGCGCGGCGTTCAACGACTATTGCGCGCGCATTCGCGCATCCATGGACCGGGGTGGTGCATGAGCGGCCTGCTGAACAGAACACACTGGCTGTCTGCCTCGCTTTTGATAGCTGTCATCGCAATGTGGGAGCTGGCTGCGAGGCAATTAGGCTTGTCGGCGCTGGTCTTGCCTGCACCCTCGGCAGTGGCGCTGTCCCTGTGGTCGGGTCTGGCGTCTGGCTATTTCTGGCCGCATCTCTGGGCGACCTTGCAGGCCTTGCTGCTGGGCCTGCTCATAGGCAGCGCCGTAGGCCTGCTGTCCGGTATGGCGCTGGCCGAGTCCGAGCTGCTGGAGCGCGTGCTCAAGCCCTATGTGGTGGTCAGCCAGGTCGTGCCCAAGCTGGCTCTGGCGCCGCTGTTCGTGCTCTGGTTCGGCTTCGGCATGCTGCCCACGGTGCTGATCACGGCGCTGATCTGCTTTTTCCCCTTGATGGAAAACACATTGACGGGCCTGCGCCAGGTGGATGCCCAGCGTCTGCAGCTGTTTCGCATGCTGGGGGCCACACGTATGCAGACCTTGCTGCGCCTGAAGCTGCCGACGGGGCTGCCCGCGATTCTGGCCGGGCTGCGCGTGGCCGTGGTGCTGGCGCTGGTCGGCACCGTGGTGGCCGAGTTCATGGGCGCCAGCCAGGGCCTGGGGGCCGTGGTCATTGCCGCCCAGGGAATGATGGACACCACGCTGATGTTTGCGGCGCTGGTGCTGATTGCCGCCATGGGCCTGCTGCTGTACCAGGCCTGTCTTGTTCTGGAGCGCTATTTGCTGCGCTCCCATCACTTTTCAACCTCGCGGTCGGGCAACCGGGCCTGACCGCATCTTCAAACCATTTGTCATGCACAACAGCAACCAGACTTCGTTCATCTCCCGCCGCAGCCTGCTCGGCGCCTGTGCAGGCTTGAGCGGCCTTGCCATGACCGGCACCAGCATGGCGGTTCCTCTGCAGGGCAAGATTCGCCTGGCAGGCTGGAGCAAGCCCATCAGCGAGATCACCAATATTCTGGTCGAGCCCGAAAAAGGCTTTTTCAAGGCCAACGGCGTGGAACTGGCCTATCTGCCCGGTGCGGGTGGCGGCGATGCAATCCGCAACATCCTCAGCGGCCAGGCCGACGTAGCCTTTACCGACCCCGGTTCCTTCTTCATGGCTCTGGACAAGGGCGAGAAGCTGGTGGCCATCTACGACATCTATCCGCAGAACGTGTTCAACGTGGTCTCGCTCAAGTCCTCGGGCATTCGCAAGCCCGCAGACCTCAAGGGCAAGAAGATCGGTGTCTACAGCCTTGCCAGCGGTACGCGCCAGAACCTGCTGGTGATGCTGCATCAGGCCGGCCTCAAGGAGTCGGATGTGAGCATTGTCGTGACCGGTCTGCTGAACTTTGCTCCCCTGATGCAAGGGCAGGTTGACGCCACGGCCGCCACGGACACCGGTCTGGCCGTGGGTCTGCGCAAGGGCATCGGCGATGTCAATGTGATGCAGGTCAGCGACCACCTCAATATGTCCAGCGACATGTTTGTGGTGCGCGAAGAGGTGTTCCAGCAGAAGAAGGATTTGCTCAAGGCCTTCGTCAAGGGCTACCGCGAAAGCGCTGCCTGGATGATGGCGAACCCCGAGGAGGCTTCGGTGCTAGCCAGCAAATATGCCATCGACGGCACGCGCCGCGACATCAATCTGGATGTGATACGTCTGCGTAACGCCTCTTCCATGCCCGCCGTCCAGGGGCAGCCGCTGGGCAGCTTCGATATGGCTGCGCTGCAAAAAGGCGCCGATGTCTATCGTGCGCTGGGCATGGTGCAGCGTCAGATCAAGGTGGCGGATGTGGTCGTGTCGCTGTAAGTCTCCCCCTGAGGCGCACCGCCTGGGCGGCGCCGAGCCTTGGGGAGGGGTACGACAATCAGTGCAGGGCGGCGAGCCGCCAAGGCACTTGCTTGCTGTCTCCTGCCTGGGGCCTGTCAGTGTTTGAGCGGAAATCGTGAATATGAGTCAGTCTTCTTCAATGGGCTTGCGCGGCAAGGTGGTGCTGGTGACGGGAGCCAGCCGTGGCATTGGCGCGGCGATTGCCCTGGCGTTTGCGCGCGAGGGCGCGACGGTGGCCGTCAACTACCTGTCCAACGACGAAGCCGCAGCCGGCACTGTGGATGCCTGTCTGGCTGCGGGCAAGGACTCGGGCGGCGATGCCTGGGCGGTCAAGGCCGATGTGGGCTCGCCAGAGGCGGTGCAGGGCATGGTGGACAGCATAGTGCGCGAAGCGGGGGGCATCGACATCGTGGTCAACAATGCCTTCAGGCCCTATGCATTCGATCCGGAACGCCGCAGCCGGTTTGACGATCTGCAATGGGCGGACTATCAGGCCCAGTTCGATGGGGCCGTAGGTGCAAGCTTCAATGTCTGTCGTGCGGTGCTACCGCTGATGCGCCAGCGCGCGCGCGGCAGCATTGTCAACATCGTCAGCAATCTGGTGGAGCAGCCTGTTGTCGCCTATCACGACTACACGACATCCAAAGGGGCCTTGCTGGCTTTCAGCCGCAACCTAGCCAGCGAGCTGGGGCCTGTGGGCATACGCGTCAACTGTGTGGCGCCCGGTCTGGTCTATCCCACGCAGGGCACGCAGGACAGCAAGGAGTCTTTCCGTGAATCGCTGATGGCGGCCACGCCGCTGCGGCGGCTGGCGCGGCCCGAAGATGTGGCGGGGCCGGTGCTGTTTCTGGCCTCGGAGCTCAGTGGCTTCATGACCGGGCAACTGCTGCTGGTGGACGGCGGTCTGGTAATGCGCTGAGCTGGCGTGGGGCAAGCAGGGCTTTTCTGCCGGCCTGGGCTTATTGTTTGGCGGTTGCCTGGGCGTGGTCCATCGCATCGATGATGGCCACACCGGTTTGCTGTACGCCCGGAGCGTTGAAGCCTGGGCCTGGTGTGACTGCAGGGTGGCTGAGCAGCTTCTCGGCCATGCTGGGCGCTGCGGCCGGCGCGCTGGCCTGCACAGGCGAGGGCTGGTTGGCGGCAGGCTTGGCAGTTGCCTGTTCGGTGGAGTCCAGATAGTCGTTATAGCGCTTGTAGGCTTGACGCTCGCTACGAGTCTGCTCCTGCTGCTGCTGTGAATGCTTGAGGTATCGATAGGCGACCGTGCCCAGAATCAGTGCTGCCACCAGAAATACGGCAATAGCGGTAACGACGAGGTTCTCGTCGGAGCGCTGAGGCGATTGACGGACGGCGGTGGGCATGGGACGGGAAGCTGGCATCTGGGAAAACGTGACCGGGTCAACCGGGACTAGGGCCTGATAAGTATCTAACTGTTTTCAGCGTATCAAAAACAGCGAGTTCAGGTCTTCAGATCGGCATTTTTTTCGAGAACTTCAGTCGGAAATGTCGGAAACCTCGGTGGGGCCCGGTTTTGTCGCGCAAAAAAAGCCGGTACGCCCTGGGCGATACCGGCTTTTGCAGCTCAGTCAGCTATCAGGCAGCGACGGCTTGTGCTTGCTCGATCTGAGCCTTGGCAGCTTCCATGGCCGCAGCCTTGGCGTCGGGACCCATGGCCACGCCTTCAGCACGAACAATGGTCACGTCGGTCACGCCCATGAAGCCGAAGATCACCTTCAGATAGCTTTCCTGGTGCTCCATGGCCTGGCCCGCTTCGCTGGTGGAGTAAGCACCGCCGCGAGCGGAAGCCACGATGACCTTTTTGTCGCCGGCCAGACCCACGGGGCCGGTGGCGGTGTACTTGAAGGTACGGCCAGCCTGGGCGATGCGATCCAGCCAGGCCTTCAGCTGCGTGGGAATGGTGAAGTTGTAGAAGGGGGCGCCCACGACGATCACATCAGCGGCCAGGAACTGGCTGACCAGGGCTTCGGAGACGGCGTTTTCCTGGCGTTCGATTTCGGTGGCAGCGGCCTGGCCGGTGCGAAAGCCCAGGGATTGTGCGCTCAGGTGGCTGGGGGCGCTCACGGCCAGATCCAGGTAGTCGACCTTGGCTTCGGGGTTGGTCTGCTTGAGGCTGGCAACGATATCGGCTGTCAGTGCGCGGGTCACGGAATTGGAGCCGGTGATGGAAGAGTCGATGTGCAGGATTTGCATATTGGTATCTATACCTCTAAAAATGAGTCAGAAAACACTTCTTGCCTAGCTCCGATGCTGCGTTGCGGCAAAACAGTGATTGGTTTTGAATTGCAATGGAATAGATTGTAGATTTGTTTAGATTCGCCAATAAGTCTGCAAAAATGCGATAGATCGTTCCAAATATCAATTCAATCGATTCCAAGGAAATGTGCATGGTGGATCTCAACGACATGCTGTACTTCGTCGAGGTGGTCGAGCGCGGCGGCTTTGCGGCTGCCGGGCGGGCACTGGGCATCCCCAAGTCGCGCCTCTCGCGCCGTGTTGCCGAGCTCGAGGCCCACCTCGGAGTGCGTTTGCTGCAGCGCACCACCCGCAAGCTGTCTCTTACTCAGGTCGGAGAGACCTTTTTGCGCCATGGTCAGGCCATGCGCGATGCTGCCCTGGCTGCCTCGGATGCCGTGGCCGAAGTCCAGACCGAGCCGCGCGGCACCATCCGCGTGACTTGTCCGGTGACGCTGGCGCAGACGGTGCTGGGTGAGCTGATGCCCGAGTTTCTCAAGCGCTGCCCGCTGGTGCAGGTGGAGATGCAGGTCACCAATCGCCCCGTCAATCTGGTCGAGGAGGGGGTGGATGTCGCATTGCGCGTACGTGCCACTCTGGAGGACAGCGGCTCCATGGTCGTCAAGCGACTCGACAGCTCGCGCCAGATCCTGGTGGCCAGCCCCGATCTGCTGCAGCGCCAGGGTACGCCCCGCACGCTGGAGGACTTGCAACTGCTGGACAGCATGGCGATGACGGCGGTCGACGGCCATTCCAGCCTGCTGCTGGTCGGACCCGAAGGCAAGGAACACCGGCTGCAGCTGCAGCCGCGCTATGTGGTCGATGATTTGCTGACCCTGAAATTTGCCGCACTGGCCGGCAGCGGCATGTGCTGGCTGCCTGACTATATGTGCCAGGATGCCTTGAACCAGGGCACGCTGGTGCAGCTGTTGCCGCAATGGGCGCCCCCGCGCGGCATCGTGCATGCGGTGTTCCCCTCGCGGCGCGGGCTGGCACCGGCAGTCCGGCACTTTCTGGATTTTCTCGGGGAGCGCATGCCAGGCAGCAGCATTTCCGCCGTGCAGAAGGCGGCGGCATCAGTTCCTGTACCGAATTAGCTTCTGCATCGCAGATACCAAGCTCTTGAGGTCATCAGCCGTGGCAGAGCAAATGGCTCGACCAATCGTCTGGGGGGAAGCCGTTGTTCACCACTCAGAGTCTTCTGCTACTGTGCCAACGCTGGTGATTGCCGGGATGAGGGCGGGTTGCTTGGCCTGTGTCGCATACGGATTGGAGCGAGGCGGGTTTATCCATGGACTTGCTACCGACAGAGAAAGCAGAAGCCAGGCGAGTACCAGAAAGCCCTTGGGCCATGCACTTTTTGCACGATGGGTCGGAAGCAGGGCATATAGACCATATGCGGCAAGCGCCAGTGCAAGAGGCGAAAGCCAGGTCTCAAGCCACGCACGCGTCGGATTATGGCTGTAGTAGATCAACGGGTTGACCAAAGCCACGGCGCCCATGCCGGTAAGGTGATGAAGAAATGAGAGCGGCTTGGATATCGGCTGTTCGACGGCAGTTGTTTGCATGTTCACTCCTGTGAATGAATGTAACAGAGCCGTGTGACACCTTGAAATTTCGTGTTGTCTTGCCGCGAGCAGGCGAATCAAGGAGGGCGGCTCAGACGCTTGTTCAGGTGCATGATGCTGTTGGACAAGGTGCGGCAGGGCAGTGCCTAACACCGGCAAAGATCTTGCTGAAGCTTCAGAGCTGCTGGATCACAGACAGCCATGTGAGCGTGACGCGCAGGCGCACCGGAGTTGGGCAACATGGTTGAAAGCCGACCCTCAAATGCACCGGCCCCGCGCGGCTGGGCATTGTCTATCAAAAAGCGTTCGGTCAAATATTTCAAATCTCAATACAGGTTAAGCACATTCTGTAGGCCAAAGCGCTGTTGTCGACCCAAAGCGTTTGAGTATTCGATACTTCTAAATGATGCCTTTCAATACTGCATACCTGACGGCCTGGGCTCTGGTTCTTACCTGCATCTTTCGATAGATGTTTTTCACATGCGTTGATACAGTCAAAGCACTTATTTCCATGTAGTCCCCAATCTCATGGGTTCTTTTTCCTTGAGCAATCAATCGTAAAACTTCTTTTTCCCTATCCGTCAGCTTTTCGAATTTCTTGTGTTCAAGAGGAATTTCGTTGGGTGCAGAGTTTTGAAATATCTTTGGCAGAATTTTCTTCGCAACAATCGGAGATATGGATGCCCCGCCATTGGCCACCTCCAGTACCGCTTGCGAATAACTTCCAAACCATGAATTCTTTAATAGATATCCAACCACCCCTTTTTTGAAAGCCTCCATAGCGGCATCGCCTTTTTCGCTGGAAGAAATGGCAATGCTCAATACATTGGGCATTCTCAATTGGACTAACTCCAGCAAATCGGCTCCTTGTCCCTCGCCAAGCGACAGGTCCACGAGAAGCACGTCGAACTCCTCGGCCAAGACGCCCTTGCGCGCTTCTCGATAGGAGGAGGCCTGCCCGATCAGGATGGTTCGAGGGTCACGCATGAGCTCCTGCGAGATCACGCTCCTGCTGTGTCTGTCTTCGTCGGCCAGGAAAACCCGAACTGGCTGGTTCTTCTGACCTTTCATGTCGGATGGCCAGGTGTATCCCGTGGCAGAGGATGTGACTTCGATGCTGCCTGCATCGAAGTATGGCCCCTTGGGCAAGTCGGAGAGATACATGTGACACCCGATCTGTGTAATGGAAATTGGATAATCTGCTGAAAAATAAAATTTCATCTCGCAAAAATCTATTAAAAATCCATAAGGAAAAATATGGTTTAAATTTTTACATTTATTCACTTCAATATTGGGTACGGCATTGAAATGCAGCCATAAAAGTTAGATGAAAACCCTTTATTTTTGAAACATAAGAGAAATAATAAAAATAGAAATGTGGATTACTTTTTTTAACATTGTAGGAAATTTCCCATAACGCTATTTTTTCAATAGCGCACCATTCATCAAGCACATCGTGTTAATCATTATCCGCAATTATCTGACTGGGTGAAAAAATAATTGCAAATAGGGTATTACTGTTTCTCAGACATTTTCTGAAACTGCTGCTACCGAAATCATGTTGTGGACCGTGAAAATTGAATCCAGAACTTGAAGACGGTTAAAACCGGCCTTTGCTTAATACTTGGCACAGGTCTCTCTCACATACCTCAGTTGTCTCCAAACTCGCTATTCAAAGGAACGATCATGAAAAAGTCTCTGATTGCCATGGCGGTTATTGCGTTGGCTGGTGTTGCATCTGCTGCAGTGAGCGGCTCAAGCATCGCTGCCACAAACACGACGTCAAGTGCATCTTCGGCAACGGTCTCGGGCGCTGCCAGCTCGGGCAACGGTGCCGCGCTGAGCATGAATAGCGCCACCTCCGGTGCAACTTCCAACGCCAATGCAGCTGGTGGCGGTATTGCTGTCGGCCCTTACGGTGCAGGCGGCGCCGCGGTCAGTGGTGGCGCAACGACCTACGGTAATGTGCAGAGCCTGTCTGCCACTTCGGGTAATGCCGTTGCCGGAGGTGGTGCTGCGACCAATGCCAACGCAGGTTCTGCAGCTCTCGCTGGCTATAGCGCAGGCCCCGTCAGCGGCGGCGCAGCTGGCGTAGCCACTTCGCACACAGCCAACCAGGTCGCTACTGGCGCTGGCCCTGGCGGTGGACTGTCCTATGTGAATAGCAATGCTGGAACCACCTCCGGCTATGGTGCAACTTCGGCCGCGATCTCGGGCCCTGGCGGTGCCTGGACCAACACCGGATCGGGTGCAACCTCGGTGGGTACCGTCCATCAGAACGCTGGAGCCTTTGGCAACGCTGGCTACTTCTCTAACGGCGGCGGCACTTCCGGTACTGCTGGTGCAGGCTCTACCGCCAATGCCAACTAAGCAAGCTATCCCAAGATAGCTGTGTTTGTCCCGGGCCTGGCCAGCCAGGCTCGGGCGACATAGGAGCCAAGCATGAAACTCTCAATAGCTCTGTTAAGTCTTTGCGTTCCTTTGTGCAGTTATGCGCAAAGTGCTGGCAGCAGCGCGCAAAGCTCCTCCGAATCCTCTTCCGTGGGGGCTCAGCAAAATCAATCGGTCACCATTGTCAATCCTGTGGTTGCGCCGGTGGAGAGCCGTTCTACGGGCACGATGGAGAGCCGGTCCACTTCGACCTCCGACCAGAACATTACAACGAACGGAACGACCACTCAAAACGTAAACAGCACCGTTGGCGGAACTTCGAAGAACATTGTGGAGTACACGGGCACTTACACCATGAAGAACGTTCCCAGTGTGAACGGCCCCAACCTCACGACCAGCAACGACACCTGCATGGGCAGCAGCAGCGGCAGTGCCAACGGCCCCGGCTTTGGCGTGAGCTTCGGCACGACCTGGACGGACGAGCATTGCAAGCGCCTGAAAATGAGCCGCGAACTCTGGAACAAGGGCATGAAGGCCGCCTCGCTGGCGATGGACTGCATGGACCCGGCAGCGCGCGTGGCCCTGGAGATCACAGGCTCGAAATGCCCGCAGTCCATGACTGCAGACGAGCGCCGAAACAACTACGGACCGGATGCGTCGGCACAAGGCAGCCCGAATCCTGCTGCGCCGCCTGCAGAGGCTCAGTCCAGTCTGGCACCTGAAGTCACTCGCCCCTCGGTTGTCACCTCCGTGATGGATGATCCACGTACAGCGCAGCTGTATGACAATTAGTAGGCGTGATTCCTAATCTAGGAGGCCGCTATGGGCAAGACTCTAGCTCTTTTAGCGATGGCACTATGTGGCGCTTCGTCTCTGGCAGCGCCCGATTCCAGGGCGGTCAATGAACCGTTGAGCATTCAGCGCCAGATCTTCGGAAGCGGCGAGCAAGGCGCGACGGGATCGCAGCAAGCCGAGCCAGTGGGTGACTATGGCGTCTGGCATGTGCCCCAGTACCTGCCCGGTTACCCGACGGCAGCAACGATATGGCCCCGCGCCATCCCTGTGAAGTGCAAGGACAGGCAGTGCGATGGCTATGTGATCACCCCGCAGATGGGGCCAGGTGAGTACCTGTTTTTCGTGCCTACAAGCGAGTAGGCCTCTCAAAGACGCAGCAGGACGAAAGCACCTCACAGGTGCTGACGGCAACTCACCTAACAAGGGCGGGATTCATCCCGCCCTTGTTGATTGGTGCGGTGCCAATGCGTTGCCGCTCAACATCGATGGATGCAGTCAGCAGCGGATCTGGACGCGAGGACGCTACGCTTGGGCCGCGCGCCAGAACTTTGGTCAGAGTGGCGCCGAGGCAGATCTCTGCGCCCGAACATCGGCGATGACACTCCCGCCGTACACGGGACCATGAGAGTTGCGCGTCTGCGCTCACTGCATCAGCCTGCCGATTTGAGGCGGTAGACGATGCGTCCGTCTGTTGCATGGCAGCGAGTCAGAAGGCCCGCGTCCGCCATCTCCCGCGCGACGCGGTAGATCGTCTGCTCCGCAAGCGGAGTTCCGGCACTCTCCAGCTGTCGGCGTATATCCGGATATTTTCCGCCGTCCTGACCCAGACTCTCTATCGCTTTCAGCACCAGTAGACGAGGCTGGGTGGGACGCATTCGGAACTTGTGCCTGCGCCTGAACAGAGTGGAGGCGTCAGCCGAGGCGGAGGGTGAAGACGCTGGCTTCTGCTGGATGTCGGTCATCCGCAACATGCTCATCTGGATTTGTTGCCTGTCTTTGCCGCTCCATGGCCGTTTGTTGCGCCATTCAGGCAGGCTTTCGAATGACAGGCATGTGGCCCGATGCGCTGCCACATTTCGCCACATTGCGGCATAGCTGCGCAATATTCATTGGTAATGATTCTCAACAACCAGTTCCAGACACACACCTGAATCACTCCGCCGGAGTGATTTTTTGTTGAGTTTACAAACCAAGGAAAATTGCATGCGCAAGAACATCAACCCGCGACTCCGTCCTCCTGCGGAGGTGACCCAGATCGCCCTGGCCGCCTGCCTGTGCTTGGCCAGCGCGGCGTCCATGGCCCAGGAAGTCACCCTGGATGCGGTGACCGTGACCGAGTCCGCAGCCCCCTCGCTCAAGACGGATGTCGCACCTTCGGCCAAGTTCACGGCCCCCCTGCTGGACACGCCCAAGACCGTCCAGGTCATCAGCGAGGAAGTGCTCAAGCAGACGGGCGCCACCAGCCTGCAGGACGCGCTGCGCTCCACGCCCGGCATCACCTTCGGCAACGGAGAGGGCGGCAACCCTTCGGGCGACCAGCCATTCATCCGAGGCATGGATTCGCAGTCAAGCACCTTTGTCGACGGCATGCGCGACATCTCGGCGGGCACCCGCGAGATCTTCAACATCGAGGCGGTGGAGGTGGTCAAGGGTGCGGACTCTGCCTACGCCGGGCGTGGCGGTGCTGGCGGCTCCATCAACCTGGTCACCAAGAAAGCCAAGAATGAGAACTTCATCTCCGGCGACGTTGGCTTGGGCACCGACAACTACCAGCGCGGCACCCTGGATCTGAATCGCAAGATCAACGACACGACGGGCTTTCGTCTGAATGCGATGGCCCATGGGGCCGATGTGCCGGGTCGTAACGGCCCTGAGAACAAGCGATGGGGCATTGCACCCACGGTGACCTTCGGTATGGGTACGCCTACGGAGGTGACGCTGTCGTGGCAGCACCTGCAGACCGACAACATTCCCGATGGCGGCGTGCCTTATCTGTACACCAATGCGGCCATGGCCAATCTGCCTGGTGGAACCAGGGTCGGCCCCACATACGGCAAAAGCCGCGACAACTGGTACGGTCTGAGCTCGCGCGACTACGAAAAGGAAAAAAGCGATCTGTTCACCGCGTCGGTGGAGCACAAGTTCACCGACACCAACAAGCTGCGCAACAGCCTGCGCTACAGCAAGACCCGGCAGGACTATGTATGGACCCAGCCCGATGACAGCAAGGGCAATGCCATCAACGGCTATGTGTGGCGACGCGGCAATGCGCGCCTGGCGGAGGTGACCACGCTGCAGAACGTGACCGAGTTCACCGGCAAGGCGCAGACGGGCTCGGTTGGCCACAGTTTTGCCGTGGGCCTTGAGCTTGCGCGCGAGAAGTCCGACGTGCGCTCCACCGCCATCCAGAGCGGCGGTGCCTGCTCCAGTGTCCTGGCGCCATGGTGTGCTTCCCTGGACAATCCCAACAGCTCCGATGCCTGGAATTTCGCCTGGTCTTTGCCGGCGGAGGCCACACGCAACAAGATCGATACCACGGCCCTGTACGGTTTCGACACCATCAAGTTCAACGACCAATGGCTGCTCAATGCCGGCCTGCGAGTGGACCACTACAAGGTGAATTCGGCAGGCCCGGCCAGCACCGGACGCAGCCCCGCGCCAGCGTATGACATCAGCCGCAGCGACACCTTGTTCAACTACCAATTGGGTCTGGTCTACAAGCCGGCAGACAACGGCAGCATCTACGCCAGCATCGGCACTTCCTCGCGTCCTGGCGGCTCATCGCTGGGCAGCGGCAATGAAGATCAGGCGATCAACACCGATGCCCTGGCCAATCTCAAGCCCGAGAAGACGCGGTCGATGGAGCTGGGCACCAAGTGGGATCTGCTGAACAAGCGCCTGGCCCTGTCTGCGGCGCTGTTCCGCAACGATGTGACCAATGTCCGCATCACCGAGAACGGCATCACCTACATGGGCGGCAACAAGGTCGTGAACGGCGTTGAACTGGGCTTCAACGGCACTGTGCTGCCGAATCTGAATATCTTTGGCGGCTACACCTATATGGACAGCGAGCAAAAGAATATGGGCGCGGGCAATATCGCCAACGGCCTGCCCTTTGCCAACACCCCCAAGCACAGCTTCAGCCTGTGGACCAGCTACAAGCCCATGGCCAAGCTGACACTGGGCCTGGGTATCTACGCCCAGAGCGATGTGAACCAGGGCTATGCGCGTTCCACCGTGGACGGGGGCATTGTCACCAAGGGTGCTGGCGGCTATACGCGCTTCGATGCCATGGCCGCATACCAGATCGACAAGAATCTGACGCTGCAGCTCAACGTGTACAACCTGGGCGACAAGGTCTACTACAGCGGCATCCGCTCGCCGCACTATGCAACCATTGCGGCCGGCCGCTCGGCCGTGGCCTCGCTCAAGTTCACCTACTGAGTCTCGCCACACCATCCCTGAAGGCATCCGCGTCCGCGCTGGCGCGGTTGCTGAATGGCGAAAGGTGGACAACGGGTGGTGAAGGCCCTAAGCAGCCCCGCCGGCAAATCCTGCCGGCGGGGCTTTTCTCATTCACTTCGTTTGGAACTAATAAAAACATAGCTTGTATCGCTTGCTATATATGTATTTCAGATACTTTTTAGTCTGAAATAAAGTAATAGCAAGCGGTAGCAGCTCATATTTTCATACTGGCATTTCGATGAGAGCACGCAGGCCGCCTTCGACCCGGTTGTGCAAAGTGACATCGCCGCCATGGGCGCGTATGGACGAGCGCGCGATCGCCAGCCCGAGGCCGACGCCGCCGCTGTGTGTGCTGCGCGCCGCATCGAGGCGGGTGAAGGGCTCGAACACATGCTCGAGCTGCGCGGGGGGAATGCCCGGGCCGTCGTCGTCCACTGCGATGCGCAGCACCCGGCGGGAGTCGTCCAGCATGGCGGCCACGCGCACCTCGCCATAGCGCGCGGCGTTGTCGATGATGTTGTGCAGCGCGCGCTTGAGGTTTACCGGTCGGCAGCGGTAATGCAGCCCGGTATCGAGCCTCAGGGTAGGGCGCACGGATTTCCCGCTGTTCGACTGGGCATCGATGACTTGCTGTATGAGCGCGTCGATGGCCACCTCCTGGGTCGGCTCCTGATGGGCTTCGTCGCGTGCAAAGCGCAGGGTCTCCGAGACCATGGCGCTCATGTCGTCGAGCGTGGCGATCATGGCATTGCGCAAGGCCTCGTCCTCGATGAACTCCGCGCGAATGCGCAGCGACGTCAGCGGCGTGCGCAGGTCGTGGCCCATGGCGGCCAGCATCTGGGTGCGCCCGTTGACGAAGCGCACCAGGCTGTCCTGCATGTCGTTGAAGGCCTGGACGATGTCGCGCACGCCACTGAGTCCACCGGGCTGGGGCAGGACCACGCGCTCGCCCCGGCTCACCCGCCGGGAGGCCTCGGTCAGCTCGGCAAGCGGGCGCATGATCTGGCGGCCGAACAGCAGCGCGATGATGGCTGCGGGAATGGTGCCTACCAGCAGCGAAAAGCTCAGCACGCGGCTCCAGTGCGCAGGCACGGGCGTCGGCCAGTGCCTGCTGTAGAGCCATTGGCCCCCGGGCAATAGCACTTCGACGTCCATGGCCAGCGCGTGGCGGCTTCTGAAGGCCTTCTCTATCCAGTTGCGCCTGTCCACCTGGCCCGATACGCCGGGCAGGACATTCAGCAGGCGCACATGAAGCGGCGTCTCGGGAGCCAGTTCCAGCCGGGCGCGAATGGCTTGCTCCAAGGCAAGTTCCTGCCGGCTCCAGCGACTGTCTTCACCTTTGACGCGCGGCGCAGTGAAAAGACGGAACTCGGATTCGGGCAGGCTGATGTCTTCTAGCAACTGATTGACGGGCTGGTCGTGGCTTGCCGCCTTGTAGGCAGCCTGAATACGGGTCTCTATCGTGCGTGCCGAGAGCGGATGAATGGCAATATTGTCGGAACGCCACCAGGACAGGGCCAGCACCGCAATCAGGTGGGCTACCAGGATGGCCACGATCCACAGTGCCAGCAGTTGCCCTGAAATGCTGCGTGGCAGCCACCTCATGCCCACTCTGCGTCCACCTTGGCGGCAAACATATAGCCGTCTCCGCGCACTGTCTTGAGCAACTGGGGCCGGCGCGAATCGGGCTCGAGCTTCTTGCGCAGCCGGCTGATCTGGCTGTCTATGCTACGGTCGAAGCTCACCGCGTCAGCGCGCTGCGTGTGGTCCAGCAACTGGCTGCGGCTGAGCACACGACCGGCATTCTCGACCAGCACACGCAGTAGATGGAACTCGGCGGTGCTCAGAGCGATGCTCTGATCGCCGGGGTCGCGCAACTCGCGGGTGCGCGTGTCCAGGGACCAGCCGCTGAAGATAAACCGGTATTCGTGCTGCCGGGACGGCGCGGGCGCATTCAGCCGCTGGGCTGCGTCCTTTTCTGTCCGCAACTTGCGTCGCAGCACGCTGCGTATCCGTGCCACCAGTTCCCGAGGATTGAAAGGCTTGACCACATAATCGTCTGCGCCGATCTCCAGTCCGGCAATACGGTCCGCTTCATCGCTCATGGCTGTAAGCAGGATGACCGGCGTGCCGACGTGCTCTGAAATGTAGCGGCACAACGAGAAGCCGTCTTCGCCCGGGAGCATGACGTCGAGAACGATGAGGTCGAAGTCACTTTTCTGCAGGCAGCTGCGCATGGCATTGCCGTCTTCAGCTGTCTCGACCTCGAAGTCGTAGCGGCGCAGGAAGGTCGATAGAGGCTCCCGAATGTTCGCGTGATCGTCAACGATCAGGATGTTGCTCTGGGAGTTCATGCAAACAGAATGATATTGATTTTCATTCATTTTAAGGCTGAAGCGAGGTGCCGCGTCCTCTGAAGCCCAATAGCTTTGCTCGGGGTCTGGCGATCAAGCCATGCCTTCATTGACGATCCACCCGCCAAACCGTCAAGCCCTCTCAGGGAGCGCGGCCAGACAACCGTCCGCGCACGGGTCCTGTTCCTGGAGTTGCGGTACTTGCGGCATGGGCAGCAGACTCTGGCAGCTGTTCGCTCTGGGCTCGATCCCGATGCTCGCAATCAATGCGCTCTGGCCATAAGATTCCGGCTCCGACCTTATTGCGGCCCTGAACCTTCAAGAACAACCCGATGAACCAGCGCTTTTTCACCGCAACCTGCGTCGTTACCGAAGACCCGGAAGGCATGTGCCACCTTGTCGGCTTTGCCGACAAAAAGCATGACACCGAGCAGTACCTGATGCTGCAACGCTCCTTTGAAGAGGATGAGGACGAGCAGGATGAAGCGCTTGGAATGGATACCTACCATGTCGAGTGGGGCGGGCAGCAGAGCTCATGCTATGGAGGCATTGGGCGGTTTGTGCTCAAGCGCTCTGGTGCGGAGGTCATATTCGAAGGCGAGGCTGCAAAGAGGATGAATGGGCTGGAGCATCTGTCCATCGTCTTTGACCTTCCGACCAGCGAGCATGAGGCACTGAAAGCTGCCTTGACGGATATCTTTGCCGGGGAGAACTGCTTTGAGGTGGCCGATGAATAGTCTGCCGGCGCCGCACAGGCGTGGCGATGAGGTCGAGGCTCCCCATGGACGGCCGCGTGGAGGCGGCTTGACCGGTGATGGTCATTGAGTGTGAGGGTGCCTTTGCCGATCCTTGACCATCACGAGCGAGCTGGCGGCATGGGCTGGTACGCAGGTTTTAGCGGGCAGCCCTATGCGCAGAATTTGCGCGCCGCCTCAAGTCATGGCGGCCATGAAGTTCCCGATCCTGATGGCTCAGGGCAAACAGCCTGATCTGCAATGGCGCAGCAACGGCATCAACGCAGGTCTGCTAATTGTGCCCGGGCGCCAGGGTCTCAGAGAGGGCCTTATTCCTGGCTGCAGATGCGGCAGGCAGCGCATTGAGGAAAGAGGCGATTTGCTGCGCCCCGCGCAGATGCACCACAGGAACCTTCGGACCAATCTCCAGGCGTTTCGCCTCGATACCAGGGCGAGAGACTCGATCAAATTGCCATACGAACTTTAGAAAAATCAGGAAATCCCGGTTGAGCTTCTCTGTGCATCCTGCTGGAAGGTCGGCTCGTGGACGATTCATCAGATTTCGCATCACCACTCGCAACAGGCAGGTCCATCTCGGTGTATCCAGCCATATGAGCAGATCTGCCTGCGGCAAGCGCAAGTCAAAAGTGCGTCGTGCGTAGTTACCTTCACTGACCCAGGCATCAGCTGGCGTTGTGCTGCGGATCCGCTCCCGGAAATCTTCAGTCGTGGACTCGATCCAGCCGGGTTCCCAGAACAGCGTGTCCAGGTGGACAACCGTCAGATCAAGGCGTGCACCCAATGCACGAGCAAGCGTGGACTTCCCGCTGCCAGCATTACCCAGAATCACAACCCGTCGCATAAGAGGCATCCTGTCGTAAAAAAGTTGGCGATTCTGCTGCTTGCCGTTCAACTGTCAACTGCACCCGACGCACTGGCCATTTGTGATGGGAGAGCGGACGCAGCCGCGCCGTCACAGGCACTGGCTCGCCTGCATTTGAGGCCAGCCAGTTGTGAGCCGGAACGAGGCTGCCGGGCTTCGTGCTCAATGAGAAATTGAGTGGTAGTTGCGCTCCCGCTAACCGTTTTGGTCATTGCTGCTGAAGCTTTTCGACAACCCAGGCCTCCGAAGTCTGCCGATGCCAGCGCTGCTTCAGGGATGTGGCCTGCTGTTGAGCAGCCCCAGTGCTCCCACTATCAAGGCCCGGGTTCCTTCGACTAATTCAGTCTCCATCTCTGCCTCCTCAAGCTGTCCGTCTGCCCCATCAAGTGGCTCCAGCCGGGCTGCGGAGTACACCGTGTCGGCGGCTGAGATGCAAAAGAAAGTCACGGTCGAGAGCAACCAGCGTGACTGCTCATTGGTGATGCCGTAGGCCTGCGCAATATGCGCTTGATGGGTGCTGATCTTCTCCAGCATGGCTGGCGTGGCCGCCAGGCGACGAATCACAAAAGGTGTGACACCTGGGTGGGCTTTCACGAATTGCCGTGTGGATGCCGTGAATCCGACAAGGTATTCCTCTAGCCCGATCTTTTGCGGGCTGCTTGCCTGAGGCAGTTCCCAGCGTCTGAAGATCTCCTCGGCAATCAGGTGTTTCAGTGCTTCCAGGCTCGGCACGTGCTTGTAGAGCGCCATGTGGCTGACACCCAATGCAGCGGCAACGCCAACGAAAGTGATGTCCGGAAGGCCAATGGAAATTCCGACGTCTGCAATTTTTTCTCTGGTGATGGAGCGTGGTCTTCCACGATTCGACGGCTTGGGTGTGTGGGTCATACGCTTTTTCTCGGTCTGTGAACCAGATTGTCGGGGATGGGCTCACCTTTCATGGACCTATTGCTGGAATCATTTTGAATTAGTTTATTATTATGCAACTAATTCCTATTGAGCTTTCCGTTCGCATCTGCGTGAGCGCTGGCTTTTCCTGATTTCGAATGTCTACCTCCGAATCGCTGGCCGAATCCGCCAGCCCTCCTCAGCCGATTGCTCGGATATTTGCGCCTATTCGCGGGCGCTTGGCGCTGGCGGGCCTGAGCGCCGCGCTAGGCACCATGCTTACGCTGGTGCCACTGGCTGTCATTGCATCCATCGCCAGGCAGGCCATGTCTGAAGACTTGGGTGGCATAGGGGACCAAGTCACTGTCGCCGTGCTGTGCATGCTCGCGGGCATGGCTTTGGTGGTTGCCGGGGAGTTGATTGCACATCTGGCAGATAACCGGCTCACCTACGATCTACGCATTGCAGTGATCAGGCGTCTGTCGCAGGTGCCTTTGGGCTGGTTCACTGCACGAGCCTCGGGCGAGGTCAAACAGGCGTTGCAGGACGATATCTCGACGCTGCACAGCCTGACGGCCCACTTCTACACCGCAGTGGGCCGTGCCGTCGGAGCGATCACGATCGCAGTGATTTATCTGTTTGCGCTGGATTGGCGCATGGCGATATTTGCACTGCTTCCTTTCCCTGGTTTCTTCGTGTTTCTCAAACGCGCGATGAAAGCCGGCAGTGCCCACATGCAGGAGTTCGTGGCGCAGTTGGGGCGAATCAACAGTGCTACGGTGGAGTTCGCGGGTGCGATTCCGGTTGTCAAGGCCTTTGGTGGCCCGAATCCGGTGCATGCGGGCTACAGAGATGCTGTTGATGGATTCGCCAGGGTCTTTGCGGATTTCACCCGCCCCTTGGTGATCTCCATGGCTCGTGCGCATGCATTGATTGCGCCCGTGACTGTGCTCGGCGTGGTGGTGATCTCCGGCACGGCCTTTGTCGCCGTGGGGTGGATGCAGCCTTTGGATGTGCTGCCTTTCGCATTGGTAGCGCCAGGCATATGTGCTCCGTTGTTGCTCCTGCATACCTTGCTGCATGACCTGCAGGGTGCAACGGCTGCCGCCCAGAGGGTGCTTGCGTTGCTGGACACTCCGGTACTGCCGCAGCCGGCCGCCGGGCAGCAATCGTTTCCCGAAGGCAATGTCGTGCGTTTCGAGCAAGTGGCCTATGCCTATGAGGCAGGGCCGCAGGTGCTGTCCGGCGTCAGCTTTGATTTGCAGCCCGGTACTGTCACGGCGGTGGTCGGCCCCTCGGGCTCCGGTAAATCCACCCTGGCACGTTTGCTGCTGCGGTTTTTCGATCCGGTGCAAGGCTCTATCACTCTGGGCGGAGCCGATCTGCGGCAGATTTCCAGCGCAAGCTTGTATCAACGCATTGGCTTCGTGCTGCAGGAAGTACAACTGATTCACGCCAGTGTGCGCGAGAACATTGCACTGGCCCGCCCGTCGGCCTCCATGCAGGAGATTGAGGCCGCGGCGCGAGCAGCCAATATCCACGATCGCATTCTGGCATTGCCGCGCGGTTACGACTCCGTGGTGGGGGAGGATGCGCAGCTCTCCGGTGGCGAGCGCCAGCGCCTGAGCATTGCCCGGGCCGTGCTGCTGAACCCACCCATTCTCGTGCTGGATGAAGCCACAGCTTCTGCCGATGCGGAAAGCGAAGCCGCCATTCAGGATGCGCTTTCGCGCTTTGCCCGCGGACGCACCTTGCTGGTGATTGCGCATCGGCTGGACACCATCATGCATGCGGATCGCATTCTGGTACTACGGGAGGGTGAGATTGCGGAGCAAGGCAGCCATGCACAGTTGCTCGCTGAGGACGGACTCTATGCGCGCTTGTGGCGACTTGGCGCTTATGCCAGCCCTGTGCAGAAGAAGGAGCTGGCATGCTGAAGACCTTCCTGCAACTGCTGGGTGATGATGTTCGCCTGCTGCGCCGCTACCTGTGGTTGGCTGTGGCCTATGGCGTGCTGTGTGGGCTGGCCATGGCGGCGTTGGCTCCGATGCTGGAGCATGGATTGCGCGCTGATTGGCGCCCGGCCATCGGGTGGCTGGTGGCGCTGTTGCTCGGTGTGTTTCTCTCCTGGATGCTGCGTCGGGCAGTGGAGCAGGCTGGCGTCCGTGTGGGCGTGGCGGTTCTGCAAAGTGGACGTCATCGGCTGGGCCACCACATGGCGAGTCTGCCTGTTGGCTGGTATACGCCAGGCAATACCGCACGCATCGGCCATGTGGTGACACAGGGGATGATGGGTATTGCGCAATTGCCAGCGCATGTTTTTACGCCACTCATCAGTGGAGCGGCCACAGCCCTGATCGTGTTGCTGGCGCTTTTTGCATGGAGTCCGCTGTTGGGGCTCGTTGCGCTGATCGCGTTGCCATTGCTCGCGGGCGCTTTCGCGTGGGCATCCTCCATGTCGGCACGCGCCAGTGCTGCTTTCCAGCGTGATTTTGCCGGGGCCAGCCAGCGTATGGTCGAGTTCGCACAGGCTCAATCCGTGCTGCGTGCGTTCAGCGGCGATGGCAACAGCACCCGCTTTCTGGAGCAGGCCATCACTGCGCAGCGGCAATCCGGGCTGCGGCTGATGGTGTTGTCGTCGCTATCTTCAGTGCTTTGCATCTGGGCTGTGCAACTGGTCTTTGCCGCGCTGCTGTTGGTCGCCGTGTCTGGCTTGAATGCGGCGACAGGTGATGCCTTGTCCACTGCGGAGGTCATTAGCTTCACGGTTTCCTTGCTGCTGCTGGTGCGCTGGCTGGAGCCCTTGCAGGAAATTGCCGGTTATGCCGAAGTGCTTCGGAGTGCCGGAGCGCAGTTGGAAGCGGTGCGGGATCTATTTGCTGCGCAGCCGCTGCAGCAGCCCGGGAAGGTGATTCCCGCGGGAGATCCCTGCGTGGAGCTGCACGATGTGCGGTTTCAGTACCCCGAATCCCCCGATGAAGTGTTGCGTGGTGTGAGTCTGCGTGCAGAGCCACTCAGCATGACGGCGCTGATAGGAGCCTCCGGCTCCGGCAAGTCCACGGTGATGCGCTTGATTGCCCGCTTTTTCGATGCCACGCAGGGAGCGGTGTTGATTGGCGGTGTCGATGTGCGTGACATGGGGGATGCGCAATTGGCTGGACAGATCAGCCAGATCTTCCAAGATAGCCATCTGCTGTGCGGCAGCATCGCCGACAACATTCGTATTGGCCGACCTGATGCCAGTGATGCGCAGGTGCTGCAAGCAGCTCAGCAGGCTGGGTTGGACGAAGTCATTGCGCGTCTGCCGCAAGGGCTGTTGACCCTGGTAGGTGAGAACGGCGCGCGCCTTTCCGGCGGAGAGCGTCAGCGTGTTGCGATTGCGCGGGCGTTGATCAAGGAGTCCCCCATCCTGCTGGTGGATGAGGCCACCGCCGCGCTGGACGCAGAGAATCAGTTCATCATCGCAAGAGCCCTGGCCAGGCTGAAGGGGAAACGCACGTTGATCGTGATCGCCCATCAGCTCTCCACCATTGCCATGGCTGATCAGATCGTGGTGCTCGAGGACGGCGTTGTGGTTGAGTGCGGAGCGCCTGCGCAACTACAGGCAAAGCAAGGCCGCTATGCCCAGTTCCTCGCACGGCATCGTGCGGCCAAAGGCTGGCGCATGGCTGCTGCGCAAAAGACCGGAGATGCCGTTTGATGCGTGGGCGTTGGGTGCTGGTTTTTGCTGCATTGTGCGTGGTGTCCGTGCTGCTTGGGGCGCGGCAGATGGTGTGGTCAGACCTGGTTTCATTGTCAGGCGACACCTGGCTCACCTTGACTGCAAGTCGATTGCCGCGTTTGGCAGCGCTGATGTTGACGGGCGCAGGTCTGTCTGTGTGCGGAGTGATTCTGCAGCAGATCGTGCGCAACAAGTTTGTGGAGCCGGGCACTACAGGCGGCCTGGATGCAGCCAAGCTCGGCATCCTGGTGGCGCTCACCTTGATGCCCGCTGCGGGAACCATGAGCCGAATGCTGTTTGCACTGGTGTTCAGCTTGCTGGCCAGCATATTGTTCATTGCCGTGATCCGCCGCATCCGGTTTCGCAATCTGGTGCTGGTGCCAGTTGTCGGGTTGATGTACGGCAGCGTGCTTGCTTCCTTCGCCGAGTTCTACGCCTACAGCCACAACATTCTGCAAAGCATGCAGGGCTGGTTGTTGGGTGACTTTTCGCGCGTGGTGCAGGGGCACTACGAGATTCTCTACATCATTTTCCCGGTAGTGATACTGGCCTATCTGTATGCGCAGCGCTTCACCGTGCTGGGCATGGGTGAAGACATGGCCACAAGTCTGGGCCTTGGTTATGCGTCCACCGCCGTCGTCGGCCTGGTGCTGGTGGCATTGACGGTATCGGCCACCGTGATTGCCGTGGGGGCGATACCTTTTGTGGGCCTTGTGGTGCCGCAACTGGTTGCCTTGCGCTGTGGCGAGAACCTGCGGCGCACGCTGCCATTGGTGGCTTTGGGAGGATCTTCCTTGCTGCTGGCCTGTGACATCGCCGGACGGTTGGTGATGTATCCGTTCGAGGTGCCCATCGGTCTTACCGCAGGCGCGGCAGGCGGCGTGATGTTCCTGTGCCTGATCGTGCGGGGGCTTCGGTGATGCGCATGTCGTTGACCAGGACCTGCTGGGTCGTCGCTTTCGTGATGGTTGCCCTGGCACTTTTGTTTGTGCTGATGGGGTCCGGGCTGGATGTGGATTACGTGATACCCAAGCGGCTTGTGCGTCTTGCGTCGATTGCGATTGGCGGCATTTGCGTGGCAGTGTCGGCCATCGTGTTTCAGACGCTGGTGAACAACCGTATTCTGACGCCAGCCATCATGGGCTACGAGGCTGTGTATCTGCTGTGGCAAGCCCTGCTGCTGTTGCTGCTGGGTGCGCAGGGGCTGGCCATGCTGGGTGCACGCGGGAATTTTCTCGTGTCAGTGCTGCTGATGCTGGCCTATTCATGGGCGTTGCAGTGGTGGCTGCTGCGCCGTGGCCGCAATGATGTGTATGTGCTGCTTCTGCTCGGTCTGGTGCTGACCATGGTGATAGGCACGTTCACGCAATTTGTGCAGCTACGCATCAGCCCCGGCGAGTTCGCCGTGTTTCAGGGGGTGAGCTACACCTCTTTTAATCGCGCCAAGCCCGAGACACTGTTCTACGCCGCCATCGTCGTGGGGATCGCCTGCGCAGTAGTCAAAAGGACGCTGGCAGTACTGGATGTGCTGGCCCTGGGACGTGATCAGGCCATTTCTCTGGGCGTACCGCACGAGCGCTACCTGCAGCTCTATCTCGCGCTGACCGCCATTTTGGTGGCACTGTCCACCAGTCTCGTGGGGCCCACGGCCTTCATGGGCATCTTTGTAGCCAACATCGTCTATGCCCTGGTGCCGCATGCACGCCACCGCGTCACGCTGCCACTGGGGTGTGCGGTTGCCATTGTCATTTTTCTTGTCGCTCAACTGTTGGTCGAGCATGTCTTCAACTACAAGACCACCGTCAGCATTCTGGTGAATCTGGTGTGTGGTGTGTATTTCCTGGCACTGATTGTGCGCAAACGGGGTGCAGCATGATGGGTGTCAACCGTCTCTCGAAGCAATATGGCGGCAGGACCGTGCTGTCAGACGTGAGCGTGCAGTTCCCGCAGCGCTGCGTCACATCGTTGATCGGGCCCAACGGCGCAGGCAAATCCACGCTGCTCATGATGATGGCGCGCCTGCTGGAGCCCAGCAGCGGGGCTGTTCACTGGCAAGCGCGTGACGCCAGCCGGATTCCGATTGCCGAATACGCAAGGCATGTCGCCACGCTGCGCCAGGCACCGGGCTTCAACATGCGTCTGACGGTGCAAGAGCTGGTCGCTTTTGGACGTTTCCCGCATAGCCGTGGTGCGCTGACTGTCCAGGACCACCGTGCCGTAGATGAGGCAATCGCCTTTCTGTCCTTGGAGCCGCTGCGACACGCGTTCATCGACGAGATCAGTGGAGGCCAGCGTCAGATGGCGTTTCTCGCGATGACGATTGCGCAGCAAACGGATGTGCTGCTGCTTGACGAGCCGCTCAATAACCTCGACATGAGGCACGCCGTACAGATCATGCGTGCGCTGCGTCGTCTCTGTGACGAACAGGGCCGTACCGTGATTCTGGTGATTCACGACATCAATTTTGCGGCGAACTATTCGGATCACATCGTTGCCCTCAAGAGCGGAGCACTGTGCTTCAGTGGGCCAGCTCGGGAGGTAGTGACCGAGTCCCGCATGGCCGATCTGTACGGGCTGGATTTCGAGATCACGCACAACCAGCGTGGCTGTTTCTGCAATTACTTCACCTCCATGGAAGATCACTCATGAACTCATCGCGCAGGCAAATCCTGCTCTCTGCTACCGCTATGGCGGCTTTGTCCTCCATGGCTTCCATGGCTCATGCCTATGAACCTATCTCCATCCGGCACAAACTGGGCAGCACGCTGATAAAGCGCCTGCCGCAGCGTGTGGCGGCGCTGGAGATGAACGAGGTGGACTTTCTCGACCAGCTTGGTGTACCCGTGGCGGGCATGGTGAAGGACTACGTTCCGCATTTTCTCGCCAGGTACAAGGCCGATGCCAAGGTGCAGGACCTCGGTGCCATCGTGCAGCCCAATCTGGAGCGTGTGCATGCGTTGCGGCCGGACCTTATCCTGATGACATCGCTGCAGGCCGCCAGCTACGAGGAATTGACGGAAATAGCGCCCGCGCTGTACTACGAGGTGGACTTCAAAAACAGCGAGAAAGGCCATATCGAGGTTGTCAAGAATCATCTGCTGACCCTGGGCCGTATCTTTAACAAGGAAGGCCTTGCCAGAGCCAGAGCTGCCGAGCTGGATGCCGAAGTCCAGCAGGTGCGGCGCATCACGCAAGGTCGGCCAGAGAGGGCCCTTGTCGTGCTGCACAACAACGGAAGCTTCAGCTCCTTCGGCCAGCAGTCGCGCTACGGCTTTGTATTCAGCGCGCTGGGCGTGAAGCCCGCAAGCTCCGCGCTGGAAACCAGTCTGCACGGGCAGCCCATCTCCAGCGAATTCATCCAGCAGGCCGATCCGGAGATTCTGTATGTGGTGGATCGTACCGCCGTGATGGAGCGCCGCCCCGTCATCAATGCCGATGGCATTGCCAACCCGTTGCTGCGCCAGACCAAGGCTTGGAAGAACGGACGCGTGGTGTTTGTCGATGCAGACGCCTGGTACATCACCGGTGCCAGCCCCACCGCATTGAAGATTTTGATGCGCGATGTTCTCAAGGGCTATCCGCACTGATTGCCTCTCTCTTTCTCGTAGCCAGGTTCATCCCCAGCCAGCAGTTCTCCTCGCATGCGCAACTCAAGCGCCATGCATTCATCTACAGGTATCGGGTATGCCAAAGAACCCAGGTCTCATTTCATCGAATTCTCTAAAGAATCCCCCGTTTGCACGCCGACGCAATGTGGTGTGCCCCCATGTACTGCTGGGATTGGCGATGGGCGGCCTTCTGGCCGGTACGGCACAGGCTCAGACGCAAGTCGGCGAGGCGGAGGCCACGCTGCCGCAGGTCACCGTGCAGGAAAAAATTGCTCCAGTGACCGCTCCCTACGCAGGTGGCCAAGTCAATTCCGGCGGTCGTGTCGGCTTGCTGGGTGACAAGGACTTCATGGAGACACCCTTCAACACCATCAGCTATACCGATAAGTTCACGCAGGATCGTCAGGCGCAGACCATTACCGATGTGATCTCTGCCACCGACCCTACGGTGTTCAGCAATGGTGTTGCGGCCTCATGGAGCGAGAATTATTCGATTCGCGGCTTCTCTTCGAGCAGCTCCGACATGACGCTGGGCGGTCTCTACGGCATGGCGCCGTACTACCGCACCACACCAGAGATGTTCGAGCGGATCGAAGTCCTCAAAGGACCGTCCGCACTGCTCAATGGCATGCCCCCTGGAGGATCTGTGGGAGGCTCGGTCAACCTGGTTCCAAAACGCGCCACCAACGATCCCATCACGCGGTTGACCACCACCTATATGTCGGATTCGCAGTTTGGCGGCCATATTGATCTGGGGCGCAGGTTCGGGGCAGCCAAGCAATTCGGTATTCGCTTCAATGGCGTCTACCGCGGCGGCGAAGGATCGGTCAACCAGCAGGACAAGAAGTCAAGGCTTGCATCGCTGGGTCTGGACTGGCGCGGCGACCGTACCCGTATTTCGGCCGACTTCTACACCAGCGATGACCGTGTGAACGGCGTGACGCGCGGCATCAGCCTGGCCCCCGGTGTGGCCGTTCCCAGAGCGCCGAAGCCTGAGACGTTGTTGAACCCCGACTGGTCGCATGTGCACAACAAGGACAGAGCCGCGATGGTGCGTGCTGAATTCGATGTATCGGATCAGGTCATGGCCTATGCAGCATTCGGCGTCAGCCGAACCGACTATGAATACAACGGGGCAATGACGGCTCAGGTACTCAATGCTGCGGGTGATTTCAAGACAGCCATGGGGCAACTGGCGTTTGAACAGAAAAAGCGCTCGGCAGAAATTGGTCTGAAGGGCAGGCTGCAAACAGGAGCCATCAAGCATCAATGGGCGCTCAATGCCACGCACTATGCCCATAAGCAGGACGACTATGGCCGTCGCAGCGTACCGGGCGCAGACTGGACCACCAACCTCTACAACCCGGTCTGGGGACCGGAGGCACCGTTTATTGCGCCGCATATCTCGCACACAGAGGTGCGTCTGGCCAGCTTTGGCTTGGCGGACACCATCTCATTTGCCGAAGATCGCGTGCAGCTCACTCTGGGTGTGCGCCGCCAGCAAGTGGTCAGCGACGCCTTCAGCATCACCACGGGGGCGCGCACTTCGCGATATGACCAAGGCGCCACATCACCTGCCGCAGCCTTGCTGTTCAAGGCCACAGAACATGTGTCGGCTTACGCCAACTACATTGAAGGCCTGAGCCAGGGCGCAACCGCACCCATGACCGCTGCAAACGCGGGCGAAGTGTTTGCTCCTTACAAAACCAAGCAGAAGGAAGTCGGTGTGAAACTCGATCTTGGCGAGTTCGCGCACACGGTCAGTCTGTTCGAGATCACTCGTCCCAGCAGCTATACGGACCCAGTCACGAATATCTTCTCGTTTGGCGGTGAGCAGCGCAATCGCGGCATCGAGTGGGGCTTCTGGGGCTCACCGCTGCGTGGCATACGCCTGATGGGCGGGATTGCATACACCACGCCCAAGCTGACGCAGACTGCGGCTGGCCTCAATCAGGGCAAGTTCGCCACGGGGGTACCCAAGCTGCAAGGAAAATTGGGGGCGGAATGGGATGTGCCGGCCATTACCGGGCTGACCGTCACAGCGAATGCAACGGCGGTTTCCAAGCAATACATCAGTGCGGACAATAGCCTGTGGGCGGCAGGTCGTGTGACCTACGACCTCGGTGCGCGCTATGCGACGAAGATCGACAGCAAGCCTGTCACTTTTCGAGCTGCGGTGCTGAACGCATCCAACAAAGCCTATTGGGGGATGCCTCTGCTTTCCAGCCTGGCACTGGGGGCGCCACGCACGTTTGCGCTGTCGGCAACGATGGATTTCTGACCGGGTTGGAGCCTGGACTCGGCACAGCCACTGCCCTTCAGCATGCGCCGAGTCACAGGGCCTTGGTTCGATCTGACTGCAGGCGCCGCCTGCCGACAAGCCATGGCGCTGTTAGGGGAGGGCAACCTGATGTCTCAGTTGCTGTCCCTTTAAGGCGCAAGATGAGGACTGCTTCTGACCGGCGGGTGACCATCTGGGTGGCATCAGCCCAGAGGGTTTTGATCACGCCCGGGCTTGGGGCTGGGAAATGTCTACTGGATTAGGGCAGTCCGCTTTCAAGCTGTTCCCTGAACAGTTGATTGATCGGACCTCCAGTATCTGCAGCCCAAATATCACGATTTATTGAACTCTCGGTGAGGACTTCGAGACCAGGTGCGCCGAACAATGCACCCATGTCCTCCCTCACACGTCAACCGCCGAAACGCAGTGTCTGCCTGCAGCCGCTGTGGCTGCGCATCACCCACTGGCTGAATGCTCTAGCCGTGCTGATCATGGTGATGAGCGGCTGGCGCATCTATAACGCATCACCTATTTTTGACTTTGCCTTTCCAGACAACATCACCCTGGGTGGCTGGTTAGGCGGCGCGCTGCAATGGCATTTCGCCGGTATGTGGCTGTTTGCACTGAACGGGGTTGCTTATCTGCTGCTGAATCTGATCACTGGCAGGTTTGGGCGGCGAATGTTCCCCGTTTCAGCGCGCGGCATGGTGCGTGATGCCTGGCTTGCGCTGACGGCTCGCTTGTCGCATGCAGACCTGAGTCACTACAACCAGTTGCAGCGTGCAGCCTATCTCTTTGCGGTGGTGGATTTGATATTGCTGGTGCTCAGTGGTCTCGTGATCTGGAAGTCGGTGCAGTTTCCGCTGCTGCGTGAGCTTTTGGGTGGATACGACATGGCCCGCCGCATTCATTTCTATTGCATGGCAGCCATTGTCTGTTTTGTCTCCGTTCACCTTCTTATGGTCGTGTTGGTTCCGCGGTCGCTGCTCGTCATGCTGCTCGGTCGCTCCACCTTGCGCTCGGTCAACAAGGAAACCACATCATGAACACTTCCATCTGGCATCGGGACAACGCCGAAGCCGTGGTCGCCGAGGCCCGGAACTTGCTGGGCAGACAGTTGCCACAGGCATCGCGCCGGAAGTTTCTTGCGCGCGGGCTCACACTGGGAGGCCTGGGGCTGCTTGCAGGATGCAGCATCGACGACAACGCAACTGCCGAAGCCGCGCTGACGCGGATCTCGCAGTTCAATGATCGGGTGCAGGGCTGGCTTTTTGACTCCTCACGCCTCGCCCCCACTTACCCGGACTCGATGATCACCCGGCCATTTCCATTCAACGCTTTCTACGACGAAAGCAAGGTGCCAGAAGTGGATGAAGCGAGCTTTCTTTTGGAGGTGACAGGGCTTGTAGCCGACAAGCATCGCTGGACGCTTCATGAATTGCGTGCACTGCCGCAGTACACGCAGGTTACGCGCCATATCTGTGTGGAAGGCTGGAGCGCCATCGGCAAATGGGGTGGTCCACGCTTTGGTGACTTTTTACGTGCCGTCGGTGCGGACCTCGGAGCCCGCTATGTGGGCTTCCAATGCGCCGATGACTACTACACCAGTATCGACATGGCGACCGCGCTGCATCCTCAGACGCTGCTGGCACTCGACTGGGATGGCCAACCACTGCCGCCAAAGTACGGCTTCCCCATGAAGCTGCGCATGCCTACCAAGCTTGGCTACAAGAATCCGAAGCACATAAAGGCCATCTTCGTGAGCAACACCTTCAACCGAGGCTACTGGGAAGACCAGGGCTACAACTGGTTCGGCGGCAGCTGACGCAACACCTATTTCCTATTTCCCACGTTCCCCCTGCGGCTCACGCCGCGTTTTCCACCTGAGCCAAGAAAGCACCATCATGAAACACGCCTTCACTACCACCGCACTCTCCATGTGTCTGGCGCTGAGCACCGCCTCGGCATTTGCAGCCGATGCGATGACCAAGGATTCCATGGGCAAGGATCACATGGCAATGGAAAAGCCTGCCATGGGAAAGGACTCCAAGCACAAAGACGCCATGAGCATGGACAAAGAAATGGGCAAGGGCGCAATGACCAAGGGCGACAAATCTGCCAAGGATCACATGGGCAAGGACAAGATGTCTAAGGATTCGATGTCGAAAGACTCAATGTCCAAGGACAGCATGAGCAAATAATCAGCCGGGGAGTGGCAAGGCGTTCCCTGCAGACTGTCACTCCCGGTTCGTCAACTGCCTTTTGGTCGTACAGGATTCGGATGTACAGGGCACCAGGCTCGCCAAGCAGTAAGAGCGCCGATACGTTGGCGCGAAGCCCTTCATACTTCGTTCGGCCTCGCGCCTCGTCTCAATTCCATAGCGGCGGTGCCTGTTCCTGGCAAAGCTCAGGGCTGTGGAACGCCTCAAGCTCCCCTCCAACGAAATCTTAGATCTGGACGGCTCGACCGATGAACTGGATAGGGCCTGTGGGGCGCCCGATCGGTGAGCCACCATAGGGTTCCAGCGTCAGCTCGAACAACTGGTTGGGCTGCAGGGGAGGGAGCTTGTCGACCGGAACCTCTATGGCCTCGCCTGGCTTTACCAGACCAAGCGATACCGGAACACTCCAGCCGTCGGCCTTGGTCCAGAACTGCAGGGACTTCTCAGCAGGAATATTGTCGGTACCTAGCGGCACCAGACGGAGTCTGCCCTCGACCTGGGCCTGTACCAACCAGCCAGGAGACTGACTCTGAGGTGCCGCGAGCACCACAAAGTAGCGCGGTGCAGCAGGGGGCGAGGCCTCGCGCGCCACAAGGACTGTCGCCAGTACCGCAGCAGCGGCGAAACCCGTACCCGTCAACCCACGCCACAGAGCGAGGCTATCCCATTGCCACCAGCGTATTCTGGTCGGCTCAGTGGGAGTGCGCCTTACCGGCGTAATACTTGCGGCGATGCGTTGCCATAGGCTGGCCCCAGGATCGACAGGCTTGGCGAGCGAGGTCAGTGGCAACAGACGCTGCTCCCATTCGTCCACGGCTGTACGAAGGGCGGGCTCGTGCGGCAGGCGCGCTTCAATGGTGCGACGCTGACTAGCATCGAGTGTGCCCAGTACATACTCTCCGGCCTGTGTATGCAGGTCATCTGGAGGTGTTTGTTGTTGGGTTTCGCTGCTCATTGCATGCATTCCCGCAGTGCGCGCAGTCCGCGCTGAATCCAGGCCTTGACCGTGCCCAGAGGAGCTTGCAACCGCTCGGCAATTTCGCTGTGGCTGCAGCCGTCCACATAGGCGTGCAACAAACAGGCACGGCGCGCTGGCTCCAGGCCGTCAAGGCAATGCCCAAGACGGCCAAGCGACGCCTGCCTTGCAAGCTCATCGCCACTTTCCTGCCAGGCCTCTAAAGCTGCCTGTGCATCCAGGTGCGCTGTAGCCGGTTCATCAAGCACGGTCTCGCGCGCGCCATCGCGTACGCGATTCAGGGCCGCATGCCTGACTATGCTGTAGATCCATCCACGGGCAGAGCCGCGGCTGGCGTCAAAACTCGATGCACGCTCCCAGATGGACACAAAAGCGTCGTGAAGCACATCCTCTGCTGCTGCGCGGTCACGAACTATTCTGAGAGCCACGCCCAGCAGGTAGCGTGCTTCATGTTCATAGATGCCACGCAGGGCTTCGCGATCACCTTGCGCACAGGCCTGCAGCGCAGCGGTGTGGTCGAAAGCGTCGTCTTGGAGGGCGGCAGCAGGCGGCACAAATAAAAGATTAGAAGGAAATAGGAATGGCTCCTTCGACCATTCTAGTCATGCCGCTGCAAAGCCTTACATCGTGGGTTTCCAGAAGATGTAATCGGCCTGGTACTTGACCATGGTCTTTTGCCCCTTTGTGGCTGTGGTGCAAGGCTTATCGGCAGGAGCGGTGCCACCTTGGAGCGCGACGCGCTGGATGTAGCTCACGTCGACCAGTGCTCCGCTACCCATGGCTGGATTGGCCTTCACCAATTGGTATGGCAGGTTGCCGGCCCCAGATGGCGCGACGGCTAGCTGCGTGGCGGTGAGCTTGGAGCCGTCGTTCGCTTCCCAGGTTGCAGGAGGGCCGTAGTAGCGGCCCACAGTTTTGCCGGAGCGGTCTTTCAGCACCGCATCGGGGCCGACAAAGACCCATTCGGTTTGACCTGGTGCGTTGGCTTTGTCCCGGCATTCGTAGGTGATGTCGCCACTGCCTACCGTTTCCCAAGCAACCTTGTGACCGGATGGAACCTGAATAGGCGCTGGCAGCGAGGCCTGGGAGAAGGTGCTGGCCGGAGACTTCATTGAGCCGCAGGCAGCGAGCAGGGCTGCGGTGGAGGCAATGGCAGCAATAGCGGTGAGGCGGTATGCGAAGCGAGTGGTCGACATTGAGATTCTCCAATTGGATCGGTTGGAAGGATTTACGGAGGCAGCACATTGCTTGTGTTGCTTTAGCTACTACCCGGGAGACCGATGTTTGGATGCACTTGATGTGAATTTTTTTTCGATTGCTTGAGCCGCAATATGCCTCCGGCGCGTTTCTCGGGCAGTTTGCAGGTCGAGAGCCCGGGCCGTGATGTTCAGGACTTGCCCAGAGATATCAGGTCAGGCTCTTTATTAAAGACGTTTCTTCGAATTTCCTGGATGAGCAGGCTGTCGGGCTCCCAGCGTCAAGCGCAAAGACTTATGAAGCATGTGAGCTGTATTCGACGCTCATCGAATCAGCTGCTGTGATTCTTGTATGGCGCGTTCAGCACGCTCGCGGCTTTGAGCTTGCAGATCATCCATTTGGCGAGTGAGGGATGGCATGGCCCGTTCAACGCTTGTCCCACTCTGCAATAGAAGGTGTGCAGCAGTTGTCTTCGCTAACGCAGCGGAACTCCACGGGATCGAGCTAATTCACGGAGTGCTGAGGTGACGCCAAGTGCACCTGACCAGTGGACTGGCAAAAGTCACCAGCATCGGAGAAGGCAGTGTCAGTGAGTAGCTCGATGTGCTTTGGACGGGCACAGTCTGACTAAGCATATGCTCATAAGATAACAACAAAACATTCGTTGGGGTTTGGGCAGGCCCTGCCCACAATGACTGCCTTGTTATCAGATCAGGAGCGCGCCGGGCTTTTTCCTCTGGCCTGGCTGGCACTCCGAGATTACAGGAGGCAGCATGACATCCCCGTTTCGCATCGTGATCGTGCCAGGCTGGCGCAACTCCGGTCCTGGTCATTGGCAAAGCCTGTGGGCAGAGCAACTGGAGGGCGCCGTGCGTGTACAGCAGCAGGACTGGCTGGTGCCGCACCGCGATGCCTGGGTGGCGGAGCTGGAAAGAGTCTTGCTCTCCGATGAGCGTCCGGCCGTCATCGTGGCCCATAGCCTGGGCTGCATCACGACCGCACATCTGGGCGAGGTTGCCGCAGCGCGCGTGCACGGCGCCTTGCTGGTGGCGCCGGCCGACCCTGAGCGTCGTGCCCAGTTGGCGGACTTCGCTCCAGTGCCTTATGCGCCGCTGCCCTATCGCAGTGTGCTGGTGGCCAGCAGCAATGATCCGTTCTGCCCCATTCGCCGTGCGGGCGCCTATGCGAGGGCCTGGGGCAGCGAACTGGTGCGTTTGCAGAACGCGGGACATATCAATATCGAGTCGGGCTTTGGCGCCTGGCCGCTCGGTCTGGCGCTGCTGCAGTCGCTGACAGAGCAGGGGGGCTGGAGCGCGCAGACTCCGGTTTCAGCGCTACGGTCTGTGCCGGCAACTGCACTTGCGGCCTGATGCAATAGGCTGCAAGCGCTTTCTGTTAATCATTTTTGATAGCTGCATGCGCTTTATGGTAAAGCGTTTGTGGCTATTTTTGCTGGGGCTTTGAGGGCCATTTCATTCTTTATATTGATTTTCGGAAAAACAAAGAAAAATATATTCTTTTGAGTTTTAAGGAGTCGTTCGCACAATGTATACATCTATACACATTGCTCAAGAAAAGGCAGCGAACCATGCATTCCGTGAAGCTCAAGACATTGTTGGCATCCATCGCACTGGCAGCAGCAGGTGCTGCCTCGGCGCAAACTCAGCTGCTCAATGTCTCCTATGACGTGGCGCGCGAGTTCTACAAGGATTACAACGCTGCCTTCATCGCCCATTACAAGAAGACCAAGGGCGTGGATATCAAGGTGGATCAGTCCCATGGCGGCTCCAGTGCCCAGGCGCGCGCCGTCAACGACGGTCTGGCTGCCGATGTGGTGACCTTCAACACGACCACCGATGTGGATTTCCTGGCCCAGAACGGCGTGGTCGCCAAGGACTGGAACAAGAAGTTCCCGCACGATGCATCGCCCACGACATCGACCATGTTGTTCCTGGTGCGCAACGGCAATCCCAAGAACATCAAGGACTGGTCCGATCTGGTGCGTCCCGACGTGAAGGTCGTGGTGGTCAACCCCAAGACCGGCGGCAATGGTCGCTACGCCTATCTGGCAGCCTGGGGCTCCGTGCGTGAAAAGGGCGGCACCGATGCGCAAGCCGCCGAATTCGTGCAGAAGCTCTACAAGAACGTGCCTGTGCTGGGCAAGGGCGGCCGCGATGCGACCAGCATCTTCTTGCAGCGTAATATCGGCGATGTGCTGATCACTTTCGAATCCGAAGTCGTGTCCGTGGACCGTGAATTCGGTCAGGGCAAGGTCGATGCGGTCTACCCCTCGGTGAGCATCGTGGCCGAGAACCCTGTGGCTGTGGTCGAGCGCACTGTCGCCAAGAAGGGCACGACTCAGCTGGCCACCGACTATCTGCAATGGCTGTACTCCGACGAAGCCCAGGAAATCGCCGCCAAGCATGCGATCCGTCCTCGCTCCGAAGCGGTGCTCAAGAAGCACGCCGACCAGTTCAAGCCCATCAAGCAGTTCACCGTGGCCAAGTACTTCGGCTCCCTGACCGAAGCGCAGAAGGTGCACTTCAACGATGGCGGTCAGTTCGACAAGCTGTATACGCCCGGTAAGTAAAGACATCCCCTGAGCGGCTATGCCGCTTCCCCCTCTCTCGCTGCGCGGGAGGGGGGCGACGCCCCAAGCGTTAGGGGCGGCCCTTGCTCGGCGTCCCTATGGGGCGCTTACCTGCTCATAGGTCCGGCATGTTGGCTGCGATCACTTTTTCTACATCGCCTTTTGAATATGTCCTCTGCTGCTCTAGCCCCCCGCAAGGCGCGTAGTGCCAAGCGAGTGTTGCCCGGTTTCGGGCTGACGCTGGGCTACACCATTTTCTATCTGAGCATCATCGTGCTCATCCCACTGGTGGCCTTGCTGTTCACCAGCTTTTCTCTGACCTGGGAGCAGTTCTGGTCTGCGGTTTCGGCACCGGCCGTGGTCGCTTCGTACGAGCTGTCCTTCACCATGTCCTTTATCGCGGCCTGCGTGAACGTGGTGTTCGGCATGCTGATCGCCTGGGTGCTGGTGCGCTACCAGTTCCCCGGCAAGAAGGTGGTGGATGCGCTGGTCGATCTGCCGTTTGCGCTGCCTACGGCCGTGGCCGGTATCTCGCTGTCGGCGCTGTATGCGGGCAATGGCTGGATCGGACAGTACTTCGAGTCGCTGGGCATTCAGATGGCCTACAACCCCAAGGGCATCGCCATTGCACTGATTTTCATCGGCCTGCCTTTTGTGGTGCGTACCGTGCAGCCGGTGCTGGAAGACTTCGAGAAGGAGCTGGAAGAGGCGGCAACCAGCCTGGGTGCATCGCGCTGGCAGATCTTCTACAAGGTCATCCTGCCGCACATCGGCCCGGCGTTGCTGACCGGTTTTGCCATGGCTTTTGCGCGCGCCGTGGGTGAGTATGGCTCGGTGATCTTCATTGCCGGCAACATCCCCATGGTTTCGGAAATCACTCCGCTGATCATCATGGCCAAGCTGGATCAACACGATGTGGCTGGTGCCACGGCTGTGGCCGTGGTGATGCTGCTGATCTCTTTTGTATTGCTGCTGCTGATCAACGCACTGCAGGCATGGCAGCGCAAGGCGCAGGGAGGCCGCTGATGTCTTCGATTCACGCAGCCTTTCAAGCGCTGTTCCCCAATCTGCTGCCCATCTGGGCGCACCTTATCACCATCGTCGCGATTGCCCTGGTGGTGCTGGTCGCGCTGTACAGGATCACGGCCCCGCCCAAGAGCGCCAAGCTGGAGAAGATGACCACCACCGAGCCGCGCTGGGTGCGCTGGGTTCTGACCACGGTGGCCCTGCTTTTCATGCTGGTCTTCCTGATCCTGCCGCTGCTGTCCGTTTTTGGCGAGGCGCTGCGCAAAGGCTGGGATGTCTACATCACCTCGCTGGGCGAGCCCGATGCGATCTCGTCCATCAAGCTCACGCTGATCACGGCACTGATTGCCGTGCCTTTGAATCTGGTCTTCGGTGTGGCTGCCGCATGGTGCATTGCCAAGTACGAGTTCAAAGGCAAGGCCTTCTTGACGACCTTGATCGACCTGCCGTTCTCCATCTCGCCCGTGGTCGCGGGTCTGATGTACGTGCTGGTGTTTGGTGCCAATGGCTGGCTGGGCCCCTGGCTGGCCAAGCATGAAATCCAGATCATCTTTGCCGTGCCAGGCATTGTGCTGGCCACCGTGTTCGTGACCTTCCCTTTCATCGCCCGCGAACTGATCCCGCTGATGCAGGCTCAGGGCAGTGATGAGGAGCAGGCCGCCATCGTGCTCGGTGCCTCGGGTTGGCAGACCTTCTGGAATGTCACCTTGCCCAATATCAAATGGGGTCTGGTCTATGGCGTGATTCTGTGCAACGCCCGTGCCATGGGCGAGTTCGGTGCCGTGTCCGTCGTCTCCGGCCATATCCGGGGCCAGACCAACACCATGCCTTTGCATGTGGAAGTGCTTTATGCAGACTATCAGGCAGCAGCTGCCTTTGCCGTGGCATCGCTGCTGGCGCTGCTGGCGCTGGTGACGCTGGTGATCAAGTCCCTCGCCGAGTGGCGTGCCGAGCAGCAGGCCAAGGCCGCTGCCGAAGCCCCCCCCGAGCGCCCAGGCCAGATCAGCCTCGCAACGAACAAAACCGCCAAGGCAGCCTGAGCTGCCCGGATCAGAACAAGAGATTCATCATGAGTATCGAAATTCGTAATGTCAGCAAGCAGTTTGGCGATTTTCAGGCCCTGCGCGATGTGAGTCTGGATATCAAGTCGGGCGAGCTGATCGCCTTGCTCGGCCCATCGGGCTGCGGCAAGACCACGCTGCTGCGCATCATCGCGGGTCTGGAGACGGCCGATGTGGGCAGCATCCACTTCAGCGGCGAAGACACCACCGATGTGCATGTGCGTGATCGCAATGTGGGCTTTGTGTTCCAGCACTATGCGCTGTTCCGCCACATGACCGTGTTCGAGAACGTGGCCTTCGGCCTGCGTGTCAAGCCGCGCAAGGAGCGCCCCGGCGAGGCCGTCATCAAGGAAAAGGTCATGAAGCTGCTCAAGCTGGTGCAGCTGGACTGGATTGCCGAGCGCTACCCGTCGCAGCTCTCGGGTGGTCAGCGTCAGCGTATCGCGCTGGCCCGCGCCCTGGCCGTCGAGCCCAAGGTGCTGTTGCTTGACGAGCCCTTTGGTGCGCTGGATGCCAAGGTGCGCAAGGAACTGCGCCGCTGGCTGCGTCAGTTGCACGACGAGTTGCATGTGACTTCCATCTTCGTGACCCACGACCAGGAAGAGGCCCTGGAAGTGGCGGACCGCGTGGTGGTCATCAACCAGGGCAAGATCGAACAGGAAGGCACGCCCCAGCAGGTCTGGGACAACCCGGCCACCCCGTTTGTCTATGGCTTCCTGGGTGACGTGAATCTGTTCAAGGGCCGCGCCAGCGACGGCCGGGTCTATCTGGACGAAGGCATGCAGCTTGACAGCAGCGATGCGCGCGGTGCCCAGGACAGCCAGGCTTTTGCCTATGTGCGACCCCATGATCTGGAAGTGGAGCGCTATTCCCCTGGCCAGAATCTCGACGCCCAAGGCCGCCCCACAGGCATCGTGGCCCAGCTTTCGCGCGCCATTGTGGTCGGCCCCATCGCAAGGCTGGAACTTATTCCCTCCGAGACCACACCAAACGCCAGCCATGCCGGTGAGGACGGGTTGATTGAAGCCCAGATTCCCGCACAGCAGTTCAAGGACATGGGTCTGCGCGAAGGTGAAACCCTGGTGGTGACACCGCGCCGGGCCAAGGTGTTCCTGGATGAGGCGGCCGGGATTTGACACCCTCTGAGGCGCTATGCGCCTTTCCCCTCTCTTAGGGGGATGACAGAGTCGCCGCGAGGCGGCTCTGGCTTGCAGTCTTCTGCGAAGGAGTCATGCAGGCATCAGAGGGCGTTATCCTTGGTGCTGGCATGATTTAGAAATTTCGCAGAAAGATAATGATGCTTCAATGGTTTGAAACTGCGCCGCGGCGCATCCTGGCGCTGATCAGCGTCGCCTGTGTTGCCATGCTGGCGTTTGGCCTTTACCTGCAGCATGTGGTGGGCCTGGAGCCTTGCCCCATGTGCATCGTGCAGCGATATGCACTGATTTTGGTAGCTATCTTCACAGGACTGGCAAGCGTTAGAGGCCAAAAAGGCTGGTGGATGAGTTTTGGCATTCTGGCTCTGCTGAGCAGCGGTTTCGGCGCGTTCGTGGCAGCACGCCAGAGCTGGCTGCAGTGGTATCCCCCCGAGTTTGCGACCTGCGGCCGTGACTTCTACGGAATGATCGAGCACTACTCCTTCAGCCGCTCCATTCCCATGATCTTCCAGGGCTCGGGCGACTGCGCCGCCATTGACTGGACTTTGCTGGGCGGCTCCATTGCCAACTGGTCGTTTGTCTGCTTTGTGGCGTTTTTCGTGATTCTGGCGGTGCTGCTGTTCAAGGGCGCGAAGCGCTGACTCTTGTTGATGGCAACGAAACAAAAACCCCGGAAAGCGCAAGCTGCCGGGGTTTTTTGATGCTTGTCAAACGCGTGCCACCGCTGTCAGTCAAGCGTTCGCAGCCATGGCTGCGGCATCAAAGGCTTTCCACGCTCTCGCCCACAAAGGTCGGACCCTTGCTGCCCGGAACCCAGCCCGGATAGGTTTCCATGACTTCGGCAAACAGGGCCGAGTCGATCCAGCGCTGCAGCCAGTGCTGCAGATGAGGCCAGGGCTGCTCGTTCCACTGCGCTTCGTCGATGCGCGCGTACTGCCTTACAAAGGGGCGTAGTGCCATATCGGCCAGGCTGGGGTTCAGGCCGAACAGATAGCCGGTCTCCTCGAGCTGATCGTTCAGGGCCGCCAGCCAGGTCAGCGCATCGGCCTGGGCCTGGTTCACGGCCTCGGCGTCATGGCGCTCGGGGTATTTGCAGCGGTCAAGAGCCTGTTTGAAGAAGCCGTCATTGCGCTCGATCAGGGCCAGCATGTCTTCCAGGCTGCCATGCGTGGGTTGCAGCCAGCCGTCAGGGTCGTTGCCGCGCAGCGCATGCAGCATCACCTCGAGGCTCTGATCGATGACTTTGCCATCCTGCAGCACCAGCACGGGCACCGTGCCCTTGGGCGACGCGTCGAGCAGCGCCTGCGGCTTGTTGCGCAGATTGATTTCACGCAGTTCGCAGGCCAGGCCCGCGTGGGCCAACGCCAGACGGGCGCGTATGGCATAGGGGCAGCGGCGGAAGGAGTAAAGGACGGGCAGGGTGGCGGCGGCAGTCAAGGCAGGTGTCTGATGAAATGAATAAAACCAAAGCGCCATGGCGCTTGCTGGGCGTGTACTTTACCCGTTGCCCTGAAGCCATGCAGACCTGTGCGGCTTGGTGGCTGCGGAGGACTCATGGATTGATAGCTTGAAACGCTTGGCATAAAAAGGTTTGAGCCATTAAAGAGCGCTGGTTTCAATCGGTTTGCAGCTGGGTCATCAGCCACTGTCTGAAGGTCTGCAAGGCGGAGCTGGCCTGGCGTGACTTGAGATAGGTCAGCCAGTAGGCGCCGGTATCGACCTCGTGGGCAAAAGGGCGCACCAGCCGGCCTTGCTGCAGCATGTGCTCGAACATGCGCGCGGGCAGCAAGGCAATGCCAGCGCCCTGGGCGGCGGCCTCGGCCAGCGTCAACGAGGAGTCGAACATGGCTCCGCGTGCCAGCGGGGCAGTCTGGTCCAGGCCGGCAAACCATCCTTCCCATTCCTGGGTGCGATAGGAGCGCAGCAGGGTTTGCCGGGCCAGGTCGGCAGGCTCGCGCAGCTGCTGTGCCAGCATGGGGGTGCACATGGGAGAGAGCGGAGCGCGCAGCAACATCTGTGCATGCGTGCCATGCCAAGCACCGTCGCCAAAGCGCACGGCGGCGTCCAGTCCTTCGCCAGCCAGATCGACGCGATTGTTATTGGTCAGCAGCCGGAGGTCTATATAGGGATGCAACTGCTGGAACTGGCTTAGCCTGGGAATCAGCCAGCCGATGGCAAAAGTGCCGACCACGCCCACACTCAGGATTTCGCGTGGCCGCGGCTCCGCCACCTGCTGCAGCGATTGTTCTATGCGCTCAAAGCTTTGCGCCACCACAGGCCACAAGGCCTGGCCTTCGTCGGTCAGGGCCAGACCGCGGGGCAGGCGGCGAAACAGCGGCTTGCCCAAGCGTTCTTCGAGATTGCGGATATGTTGGCTGACGGCGGCCTGCGTCACATGCAGCTCCTGTGCGGCGCGGGTCAGGCTCAGATGGCGTGCCGCCGCATCAAACATGCGCAAGGCGTTCAGTGGAAGCAGCATGGGACGATAGAGGTAAAAGTTTTTCTAATGGATGGCGTCAATTATTACTGCTGGTTCACCTGAATACAGCGCTATATGCTTCAAACCATCACAGTTAACTACAAGAGGATCTTATGCAACGACGCAGCATGCTGACAACAGGACTGGCCTTGGGTCTGGGGGCCTGGGGACTGAGCGGCTGTGCTTTTATCTCCAAGCAGCAAGCTGCGGCGGCGAGAACATTGAGCGACGAGCTGGCGGCGCTGGAAATTCAGTCTCAGGGCCGGCTCGGCCTACATGTGCTGGATACCGTCAGCGGCGCCGAGGCAGGCTGGCGCGGCGACGAGCGCTTTCCCATGTGCAGCACCTTCAAGACCTTGCTGGCCGCCCGCGTGCTCTATCTGGCGCAAAGAGACGAGATTCGTCTGTGGCGAAAGCTCTATTACTCTCCTGCCGAGGTCGTGGCGTGGTCGCCGATATCCGAGAAGCGGGCGGGAGCCAATGGGGGCATGACGGTGCAGGAGCTGTGCGAAGCGATGGTCGTTGTCAGCGACAACACGGCAGCCAATGTGATGCTGGAAGCCAGTGGCGGGCCGGCAGCGCTGACGCAATGGCTGCGCGAACTGGGTGACGGCACCACCAGACTGGACCGCAACGAACCTTCGCTGAACACTGCGCTTCCCGGCGATGAGCGCGACACCACGACGCCACAGGCCATGGTGCAAAGTCTGCAGAAGCTGCTGCTGGGCGATGTGCTGGAAGGCTATGCCCGTGCACTGCTGCAGCAATGGCTGGCGGACAGCCGGACCGGCGACAAGCGCGTGCGTGCCGGCATGCCGGGCGACTGGAAGGTAGGTGGCAAGACGGGCAGCGGCGAGAGGGGCACGGCCTGCGACACACTCATCGTCTGGCCTACCGCGCAATCTGCGCCGCTGCTGGTGACGGCCTATCTGACCGGTAGCCCTCTCGATGGGGCAGGGCGTGAAGCCGTGCTGGCCAGGGCTGGCGAAGCGATCAAGCGCTGGTATTACGCGATCTGATCAGCGACGGAGCCGCAGGTTCACAGCTTGTCGCGGCGCTGGTTCTGCATTGATGCGACGAGGCTTTAATATTCGTCATTCAATGAGATTGATTCTCATTTTCTGATAGAGTCTGCGCTTTCCCGCTCCGTCGCTGCATGCTTTGCAGCTGATTCCAGAGCCTGGGCGGCATGCCTCGCAAGAGGTAGAGGTGTACCCGTGGTTGCGCACTATTACGCAGAACTCGTCAGTTTCTTTGCCCGTTCGCTCAATAGCCGGGATGCGGCCGCGGATGTGGTGCAGGAAAGCTATACCCGCGTATTTGCCATGCAGTCGCAAGATCTTGCAATACGGGACTTGCGGGCACTGCTGTTTCGCACCGGCAAGAACATCGTGATCGACGATGCGCGCCGCCGCACTGCCGAAGCCCGCATGCTGCAGACCCTGGCGGTGGTGGCTGCAGACGAAGTCCCCTCGCCCGAGCGTCAGGTGCAAGGTCGGCAGCAACTGGCCCTGCTGTCTCGCCGTTTGCAAGCCATGCCGCGCAAGCGCCGCGAGGTGTTTGTGCTGGTGCGCATCTATGGCTTCAGCCATGCTGAGGCCGCAGCCCATATGAATATCAGCGAAGCTGCCATCGAAAAGCATGTGGTGCGCGCAGTGTGCGATTGCATGGGGCTGACCTCATGAGTGCCGACGCTTTCTTCGGCAAGCCGGATCGCAAGCGCCTGGAGTACGCCTTGTTGCTGATTGCGCGCCAGCATGGCGCAAGTCCTGATGTGGCGCAGGCTGCAACGGAGGCGCTGGCGCGCTGGCGTGCCAGGGAACCTGCAAACGAGCAGGCGGCGCAGGCGGCCATGGCAGGCTGGGCAGCGACACAAGGCAGTGCCTTGCAGGGCGAGATGCCTTTGCCTGCGACTCATTCGGCGCGTCTGCAGCAGAGCCGCCGTCGTGCGCTGTCCGTGCTGGGGGTGGCTGGTGTGGCGGGCCTGGCCGGCATGCTTGGCCGCTGGCAGTGGCTGCAGCCAACGGAGCAGATGGCGCTGCATACAGGCCATGGCCAGCAGCTGAGCCGCCATCTTCCCGACGGCAGCCAGCTTGATATGGCGCCAGGCACCGATGCATCGGTGCTGCTGTATCGCCAGCGTCGCGAGGTTCATCTCCAGCAGGGCGAAATCCGGCTCAACGTAGCCCATGACGCAGAGCGTCCCCTCGAGGTGCACACGGCTCTGGGCCGCGTACGTGTGCTGGGCACGGTTTTCTCCGTGGCGTTGCGGCCTGCCGGCCTGCAGGTCAGCGTTGCTCAGGGACGTGTGGCAGTGTGGAAGCAGGGCGGCATGGCCGATCGGCCCCCCGACGCGCTCCTGGCCGCAGGCCAGGGCTTGCGCCTGGATGCTGGCGGCCAGCTTGCCCCTTACTCCCTGAACGCGGCGGATGTGGGCGCCTGGCGCGAAGGCTGGCTGGTGTTTGACCACACGCCACTGCCCGAGGTCGTGGCGCGCTGGAATGATTACCTGAACCAGCCGATGGTGCTGGACGATGCAGCTTCTCTGCAAGCGCTGCGATTGACCGGCAGCTTTAAGCTGCGCGAGCCTGCCATCTTCATCGTCAGCCTGCCGCGCTCCCTGCCCGTGCGGGTGCAGTCGCTGCCCGACGGCAGGGTCGCCATCCACCGGCGCTGACGGTAGGCCTGGCAGGCTGAAAATTTTTTGTCCGGTACAAGCCGTTTCATGCGTCTTCACTGTGAAAGCACTTAGACAAGCAATTCACAGGATGTATTTGATGAAAAGAAATCACTCTCATTTTTCTTCTGGGCAAGGGGAGGGTATGGCTGCGGGTTCGCATTGCGGCAGTTTGCACAGCGTGGCTCTGGCCAGTGCCATGGCTTGTCTGGCCTGGTCAGGTCTGGCGGTATTGCCGACGGCTCATGCCCAGAGCGCCAGCAGCCAGACGGCCATGTCCACATCGCACAGCCTGAGCTTGCCTGCGCAGCCCCTGGGACAGGCATTGAATGCACTGGCCCGCACCTGGGGGGTGTCGGTTTCGGTCGACGCAGCCTTGGTGGAAGGCCGCACGGCGCCGGCGCTGCAAGGCGTTCAGACCTTGAACGAGGCGTTGGCAAAGGCGCTGGCTGGGAGCGGGTTGGAAGCTGTCCCAGTCGGGGCGGCCATCACCGTGCGTCGCCACAGCAGCCATACCGGCATGTTGGGCGAGGTGACGGTGACGGCCCAGGCTGAGCGCGAAGCCACAGAGGGCAGTGGCTCGTACGCCGCCTCATACGTTTCCCTGGGCAAAGGGCAGGACATCCGCGAGACGCCACAGTCGATCTCGGTGGTGACGCGCCAGCGCATTGAAGATCAGGCCATGAGCAACGTGGGGGAAGTGATGCAGCAGACCACCGGCGTGACGGTGGACTACGGCGGCGCGGGTGGACTGGGTGGTGCGGCCACCAAGTTTCTGTCGCGAGGCTTCGAGATCAGCAATGTGCAGATCGACGGTGCCAGTGTGGACGCATTCAGCCAGCAGCTGTTCGACCCCAATCTGGCCATGTATGACAGTGTGCAGGTGGTGCGCGGCGCCAATGGCCTGTTCAGCGGCAATGGGGAGCCCGGCGGTGCCATCAATCTGGTGCGCAAGCGTCCTACGGCGCAAAAGCAGATTCTGGGCTCGGTGGGCGTCGGCAGCTGGAATCGCAAACAGGCCGAGCTGGATGTGGCGGGTCCGTTGAATGAATCAGGGAGCCTGCGAGGTCGTGCCGTGCTCGCGCATTCGGACAAGAACTTTTTCTATCGCGGAGCGGATTCGCAAAACAGCCTGCTCTACGGCATTCTGGAAGCCGATGTGACCAGCTCCACGCGTGTGAGCCTGGGAGCCAGCTACGACAAGCTCAAGGCCACTCCCTGGCGCGAAGGCCTGCCGCGTGCTGCCAATGGCGACGATCTGAAGCTGTCCCGCAAAACTGCGCTGATGGCGGGCTGGAGCCATTACGACAAGAGCGCCAAGGAGATTTTTGCGCAGGTCGACCAGCAACTGGCGGGGGACTGGAAGCTCAAGGCTCAAGTCAATTATCAGAAGGTGGACAGCGATTCACGGCTGGCCAGCCTCAGCGGAGCCGTTGACCCTGCAACAGGTCTTGGCGCCAACTGGACCGGCTTTTCCAACGACTTTCGCTCAGAGAAAAAAAGTCTGGATGTGCATGCCAGCGGCTCGTTTTCGCTGTTCGGCCGCCAACACCGGTTGCTGCTCGGCGCGGACTGGAGCAAGGTCCGTGACGATCAGGACACCTATTACTCCGAGATGGATACGCCGCTGTCGCTGACCAATGTCTATGAGTTCGATCCTGGCCGAATTCCCTCGGCGGTAAGCGAGCGCAAGACACGTAGCTATCCCGGCTACGGTGCCACGCAAAAAGGCTTTTACGGCCGTGCCAATCTGAGCCTGACGGATCAGCTCACTGCCATTGTCGGAGGGCGTTATGCCAGCTACTCCTATGACACGCCGTATATCAACTACAACGCCGACGGCAGTGTCCGGGCCAGCGGCCGCGAATACTACAGCGAAAGCGGCATCTTCACACCCTATGCGGGTCTGGTGTATGACCTGGGCAAGCAGTGGACAGCCTATGGCAGTGTGACCGAGATCCACAAGTCGCAGGCCAATATGCTGGCAGGCCCTGCACCAGGGGCGGCGCTGGATCCGATCAAGGGTCGCAGCTTCGAGCTGGGCGTGAAGGGAGAGCTCGCCGAGGGCAAGCTCAATACTGCGTTTGCCCTCTACCGGATAGAGCGCAAGGGCCAGGCGGTGCGTGATCCGCGCTATCCGGAAACCGATGTCGGCAACCTGGGCCTGAGCTGCTGCTATGTGGCCCAGGGCAAGATCATCAGCCAGGGCCTGGACATGGAAGTCACCGGCCAGCTGGCGCAGGGCTGGCAGTTGTTTGCTGGTTATACATACAACCACAATCGCAACAAGACCGACCCGTCGCAGCTGGTCTATAGCTCCATCACGCCCAAGCATCTGCTCAAGCTCTGGAGCACATATCAGCTGCAGGGCCAGCTCTCGCCCTGGACCGTGGGCGGCGGCGTGACACTGCAAAGCGCCACCTATGTCAGCGGCACGGCCAACAGCTACAACCCGGCATCGGGCCGGTACGATGGCGGTGCCGTTCCCTTCCGCTTCACTCAGGCCGGCTACGCCGTCTGGGGTGCCAGCGTGCAATACCGCATCAATCGCAACTGGTCGGCTGCACTCAATGTGCACAATCTGTTCGACAAGACGTACTACAAGACGGTTGGAACCTCGGGCAGCGGCAACTGGTACGGCGAGCCGCGCAGCGTGCTGCTGACCTTGCGTGGCGCATTCTGAGCGGGCTGACATGAGCGGCAAGCCTGCATCTCAGCCCGGACTTCGCCAGACCATGTCATGGCTGCACACCTGGTGCGGCCTGGTGTGCGGCTGGCTGCTCTGCGCCATTTTTCTGACTGGCTCGATCAGCGTGTTCCGTGAGCCCATCACGCTGTGGATGCAGGCAGTGCCACTGGAAGGCAGCGGCCAGCAGCCGCTTTCTCTGAACGAGCGTCTGCAGGCCTTGCGGCTGGCCGAGCAGCACCTGAGCAAGACGGCGCCGGATGCCGGCATCTGGCGCATCGATTTGCCGCTGCAGACCGGGGAGGGCGTCAAGGTATTTGCGCGTTCTCAGGACGGCAAGGTGCAGGCCCGCCTGCATGCGCTGACGGGCCAGGTCCTGCCTGAACCCGCTCTACGTCAGACCGAAGGCGGCCGGCACTTCATGTCCTTTCATTATTCCCTGCAGGGCGGTATCGCGGGCTTCTGGGTGGTGGGACTGGTATCGATGTGCATGATGGTGGCGCTGGTCTCGGGCGTGATCGTGCACCGGCGCATCTTCCAGGACTTCTTCACCTTCCGGCCCGGCAAGGGGCAGCGCTCGTGGCTGGATGCGCACAACGCATCGGCCGTGCTCACGTTGCCGTTTCTGTTCATGATCGTCTACACCGGACTCGCGCATTTCTACACCAGCTATATGCCTTGGCCGCTGCAATCCCTGTATGGGCAGGAGCGCTCGGCCTACAGCCGCTACGAGTCCGAGCTGAAGGCCAGGCTGGAGGTGAGAGCGGCTTCAGATGCACCTGCCGTTGCCGGTGCGGATCTTGTCGGCCTCGCGCAGCAGGCCCAGTCCTTGCTGGCGCAGCCTGTGATGGAGGTGTTGGTGCAGCGACCAGAGCATGGTCGGGCCACGGTGCGTTTCATGGAGGGCAAGCCGGATACGGCGGCGACGCGCCAAATGGTCAATGTCGCCAATTCGGTGACCTTCGATGCCGTTGACGGCCAGCTGCTACTGCAGCCCGCCAATCCGCCGTCCAGTAGTTTCGCAAGCGATACCTATCCCGTCATCAGCGCGCTGCATCTGGTCACCTTTGGTGGCTGGACGATGAAGTGGCTGTACTTTGTACTGGGTCTGATCGGCACCGCGATGATTGCCTCCGGATCGATACTGTTTGCAGTCAAGCGCAGAGCAAAAAACGGTAACGAATGGGGCGTGGCAACGCATGCCATGTACCGTTGTATCGACTCGCTCAATGTGGCTGCGCTGGCGGGCTCGGCACTGGCGTCGATTGCCTATCTCTACGGCAACCGCCTGCTGCCGCTGGCGCTGGAGCTGCGCTCCGGCTGGGAAATCCGCGTGTTCTTTGCCGTCTGGGCATTGAGTCTGCTGCACGCGCTGTTGCGCACAACGTATAAGGCATGGCGTGAGCAGCTATGCGCGCTGGCCTTGCTATGTCTGGGTTTGCCGCTGCTCAATGCCATGACTACAGGCCAGCACCTGCTGCTGTATCTGGCGCAGGGTGACGGCCGGCGAGGCGGGGTGGAGCTGACCTGCATGGGGTTGGGCCTGCTGGTGGTCTGGGGGGCATGGCGGCATGAAAAGTCGCGGCGTAGCAAGAGCGTGCAGCAGCCGCGTGCAGGCCGTGGCGCGATCTCAGGAGGTCTCACATGAAAGCGGCTGCAATGACACAGGCGCAGACAAGGCGCTATCGCTGGGCCGTGCTGCTGCGCGTGTTGATGGCCACGCTGGGCGGCTATGCGCTCACGGCGCTGACCTGCGCCGTGCTGGCCCATGCGCTCGTGGCCTTGGGGTTCATGCAGCGCGCACCTGCCGTGCTGCTGTCCACCTTGCTCAGCTTTGTGATCTACACCGCAATGGCGCTCTGGGTCTTCCATGTGCGCAGCCTGCCGAGGGTGGCGGCATGGATGGCAGGCTCGGCTGCCGTGATGGCGGTCGCGCTGCAGGCGCTGAAAGGCATGGCATGAGTTTCTGGCCGGTGATGATCTGCGTTCTGGCGCTGTGTCTGGCAGGCATGCTGGTGCTGAGCCAGGCCATGGACAGGCATTGCCATCAGATCGTATCGCGAAGTGAGCCCGGGTCTGTGCAGCGGGCCTTGCTGCGCGTGATGGGGGCGGCGCTGATGATGGTGGCTCTATGGCTCTGCACAGGTTACTGGGGTGGCGCGGTGGGAATAGTCGTCTGGCTGGGCGGCCTGAGTGTGGCCGCGCTAGCTGTCGCATGGCTGCTCGCCTATATGCCTCGGCAGGGTGCAATGCTCGCGGCCATGGGCGGCCTGGGCGCCTTGGCGTGGACGATTCTGGCGGAGTCAATGCGATGACAGCGGCCGCCCGGGGATAGACCGAGGTGGTCTATCTGCCCAGGGCAGTCCGCCTGGTTCAGGCGAGGATTCCAGGCTCGGGCCGCCATTCGGCATACCTGCGATGCAGGCCGTTGTGGACATTGCCAATCTGCGCAGCCCTGCAGCTGGCGCAGAATGGAGGCATCTGCCCGTTTTTCACCCGCCCCGAAAAGAATGCCCGCCCATGCATCAAGAGCCAGACTTTTTTCACAACCTCAATGAAGAAATGCGCGACGGCAAGCGCTGGCTGGAACGGACAATAGTGCTGGCCTATGCTGCGGCAGCAGGCCTGAGCGTGGTGGCTTTCACGCTGCTGGCCGAAGCGGCGTTCGGCTTTTTCGAGAGCATCTATCACGGCGTCAACGGCTGGCTGGTGCTGATCTGGATGCCCGCCATCACGGCAGCCGCCGTCTGGGCCACGCGCAAATGGGCGCCGGGGGCCAGCGGATCGGGCATACCGCAGGTGATTGCCACCTTGGAGCCATCGGTCGATGCCGGCTTGCGCAAGCGCTTTGTGTCTCTGTGGCTGTCTTTTGCCAAGATCGTGCTCTCCAGCGCAGGCTTTCTCGCGGGGCTGTCGATAGGGCGCGAAGGGCCGTCGGTGCAGGTGGCGGCCGGTGTCATGCATTCGGCGCGGCGCTGGCTGGGCCCCAAGTCCGTCATCAACACCCACGCCTTGCTCGTCGCTGGCGGTGCTGCGGGTATTGCCGCAGCCTTCAATGCGCCGCTGGCAGGCGTGGTGTTTGCGATCGAGGAGCTCTCGCGCAAGCTGGAGTCGCGCTCCAGCGGTCTCATCATCGCGGCGATTGTGCTGGCCGGTCTGATGGGGGTCTCGGTCTTCGGCAATCTGAGCTATTTTGGTCGAATCCGCGTGGCCGAACTCGGCTGGCGCGACCTGCTGCCCTGCCTGGCCGTGGCGCTGAGCTGCGGCGTGCTGGGCGGCCTGTTCGCCAAGCTCATGACCCATTCGCTGACCTCGTCCACCGAGCGCCTCAACAAGCTCAGGTCGCGCTTTCCCATCCGCTTTGCCGCAGCGCTGGCCCTGCTGATCGCCGTCATCGGCGTGGTCACCGGCGGTGCCACCTTTGGCGCAGGCTCGGAGGCCGTCAAGCACATGCTGCAGGGCGAGGCCGATGTGCCCGAGTTCTATGTCACTCTCAAATTCATCGCCACCTGGCTATCGGCCTGGGTGGGGGTGCCCGGCGGCATCTTCGCGCCCTCGCTGTCGATTGGCGCAGGTGTGGGGAATAACGTGGCATCGCTCGCTGGGACTGCGGATATAGCTCCTGCCTTGATAGCAATGGGGATGGCGGCCTTTCTGGCGGCCGTGACCCAGGCGCCGCTGACGGCTTTCATCATCGTGATGGAGATGGTGGACGGCCACGCTCTGGTGCTGAGTCTGATGGCTTCGGCCATGATCGCCAGCATGATCTCGCGCATGATTGCGAGGCCGCTGTACGAATCGCTGGCCTTGCACATGCTTCATGTGGCGCGGGCTTCCTTGCCCAAGGAGCCGCAGCCCGAGCCTGCGACGGCCGAGGCAGAGACCGCTCAGACGCAGCCCTCCGGCGGGCCGGCCAAGGCAGACACTGAAAGCAAGACCTGCTGAGGCGCCGTCGGCTAGGTGTGGCCGGCAAGGTGTGGCCGGCCCGGTGCAACAGGACATTGCGCCCCGGACTGTCCGTCAGAACCACCACAGCCGTCCGGGGGCGGCGCCGCTCAAGGTGTCGCGTCAGGCTGCGAGGCTTGCATTGTCGATGACGAAGCGGTACTTGACATCGCCCTTGAGCATGCGTTCATAGGCCTGGTTGATCTCGTCGGCACGAATCATCTCGATGTCCGAGACGATGCCGTGCTCGGCACAGAAGTCCAGCATCTCCTGCGTTTCGGGAATGCCTCCGATCATGGAGCCGGCCAGGCTGCGACGCTTCATGATGAGATTGAACACATTGGGCGATGGATGCGGCGTGGCAGGCGCGCCCACCAATGCCATCGTGCCATCGCGTTTGAGCAGGGCGAAGAAGGCATCCAGTTCATGCGGAGCCGCCACCGTGTTGAGTATGAAGTCCAGGCTTTTGGCATATGTTGCCATTTCCTGGGCATTGCGTGAGACGACGACTTCATCCGCCCCCAGGGCTCTGGCATCTTCGCGTTTGGACTCGGAAGTGGTGAATGCGACCACATGGGCGCCCATGGCGTGTGCCAGTTTGATCCCCATATGACCCAGGCCGCCAATTCCCACGATCCCGACCTTGTGGCCGGGCCCCACCTTCCAGTGGCGCAGAGGCGAGTAGGTGGTGATGCCGGCGCAGAGCAGGGGCGCTACCGCTGCCAGCTGCCCGGCAGGATGGCGCACGCGAAGCACATAGCGCTCGTGCACGACGACCTGCTGGGAATAGCCGCCCAGCGTGTGGCCCGGAGCATCTGCGGTCGGGCCGTTGTAGGTTCCGACCATGTGGTCGCAGTAGTTCTCCAGGCCTTCATTGCAATCCGCACAGTGCTGACAGCTATCGACGATGCAGCCGACACCTACGAGGTCACCGACCTTGAACTTCGAGACATGGGCGCCGACGGCAGCGACACGGCCCACGATCTCATGGCCGGGCACGCAGGGGTACATGGTTCCGGCCCACTCCGAGCGAACCTGATGGAGATCGGAATGGCAGACGCCGCAGAATGCAATGTCGATCTGCACATCATGCGCACCAGGGGCACGCCGTGTGATATCCAGTGACTCCAGCGGTTTGTCGGCGCCATGGGCTCCGTAAGCTTTGACAATCACGGCAAACTCCTTTCGTGGTGGTGAAATGCGTTTCGGGACACCGGTCCAGGGTAATGCATGCCGATGTCAGTCCGGGGTCAGGGGAATTCACAGGGCACAGGCAGGCGATCCGGCCGTACCGGTTTTCCGCCCTGCAGGCTTGCCAGATGCCGGGCCAGGGCATCATCGGCGCGCCGTGCGGCAGCGGAGTCGACATGGGTGGCGAGCACCCGAGGAAGCTCCCGCAACTGTTCGGCAGTCAGACCCACATTCATGCTGATGCGCATATGGGCCTGCAGCTGAGCTTCCACCCCGGGCAGGGCGGACAGCATGCCCAGGGTGGCCAGCTCGCGGCTTTGCCAGTCGAGGTTGTCGCGTTCGAAGATGTCGCCGAACAGATGGGTGCGCAGGTATTCGTTTGCGACCGGGGCAAAGTCGAACAGTGGCCCCGAGACGGCTGCGCCGGACAACCGGGTCTGGTTGGCTGTACCGGCGGCCAGCAGTGCATCGCCCTGGGGAATCGCCCGGCCGGGCCTGCTGCCGGGCAGATCCTCGATGCCGCGCTGCTTGCGTGTTTCAAGTGTTTTCATGAATTCACCCAGCGCATTGAGGCTGCGTGGAAAACCGGCATAGGCATAGAGCTGCACCAGGATTTCCTTGATATCGCTGATCGTCAGGCCAGCGTCCAGCCCGCGGTTCAATGCCGCATGCAGTGAAGCCATATCGCCGGCAGCTGCAAAGGCTGCGATGGGCACGATGGCCTGCTGACGCGTCGAGAGTGTGTCTTTGGCGGAACCGTCCATGTTCAGAGCCTCCCGAGAATATGCAGCAGAGCAGCCCAGCACCATGGCCAGGCTCCATGTCAAAGCCTGGCGGCGTGCAGTCCGCGCCATGACCGTTTCAGCGGGCGTTGTATTGATCATCGCTGACCTTCTCCAGCCACTCCACATTCCTGCCGTCCGCCGTGGCACCGGTTACGGCCAGGTGCGTCATGGCCGTCTCAGGGGCTGCTCCATGCCAGTGCCTGACGCCCGGCGGGCACCAGATTACATCACCGGGACGGATCTCCTGGATGGCTTTTCCCCATTCCTGTGTAAGGCCCGTGCCTGCGGTCACCACGAGGTACTGCCCTTTGGGATGTGTGTGCCAGGCCGAACGCGCGCCGGGAGAGAAAGTGACATAGGCTCCGGAGGCATTGATCTCTTCGCTGGTCGGAAACAAGGGCTCTACACGTACCAGCCCTGTAAAAAAACCTTCGGGGCCGGTCATGGTGTTCTGCGTGCCGGCACGTGTGATGCTGGTGCCCGTCAGGGCTTCTTGGGGGGCGGCGACGCCGCTGCCGAGGGCTGCGCAAGCGAGCATGCCGGTCAGTGTCTTTTTCATGGCAAATCCTGTCTTCAAGGGTTTCGCCACTCTAGAAAAATCCGAATTGGTTGAGAAGACTGCAAAATTGGCATTTGCTTGTGCAAGATATTCACCAATGTCCAAGGAAAATCTCAATGACCTGCGCGCCTTCGTTGCCGTTGCCCGGGCGCGCAGCTTCACGCGTGCGGCGGCGCAGCTGGGTTTGTCGCGTTCCGCGCTGAGCCACGCCATGCTGGCCCTGGAAGAGCGCCTGGGAGTACGTCTGCTGACTCGCACGACGCGCAGTGTCTCCACGACCGAAGCCGGGGCGCGCCTGCTGGATACCGTGGCTTTGCGTCTTGACGAGATTGATCTGGAGCTGGGCGCGCTCAGCGCCTTGCGCGACAAACCCGCTGGCACTGTGCGCATCACGGCCCACGACCATGCCATCCATTCCATCCTGTGGCCGCGGCTCAAGCCCCTGCTGGATGAGTATCCGGACGTACAGCTGGAGTTCAGCGTGGACTATGGCTTCACCGATATCGCCGCTCAAGGCTTCGATGCCGGTGTCCGCAGCGGCGACCGGGTGGACAAGGACATGATTGCCGTGCGCATTGCAGAGGACTTGCGCATGGCGGTTGCCGCTTCTCCCGAATACCTGCGGGGGCGGCCCTTGCCGCAAACACCGCATGAACTGACCAGTCATCGGTGCATCAATCTGCGCCTGCCCACGTACGGGGGGCTGTATGCATGGGAGTTCGAAAAGGCGGGAGTGGCTGTCAACGTGCGCGTGAGCGGTCAGGTCACCCTGAACAACACCTTTCTCATGCTGCAGGCTGCGCTCGACGGGCAGGGGCTGGCCTATGTGCCGCTAGACCTGGTTCAGCCACATATCGATCAGGGACGCTTGATCCCTGTGCTGGAGGACTGGTGGCCCATATTTCCCGGATATCACCTCTACTACGCCAACAGAAGGCAGATCTCTCCGGCATTGGCTCTGGTCATAGAGGCCTTGCGTTACCGCGCTCAGGGCGGGTGAGGCGGCATCTTCCCGACGGCGATGGCCGGGTCAGGCAGCGTTGCGCAAGGGTGATGCGAGGCCGTCGCACCATGCTCGTGGTGGGCAAGGTCGAGCCCGTGTTCCTTTCGCTCAGCCGCGCTGCTGGCGGAGCGCGTCCGCCAGTCGCCAGCTTGCAGGGCGGTCTGCTAGCCGCAAGCACCTACATAGCCGCAGGCCGTGCAGAACGCGCAGCCGTCCTTGCGGATCATGGCGTGAGCGCCACAGTCGGGACATTTCTTGCCATTGACCGGGCCATTGCCTTCGGGCGCGGCGGCCGGCGTGGCTGTCGTGCTGGGGGCGGGCTGGGGCAAGCCCCGGTTGGCGATGATGCTCTGGATGGCATAGGCGAGCAGGGCCACCTCGCTGTCGTGCCAGAGCGGGATGCGGCTGCCGTCTTCGCGCGTTCTGCTGCCATAGCGCACGGGGCCTCGGTCCCAGGCCACCTTGCGCAGATCGGCCAGGGCCTTGTCGAGAAAACCTCCGCGCGCGGCCAGGCTCAGGCTGCGCATGGTGGCCGTGATCCATTGCTGGCTCTCGCCGGTCTGGCCCACGGGCATGAAGAACTCGATGGGACGCTCCACGCCATCGACCACCATGAAGCTGACGACGAGGTAGAGACGCCTTATGCCGTCATGCGTGAAGTATTCGATCTTGTCGACCACGGCATTGAGCGGTCCCTCGGGGCGGCGCTCTATCACGGCTGTCATGCCGTTGAAGCCTGAGGAATTGATAGCGGCTTGCGCTTTATCAGTGGGCGTTTGAGAGGTTTTTGAGGCAGATTCTGTGGAGAGCACTGCACCCAGTGTGTCGTTCGGGCGGTAGGTGGCGCAGCCCTTGAGACCGGCTTCCCAGCATTCCATATAGAGGTGCTTGAAGTCCTCGAACGGGTAGTCGGCCGGGATGTTGACGGTCTTGGATATCGAGGTGTCGATAAAGGGCTGGACGCAGCGCATCATGGCCACATGCTCGCTGGCGCTCAACTCCAGCGCACTGACAAAGCAGTCGGGCAGCAGTGCCTCGTCGCCGTGCATGGCCTTGTACAGGCGGTAGGCATGGTCCTGTACGGTGTAGAACTGTTCGCCGCCATCGGCCGTGCGCTTTTTGCGTGTGTAGGTCCACGAGAAGGCGGGCTCGATGCCGTTGGACGCGTTGTCGGCGAAGGCCAGCGAGACCGTGCCCGTGGGGGCAATGGACAGCAGATGGCTGTTGCGCAGCCCATGTTTTCTGATGTCCGCACGCAGTTCCTTGGGAAGGCGTTTGGCAAAGCCGCTTTTCAGATACTGCTTGGCGTTGAACAGCGGGAAGCTGCCTTTTTCCCGTGCCAGCTCCACCGAGGCGGCATAGGCTGCATCGCGCATATTGCGGGCGATGGTTTCGGCCTGCTGCAGGCCTTCATCGCTGGCGTAATGCAGGCCCAGCAGAATCAAGGCATCGCCCAGCCCTGTGAAGCCCACGCCGATGCGGCGCTTTTGTTGCGCTTCACGCTGCTGCTCGGGCAGGGGCCAGACGGTGGCATCCAGCACGTTGTCCAGCATGCGCACCTGAACGGCGACGGCGGCGCGAAAGGCTTCCAGGTCGAAGAAGGCCTGCGGCGTGAACGGTTCGCGCACGAATCGCGTGAGTATGACCGGGCCCAGATCGCAGCAGCCGTAAGGCGGCAGGGGCTGCTCGCCGCAGGGATTGGTGGCGGCAATCTGCTCGGCATACCAGAGGTTGTTGTCGGCATTGATGTTGTCGAGGAACAGAATGCCAGGCTCGGCAAAATCATAGGCCGATTGCATGATGGCGTCCCAGAGCGTGCGCGCAGGCTGGCTTTGATAGACCCACAGCCCGTCTTCACGGCGATGGGCTCCGGCCTGTATCTGGGCATCGCTGGGGCTGGCGACATGGAACAGCTCCCATTCGGCATCGTCCCTGACCGCCTGCATGAAGGCGTTGCTCACACCGACCGAGACATTGAAATTGTTCCAGCGGCCTTTTTGACGTTTGGCGGTAATGAACTCCAGCACATCGGGGTGGTCGATGCGCAGCACGCCCATCTGTGCACCGCGTCGCGCACCCGCCGACTCCACCGTGGTGCAGGATGCATCGAAGACATCGATGAAGGAGCAGGGCCCTGATGCATTTGAATTGGTGCCGCGCACCAGCGCGCCGCGCGGGCGCAGATTGGAAAAGTCATAACCCACGCCGCCGCCGCGGCGCATGGTCTCGGCCGCCTGCGACAGCGCCGTGTAGATGCCGGGGTTGCCTTGGGTGTCGAAGCCATTGGTGGCATCGGCGACGGGCTGTACGAAGCAGTTGATCAAGGTGGCCTTGGTGTCCAGCCCCGCAGCCGCCATGATGCGACCGGCACCGATGGCGCCGAGTTGCAGATTGTGCAGAAATTCTTGTTCCCAATGCGCTTGAAGCTCGGGCTTTTCAACGGCGGCCAGGGCACGTGCCACGCGGGCAAACAGGTCTTGTTCGGATTGCTCGCCGTCGGCCAGATATTTTTCGGCCAGGACGTCCTGGCTGATGGCCTGGGGAGGGAGTGTGTTCATGGCATGCCTCATGCTAAATGCAGTTCAAATGCAATTCGACTTTGTAGCGCAGACCGCCTGGAAGTGACGTGACGCAGCGCAACATCCGCGGGACTCCAGCTGGCCAGAGGCTGCCGGTGGCAGCTCGGGCCTGTCCCAAAATTGTGACAGACCCTTTGGCTCGGGAGTCCATGCGCTGGCAGTCGCTGAAACCCGGCGACAGGGCCGGGGTTGGCATGCGGCGGCCCGTCTGCTCGGGCAGGGCCTAGCGAGGGGTAGGTGCGCGGGTCTGAACCACCTCGCCCTCAAAGCGCGCAGCGGCATTCACGACCGCCATCACCGATGCAGTGACGATGTTCGCATGCATGCCTACGCCAAACCGCGAGCCGGGCACGCCAGGCCAGGCGGCTTCGACGATGGCAAGCGCGCAGGCGTCGGCGCCGTTGCCCAGGCTGCGCTCCTCATAGCTGTCGATGCGCAGCGGCAGCTCCAGCGCCGCAACCGCGGCAGCGATAGGGCCGTTGCCCATGCCGCTGCTTTGCCTGGACTGTCCGTCGGCATCGTGCCAGTGCAGCTCGACACCCTGGCCTTGCTCGCTGTCGAACAGCCGGTGGCCCTGGTAGCGCAAGACAGGTGACTGGGCATGGGCATGCAGATAGGTGGCTTCGAACAATGACCAGATCTGCGCGCTGCTCAGCTCGGTTTCGCTGCTGTCGGCCCAGGCCTGGACGATGGCGCTGAATTCGATCTGCATGCGCCTTGGCATGGTGATGCCCCAGTCCTTTTGCAGCAGGAAGGCAATGCCGCCTTTGCCGGACTGGCTGTTGACGCGCACGATGCTGTCGTAGGTGCGTCCCAGGTCCTGCGGGTCTATGGGCAGATAGGGAACGCGCCAGGGAGCATCAGGCTTTTGCGCCGCAAAGCCTTTGGCAATCGCATCCTGGTGCGATCCGGAGAATGCCGTGAACACCAGGTCGCCCACATAGGGGTGGCGTGGATGGATGGGCAGGGCCGTAGAGGCTTCGGCAATGCGTGCCACGGCAGCGATGTCGGAAAAATCCAGGCCGGGGGAAATGCCCTGGGTGTAGAGGTTCAGGGCCAGGGTCACCAGATCCACGTTGCCGCTGCGCTCTCCGTTGCCAAACAGGCAGCCCTCCACGCGTTGGGCGCCGGCCAGCAGGGCCAGCTCGGCGCAGGCCACTCCGGTGCCTCTGTCGTTGTGGGGGTGTACCGACAGCGTGACATGTTCGCGTCGTGCCAGGCGCCGGTCCATCCATTCGATCTGGTCGGCAAACACATTGGCAGTGGAAACCTCCACGGTGGTCGGCAGGTTGATGATCATGGGGCGTTCGGGGCCGGTATCCCAGGCGGCAATGGCGGCATTGCAAACGGCCAGGGAAACGTCCAGCTCGGCCATGCAAAAGGTTTCCGGGGAGTACTGCAGCACCCATTCGGTTTCGGGGTGCTGCTCGGTCAGTTGCCGGAGGTGGCGCACATGGTGCTCCACCATGGCAATGATCTGCGGCACTTCCATGCCAAAGACGATTTCGCGGAAGGCCGGGGCTACGGCGTTATACAGGTGCACGATCACGCGGCGTGCGCCCGTCACGCTGCGCACCGTGGTGGCAATCAGGTCCTCGCGCAGCTGGGTGATGACCATGGGCGTGACGTCTTGCGGAATCAGCTGCGCGTCGATCAGGTGGCGCACGATGTCGAAGTCGGTCTGGGAAGCGGAGGGAAAGCCGATTTCAATTTCCTTGAAGCCGATGGCGACCAGCTCCTGGAACAGCCGCAGCTTGCGCTCGTGGTTCATGGGCTCGAACAGAGCCTGATTGCCGTCGCGCAAATCTGTCGACAGCCATATGGGCGCTTGCGTCAATGTACGGCCAGGCCATTGGCGGTTGGGCAGGTCCACAACGGGAAATGCGCGGTATTTGGTAGAGGGATCAGCCAGCATAGAGACCTTGGAGTAGTTGAAACGATGATCTGGTCTCCCTGCCCGGATGGGGCTGGCTAAGGTCGGGGTCTGGGGAGACCGGAGAGGAACCATGCGCAAGCGCGTGCGTACGGACCCCGACCAGATGTCAGAGCCAGTAGGCATAGCGGAAGCGGGTGGCGGTGTTTCACGGCAAGGTGCTTGATGGAGTCAGTGCGGCTACTTTAAGTCGCCAGAGGTATAGACTTCTATCGATAGATATTCATTTGTTGTAGGAATTTGGACATCTCATGGGTTTTGCCTCCCCCGAGCATGGCGCGCATGCGCTGGATTTGCATCATGCCCAGGCCTCGTCACTGCCTGTCACGGGCGTGGAGCAGCGCTATCCGCCCGGTCATGTGGTGCCGCAGCACAGCCACGCGCGCGGCCATCTCATTTATGCCTCGGAAGGCGTGTTGCTGGTCGAGTCCCCCTGCGGGCAATGGCTGGTTCCTCCTACCACTGCTGTGTGGCTGCGCCCGGGCATGCTGCACCGGATCACGGCGACTACGGCGGTGCGAGCCTTTGGCCTGTTCATTGAGGAGGCTTGGTCGGAACGCCTGCCTGCCCGGGACTGCGTCCTCCATGTCTCGCCGCTGGTCAGGGAACTGATGGCGGCGCTTGTCGACTTGCCCCATCAGGGGCCGCATCGCCCGCGCGATGCGCTGCTGGGCAATCTGCTGCTGGAGGAGTTGCAGGCGCTGGCGCCGCTGCCGTATTACCTGCCATGGCCGCAAGACATGCTGATGCGACGCATCTGCGAGAGCATGCTGAGTGCACCGGCGCAGCGCACCACGGTCGAAGCTCTGGCCCGGCAGCACGCGCTGACACCCAAGACGCTGCACCGTCGATTTCTGAAAAGCACCGGGATGAACTGGGGCCGGTGGTATCAGCAGATGCGGCTGATGTCTTCCATCCCCCAGTTGCTGCGGGGCATGCCCATCACGACCGTGGCGCTGGAAAGCGGCTATGAAAGCCATAGCGCCTATTCGGCGGCTTTCCGCAAGCAGTTCGGCCGTCCGCCGTCGGAATTCGCAGCTACGGCGGACAGAGCAACGTTGCGTTAGCCGGTGCCTGCCAAGCCAACATCTCTTTGCTTCCAAAAAAAATAGCTTCCAACGCTTTTTCATCAAGCGCTGGAAGCTATTTTCAAGAGAGGAGCGGATCAGAGCTTCTTTACCAGCACCTGGCTCTTGCGGCCCCAGTTGTACTTGGCCTTGCGGGCCTCCGGCAGCCATTCGGGCTCCACGGGCTGAAAGCCGCGCTTGATGAACCAGTGCATGGTTCGTGTGGTCAGCACAAACATGGTTTCGCAGCCCAGGGCGCGGGCGCGCTGTTCGATGCGTTTGAGCAGCTTCTCGCCATCGCCCGTGCCCTGGCTCTTGGGCGAGACGGTGACGGCGGCCATTTCGGCGGTCTTGGCTTCGAGATAGGGGTGCAGGGCGGCACAGCCGAAGATCACGCCATCGTGTTCGATGACGGTGTAACTGGCGATGTCGCGTTCGATCTCGGTGCGGTCGCGCTTGACCAGCGTGCCGTCGCGCTCGAAGGGTTCGATCAGTTGAATGATGCCGCCCACGTCGTCGATCGTGGCCTCGCGCAGTTCTTCGAGCTTTTCGTCAATGACCATGGTGCCGATGCCGTCGTGCACATAGATCTCCAGCAGCAGCGCTCCGTCGGTCGAAAAGGGCAGGATATGGCTGCGCTCCACGCCATGCTCGCAGGCGCGTACACAGTGCTGCAGATAAAAGCCCACATCGGTAGGTTGCTGTGCAGGCGGGAGTTGGGCCAGCAGGCGGCGCGCGGCGTCCAGCGGCAGCTCGGTATCGATAGGGTTGTTCTCGTCGGCCGGGCCGCTGGGGTCCATGCGCACTCCGGGCACTTCGGTCAGGAACAGCAGCTTGTCGGCCTTGAGTTCGATGGCCACGCGGGTGGCCACTTCTTCCATGCTGAGATTGAAGGCCTCGCCCGTGGGCGAGAAGCCGAAGGGCGAGACCAGCACCATGGCTTCGGAGTCCAGGGCGCTGCGAATGCCTTCCACGTCGACCTTGCGCACCAGGCCGGAGTGCATGAAATCCACGCCGTCGACGATGCCCACGGGACGGGCTGTGAGGAAGTTGCCCGAAATCACGCGTACGCGCGCACCGGCCATGGGCGTGTTGGGCAGTCCCTGGCTGAAGGCGGCTTCGATCTCGTAGCGCAGCTGGCCGGCCGCTTCCTGGGCGCAGTCCAGCGCGATGGAGTCGGTGACACGCATCCCGTTGTAATAGCGCGGCTCCTGGCCCTTGAGGCGCAGCTGCTCGTTGACCTGGGGGCGGAAGCCGTGCACCAGCACGATCTTGACACCCATGGCCTGGATCATGGCCAGATCCTGGACGATGGAGCTGAGCTTGCCCGCATCAATGGCTTCACCGGTCAGGCCCACCACAAAGGTCTGGTGTCGGAACTTGTGGATATAGGGAGCCACAGACCGGAACCAGGGAACAAAGGTGAAATTGAAGACGGTGGACATGGCAGTGCGCGAAAACCTCGAAATCGGGGAAAAAAAGGCCTGCGTGGGGGATTACGCAGGCCTGCGGCGCAAAGTGTAGCGGTTACTAGCGTGCCTGAGCTAATTGCTGCGTGGTTTTATGCGCGCTGATCGCACAGTTTGTGGCTTTTGTGGCGCGATGTTTTCAAAAAATGACGACTTGTACCCAGGAGCAGCTCCCCGGGGCTGCGCGGAAATCCATATGCGGCAGCTACGGACGCGGGCTTGCCGGCCGTGACAGGCCAGGGTCTCACCCTGTCGTGCATTGGAGCCCTAGTTCCAGTTGTCGATCTTGGTGTCCTGGGGAGACGGGCTGCCTTTGCCGGTCTCGGCCAGAGCTCTGAGGCTGAGCAGGAAGACGGCCCATTTCATGCTGCAGTGGGCGGTGAATTCGACCGTTTCGCGCCAGTTCCGGTGGCCGAACAACAGGATGGTGTAGCCGTCCTGGCGGCTCAGCTCGAAGGTCGCCTCCGTACCTATCCATTCTTCGGGCCCTTCCGTGAAGCGCCAGCGCACGCTGTGCTCCGTCTCCGACATGACGAGGTCGAAACAGATTTTTCCGAGCTCCCGACCGTCCTGGTCGGTGAAGCGCGCGCTCATCGCGACTTCGGGCCCCGCGCTTGCGCTCATCTCCCGAGTCCACCAGCCGGCTATACCTGCAACGGAAGAGATCGCCTGAAAAACATCGCCGACAGGCGCTCTGATACCAATTCTATGAATGATGTCCACCATGTCCTCGGTCTCCTCGTGGATTCAGATGGCCCGACGATACCGATAAATCGGCGCCAGCCATACAGCAGTTCCACCCGCAAGGCCAGGTGCGGCAGGCACAGGCAGCGCAGGCTCAGGGGCGTGAGAACACTTCCACCCTCGCCGGGGGCAGATTGCCCCACACGGTTTCGCGGTCTATGCGCTTGAGGCCGGCGCTCTGCCAGGCGGATGCGCCAAACAGCGAGTAGGTGAACTGGATCACCCGGCCATCGCTGGTCAGCGAGCGCGCCCAGGTGTCGGTGATCTTGTGCACTGACTGATGGGGCAGTGAGCGAAGCGGCAGGCCCGAGACTACGGCCTTGACCGCTGCACGACCGAGAATCGAGGGCCAGTCACCGGCGTCGGCATGAAAAACGCTGATCTGCGGGAATCGCTCGGACAGGTAGCTGGCGAACGAGGAAGACTTTTCTATGATCACCAGTCTGCCGGGTGCGATGCCGCTGCGCAGCAGTGACTCGGTGATGACTCCTGTTCCTGCACCAAGCTCCACCACCAGACCCTCGTCTCCGCCACCCACCAAAGAGGCCATGGTATTGCCCAATCGCGCCGAACTCGGGCACAGGGCACCGATCTCGCGGGGAGACCGTATCACTTCGTTCAGCAGCATGAAGTTGCACGACATGTTTTTCATTCAGAGCTCTCCCGGATCTGGCCCATTGTGCGGATGAGTTTGAAATCATCGCTGCAGGAAATATTGAACGCGCTTCGTCAGATAGATGGAAAAAACGGTAACAACGCCGCTGCCCAGCATGTCCACCAGATAGTGCCCGCCGTTGATGGGCGTGGAGATCAGCATCAGGATGTTCAATGCGAGCACCCAGCGAAAAAGCCGGAGCTGTCTGTAGGCATGGATGAGCAGCAAGGCAATCGTCGTGTGATAGGAAGGGAACGTGACTATGCCTTTCAGATCCCCGAATGCGAACTCGCTCAGGCTTCCCTCCCTGAGCGCCATGAAGTGAGGCAGGTGCACGGCGTTCTCCAGCCCGACGGAGTGGAAGAAGAGAGTCCCTCCGGCAGGCAGCAGCCCCGATAGCAGGGCCGTCAGCATCAAGGCGATGGAAGACGACCACCACAGCTCCTCGTTTCTGTCGTGTCTTGCGCAGTGCGACAGGTAGATGATCGAGAAAAAGACTTGCAGCAGGCCGCTGAAATAGGCCAGCGTGAGCACGGCCCTGAGAAGCGGGTGTTGCTGGGCAAAGCCATAGAATGCCAGCCAGTTGAAGCCCAGCGCCTGATCCAGTCTGGTGAACTGGGCGTCGAGCAGCGGCAGGTTCAGGGTCGCGAAGATATAGGTCAGTATGGCGCCGATCAGCGCTGTCACTATCCACAGGGCTGCGTAGAACGACATCTCGGACAAGGCCAGGCTACGTCCCGAATATCCATAGATCCAGCTGATGCTCAGCAGGATCAGAGTCGTCCAGAACACCGGCTCGGTGCCGGAAAAGACAAGCGGATGGGCATGTATCCACAGCGCTTCTCCGAGAGCCAGGGTGGCCAGGAAAAGCATGGGGGCGAGCTTTCGGGGACTGGTCTGCTGCCAGCCATTGACGGTTCCCTGCATCAAGTTCATCGCAAGCTCCCTTGTGGATCCATTCGATCGTCCGCGAAGGCCGGCCGCTGCGTACCCAGGCCTGGGTTGTCCCTGCCTGGCGGCATGCCCGGGTCGCCAGGGGACTGCCGCAGTGGTGCGGCAGTCCGGGCGCGGCCTAGGCGCTTCCCGCGATCATGGGCAGCACCATGCGCAGCAGTCTGATGATTGCCGGGCCGAGAACCACCATCACGATGGCGGGGAAGATGCAGGTCACCAGCGGCAGCAGCATCTTGGTGGGGATCTTGGCGGCCAGTTCCTCGGCACGCATCTGACGCTTGTGGCGCAGATCGTCCGAGAACACCCGGATGGAGTCGCCGATGCTGGTGCCGAAGCGGTCCGCTTGCGTCAGCATGGCCGTGAAGGCGTGTATCTCGTCCACTCCGGTACGGGCGGCCAGGTTGCGCAAGGATTTCTCGCGGGTGCTGCCGGCGCGCATTTCCAGATTGGTCCAGTGAAGTTCCTGGGCCAGGGCTTCGCTTTTGATACGGATCTCGGCAGTCACCTTGCCCAGCGCCGCATCCAGTCCCATGCCTGCCTCCACGCAGACCAGCATCAGGTCGGCGGCATCGGGGAAATTCTCGAAGATCTCGCGCTTGCGGCGTGCGGCCATCCAGCGCAGCACCAGATTGGGCAGATAGCAGGCCACAAGCCCGGTGACCAGCGGATAGAGCAGCAGCTGCAGGCTGTCTGTCGTGCCTTGGGCCAGCATCAGCGAATAGACCAGGAACATCATCACCAGAGGCAGCAGCGTCTTCGCGCCAAAGTACAGCAAGGGCGCGTTCTCGTGGCGAATGCCGGCATTCAGAAAGCGCAGGCGCAACGGGGTGGCATCACTGCCCGCAGTGGGGGAGGAGAGGTGGGCGAACGGGCCCACCAGCTTGACCGCAGTTTCTGTCCAGCTGCCGGACAGAGGGGCTGGGCTCAGCTCTTGCAGGCGCTGTTCTGTGACCGTGGGCGTGACCCAGAAGAACAAGGCTCCTGCAGCCAGCATGAGGGCAGCGAAAGTGAGCAGGGCGACGATTAACATGGCGGACTCCTTGCGGTTGGGATGCACTCATACCCGTATGCGGACAATGCGGCGCAGCATCAACATGCCTATCACCATGAGTCCGGTCAGCCATTGCAGAATGACGATGCCTATGGGGTCGGTCCACAACGTGGACATGAATTCCGGATTCACGAAATTGAGCAGGGCTGCCAGGGCAAAGGGCATCAGCCCCAGGATCCAGGCCGACATTCGTCCTTCGGAGGACAGAACCCGGATCTTGGCGTGAAGCTTGAGCCGCTCGCGGATCAGGCGGCTCAGATTGCTCAGCATCTCGGTGAGGTTGCCGCCCGATTCGCGCTGTATCAACACGGCGACGATGAAGTAGCGCAGATCGGTGATCGGTATTCTTTCTCCGAGATTGTTCAAGGCCTGCTGCAGCGTTGTGCCGTAGTTGATCTCGTCGTGCACGAGGCGGAACTCGCCGGCTATGGGCTCTGATAGCTCTTCTCCGGCCATCTGCAGGCCTGCCGAAAATGCGTGGCCGGCGCGCAATGCCCGCGCAATCAGGTCCAGCGCTTCGGGGATCTGGCGCTCCAGCAGGCCCAGACGCTGATTGCGCTTGCGCTGCAGGTACAGCCATGGCAGGCAGCCCAGGACGGCACCGGCAAGTAATACCAGCTCCATGGGAAGATGGAACATGCTTGCGGCCAGTGCCCCCAGGAAAAACAGTATCCCGATGCCGAGCAGCAAACCGGAAACCGTCCATTCCAGGCCTGACTGAACAATCACGCGGTCCAGCTGGTGGGCGCGCGGCATGCTTTGCAGCATGCGCTGCATCCTGGGCATGTCGCTGAGTACGCGTTCCTTGACCAGCTTGGTCGGATTGCTGTGATCGTCGGCGGCAGACAAGGCCCTGAGGCGGCGTTCCAGCCGCTTTGCCTCAGGGCTCTTGTACTGCTTCCAGACCAGGTGAACGCCTTCGAGCAGCAGGAGCACAGCGGCAAACACCAGCGCAATGATCACCAGGATCGAGTGGGAAGAGAAAAAGGACAGCATGACAGCACCTTTGGGCCGAGTTCATTGATAGTGACGCTCTGGAGCGAAGATGCTGTCAGGCAGCGCAATGCCGAAGCCTTTGAGCCGGTCGGCGAACTTGGGCCTGACGCCTGTGGCATGGAAATACCCCTGGACTTCGCCGCTGGCACCGACGCCGGTCTGGGTGAAGGCAAAGATCTCCTGCATGGTGACCACATCGCCCTCCATGCCGGTGATCTCCTGGATGCTGGTGATCTTGCGCTTGCCGTCGGTAAGCCGCAGCACCTGCACGATCACCGTGATGGCCGAGGCAATCTGCTGGCGTGCGGCCTGGTGCGGCAGGTTGAGGCCCGCCATGCCGACCATGTTCTCCAGACGTGCCAGCGAGTCGCGCGGCGTATTGGCGTGGATGGTCGTCAGCGAGCCTTCGTGGCCGGTATTCATGGCCTGAAGCATGTCCACGGCCTCGGCGCCACGGACTTCGCCGATGATGATGCGGTCAGGGCGCATGCGCAGGGCATTGCGCACCAGCGAACGCTGCGTGATTTCACCGCGGCCCTCTATATTGGGCGGACGCGTTTCCATGCGCACCACATGCGGCTGCTGCAACTGCAGCTCGGCGGCATCCTCGATGGTGACCACGCGTTCCACGGAAGGAATGTAGCCCGAAAGAATATTGAGCAGCGTTGTCTTGCCGGCGCCCGTGCCCCCGGAGATGATCATGTTCACCTTGGCCTTGGCCAAGGCTTCCAGAGTCAGGGCCATGCCTGGTGTCAGGCTCTTGAGGTCCTGGATCAGGTTCTCCATGCGCAGCGGGATGCGTGCAAAGCGCCGGATCGACATCATTGGGCCATCGAGCGCCACGGGCGGAATGACGGCGTTGACGCGCGATCCGTCGGGCAGGCGGGCATCGACCATGGGACTGGACTCATCGATGCGTCGGCCGATACGCGAGACGATCTTGTCGATGATGCGCAGCAGATGCTTGTCGTCCGTGAAGACCACGGGCGTGAGTTCGAGACGACCAAGGCGCTCCACATAGATCTGATCGTGACGGTTGACCAGGATGTCGGAGATCGCAGGGTCGGTCATGAGCAGCTCGAGAGGGCCGAAGCCCAGCATCTCGTGCTGGATGTCGCGGATCAGCAGCCTTCTTTCCAGATCGTTGACGACCGCTGCGTCTTCCTCCAGCAGGCGTTCGGTCATGCCGGCAATCTCCTGCTGCAGCGTCTGCGTGGGCAGCGACTCGAGCGCAGCCAGGTCGAAGCGCTCCAGCAGCTTGGCATGAATGCGCGTCCTGAGTGCCAGATAGGCTGCGGAGTGTCCGTAGTGCGGGGCGGGCGGCGCAGAGGGAGGCGCCTGCGGCGCGGCGACCTCGGGTGTGTCCGCTGCTTCGGGAACAACCTGCAGCGCCGGCTTGGAGGCGCGTGTCGCTGATGTGGCCAAGAAATCTCTGAGTGACATGACGGTCTCCTTGTGCGCTAAGGGATGGCTCATGCCCGGCGGAAGAGCCGGTTCAAAAAGCCGTTGCTGTCTTCCCGGGACTGGGGCGACAGCGCGTCGGCCCAGGCCCCCAGTTCGCGGACCACGGCGCTGTTGCGGCAGGATTCGGCCAGCGGCACTCCCGCATTGATGCTCGCCTGCACCTCCGGCGCGGCGTCGGGAATGCTGCGCCATTGCTGCTCCAGGCCGAGTGCCTTGCGCACTTCGGGCAGGCCGATTTCGCTGCGCCGGTCGACCCGGTTCAGTACCGGATACAGACGGCTTTCGGGATAGCCCAGATCGTGGAACATGTGCAGCAGCTTCTGCGCATTGCGCACGGCCGGCACATTGGGCAGCAACACCGGCACGATCTGCTGGGCCCTGTCGAGCACACGCAGAGCCAGCGGATCGAGCACACGCCCCATGTCGATCAGCACAAAGTCATAGTGCATGCCGGCGAGCTGCAGGATGGCGTCCACATGCAGCGGCTCGACCTCCATGGCATGCATGGCGCTTTCGGGGGCCGCCAGCACATGCAGATGAGGGGTGATCTTGACGGTGCTGGCCGTGAGAAAGGACGCATCGAGTCGATGGATGTCACGGGCCACATCTGCCAGGGTCGAGGCGGGCTTGGCTTCATGCAGATAGGCCAGGGTGTCGCCGAACTGCAGGTTGAGGTCGATCAGCAGTACCGAGTGCTTGCGTGCCAGCATCCAGCCGAGGTTGGTGGTCAGAAAGGTGGCTCCGCTGCCGCCCTTGCAGGGCAGCAAGGCCATGACCTGCCCCTGATGGCGGTCCGCCGTGTGATGCTGCAGCTTGGCGGCGATGCGGTGCACGGCGTCCAGCAGGGCCTGATGCGGAGCCGGTGAAGTCAGTACTTCGCGAACGCCGGCGCGCATGGACTGCAGCAGAAACTCGGGGGTCTGCTGGGCACACAGCAAGATGACGGCGATGTGCGGCTGATGCGTGGTCACATACTCCACCGGCGCCAGGTCGGCCGGCTCGCAGCACATGCCGTCCACGATCATCAGATCGGGCCGGTGCTGCTCGGCAATCGAAGGCATGCGTGTCTTGCCGCCTTCGAAGGTCTGAACCTGGTGCGATTGCTCCTGCAGCACACGGGCCATCTCCTGAAGATGGGTGGTGTTGGGAGAGATGATGGCGATTTTCATGATGTAGGCACCCCTGGTTAGCTTGAGCAGGCCGTGCTGCTGTTGATGTCCTGGCGCATGACTTCCCGGGGCAGCGTGCTCGAGAAGCCGGGCATGGGGATGGCCGTTTGCAGGCCCTGACCCACGATGGGTGAAATCCATTGGAATTTCAGTCCCGTGATCGCGACGGTCACGCTTTGGCAGCTTGCCGCGGTGCAGCCGGAGGGGGCCCAGCTGACATTGACGGTGCTCACCTGGGGAAGCAGGGCCTGCATGCGCGCAAGCACCTTGGCCTGCTGGGCCGTGTCGTCGCAGACTGCTGCATAGCGTGCCCCAGCGCGCGCGGCTTCGTTGGCCGCCACCCAGGTGAACAGCATGCGGCTGAAATCCACGATGCCGAACAGAAACATCAGGAAGACCAGCAGCGCCAGGGCAAACTCGACGATGGTTGCTCCGCGCTCCGAGCGAGAGTGACGTGGCGTTTTCATGTCTGTGTCCTCATCGTGGCGGCGATATTGCTCAGCGTCAGGCCGCCGTTGGCGTCGCCCAGTCGCAAGCCGAAGACGCTGGCCGTCATGGAGCGGAAGCGGTAGCCGGTGACGGTCACGGTGACGGTGTTGATCAGCGGATAGGTGCCGCTGGTCTGCCAGGAGCAGCTCACGGCCCCGGTGTTCAGACCGGGCGCCAGAGGCGTGGTGCCCGCCGTGGTCTGGCCGTACACAACCAGATTCTGGGCCTGGCTGCAGCCGGTGTTGGGCAGCTGGACCGAGAGATAGCGCACCGCGTCGCGCACAGACTTGGCGACCGTGTTGTATTCGTAGAGCGCGCGGCCGAATTCGACGACCAGCATGCTCAGAAGGAGCAGAAAAGGCAGGATCAGAGCCAGTTCCACCAGCTCCACCCCCTGTTGTCTATGGTGCTTGGACATGGCGTTCACCTCACGAGGACGGGAACCAGCGGGCCGGCCGAGCCGCCTGCGAGTCCGCTGGTGGTGCAGGGGCTGCCAGTGGCACTGGCATTGCCCAGGTACTCGAGCTGCACGTCATCGACCGGGATCTTCATGGGCTCGAGCATGAGCATGCAGGCGAAGTCGACCACCTTGCGGCTGGTGTTGACGATGGGCACCGTCACGATGCGACGGTCCGCGCCATAGGTTTTGTGCTGGGCCGATGTGGCGACCGAGGAAAAGCCGCCACCCTGCTGTCCGCATTGCGACGGGTTGTTGCCGCAGGGCGTGAACGCCAGGCGCTGGGCGAGAAAGTTGGGCGTGCTGCCCGAGCTGCCGTTGTAGGCGCTGCGACCGGCGCTCCAGGTGCTGGTGTTGTAGATATAGCCGGTGTAGTCGGGCCGGCCCACGCTGGGTCCGCTGGAGTTCTTGTAGATGCCGAACCGGTAGTTCCAGATTTCGACGATGGAAGCCTGAACGCCGGGTGTGCCCAGGGTGTCGCCCAGCTTGCTGCCGCAATGGCCGTTGAGCTCGTCGGCGGTCTCGGAGGCGCTATTGGATCCGTCCAGATTGGCCCAGCCGAAGGTGCTGCCGCCGTTGGACTTGGCCAGCAGGGTGAGCCAGTCTCCCACTGTGTAGCCATAGTCGGGCTTGGTTGCCCCAGGCGTTTTGGCCTGCAGTGCCACGGGAATCGGGCAGGCGCTTTGCGCGCTGGCCCTTGTGGCCACTGCATAGGTGCCCACATTGCCGGTGGCCGGAAAGCTGGCGCTGTTGCCGGAAAAGGCCCCCAGGGCCTTCAGCAGCCACATGCCGATATTGGATTGGGTGTGCGTGCACTGCGAATAGACGGCGGCAGTCGCGCTGGTGGTGCTCAGATAGCTGGCGTCGCGAAAGCTGATATCGGCGGTGGTGATCTGGCCCTGGCCGCTCCAGTTGGCCGACTGCAGGTTCACTCCGTTGAGATTGCCGGCTGCAGCACCGGCGCTCACGGCTCGGGTGATGGCATCCGGCTGCTTGTTGAGTTCGCGCGCCGCGGCCAGCGCGCAGCTGTCAAGTGCCGTCTGCAGCTCTGTCCTGACGATGAACAGGCGCCCGAAATCGAGCGCGATGCCCATGAATCCCAGCAGCAGCAAAAGAGCCAATGCTGCCGTGACGATGATGGCGCCATGCTGCTGGCGCCGTGAATTGTGCCGGCTGCGGCTTCCGGCAGGCCGCACCAGGGTCGGGGCAGGAATGCGGGTGCTCATGATGGCCTCTCATAGGGCGGCAGAACCGGTGAATGATTGCGGGTCAGAGGCGGTCGGCACCGCAGCAGGACTGCTGCGCCGACCCCTTTGACATCGCTCCTAGGTGCAGGTGCCCGTCAGGCAGTTTGTGACTCGTGTGATGAAGTCCGCAAACTTGCCGCCAGCCAGGCCCTGAATCGCCACGACCAGTGCTATGGAGACCACGGCAATGATCAGCGCGTACTCGACGACCTGCGCACCTTCATCGTCCCTGAGCAGTTGCTGCAGACGCAGGCCCGATTGGGTGATGGAGTACATGGCGTTCTCCTGTAAAGGTGTATGTCCGGGACAGCCTTGAGCCGGCTCAAGAGCAGGTTCCGGTTCCCGTCAGGCAGTTCGTGACGCGGGTGATGAAGGAGCTGAAGCCACCACCGGAGGAGGTGAGGGCCTTGAGCGCGACGACCAGTGCGATGGAGACCACGGCAATGATCAGTGCGTATTCGACGACTTGCGCACCTTCATCGTCACGAGCAAAAGACAGCAGGGAATGGCCAAATTGTTGAGCGATATGGGACATGATGAACCTCACAATGTTGATGGATTGAAGACAGTTTCGAAAGGTCGGCGGCTGTGCCGAGGGCTGGCGTGCAAGGCCGGTGTGCGATCGGTGCTCCTTTCGGAATCAATTGGTTGGATGGTGAAGAACCGTGGGCTGTTCAGGGCGTTCCGCCGCTGGCGCCGGCGTTGCTGGTGCTCAGCGAGCCGCCAATGTTGATGACGTTGATGGCCTGAGGCGGGCTCTTGTAGCTTTGCTCGTACCGCTCCATGCTGTGGCGTGTGGCGCGACCGTCCATGCCGGTGGCGCCGTCCACGCCGACTCCGGCCGTCTTGCCCGCTTGGGGGTCTATGGTCATCTGCAGCCGGGCGCTGCGTACGGCTTCGCCAAAGCGGGCGTCGTAGTGCGGTGTTGCGCTGCTGCAGCCCGCCAGCAGGGCGGCGAGGGCCACGGGAAATAGGATGCTGCGTTCGGTCATGGCTTGCCTCCGGTTCAGGTGGGCGGATTCAGGGGAGCAGGGCGGTCGACCGAGGGCTCGGCCGGTGCCTGGGGTTGCAGCTCCTGAGGGGCTGCGGCTGGTGCCGGCATCGGTGTCACTGCGCCGGCAGGCATGGCAGGTGCGGGCGCCGTCTTCTCTGCGGGCGCGGGCTTGGAGCTCTCCAGTGCGCCGTTCAGATAGACCTCGGCGCGTGAGGGCACCACATGGTTGTCGGTGGGCACCCTGGGGGCTTCGGCCAGAGCCTGTACCAGGCGCGGCGTGATGACGAACATCAGCTCGGTCTGATCGGTCTGGAACTCGGTGCTGCGGGCCAGCGCGCCGAGAACCGGTATCTCTCCCAGCCCCGGAAAGCGCTTGATGGCCTCGGTGACGTTGTTCTTGATGAGGCCCGCAATGACCAGGCTTTGTCCGTCATTGAGCTGCACCGTGGTGTCCGCGCGCCTTACCGTGAGCGAGGGAATGACGGAGGTGACGCCGTTGATGGAGGTGAAGGGCGAGCCGGTCTGCGACAGATCAGAGACCTCGGACACCAGTTTGAGGTTGACGCGCGAGTTGCCGAGCACGGTGGGCGTGAACTTGACGCCGATACCGAACTCCTTTTCCTCCAGCGTCATGACCGGCACACCATTGGTATTGGTCTGGGCCACTGGAATGAAGATCTTGCCGCCCGAGAGAAAGCTCGCCTGCTGGCCGCTGATGGCCATGATGTTGGGCTCGGCCAGGATGCGCACCAGGCCGTCATCCTTCTGGCCATCGATACTGATCGAGCCCCTGCCCAGGCGCATGGCGTTCAGCAGGCCGCCGCCGCCGCTCAGGAAGTTGGAGAGGACGGTGTAGCTGTTCTGGCCGTTGCTGGTGACGCGCTGGCCGCTGAGGCTGGAGCCCAGCTTGTCGAGCAAGGTCTTGCTGATTTCGGCAATCTTGACTTCCAGCATCACCTGGTGAGGCGAGGTGGTGCGCAGCAGGTTGACGATCTTCTTGCTGTCGCTGTAGGCGCCGGCCAGCGTCACCACATCGTCCAGGCGCAGCGGATTGCTGATCTCTCCGCTCAGGACCAGGGCATTGTCGGCACCCTGGACGCGGATGCTGCGTTCCTCCGGCATGAGCTCGCTGAGCTTGGCCTGCAGCGGTCCCGGGTCCATGGTGACGATCACATCCTTGATGAAGCAGGCACCCTGGGCGTTCTGCAGGATGACGTTCATGGAGCCAGACTTGCGGCCGCGAAAGAACAGATCCCTGGGGCTGAGCAACTGCACTTCGATATCGCCCATGCCGTTCTGTACCTGCATCTGCGGCTGTCCGTTGGCGGCTGCCTGGCCGGCTCCCGGCGTCTGGCCGCTGACCAGGATGCGCGCCATCGGCGAGTTCAGCGGAATGACCACCGATTTACCCAGCGTGACCGTGGTCGGGTCTTCTGTGTGAATGGCCGTGCAGTTCCTGGCGGGCAGGGTGGTGCGAGGAGCTGCGGGAGCGGGGGCGGCCGAAGCCGCAGCCGCAGTGCCGGGCTGGGCAGCTGTGCCCGCAGACTGGGCCAGCACAGGTGCTGAGCTGGCGAGCAGCATGCTAGCTGCTATATATAAGTGATGGTGTTGCACGGCCGGCCTCTCTGAGTGGTTGCGGGTGGAAGATCAGAAGCAGTTGAGAGTTCGAGCGCCGCCCTGGATCACTTCGACACAGGTGGCTGTCGAAGCCTGGGGTGCGGGCCTGGCTCGCTGCATCACGGGTTTGGCAGGTGCTGCGACCTTGACGGGGGCAGGTGCAGGCTCAGGTGTTCCAAACAGCTGGTGCTTGGTGATGCCGACGGTGCTGGTCGGGTCCTTGTCGATCTGGTTGCGCAGCACCAGTGACAGATTGCCCACGCTGCGTGCAAGATCGAGCTTCTCGGCATCTTCGGGGCTCAGCTCGAGAGTGACGGCGCTCACCACCTTGGGTTTGGTTTCGTCGCGGTCGGCTTCCTGGGCCACGGCCAGGACCAGTACGTTTTCAAGTACGGTCTTGCTGATCTGGCGCGAATCCTCCATCTTGCCGGCCTGCTCCTGCTGGGCATTGACCACCACATCCACGTAGTTGCCGGGCAGGGCGAATCCCGCCACACCGACCACATCGTTGACGCGCACCGTCATGGCCCGCTTGCCCGGAGCGATGACGGCTGCCAGTCCGCCCTTGGTGCCGACCGGGGCCAGCTTGCCTTCGAGCACGGCCTCGCCGCGCAGCACGCCGACCTTGACGACGCGGTCCTGCAGCTGCTGCATGTCATGGAAAGCGCCATCCGGTATGGAGCCCCGCGGCCAGTCCACCGTGTTCAGCATGTTCGGCAGGATCTTGCCGCCCAGTGGAATGTCGGTGGCAGCAACGACCACCTTGTCGGCGTCCAGGCTGCCGCGCTGGGCGACCCAGTTGGCGGCGTAGACCGCAGCCGCCAGGCTGGCCAGTACGGCGAGGACAAACAGACCCAAAGCTTTGAGGTTTTTCATGGGAGGCTCCCGCTATGCCGTGATGTAAGTGACTAGACCCAGGTGAACTGCCGAGCGACCAGGAACGCCAGGGTTCCCAGGGCGATGCTGACGCCGTAGGGCAGCTTGCCTACGGAATGCGCCGAACTGGAGCGGGCATCGGGAGCGATCCCTGCCGCGACATTGATGTAGAGCAGCTGGACCGCCTCGGCAGAGTTGCGCAGCAGCTTGCCGGCCATGCGGTGCCAGAGTGCGTAGCCGATGGCTGCCACACCGCCGGTGATGAAGACAAAGATCACGGCCTGCCAGGTGGCTTCGGGTCCGATGAAGCTGCCGACCATGGCCATCAGCTTGACGTCGCCGCCGCCCATGGCATGCAGCAGATACAGCGGCAGCATCATGGCCAGACCCAGCGCCATGCCGCCCAGCGCCCAGAAAAAGCCGCCGCCATGGGGGTGAGGTGCCAGCAAGCCATAGAGCAGGGCCAGGGCGATGCCGCCGAAAGTCAGGCGATTGGGGATGCGCCGTGTGCGCAGGTCGCTGATGCTGGCCGCCAGCAGGAGCAGCAGCAACACCAGCGAGCGCGGCTCTGTGAACAGGCCGGCCATCAGCTCGGATGCTGCGCTGAGTTCGGAAGATGTCATGGTCAATCTCCAGTTCTGTGTTCAGCGAATCCTGTCCAGACCTCAGATGCCACGCTGGCTGTTGCTGCGTTCAGGTCATCTGGCGGGTGCCGGCATGATTCGGGCGATCTGTGACTAAATACAATTTTTCTATCAACTTCATTCTTTTGTTTAATTTTGTGGAAATACTATTCCTATAGAAAATGCTTATCAATATCTTGGTTCGTAAGAATTTTCCTAATCATCATGAGATGCAAATGTGACGCCGTTGTAGGTTGCGTAAGCAGTGGTCTCAGCGCTTGCTGACGCAGTCCGGCCAATGCTCGGTGCCGGCTGCAAGGGGCGATCGCAGGCCTTGCCTGGAGCCCGCGTGCAGAGGGCCCGGGAGGCGGCAGAGGCGTTGAAGCGGTTTGAAGAGCGACCGTGACCGGTGGGGCCGGGCGATGCCCGGGGCCAGCCCGGCAGGCGCTGAAATGCGTTACGGGCGTTACCCATATTCCGGGGCCTGAAGTGCCCGCTGCTGCATGGCGGGGCAGGCCCGGGGCGTCGGCATCACGGCCGGGGGCAGGGCCGCGGCGGGCTGAGTAGCCGCTTTGAGGGATGAGGCCGGGGTAATCCCCGGCAAGCCGCGCCCGGCAGGAGGCTGGCGCTTCCTCCTGGCCTGCTGGCGGCGTCCTGACTACAGTCTGCTGCGAGCGTTGACCCGGCTTCAGGCAGCACCCGCCCAGCGCAGTCACAGGGAATGTGATGCTATATAAAATATAGCATGTAGCGCTTTTATTTAATAGGTTTCAATGCTGAAATTGCTTGATTTCATTGTCAGCAATGCGGTAGATGCTTCTATTTTTGATTGCCTTCTGAAGGCAAAAACACCGGCGCAGCTTCAGGCCTTTGCTCTGCGCTGGCTGTGCAGGCCGAGCAGCACCAGCACGACGGCCACCAGCGGCAGCATGCCGATATTGATGCCGTTCCAGCCGGCGCTGTGCAGCAGCTGCCCCGATCCGAACGAGGCCACGGCCACCGTGCCGAAGACCAGGAAGTCGTTCAGTGCCTGCACCTTGGCGCGCTCCGAAGGGCGGTAGCACTCGGTCAGCAGTGCCGTGGCGCCGATGAAACCGAAGTTCCAGCCCACGCCCAGCAAAATCAGCGAGCCCCAGAAGTGGAAGATGTCCAGGCCCATCAAGGCCAGCACGCCGGCCGCGCCTATCATCAGCAGGCCCAGAGCGGTCACGGGCCGCTTGCCATAACGCGCAATCAGCTTGCCGGTAAAGAAGCTGGGCACGAACATGGCCAGCACATGCCATTGGATGCCCATGGCGGCTTCGCCCACGCTGTGGCCGCAGCCCACCATGGCCATGGGCGCAGCGGTCATCAGGAACGCCATCAAGCCGTAGCTGACCACACCGGCCGCGCAGGCCACGACGAACTGGGGCGTGCGGGCAATTTCGCCCAGAGGCCTGGCGTCGCCGACCACGGCTTTCTTGCTCTGAGGCGGCGGCAGGCGCAGGCCCATGAGCAGAGGCAAGGCCAGCAGGGCCAGCGCCGCCTGACTGTAGAAGCTGCCGGCAAACGGGGTGGCAGGCAAGGCGTCGCGCGTCCAGATCACCACCTGAGGGCCGATGATGGCAGCAATCAGGCCGCCGATCATCACGCGCGAAATGGCCCTGGCCTGCTGCGCGGGCTCGCTCACCATATCGGTGGCGGCGAAGCGGTAGCTCTGCACGCAGGCCGCATAGAAGCCGGCCAGCGCCGTGCCGATGCAGAAGGTGACGAAGTCGCTGTGCGCAATGCCTTGTGCGGCGACCACGCCGGAGATCACGCCCAGAATGGCGCCCAGCACATAGGCCGCGCGGCGGCCCATGCGGTTCATGATCCAGGCCGCAGGCAGGGTGGATAGCGCCAGTCCGAGCTGGTAGATGCTGACCGGCAGGGTGGACGCCGTGGGATTGGACGACAGCTGCTGCCCGACCAGGCCGCCCAGTGAGATGATGATTGGCGGAGAGGCTCCCCCGAGGGATTGGGCTGCGACCAGCAGGCCCATGTTGCGGCTTTGTTGTGTGTTGTTGTCTGATTGCATAAATCGTTTTGGCTGCCCATGCTTGTGCGCAGATTTGTCACATCTTGCAGCATTCATATTGGCCGCACATTAAAGGGTTTGCTGCGGGCATGCATGCAGATGCAAGCCTGGTGATCGAAGTAGATGGAAGTGATATGACGCTGAAATCCCCAACCGGCTTTGCAGGCCTGAACATCGCTTTGGCGCTCATGAGCTGGGCGTCGACGGCGCATGCCGAGACGGCAGACACCTCGCACGAAGCGGTGGTCTGGTCGGCGAGCTATCGCGGCGAGATCGCCGGCAAGGCAGTCAAGCTGGAGCTGTGGCGGCTCGACGGCGCCGTTGGCGGCAGCTACTGCTACGAGCCCTGCAATCGGCCCGGAGCCACGCTTGATCTGGAAGGCTCGGCAAGCGGACAGCTGACGGAAACGCCCATGACGGGGGCAAGCGACCTCAAGCCTTCGGGCCGCTGGTCGCTGGCGGCTTTGCCGGGCATGGCGCCACCGCGTCTGCAGGGCCAGTGGCAGTCCATGGATGGCAAAAGACGCTGGCCGCTCAATCTGCAGCGCCAGCCCCCGGCCTTCTCCCATACTCTGCATTACGAGCTGCGCCTGCTGATGAATCAGAAGCTGCGCTCCCTGGCCGACTGCGGCGAACATACGGACCTCCAGGTTTCCGCCATCCAGGTCTACGAGCAGGGACGCCTGAAGCAAAGCCTGCCAACCGACGCCGTGGGCAGTTGCTGGCTGGTGCAGCCGCGCTGGGTGGATGCGAATTTTGACGGCTGGCCGGATCTGACCCAGGCGCTGGATCTGCCTGCAGGGCCGAATATTGCGCACCGCACCTGGCTTTACGACCCGGGAACTCAGAAGCTGGTGCTGGGGCCGCAGTCCCTGCAGGAGATCAGCTCGCCCGCCTTCGATGGCAAGGCCAAGCGCATCTACAGCGAATGGCGAGCCAGCTGCTGCAGCCATGGCGTGGACATCTATGCCTGGAAGCCGGCAGGGCCGGAGCTGGTCGAGCAGGCCGAAAGCCATATGCTGCCGGTGCGCAAGGGCGGCAAGCTCATGGCCTGCTATCAGATGCCGGCCTATGCACAAGGCCATGTGCGCTGGCCTAGCGGCCTGTACCAGCGCGGCGGCGACCTGAGTCTGGCGCAGGAGCCCGCCGCCGACTGGTGCGATGCCGACCCTAGCGCCACCATGGGCCAGAACCAGGTACAGGTGCTGGCCGAGCCCAGACCCGGACAGCCACCCCAGGTTCTCAAGAGCTATGGTGCAAGCTACCGCAAGGTCGAGACGCCCCAAGGCGCCCGCTACTGCCGCGATATCGCGGTCTTCGATGCCGATGCCCGCAAGGTGGTGCGTGTGCTGATGAGCGAGAACGTCGAGCAGGACTGCGAGACGGAAAAGCCCGCCGGGACTCAGCCCTGAAAACGGTTTATGGCGTTGCATGGAAATCGCTTGCTGCTATCGTTTTTGGATGGTTTGCGTGTTATACAATTTAACCGAATTGAGATTCATTCTCAATAAGCCTTAGCCACGCACTTCGTTCTAGCCATAGGAGATCAATCAAAAACGAGGTCTACATGGCAACCCCGGTTCGTGGCGGCGCAGGCAAGGTGCCGCCGGCATCCGCACAGTTCGCGCCATTCGCGTATTGGCTTTCTTCTGCGGCGTGCCGCAGCCCGCGCTCTGCCGTGGGTCTGGCGGTATTGCTGGCTCTGAGTGCCACATCCCATGCCCAGACGCTGCCGCAGACAGCGCCGTCGCCGGAAAAGCGCCTGAGCGAAGTCACGGTTTCCGACAAGCAGGACGGCAGCGGTCTGCCCGCGCTTGCCCCTGGCGCCCAGGTTGCCAAAGGGGCGGCGCTGGGGATGCTGGGCAATGTGGATGTGATGGATGCTGCTTTCAACATCACCGCCTACTCCGAAGAGCTGATCCGCGACCAGAATGCGGCCACCGTGGCTGCCGTGCTGGAAAACGACTCTTCGGTGCGCTTCACCACCAATACCGGCCATGTCAACGAGAACTATGTGATCCGCGGCTTTGACGTCAACGCCAGCGAAGTGGCTTTCAACGGCCTGTACGGGCTGGCGCCCGACAGCCATGTGCCGACCGAGATGATCGAGCGCGTGGAACTGCTCAAGGGCCCGGGTGCGCTGCTCGGCGGCATGGCTCCCAACGGCGCGGTGGGCGGTGTGGTGAATGTGGTCAGCAAGAAGCCGCTGGCCGAGGATCTGACCCGGCTGACCACCACCTACACCTCGGGCTCACAGCTGCAGGAGCATGTGGATGTATCGCGGCGCTTCGGTCCCGAGCGCCGCCTGGGCATACGTTTCAATGGCGCGCTGTCCAGCGGGGAAACCGAGGTCGACGACCAGAAGCGCCGCCGCCGCCTGGGCGCCGTGGCGCTGGACTATCAGGGCGATCGCTTCACGCTGGGGCTGGATGCCTATCACTACAAGGTGAACCTGGACAACGGCAGTCCGGTGATGGTGAGCTTTGGCAAGATGAAGAATCTGATTGCGGCGCCGGATGCCAGCAACAATCTGTTCCGCGGGGTCAATACCGAGGTGGAGAACAAGTCGGTGGCGCTGCGCGGCAGCTTCGAGCTCAGCGACAGCTGGCAGCTCTACGGCAGCCTGGGCAAGGCCTGGCATGACTATGCAGGCCAGCCCACGGGCACGCGCGTGGTGCTCAATGCCGTGGGCGACGGCTCTGCCGTGGGCGACGGCTCTGCCGTGGGCGACGGCTCTGCCGTGGGCCAGACCTATAACCTGCAGGGCTATACCAACAGCACGGCGCTGGATGCGGGTTTGCGCGGGCGCTTCAGGACCGGCGATGTGGGCCATCAGCTGGTGTTCTCGTTCAACGAGCTGCAGCAGCAAAGCGGGCGCGCGCTGCCCATCGTGGTCAGCAGCAGCTACACCACCAATATCTACGACCCGGTGCTGCCGGTTCTGGCCGGGCCGCGCAATGCCGTGCGCCAGGAAAACGACAATGTGATCCGCAGTTTCGCCGTGGCCGATACCCTGAGCCTGCTGCAGGACAGGCTGCAGCTGACGCTGGGAGCGCGCCACCAGCGCGTGAATCAGAAGATGAAGGGCTACGACGAGAGCGCCGTCACTCCCATGCTGGGCCTGGTGGCCAAGCCCTGGGGCGAGGATCTGTCCTTCTACGCCAACTACATCGAAGGGCTGAGTCCGGGTCTCGAGGTCGGCTCCACCTACGCCAATGCAGGCGAGACATTCGCGCCCTACAAATCCAAACAGATGGAGGCGGGCGTGAAGTGGCGCCGCGCAGGCTGGACGAATACGCTGTCGCTGTTCCAGATCGAGAAGCCTTCGACCACCATCGATACGGCGGCCAATACCCTCAAGCTCAATGGCGAGCAGCGCAACCGCGGTGTGGAGTGGAATACCTTTGGTGCCGTGAGCTCCCGCCTGCGCGTGCTGGGCGGCATCACCTACCTGCAGCCCAAGCTGACCAGCACACAGGGCGGCGCCAACGACGGCCATGACGCGTTCGGAGCAGCACGCTGGGCGGCCAATCTGGCGGCAGACTGGGATGTGCCGGGTGTGGCCGGTCTGGCGCTGAACGCACGCCTGGTGCATACGGGCAAGCAGTGGGTCAACTCGGCCAACACCTTGCGCGCACCGAGCTGGACACGCTTTGATGTCGGCGCGCGCTACACCACGCGCATTGCCGACAAGAAAGTGGTCTTGCGCGGCACGGTGGACAACGTCTTCGGCCGCAATTACTGGGCCGGCGCCTTCGCCGACAACTTCCTGACCGTGGGCGCGCCGCGCACCGTGCGCATCAGCGCGGCCGTGGACTTCTGAGGCCGAGTAAACATCAATGCATGAAGATCATCAAGGGTTGCCATTGCCGGTGACGCGCCACAGGCCATCGGGCAGGAGACTGCGTTCCGTGCTTGTTCCTGGCCTGCTGGCTGCGGCCAGCGTCGGCGTCGCCAGCACGGCCGGTGCGGCCAGACCTTCGCCCGCCGACACCACTCAGAGCGCGGCCAAGGCGGCATCGTCGCTGGCGGTGCGCGAGCCGCTCTCAGGTCGGTTGTCACCGGGACAGGTGCTGAGCCTGCAGCTGGAGGCACCGGCCGGTGCCGTGGTGCGAGGCAATCTGCAGGCGCTGGGCGTGGTGCTCGATGTGCAGACACCTGGCGGGCGCCATCTGCGGCGGCTGAGCCAGGGCGAAGGCGTCGATCACGCATTCACCTGGGTAAGCCGGGGCAAGGCGAAAGAGCGTCTGGTGCTGCGTGCAGAGAACGTCCCGCCTTATGCATCGACAGCAAGCGGCATGTCGGTGGCGCAGGGCGGGCACAGCGATGCGCTGGCCCATGTCGCGCCCAGTCCTGGCGCCTACGAGCTGACGATCACCCAGGTGCTGGCGCCGTTGGCGGCTGGCCATGGGCCTGCGGCAGAGATCGAACCCGAGCCGCTGCGCAGCCCCAGGCTCAAGGCCTTGCAGGCAAGGCTCGCGCAGGGCGGCGACAGCCGCGGCTTCTGGCAGGAAATGGAACGCCAGGGAACGCCGCTGATCGAGCCCTGGGATGCCGAGCATCAACTGGTGAGCTTTGTCTGGCGCGGCGCTGGGCAGTCCGTGCGGCTGTTCGGCAGTCCCTCGGGCAATCATGAGCCGCTGCAGCGCCTCGGAAGCAGCGATGTCTGGTGGGCCAGTTTCGTCATGCCCAGGGATGCGCGCGTCAGCTATGGCTTTGCGCCCGATGTGCCAGCGGTCTCGACCGATGCCATGATTCAGCGCCGTGCCATTCTGTCCACCTTGCAGCGCGATCCGCTCAATCGCCAGAGCTGGGGGCGGTCTGCGGATCTGCAGGCGGTGCAGGATCGCTTCGACGGTCGCTCCGTGTTGACACTGGCCAAAGCGCCGCCCCAGCCCTGGAGCCAGCCCCGTGCCGGCGTGGCTGCCGGCCAGTTGCAGCGTCACTGGCTGGACAGCCAGGCACTGGGCAACGGGCGCGATATCTGGATCTACAAGCCGCACGACTGGCAGCAGTCCGATGCGGCTCAGCGTTCCCTGCTGGTGCTGTTCGACGCACAGGCCTATCTGCGCCAGGTTCCCACGCCCGCCATCATCGACAACCTGATGGCAGACGGCCTTGTGCCTGCAACGGCCGTCGTGCTGGTCGCCAATGGCGCAGGCGACGCGCGCAGCCGCGAGCTGCCGCCCAATCCGGTGTTTGCCGACTTCATGGGCAGGCAGCTCATGCCCTGGCTCAAGGCACAGGGCATAGCGGCAGCTGCCGAGCGCACGGTGATTGCCGGATCAAGCTATGGCGGCCTGGCCTCAAGCTATGTGGCGCTGCGCCATCCGCAGTGGTTTGGCAATGTGCTCAGTCTTTCGGGCTCCTACTGGTGGGCACCCAAGGGAGAGTCGCCCAACTGGCTGGCGCGCCAGTATCAGCAATCGCCGCAGCTGCCGATACGCTTTTACCTGGATGCCGGGATCTACGAGGGGGCTCGTGGCGGGCAGGCAGGCATACGCGAGACCAGCCAGGAGCTGGGCGATGTATTGCGTGCCAAGGGCAATAGTGTGGTGCAGCGCGTGCACAGCACAGGCCACGACTATGTGCACTGGCAGGGCTCGTTGGCCTGCGGACTGCTGGCGCTGACGGGGCGCGAGCCATCGACCGAGAGGCTCAAGGAGCAGGTCGCACAGTCCTGCGGGCTCTGAGTCCGGGAGGTACGAAAAAAGGGGCCTCAGGCCCCTTTTTATTGTCCCGCAGCACCTGCTTGTGAAGCGCTGCGGGCTTTCATGCAAGCTGCTACTTGAGCTTGTTGCCGCATTCGCCGCAGAACAGGTCATTGGCTGCCACGGGGGCGCTGCAGGAGGGACAGCTCGGCGCCGCCTGTATCTGGCGGGCTTTTTCAGCGGCTTGTGCTTCGGCACGGACCCGGGCCGCTTCACGCTCGGCTGCCTGCTGCTCGGCCTGTGCCTTCAGACGCTGGGCCTCGGCCTGCTGACGTGCTTCTTCGGCAGCCTGGGCTGCGGCGCGTTCCTCTGCGGCCTGGGCTTCGGCAGCAGCACGTTCGCGTACCGCACGCTCGTGTGCCGCACGCTCTCGGGCCGCCTGCTCGGCGGCCTCGGCTTCGGCCTTCAGACGGGCTGCCTCGGCCTCGGCGCGCAGGCGTGCCGCTTCGGCTTCGCTGCGCTGGCGGGCGGCTGCTTCTTCAGCGTCTTGACGTGCCTTGTCTGCAGCGTCGGCGGCAGCGCGCTCACGTGCCTGCTGTTCGGCAAAAGCCTGCTCGGTGGATGCGGCTGCGGCGGCAGTCAGGCCTGCTGCGGCGGCTGCTGCTGCGGTGGCATTGCCGTCGGTGCCGGGCGGGATGTCGGTGGCGGCGGGCTTGTCTGTGGCTTCCTGCAGGCGCTCGCTGGCAGCCTGCTTGGCGCGCTCGGCGGCGGCCATGGTGCGTTCTGCGGCAGCCATGGTCTGGGCCTTGGCCTCTTCGGCCTTTTTGCGCACATCGCCAATCAGGCTGTCCAGTGCACCCTCGGCTTCGGCTGGGTCCACGCTTTCACGGGCCTGCAGATAGATCAGGTTCATGCCCATGATGGCCACCTGGGCCAGCAGGGCGCCCACCACGCAATAGAGAACGCCCAGGCCGGCGATGAGGCCGGTGCTGCCGCCACCCATCATGCCCATGGGATTGAAGCCACCGCCGTAGCCACGGCCGTAGCCGCCGCCCATGAACATGCCGGCCATGGAGCCGGCATCTCCGGTAATGCTCATGGCCATCCCGGTCAGGGAGACGGTGGCGGGAACCAGTCCGGCAAACAGCATGAAGCAGACCAGGCCCAGAATGACGTAGAGCACGACTTCCATCAGCACCACTTCGACCAGGCGCTTGCGTGCAATGCTCAGCACATTGGCCAGCGCAGCCTTGACGGACAGGCCGCTCCAAAGCGCTGGGCCCATCAAGGGGCCGACGACCCAGATCATGGCGATCAGCAAAGCTGCGGCGACCAGCACCAGAATCGGGTGGGCCACAAAGGCCAGAATGCTGCCGAGCACGGGAATCTTGCAGATGAAGTAGATGACGGCAGCCAGCAGGTAGTAGGCCAGCGTGGCAAGCAATACCGCCAGACCGACCAGCAGGAACTTGGGCAGGCACAGCAGGCCGGCCGACGCGGCCGCCGAGAAGGTGCGCACGGGCTCGTTCCTGGCCTTGTCCATGAGCATGATGCCGACGCCCGAAGAGCCGGCCAGCAGCGCGATGACGGACGCCAGCATGAAGATCAGGTACATGAAGAAGCCGGCCTTGACCAGCATCCAGGCCGCGCCTGCGATCAGTGCGCCGGTGACCAGCAGCGTCAGAAAGCTCAGCAGCAGCGGTCGCCACTGAGTCAGCCCTTCGGCGGCTCGGGCGAGGGTGGCAAAACGTATTTCTCCCAGGGGTTGCTCTCTCATTTTTCGTCCTGTCTTGTGGTTGAGGCTGGCTGGTCTGGCACGGTGAGCCGCTGGCTGGCCGGGTGTCAAAGCTTGCCGCGGATCTCGCCGGCTTCTATGGTGTAGCGCTCAATGCCGGCGGGCAGACCAGTGTCGATCTTCTTGATGACAGTGACGGGTTTGCCGCCCTTGGACTGGGTGGTGCCTGTGGCGGTATTCACACGTCCGGCCTTGACATCCTCGTCCGACTGATCGACCACGATGCTGGAGGAGCCGCGGTTGTCGGCCAGTTCATTGGCCAGCTCCTTGAGCACGTTCATGGCCTGGGTGTATTCCTTGCGACCCTTGGCGGCCAGCGGCATCTCCACGGTCAGGGCGGAGAAGCTGCGCATCTGGTGCGCCTGTCCCGATTGCCCGTCGGCGATGCTGACGGTCCTGGTCTGCACCGGACCGGCCACGGCGCGTTGCTTGGGCGGCAGCTTCTGCATGGCCTGCACGGCCTGGGCCTGCATGCTCTGTGCCTGCTGGGTTTCCTGATCCAGAGCGGCTTGCAGACGCGCAAAGCGCTCGCTCTGTCCGCCCGAAACAGCGGGCGCGCTGCCGCCAGGGCCGCAGCTGGGGTCTGCGGAATTGGTGACGCGCGAGAGCATGCAGCTCAGCGATGTGGAGGCATCTTGCAAGGTGGCGCAGCCGCCGAGCAGGGTGGCGGCGCAGGCGAGCACAGTGAGTTTGAGTTTTTTCATGGCTTTCAATCCAGCAGGTCATCCAGCGATGGCGCGGTGTTCTTCTTGACTGGAGGTGTTCTTGCAGGGGCCGGCACGAGCGGTTTGCCGGATGCTGGGGCTGCGGGCAGCTGCGGGCTGGCCGCTTGTGCGGGTGCCGCGCTGACGGCGTCTGGGCTCACCACCACGGGGGCGACTGCGGTGGAGGGCACAGTGTCGACGCTGCCGGCATTCGGGGCGCTGATAGTGGCACTTTCGGCAGGCGTTGCCTGCGCGGCCGTATTGCCGCCCAGCGGGCCGACCAGGGCATCGGCCTTGGCCTTGTCCTCGGCTGAAATCGCATCCTTGCCGGCCTGGGCCGCACCCGATGCGCTATTGGAGCTACTGCCCGTGCCGGTCAGGCCCTTCATATTGCTGGCCATCATCACACCGCCCGCAATGGCGGCGATCAGCAGTGCCAGCACTGCCCATTTGATCCAGGCATTGCTGCCACGCACCGGCTCCTGAGGAAAGGCTGGCGGACGGTGGTTGCGCGGCGCAGGGTTGGCTGCAGGCTCGGGCAACGGCGGCCTTGGCGCGGGCTGGTCCATGGGCTCGATCAGGGGTGGAGCCAGACTGGCTTCGTCGATGGACTGCGCAGCGCCCGAAGGCATCTGAGGCGCGGCCGCCAGCACAGCAGCGTCGGCGCGGCTCTCGAAAACCATGCCGCAGCGCGTGCAGAAACGGGCGTCGGGCTTGCAGACAGCCTGGCATTGGCTGCAGATTTTTTCAACCGCAGTGATGGCCGCTTCCGGAGCTTGTCTGGTGCCGCAGTTCTTGCAGAACTTGGCATTCGGAGAGAGCGGATTGCCGCATTGGGAACAATTCATGGTCTGCAATCGAGAAAAGAGTCCGCGGGCGATAGCCGCTGCGCGGCTTTGCTGCCTTGGCAAGGTCCGGAATATGGCCTGTTTCAGGGCAATGGCCTGAACCGGTACGGACTGTGAAAAATGATTTGTATCTTAGCGGCGCATTGGCCGCAGCCTGTTGGATCGCTTTATGCGAAGGTGGACACGCGCAGTTGTGACAGCTTTTTGTCAGGCATGGCTGTCAATGAACGAGGTTGCAGTTAATCGGGCCGGGCGCGGAGTTTCGGGAGTTTTCTTGCCTAAGTGACTGATTTGAAAAGAAGGCTGTAAATCAGCTGCTTTATGGCGGTCGGAATTGCCGGGAAAAGCCCGGGCTTTGAAATCTGTTTGATTTTTGCAAATGCTTCAAATGGTTGAGATTGTTTTGCGCTGTAAGAATTTCGAGGAAATACAGGCCCTGCCAAACTGAGGGAGTTCGCAAGGCCGGTAATCACTGCTGTGCAACCAGCGTCAGCAACTCGATTCGCGGCGCCACGCCAAGGCGTACGGCAAAACCGGCCCACAGGCCTGCGCCGCTGCTGACCAGCAGCTTCATATTGCCGACGTCATATTCGCCGCGCACAAAACCGTTGTTGACGGGGGCCACCAGCCAGCGGTCCATGCCCAGGATCAGCCCGCCATGGGTATGGCCCGAGATCTGCAGATTCACGCCCTTGTCCGCGTTGTCGCGCGCGAACTTGGGCTGATGTGCCAGCAGGATATGAAACGCTGCCCCGGCCTTGCGGGCCTGGGCGGCAACCGCATCCACGTCGGGGGGGATGCCTTCGGCCTCCTCGGGATTGGCATTGTTGGGCGAGGTGCGGCCGAACACCGGGTCGCCGATGCCGGACAGGGCCAGCTTGCTGCCCTTGATGCTCAGCAGCTGCGTGCGGTTTTCCAGCAGATTCAGGCCCAGGCGGCGGAACTCGGCCATCCAGGCGTTGTAGCCGCTGTAGTACTCGTGGTTGCCCGGTGCCGCCCAGACGCCGTAGCGTGCGCTCAAACCGGCCAGTGGTGCCACATGGGGACGGCTGGTGGCGACATCGCCGTCCACCATGTCGCCGGGCAGCACGATCAGGTCGGGTGTGGTGGCAAGGGTACGCTGCACGATGGTCTGCACATAGCTTGCATCGTTGACCGGGCTGGCGTGGATATCGGCCAGCACGGCAATGCGCAGGCCCTGCAGTGCGGCGGGCAGGTTTCTGACCGCTATCTGCTGCTCATGCACCCGGGGTGGCTGCAGGGCGTTGAAGACGCCGATGGCGCTCAGGCAGCCGGTTGCGATCACGGCGGCCATGGTGAGAGCGGGAAGGTGCAGCAGCTGTGCCAGGCCGGTGCGTCCCATGAGCCGGGCGATGAGCCACAGCAGATCGCGCAGCAGCACGAACAGCGCCAGCATCAGCAGCATGGCCAGAATCCAGCCGCCCGGAACCTGCAGGCGTGCCACCAGGGCGTAGGGCAGGGCGTTGGTCTGCACGGCCTTGAGCAGCAAGGCCGGGGCGACGCCCAGCAGGCTTGTGATCAGCACGGCCAGCAGGCGGGCCAGACGGGACGTACCGTTGAGGCTGGAGACAGGCCACCAGAGCCAGAGAGCCAGAAGGGGGATGACGAGAGCAGCAGTCGAAACCATGGGTAGCGGAGAAATCAAAACACGACTTGCGCAAAACGGGTTCAGGCCGGGCGACGGCCCCAGAAGGCAGGCCGTTGTCGCATTCCTGTTTGCGTAAGTCCTTCATAAATTGCCGCGAGCATAGCAAGCGTTGCTGTCCCTGCGATGAATGCTGCTGCAGCCGTCGTCGCCGGCGCAACGCAGTGCGTTGAAAATGGCGCGGCACGGCTGCTTTTGCCATTGCTGCGCAAGACTGGTCAAGGACGGGGATAATCCCAGCCCTTATGTCTTTGAAGATCAACTTCCCCGAGTCGCTCCCCGTATCCAGCCGTCGCCAGGAAATCATGGAGGCCATGGATCGCCATCAGGTCATCATCGTCTGTGGCGAGACCGGCTCGGGCAAGACCACGCAGCTGCCCAAGATCGCTCTGGCGCTGGGCCGGGGCAGGCTCAATGCCGCCCCCGATGCCAACGGCCAGGTGCGCGGCCATCTGATCGGCCACACCCAGCCGCGCCGCATTGCCGCCAGCTCGGTGGCCAAGCGCATTGCCGAGGAGCTGAACACTCCGCTGGGCGAAGTGGTGGGCTACAAGGTGCGCTTTCAGGACACGCTGCAGAAGAACGCCTCCGTCAAGCTGATGACCGACGGCATCTTGCTGGCCGAGACCCAGACCGATCCGCTGCTCAAGGCCTACGACACGCTGATCATCGACGAGGCGCATGAGCGCAGCCTGAACATCGACTTTCTGCTCGGCTATCTCAAGCAGATCCTGCCCAAGCGCCCGGATCTGAAGGTGGTGGTCACGTCAGCCACCATCGATGCCGACCGCTTTGCCAAGCACTTCGAATCGAAGAACGGTCCTGCGCCCGTGATCATGGTCTCGGGTCGTACCTATCCGGTGGAGATGCGCTATCGCCCGTTCGAGGGTGAAAAGGACAAGGATCTGAACGACGCCATTGCCGATGGCGTCGATGAGCTCTGGGCCGGCGGCAAGGGCGGCGATATCCTGATCTTCCTGCCTGGCGAGCGCGAGATTCGCGAAGCCGCCGACCATCTGCGCAAGCATTTGCAGCACTCGCCCACGCTGCGTAGCGCCGAGGTGCTGCCGCTGTTCTCGCGCCTGTCGCAGGCCGAGCAGGACCGTATCTTTGACGGCCATACGGGCCGGCGCATCGTGCTGGCCACCAATGTGGCCGAAACCTCGCTCACGGTTCCTGGCATTCGCTATGTGATCGACGCCGGTACGGCGCGTGTGAAGCGCTACTCCTTCCGCAGCAAGGTGGAGCAGCTGCTGGTCGAGCCGATCTCGCAGGCCGCGGCCAACCAGCGCGCGGGCCGTTGCGGCCGTGTGGCCAACGGCATCTGCATTCGCCTGTATGACGAAGAGAGCTTTGTCAGCCGCGACCGCTTCACCGACCCCGAAATCCTGCGCTCCTCGCTGGCCGGCGTGATCCTGCGCATGAAGTCGCTGGGTCTGGGCGATGTGGTGCATTTCCCCTTCCTCGAAGCCCCCTCGGGCCGCGCCATTGCCGACGGCTATCAGCTGTTGGCCGAGCTGGGCGCGGTGGACGATCACGGCCATCTGCTGCCCATGGGCAAGGAGCTGTCGCGCCTGCCGCTGGACCCGCGCGTGGGCCGCATGATTCTGGAAGCGCGCGAGCGCCGCGCCTTGGCCGAGGTGCTGATCATCGCCTCGGCCCTCAGCGTGCAGGATGTGCGCGACCGCCCCATGGAAGCGCAGCAGCAGGCCGACCAGGCCCATGCCAAGTTCGACGACGAAAAAAGCGAATTCAGCGGCTATCTGCGTTTGTGGAAGTGGCTGTCGGATGCGCGCGGCGGCAAGGTCGTGGCCAAGAGCCGCAAGGAGATGGCGGCTCAGCACGCGCCTGCGGCCAAGCCCAATGCGCGCAACCAGGCCTTCCTGCCCGTCAGTCAGCGTGCCAGCGGCGCGCAGGTCGAAGGCACGGTGGAAGAGCGGCTGGCGCTGTTCAACCCCGCCGAGCAGGCCCAACATGCCGATGAGGCCACGCACAAGATCAGCAACCGCCAGTGGGAGCAGTTGCTGCGCCAGAACTTCATCAATATCCGCCGCGTGCGTGAGTGGCGTGACATTCACTCCCAGCTGCTGACCGTGGTCAAGGAGCAGAAATGGCTGCTCAACAACGAGGCAGCGGGCTATGAGGCCGTGCACCTGTCCATGCTGTCGGGCTTGCTCGGCAATATTGGCTACAAGGCCGAGGAAAGCGAGAGCTATCTGGGCGCGCACGGCATCAAGTTCCACCCGCACCCCGGCGCTCACCTGAGCAAGAAGCCCGGTCGCTGGATCGTGGCGGCCGAGCAGGTCGAGACCTCGCGCCTCTACGGCCGCGGCATTGCGGCCATAGAGCCGCAGTGGCTGGAGGAGGTGGGCGGCCATCTGCTCAAGAAGCAGCTGCTGGACCCGCACTGGAGCAAGAAGCAGGCCGATGTGGTGGCGCTGGAGCGTGCCACGCTCTATGGCCTGGTGGTCTACAACGGCCGCCGCATCAGCTATGGCCGCGTCGATCCGTACGAGGCGCGCAATCTCTTCATCCGCCAGGCGCTGGTGGAGGGCGAGTGGGAAACCAAGTGGCATTTCCTGCCCGCCAACCTCAAGCTCATGCGCAAGGTCGAGGAGCTGGAGCACAAGAGCCGCCGCCAGGACGTGCTGGTCGACGACGAGTTGATCTTTGCCTTCTACGACCAGCATCTGCCCAGGGATGTGTACAGCGGCGCGACCTTCGACAAGTGGTTCCGTGCCGAGAGCAGGAACCAGCCCGAGCTGCTGCGTCTGTCCAGGGATGAGCTGATGCGGCACGAGGCCGCCGGCATCACCACGGACAAATTTCCCAAGACCGTGAAGCTGGGCGGTGCCGATTGCAGCGCCAGCTATCTGCACAGCCCCGGCGACGCGCGCGATGGCATCACGGTCACCGTGCCGCTGTTCGTGCTCAACCAGGTGTCGGAGGAGCGCGCCGAGTGGCTGGTGCCGGGCATGCTCAAGGACAAGATCCAGGCGCTGCTCAAGAGCCTGCCCCAGCGCCCGCGCAGCCGTTTCGTGCCGCTGCCCGAGAGCGCGGCGCGGCTGGCCGAGCTGTTCACGCAGAGCGAGCGCTGGGCCCAGGGTGGACTCATCGATGCCTTGCTCAAGCAGGTGCGCGACGAGACTTCGCTGGATGTGAAGCGCGCCGACTTCAAGCTGGACATGCTGAGCCCGCATCTGTTCATGAACTTCCGCATCACGGACGAGCATGGCCGCCAGCTGGGCCAGGGCCGCAATCTGGGGGCGCTCAAGGCCGAGTGGGGCGCCAAGGCACGCGGCGCTTTTCAGGCGCTTGCTTCATTAAAGGTAGCTGCTGGCGCAAGTGATACAAGCATTTCAGAGTCAAAAATATCTGAAAATGAGAAGGATAAGGCGCAAGCAGCTCCTAAAAATGATAAGGCTGCGGCGGGCAAGCCGGCCCAGTCGCATGACGCGCGCTACAAGGACTGGAGCTTTGGCGAGCTGCCCGAGCTTATGGAAATCAAGAAGGGCGGCACCACGCTGATCGGCTTTCCGGCCCTGATCGACCATGGCGACGCCGTCGGCATCGAAGTCTTCGACGAACCCGAGGCCGCCGCCGCAAAGCACCGTGTGGGTTTGCGCCGTCTGTTTGCGTTGCAGATTCGCGATGCGCTCAAGTATCTGGAAAAGAACATTCCCGATCTGCAGAAGATGGCCGTGGCCTATATGCCGCTGGGCACGCAGGAGGAGCTGCGCGGCCAGATCATCGATGTGGCCATAGACCGCGCCTTCCTGCAGGAGCCGCTGCCGAGCAACGAGGCCGACTTCAGGCAGCGCGTGCAGGACGGCCGTGGGCGATTGACGCTGATTGCCAACGAGGTGGCTCGCATGTCGGCCGTCATCCTTGCCGAATACGCGGCCGCCGCACGCAAGATCAAGGACACCAAGAACGCGCCCGAGGCCACCAAGGACGCGAGCGAGCAGCTGCAAAAGCTCATGCCCAAAAACTTCATCGCCGTGGCCCCCTGGGCGCAGCTCGGTCATTACGCGCGCTACCTCAAGGCCATTACCTCACGCCTGGACAAGTACCGGGCCGATCCGGCGCGCGATGCGGCCAAGCTCAAGGAGCTGCTGCCGCTGGAGCAGCGCTACTGGCGGCTGGTGGCCGAGCGCAAGGGGCAGATCGATGCCCGCATGCAGGAGTACCGCTGGATGCTGGAGGAGCTGCGCGTGAGCTTTTTTGCCCAGGAGCTGCGCACGCCGTATCCGGTCAGCGCCAAGCGGCTGGACAAGGTCTGGGCGCAGCTGCAGCAGTGATGACGGCCTGACGAGTGTGGCCCTGCCTGACTAGGCGGGCCGGCTTTCGCCCTGCAGCAGCGGGTTGCGCGAAAACAGCTCCACCACCCAGTCCACAAAGGCGCGCACCTTGGCGCTGAGGTGGGAATTGGGCGGATAGACCACGTAGATCGGCAGCAGAGGGTGCTTCCAGTCTTCGAGCACCCGTTGCAGCTGGCCGTTTTCCAGGTACTTGTGAATCTGGAAGCGGCTGAGCTGCCCTATGCCCTGGCCCGCAAGGATGGCGCTGATATAGGCATTGCCTTCGTTGATGCCCAGGTGGGCGGGACTGGCGATCTCAATCACTTCGCCGCCCTTGTGGAACTCCAGCGGATAGCGCCGCGCCGATACCGGGGAGAAATAGATCACATTGCGATGGCCGGACTCCAGGTCGCGCGGATGCCGGGGCACGCCGTGGCGCTGCAGATATTCGGGTGCGGCAACCGTGATGAATTCCAGATTGCCGATGCGGCGCGCCACCAGGGACTGGTCGGAGAGTTCGCCGCCGCGGATCACGCAGTCCACGTTGTCGCTGATCAGATCCACGGTGCGGTCGCTCACGCCCAGATCGATCTGTATCTCGGGGTAGCGGGACTGGAACTCGCTCAGATGGGGAATGATGAGCAGACGCGCCACCGTCGTTCCCACATCCACGCGCAGGCGCCCGCGCGGCGTGGTGCGGGCCTGGCTGACGCTGGCCTCGAGGTCGTCGAAGTCGGCGAGCAGGCGCACCGCGCGGTCGTAGTAGGCCGCACCATCGGCGGTCACGGTGACGCGACGCGTGGTACGGTTGAGCAGCTTCACGCGCAGGCGCTCTTCCAGCGCCTGAACGTTCTTGGTCACACTGGCTTTTGGCATTTGCAGCGAATCGGCTGCACGCGTGAAAGTGCCGGCTTCCACGACCCGCGCGAAAATACGCATGGCCTGTATCTGATCCATGGGATCTCCTTGTCCTCGCGAAAACCCGGACTCGCCGAGGATGCGGGATTCTCACACACAGCTCACCCCGTCATTGTTCGAGAATTGGAAACAGTGTGGCCGCGTTTGCGGGGTTTATGCCGTGAGTTGCTGTTGCTACATTTCTGTTCCATCACCCGGTCCTGTCCGGAAAATCCATGTCAAACACCAAAGCCACCGCATTGCAGCCGATTCCTCATACCGACACCACGATTTCCGTGGCCGATGGTGTGCAGGCCCATGTGCGCCTGTATGGCGGCAAGCGACGCGGCGAAGTGGTCCCGCTGGTGCTGCATTTCCACGGCGGCGCCTTTGTGGCCGGGGATCTGGACAACGGTTGCACCGTCGGCAGCTCGCTGGCGGCGGCCGGGGCCTGTGTGGTGTCGCTGGCTTATCCGCTGGCACCCGAGCATCCGTTTCCGCGTCCGCTGGAGCTGGGCTACGAGGTGCTGCTGTGGGCCTACAAGCAACGCACCAAGCTGGCCGGAAAGGGCGCTCCGCTCTATCTGGCCGGTGAAGAGGCCGGCGCCAATCTGGCGGCCGGCGTCTGCATGATGGCGCGCGATCAGCAGCAGCCGCCGCTGGCCGGGCAGATTCTGATCTCTCCCATGCTGGACCCTTGTTCGGCCACGCCTTCGCAGCGTGCCGCCCAGGGCGAGTCCGTCGAATGCAAATGGGCTTCGGGCTGGTGCCAGTACCTGGGCGAGCCGCATGATGCGGAGCACCCCTATGCGGTGCCGGCGCGGGCCCGCCGCCTCGCGGGGCTGCCGCCGACGCTGATTCTGGTCGGCGAGGCCGACCCCATGCGGGATGAGGCACTGAACTATGGCGCGCGGCTGGAAGCTGCCGGCCTGAGCGTGTTTCGCCATGTGTTTGCAGAAGCGGGGGAATGGCCGCAGGCACTGCTGGAGCAGCCGCCCGAGTCCTGCCCTTGCGCCGCGCAGTTGCAGGAGCAGCTGCGCCAGTTTTTCGAAACCACCCGATGTCGGCTCTGAGCTGATCTTTCCCTGCTGATACCGCTGACCTGATCCGGCCTGCTGGGCCGGACGCAGCACGGCTGCGCCTTTTTTCTTCTCTTTCTCATTCGATTCCTGGCCTGAGCGCTGGAAGGGATGAGTCTTGCCTGCCGCCGAAAGAGCCGCTACCGCTTTCAACCCTTGAACCAAAGACATTGCCATGAACGAGCACTCCAAACTCTCCAATCGCCGCCGGTGGGCCGCTGCCGGCGTCGCCGCTGCCGTGATCGCCACGACCGCCGCCATGCTGGGCCTGCAGGCATCGCACGCGGAAGCACCGGCTGCGCAAGCCGCAGCGCCGGCCGTGCCGGTCTCGGCAGCCCAGGTCCTGCAGCAGGACGTGACGCTGTGGAATGAATTCTCCGGCCGCCTTGAAGCCGTGCAGCGCGTGGATGTGCAGCCGCGCGTCTCGGGTGCGGTGCAGGCCGTGCATTTCAAGGAAGGCGCGCTGGTCAAGGCCGGTGATCTGCTGTTCACCGTGGACCCGGCTCCCTATGTGGCAGAAGTCGATCGCGCCGAAGCCCAGGTGGTTGCCGCCAAGGCACGCATGGCCTATACCCAGAGCGAGTCCGAGCGCGCCACGCGTCTGTGGGACGAGCGAGCGATCGCGCAAAAGGAATACGACGAACGGGTGAATGCCCGGCGCGAGGCCGATGCGAATCTGCGCGCGGCCCAGGCGGCGCTGCAGACCGCAAAGCTGAATCTGGGCTACACCCAGGTCAAGGCTCCGGTGAATGGGCGCGTGGGTCGCATCGAGGTCACGGTGGGCAATCTCGTGAGTTCGGGAGCCGGAGCGCCGGTGCTGACCACCCTGGTGTCGGTGGACCCGATGTATGCCAGTTTCGACGCCGACGAGCAGATCGTGGCCCAGGCGCTGCAGGGCCTGCAGAGCGCAAGCCAGGGGCGCAGCACGCGTGCGCTGATTGAAACCATTCCCGTGCAGATGGGTGTGGGCACCAGCGGCGGAACGCCCTATGCCGGTCATCTGCAGCTCATCGACAACCAGGTCGATGCCAAGAGCGGCACGGTGCGTGTGCGCGCCGTGTTCGGCAATGTGGACGGCACGCTCATGGCAGGTCAGTTCGCGCGCATCCGCATGGGGCAGCCCCAGACCACCCAGGCCGTGCTCATCAACGAGCGCGCCGTGGGCACGGACCAGAGCAAGAAATTCGTGCTGGTGGTGGGCGAGGGCAACAAGGCCGAGTACCGGGAGGTGCAACTGGGCGCACCGGTGAACGGCCTGCGCGTGGTCACTTCGGGCCTCAAGGCCGGCGAGCGCATTGTCGTCAACGGACTGCAGCGTGTGCGCCCCGGCGTGGTGGTCGCGCCTCAGGACGTGCCCATGGACGCCAAGGCCGAGCTGGCCGATGGCCGCGGCGCCGCCAAGCAACCCACGGTCTGAGAACCCTTAATCCTCCGACACCATGAACCTTTCCCGATTTTTCATCGACCGCCCGATCTTTGCGGGTGTGCTGTCGGTGCTCATCTTTCTCGCTGGCCTGATCGCCATGCGGACGCTGCCGATCTCGGAATACCCCGAGGTCGCCCCCCCTTCGGTGGTGGTGCGCGCCCAGTACCCGGGTGCCAACCCCAAGGTGATTGCCGAAACCGTGGCCACACCGCTGGAGGAATCCATCAACGGCGTGGAAGGCATGCTCTACATGGGCAGCCAGGCCACGACCGACGGCGTGATGACGCTGACCGTGACCTTCGCGCTGGGCACCGATCCCGACAAGGCTCAGCAGCTGGTGCAGAACCGCGTTTCCCAGGCCGAGCCGCGCTTGCCCGAGGAAGTGCGCCGTCTGGGCATCACCACGGTCAAGAGCGCACCCGACCTGACCATGGTCGTGCACATGGTCTCGCCCAACGGCCGCTATGACATCGACTATCTGCGCAACTATGCCGTGCTCAATGTGAAGGACCGCCTGGCGCGCATCCAGGGCGTGGGCCAGGTGCAGATCTTCGGCGGCGGCGACTATTCCATGCGCGCCTGGCTGGACCCGCAGAAGGTGGCGCAGCGCGGTCTCTCGGCCGCCGACGTGGTGGCCGCCATCCGCGGCCAGAACGTGCAGGCTGCGGCCGGCGTGGTCGGCGCTTCGCCCGGTCTGCCCGGTGTGGACATGCAACTGTCCATCAATGCGCAAGGCCGCTTGCAGACTGAGGAAGAGTTCGGCGACATCATCGTCAAGACGGGCTCCGACGGCGCCGTGACGCGTTTGCGTGACGTGGCGAGGCTGGAGCTGGGCGCCGCCGATTATTCGCTGCGCTCCCTGCTCAACAACGACCCCGCCGTCGGCATGGGCGTGTTCCAGGCTCCGGGCTCGAATGCCCTGGAGATTTCGGCCAATGTGCGCTCCACCATGGCCGAGCTGCAAAAGCACATGCCTGAAGGCGTGGAGTTCCGCATTGCCTACGACCCCACGCAATTCGTGCGGGCTTCGATCAAGTCCGTGATCCAGACCCTGCTGGAGGCCGTGGCCCTGGTCGTGGTGGTGGTGATCCTGTTCCTGCAGACCTGGCGCGCTTCCATCATTCCGCTGCTGGCCGTGCCGGTGTCGGTGGTGGGTACGTTCGCCGTGCTGCACCTGCTGGGCTTTTCCATCAATGCGCTGAGCCTGTTCGGCCTGGTGCTGGCCATTGGTATCGTGGTGGATGACGCCATCGTGGTGGTGGAGAACGTGGAGCGCAACATCGAGGCCGGTCTGTCGCCGCGCCAGGCCACCTACCGCGCCATGCAGGAGGTGAGCGGGCCCATCATCGCCATCGCCCTGGTGCTGGTGGCCGTGTTCGTGCCGCTGGCCTTCATCAGCGGCCTGACGGGCCAGTTCTATCGCCAGTTCGCGGTGACCATCGCCATCTCGACGGTGATCTCCGCCATCAACTCGCTGACCCTGTCGCCCGCGCTTTCCGCGCTGCTGCTGCGCGGCCACGATGCGCCCAAGGACGCGCTGACACGCGGCATGGAGCGTGTTCTGGGCGGCTTTTTCCGCCGCTTCAACGCCTTGTTCCACCGCGGCTCCGATGCCTATAGTGGCGGCGTGCAGCGCGTCATCGGCCGCAAGGCGCTGATGCTGGTGATCTACGCCGTGTTGGTGGGCGCGACCTGGGGTCTGTTCAAACTGGTGCCCGGCGGCTTTGTGCCGGCCCAGGACAAGCAGTACCTGGTCGGTTTTGCCCAGCTGCCCGATGGCGCCACTCTGGACCGTACTGAAGATGTGATCCGCCGCATGGGCGAGATCGTCAAGAACAATCCCAATGTGGAAGACGCCATCGCCTTCCCCGGACTGTCCATCAACGGCTTCACCAACAGCTCCAACTCGGGCATCGTCTTTGTCACGCTCAAGCCCTTTGCCGAGCGCAAGCATGCCGACCAGAGCGGCGGTGCCGTGGCGGGCCAGCTCAACCAGGCCTTTGGCAGCATCCAGGAAGCCTTTATCGCCATGTTCCCGCCGCCGCCCGTGGCCGGCCTCGGAACGACCGGTGGCTTCAAGCTGCAGATCGAGGATCGTGCCTCGCTGGGCTACGACGCCATGGACGCGGCCGTGAAGGCCTTCATGGCCAAGGCCTACCAGACGCCCGAGCTGGCCGGCCTGTTCACCAGCTGGCAGGTCAACGTGCCCCAGCTCTATGCCGCCATTGACCGCACCAAGGCGCGCCAGCTCGGCGTGCCCGTGACGGATATCTTCGAGACGCTGCAGATCTACCTGGGCAGCCTGTATGCGAACGACTTCAACCAGTTCGGCCGCACCTACAGCGTGCGCGTCCAGGCCGATGCCGCTTACCGGGCGCGTGCCGAAGACGTGGGCCTGCTCAAGGTGCGCTCCACCACGGGCGAGATGGTGCCGCTGTCGGCGTTGATGAAGCTCGAACCCAGCTTCGGGCCCGAGCGCGCCATGCGCTACAACGGCTTCCTGGCCGCCGATGTGAATGGCGGGCCCGCGCCCGGCTTCTCCTCGGGCCAGGCACAGGCCGCCGTCGAGCGCATTGCCTCCGAAACCCTGCCGCCCGGCATAAGCTTCGAGTGGACCGAGCTGACCTACCAGGAAATCCTGGCCGGCAATTCCGCCGTGCTGGTGTTCCCCATCGCCATCCTGCTGGTCTTTCTGGTGCTGGCCGCGCAGTACGAAAGCCTTACCCTGCCGATTGCCATCATCCTCATCGTGCCCATGGGCCTGCTGGCTGCCATGACCGGCGTGTGGCTGAGCGGCGGCGACAACAATGTGTTCACGCAGATCGGGCTCATCGTGCTGGTGGGTTTGTCGGCCAAGAACGCCATCCTGATCGTGGAGTTCGCCCGCGAGCTGGAATTTGCTGGCCGCACCCCCGTGCAGGCCGCCATCGAAGCCAGTCGCCTGCGGTTGCGCCCCATTCTCATGACCTCGCTGGCCTTTGTCATGGGCGTGCTGCCACTGGTGCTGTCCACGGGCGCTGGAGCCGAGATGCGCAGCGCCATGGGCGTGGCGGTGTTCGCCGGCATGATCGGTGTGACGGCCTTCGGCCTGTTCCTCACGCCGGTGTTCTATGTGGTGCTGCGCCGCCTGGCCGGCAACCGTCCGCTGCAGCAGCATGGCAGTCATGTGGCGCCGATCAGTGAGCCGGGTCACGGTGCCTCGGTCCTGCCCATGCCTGCTGCGCCGCGCGGCCATGACGAATAAGCCCCAATCAACCATGGATTCCGATATGAAAACGATGCAAGGCATTCGATCCCTGATGCCGTCCCTGAGCGCGCTGACGGCAGCCCTGGTGCTGGCGGGTTGCGCCAGTGCACCGCCCACGGTGGCCGAGCATGCCGGCGTTGCCGTGCCGGCAAGCTTCAGCGCCCAGGCCGCAGCTGCGGGCTGGACGCAGGCTGCCCCGGCCGAGGCCCAGTCGCGCGGGGCCTGGTGGCTGGTATTTGCCGACGCTGAACTCAGCGCTCTGGTGGAGCGTGCGGGTGAAGCCAATACCGATGTGCAGACCGCTGCGGCACGCCTGGCCGAAGCCCGCGCGCTGCTGCGCTCGGCCGATGCCCAGCGGCAGCCACAGATCGGGGCCTCGGGCGGCGCTGTGCGCCAGGCCGGTGCGAACACGGCGAACGGCCTGCAGCCCGCCACCCTGGTCACAGCCGGCCTGAACTTCTCCTATGAAGCGGATCTGTTCGGCAGGCTGTCGCGAGCCAGCGAAGCGGCACGCGAGGATGCCAATGCACGCGAGGCCTTGCTGCAGAGCACGCGCCTGATGGTGCAGGCCGATGTGGCGCAGACCTATCTGCAGCTGCGTTCGCTGCAGACCGAGCGCCAGCTGGTCGAGCAGAGTCTGGTGGCCTATCGCGAGACGTTGACGCTGATCGAGAAGCGCTTCCGGGCCGGCGATGCGGCAGAGCTGGACGTGGCGCGCATGCAGACCGAGGTTTCGGCCACCGAGGCCGAGACGCTGGCGCTGGAGCGCCAGCAGGCGGCCCTCACGCATGCGCTGGCCGTGCTGGTCGGCGATATCGCCACTGGCTTCACGCTGGCTGCGCAGCCTGTGCTGGCAACGCTGCCCGTGATTCCGGCAGGCGTGCCCGCCACGGTGCTGGCGCGCCGCCCCGATGTGTCGGCGGCCCAGGCATCGGTGCTGGCGGCCCAGGCCCGCGTGGGCGTGGCCCAGGCTGCATGGTTTCCGGCCATCACGCTCACGGGCAATGGCGGCTATGCCTCGCCGGAACTCGGCGATCTGTTCAAGTGGTCTGCGCGCTCCTGGGGCATAGGCGCCTTGCTGTCCCTGCCCATCTTCGACGGCGGCCAGCGGGCCGCCCAGGAAGAGGGGGCCCGTGCACGCCTGGAGGCTGCCGTGGCAGCCCAGCGCGGTCAGGTGCTCGCGGCCTTCCGGGAGGTCGAGGATCAGCTCAGTGCCTTGCGCCTGCTCTCGGGTCAGGCCCATGTGCTGGGGCAGGCCGTACAGTCTTCGGAGCGCGCCACCCATCTCTCGGACGTGCGCTACCGCAACGGTCTGGTGAGCCAGCTGGAGCTGCTCGATGCGCGCCGCAACGAGTTGCGCAACCGGCGTCAGGCCCTGCAGGTGCGCACTGCGCAGTACACGGCCACGGTGGCGCTGATTCGTGCGCTGGGCGGCGGCTGGGACAGCGGCGAGCCCGTGGCCGCACGCGGATGAGGAAGGGCCCGTTCCGGATCCGGTTTGCGCGCTGTTGCTGCACCAACCGGATCCGAGCAGGCCTGAGTTCAAGCCAGCGGCAAAGCTGCGAGGCCAGAGAATTGCCCGTGTCTGGATTGAGATTGGCGCGAGCCCGTGACGCGCGACCTTGAAGCCTCCGTGTGTGAAATTCTCCGGACTCGGAGGACTACGGGGTACATCAAGGTCTTTGCGACAAGCGCTGCAATGGAAGTGATGACGGTGAGCTGGCGGTTGCTTTCGTATCGCGTCGGCTCATCTTGTTATCCCGGGCTTGCGCTCTGCGATACCGTCTAGGGCGAAAGCTTATGCTTCTGCGGTGATGCCGAACTGGACATGGCCCCCGTGAACAATGAGTTCGTCTGGGCCAAAGAGCACGCCGTTGAAAGTGCCTGTTGTTGCCTTGGAGGCGCTGGGCATTACCATTTCTGATAACTCACGAAATGCGATTGGCGCCTTGAAGTGCAGCCTCATGCCTGTGCAGAAGGTCACGATGAAGGGCTCGCCAATGATTGCCTGGTAGGCACCGGTATGCATGCAATGTTTCGTCATGTCGTTTCGCTCCTTTGCTTATGCCCAGGTCGGGAAAGGGTCCTTGAAGGTTCTCCACGCCTGGGGGCCTAGAGTCATCTCCCGGTCTGTTAACAGGCATGCGTCGAACATGCGTCGGAGTGCTGCTTCGTCCATATCAATTCCGATGAGGACCAACTCTTGGCGTGCGTCTCCAACCTCTTCATCCCAGTTCTTCTTGATGGCAGCAATGGACTCTGAGTCCTTTGGCCAATGCTCTTGAGGCATGGTGGCCCACCATTGACCAGCGAGGCCGTTCCGGCACACTGCACCTGCCTGAGACCAGTCGCCGACCTTGGCGGGGCGACTGGCCAGCCAGAAGAAGCCTTTGGAACGAATGACTCCCGGCCATTCGGTCTCTACCAGCCTGTGAAAGCGCTCGGGGTGGAAGGGGCGGCGCGACCGATAGACAAAGCTGCCAATCCCGTATTCATCGGTCTCAGGCTTGTGTTCACCACGAAGCTCCTTGAGCCAGCCCGGGGCCTTTGCCGCCTCTTCAAAGTTGAAGAGCTTGGTTGAAAGCACGGATGCGAGGGGCACTTTGCCGAAGGTAGCTTCAATGATTTTGGCGCGAGGGTTCAAGCTCGCCAGAATGGCCCGCAGGCGCAATTGCTCCGTGTCGGAGATGAGGTCGGTCTTGTTCAGGACGAGCACATCGCAAAACTCAATTTGCTCGATGAGCAAGTCGACAACACACCGTTGGTCTTCCTGTCCAAGCGATTCGCCACGGGTCTTGAGGCTATCCCTGGATTCATAGTCCTTGAGAAAATTGAAGCCATCGACAACCGTGACCATGGTGTCCAGAGCCGCAATATCGGAAAGGCTTGCTCCTGCTTCGTCGGTGAAGGTGAACGTTTCGGCCACAGGCAGTGGCTCCGAAATACCTGTGGATTCAATGACGAGATGGTCGAAGCGTTTTTCTTTGGCGAGCCTGCGGACCTCCACCAAAAGGTCTTCGCGCAAGGTGCAGCAGATGCAGCCATTGCTCATTTCAACCAGCTTCTCCTCGGTCCGGGAGAGCCTGCTACCGCCATCGCGCATCAGAGCCGCATCGATGTTCACCTCGGACATGTCATTGACTATGACTGCAACTCGGCGGCCTTCGCGGTTGTTGAGTATGTGGTTGAGAAGGGTCGTTTTGCCCGCCCCCAGAAAGCCTGAGAGAACGGTCACTGGAAGCAGCTTAGCCATCGTGGACCTCAATGTTTAGTTGATAATGATAATTCGTTATCAATTATGCGGCAAAAAAAATTCCTGGGTAAATTGGCTGCAAGGGTGTGTTGTCCGGCCACCGGTTTGCCTGCAGGCGACTATCTCAATGCGATACTTGGTGCGGATATCACGCGTACATGCCGAGAAGCACCGAAGTTAAGCCTATGAGCACTATTGAAAGATTCCACGTCGAGCAGCGTTTTTCAGACATGGCTGTTTTTGGAAACACAATCTATCTTGCCGGACAGGTGCCGTCCGATGGCATTCACGACATCAAGGCACAGACAGCAGACGTGTTGGCGACCATAGATCGTCTGCTGAGTGAGGGTGGTGGCAGCAAGCAGAGCATCCTGATGGCTACCGTCTACTTGGCAGATATGGCTGACTATGCGGGCATGAATGAAGCCTGGGACGCATGGGTGCCTGCGGGTAACGCGCCTCCCAGGGCTGCAGTGGAGGCCAAACTGGCCAAGCCCGAGTGGCGTGTTGAAATTGTCGTAGTAGCAGCTCGAATCTAAACTAATGTCGGCGCCATGGTCGACGTTCCATCGCTGCTTGCCTTTGTACTAGCGGCTTCCACCCTGACGGTGACAACTGGAGTGGACACAGCGATGGATGGACGTCGGCCTGCCTTGATGGCCACTTTAGGCATAGCCCTGGGCTGCTTCGCACGGGGAACTGCCGCAGCATTTGGGTTGGTGCGCTCTTGGATGTTTCGGTGGCCGCATACACATTGGTCAAGTGGGTTGGCGCCGCATACCTCGCCTGGATTGGTGCGAAGCGGTTGGCTGGACCTCTAACCGCTTTGGATGGCACCACTCCTGAATCTGAGTCTCACTATGGAGCCCGCGTATTCGGGGGGCGGGTTGCTGACCAAACTGCCGAATCCCAAGTCGGCATTTTTTGCATCACGCTCTTGCCGCAGCTCATACCCTCGAGTGCGAACGTTGCCGCGTACTCGGTCTTCCTTGCCTGCTGCCTATTGCTTTGACCCTTCTGAGGTTCACAACCCTGCAGTGATGGCGAGAGTCGATAAAGTCACCCATATAGCGCAGGATTTGCCGTTGGTCCGAGAGTTGTGGTGTTTGCACGCAGAGGTGTCACTAGCCCCGCCGAACGGCCTTGTTCCTTTGTGGTTGATGTCAGACCGACTCACTGAAATACGTAGATGACGTCCTGTCCTTCCAATACGCAAAGATGAACAGTTTCCGCGCCTTCTTTCGCGAGCACTGGATCGTTCGGATGCTTTGTGGCGATAGGGCTGCGCCAGTAGAACGCGCATTCGCTATATCGTCGTGGTCTGGGAGCCTTTGGGTTGAGGCCTGTTCTTTGCTGAAATGGTTGCCACGGAAGGGCGATTCAATGATGCCGCCCACGCTGCTGGCGAGTGATGGCATCTTTCGTGGGCTTCGCAAGAAGCAGTCCCAAGCAGTTCCTTATAGACCGAGGTCTGACAGCCCGGGATGGTCATCGGGACGGCGACCAAGTGGCCAGTGGAACTTCCGCTCTGATTCCTTGATAGGCGTGTCGTTGATGCATGCATAGCGACGTCGCATGAGGCCGTCGTCCTCGAATTCCCAGTTTTCGTTCCCGTACGACCGGAACCAGTTTCCCGCGTCGTCGTGCCACTCATACGCATACCGAACCGCTATGCGGTTGCCTTCATGCAACCAAAGCTCTTTGATGAGTCTGTAGTCAAGCTCCTTGTTCCACTTCCTCTCAAGGAAAGCTTGAGCTTCAGCACGACTGTTGGCGAATTCCGCACGATTGCGCCACTTGGTGTCTAGGGTGTAAGCCATCGCTACCTTGGCCGCATCGCGAGTGTTCCAGCCGTCTTCGGCCAAGCGGACTTTTTGAATAGCAGTTTCCAATGTGAATGGAGGGAGGGGTGGGCGAGTTTCCATGGTGCGGCCTCTTTAAAAGATATGTAGAACGCTCTGTCTACATTTCCAATGCTAGTGGAAGTAGAACGACCTGTCTACAATGGCCGCATGAAATCTGATGAACAACCTTATGACTCATTGCCTCCGAGGGAGCGCATCCTGGTCGCGGCTCACGCTCTTTTCTATGGAGAGGGCATCAGGGCGACGGGCGTTGACAAAATCATTGACCAGTCGTCGGTCAGCAAGGTCACCTTCTATCGTCAATACGCAAGTAAAGACGACCTGATTAGGGCGTACCTCGATTACCGACACGAGAAGTGGATTTCTTGGTTCCAGTCGAGCTTGGCTCAAGCTACCAGTGATGGTTTTTCGGCGGCGGACGCTCTCGTTGGCACTCTTAGGACTTGGTTCAACAGTCCCGATTTCCGGGGCTGCGCCTTTCTCAATGCCGCTGCTGAACTGGGGTCGACAGACCCCGAAATCCTGGCAGTAGTCCGTCAACACAAACAAGAAATGTCATCCATTCTGGACAGCTCGTTTGGTCACGATTCTGTGTCTGCCGGCAATAGGCTATCTCTGGTGATAGATGGCGCTATCGTCCATGCGCAGATGGGTCAACCGGTTGATGAAGTGATGGGGCACTTCAAAGCGTCAGTTGAAGGAATTCTGAGCAGATGAGGTACATCGGCTGAGAGTCCAGCCGTTTGAGGGCACTGCGCAAGTTCCATGACCAGCCCTCTGAAATAGTGAGGTTGTCATGGGGTGAAGGCGAGCTAGGCAATAGCTTTAGTGGGATGCTTGAACATCTCGATATGGGGGATACCATCGTCATCGTAGACATCTCCCACAGGCACGAATCCAAGCGAGCCATAGAAATTTTGAAGATGGGCTTGCGCACCAATGCGGATGCCTTGACCTTGAAAATTCGACTCGGTGAAAGCTATAGCCTCGGCGACCAAGGCTCGTCCGATTTGTCGGTCACGGAAATTTTTCAGTGTTATCACACGGCCAATAGAGGGCTCAGGGTATTTGATGCCCGGTTCAACAACACGGGCGTAGGCGGCAAGCTCACCATCTAAAAGCACGCTGAGATGCCAGGACTGAGGGTCCGCGCCATCTGCTTCCTGGTATGCACATTGTTGCTCCACAACGAATACGGACTCACGCGCCTTAATAACTTCGTACATCTCCAGAGCCGTCATCGACTCCATGCGATTCCATCTGAAATGCAGATTCATCTTCTACTTTCTTTGTCTGTCGGTTGAGGCAGGTACCGCTATTGGTAGTGCCTTTTGATCACGAGGTAACGCGCAGTCACTGCTGCTTGATTGTCAAACGCGTTCTCTTGGATGGTTGAAATCCGAGCACAGTCGCCGGGCTGTAGCTCATAGACGATGGCTCCGCTGCGAAGACTCAATCTGCCTTCAAGCAACAAGACCTGGTCGGATGAATGAAGGCTCTCTGTTGCGGGGAAAACCACGGTCTGCCCTGCGGGCAGCTCCACTGCAACAATCTCAACCTCTTCGTCATCGCCCGGTGGAGATATCAGCCGGCGAATGTAGCCGGTCTCGGGGTCGACCCAGTGCGGCTGTTCTTGCACCTGACGAAGTTGTGGGCTCACGATTCGTGGCTCGCTCATCAGTGACGACAGGCTCAGGCCCAGCGCATCCGCAATTTTTGAAAGAAGCACTGCGGTTGGGCTGCTCTCTGCGCGTTCAATCTTGGAAATCATCGCGCGGCTAACGCCCGCCATCTCCCCAAGCTGGTCAAGTGTCAAACCGCGTCGAGTCCGTTCTTCACGAACACGCAGCGGAATCAAGTTCTCAGGAGACGGGCTATCTGTCATGATATCTACTATAGTAGAAAATCCACTATGATGGAATTGACTGGGGCGGTGTTGACGTCACCGAGTTCTGGAAGAGAGGGCTGTTGCTCCTCTTGACCTTATACGAGGAGACTCAGATCGGATGGCGAGGTCGTCGCATGTCGCGAAACGTCACCGACCACCGCATCTCGGAGGTCTCTTCAACGCAGTGCTGCCATTTCCAGCGAGCATCTCCCCGCATGACATAGATGGACCTAGGCCTGACTTCCAAGCTGAACGTTTGATGCGGGCGCTTTGGGTTGTATGGGTACGGGCGGAATTTCAGCGTCGCTGTTGCGCCGAAAGAGATCCCGAAGATGTTCTCGAAGTCCGGGACATCGCGATGCCAGCCGAGCGGTGTGCCGGGCGAGTACTCGGACACCAGGGCGTGAGAGAGTCTTTCAGGATCCATGTTGGCCCACTGCGCGACACGCATACGCAATGGCAACAGGCGCTGGTCGAGGGGCTGTCCCGGCTTTAGTTGGTTCGTCTCGAAGTCGAAGCTTCCGCCGAAGCCCACGACACGTCGCTTGGCGAAGTACTGCTTGTATTTTGCGGACTTGAACGGCAGGGACTGGATTACTTCAATGAGATGGGCTTCTTCCGTCGAGCTCAGGAAGTTTTCCTCGTACCGAAGTCCAGGAATAGATGTCTGAAGCGATTGGTCGTCAAAAAGACCGGCTTGCATAAACAGTTCCTTGGCGGAGGCTCCGGTTTCCGGTTTGCATGGCTACTTCGCTGCATACGATGTAGATTTCAGGGTCAGGCATGAAAAGATGCTGATAGGAGACTACCCCACTTCATGAAAAAAATCCTTTCATGAGAGAACTTTGGGTGGTAAAGCGCCCAAACACCTTTTAGCCAGGTATTTCAAGTTGGGACGAAGCACATAGGGGTCGTCAACGGATGCTTCATGAACATCACTTTTCACGGTGCGGCGCAGTCGGTCACGGGGTCCTGCTTCCTGGTCCAGGCCCATGGCTGCGGCTTTCTCATTGACTGCAGCATGGCCCAGGGCGGCCGCGAAGCTGATGAGCACAATCAGCAGGCCTTTGCCTTCGATGCCGCCGATCTGGATCTTGTGGTTCTGACCCATGCACATATCGACCACAGCGGCCTGCTGCCCAAGCTTGTGGCCCAGGGTTTCAAGGGCTCTGTCTATGCCACGCTGGCCACCCGGGACCTGCACGAAGTCCTGCTCAAGGACAGTGCCCGCCTACAGATGATGGATGCCGAACGGGCGGCGAGGCGCGAGCACCAGCAGGCAGTGCCGCTGTATTCGCCGGCCCATGTGGCAAGCACGCTGGAGCAGGTCCAGGCCAGGCCCTATGGTCACAGCTTCGAACCGGTGGCGGCACGCGGTTGAGGCCGAGCCGGCGCTGCTGCATCAAATGGTTGCGGGCCCGTCCATGGGTCTGCAAAGCGCAGTCTTCAGTGCGCGCACCGCGCTGTCTACCGTGGTGAGTACCGGCAGGCCCGAAGCCTGCTCGCACAGTGTCCTGGCTCTTGCCATGCTGAACTGTGCGAGAGCGATGCGCGTGCATCCTTGGTCTCTCAAGCGACGGGCCTGGACCGCGATGAGCGCATCGTGGCGGGCCAGATCTCCTTCATTCAGGGCCTGCAACGCGCCTTCGGCCAGAGTCGGAACGAGGTTTGCATCGGGACCGAACTCGGGCGGCATCGAGTTCAGAGTGGGGGCAAAAGTCGCAATGAGTCCAATCTTTCCTGGCTGTTGCAGGGCTTCGGCCACCATGGCCTCATTGGGCCGAAGCACCGGGAGGTTGGCGTGCCGAGCAGCGACCGCATCGATGCAGGGACCGAAGGCCGAGCAGGTAAAGAGCAGGCCTTGTGCACCTGTGGCCACCGCATAGTCGGCCAGTACCTCGAAGCGCTTGTGCATGGCAGCGTCTAGGCCGCTGTTGCTTCGCGCAAGGTCTGCCGACAGGCTGTCGTCGAGCAGATTCATGCGCACGGCTTGCGGCCAGTCCCTATCGAAGGCGGCATTGATGGGCTCGACCGAATGGCTGAGGGCGTGAATGAGGGCGATCCGAGTCATGTGTGGGTGTCTGGAAGTCGGTGAAGCTCAGATGCCTTTGGAAGAAGGATTCTCGAAGCCTTCTCTGGTCTCTGCATTGAGCGGGTAGTTGATATTGGTTCCCTTTGGTGGGATCGGCGACATGAACCACTTTTTGTAGAGCGTCTCCATTTCGCCGGATTTCATCATCCCGACCACGACGCGGTCTACCAGCGCCTTGAACTGCGGGTCGTCCTTGCGCAGCATCAGTAACTGATTTTCCGTGCGCAGGTTCTCGCCGGTGATGATGAACTCCTTGGGATTCTGGGTGTTCGCGATCAGACCGGCTAACAGGATGTCGTCGAGCACAAAGGCTGAGGCGCGGCCCGAATTCAGTAGAAGAAAGGAGTCTAGATGGTCTTTTCCGGACAGTTGTGTGACTTCGAGCACCTTGCCGCGGTTGGCTTCACGCAGGAGACGGAACGACGTCGTTCCGGCGGTGGTGACGACCGACTTGCCCTGCAGGTCGGCAATGTTCTTGATGCCCGAGCTGGCCTTGACGGCCATGCGCACGTTGTAGCGGAAGATGTCTGGTGAGAAGGCCACGTCCTTCTGGCGCTCCACCAGATTGGTCGTGGAGCCGCACTCGATGTCGACGGTCCCGTTGGTCACGAGAGGGATGCGGTTCTGAGACGTCACCACCTGGTATTTGATAGCGATTCTTGGCTGCTTCAGCTCGGCCTTGATGGCGTCCACGATCTTCATGCAGATGTCGATGCTGTAGCCAATGGGGGTCGCGTTATCGGAGATGTATGAGAAGCCGAACGAGGCCTCGCGGTGACCCAGGGTGATGGTCCCGCTGTCCTTGATCTTCTTCAAGGTAGGCGACTCTTGTGCGAGAGCCTCGCATGCGGGAACAAGTGCAGTGGCCAGCATGGCGGCAGTCATGAGGTTTTGAAGATGGAAGCGCATGGTATTCCTGATTCAGGCAGTGGGGAGGGAGGTCTTCAGGCCGCGATTGCGGCATGTCCGGTGGTTGCGTCCACGGACTCAGCCAACAGGCTGGCAATGGTTCTGAGCTCATCGCGGCTGGCGATATAGGGCGGTGCAAGCAGCACATGGTCGCCGTTGACGCCATCGACGGTGCCGCCGAACGGATAGCAGAGCAGACCCCGTGCCATGGCGTCTTTCTTGAGCGTGGCATTGAGCTTGAGAGCTGGGCTGAATGGCCGTTTCTCGGCCTTGTCGGCCACCAGTTCTACGCCCCAGAAGAAACCTCGACCGCGCACCTCCCCCACATGAGGGTGGTCGCCCAGGGTCTCGCGCAGCAGCGCGCCGAAGAACTCGCCGTCTTCGCGCACCTTGGCGAGCAGGCCGTCGCGGTGGATGACCCGCTGGACAGCAAGTGCTGCAGCACAGGCAACGGGATGGCCGAGATAGGTATGGCCGTGCTGGAAGAAGCCGCTGCCGCAGGACATGGCGTCGACAATGTGTTTTTGTGCAAGCACGGCGCCTATGGCCTGATAGCCGCCGCCCAGCCCCTTGGCGACGGTCATCAGGTCCGGGCTGACGCCTTCCTGCTCGCAGGCATGCAGCGTCCCGGTCCGTCCCATGCCGCACATCACTTCATCGAGAATCAGCAGCACGCCATGGCGGTCACAGACTTCGCGTACGGCCTTGAAGTAACCCGGCACGGGGGTCAACACGCCTGCCGTGGCTCCGCCCACGGTTTCTGCCACAAAGGCGATGACCCGGCCAGGACCTTGGGTGAGTATGGCCGTGTCCAGCTCCTGTGCGAGCCGTTGTCCATATTGCTCCGGAGTCTCTTCGGCGCGTTGTTCGCGGTAGGGGTAGCAAGGCGCCACATGCGTGGCAGGCACCAGGATGGGAGCAAAGGGAGCGCGTCGCCACTCGTTGCCACCGACTGCCAGAGCACCCAGGGTATTGCCGTGGTAGCTCTGCCGCCGTGCAATGAAATGGGTGCGCTCGGGCTGCCCGATCTCCACAAAGTACTGGCGCGCCATCTTTAGTGCGGACTCCACGGCCTCTGAGCCCCCGCTGACCAGATAGACATGACTCATGCCTTCGGGTGCCGTGCGGATCAGCTCGTCTGCGAGCGCCTCGGCCGGCCTAGAGCTGAAGAAGCTGGTGTGTGCGTACGCGAGCTCGTCGATTTGGGCATGCATCGCCGCAATCACATCGGGATGCCCATGGCCCAGCGAGGAAACGGCAGCGCCTCCGGAGGCATCTAGGTAGCTATGGCCGCTGGCGTCCTGAATTAGCATGCCGCGCGCTGCTACGGCAATGGGTGGGGTGGTTCGCAGATGGCGGTGGAAGACATGCGTCATAGGGAAGATTCCGAAACTGATACAGGTGCCAGGCAGCTTTGCTAGGCTTTGGAACTAATGTTCTGATTAAAGTATTTATTGGAACAAATGTTTCGTCAAGAGAAATATTGCCGGGTTGTATGCTCTGGGAACATTTGTTCCATTCGCGTTCCAGCCAGGAGCCTGGCGAGGACCGCTTTCGATTGAGTCTTCAACAATGACAGTCAAGGACGAGCTGCGAGGCCGTTTCAACTCGCTGAGTCCCGCTCTTCAGCGGATCGCGAAATTCGTGCTGGACCACCCCAATGAGGTGGTCACCAGTTCGATGCGCCATGTGGGCGTCAGCGCGGATGCACGTCCGGCGACACTGGTGCGATTTGCCCAGCAACTGGGTTTTGCCGGCTGGCCGGAGCTCAAGCAGGCGATTGCGCAGGAGATGGGCCTGGGCCGGGAGGCCTATGGCGACCGGGCCCGTTCCTTGCTGGAGCGCGCCAGTGACCAGGGCCTTGCGGCTGAGATATTCCAGGTTCACAAGGCGAACCTCGAGACTACGGAGCGTCACAGCAGGAGCGGGCTCAACGATGCGGCAGCCTTGCTGGAGGCCGCGGCCAATGTGCATGCTGCGGGGTTCCGGGCCTGCTTTCCCATCGCGTTTTCCTTTGTCTATGTGTACAGGCTGTTTCGGAACTCCGTGCATCTCATGGACGGCCAGGGCGGCTCTCTGGAGATGCAGACCCGGTCCATGGCCGCGTGCGATGCGCTGCTGGCCATCAGCTTCGCGCCGTATTCCCGCGAGGTGCTGCAGGTGGCGGAAGCGGCCAAACGGGGCGGCTGCAAAGTGATTGCTATCACCGATAGCGATGCCTCGCCGCTCTCGCTTCTCGCGGACGTGACGCTCCTGTTCTCGACGCAGAGTCCCTCGTTCTTCCCATCGATCACTTCGGGCATGGCATTGACCGAGTCACTGCTGGAACTGCTGGTGAGCCGTGCCGGCAAGCCGGTCGTCGACCGCATTGAAAGGGCAGAGGCCCATCTGTTTGAATCAGGCGCCTATGTGGATGCCGGGGGCCGAGGTCGCTAGCCCGGAGCAGGCTGCGGGACGCACGGCTTCCGTCACAGCGTGCGCGACAAGCCTCCCTCAACTGCTCGGTCGGGCATGTAGCGGAAAAGCCGGGGCAGCGGCGTCCACGGATGCTCGGGATGCTCTGACCGATATCAGGACAGCTCTTGCGGTTCTGTCGGCACGCGCGCCAGTGGTGCTAGATTTATTGACGGTCCATATGGATCGTCAATGAGGGCTTCATGAACATCACTTTTCACGGCGCAGCGCAGTCGGTCTCGGGGTGCTGCTTTCCGGTCGAGGCGCTGGGCAGTCGTTTCCTGATCGACTGCGGCATGGCCCAGGGCGGCCGCGAGGCCGACGAGCACTTGGCCACGCTGCTGCACGAGCGCCTGCATTTCCCGGTGCAGGTTCCGCAGCTGGCACAGGTCTTCGAGTTCTAGAGCGTGCCGGGAGTCCCTGAGATGCCGAATCCGTCTTGTGCGTGGTCTGTTGCATGATGTTCTGGCGACGAAGCCTGATGCCGGTCGAGACCGGATTCGTGCAGCGGCTTTTCGGTGCTGCGCTGGATGAGTTGCTGCCCGGCATGCGACTGCATGTGCGGCGTCTGGGCGATACCAGGCGCGCGCTGTCCCTGGGTGGCGGGCGCATCTATCTGCCGCGCAGCTTTTTCGAGCATGCCGATCCACATCGGCCGCTGCGGCTTGCCCACCCTGTGGTGGCAGGTGTCTTCGCCCATGAGCTGCTGCATCAGTGGCAGCGCCTGCAAGGTCGGCCCGTGACGCGGGAGGCCCTGGGCCTGCATCTGCGCGCGGCATGTCTGCGGCGCGATCCCTATCACTATCAGCCCTGTGCAGATCCGCAGCAGATGCTGCAGTGCTTTCTGGACGCAAGCGTGGAGCAGCAGGGGCAGATCTGGCAGGACCATGTACAGGCCCTGGTACAGGGCCAGCCGCTGGCCTGCATGGTGCTGATTGCAGAGCATGTGCGCCAGACCCAAGCCAGCCAGGCCAGCAAAGACTAGACCGTCAGGTTGAGCGCGGCTATCAGATCGTGCTCGTCCACATCGCGCGCCGCGCCGAAGCCGGCGACATGCCTGCCGCCTTGCGGCGTGATGCAGACAAAGCGAAAGTCTCCCAGCGCTGTCATGGGTTCGGCATCGGGAAAGCGCGCCAGATAGCTGGCACGGGCGCCTTGCCACAGAGCGCTGTCGCGCGGCGGAGTGGATGCCACGCCCTGGATGCTGATGCGCTCCAGCGCATGCACGGCTTGCTCCGCCGATTCGGGCCTGCTGATCAGCAGGCTGACGGCGGGATGCAGCTCCATGGCCTGGGTGTGGCTGGCCAGCGCACTGACATGCAGCACCAGACAGCTGAAATCGCCACTCCAGGCCCACGGCACCAGAGACAGCCCCGGGGCCGGAAGATATCCGGGTGCCGAAGAGCCGGCCTGTGGCTGCACGGCCAGCGCGGCGGTGCGCTGGCTGGCGAGTAGGTGGCGCAGCGACTGCTGCAGGCGTGATTCATGAGGCATTGGCGCATGGTAAGCCAGAGCGCTATGCCGGGTCAGAGTGAGCCGTGCCAGGCCGCACCGGCCGTCACCTGAGTGACCGGCTCTTGGGGGCATCCCGGATGCCGGGCCGTGTCGGCAGGCCTAGTCTTGCGGACTGATTAGTCCACCCGGACTATGTATACGCTTTTCGGATTGCCTGACTCATGCCCGCTCATCACCAGTTTTGGCCCAATCGGCTGCCCTATTCCATCACCGTTCCAGCAACCAGCGTCTGGGATAACCTGGCCGTCAATGCCAGGCGCTATCCGGACAAGGCCGCGCTGGTGTTTCTGGGTCGCACCACGACCTATAAGCAGCTGTGCGAGGGTACGGAGCGCATGGCCGCCTATCTGCATGGCCTGGGCGTGAAAAAAGGCGACCGCGTCATCGTGCTGATGCAGAACAGCTCGCAGCTGGTGCTGGCGCATTACGCCATCTTCCGCGCCAATGCGGTGGTGGTGCCGGTCAATCCCATGAACACGGCAGAGGAGCTCAAGCACTACATCACGGACTCGGGTGCCAAGGTGGCCATCACCACGGCCGATTTGGCGCCGGAACTGGTCAAGGCCAGCAATGCCCTGGAGCCTACCGAGGCGCTGCAGCACTTGCTGGTGACACGGTTCACCGACGGCTTTGATGCCGATGTGCAGGGTCCGGATGCGCCGCCCGAAGCCTGGCGCAACTGGCTGCTGGGCGAGCGCGAGCCTGCCAGCCTGAACCACGGCCAGGTCCATGCATGGACGCAGGCGCTGGCCTGCAGCGAGCTGCCGCCGCCGCACACCGTGGGCCGAGACGATCTGGCCCTGCTGCCCTATACCAGCGGCACCACGGGCCATCCCAAGGGTTGCATGCATCTGCATCGCAGCATCAACCACAACGCCGTTTCCGGCGCGATGTGGGGCACGGGCACCAGCGAGAACGTGGTGCTGGCCGTCGTGCCTATGTTTCACATCACGGGCATGGTGTCCGTGCTGCATAGTGCTATCTACATGGGGGCGACGCTGATCATCATGCCGCGCTGGGAGCGTGAACTGGCAGGGCGCCTGATCTCGCACTATCAGGTCACGAGCTGGACCAATATCCCGACCATGGTGATCGATCTGCTGGCCAGTCCCAACTTCGCGTCCTTCGACCTGTCCAGCCTCAAATACATCGGCGGCGGCGGTGCCGCCATGCCCCAGGCCGTGGCCCAGCGGCTGCTCGAGCAGTACGGGCTGCGCTTCTGTGAAGGCTATGGACTGACCGAAACTGCCGCACCCTCGCACAGCAATCCGCCCGACCATCCCAAGCAGCAATGCCTGGGTATCCCTTTCATGAGCACCGATGCACGCGTGATCAGCCCCGACACGCTGGAAGAGGTGGCGCAGGGAGAGCAGGGTGAGATCGTGGTCCATGGCCCCGAGGTGTTCGAGGGCTACTGGCAGCGCCCCGAGGCGACCGAGCAAAGCTTTATGGAGCTGGATGGCAAGCGCTTTTTCCGCACCGGAGATCTGGGGCGTGTGGATGAGGAGGGCTATTTCTTCATCACCGACCGGCTCAAGCGCATGATCAATGCCAGCGGCTTCAAGGTCTGGCCGGCCGAGGTGGAGTCGCTGATGTTCCGCCACCCCGGGATTCAGGAAGCCTGCGTGATTTCCGCCAAGGATGCCTATCGCGGCGAAACCGTCAAGGCCGTGGTCGTGCTGCGTGCTGGTCATGAGGCGACGACGGCAGAGCAGATCATCCAGTGGTGCCACGACAATATGGCGGTCTACAAGGCACCGCGTCTGGTGCAGTTCGTGACGGCCTTGCCCAAGAGCGGCAGCGGCAAGGTGATGTGGCGAATGCTGCAGGAGCAGGAAGCTGCAGTCTGAATACCTGAGAAGGGGAGTGGCGGAAAGCAGCTGGAGTCGAACCAACCCGGGAGCGGCTGACGCCCCCCACCGGGTTTGAAGCCCGGCCGCGCCACCGGGCACGATTGCCTTCCTTTGGGTCAAGAGTGGCAGCTGCCACTCTTGTAGAAGATAGGACTGCGATTGTAGCCAGCAATCCGGCACTTGATGTCAAACCGCACGACAAGGCCTCATGCCCCGCTATTCTGATTTGATAGCTTGTTGCGCAGGTTGCATAGGGAACCTGGGCTGATTTCTATCTGCTTTCCTTGCAGGATCAGCGCTGCGTGCTATTCCAATGCACATCTGGGCGCAGCAGATGGACGTCGCGCACGCGGCGCGTGTAGCCGGTGCGGTCGAAGAATTCGAGAATCTGGATGGCGCGCTTGCGGCCCAGACCGGTGGCGTCGCGGAATGCGCTGGCTTCCACTTCGCCCTTGGCGTGCCTGCCGGCGATGTCGGCAACCAGGGCGGCTAGTTCATCCATGCGTGCCGGTGCATAGAACAAGTCCTTGACGACCTGGAACAGCTGGCCCTGGCGCGAGAGCTTTTTGAGTAGCTGGCGCACCAGTTCTTCGCCTGCGGCATGGTCGCGCGCCAAGTCGCGCACCCAGGGCGGGTCAAAGCGGCCTGCCGCGATGGCGGGCAGCAGTTTTTCGGCCAGCGTCTGCTCTGCACTGCTCAGTTGCACGCTGTGCTGAGGCAAATGCAGCCAGGCGCCAGAGCTGGCCAGCTTCTGACTGCTAAGCAGGGCATCGACCAGGCCCTGATAGAGGGCGTCGTAGCTGCTTTGCTGCAGGCCGGGCAAGGCCATGCGCCTCAGCCGCGCTGCGTTGACGCCGGGCTCGTCGGGCGATTTTTCATGAAAGCGCGCCAGGCTGTCGATGAGTTGGTTCTGCAGCAGCTGCCAGCGCTGCAGGCCCAGCACCATGGCATCGCCGCCGCCGATGGGCAGCTGGATGGTGTCGGCCAGGCTGGCTTTGGGGAAGGCATGGCCGCTCAGACGCACCAGCTGCGAGCGCGCAATGCCGTGCGGGGCCTGTGCGATCAGCGGCCTGAAGTCGCTGCGGGCTATGAGCTGCTCCATGGCGTCGAGGTAGGCCATGCGCTCTGCGCTGCGGCGCTTGCGGCTAGGTGCATAGGGGTCGAGCACCATGCCGCCAGCGATGGTGCGGCTGGCCTGGGCGTTGCGCAGGATCAGGCGGTCGCCGGGCAGGGCGAATACCGGCGCATCCAGCACCAGCTGCACGCGGGCTTCGGTGCCGGGCTCTATGGCCTGGTCCTGCAGCAAGGCCACATGGCCGGTGGTGCGCCTGGTGCCCAGGTGCACATGGACGGGCGTCCACTGGGCCAGCGAGGGCGCTTCGCTGAGCAGGTGCAGATGAATGTCGAGGCGGTCCGTGGCCTGCAGCAGGCGCGGGTCCATGATCCAGTCTCCGCGCTCGATCTCGTCCTTGCCTATGCCTGCCAGATTCAGTGCACAGCGCTGGCCGGCGACGCCGCTGTCGCTGCTCTGGTTCTGGGCATGAATGCTGCGCACGCGCACGGTCCGGCCGCTGGCCGAGTGTGCCAGCGTGTCGCCCAACCGTACCTGGCCATTGAAGACCGTGCCCGTGACCACCGTGCCCTGGCCCGGCAGCGTGAAGACGCGGTCCACGGCGAGCCGGAACAGGCCGTCCCGGGGGCGCGCCTGCATCATCTGGGCCTGCACCTGCAGGTGTTCGCGCAGGGCCTGTACGCCGGCATTGCCGGGTTCTGCGGCATTGGTCTCGAAGATGGGGCTGTCCGCCAGAGCAGTGACGCCGAGAATGGCGTTGATTTCCCGGTGCACGTCGACAATGCGCTGCGGCAGCACGCGATCGACCTTGGTCAGCGCCACGCTGCCGCGCCTGACACCCAGCAGCTGCAGAATCTCCAGATGCTCTATGGTCTGGGGCATGACGCCGTCGTCGGCAGCCACGACCAGCAGGGCGTGGTCAATGCCCACGGCACCGGCGGCCATGGTGTGGACGAATTTCTCGTGGCCCGGCACGTCGATGATGCCCAGCACATCGCCATTGGGCAGCGGGCTGTAGGCATAGCCGAGTTCTATGGAGATGCCGCGGGCTTTCTCTTCCTTGAGGCGATCAGTTTCAACTCCTGTGAGCGCACGCACCAGCGTGGTTTTGCCGTGGTCGATATGGCCTGCGGTTCCGATGATCATGGTGTGCTTATGGTTTTGATAGCTGCTAGCGCTTGTGTATCAAGCGATGCAAGGTGTTTTTATATAAATTTGCGGGGCGCAGTCATGGGGCTGGCTCAGGCCAGCTGCGGCAGTTGCGCGGCAAACAGGGCCTGTGCCGGGATTTCCAGACAGCGCAGATCCAGCCACAGGGCGTCGTCATGCAGGCGCCCGATCACGGGCCGGGGCAGGGCACGAAAGCGCGCTTCGAGCCGGGTCAGCTGGCGACCTGCCTGTTTGCCGCTTGCCGGATAGATCCTGAGGCCGAAGCTGGGCAGGTTTTCCACGGGCAGGGCGCCGCTGCCGATCTGGCTGTTCATGGCCGCGGCCTCCACCACATAGTCATGGCCCAGTGCCTGCTGCAGCAGAGGCTGCAGCTGCCCGGCCTGGGCCTGCATGTCGGCGGCCTTGCGTGTGAACAGGCGCAGTGTCGTCAGCTCCTGGGCGAGTTTTTCGGGGTTCAGGTACAGGCGCAGCGTGGGCTCCAGCGCCGCCAGCGTGATCTTGCCCACGCGCAGCGCGCGCTTGAGCGGGTTCTTCTTGATCTGGGCAATCAGCTCCCGCTTGCCGACGATGATGCCGGCCTGCGGGCCGCCCAGGAGCTTGTCGCCGCTGAAGGTGACAATGTCGGCACCTGACTCGACCGTCTCGCGCACCGTGACCTCATAGGGCAGCCCCCAGTCGCGCATGTCGATCAGCGTGCCGCTGCCCAGGTCGACGATCATGGGCAGGCTGCTGTCGTGTGCAATGCGGGCAACATCGGCATCGCTGACGGCCTTGGTGAAGCCGGTGATGGCGTAGTTGCTGCAATGCACCTTCATGAGCGCGGCCGTGTTCTCGCCGATGGCCCCTGCATAGTCTTTCTCGTGGGTGCGGTTGGTGGTGCCGACTTCGATCAGCCGGGCACCGGCGCGGGTCATGACATCGGGGATGCGGAAGGCGCCGCCGATTTCGACCAGCTCGCCGCGCGAGACCACGACTTCCCGACCCGCGGCCATGGTGGACAGCACCAGCAGCACGGCAGCGGCGTTGTTGTTGACAACGGTCGCGGCTTCGGCACCGGTCAGCTCGCAGATCAGCGATTCGACCAGGTCGTCGCGATCGCCGCGGCCGCCGTCGTCCAGGTCGTACTCCAGATTGGCCGGTGCGCTCATAGCCTGCACCACGGCGTCGATGGCAGCCTGCGGCAGCAGCGCGCGGCCCAGATTGGTATGCAGCACCGTGCCGGTGAGGTTGAAGACAGGCTGCAGGCGTGGCGCGAACCGGGCCTGAAGCTGGCGCTGTGCGGCCTGGACGATGGAGCCGATGTCGGCCTGCACGCTCTGGGCGGGCTGATCGCCAGCGCCCAGAAGCTGCTGGCGCAGCCCTGTCAGCACGTCCCGGACGGCTTTGGTGCAGGCGTCCAGGCCATAGGATTGACGCAATGCCTGCATCTCGACCGCGAGCAAGACCTTGTCCACGGCAGGAAGCTGGGAGGGGTGCGAAATTTCGGGGGCAGTCGCTGCGGTATTGCTCATGGCCAGGATGTGTCGGGTCGTCGAAAAATCAAAAAAGGCGGCAGGAAGACCTGCCGCCCTCATTATGGTGGCGCTTGGCACCCGTAGGTTCAGGCTGCTGGGTCCACCAGATGCTGGTCGGCCTCGCCTTGCTGCTCTTCGGCTACGGCGACAAACAGCAGAGGATTGGCGCTGGCGCGCTGGAAGCCGGTCTCGCTCATCAGCAGGTCCAGCATCAGGCTGGCCAGATCATCGGCCAGAGGCTCGACCATGGGGTTTTTTTCCTGGTTGACGATCTTGCGGTAGCTGCCGCATTCGTCGCAGGTTTCGGCCAGAACTTCCTCGCCGCCGCCGTCGATGCCCTGGTAGTGGATGCCCTTGGTCGATTCGCAGTGCGTGCACTTGACGCGCACCATATGCCATTCGCAGGCGCAAGTGCCGCAATGGGCGTAGCGGTGACCGGCAAGCTTGCCGCCGATGCGGATGACGCTGGCCACGGGTTCGCTGGCGCACACGGGGCAGATGGTGGCAGGTTCGGTATAGGGCACGTCCTGCACCTGCAGGGCTGCTGCGCGCCTGGCGAAGACCACCTGCAGCGCGGCCATGATGAAAGGCGCCATGCCGATATGGCGGGCAGCTACTTCCTTTTGCAGCAGGCGTTGGGCGATTTCATCGCGCTCCTGCAGGCTGAGTTCGCGCAGCGAGGTGATCAGCGGTTGCAGGGGCTCGGGCAGGCCTTCGTTTCCGGCCAGCGTGTCCAGCATGGCATCCAGCACCTCATGCCAGGCCGGATCGATGTGGTCGGCCGCAGGCAGCAAGGGCATGGAGTGCTGCTGCGCGCGCTCGATGCTGTCGGTGTCCAGGGGCTGCAGCTCCACTCGGGAAGCTGCGGCATGCTGGGCATCCACGATCTTGGCGGCAAACTGCAGGTAATCCGCAATCGGATTGCCTTGCGACAGCTGGCGCAGGCGCGCGGCGCGGTCGGCAAACAGGCTGGCTACCTGAGGCAGCAGGATGCGGGGGAAGCTGGTCTTGTCCAGTGCTTCGATTTCGCCGGGTTGAAGAATGCGTTGTTGCATAGAAATAGGGGTCCCGAAACTGAAGCCGCCGGCACGCCCAGCAGAGGGCGTCCGGCGGCGATCAACAAGTGTCTAAGTGACTTTATCCAAAGACCGATGCGATCAGTCGTTGTCGCCAGTCATCTTGCGATACCAGCCGCGGTGGTGCTGCTTGGCCCAGGCACGGGTCACTGTGCCATACAACATGGCGCGAATGGTGCCGCGAGTCCAAATAGCCGCATAGACGTGCATGATGATCAGGCCGATCATCCATACCGCAGCGATGGCATGCACCACCGAAGCGGCACGCACCACGCCCACGGGCAGCGTCCACCAGGCACGCCACATCAGCACGCCGGTGACCGTGATCAGCAGCATGCCGATCACCAGACCCCAGAACAGCAGCTTCTGGCCACCGTTGTACTTGCCCTGTTCGGGCATGTCGTGGTCGTCGCCGTCGATCATCTTGTTGACGTTCTTGAGCCACTCGATATCGCGGGGTTCCACGATGTTGAGCTTGGCAAAACGGCAAGCCATGATGACGAAGAACAAGGCCATCACCACCCCGATATAGGGGTGCAGAATGCGCGTCCATGGGCCGCCACCGAACAGCTGTGTCAGCGGAAAGAAGGCGGGATGGAAGAACGCCAGGCCGGACAGGGCCAGCAAAATGAAGCAAATGCCTACCACCCAGTGGTTGGCGCGCTCCGATGCGTTGTAGCGCACGAGGTCGCGAGGGTTGCGTTTCATTGGCCGTTCTCCTTGTTCTGCGCTTCGGCGTCCTTGCGCTCCATTTCATCTTCCAGGTCCTTGGACACGTCGTTCGGACCCTTGGTGATGTAGTGGAACAGGCTGCCGACAGCAGCTGCACCCAGAGCGGCCATGGCCAGAGGCTTGGCCACACCCTTCCACAGGGACACCATCGGGCTGATCTTGGGATCGTCCGGCAGGCCCTTGTAGAGCGAAGGCTTGTCCGCATGGTGCAGCACGTACATCACGTGCGTACCGCCCACGCCCTGCGGGTCGTAGAGACCGGCCTTTTCGTAGCCGCGTTCCTTGAGGTCCACGACACGGCGCGAGGCCTGCTCCTGCATGGCTTCCTTGGTGCCGAACTGGATGGCTCCGGTTGGGCAGGTCTTGACGCAGGCGGGTTCCTGGCCAACAGCCACGCGGTCCGAACACAAGGTGCACTTGTACGCCTTGTGGTCCTTCTTGGAGATGCGCGGAATGTTGAACGGGCAGCCCGTGACGCAGTAGCCGCAGCCCACGCACTGGTCCTGCTGGAAGTCCACGATGCCGTTGGCATATTGGACGATGGCGCCAGGCGAGGGGCAGGCCTTGAGGCAGCCCGGGTCTTCGCAGTGCATGCAGCCGTCCTTGCGGATCAGCCACTCCAGGTTGCCTGTGGCTTCGTTTTCGTACTCGGCAAAGCGCATCACGGTCCACGATTCCGACGTCAGATCCGTCGGGTTGTCGTAGACGCCAGCGGCCACTGTGCCGATTTCGTCGCGAAGGTCGTTCCACTCCATGCAGGCTGTCTGGCAAGCCTTGCAGCCAATGCATTTGGAGACGTCGATCAGCTTGGCGACTTCACCTGCATGCGCACCGCGTGCGCTGGGTGCGGGTGTCGTCGTCGCCGAGCGGCGTTTGATATCGAGAGACATGGTTGAGGACATCAGCGTGGCTCCTTAGATCTTTTCCACCTTCACGAGGAAGGTCTTGGATTCAGGGGTCAAGCTGTTACCGTCACCCACGGAGGCTGTCAGGTTGTTAGCCAGATAGCCCTTGCGTCCCGTCGTGGAGAAGCCCCAGTGAATCGGCACGCCCACGTGATGGATGGTCTTGCCATCGATCTTCATGGGCTTGATGCGCTTGGTCACCACGGCCACGGCCTTGACGAAGCCACGCTTGGACGAAACCTTGACCTGATGGCCGGTTTCGATGCCCAGCTCCTTGCCCAGTGCCTCGCCGATTTCCACGAACTGTTCGGGCTGGACGATGTTGTTCAGCTGAACATGCTTGGTCCAGTAGTGGAAGTGCTCGGTCAGGCGGTAGGTCGTGCCCACGTGCGGGTAGTCCTTGGGGTCGCCCTGGGTGCCCTTGGCGGTTTCCAGGATGCGTATCACGGGGCTGATGACGGCCAGCTTGTTGTTGGGGTACATGGGGTTGTAGCCCAGCGGGTTGTCAAACGCCTCGTAATGCGTGGGGAACGGGCCTTCTGCCATGCCCTTGCGAGCAAACAGGCGGGCCACCCCTTCGGGATTCATGATGAAGGGGTTGATCACCTCGGGATCCAGGCCCACGGCCACGTCCGGCACGTCCGCACCCCCCCATTGCTTGCCGTTCCACTTGATCAGCACGCGTTCGGGGTTGAACGGCTTGCCCTGACGGTCGCAGGATGCACGGTTGTAGAGCACACGACGGTTGGCAGGCCAGGCCCAGGCCCAGTTCAGCGTGTTGCCTATGCCTGTGGGGTCGCTGTTGTCGCGGCGCGCCATCTGGTTGCCGGACGAAGTCCAGCTGCCAGCCCAGATCCAGCAGCCGCCCAGGGTGGTGCCGTCATCGCGCATTTCGCCGAAGCCCGCCAGCTGCTCGCCCGCCTTGCGGATGAGCTTGGTGGGGTCCTTGGGGTCGAACAGATCCACCAGCGCACGACCGTTGTACTCCTTGGCCACTTCCTCGGAGGAGGGGTGGTGGGCTTCGGCGTAAGGCCAGTACAGATTGGTGATGGGCTCGAAGAACTTGCCGCCTTCCTTCTGGTAGAGCGCTTTCAGGCGCAGGTGCAGGCCGGACATGATGGCAATGTCGGTCTTGGCCTCTCCCGGAGGTTCGGCTGCCTTCCAGTGCCACTGCAGCACGCGCGAGGAACTGACCACGGCACCGTCTTCTTCGGCGAAGCAGGTGGTGGGCAGGCGGAACACCTCGGTCTGGATGGAAGCGGAGTCCACGTCGTTGAACTCACCGTGGTTCTTCCAGAACTCCGAAGTCTCGGTCACCAGCGGATCCATGATGACCAGGAACTTCAGCTTCTTGAGGCCTTCGCGCACGCTGTTGCTGTTGGCCAGGGCCGCCAGGGGGTTGAAGCCCTGAGCGATGTAGCCGTTGACCTTGCCCTGAGTCATCATCTCGAAGATCTGCAGCATGTCGTACTGCTTGTCCAGCTTGGGCAGATAGTCAAAAGCCCAGTTGTTTTCAGCAGTTGCCGCCGGGCCCCACCATGCCTTCATCAGGCTGACATGGAACTTGGGCGTGTTCGACCAGTAGTTCATCTGGCCAGGGCGCAGCAGCTTGGGCGTGCGTGTGGCGATGTACTGGTTGTAGTCCTGCTCGGCTTCGTTCGGCAGCGTCAGGTACCCGGGAAGCGAAGCGGACAGAATGCCCAGGTCGGTCAGACCCTGGATGTTGGAGTGGCCGCGCAGCGCGTTCATGCCGCCGCCAGCGATGCCGATATTGCCCAGCAGCAGCTGGATCATGGCGCCGGTACGCAGAATCTGCGCGCCCGTGGTGTGCTGGGTCCAGCCCAGTGCATACATGATGGTGGCAACACGACCTGCTTCGGCAGTCGAAGCAAGCTTCTCGCACACGTGCAGGAATTTTTCCTTGGGCGTGCCGCAGATGGATTCCACCTTCTCGGGGGTGTAGCCTGCGTAATGCTTCTTGAGCCATTGATAGACGCAGCGAGGGTGTTCCAGCGTGGGATCGACCTTCACAAAGCCATCGTCACCGAGCTCATAGTCCCAGGATGCCTTGTCGTACGTACGCTTTTCGGGGTTGTAGCCCGAGAAAATACCTTCGTCGAACGCAAAGTCCTCGCGCACGATGAATGAGAAGTCCGTGTAGTTCTTCACATACTCGTGGTGAATCCTGTCGTTGGTCAGCAGGTAGTTGATCACACCGCCGAGGAAGACAATGTCCGAGCCGGAACGGATCGGTGCATAGAAGTCAGCCACGGATGCCGAGCGGTTGAAGCGCGGATCGACCACCATGAAGTGAGCCTTGTTGTGCTCCTTCGCTTCGGTCACCCACTTGAAGCCGCAGGGGTGTGCTTCGGCGGCATTGCCGCCCATGATCAAAATAACGTCCGCGTTCTTGATGTCGACCCAATGGTTCGTCATCGCTCCACGGCCAAACGTCGGGGCAAGACCTGCCACCGTCGGGCCGTGTCAGACACGTGCTTGGTTGTCGAGTGCAAGAAGGCCCCAGGAGCGGGCCACTTTGTGCGTGATGTAGCCGGCTTCGTTGCTGGAGGCCGAGGCGGCCAGCATGCCGGTGGTGAGCCAGCGGTTGACCTTCTGGCCTTTTTCGTTGGTTTCAACGAAGTTGGCGTCGCGGTCTTCCTTGAGCAGCTTGGTGATGCGGTTCAGCGCCTCGTCCCAGGACATGCGCTTCCACTCGGAGGAGCCGGGCGCGCGATATTCGGGATACTTGAGGCGGCTTGGACTGTGGACGAAGTCCAGCAGCGATGCACCCTTGGGGCACAGTGTGCCGCGATTGACCGGATGATCCGGGTCGCCTTCCACGTGCATCACGGACAGGCGGCTGTTCTTGCTGCCGTCGCCCAGGGAGTACATCAGGATGCCGCAGCCTACAGAGCAGTAGGTGCAGGTTTGGCGGGTTACGGTGGCAGCAGACAGTTTGTACTGTCGCACCTCAGCGAGCGCAGCTGTGGGTGAGAAACCCATCAGCGCCAAGCTGGAACCCGCCAGAGTCGAACCAGTCACTTTCATGAACTGGCGTCTGGAGAATTGGACCATTGTGGGGTACCTTTTCGTATGAACGCTTATAGTGAAAGCAAATTTTACGACCCCCCTCATTTTTGATAGCAGTTACAAACCCTTAATTCTTGAGTAACGTCAAGCGGTTTTGCTCCTTATTTTTCGTTTTTGTATTTCTTTATCGCCACCATAGTTTTCGGCCTGCGCTTCTGAACTTATCAAGTTTCAGGGCGAAACACCATCAGCTGACAGGCCGAATTGCACAGAAAATTCCTAGTCTGTGTCGCTTTTTGGTGTTTCGGTCGAGGGCTCTGCAGTGACAGCAAGCGGGCTCTCGGCAGGCTGAGGCTCATCGGCCGTTGTGCGTTTTTGCGCGCTTTCGCGGCTCAGTTGCTCCTCCTCCTGCGCTTGCATGGAGGCAAACAGCTCCCAGGCAGCCATGAACAGCGCGGCGATGGCCGGGCCGAGCACAAAGCCCGAAAGCCCAAACAGGGCCATGCCTCCCAGTGTGGAGATCAGCACCACATAGTCAGGCATCTTGGTGTCCTTGCCGACCAGCAGGGGGCGCAGCACGTTGTCCACCAGTCCGATGACCAGCACCCCGTAGGTGGCCAGGATCAGGCCCTTGGTGACGGCGCCTGTGGCCAGGAAGTAGATCGCGACCGGCCCCCAGACCAGACCTGCACCCACTGCGGGCAGCAGCGACAGAAAAGCCATGACCACGGCCCAGAGCACCGCGCCCTGGATGCCCAGAATCCAGAAGATCAACCCCCCCAATGCGCCCTGTGCGGCAGCGACGGCCAGATTGCCCTTGACGGTGGCGCGGATGACGGTGATGAACTTGATGGCCAGCTCGCGCTTGTGCTCGGGTGCCAGAGGCGTGGCAGCCCAGATGCGTGCCACCAGCTCCTTGCCATCGCGCAGCAGAAAGAAGATCAGATAGAGCATGACGCCGAAGCCCACCACAAAGCCCAGGGTGTTCTGCCCCAGCCCCACGGCCTTGGTCGCCGCGAGCTTGCTGGCTTGCAGCGCGATATTGGAGAGCTTGGTCTGGATTTCTTCCAGCGTGCCCAGGTGCAGCTTCTCCATCCACGGTGTCAGCCAGGAGGGCAGGGCATTGAATATCTGCTCCACATAGTTGCCGGCGGACAGGTTGCCGCTGCTGACCTGGTCATAGATGGCAGCGGTTTCCTTGATGAGCGACAGCCCTATCAGAGACAGCGGCAAAATGACCATTACCAGACTAATTAGCAAGGTTGCCAGCGCGGCCAGCGTGGGCCTGTTGGGCATGCGCATCAGCAGCTTGCGGTGCAGGGGGGCGAAGACGATGGCAAATACCACGCCCCAGAAGATGGCAACGGCATATTCCTCAAGAACCAAGCCGAATCCAGCAGTTACTGCTATCAAAAGAAGAATGAATGCACGTTTGTGAAGCGGCAAAAGCGGCATGCGAATCCTTGTTTACGGAGTTCCTGCAATGTAAGCGAGTCCCAGGGGTGTAAACATCTTGTCTTTTATAAGACCAAGACTTTGAACAGTGGCACAATGGCTGCCGCAACTCAAGGCCCTTCCCCAGCCACAGTCGCATCCGCCAATCGGTACAGCCGTGTCGCGGGAGGTTCCACAAACCAGCTAATGCTTTCCGAAGGAAAGCGGAGGTCAGCGAGATATGAGCGATCAGTCAACGATCTATCAAGCCTATCAAGGCAACACCTATCTGTTCGGCGGCAATGCGCCCTATGTCGAAGAGATGTACGAGAACTACCTGGCCAACCCCGGTAGCGTCCCCGATTCCTGGCGTGAATACTTCGATGCACTGCAGCATGTGCCTGCAGTGGACGGCACCGACAACAAGGACGTTCCTCACCTGCCCGTGATCAATGCTTTTGCCGAGCGCGCAAAGCAGGGCGGCACCAAGGTGGTGGTGGCTTCCGGCGCTGACTCCGAGCTGGGTCGCAAGCGCACGGCCGTGCAGCAGCTGATTGCTGCCTACCGCAACGTGGGTCAACGCTGGGCCGATCTGGATCCCCTGAAGCGCACCGAGCGCCCCGAAATTCCCGAGCTGGAGCCTTCCTTCTACGGCTTCACCGACGCCGACCAGGAAGTGGTGTTCAACACCAGCAACACCTTCTTCGGCAAGGAAAGCATGACTCTGCGCGAGCTGATGAATGCTCTGCGCGAAACCTACTGCGGCACCCTGGGCGCCGAGTACATGTATGCCACCAATCAGAATCAGAAGCGCTGGTGGCAGCAACGCCTGGAATCGATCCGTTCCAAGCCCGTCTTCAATGCGGACGAGAAAAAGCGCATCCTGGACCGCCTGACCGCTGCCGAAGGTCTGGAGCGTTATCTGCACACCAAGTATGTGGGTCAGAAGCGCTTCTCGCTGGAAGGTGGTGAGTCCTTCATCGCCGCCATGGACGAGCTGATCAACTCCGCCAGCGCCAAGGGCGTGCAGGAAGTCGTGATCGGCATGGCTCACCGCGGCCGTCTGAACGTGCTGGTCAATACCCTGGGCAAGGCGCCTAAGGATCTGTTTGCCGAGTTCGACCACACCGCTCCCGAAGATTTGCCTGCCGGTGACGTGAAGTATCACCAGGGCTTCAGCTCCGACGTGTCTGCCAAGGGGGGTCCCGTTCACCTGTCGCTGGCTTTCAACCCCTCGCACCTGGAAATCGTCAACCCCGTGGTGGAAGGTTCGGTGCGCTCGCGCATGGACCGTCGCGACGACCCCATGGGCAAGCAAGTGCTGCCCGTGCTGGTGCACGGTGACGCGGCCTTCGCCGGCCAGGGCGTGAACCAGGAAACCCTGGCGTTGTCCGAAACCCGTGGCTACACCACTGGCGGTACGGTTCACATCATCATCAACAACCAGATCGGTTTCACCACCTCTGACCCTCGCGATCTGCGCTCCACACTGTATTGCACCGACATCGTCAAGATGATCGAGTCGCCCGTGCTGCACGTGAATGGCGATGATCCTGAAGCCGTGTGCCTGGCCATGCAGCTGGCCCTGGAATTCCGTATGGAGTTCTCCAAGGACGTGGTGGTCGACATCATCTGCTTCCGCAAGCTGGGTCATAACGAGCAGGACACTCCTGCACTGACACAGCCTCTGATGTACAAGAAGATCGCTGCCCACCCCGGCACGCGCAAGCTGTACGCAGACAAGCTGGCCACTCAGGGCTTGGGCGACACGCTGGGCGACGACATGGTCAAGGCCTATCGCGCCGCCATGGACGAGGGCCGTCACACCCAGGACGTGGTGCTGACCAACTTCAAGAGCAAGTACGCCGTGGACTGGAGCCCCTTCGTGGGCAAGACCTGGACCGACGCCGGCGACACAGCTATTCCCTTGACCGAGTGGAAGCGCCTGGCCGAGAAGATCACGACTCTGCCTGCCAGCGTGAACCCTCACGCCCTGGTCAAGAAGGTGTACGACGATCGTGCAGCCATGGGCCGCGGTGATGTGAACGTGGACTGGGGCATGGGTGAAACCATGGCCTTCGGCTCCCTGGTTGCTTCGGGCTATCCCGTGCGTCTGTCGGGTGAAGACTCGGGTCGCGGCACCTTCACACACCGTCACGCCGTGGTTCATGACCAGAAGCGAGAAAAGTGGGACGAGGGCACATATATTCCTTTGCAGAACGCTGCCGAGAATCAGGCTCCGTTCGTCGTCATCGACTCCATCCTGTCCGAAGAGGCAGTGCTGGGCTTTGAATACGGCTATGCATCGAACGATCCCAACACCCTGGTGGTGTGGGAAGCCCAGTTCGGCGACTTCGCCAACGGTGCCCAGGTGGTGATCGACCAGTTCATCGCATCCGGTGAAGTGAAGTGGGGCCGTGTCAACGGCCTGACACTGATGCTGCCTCATGGCTATGAAGGCCAGGGCCCCGAGCACAGCTCGGCGCGTCTGGAGCGCTTCATGCAGCTGGCTGCCGACACCAATATGCAGATCGTGCAGCCCACAACGGCCAGCCAGATCTTCCACGTGCTGCGTCGCCAGATGGTTCGTGGCCTGCGCAAGCCGCTGGTCATCATGACTCCCAAGTCGCTGCTGCGTAACAAGGACGCCACGTCGCCCCTGTCCGAGTTCACCTCTGGTGGTTTCCAGACCGTGATCCCCGAGCAGGACGAAACCATCGTCAAGAACGCTGCCAAGGTCAAGCGCATCATCGCCTGCTCGGGCAAGGTGTACTACGATCTGGTCAAGAAGCGTGCCGAGAAGGAATCCAAGGACGTCGCCATCATCCGCGTCGAGCAGCTGTATCCCTTCCCCCACAAGGCGTTCGCCGCCGAAGTGAAGAAGTACGCCAACGCTACTGACATCGTGTGGTGCCAGGATGAGCCTCAGAACCAGGGTGCCTGGTTCTTCATCCAGCACAACATCCACGAGAACATGCGTGAAGGCCAGAAGCTGGGCTACTCCGGTCGCGCTGCGTCCGCTTCGCCCGCCGTTGGCTACGCACATCTGCACCAAGAGCAACAAAAGGCACTGGTGGAAGGCGCATTCGCCAAGCTCAAGGGCTTTGTCCTGACCAAGTAATACAGGCGACACCCCCTGTCCGAGGACAGGGGGCACAAGAAACATCTTTGGAAAGAATTCAAAATGGCAATCGTTGAAGTTAAAGTCCCCCAGCTGTCCGAATCCATCACTGAAGCCACCATGCTGACCTGGAAGAAAAAGGTCGGCGAGGCAGTGGCCATCGATGAAATCCTCATCGAAATCGAAACCGACAAGGTTGTGCTGGAAGTGCCCGCTCCTTCGGCTGGCGTGATCACCGAAATCCTGCAAGGCGACGGCGCAACCGTGGCTGCCGAGCAAGTGATCGCCAAGATCGACTCCGAAGCCGTCGCCGGTGCTGCTGCTCCTGCAGCCGCCCCCGCTGCTGCTGCGACTCCTGCCGCAGCCCCCGTGGCCGCGGCTCCTGCCGGCGCCGACAAGAGCGGCGTGGCCATGCCTGCTGCCGCCAAGATCCTGGCCGACAACAACCTGTCCGCTGCCAACGTGGCAGGCACAGGCAAAGACGGCCGCGTGACCAAGGGCGACGCCCTGGGTGCCATCAAGGCCGGCGCAGCCATCCCCACCGGCGCACCCAAGGCAGCTCTGCCTCAGGTGGCAGCTCCCGTGACCAAGGAAAACCTGGGCGACCGCCCCGAGCAGCGCGTGCCCATGACACGTCTGCGCGCCCGTATTGCCGAGCGTCTGCTGCAATCCCAGGCGACCAACGCCATCCTGACCACGTTCAACGAAGTGAACATGGCTCCCGTGATGGAACTGCGCAAGAAGTTCCAGGACCAGTTCACCAAGGAACATGGCGTGAAGCTGGGCTTCATGTCCTTCTTCGTCAAGGCTGCAGTGCATGCACTGAAGAAGTTCCCCGCCGTCAACGCCTCCATCGACGGCAACGACATCGTCTACCACGGCTACTTCGACATCGGTATCGCCGTGAGCTCGCCTCGCGGCCTGGTGGTGCCCATCCTGCGCAATGCAGACCAAATGAGCTTCGCCGACATCGAAAAGAAGATTGTCGAATTCGGTCAGAAGGCCAAGGAAGGCAAGCTGGGCATTGAAGAAATGACCGGCGGTACCTTCTCCATCTCCAATGGCGGTACCTTCGGTTCGATGATGTCCACTCCCATCATCAACCCCCCTCAGTCCGCCATTCTGGGCGTGCACGCCACCAAGGATCGCGCCGTGGTCGAGAACGGTCAGATCGTGATCCGTCCCATGAACTACCTGGCCATGTCCTATGACCACCGCATCATCGACGGCCGCGAAGCCGTGCTGAGCCTGGTGGCCATGAAGGACGCGCTGGAAGATCCTTCTCGCCTCCTGTTTGATCTGTAATTCAGCAGATCGAGCTTCTACAAAGCCCACCACCAAAAGCGGTGGGCTTTTTTCGAGTTAAACAGAGAAAAGATTCAAATCATGAGCAAGCAATTTGACGTCGTCGTGATCGGCGCAGGCCCCGGCGGCTACATCGCTGCCATCCGCGCTGCACAACTGGGTTTCAACGTCGCCTGTATCGACGAGTGGAAGAACGCCGCTGGCGGCGCTGCTCCCGGCGGCACCTGCACCAACGTGGGCTGCATTCCCTCCAAGGCGCTGCTGCAGTCTTCCGAGCATTTCGAGCATGCCAAGCTGCACTTTGCCGATCACGGCATCTCCACCGGCAAGGTCGAGATGGACGTGGCCAAAATGATCGCCCGCAAGGAAGCGATCGTGAAGCAGAACAACGACGGCATCCTGTACCTGTTCAAGAAGAACAAGGTCACTTTCTTCCACGGCCGTGGTTCCTTCGTCAAGGCTGTCGAAGGCGGCTATGAAATCAAGGTTGCCGGCAAGGAAGAAGAAGTCATCACCGGCAAGCAGATCGTTGTGGCCACTGGCTCCAACGCCCGTGCTCTGCCCGGCGTGGCTTTCGACGAAGAAAACATCCTGTCCAACGACGGCGCTCTGAGCCTGGGCAAGGCTCCCAAGAAGCTGGGCCTGATCGGTGCCGGTGTGATCGGCCTGGAAATGGGTTCGGTCTGGCGTCGTCTGGGCACGGAAGTGACCGTGCTCGAAGGCATGGACAAGTTCCTGCCCGTGGTCGACGAGCAGATCGCCAAGGAAGCCAAGAAGGCTTTCGACAAGCAAGGTCTGAAGATCGAGCTGGGCGTGAAGATCGGTGAAGTCAAGTCCGGCAAGAAGGGCGTGACCGTGGCCTACACCAATGCCAAGGGCGAAGCCCAGACGCTGGAAGTGGACAAGCTGATCGTGTCGATCGGCCGCACCGCCAACACCATCGGCCTGAACGCCGAAGCCGTGGGCCTGGCCCTGGACGAGCGCGGCGCCATCGTGGTGGACGATCTGTGCAAGACCAACCTGCCCGGCGTGTGGGCCGTGGGTGACGTGGTGCGCGGCCCCATGCTGGCTCACAAGGCTGAAGAGGAAGCCGTGGCCGTGGCCGAGCGCATTGCCGGCCAGCACGGTCATGTCAACTTCGCCACTCTGCCTTCGGTGATCTACACCAGCCCCGAAGTGGCATGGGTGGGTCGCACCGAGCAGCAGCTCAAGGCCGAAGGCGTCAAGTACAAGGCGGGCTCCTTCCCCTTCCTGGCCAACGGCCGCGCGCGCGCGCTGGGCGACACGACCGGCATGGTCAAGTTCCTGGCCGATGCCGAGACCGACGAGATCCTGGGCGTGCACATGGTGGGTCCGATGGTGTCCGAGCTGATTTCCGAAGCCGTGGTGGCCATGGAGTTCAAGGCATCGAGCGAAGACATCGCCCGCATCTGCCACGCTCACCCCTCGCTGTCCGAATCCACCAAGGAAGCGGCTCTGGCCGTGGATAAGCGCACGCTGAACTTCTAAGATTTTTTCAGTCTTGCGCGCAGGTTTTGACATGGCTGTGAAGTGCCCGCGCGCAGGCTGAGTTTCTTTTAGAATTTCGCACAAAATGGCTGCTAACGCTTATTGCATAAGCGGTAGCAGCTATTGTTTTTTTGAGCATCTGGAGACAAGACGGTGAATGTAAGACAAGCCTACGAGGCGGAGCTGGCCGCCAAGGGTTTCAAAAGCGATCCGGCGCAGCTGCGTGCAGTCGACGCTTTGCAACGCTGCGCTGACGAGTGGACTGTGTACAAGGGCAAGCGCTCCAATGCTCTCAAGAAACTGATCAATCACCCCGACCTGCCCAAGGGCGTCTATATGTACGGCGGGGTGGGACGCGGCAAGAGCTTTCTGATGGAATGCTTCTTCAACGCCGTGCCCCTCAAGCGCAAGGTGCGCCTGCACTTTCACGAATTCATGCGCGAGGTGCATCGCGAGATGCACCTGATGCAGGGTACGCAGAACCCGCTGGATGCACTCGGCGCCAAGATCTCCAAGAAGTACAAGCTGATCTGCTTTGACGAGTTTCATGTGGCCGACATCACCGACGCCATGATTCTCTACAAGCTGCTCGAGTCGCTGTTTGCCAATGGCGTGGGCTTTGTGACCACCTCCAACTTCGAGCCCGACGGCCTCTATCCTGGCGGCCTGCACCGCGACCGCATCCTGCCTGCGATTGCCTTGCTCAAGGAACGCATGGAAGTGGTGAACGTGGACAACGGCACCGACTATCGCCGCCGCACTCTCGAAGACGCCAAGCTCTATCATTGCCCGCTGGGTCCGGAGGCCGATGCCGCGATGCAGGAGACCTTCGATCGCCTAGCCGAAGCCCATGACGAAGAGCCCGTGATGCAGATCGAGACCCGCAAGATCGCGGCCAAGCGCCGTGCCGGCGGCGTCGTGTGGTTTGACTTCCGCGAACTCTGCGGCGGCCCGCGCTCGCAGAACGACTATCTTGAAATTGCCACGCAGTTCCACACCATCTTGCTGTCCGATGTGCCAGAGCTGCATGTGAACATGGCTTCGGCCGCGCGGCGCTTCACGCTGCTGGTGGACGTGCTCTACGATCGCCACGTCAAGCTCATTTTGTCGGCAGCCGTGCCGCCCGAGAAGATTTATACCGAAGGTCCGCTGTCCCACGAGTTCCCGCGCACCGTCTCGCGCCTGAACGAGATGCGCTCCAAGGAATATCTGGCGCTTGAGCGCCGCGTGGTGGACACCAGCTTGACCTGATCGCCAGCGGGCAACTGCCTGCGGCTTTAAGATGCCAGCCTGTACTTCGAGTTCCGAGTTGATGACGATGCCCACTATCTTTGCCCAGCTGATCCGCCACCGCATTGCAGGCCTTGCACTGGCGCCTCTGGCCGCGGTCTGCCTGACCTGCGCACCGGCCATGGCCCAGGTAAAGGCGGATGCGACGGCGCAGACCGACAAGCAGGTGCAGAAGGAGGTGGCCGAGAAGGCGCGCCAGCATCTGCACAAGCAACGCGAAGCCGAGCGCGACGAGATTGTCAGCAAGCGCGCCGTCATCGAGCAGCAGCGCGTGGCCGACGAAAAGCTCTGCTACCAGAAGTTTGCAGTGGAAGGCTGTCTGGCCGATGCCCGCAGGGCTGCCCGAGAGAAAGACGCGCCGCTGCGTGCGCGCGAGCTGGAAATCAACGACACCGAGCGCAAGGAAAAGGCCGCAGCCAAGCTGCAGGCCATCGAAGAGAAGAAAGCCGAGAACGCTGCCGTGCCCATGAAGTCGCAGCAGCGCGACAAGAGCGGCAACAGCCAGCCCAAGGGCTCGGGCGCCAAGCCTGCGGTTGACGAGCAGGCGGCGCAGGCCCAGCGCCAGACCGAGGCCCAGCAGCGTGCTGGCAAGCAGGCCGACTATGTGCGTCGTCACGAGCAAAACCGCGCACAGGCCGACCAGGGGCGCGCCGAGCGCGAGGCCAAGGCCAAGGCGGATTACGACGCCAAGCTCAAGGCTGCGGCCGAGCACAAGGCCAGGGCTTTGCAGCAGGCCAAGGAGCGCGGTCAGACATCGGCGCCGTTGCCTGCTCCTGCGCCCTGAGGGATGGCTGAATCAGGCGCGCAGGGCCTGCGGCCCGCCATCACCTGCATGGCCGCCAGGCATGGGCTGTCTTAACCGGGGCTTTCTTCAGACGCTGGCTTCAGCGACCGAGGTATCCAGCTTGAGTATGGCCAGCGAGAGATTATCGCCACTGCCTGCTGCACGCCGCCTGGCTTTCTCGATCAGAAACTGGGAGGCTTCGCGTGGCGACAGGCCGTCGAGCACCGTGCCCAGCTCCTGTGTGGTGAAGTAATGCCATACCCCGTCCGAACAGGCCATCAGGCTGTCACCGGGCTGCAGTTCTTCGATCACATGGTGGGCCATGGGCGGTAGCGGCTCGGCACCCAGGCAGCCCAACAGGATGTTGGACTGGGGATGGTGCTGGGCTTCGGTCTCGGTGAGTTCGCCGCGATCGACCAGTGCCTGCACATAGGAATGATCAAGCGAGCGATGCACGAGGGCGGCGCCGCGAAAATGGTAGAGGCGTGAATCGCCGGAGTGCATGAAGTGGCAGCGATTGTCGGGCAGCACCACGAAGACAGCGATGGTGCTGTGGGGCTCCTGCTCTGCCGCGATGGCCGTAAGGCGGATCACGGTGTGGGCATCCTGCACAATGGTGCGTAGCAGGCGCGTGCAGTCTTCCTTGGCAGGCTCAAAGCGCTCGAAAAGCTGACGGGCCGTGAGCATGACCTGGTCGGAAGCCTTGCGGCCGCCGCTGCGCCCACCCATGCCGTCGGCTACAACGCCAAGAATGCAGCCCTTGGCATAGGGGTGTGCCATGAGCAGGACCTGGTCCTGCTGATATTCCCGGTCGCCGCGGTGAATGCCGGTGGCCGCCTGAATGCGGTAGCTGGATGACATGAGTGTGTGCGAATGCGTTCGCGGAGCGCTATTTAACGTTGCGTTACATTTTATCGGCCCGAGGCCAGGCCTTGGCGAATATTCGAGATCTTATGTGAGGTCGTACTGACCTGGCTTGTGAGAAGGTGAAACGGTTTTGACTCAATTGCAGCAGGCGGTTGCGCAGGTGTTTGCGCCGCAGGGCGGGCTCGCGTTGGCCGAGCCTGCGTTTACGCCGCGTCCGGGCCAGACCCGCATGGCGCTGGCGGTCGCTGGCGCCATAGAGGAGGGCCAGGTGCTGGTGGTGGAAGCCGGCACGGGCGTGGGCAAGACCTATGCCTATCTGGTGCCCGCCTTGCTCAGCGGTCAGCGGGTGCTGGTGTCCACGGCCACCAAGGCACTGCAGGATCAGCTGTTTGCCCGTGACCTGCCGCGCCTGGTTCATGGTCTGGGCCTGCCGCTACGCATGGCCAGGCTCAAGGGCCGTTCCTCCTATCTGTGCATGGAACGGCTGGAGCGCGTGCGCCAGGGGCGTACGGCTCCTCAGGATCCGCAGGTGCTGCGGGCCGTGGCGGAGGTGGAGCGCTGGGCCAGAGTCACGCGCTCCGGTGACCTGGCCGAGTTGACGGCGCTGGACGAGCGCTCCGCCGCCCTGCCGCTGGTGACCTCCACCAAGGACAACTGCCTGGGCTCGGACTGCCCGCACTGGCAGGGCTGCCATGTCAATCACGCTCGGCAGCAGGCGCTGGAAGCCGATGTGGTGGTGGTCAACCACCATCTGCTGTTTGCTGATCTCGATGTGCGCGACAGCGGCATGGCCCACCTTTTGCCCAATACCGGGGTGGTGGTGATAGACGAGGCCCATCAGCTCAACGACATTGGGGTGCAGTTTGCGGGCGAGGCCCTGTCGAGCCACCAATTGGTGGGTTACGCCCGCGATGCCCTGCGCCTGACCCAGGAGCATGCACGCGGCATGGCTGACTGGCTGGTGCTCTGTGCCACGCTGGAGCAGGCCATGCGCGAGCTGCGCCTGCAGGCCGGCAAGCCTCCGGTCGGCGGGCGGCTGGCATGGCAGGCCGTGACCCCTCAGGGGCTGGATCCGGTGAAATGGCGGGCGGCCCTGGTGCGCCTGGGGCAGAGTCTGCGCGCCCTGCTGGTTCCGCTTTCCGCCCTGGAGGGGGCTGCCACCGATTTGCAGCGCCTGTACGAGCGCGGTGCAGAGCTGCTGGCCAGGCTGGCGCGCTTTGCATCTGCCGCTGACGACGAGTGCGTGCGCTGGCTGGAGGTTGGCGCGCAGTATCTGCGCATGCTGGAGTCGCCGCTGTCGATTGCCCGCATCATGCAGCAGCGACTGCTTCAGCGCTCGCTGGAGGATGCGGGCACGAGCCAGGGCGAGGAACTCGATCCGTCAAGGAAGAAGGCCTGGATCTTCACTTCGGCCACCTTGGGCAATGACGCCCAGCTGAGCTGGTTTGTCGATTCCTGCGGCCTGCGCGGCGCACAGGTGCTGCAGGTGGAAAGCCCGTTCGACTACCACCGGCAGGCCGGTATCTATGTGCCCCAGCCCTTTGCTGCGGCCGGCAGCGCGCAGCACAGTGAGCAGGTCGCCCAGCTGGTGCTGGATGCAGCTCAGCGCCTGGGTGGCCGCACCCTGGTGCTGACCACCACCATCAAGGCCTTGCAGGCCATCAGCGCATCGCTGCGCTCGAATCTGGGACTGTTTGCCGATCTTGATGTGCTGGTGCAGGGTGAAGCGCCCAAGCTGGCCCTGATCCAGCGCTTCATGGCTGCGGGGGCTGGGGCCGGGCGAGGCGCGATTCTGGTGGCTTCCGCCACCTTCTGGGAGGGAGTGGACCTTCCCGGCGACGTGCTGCAGCTGGTGGTTATCGACAAGCTGCCGTTTCCGCCTCCCGACGACCCGTTGGTCGAGGCCCGTTCCCGGTTGCTGGAGAGTGTGGGGCGAGCAGCGTTCCATGATTACATGCTGCCCGAGGCGGCCCTGGCTCTCAAGCAGGGAGCAGGGCGCCTGATTCGCAGCGAAACCGATCGCGGTGTGCTGGTCATCTGTGACAGCCGCCTGGTCACCATGGGCTATGGAGCGAAGCTGATGTCGGCATTGCCGCCCATGCGCGTGCTGACCGGTCCATCTGAGTTCGACGAGGCGCTGGAGCTGCTCAAGGTGCAAGCCGGCCGCAGCGACAGCGAGCCGGGGGCTGCGGCGGACTCGGAAACGCGGAAATGAAAAAGGATGCGCACAGGCGCATCCTTTTGCTTCTAGGCCCGGAGGGCTCTGCTTACCAGAGTTTCCACCAGGACTCGCTCTTCTTTTCCACGCCTTGCTCGGCATTCGCGCCGTAGCTTTGCTCCAGCACGCGCTTGGCATCGTCGCGCAGCTGTGTCATGCCCAGAGCGTCGTAGGACTTGACGAGAATGACCATGGCTTCGCGTACCGAGGGCACGTTCTGGTAGTCCTTGATGGCAGTCTGGGCACGGGCAATGGCTGCAACATAGGCGCCGCGGCTGTAGTAGTAGCGGGCGACATGGACCTCGTACTGGGCCAGCGAGTTCACGATGTACTGCATGCGCTGGCGGGCGTCATCCGAGTACTTGGAGTCGGGAAAACGGGTCACCAGCTCGCGGAAGGACTCGAAGGAGTCCTTGGCGGCCTTCTGGTCGCGCTCGGACAGGTCCTGGCGGGTCAGCCAGCCGAACATGCCCAGGTTGTCGTTGAAGTTGACCAGGCCCTTGAGATAGAGGGCGTAGTCCATGGCGGGGCTGGCCGGATGCAGCTTGGTAAAGCGGTCCAGCGTGGCCAGTGCCTGCACTTTTTCGCCGGCCTTGTACTGGGCATAGGCTTTTTCCAGCTGGGCCTGCTGGGCCAGAGGCGTGCCGGCGGCGCGGCCTTCAAGCTTTTCGAACAGCGGCACGGCCTTGTCATAGGCACCCGAGGAAGATTCGTCGCGCGCTTCGGTATAGATGCGCTCGGGTGTCCACTTGGCCGTCGGGTCGTCCTTGGTGCTGGAGCATCCCGCCAGCGTGGCGGCGATTAACACGGCAGGGACTAGAGTCAGGGAAATACGCGGCATGGTGGACAGTTTTCTGACAATCATTAGCGGTGATGGGAGGCAGGCCCGTCGCATCTGGCGGCAAGGCGCAAAACCCACACCATACACCACCCGACCCGGACCTTCCTGAAAAAGGATCGACGCATTGTAATGGGCCGCTGCCCCGCGCCGGCGAGTTGACCGCGTCTTTACGCTGCGGCAGCGAATCTAGTGGCATTGAGCCCGCAAGGACGAAGCGCTCTTTCTACAATAGCGGCCATGTTTGTCCATCTGCGCCTGCACACCGAATTTTCCGTCGTCGACGGAACCACCCGCGTCAATGCCATGATCAAGGCTGCTGCCGAAGACGGGCAGGTGGCGATGGCCATTACCGACTTCAACAATCTGTTTGGCGGCATCAAGTTCTACCGCGAAGGTCGCGGCAAGGGCGTCAAGCCCCTGCTGGGAGCCGAGATCGTGCTCGAAGGGCTGGGCGATGCGCCGCCTTCGCGGGTCATCGTTCTCGTCCAGAGCCGCCAGGGTTACCACAATATCGCCGAGCTGCTGGCACGCGGCTGGACGCGCAATGTGGTGCGCGACCAGGCCCAGCACAAGTGGGAATGGCTGCAGGAGCTGGGCGAGGGACTGATCGTGCTGTCCGGCGCACAGGCCGGTCCTGTGGGCATTGCCCTGACGCGTGGCGATGAAAAGGGCGCGGCCGAGATTGCCCAGCGTCTGGCCACCATGTTCCCGCACCGCTTCTATATCGAGTTGCAGCGCGCGGGCCGTCCCGATGACGAGTCGCATGTGCTCGCGGCCGTGAAGCTGGCCAGCCGCCTGAACCTGCCGGTGGTCGCTACCCACCCGATTCAGTATGCCAAGCCCGATGATTACGAGGCGCACGAGGCCCGGGTCTGCATCGCCGAGGGCGAGATTCTGGGCAATGCCAAGCGGGTGCGCAAGTTCACCCGCGACCAGCATTTCAAGACGGCTGCCGAGATGGCGCAGCTGTTCGCCGACATTCCGAGCGCGATCGAGAACACCATCGAAATTGCGCGCCGCTGCAGCCTGACGCTGGAGCTGGGCAACCCGCAGCTGCCCAATTTTCCCGTGCCGTCCGGCATGAGCATGGACGAGTTCTTCCGCCACGAGTCGTACCAGGGGCTGGAGGAGCGTCTGGTGCACCTCTATCCCGATGCGGCCAAGCGCGACGCCCAACGTGCGCGCTATGTGGAGCGGCTGGAGTTCGAGCTGGGCACCATCATGAAGATGGGCTTTCCGGGCTACTTCCTCATCGTGTCGGACTTTATCAAATGGGCCAAGGCCAACGGCTGCCCAGTGGGGCCGGGCCGTGGCTCGGGTGCCGGCTCGCTGGTGGCCTATGTGCTCAAGGTGACCGATCTCGACCCGCTGGAGTACAACCTGCTGTTCGAGCGTTTCCTGAACCCCGAACGCGTGTCCATGCCCGACTTTGACGTGGACTTCTGCCAGCAGAACCGCGACCGCGTGATCGACTATGTCAAGGACCGCTACGGCCGCGATGCCGTCAGCCAGATCGCCACCTTCGGCACCATGGCCGCGCGTGCGGCCATCCGCGACGTGGGCCGCGTGCTGGACATGAGCTACACCTTCTGCGACGGCATCTCCAAGCTGATCCCGAACAAGCCCGGTCTGCATGTCACGCTCAAGTACCCGCCCAATCCGCCCAAGGAAGGCGACAAATACACCTACGCCATCAAGGAAGAGCCCATCCTGGCCGAGCGCATCGAGCGCGAGGAGGACGTCAAGACCCTGATCGAGATGGCGCAGAGCCTGGAGGGCATGACGCGAAACATCGGCATGCACGCCGGCGGCGTGGTGATTGCGCCGGGCAGGCTGGCCGATTTCTGCCCGCTCTACCAGCAGCCCGGCAGTACCTCGGCCGTGGCCATGTACGACAAGGACGATGTGGAGGCCGTGGGCCTGGTGAAGTTCGACTTCTTGGGTCTGGCCACGCTGACGATTCTGGAGATTGCGCGCGAATTCATCATGAAGCGCCACAAGGGTCAGGAGAACTTCCAGTTCGAGAACATTCCGCTGGACGACTACCCGACTTACAAGCTGTTCTCCGATGGTAAGACCGAAGCCGTCTTCCAGTTTGAATCGCGCGGCATGCAGCAGATGCTCAAGGAAGCCAAGCCCTCGCGCCTGGAAGACCTGATCGCGCTGAACGCCCTCTATCGACCCGGCCCCATGGACCTGATTCCCACCTTCATTGCCCGCAAGCACGGGCAGGAGGTCGTGGAGTACCCGCATCCGCTGGTCGAGTCGGTGCTGGCCGAAACCTACGGCATCATGGTCTACCAGGAGCAGGTGATGCAGACCGCCCAGGTGCTTGGCGGCTACTCGCTGGGCGGTGCCGACTTGCTGCGCCGGGCCATGGGCAAGAAAAAAGTCGAGGAGATGGTCAAGCACCGGGGAATCTTCCGCGAGGGGGCGGCCAAGAACGGACTGAGCGAGGAAAAGGCCGACGAGGTCTTCGACCTGATGGAGAAGTTCGCGGGCTACGGTTTCAACAAGTCGCACGCGGCAGCCTACTCCCTGCTGGCCTATCACACGGGCTGGCTCAAGGTCCACTACACAGCCGAGTTCTACTGCGGCAATATGACCGTGGAAATGGACAACACCGACAAGCTCAAGGTGTTGTACGAGGACGCGCTCAAGATGGGCATCACCTTCGAGATGCCCGATGTGAACCGCGGCGTGCACCGCTTCGAGCCGGTGACCGACAAGGTCATACGCTACGGCCTGGGGGCCATCAAGGGAACCGGTCAGGCGGCCATCGAAGCCATCGTGGCCGCGCGCAACGGCGAGGGTACAGGCCCCAACGGGCACGAGACAGGTCCGTTCAAGAGCCTGTTCGACTTCTGCCTGCGCGTGGACCGCAGCCGCATCAACAAGCGGACGGTGGAAGCGCTGATCAAGGGCGGCGCCTTTGATTCCATCGACATGAACCGTGCATCGCTGATGGCGACGCTGGACACCGCCTTCGGCTTTGCGGCGACCTCGATTGCCAATGCCGATCAGGGTGGCCTGTTCGACATGATGGGCGATGACGCGCTGGGATCGAGCACGGCGGAGCCGCCCATGGCCGATGTGCTGCCCTGGGGCGTCAAGGAAAAGCTGACGTTGGAGAAGACTGCCATCGGCTTCTATCTGACGGGCCATCTGTTCGACGAGGTCGAGGCCGAGGTGCGCCGCTTCGTGCGCACGCCGATCGGCGAGATGCGCGACAGCCGCGAGCCGCAGACCATGGCAGGCATCATCGGCGGGCTGCGCACCATCAACGGCCAGCGCGGCAGGCTCAGCATCTTCACGCTGGACGACAAATCGGCGGTGATCGAGGCCTCGGTCGACGAAAAAACCATGGCAGCCTGCGCCGATGTGCTCAAGGAAGACGAGTTTGTCGTGGTTTCGGGGCGGCTTCAGCCCGACCGCTTCAGCGGCGGCCTGCGCATGAAGGTGCAGCAAATGTGGAGCCTGGCCGATGCGCGCTGTCGTTTTGCGCGCTATCTGCAGGTCAGCGTGGGCGAGAAGATGCCTGATGTGCCGGCGCTGCTGCGCCAGTTCCCGGCCAAGGTCGAGGAAACCGAGAACGGCAATCTCAATCATGGCGTCAAGGTGCGTCTGGACCTGATCTGCCGCGACGAGCGTGGTTCTGCCAGCTGCGAGCTGGCGCTGGGCGAGAGCAGCCGCTTCTATCCCACCGATGCCGCACTGGCCGCCTGGTATGGCTCGGCTGCGGCAGGCCAGGTCAAAGTGGTCTATGAATAGCCGCCAAGGGCTGCCGCTTCGGCAGCGCAGCGGTAAATGTCGGACGGGAGCTTGATTTTTTGATAGCGCATGGCGCTTGCTGGGTAAGGGATTTCCATGGATTTCCCGTGGTTTTGTCAAATTTGCTTCCGGCCGCCTTGAAATCCCTAACAATGCTATGCATATGCCAGCGCAAAAACATTGCAACGGCTCGCTAGAATGGATTTCATGGCTACCCAACCCCCATCAATTCCCCCGGTCTCGCCAGCGATCAGAACGCCTGACGATGGTGATTCCTTGGTGCTTGAACGCCGCCGCCAGCGGCTGCAGCCGCCACGCATGTACCAGGTCGTGATGCTCAACGACGACTTCACGCCCATGGAGTTCGTGATTGCCGTGCTGCAGGAGCTGTTCGGCAAGGATCGTGAATCGGCCACGCAGATCATGCTCAAGATTCACCTGGACGGCCGCGGTGTCTGCGGCGTCTACAGCCAGGACGTGGCGGCGACCAAGGTCGAGCAGGTGCTGCAGGCGGCCCAGAAAGCGGGTCATCCGCTGCAGGCCACATTCGAGCCTGTTGAATAAGCGCCGACCGCCCTCAGATTAGTTAGCAGAGAGTCAACCAAGCAAGCCGAAAGGAGTCGCACATGATCGCTCAAGAACTGGAAGTCAGCTTGCACATGGCGTTTGTCGAGGCCCGGCAGCAGCGCCACGAGTTCATCACCGTGGAACATCTGCTGCTCGCCCTGCTGGACAACCCCAGTGCAGCTGAAGTGCTGCGCGCATGCGCGGCCAATATCGACGACCTGCGTTCATCGCTGTCCAACTTCATCAAGGACAACACGCCGCAGGTGGACGGCACCGAAGAGGTGGATACGCAGCCCACGCTGGGATTCCAGCGTGTGATTCAGCGCGCCATCATGCATGTGCAGTCCACGGGCAATGGCAAGAAAGAGGTGACGGGCGCCAATGTGCTCGTGGCCATCTTTGGCGAAAAGGACTCGCATGCCGTGTACTACCTGCACCAGCAGGGCGTCACACGCCTGGACGTGGTCAACTACATCGCCCATGGGATCAAGAAGGGCGAGCCGCCCGAGCCCGCCAAGGCCGAATCTCCTTCGGAAAGCGAAGAAGGCGCTGCGGGCGAGCGCAATGAAAAAGCATCGCCACTGGAGCAGTTCACGCTGAACCTGAACCAGGCAGCCAAGGAAGGCAAGATCGATCCGCTGATCGGGCGCGAGTACGAGGTGGAGCGCACCATCCAGATCCTCTGCCGCCGCCGCAAGAACAACCCGCTGCTGGTGGGCGAAGCCGGCGTGGGCAAGACCGCGATTGCCGAGGGTCTGGCCTGGCGCATCACCGAAGGCACGGTGCCCGATGTGCTCAAGGAAGGCGTGGTCTATTCGCTGGACATGGGCGCGCTGCTGGCCGGCACCAAGTACCGCGGCGATTTCGAGCAGCGCCTCAAGGGCGTGCTCAAGTCGCTCAAGGACAAGCCGCACGCCATCCTGTTCATCGATGAAATCCACACGCTGATCGGCGCCGGTGCGGCCTCGGGCGGTACGCTGGATGCGTCCAATCTGCTCAAGCCCGCGCTGTCCAGCGGCCAGCTGCGCTGCATCGGTGCGACCACGTTCACGGAATACCGTGGCATCTTCGAAAAAGACGCGGCTCTGTCGCGCCGTTTCCAGAAGGTGGATGTGGTCGAGCCTACCGTGGCCGAGACCGTGGACATCCTCAAGGGCCTGAAGTCCCGCTTCGAGGAGCACCACAGCATCACCTACGAGCAGGAAGCCCTGCAGGCGGCGGCCGAGCTGTCGGCCAAGTACATCAACGACCGTCACCTGCCCGACAAGGCCATCGACGTGATCGACGAGGCGGGTGCTGCCCAGCGCATCGCTCCCGAAGCGCAGCGCAAGCAGACCATCGGCAAGGCCGAGATCGAAGCCATCGTGGCCAAGATCGCCCGCATTCCGCCGGCCAATGTCAGCAACGACGACCGCAGCAAGCTGCAGACGCTGGAGCGCGACTTGAAGAGCGTGGTCTTCGGCCAGGACAAGGCGCTGGAAGTGCTTTCGTCGGCCGTGAAGATGGCGCGCTCGGGTCTGGGCAAGCCGGACAAGCCGATCGGCTCCTTCCTGTTCTCCGGCCCCACGGGCGTCGGCAAGACGGAAGCGGCCAAACAGCTGGCCTATATCCTGGGCGTGGACCTGATCCGCTTCGACATGTCCGAGTACATGGAGCGTCATGCCGTCAGCCGACTGATTGGCGCGCCTCCCGGCTATGTGGGCTTTGACCAGGGCGGTCTGCTGACCGAGGCCGTGACCAAGAAGCCGCATTCGGTGCTGCTGCTCGACGAAATCGAGAAGGCGCATCCGGACATCTTCAACGTGCTGCTGCAGGTCATGGATCACGGCACGCTGACCGACAACAACGGACGCAAGGCCGACTTCCGCAATGTGATCATCATCATGACCACGAATGCGGGCGCCGAGACCATGAACAAGGCCACCATCGGTTTCACGAATCCGCGTGAGGCTGGTGATGAAATGGGCGATATCAAGCGCCTGTTCACGCCCGAGTTCCGCAACCGTCTGGATGCCATCGTCAGCTTCAAGCCGCTGGACGAGCAGATCATTCTGCGCGTGGTCGACAAGTTCCTGCTGCAGCTGGAGCAGCAGCTGGCCGAGAAGAAGGTGGACGTCACCTTCAGCGACGAGCTGCGCAAGCATCTGGCCAAGAAGGGCTTCGATCCGCTCATGGGTGCACGCCCCATGCAGCGCCTGATCCAGGACACCATCCGCCGCTCGCTGGCCGATGAGCTGCTGTTCGGTCGCCTGACCAACGGCGGACGCCTGGAGGTGGACTGGGACGACGCGGGCAACGAAGGCAAGGGTGATGTCAAGCTCACCATTACCGAGCTGCCCAAGGACGCCCCGAAGGCCGAGCCCGAGCAGGCGGTCGCCGATTGAGGCGGGCTGATTCAGGCTTTCGCCGGCGCCCATGAGGGGCGCTGAAAACAAAAAACCGGCAGTGGAGACACCGCCGGTTTTTTATTGCCCGCCCGGCCTGGAATTACCTTCTTTTGGCCTGCGGCCCGTGATGGGCCCTGCATGAATGCCGGGGCAGCATTGCCTGATCAGTCGCGCAGGTACAGAAGCAGCATGAAGACCGGTGTGCCGATCAGAACGCCGATGATGCAGAACAAGGGGCCGTAGACCAGCAGGCTTATCTCCAGGGCGCGCATGCATCCCGAGATGCCCTCATTCAGGCAGCTGACCCCGTCGGGCGGCAGAAAGATGCTGTGAAACGGCAGAAAAAGCGCCGCCACGGCGAGGCTGGCAAGCAGTGCCAGAAAGGCAGAGAGAACAAGTCGGCCCAGGGTTTTCATGATGTGCATCTCCGCAGCAACTATAGATGGTGGCGGGCTGCTGCGAGAAGACGGTGCTGGATCCGGCGCCTGCCTAAGGCTTGCCTGCGGTACCGCGCGCGACCATGCTGACGAAATTGAGCGCGGCGACGATGATGCCCTTGCTCAGCGGCAGCAGGGCAAAAAACAGAAAGAAGAGGTGGTTGACCTGCCACAGCGGCAGGGTCCGCATATGCGCAAGCAGGCGCTGGCCATGTCCGCCGGCCACGATGAAGGCGACGGCTGCTGCGATCAGGGCCAGGAACAGCAGCGCTGCCGCCCGGGCAGGCACTGGCGCGCGCTGGAAGGCGACACTGAGAGGGCGGATCAGGCAGCAGCCAAAGACCAGGGCGCACAGAAAGGGCACCAGATGCACGGCTTCGCCGCGCACGAGCCAGGGCAGGGCCATCGCATAGGACAGAACCAGCAGAGCGAGGCCGGTGGCTCCTATGAGTCGGGGTTGCTGCTGCTTCATGGACGCCTGCCGGTGCGCGGGGACTCCGCCGCGAAGTCAATGAAAAAAGGAGCTGTTATCGCTTGCTGCATAACGATTTCAGATACTTTTGTACTTGAAAGGCAATGCTGAAGAGCGCAAGAAGCTATCAACATTGCTGTTCACGCTTGATGCCGCTCACTTGACCTGGCGCTTTTCCAGCTTGCGCGCCAGCGTGCGCCGGTGCATGCCCAGGCGGCGTGCGGCCTCGGAGATATTGAAGCCGGACTCGGCCAGGGTCTCGTGAATATGCTCCCACTCCAGCGTCTTGATGGAGGTGGTCTGGCTGCTGACTTCCACATCGGTGCGGCCCTCGATGCGGCCGAAGGCAGCTTCGATATCGTCGGTGTTCGAGGGTTTGACCAGGTAGTGGCAGGCGCCGAGCTTGACGGCTTCCACGGCCGTGGCAATGCTGGCGTAGCCGGTGAGCACCACGATCAGCGCATCGGGGTTGTGCAGATGCAGCATCTGCACGCAGTTCAGGCCCGAGGCATTGCCGGCCAGCTTCAGGTCCATGACCGCATATTGCGGCCGGTGCTGGGTCAGCAGCAGCTGCACTTCTTCGCCGCTGGTGGCATGCAGCACGCGGTAGCCCCGGCGCTCGAACGAGCGCTTGAGCGTGCGTGCAAATGCCGCGTCATCTTCAACCAGCAGCAGTAAACGGTCTTCTTCCATGCAAACAACAATGTCTTAAATCGCGAGAGCGGACTGGGGCAGGCTGACCTCCACCAGAGCACCTCCGCCTTGCTGAGCCGGCAGATTGCCGGCATGAACGCGGCCGCCCAGGGCGCGGGCCACGTTGGTGACAAGAAACAGGCCCAGGCCGCGACCGGGACGCTCCTGCTTGGTGGAGACATGGCACTGGCCCAGTTGCTGCAGCACGGCGGCATCGAAGCCCGGACCATGATCGCGCACCTGGATGCGTATCTGGTCGTGATCGCTGCTCAGGGTCAGCTCCACCCAGTCGGGCGAGGCTTCGAGGGCATTGTCCAGCAAATTGCAAATCATTTGCTGCAATGCAGTATCCGAGAGCATGGCGAAGTCCTTCACGCCCTGCTGGTGCAGCGCAAAGTGCTGCAGGCTGTTGTGGGCCTGCCAGTGGCTGACCACGCCCTGTACAAAGCTGGCGAAGGTGGTGCTCTCCGTGCCTTCGGCCCGGGTCTCGCCGGCCGACAGCAGCACACCCGAGACGATGGACTTGCAGCGCAGCAACTGGCGCTGCATTTCCTGCAGGTCCTCGCGCAGATCCTCGTCCTGCATGAGTGCCGGCATATGCTGCCAGTCGCCCAGGATCACGGACATGGTGGCCATGGGCGTGCCCAGCTCGTGGGCCGCGCCGGTGGCCAGCAGGCCCAGGCGCACGATGTGCTCTTCCTCGCTGGCGCGCTGGCGCATATTGGAGATGCGCTTGTCGCGGCGGCGCGTGTTCTCGACGATGCGCGTCAGAAAGACGATGGTCAGGATGCTGGTCAGCGCAAAGCTGATGAGCACACCCACCACGTAGAGGCTGGGCAGGCCTTCCTGGCTCACGAACTGCACATGCAGGGGCTGGTGAAACAGGGTCAGGCCCATGACGCCGACAAAGGAGGCTGCCACCACGCACCAGGTGTAGTGGGCGGGCAGCAGCACGGCACTCAGAATGCCCTGCAGCAGATACAGATAGATAAAGGGATTGCTGGCGCCGCCGCTCAGGTACAGCTGAATGGTCAGGGCCAGCACATCGGCCAGCAGCGCATAGAAGACGCTGCGCGAGGTGACGGGCCGGTGCAGGCCCTGGCTCCAGTAGATATAGGCCAGGTTGGTGGCCACCAGGGCCACGAGCACCAGCGCCATGGGCAGCAGGGGCAGGGCAATCTGAAAGCCGTAGTGCACCAGCGAGATGGTGACGACCTGGCCGACCACGGCAATCCAGCGCAGCTGAATCAGCAGCTGCATGTTCTGCCGCTCGGTCAGGCGCTGTACGCGAAACAGGGAATCGGAAATTTGGCTCACCGCGCAATTGTCACCGAGCGCGGCTGCCACGGACGCCTCTGGGGCTATGCGTTCCTGATGTAGGAGCAGTTTGAACGGGCCGAAAAAAAGCGCTCCGGGGAGCGCTTTTCAGGGAGGCATCAGCTTGCGGCAACTGCCTTGTCATGCCGGCGTACCAGCCAGGCCGCTCCCAGCACCATGATGGCCAGCCCATACCAGGTCAGGGCATAGACCAGGTGGCTGTTCGGAAAGCGGATGACCGTCATGCCGGGGCGCAGGACTTCGGTGCCGGCCTCTGCCTTGGCATAGGCCGGGTTGCTGGCGGGCACGCCCTGGTCTATGAAGTAGGGGGCGGGCCTGCTCAGACCCTGGGCCTGGGCGATGGCGGCGACATCGCGCGAGTACCACTGGTCGTTGGCGGGATCGTTCTTGCGCAGAAAGCCGCCGCCGGGCTCGCTCATGCGCATCAGGCCGATGACGGTGACGGTCTCGGCAGACGGGCCGGCTTCGGCAATCTGCTTGAGCCATTGGCTGCGCAGCTTCTCGGGCGTGAAGCCGCGGTTGACCAGAATCTGTGTGCCATCGGCCAGCTGCAGCGGCGTCATGAGCCAGAAGCCCGCGCCGGCTTCGGTCAAGGCCTTGGCCAGCACGCTTTGCCTGTCCAGCCATTGGCCCTGCGCCTTGACGGGCAGGTATTCGTGGCTGGCCGCATTGATCTGCGGCCACTGGCCGGGCTCGGGAACCGCCACGGGGGCGCTGTGCACGCGCTGCTCCACGCGCTCGATGAGGTCGAGCTTCCAGGCGCGGCGCTGCACCTGCCAGGTGCCCAGAGCCATGAACCCTAAAAACAAGGCGATGCCCACAAACGCGAGCATCGCCTTGGCGAAGGGAGAGCGCTGCCGCGCAGCGCTCTGGTTCTTCATGAGGTCAGTCAAGGTGTGACAGCTGCGGGAGCCGTGTGACCTGCGTGATCTGCATGGCCTGCGGCCTGGTGCATTTCATGACCGGGCATCATGTTGGTGTTCATGTGGAACATGACCCAAAGCGTGCCGGAGATCGCAATCGCCAGGAAGATCACCGTGAAGATGGTGGACAGCATGGTCCAGCCGCCCTGGATCTTGCCGTTCATGTGCAGGAAGTACACCATGTGCACGAGCACCTGGACCACCGCGAACAGGCCCAGCACGGCCACGGCCGTGGTGCGGTCGGTGATGACGTTGTTCATGACCAGGTAGAAGGGGATGGCTGTCAGGATGACGGCCAGGATGAAGCCCTTCACATAGTCGCCCATGGTGACGTGCAGGTCGTCGTGATCGTGGTGATCGTCATGACCGGCGTGGATATCGTGTGCGCTCATTTACAGCACCCCCATCAGATACACAAAGGTGAACACACCGATCCAGACCACGTCCAAGAAGTGCCAGAACATGGACAGGCAGTTGATACGGCGCACGTTCTCGTTGATCAGGCCGTGCTTCTTGATCTGGATCATCAGGGTGATCAGCCAGACCAGACCGAAGGTCACGTGGATACCGTGGGTGCCCACCAGCGTGAAGAAGGACGACAGGAAGGCGCTGCTCTGAGGCGTCGCACCTTGATGGATCAGGTGGTGGAACTCATAGAGTTCCACGGCCAGGAAGGCCGCGCCCAGCAGACCGGTGACGGCCAGCCACAGCAGAGTGCCGTTCACGTTCTTCTTCTGCTTTTGCAGCATGGCAAAGCCGAAGGTGATGGACGACATCAGCAGGAAGGCCGTGTTGACGGCCACCAGCGACAGATCGAACAAATCCTTGCCCGAGGGGCCGCCTGCATAGCTGCGGCCCAGCACGCCATAGGTGGCGAACAGTGCGGCAAAGATCAGGCAGTCGCTCATCAGGTAGAGCCAGAAGCCCAGCGAGGTGCCGTTTTCCGGATGGGGCTCGTGCGCGAGGTGGTACTCGCGAGTAGCCAGGGCGGCTGCGCCGCCAGCGTTGATATGTGTATTAGACATGGGCTGCTGCAAGCTGCTTGGTACGTGCTTCTTCCGTTGTGGCCACTTCGGCCGCAGGGATGTAGTAGTCACGCTTGTAGTTGAAGGTATGAATGATCGAAGCCAGGATGGTCGCGACGAACGAAGCGATCGTCAGAGGCCACATATGCCAGATCAGAGCAAAGCCCAGAACGGTGGACAGGCCGGCAATCACCACGCCGGCGCCGGTATTGGCGGGCATGTGGATGGGCTCGAAGCCGCTCAGCGGACGCTGATAGCCATGCTTCTTCATGTCGGTCCAGGCGTCGATGTCGTGCACCACGGGGGTGAAGGCGAAGTTGTACTGGGGAGGGGGCGAGGAAGTGGCCCATTCCAGAGTACGGCCTTCCCATGGGTCGCCTGTCACGTCACGCAGCTCGTCGCGCTTCCAGATGGACACGGCCAGCTGGATGAAGAAGCAGCCGATACCGGCAGCGATCAGGGCAGCACCGCAGGCAGCGATGATGAACCAGATCTGCAGCGAGGGATCGTCAAAGTGGTTGGCACGGCGAGTCACGCCCATCAGACCCAGGATGTACAGGGGAGTGAAGGCAACCCAGAAGCCGACCAGCCAGAACCAGAACGAAGCCTTGCCCCAGAACTCGTTGAGTCGGAAGCCGAAAGCCTTGGGGAACCAGTAGTTGATGCCGGCAAACACGGCAAACACCACGCCGCCGATGATCACGTTGTGGAAGTGGGCGATCAGGAACAGCGAGTTGTGCAGCACGAAGTCAGCGGGAGGCACGGCCAGCAGCACGCCGGTCATGCCGCCGATGGCGAAGGTGACCATGAAGCCCACCGTCCACAGCATGGGCACCGAGAAGCGGATGCGGCCGCGGTACATGGTGAACAGCCAGTTGAAGATCTTCGCGCCCGTGGGGATGGAGATGATCATCGTGGTGATACCGAAGAAGGTATTCACGCTGGCACCCGAGCCCATGGTGAAGAAGTGGTGCAGCCACACCAGGTAGGACAGGATGGTGATACACACGGTGGCGTAAACCATCGAGGTGTAGCCGAACAGACGCTTGCGGCTGAACGTTGCCACGATTTCGGAGAACACGCCGAAGCAGGGCAGGATCAGGATGTAGACCTCGGGGTGGCCCCAGATCCAGATCAGGTTCACGTACAGCATGGGGTTGCCGCCCAGCTCGTTCGTGAAGAAGTTGGTGCCGACGTAGCGGTCCAGCGACATCAGCACCAGGGCTGCGGTCAGCACGGGGAAGGAGGCCACGATCAGGGCGTTGGTGCACAGGGCAGTCCAGGTGAAGACGGGCATCTTCATCAGGTTCATGCCGGGAGCGCGCATCTTGATGATGGTCACGATCAGGTTGATACCTGACAAGGTCGTGCCGACACCGGCGACCTGCAGGCCCCAGATGTAGTAATCAAGACCCGTGCTGCCGCTCTGGTGCCCCAGATTGGACAGTGCCAGCCAGCCGGAGGTGGAGAACTCGCCCAGGAACAGGGAGATCATCACCAGCACGGCGCCGCCGGTGGTCATCCAGAAGCTGAAGTTGTTCAGGAACGGGAAGGACACGTCACGTGCGCCGATCTGCAGAGGAACCAGGTAGTTCATCAGGCCGGTCACGAAGGGCATCGCCACGAAGAAGATCATGATCACGCCGTGGGCCGTGAAGATCTGGTCGTAGTGGTGAGGAGGCAGGTAGCCCATGTTGTCGCCGAAGGCCATGGACTGCTGCAGACGCATCATCACGGCATCGGCAAAGCCGCGCAGGAACATGACCAGACCGAGGATCATGTACATGATGCCGATCTTCTTGTGGTCGATGGAGGTGATCCAGTCGTTCCACAGCGGAGCCCAGAGGCGGAACTTGGTGATGCCGCCGACCACGACGAGGCCGCCAAGCACCACGGCAATAAAGGTCAAGAGCACGATGGGCTCATGCGTCATGGGAATCTGGTCCCATGTGATACGGCCCAACAGCCAGTGGGAGGCCGGGGTTGTTGTTTCAGACATGTTGAGTCTCTTTTGTCGTATTGGAGCGGCTGAGCGGTGAGCGCATCCGCACCGTGAACTACTTATTGCTGTGCGACAGCTCCGGAGGCGGCGACTTCGTCGAGCAGGGCGACAACGCGGTCAGCGTCTTTGGAAGTGCAGACATCCAGGGGCAGGGTCACGCTGGAGGTCTTGCCGTGGTGTGCCGGTGGCTTGCCGCCGGCGGCGTCGATGGCCATCATTTCGTTCATGCACATCTTGCCGTCTTCCACGCAGCGGTTGAGGACCTTGTTGTACAGGCCTTCGTCCACGCTGGCGAAGCGTTCAACGGGGTTGCGCTCGCTGGGCTTGGCCAGGTCGAGGTAGGCGTCGCGCGTCAGGGTCTTGCCTTCGCTCTTGGCCTGGGCCACCCACTGGTCGAACTGCTGGTTTTCCAGACCGTGGAACTTGAAGGTCATGCCAGCAAAGCCAGCGCCGCTGTAATGGGAGGACTTGCCGCCATAGACACCGGGCTTGTTGATCACGGCATTCAGTTCGGTCTGCATGCCGGGCATGGTGTAGATCATGCCGGCCAGATCAGGAACGTAGAACGCGTTCATGGTGTTGGTGGAGGTCAGCTTGAAGCGGATGGGGCGGTCCACCGGGGCAGCCACTTCGTTGACGGTGGCGATGCCTTGCTCGGGGTAGAAGAACAGCCACTTCCAGTCCAGGGACACGACCTGAATCTCCAGGGGCTTGACGTTGGGGTCCAGCGCCTTGGTGGAGGAGATGCGGTCCAGAGGACGATAGGGGTCGAGCTTGTGGGTGCTGATCCAGGTAATGGCGCCCAAAGCGATGATGATGAGCAGGGGAACCGTCCAGATCACCAGCTCCAGCGCAGTGGAGTGGTGCCATTCGGGGTCGTACTTGGCTTCGGTGTTGGACTGGCGGTATTTCCAGGCAAACAGCAGCGTCAAAAAGATGACGGGGACGATGATGAGCAACATCAGCAAAGTGGCCGTAATGACCAGATCGCCTTGCTGCTTGGCGACATCGCCAGCTGGGTTGAGGACGACGGCCTTGCTGCAACCGGCGAGGGTTGCGGTCAAAGCGGCCGCTGAGAGCCACGCGGGCCCACGGATTTCCTTGATTTTTAACATGCTTTAGGCGTGACAAAGTCGCGCTTAGGTGTAAACGCGGATTACTGGATCTCGGCAAATGTAATACCAAACCGGTGGTTGTCCATTGGACATTTTGTCCAAGGTCAAGGGCCTGGTCTTGAAAATACGCTACGCGACAAGGGTTTAGCGCCTTTTAAAGGCGGACAAACTTTGCGCTGACAGGGCTTGAAATTGTCAAATTTGCCCCACCAGGCCCCCTCTGCCGAGGGCTGGGCTGACAGGGTTCAGGGCAAAAACTCTATTGCAGCTGCACATGCTTGGGCGTAGAACGGAAAGCGTCCCCGGGACTGAAAAGTAAGACAAGGAGTTGTACCTTTATGACAAGCATGAACCCGTCCGTTGGTCTTACTCAGCAAGACTATGAGAACTCGGAAACCCTGGCCTATGCGGAAACCGATGAGGATGTGACCCCTGGCGAGATCGCGGTGGGCGTGATCATAGGGCGCTCTTCCGAGTACTTTGACTTCTTCGTGTTCGGCATCGCCTGCGTGCTGGTGTTTCCCTCGCTGCTGTTTCCCTATCTGTCCAAGCTCGACGGCACGCTGGCCGCGTTTGCCATCTTCTCGCTGGCCTTCGTGGCCCGCCCTGTAGGCACGGCGCTGTCGATGGCCGTGCAGCGGGTCTGGGGGCGTGCCACCAAACTGACATTGGCGCTGCTCCTGCTGGGCGTCTGCACGGTGGGCATGACCTTTTTGCCCAGCTATGAGGTCGCCGGCATGAAGGCCGTCTGGGCGCTGGTGATCCTGCGCATCGGCCAGGGGCTGGCGCTGGGCGGCTCCTGGGACGGCTTGCCCTCGCTGCTGGCCATGTCTGCACCGCCGAACAAGCGCGGCTGGTACTCGATGATCGGCCAGCTCGGGGCGCCGCTGGGCTTCATCATTGCGGCAGCGCTGTTTGCCTATCTGTACTCCAGCCTGTCGGCGGACGAGTTCATGAGCTATGGCTGGCGCTATCCCTTCTGCGTGGCTTTTGCCATCAACGTGGTGGCGCTGTTTGCCCGCCTGCGTCTGGTCGTGGGGCAGTCCTATACCCAGCTTCTGCAGGAGCGTGAGCTGGAGCCCATCAGCGTGACCAGTCTCATGGCCAATGAAGGCCGCAATGTGATGATCGGTGCTTTCGCCGCACTGGCCAGCTTTGCGCTGTTCCACCTGGTGACCGTGTTCCCGCTGTCCTGGATCTCCATGTACTCCGATCAGTCCATGACCGAAGTGCTGGTGGTGCAGATCATCGGCGCGCTGCTGGCTGGCGGGGCCATCATGCTGTCGGGCTGGCTGGCGGACCGAGTGGGTCGCCGCAACACCCTGGGCACCATGGCCTGCCTGATCGGTATCTTCAGCTTCCTGGCGCCCTGGCTGCTGGGCAGCGGCAGCACCGGCAACAATGTGTTCATCCTGGTGGGCTTTGTGCTGCTGGGCCTGTCCTACGGTCAGGCATCGGGCACGGTGACTTCCAACTTCTCGTCGCGCTATCGTTACACCGGCGCGGCCCTGTCCACGGATATGGCCTGGCTCATCGGTGCGGCGTTCGCTCCGCTGGTCGCCCTGGGCGTCTCGGCCAAGTTCGGTCTGGTGGCTCTGGGTATCTATCTGCTGTCTGGCGCCTTGTGCACGCTGGCTGCCCTGGGTATCAACCGTGCCATCGAGGCCCGCGATCAATAGGAAGGTTGCTCGCTTCTCTGCAAAACGCCCGGTGCTGCGCATCGGGCGTTTTTTCTGATGCTGCAGCGCATGAAAAAGCCGCCTCAAGAGGCGGCTTCTTTACGGCTGGGCGGGCTGGATCAGTCCAGAGCCAGACCGGCCTTCTTGATCACCTCGCCAAAGCGCTTGCTTTCGGAGGCCATGAAGGCCTTGAATTCGGCAGGCGTGGGGTTGAAGGACTCGTAGCCGAAGGCAGCGAACTTTTCCTTCACGTCCTGGCCGGTCAGCGCCTGGCGGACATCGGTGCGGATCTTCTCGACCACGGCCGCAGGGGTGCCGGGGCGCACGGCCAGGGCGTTCCAGCCGATGGCTGCGAAATCCTTGGGGCCGCCCGATTCGGACACTGTGGGCACGTTCTCGAAGCCGGCAATGCGGCTGGGAGCGGCCACCGCCAGGAAGCGCAGCTTGCCGCCACGTACCAGAGGACCTGCAGTGCCCAGAGAGCCCAGGGCAAAGGTCAGCTCGCCATTGGCAACGCCCTGGTACAGCTGGCTGGTTTCCTTGTAGATCACGTGCTCCATCTTGGTGCCGGTCTGGTTTTCCAGCAGCGCCGAGCCCAGGTGCACGGGGTTGCCCACGGACCAGGAGCCGTAGTTCAGCTTGCCGGGATGCGCCTTGGCATCGGCGATCAGGTCACCGATGGTCTTGTAGGGACTGTTGACGGGCACGCAGACAAAGAAGTAGTTGCGGAACAAGGGCATCAGGATGTCGAAGTCCTTGTTCAGGTCGTAGGGCAGCTTCTTGAACAGGTGGGGGTAGGCCGCGATATGGACGTTGTCCAGCTGGATCATGTCCGTGCCGTCGGTCGCGCCACGCTTGAATTCGTTGATGGCGATGAAGCCGTTGCCGCCGGGGCGGTTTTCCACCACCACGGGCTGGCCCCAGGCACGGCCCAGCTTGTCGGCCACCAGGCGCGAGATGCCATCGGGACCACCGCCTACGGGGAAGGGGTTGATGATGCGCGAGGACTTGGTGGGCCACTTGTCGCTCTGGGCGAACGAGGGGGCTGCCACGGCTGCGGCAATGGCGCCGAGTGCGAATGCAGCTTGGCGACGGCTCATGTTGAGCTTATGGGTCATTTTGTCTCCCTGGAAGGATGTCGATGATGAATTGCGTGTGGACCACGCATTGTTGATATCGTCGGCTGTTATTTTTAGATATTCAGGCCCAGTTAATTACATTGTGTCACTTGGGGCATAAACACCTAGGTCTAGCTGAGGCTAGCAGCTATAGCAAAATAGCATAGCTTGTTTTGAAAGGTGTGAGCATGAATCTGCAGCAGATAGAGACCTTTGTTCGGGTGGCCGAAGTGGGGAGCTTCAGCAAGGCTGCGGTGCTGCTGGACACCGCCCAGCCGGCGCTCAGCCGTCAGGTACGGGCCCTGGAAACGGAGTTGCGCGAGACCTTGCTGATACGCACCGGGCGCGGCGTGACGCTGACCGATGCGGGGCGCCGCCTGCTCGAGCATGGGCACGCCATCATGCAGCGCGTGGCCATGGCCAAGGAGGATCTGGGCAGTCAGCGCGACGAGCCCGTGGGGCGCATCACCGTGGGCCTGCCGCCGAGCCTGGCGCGGCGCCTGACCCTGCCCCTGATCGACGGCTTCAGCCGGGAGATGCCCAAGGCCAGGCTGGCGGTGGTCGAGGGTTTTTCCATGAATATCTCGGAGTGGCTGACCTCGGGGCGCATGGATCTGGGCCTGGTCTACACGCCGGAGCCGCATCCGCAGATCGAGGTCTCGCCCGTGCTCGAAGAGCGTCTGTGCCTGATCGGCCCGGCCAGCACGCTGGCAGGGCGCACCAGCATTCCGTTCGAGCATCTGGCCGAGTTCCCGCTGATCATGCCCCAGCACGGGCAGATTTTCCGCAAGCTGATGGAGGCCCAGGCCACGCTGTCGCAGGTCAAGCTCAATGTGGTCTGGGAGGTTTCCAGCGTGCCCGCCATTCTTGATCTGGTGCGCGGCGGCTATGGCTATGCGGCGTTGACCGACAGCGCCATGCACAGTCATGCCACGGATGCATCGCTGGTGGAGGTGCCCATCAAGTCGCCGCATATCGTCAGCACCTTGTGCCTGGTGCAGCCCGCCAAGAAGAAGTCCACGCCCCTGATGCGCCGCACGGCCGAGTTGCTGCGCCGTCTTAGCATGCAGGTCTGCTCGGTGGAAAGCGGTCATATCTGAACGACTGGCCTGCTCCGGGGCATGGCCGCTGTCGGTTCATGCTCCTGCTAGGGGAGCGCGTTGCGCTTGTTAAATAAGGATTTCAACCTTATTTGTACCTGAAATCAATGAAGGGCAAGCGCAATAAGCTTTGATATTGATAGCGTCAAAGCTGGGGGCGCAAGGTTCTCGCGGCTTCCTGCAGCAGCGGCAGTATTTCCTGCTGCATGGTTTGCGGGCTCATGCGCTTGGCCGATGTCACCACATTCAGCGCTGCCACGGTGCGCCCGCGCATATTGCGCAGGGGCACGGCCACGGCCTGAATCGCCAGTTCATGCTCTTCGAGTGCCATGCAGTAATCGAGGCGGCGTACCTCGTCGAGCAAGGTCTTCAGCGCCGCACCGTCGGAGACCGTGTGCGCCGTCAGCTTGGGTAGGTCATAGGTGGCCAGCCAGTCGTCGAGCTCCGGGCCCGAGAGCGAGGCCAGCAGCACCCGGCCCGTGGACGTGGCATGCGCCGGCAGGCGCGTGCCCAGGTGCAGCCCGTGGGCCATCAGCCGCTCGCCCTTTTCATGCACGGCGCTGCGCGCGACGATGACGACTTCGCGCCCCTCGCGCACCACGCAGGAGTAGGACAGCCCGGTCTGCGCGGCCAGCCTGTGCAGCACGGGCTGCACGATGCGCGGCAGCCGGGCCGAGGCCAGATAGCTGCCCGACAGGCGCAGCACCTTGGGCGCCAGCCAGAAATAGCTGCCATCGGACTCCAGATAGCCGAGATAGGCCAGGGTGAGCAGATGGCGCCTGGCGGCGGCGCGCGTGATGCCCGCGCGCTCGGCCGCCATGGTGGCGTTCAGGCGCTGGCGCTCGGTGTCGAAGCTCTCGAGCACGGCCAGGCCCTTGGCCAGGCCGGCAATGAAGTCCGCCGCAGCGATGGTAGGGGTGCCGGGTTCACTCATGCTCGGTTCCGTCGTTCTTGTTTTGCGCGATCATCGGTCTCATTGTGCGATTATCGCGCAAACAACGATTCTCTCCTTTGTCTTGATGCAGCACAAAACTTAGTCTTGCTGCACAGCGCAATCGGCGTCGTCACGCGCGCCGATCGACAGGTTTTTGAGCCATAACAAGGAGTCATATTCATGCGTACACAAGTCGCCATCATCGGTGCCGGTCCCTCGGGTTTGCTGCTGGGGCAGCTGCTCTACAAGGCGGGCATCGACAACATCATCATCGAGCAGCGCAGCGCCGACTATGTGCTGGGCCGCATCCGCGCCGGCGTGCTGGAGCAGGTGACGGTGGATCTGCTCAAGCAGGCGGGCGCCGACAAGCGCATGAATGAGGAAGGCCTGCCTCACGACGGCATCGAGCTGCTGTTCAAGGGCAAGCGTCACCGCATCGACCTCAACGGCCTGACCGGCGGCAAGCGCGTGATGGTCTACGGCCAGACCGAAGTCACCCGTGACCTGATGGAAGTGCGTGCCCAGGAGGGCCTGACCACGGTGTACGAGGCCAGCCACGTGCAGCCCGTGGACTTCGAGAGCGACAAGCCCAAGGTGCGTTACGAAAAAGACGGCCAGGTGCACGAGATCGAATGCGACTTCATCGCCGGTTGCGACGGCTTTCACGGCATCTGCCGCGCCAGCGCGCCTCAGGACAAGATCAAGACCTTCGAGAAGGTCTATCCCTTCGGCTGGCTGGGCCTGCTCTCCGATACGCCGCCCGTGTCGCACGAGCTGATCTATGCCAACACCGAACGCGGCTTTGCCTTGTGCAGCCAGCGCAGCGCCACGCGCAGCCGCTACTATCTGCAGGTGCCGCTGACCGACAAGGTCGAGGACTGGAGCGACGAAGCGTTCTGGGAAGAGCTCAAGAAGCGCCTGGACCCCGAAGCGCGCGCCAATCTGGTGACCGGCCCTTCGCTGGAAAAAAGCATTGCACCGCTGCGCAGCTTCGTGACCGAGCCCATGCGCTTCGGCCGCATGTTCCTGGCCGGCGACGCCGCGCATATCGTGCCTCCCACAGGCGCCAAGGGCCTGAACCTGGCCGCTTCCGACGTGGGCTACCTGTCGCAAGCCTTTGTCGAGTACTACCAGCAGCAGTCCGAAGCCGGCATTGATCGTTACTCCGAGCAGTGCCTGCGTCGCGTCTGGAAGGCCGAGCGCTTCTCCTGGTGGATGACCTCCATGCTGCACAACTTCCCCGAGGCTGGTGAATTCAACACCAAGGTGCAGGAAGCCGAGCTGGACTACATCGTCCACTCCGAGGCCGGCTCCACCTCGCTGGCCGAGAACTATGTGGGTCTGCCTCTGGTTTAAGCCCCAGACCGCCTGGCCTTTGTCACTGCGGTGATGAAGGCCAGGTGTTCGATCCCGGCGCCTTGTGCTCTGCCTGCCTTGCCGTGCGCGATGCAGGCATTTTTTCATCCATGCAAATTGGTTGATGCTGCCTTGCGTAAATTTTGATGCCGGGGCGCAAGCCGCAAGGGCCTGTGAGGAGTAAGCTTGCCGACCTTATGGCGCACATCATGTTTTCCCCTCCCTATATTGCCGCTGCCGAGGCAGCCCTGTCCTTGCGCACGCGCGGCTATGCCGTGCTGCAGCCCGAGGACTTCGCCCAGTGGATGGGCCTGAGCGTGAGCGATCTGCATGCCATGGATGCGGACTGGCAGGGCCTGCCGCCCGACGCCTTCCTCAAGGACGGCGGCCGTTATCGCCGCCGCCGCCATTCCTGCTTTGTCAGCGAAGGCGATCAGGTTCAGCAGGTGCCGCACCGCGCCCACTGGCAGCCCGTGGAATACAACGCTCTGCATGGCGGCATGCAGCGCATGTTCGAGCCCATGCTGGACAGCACGACGACGAGCGCGGCATGGCTGGAGATGATCAATGCTCTGGGGCAACTGGCCGATCAGGTGTTCTGCACCGACGAGCGGCATGAGCGCTGGTTTGTCGAGGCGCACCAGTTCCGCATCGACACCACGGACGGCATCGGACGTCCCACGCCCGAAGGCGCGCACCGCGACGGCGTCGATCTGGTCGCCGTGCTGCTGGTGGGGCGCAAGGGTGTCAAAGGGGGCGAGACCCGCGTGTTCGAAGCGACCGGCCCCAACGGCCAGCGCTTTACCTTGACCGAGCCCTGGTCCGTGATGCTGCTCGACGACGCGCGCATGATTCATGAGACCACGCCGATTCAACCTGCCGAGCCCGGTGGCGTGCGCGACACGCTGGTGCTGACCTATCGCCGTGGCAACTTCCAGGGCGCCGAGCTTCAGGAGCAGCCGGCTCAGGCCTCCTGACGGACTCGGGCGAGCGTCGCTTCGGAAAATTTGGGCAAAACTGTAACGTTCTCAATGCATCAAAGTGACGCCCTGGACACTGCATGATGCGGGCTCGTCGCGACGAAGTTCTCACATCGCCGCGTAAGCTCTCATCCAGGCAGCCAGGTCCACTGGCCCACACCACGCCCTGCAAGGCGTGGTTTTTTTATATGAATCGCTTCTACGCCCTTAGCATTTCCGTGCTGACAGCTCTTGCCACGATAGCGGCCTGCCAGCCCTTCGAGGATCGCCCTGCGCAGGCGGCCCAGATCAAGGAGCCCACGATCTATTTTCGCAACGGACTGGAAATCTCCCTCGGTGATATCTCGGTGCCGATTCACGGCGTTCAGGAATGTCCCTATGGCCTGGCGGCGCCCGCCGGAGCCGTCGTCGAGATGAATGATGCCAAGTGCATTCGCCTTTCCGACGACACCGAGCAGATCGTCGTGATGCTGGACATGCCGGGCGGCATCGTCCAGGAGGCATGGACCGTGCGCCGCGATGCGCCCAGCAAGCCGCATGAGCCGGCCTTCAAGAACGTCTCCCTGCTGCGCCCCGACGGCACGCGCATCACGATCACCGACAAGTCCGACAGGCTGCTGGACAAGTGCTACGAATACGAGGCGGCGCATGTCTGCATCTGAGATGCGTTGAACTTTGGGGTTGATTCATGTCAACACGCTGAGGCATGATGAAGGCAGACTGCATGCTATTCCAAGAGCGGCATCTGCCCCGGGTCTCTGGCCTGGGGCTCATGTCGCCTGCAACTCGAAAGGAGAAACATATGTCCATGTTCAATCACATTCTGGTTCCGGTCGACGGCTCCAAGCCTTCCATGCTGGCGGCACGCAAGGCCGCCGAGCTCTCCAAGGTCTTTGGCAGCGCCGTGACGGCAGTGTATGTGGTCGATCCCTATCCTTTCACCGGCGTCGGTGCCGACTTTGCCTATGGGCAGTCGCAGTATCTGAGTGCTGCAACGGCCGAGGCCAACACTGCACTGGATGCGGTCAAGGCCATCATGGACGAGGCAGGTGTGCCGGTGAAGACCCTGGTGGGCGAGGGCCATGCCGTGCATGAAGGCATTGTGCGCACCATGGAAAGCGTGGGCGCCGACCTGGTCGTCATGGGCTCCCAGGGGCGGCGCGGCCTTGAGAAGCTGATGCTGGGCAGCGTCACCCAGCGCGTGCTGGGTGCCGTGCGTGTGCCGGTGCTGGTCGTGCGCGAGTGAGCGCCAGGCGGCTGTCCACGTAGCAACGGCTCCCCAGGGAGCCGTTTTTCTTGTGGGCAAGCGTGCTCAGCGATTGAGCAGCCGGGCCAGCCAGCCTTTTTTCCTGCGCTGCAATTCCAGCTCCTGAAGCACTTCGGCCTTGAGCTGCTCCTTCTGTGCGGAGTGTCCGCTTTCCTTGGACATCATGCGCAGATAGACCTTGGCCGAGTCCACATAGCCATGGTCTTCGTTGCGGATGTGGTTGAACAGCCAGCGCGAGAGCATGCCGTGCAGTTCTGCTGCGACATCCTCGCCCGCATCGAAGCGGGTCTGCATCTCGATCACGCGGCGTGTGAACAGCTCGTGCACCTTTTTGTGGGGCCCGGCGAACATATAGCCGGCGCTCTCGATCAGGCTTTCCTCGAAGACAAAATGCGAGACGGTGTAGTCGATCATCTCGCCGATGACATCGCCCAGACCTTCGCGGTCGGGCGAGCTGCGCAGTTCGTAGAGCCGGTTGATGTAGTCGACGATGCGGCGATGCTGCCGGTCGATCTCTGCAATCCCGGTGTCCAGCTCGGGGACCCAGACCAGCAATGCCATGATGTTCTCCAGAAATTCAAGGATTTCCGCAGAAGTATTCATGAGCTTGTCATATGCCGCATTGATGCAGATCAGGTCGATCCGCTGCGGTAGCGCGGAGGATGCCGATCCTCCGCGCATTGCGGCGTCACTCGATCTTGGCGCCCGAGGACTCCACGATCTGCTTGGACTGCTTGAAGTCGGCCTGGAACATCTTGTCGAAGTTGGCGACACTCATGGACTGGGGCTCGGCACCCTGGGTCAGAATGGCCTCGCGCACTTCGGGCATGGCCAGCAGCTTGTTCACTTCCAGATTGACCTTGGTCACGATGGACGAGGGCGTGCCCTTGGACATGAACAGGCCGTACCAGGTGCTCACGTCAAAGCCCTTGAGGCCCGATTCGGCCAGCGTGGGTGTGTCCGGTAGCGAGCTGGAGCGGCTGGCCGAGGTGACGGCAATCGCGCGCAGCTTGCCGGACTTGATCTGGCCGATGGCCGATGGCACGGACGAGACCAGCAGGTCCACGTTGCCGGCCAGCGCATCCATCATCGCGGGGTTGGAGCCCTTGTAGGGCACGTGGGTCAGGTGAATGCCCGAGGCCTTTTCCAGCATCACGCCCGCGAGGTGGATGCTGGTGCCGTTGCCGGGTGAGCCATAGGTGATCTTGGATGGATTTTTCTTGGCTGCAGCCACCACGTCGGCCAGCGTCTTGTAGGGCGAGTTGGCGGCCGTGGCGATCACGATGGGGGTGTAGGCCACATGGGCCACGGGGATCAGGTCCCTGGTGGGGTTCCAGGGCAGGTTCTTGTAGAGATAGGGGCCGAGGACCACATTGTCCTTCTGGCCCATCACCATGTCATAGCCCGTAGGGGCCGCTTTCACCGCTTCGGTGATGCCGATGGTGCCGCCTGCACCCGCACGGTTGTCGGGCACCACGGTCCACTTGCTGACTTCGGTGAGCTTGTTGGCAATCACGCGCGAGAGGATGTCGGTGCCGCCGCCGGGCGGGAAGGGCACGATCATGCGCACGGGCTTGTTGGGGTATTCGGCTGCGGGGTCTTGTGCAGCGGCGGAAAAGCCCAGGCTCGCGCTTGCGATCACGGCTGTGCTGATGAGGATTTGGCGAAACATGAAAAAGAAACTCCAGAGACGAACGGGGGAGCGCTGGCCCGCAGAAAAGGGCGGCGCAGTCGCGGCTGGTGTCCGAGTCTTGAACTCAGAAGCCAGAGTCACGGAAGGTGGGCTTTTCGATGATCGGGGAGGGTGGTTCCGCCATCAATGGGTATTTGTCTTTACCGGGGAGCGCGAGCCATGCTGTACGGACATGATCGCCATCCGCGCGCGCTGCACCGCAGGGTTGCTGCAGTTGCTAGCACGGAGGCAGCGTACCGATCGGGTGTCGCTGCCGATGTGGCCCACGGGCGCGGATTGCGGCTCTGCGTACGGCGTTGAAGCGCTTGCAGAGCAGTCGAAACATTTTGCCACGCATGACCGAGGTGCGAAGGCTTGGTTCGTGAATAGGCCGGGCCTGTACCCCGGCTTTGCGGGGACTCGGCAGTGCAGCCAGGCTTGGGATGCTGACGGCTGCGAATGAAGGCTCAGGCCTGACGTACGTCGGCAATCACCTGGTCGCCGAAATCGGGTCGCGCCAGCCAGGCCAGCACGCGGTCTGCGGCATCGTCGGCCGAGGTCAGCTGGCCGTTGCTGTGCAGACTGGCAAAGCGGGCCACATCCGGGAAATCGGCCGAGGCCGCGCTGCGCAGCTGCACCTGCATATCGGTGTCGATGACGCCGGGGGCCAGGGACACAATGCGCGCGCCGTTGGGTTTGGCCGCTTCTTCCAGCGCCACGCAGCTGCTGAACTGGTCCATGCCCGCCTTGGCCGTGCAGTAACTGGCTTGCGAAGCCATGGCGCGGCGGCCCAGACCCGAGGAAATATTGAGCACCTTGCGGGGAATTGCCCAGCTCTCGGTCGCGCCGAGAAAGGCTCCGGTCAGGGCCATGGGCGCTTCAAGACCCACGCGCAGCGCATGGATCATATCGGCCGCAGGCACTTGAGACAGCGGTGCAATCTGCGGAATGACACCGGCGTTGTTGATCAGGGTGATGCTGGCCCATGCGCTGTGGTCCTGCGTTTCCAGCCAGGTCGTGAGGCGTTGCGCGGCTGCGGCGCTTTGCGCCAGGTCCTGCTCCCATTGCAATAGCTGCTCGGGCTTGCTGGCGCTGGAAGCGAGGGTGGTGCTGGTCTTGCGGGCAATGCTCAGCAACTGATGGCCTTGTTGCAGCAACCGCTGTCCCATGGACAGGCCCATGCCACGGGAGCCGCCTGTCAGAATCGTTAAATGCTTGGTCATGCCGGGCATCTTACGGTCGATTCAAGGCCGAAAAGAACAAGCCCCGCAGGACTGGCGTCCGGCGGGGCTTGCCGCAGGGTTGAAGGGCGATCAATGACCCAGGTAGGCCTTGCGCACCTCGTCATTGCTCAGCAGGTTGACGCCGCTGTCCTCCAGCACCACCTTGCCGGTTTCCAGCACGTAGCCGCGGTCGGCAATCTGCAGGGCGCGGTTGGCGTTCTGCTCGACCAGGAACACCGTCACACCCGCTGCGCGAATGGTTTGGATGATCTCGAAGATTTGCGCGATGATGAGCGGCGCCAGACCCAGCGTGGGCTCGTCCAGCAGCAGCAGGCGCGGCTTGCTCATCAGCGCACGGCCGATGGCCAGCATCTGCTGCTCGCCGCCCGACATGGTGCCCGAGCGCTGCACGGCACGTTCCTTCAGGCGGGGGAAGAGCTTGAAGACATGCTCGATGCCGTCGGCAATCTCGGTCTTGTTCAGGAAGAAACCGCCCATCTGCAGATTCTCGGTCACCGTCAGGTCCTTGAAGACGCGACGGCCTTCGGGCGAGATGGCGATGCCGCGGCGCATGATGTGGTGGGTGGACATCTGGGTGATGTCCTCGCCCTCGAACAGAATGCGTCCGCCGCTGGCGCGTGGATTGCCGCACACCGTCATCAGCAGCGATGTCTTGCCAGCGCCATTGCTGCCGATCAGGGTGACGATCTCGCCCTGATCGACATGCAGGCTGGCATGATCGACCGCGCAGATCGCGCCGTAATGGGTGGAGACCTGCTCCAGTTGCAACATATGCTGGCTCATCAGGCCTCTCCCAGATAGGCCTTGATGACCCGTTCATCATTGCGAATCGCTTCGGGCAGGCCCATGGCGATGGGCTTGCCGTATTCCATGACCAGAATGCGCTCGGACACACCCATGACCAGGCCCATATCGTGCTCGATCAGCAGCACGGCGACGCCGTATTGTTTTCGCAGTTGGTCGATCAGCTGCTGCAGGTCTTTCTTCTCCTGGGGGTTGAGGCCGGCAGCGGGTTCGTCCAGCATCAGCACGCGGGGCTTGGTGATCATGCAGCGCGCGATCTCCAGGCGGCGCTGGTGACCGTAGGCCAGATTGCCGGCTTCGCGGTTGGCGAACTGGCGCAGGCCCATCACGTCCAGCCACTGGAGTGCGTTGTCGATCTTTTCCTGCTCGGCGCGGCGATAGCCGGGGGTGTTGAAGAGGCCGCCGAGCAAGCTGGCACGCGACTGGCGGTGCTGGGCGACGAGCAGGTTTTCCAGCGCCGTCATGCTCTTGAACAGACGCACATTCTGGAAGGTGCGCACCACGCCGTGGTTGGCGACATGGTGGCTGCTCTGGCCCGCAATGCTCTGGCCGTCCAGCACGACAGTGCCGCCCGAAGGCTGGTAGAAACCGCTGATGCAATTGAACACCGTGGTCTTGCCCGCGCCGTTGGGGCCGATGATGGCAAACACTTCCTGAGGGCGTACGTTAAAGCCCACGTTGTCCACGGCCAGCAGGCCGCCGAAGCGCATGCACAGGTCTTTGACTTCTAGCAAATACTCGCTCATGCGTTTGCCCTGCCTGTGGTTGTAGTTATTGAAATGATAGCGTTCAGGCGTAGTTTCATGACTTCACCTCCACCTGATGTCGCTTCATGGGCAGCAGGCCCTGGGGGCGCCAGATCATCATCAGAATCATGACCAGGCCGAAGATCAGCATGCGGTACTCGGAGAATTCGCGCGCCAGCTCGGGCAGCACGGTCAGGATGATGGCGGCGACGATCACGCCTAGCTGCGAGCCCATGCCGCCCAGCACCACGATGGCCAGGATCAGGGCCGACTCGATGAAGGTGAAGGACTCCGGATTGACAATGCCCTGGCGTGCGGCAAAGAAGGCACCGCCGAAACCCGCGAACATGGCGCCCAGCGTGAAGGCCGAGAGCTTGATCTTCATGGGGTTCAGGCCCAGGGAGCGGCAGGCGATCTCGTCCTCGCGCAGGGCTTCCCAGGCGCGGCCTATGGGCATGCGGATCAGGCGGTTGCTGATGAACAGCGTCACCATGGCCAGCAGCAGCGCCATCAGGTACAGCGCGATCACCATGTGCATGGAGTTGAACTCCATGCCGAAGAACTGGTGAAACGTGGTGCCGTCCTCGGTCAGCGGCGTGCGTGTCATCGGCAGGCCCAGCACCGAGGGCTTGGGGATGCTGGAGATGCCGTCGGGGCCGCCCGTGAAGCTGGTCAGGTTGACCAGCAGCAGGCGGATGATTTCACCGAAGCCCAGCGTCACGATGGCCAGATAGTCGCCGCGCAGGCGCAGCACGGGAAAGCCCAGCACAAAGCCGAACAGCGCCGAGGCCGCACCGGCCAGCGGCAGCGCTTCCCAGAACGTCCAGCCGGCCCAGTGGAACAGCAGCGCATAGGTATAGGCGCCCACGGCGTAGAAGCCCACAAAGCCCAGATCCAGCAGGCCGGCAAAGCCGACCACCACATTCAGACCCAGGCCCAGCATGACGTAGATCATGGCCAGGGTGGCGATGTCGACGGCATTGCGTCCGGCGAAGAAGGGCCAGGACGCGGCCATCATCAGCACCACGAAGATGACGACGTTGCGGGTGCCCGACTTCATCTGCGGCACGGCCGGCAGGTTGAGCCTTGGCAGCTTGCCGGCGAGCAGGGGCTTGAGCATCTGCACGACGAAGATGGCCAGGCAGGCCCAGCCGGTCATGCTCCAGTCGGGGGCAATGACGGTGCGCACACCGGCGCGCTCCAGGTGCAGGCTGAAGATGGGCGTGACGACGATGGCCGTCATCACGGTGGCGATCAGCGCATCGCGCAAAGCGGCAGAAAAGCTGTACTTCATCAGACTTTCTCCACTTCAGGTTTGCCCAGCAGGCCCGAGGGGCGGAACATCAGGATGGTCACCAGCAGGCCGAAGGCCACGATGTCCTTGTATTCCGACGAGATGTAGGCGGCGGCAAAAGTCTCGGCCACGCCCAGGATCACGCCACCCAGCATGGCGCCGGGGATGGAGCCGATGCCTCCAAGCACGGCAGCGGTGAAGGCCTTGATGCCGGCCAGAAAGCCGATGAAGGGATTGAGCTTGCCCACAGCCAGCGCAATCAGCACGCCGCCTACGGCGGCCAGCACGGCGCCCAGCACAAAGGTGAAGGAGATGACCTTGTTGGTGTCGATTCCCAGCAGATTGGCCATGTGCATGTCCTGCGCGCAGGCACGAGAGGCCCGGCCCATGCGCGAATGCTTGATGTACATGGTCAGCGCGATCATCAGCACCACGGTCACGGCAATGATGAGTACGCGGGTGTAGGGGATGAAGACTTCGAAATCACCCATGTGGAAGTTGATGGCGCCGGGCAGCAGCGAAGGCACGGCCATGTCGCGTGCACCCTGGCCCAGGGCCACCCAGTTCTGCAGGAAGATGGACATGCCGATGGCCGAGATCAGCGCCACCAGGCGCGGGCTCTGGCGCACGGGCTTGTAGGCCACCTGTTCGACCACCAGGCCGTAGACGCCGGTGACGAAGACGGCCACCACCAGCATCAGGCCGATGATGGCCCAGACCGGCAGGCCGCTTTGCGTGCCTATGGCAGAAAGCGTGACCAGGCCTATATAGGCTCCGATCATGTAGATGTCGCCGTGTGCGAAATTGATCATGCCGATGATGCCGTAGACCATGGTGTAGCCAATGGCGATCAGGGCGTAAATGGCTCCGAGTGAGAGCCCGTTGAAAAGCTGTTGTATCAGCTGGGGGAGAATGTCTGACATGTAACGCCACCCTTGAAACAGGAAAAGGCCCGAGGGCCAGATAGCAAATATCCGGAGGCATGGCCCCTGCCATTGCCCCCGGAAGAAGGTGGTGGAATTACTTTGCGAGCGACTTGCTGCCGTCCTTGTGCCACTGGAAGACCTGGAAGTCGAAGGAGTTCAGGTCACCCTGCTTGTTCCAGGAGACGGGACCCAGCACGGTGTCCACACCGGTGGACTTGTGCATCCAGTCCGCAACCTTGGCTGGGTTGTCGCCTGCTGCCTTGATGGCGGCCAGCAGAGACTGGGTGGCAGCAAACGAGGTCAGCTGGAAGGCGCCCGAAGCATTGCGCTTCTTGTCGGCGAAAGCCTTGACCACGGCGGCGTTCTTGGGGTTGGCGGCAAAATCGGCGGGCAGGGTCACCAGCATGCCTTCGACGGCAGGGCCGGCTATGGCGTTGACTTCAGGATTGCCCACGCCCTCGGGGCCCATCATCTTGACCTTCAGGCCTTGCTCGGCAGCCTGGCGCAGCAGCAGGCCCATTTCGGGGTGGTAGCCGCCGTAGTAGACAAAGTCCACGCCTGCGCCCTTGAGCTTGGTGATGACGGCGGAGTAGTCGCTGTCGCCGGCGTTGATGCCCTCAAACAGGGCCACGTCGATCTTGGCCTTCTTCAGGTCGTCACGCACGGAGGAGGCAATGCCCTGTCCATAGGACTGCTTGTCGTGCAGCACGGCAACCTTCTTGGGCTTGAGCTTCTCGGCAATGAACTTGGCGGCTGCGGGGCCCTGTTGGTCGTCACGGCCGATGGTGCGGAAGATGAAGTGGTAGTTCTTGCCGTCGGTCAGTGCGGGGGAGGTGGCCGAGGGAGTGACGACCACTACGCCTTCGTTGTTGTAGATGGGCGCTGCGGCAATCGAGGCACCCGAGCAGACGGGGCCGACCACATAGCCGATCTTGCTGTTGACCACGCGGTTGGCTGCAACAGGGCCTTGCTTGGGCTCGCAGGCATCGTCCACGGGCACCAGTTCGATCTTCTTGCCGTTGATGCCGCCAGAGGCGTTGGCCATTTCGACGGCGGTGGTCGCACCTTCCTTGACCATGTCGCCGTACTGGGTCAGCGCACCGGTGGTGGGGATGACCAGGGCGATCTTGATTTGGGCATGCGCGGTGGAGACCAGGGCGGCACCAGCCAGGCCCAGGGCGGCAACAACGGTTTGCATGCGGAACGGAATGCTCATGAGGACTTCCTTAATCTCGAGAGATGTTCGAAAAGCGCGATTGCTGCCATAGCAGTTCGCGCAAAGAAGCACAGGTTAATCGAGTGGTAAATGAAGGCAACAGGGTATGCAGGGGCTGGTGCAGGCTTTCGGTTTTTGCTATGTCGTGCATAGCAGCTATTACCCAGGGGCTATGGCTTGACCTTCATTTGTGATGTATAGGCATGTCGAGCCTGGAGCCGGCTGCAAGTGTCTGCAGCGGCACTCCTTGGGGGCCGATTTGGGGGGCGCTTCGGATGCGGTTGCGAAGGGTCTTTGTTGCAACGCGACAACAATTGCTGCTTGACGGTGGCAGCAGATTTGATGCAGCTTAAAAGCCAGGCTCGCTTTTGAGCATCAGCAAAGCACCGGTGACCGGATGTACCAGCTCCAGTGCCGTCGCATGCAGCAACAGCCTCGGGCTGGCGCTGGCCACCGTTTCGTCGGCATAGAGCGCATCGCCCAGGATGGCGTGGCCCGAGGCGGCCATATGCAGGCGCAATTGATGGGTGCGGCCCGTCAGCGGACTCAGCAGGACGCGAGTGCAGGTCATCTCCTGCTGCCCGGTCTGCTCCACCACCCGCCATAGTGTCTGGCTGCTTTTGCCGGTTTCGTGGTCGATGACTCGCAGAGGGCGGCGTTCCCAGTCGGCCGCGATCGGTAGATCGATCAGCTGCCAGCCCTTGGCATCTGCGGTTTCCGGACCCGCCTGCAGATCACCGGCCACCACGGCGATATAGCGCTTGTCGACCTGGCGTTCGGCAAAGGCCTGGCCGAGCTGCCGCTGTACGCCCGGATTGCGCGCCATGATGACCAGGCCCGAGGTGGCCTGATCGAGCCGGTGCACCACCAGCGCATCGCCGAAATGCTGCAGGGCGCGCAGGCTCAGGCAATCTTGCTTGTCCGGGCCGCGACCGGGCACGCACAGCAGGCCCGAGGGCTTGTCCAGCACCAGCAGGTGCTCATCTTCATAGACACAGTTCAACGCACTCATTCAATCATCTGCCGGTGGTTTCAGGGGTTCAGCAACTCATGAACGGTGGCGCAGAACTCCTGCACGTCGTTGGGCTTGTGGATCAAGGCCCTGGCTCCGGCTGCAATCGCTGCCTGCTCGATCTCGGCCGTCACATAACCGGAGGCCAGCGCCACGGGCAGTTGCGGGCTGATCTGCAGTGCCTGTCTGAGCAGGTCCAGGCCGCTGAAACCGGGCATGTTGTAGTCGGTGACGATGAGGTCGAAGCGCTGGGGCTCGCTTTCCAGGGCAGCCATGGCCTCACGCGGGTCGGTGAAGCCCGAGACTTCATAGCCGCGACGGCGCAGCAGGCGCTGGAACAGAAAGACCAGGGCCTGGTCGTCATCCACATACATCACATGGCTGGCGCGCGTGGCCTGTACCGGCTCGGCCAGCGGCGCTTCGGGCTTGTCCGTGCGCAGCGGTACCTGAGCCGGGTGACTGCCGCTCGGCTCGCCGAGGGGGAAGTACAGCGTGAAGCAGCTGCCCTGGCCCAGCTCGCTGTGAACGTCGACGGCGCCGCCATGGGTGCGCATCACGCCATGTACCACCGACAGACCCAGGCCCGTGCCCTGGCCCACCGGCTTGGTGGTGAAAAAAGGCTCGAAGATACGCCGCTGGGTCACGATGTCGATGCCGGGGCCCGAGTCCTGCACCATGAAGACCAGGTATTCGGCCACAGGCAGGCCCAGCCGTTCGCATTGGTAATGGTCGGGCGCGATGCGCATGGCACGCATCTGGATGAAACCGCGCTGGTTGCCAATGGCCTGCATGGCGTTGTTGCAGAGATTGAACAGCGCCTGTTCCACCTGGGTGGGGTCGGCCATCAGCGGCGGCAGCTCCTCGCTCTCCTGTACCTGCAACTCTATGGAAGGCGGCAAGGTCACGCGCAGCAGGCGCGCCGTGTCCGACATGACCTCCTGCACCTGAACGGGGCGGCGCTCGGGCAGGTCGTTTCGGCTGAAGGTCAGAATCTGGCGAACCAGGTCACGCGCACGGCGACCGGCTTTTTCGATCTCTCGCAGGCTTTCCATGGCGGCCGGGTTGTTGGCACTGTCGACTTTTGCGAGTTCCACATTGCCCAGAATGGCGCCCACGATGTTGTTGAAGTCATGGGCGATCCCGCCGGCCATGGTGCCCACGGCCTGCATCTTGTGGGATTCGCGCAGCTGGGTTTCCAGCGCATTGCGCTGGGCTTCCGCGCGATTGCGGCTCGTCAGGTCACGTGCAAAGATGGTGGTGGTGTCGCCGCTGCTGTGGTGCTCGAAGGAGACGCTGATTTCCATGGGGATCTCGCGTCCCGCCATGGTCAGTCCCGTCATCTCGCCCAGCACGGCCTGCGTGGTCAGCGAGGAAAAGGCCAGAGCCCGCGCAGCATCGGGCAGAAAGCGTTCCAGCGGACTGCCCAGCGCATCCTGGGGCGAGCACAGAAACAGGGCTGCCGCCGTGGGGTTGAAGACGGTGATGCGCTGGTACTGGTCGACGCAGATGATGGCATCCAGCGCAGAGTTGATGACCGACTCCAGCCGTCTTTCGCTGGCATAGAGCTGCTGGTTGCGTTCCTGCAAGGCCTTGCGCTCGGCCAGCAGTGGGCCCTGGTTGACCACGGCGCACAGATACTGCCAGGTGGCCGGGCCGTTTTGCTGTGGCACGACCACGCCCGCCACATGCAGGTCGCCGCAGAGTTCGAATTCGTCGGTGATCTGGAACAGCACCTCGTGGACTTCGGCACGCCCCAGCGCCTTGGCCTGCTCGAAGGCCGTGGTCACGCGCTCCGCATCCTTGAAGTGCACAAAGGGCTTGAAGTTGATCAGCAGCCGATCTTTCTCGGTGGGCTGAAATGCGCGGTGGGCCATGGCATTGGCCTGGACCACCATATCGTATTCGTCGACGACCAGCAGAGGCAGCGGAATGCTGGCAAACAGCGTCTCGAAGCGTTCGGAGGCGCTTTCGGCCACGGCCTGGCTGTAGTTGAGCACCTCGTTCTGCAGCTCCAGCTCGTGCTGGTAGTTGCGCAGCTCTGCCACCAGAGCCTGCAGCGGGTCTTCATCGTCGGGCACCAGGGGCTGGGTGCTGGCGTTCAGGCCCAGCGGGGCGGCGCCCGGGGCCAGCAGGGCATGCAGGGGCAGACCGCCGTCGATCACAGGCAGCAAGGGTGGGGGCGTGGGTTCGGAGGAGCTCATGAAACAAGCAGAATTCCCGGCAGTGTAAGCCGGTCCCGGCTCCTGCCCTAGAAAAAGCGGATCGTTGCCCATCATCGGCCCATTCAAGACCATGTCCCGCAGCAGCCCTGGAGAGGGCATGGACCTTGGGCGCTCATTCACTGATGGCAGGGCACGGCCTATTGCCGGGTGCATGGGCTTGAATCGGGATGAAAAAAGCCAGTGCGACGGCGGTGCACTGGCTTTGGCGGCGGAATGCCGGTCTCGGGCTATCAGCTAGCGTAGGCATCCATGGGCACGCAGCTGCAAAACAGATTGCGGTCACCATAGACGTTGTCCACGCGGCCCACGGGGCTCCAGTACTTGGCGCGGCGCAGCGCCGGCAGAGGATAGGCAGCTGTCTCGCGGCTGTAGCCATGTTGCCAATCTGTGGTCAGCAAGGACTCTGCCGTGTGGGGTGCGTTCTTGAGCGGGTTGTCGTCCCGCGGCAGTCTGCCGGCCTCCACTTCGGCAATTTCGGCGCGGATGGCGATCATGGCCTCGACGAAGCGGTCCAGCTCATACAGGCTTTCGCTCTCGGTCGGCTCCACCATCAGCGTGTTGGGCACGGGAAAGGACAGTGTCGGTGCATGGAAGCCGTAGTCGATCAGACGCTTGGCAACGTCCTCGGCCATCACGCCGCAGCTGTCCTTGAAGTGGCGCAGATCCACGATGCACTCATGGGCCACGTGCCCATACTCGCCCGCGTACAGCGTGGGGAAGTGCTCCTTGAGCCGCGCGCTGATGTAGTTGGCGTTGAGGATGGCGGTCTCGGTCGCCAGCTTCAGGCCCGGTTCGCCCATCATGCGGATATACATCCAGCTGATCGGAAGAACGGCTGCATTGCCCAAAGGCGCTGCGCTGACAGCCCCCACCTGGCGGACATCGCCTGCGGTGGCATGCCCTGGCAGAAAAGGCACCAGATCCTCGACCACGCACACGGGGCCGACGCCGGGGCCGCCGCCGCCGTGGGGAATGCAGAAGGTCTTGTGCAGGTTCAGGTGGCTGACATCGCCGCCGAACTCGCCGGGTGCGGCAAGACCTACCAGGGCGTTCATGTTGGCGCCGTCCACGTAGACGCGGCCGCCATGGCTGTGCACCAGCTGGCACAGCTCCTTCACCTCGGTCTCGAACACGCCGTGCGTGCTGGGGTAGGTGATCATGATGCAGGCCAGATTGGCGCTGTGCTTCTCGCAGGCCAGCTTCAGATCCGCCATGTCCACGTTGCCGTTGTCGTCGCACTTGGTGACCACGACCTGCAGGCCCACCATGTGCGCGCTGGCCGGGTTGGTGCCGTGGGCGCTGCTGGGAATCAGGCAGATATTGCGGTGTGCCTCGCCGCGTGATTCATGGAAGGCCTTGATGGCCAGCAGACCCGCGTATTCGCCCTGGCTGCCCGCATTGGGCTGCAGGCTGATGCCAGCGTAGCCCGTGGCCTGACACAGCCAGTCGCGCAGTTGCCGGTCCAGCTCGGCATAGCCTTGCAGCTGGTTGGAGGGCGCAAACGGGTGGATGTCGGCGAACGCTGGCCAGGTGATGGGAATCATCTCGCTGGTGGCGTTGAGCTTCATAGTGCAACTGCCCAGCGGGATCATGCTGCGGTCCAGCGCCAGGTCCTTGTCGCTGAGGCTGCGGATATAGCGCAGCATGGCGGTTTCGGAGTGGTGGGTGTTGAAGACCGGGTGGCTCAGATAGGCTGTGCTGCGCTGCAGGGATTCGGGGATCAGCGAGGTCGGGCCTTCGTCCATGGCCTCGATGGTGGGCAGGACCTGGCCCTCCTGGGCAAAGATGCTCCAGAGCAGCTCGACATCGGCCCGGGTCGTGGTTTCGTCCAGGCTGATGCAGAGATATTCATCCCAGGCCTTGCGCAGATTGACGCCTCGGGATACGGCACGGGCCGCCAGGGCATCGGTTGCCTCCCGGGTATGCAGGCTCAGTGTGTCGAAGGCCGTGTCGTGGTGATGGGCGCTGAAGCCCAGCTGGGCCAGACCCCGGCTCAGGATCGCCGTCAGGCGTGCCACCCGCTGGGCGATGCGCTTCAGCCCCTGGGGGCCGTGGTAGACGGCATACATGCTGGCGATCACGGCCGGCAGGACCTGGGCCGTGCAGATATTGGATGTCGCCTTTTCGCGGCGGATATGTTGTTCGCGCGTCTGCAGCGCGAGGCGGTAGGCGGGCTTGCCATGCACATCGACGCTGACACCCACCAGGCGACCAGGCAGGCTGCGCTTGTATTCGTCGCGACAGGCCATGAAGGCTGCGTGCGGGCCGCCTGCGCCCATGGGCATGCCGAAGCGCTGGCTGTTGCCCACGACAATATCGGCACCCCATTCTCCAGGAGGTGTCAGCAGGGTCAGGGCCAGCAGGTCGGTAGCCACGATGGCAGCCGCCTGCTTGGCGTGAATGGCCTGCACATCGGCCTTCCAGTCCACAATCCAGCCGCTGGACGCGGGGTACTGGATGACCGCGGCAAAGAGATCGCCAGCCAGGGCCGTTTCCCACTCCTGCTGGCTGTTGGCGATCACCACTTCGATGCCGATCGGCCGGGCGCGGGTCTGGATGACTTCAATCGTCTGCGGGTGCAGATCGCCGGCGAGCACGATGCGATGGCTTCTGGATTTGACAGAGCGCCTGGCCAGCGTCATGGCCTCGGCGGCAGCCGTGGCTTCGTCCAGCATCGAGGCATTGGCGATAGGCATGCCGGTCAGGTCGGTCACCATGGTCTGGAAGTTGACCAGCGCTTCCATGCGACCCTGAGAAATTTCGGCCTGATAGGGGGTGTAGGCTGTGTACCAGGCGGGATTCTCGAGGATGTTGCGCAGGATGACGCCCGGCGTGTGCGTGCCGTAGTAGCCCTGGCCGATAAAGCTCTTCAGCACCTGGTTCTTGCTGGCGATGGCCTTGAGTTCGGCCAGTGCCGCGGCTTCGGTAATTGGCGCCGGAAGATCCATGGGCTTGGCGCGAGCGATGGAGTCTGGCATCACATCGCGAATCAAGGCGTCCAGCGTGGGCTTGCCGATGGCGGCCAGCATTTTTTGCTGCTCCTCGGCATCCGGGCCTATATGGCGGGGGATGAATTCGTGGCTGTTTTCCAGCGCTTGCAGCGAAGCGATGGGGGCGGGAGGCGACATCAGCATGGGAGGGACCTATTCTCAAATACTGTGACTGACGGTTTGCATGCCAGGCATGCGTGAATGCCGTATGCCCGCAGGCATACAGCCGGTGCTTCAAGCAGCGCTGGCCTGTTCCAGCGCGGTGTTCATCAGGGCCAGGCGTTCGCTTTCCTGGTCGGCATATTCCCAATCGGGATATTTGCTGCGTGCCACGGTGTTCAGCCATTGCTGGCAGGCCAGGGCAAGCAGTGCCTGCTGGTGCAGATCGGCATCGATGCTGCCCGTGATCTTGAACTGGCCAAAGGCCGTGGCTACGTGGGCGCGGCAGACCGAGCGCAGATAGCTCTGGTTCATGTCGTCGCTGGCCAGCCATTGGGCCTTGGCCGCATCGTCATGAGCCAGCATGTCCTCGGGCACTGGCAGATCCCAGTCGCTCAGTTGCTGCTGCAAAAAACGCAGCGCCCTGGCGGGCTTGCCGCCCGTCTGCTCCTGGTACCACTCTTCAAGTGCGGCCAGTGTGTCGCTGCCGTCATCGTTGCCGAAGGGGCTGAAGTCGTCACCGCAGTCGTAGTAGAAGTCCTGGGTCGCGATGCGCACAAAGGCCGGGTGGCTGGTCTCGCGGGCGAGACCTACTTCCGGATCGTCGAAATACTGGATGGTGCTCATGGCTGCATGCAAAAACGGCCTTCGCAAAGCGAGGGCCGTTGATATGCTTAGTTGTCCTTGGCGAAGTCGTTGTAGGCGGTCTCTTCCATCAGACCTTCGAGCTCGCCCACATTGCTCATCTTGACCTTGAAGAACCAGCCTGCGGCCAGCGGATCGCTGTTGGCGAGCGACGGGTCATCGCGCAGGGCTTCGTTGACTTCGACGATCTCGCCGGTCACGGGCATGTAGACATCGGCGGCGGCCTTGACGGATTCGACCACGCCCGCGACATCGCCGGCCTTGAAGGTGGAGCCCACGGCAGGCAGGTCCACAAACACCACATCGCCCAGCGCATCCTGTGCGTGTACGGTGATGCCGACGATGGCGGCATTGGTGTCAGCGGCGTTGATCCACTCGTGTTCTTTGGAATACTTGATGCTCATGAAAAGCTCCAGATGGGGATTCAGGGGAATCGGGTGTTGTTTGAGAAAGGTCCAGTTCGCACTTTAGCGGTGTTCTGGCCGCTGTTTGGCAAACTGGCCCGTCTCATCCGCGGCGGCAGACCTAGCCGCGGTGATAGCGGGTGGGAACGAAGGGCGTGGCGACCACTTTCATGGGCACGGGCTTGCCGCGCACCATGGCGAATATTTCCGTATCGATGGCGGCGTAGTCGGGCTCGACATAGGCCAGCGCCACGGGCTGGTTGAGCGTGGGGCTGAGCAGGCCGCTGGTGATGTGGCCGATATGCTGTCCGTCCATGTTCTCCAGCACGGCGGGCTCGCGCACGGGAATGCGCTCCAGCGCAATCAGGCCCACGCGCTTGCGGCGCAGCGATTGCGGGTTCTGCAATTGCTCCAGCACGATGGCTGCACCGGGAAAGCCACCCTCGCGTTCGCCGCCGCTGCGGCGCACCTTCTGCATGGCCCAGTTCAGCGCGGCTTCGACGGGCGTGGTGCTGGTGTCGATGTCGTTGCCATACAGGCAAAGTCCGGCTTCAAGGCGCAGCGAGTTGCGCGCACCCAGACCGATGGGGGCCACCTCGGGCTGGGCCAGCAACGCCTCGGCAAAGGCTGTTGCCGCTTCGCCGGGCAGGGAGATTTCAAAACCGTCCTCGCCCGTATAGCCGCTGCGCGTGATGTAGAGCGCATGGCCTTGCCAGTCGAAGTAGTTGCCGGTCATGAAGACCAGAGCTGTCACACCGGGAATCAGGCGCGCGAGGGCTGTGGCGGCTTGCGGGCCTTGCAGGGCCAGCAAGGCGCGCTCGGGCAGAGGAATGACCTCGCAGCGGCTGGCGATGCGGCTCTGGATATGGGCGATATCGGCCTCTTTGCAGGCGCCATTGACGATGAGGAACAGATCTTCGCCACGGTTGACGAACATCAGGTCGTCCAGAATGCCCCCTTGCTCATCGAGCAGCAGGCCGTAACGCTGTTTGTGCAGGCCCAGGTCCATGACATCGACGGGCATCAGCGATTCGAGCGCGGCGGCGGCATCGGGGCCTCGCAGCAGCAGCTGGCCCATGTGCGAGACATCGAACAGGCCGGCGGCCTTGCGGGTGTGCAGGTGCTCGGCCATCAGGCCTTGAGGGTATTGCACGGGCATGGAATAGCCGGCAAACGGCACCATGCGGGCACCCAGTTTCTGGTGCAGGGCAAACAGCGGTGTGGAACGCAGATCGGAAGAGGTGTCAGCAGCAGTCACAGGCAAGCGCTCCGGTGGTCAAACCAAAATGAGTGGCCATGCATGGCTGGGCCATGCGTGGCGGGCTTGCCCTGCTGTCCGCTTTACCTGAGAGATTCACTGCCCGCATTGCATCGGGCAGCTTGCTCCTTCGGTGGATGCCGGCGCACATATGAAATGACGGCCTGCATCTCTCTCCAGCAAGGGACGCTGCAGGTTTGCACACCTGGCAGCGCTTGTCAGTCCTTTTGCCTGAGCGTTTTGACTCCGGGTGGGGGTCTGCGCCTTCGGCGGTGCAAGGCAGCTTCAGCTGCGGGCACTCTCTCCTGACGTTGGCGATTCTAGCGGTGGGCAAGGGGCCTGTTCCACCGAATCGGATGGATTTTGGGGTTTTCGAGCATGCATCGTCCGCTCCGTGCTTGCGTCCTCACTGCGGAGCGGTGTTCAAGACCGGCTTGGGCTCGGGATCGATCTCCTGCACACGCGGAAACACCAGTTCGTAGCGCTGCTCGAAGCAGGCCGTCACGGGCTGGCCCTGGCGCATGGCGGGCTTGAACTGCCAGCGTTCGAGCGAGCGCAGTATGGACTTCACGATGCGGGGATCGGTATCGGCGGGCTGGTAGGCCACACGGCCGAGCTGACCTTGAGCCGTGACTTCCAGGCGGAAGACCACCGTGGTCTCCAGCCCGTTCGGGAACCAGTGGTGACTGACGTGCGGCGTGGTGTGGCGGCGCGGCCGGGGTTGCTGGTCGAGCTGGGCAGGGGGCGTGCAATCTGCCTTGATCCAGGCAGGCCATTCCGTGCTCCGTGGCGGCTTGGACTGCGCATCCAGGGGTGCAACCGGAGCCGGCGTCCGCTCGGGCTGCGCAGAAACGATAGCCGGTGCGTCGGCCGCCGGATCCGGTTTGAGCCGGCTGCCATCAAAGAGGTGGGTGCAGCCCCCGAGCAGCAAGCTGGTCAGAGCGGCGGCGCAGGCGGCAAGGTATGAGGTGCGCGAAATGTCCATGAGGCCATTGTCGGCCATGCGGGCTGCACCTTCAGGGTTGTGCCGGGCGCAGATCCAGTCTCTTGCTGTCGGCCTCGGCGCAGGCACGCCACCAGGCCGAGCCCGCATGCGGAGCGCCCAGGTCCAGGCGCTCGCCCATCATGGGGGTGGCAATCTCTATGCCGTGCTGTCTGCCCAGGCTCAGGATCTGCTCGAACGGGTCCCACCAGGCATGCATGGCCAGGTTGAAAGTGCCGTTGTGTATAGGCAGCAGCCATTGGCCACCGAGATCCCGGTGGGCCTGCACGGTCTGCGCCGGGTGCATGTGGACATAGGGCCAGTGGGCGTCGTAGGCGCCGGTTTCCATCAGCGTGACATCGAAGGGGCCGAAGCGCCTGCCGATTTCGGCAAAACCGTCGAAATAGCCGCCATCGCCGCTGAAGAAGACGCGCAGCGGCCTGTCGGCCTGGCGGTCTTCTATGGTCCAGGACGCCCAGAGCGTACGGTTGCCGTCACGCAGGCTGCGCCCCGAGAAATGCTGGGCTGGCGTGGCCGTGAAACGCAGGCCGTCAACCTCGCTGCCCTGCCACCAGTCGTGCTGCACGATCTTGTCGGCCGGAACGCCCCAGGCCGCCAGTCTGTCTCCCACTCCCAAAGGGCAGAGAAAAATGCCCACCTTGGGCGCAAGCACGCGGATGGTGGCGCGGTCCAGGTGATCGTAGTGATCATGCGAGAGCAGTACGCCGCGCAAGGCAGGCAACTCGTCCAGAGCGATCGGCGGGGCATGAAAGCGCTTGGGGCCGGCAAACGACAGTGGGGAGGCACGCTCGGAAAACACCGGGTCCGTCAGCCACCAGCCGCCGCGCAGCTTCATCAGCAAGGTCGAATGGCCCAGGCGATACAGGCTGCGCTCGGGCGCGAGGTCCAGCTCGGCCGTGCTCAGCGGCAGAACGGGCAGTGCCTTGCCAGGCTCGGAATCGGCCGGCTTGTTGAAGAAGAACTTCCATAGCGTCCCGGCATCTGGCTTGGGGCTGTTGGCCGGACGTGGATGCGTGTTGCGAAAGCGCCCGCCCGAGTATTGAGGCGAGTCCTCGTAGTCGGCGATGGGGGTGGTGAGGCTTGGTTTGCTAAACAAGATCGGGCGCCTGAGTGGGACATTGGCTGCAGTTTGGGACGGTTTGCAGCGCTGCAAGAGCCGATTTGCAAGAGGCCGTATCGCGGCAGCGGCCATTCCCATGATCGGATGCGGCGAATGCGACACTCGCTGCCTGAGGAGCAAATACACATGAATCCCATGGTTCGCAATCTGGAGAGCATGCTGGCAGCCGGCAAGGACGGTGCGCTGCTGCGCTATACCCTGGGCAAGGCCTATGCCGACGAGGAGCAGATGGCAGTGGCGCGCGAGCATCTGCGCAAGGCCACGGCGCTGGATGCCCAATACTCCGTCGCCTGGAAGCAGTTGGGCAAGGTGGAGCTGGCGCTGGGTGATGCACAGGCAGCGCGCGCCGCCTGGCAGCAAGGGCTGAGCTGCGCCCAGACAAAGGGCGATGCCCAGGTCGTCAAGGAGCTGCAGGTTTTTTTGCGGCGCCTGGACAAGCAGTCTGCCGGCGCCTAGAAGCTATCAAAAAAATAGCTGGAAGCGATTGTGGGTCAATCGCTTCCAGCCAATTTTGTCTGAAGTTTGTCAGTGTGCGCCGGCGGCCGCGTCGGAGGCTCCTGCGGCAGAGGCCGGGCGCTTGGTGAACCAGATCAGCACGATCAGGCTCAGGAACAGAAAGGACGACGCCAGAAAGATATCGTCGGCGGCCCGCGTGAAGGCCTGCTGATCGATCAGCCGGTTGATCTGGGCATAGGCCTGCTCGGCACTCATGCCTGCTGCCTGCAGGTTTCTGACCGTGCTGGCAAACGTGCCCTGGCCCTGTACCAGCAGCTCGGTCAGATGCGCATGGTGCATGGACGCCCGGCTTTCCCAGAGCGTGGTGGCAATCGAGGTGCCCATGGCACCGGCCGTGATCCGCACGAAGTTGGACAGACCTGCGGCGGCAGGAATGCGGTCCGGTGTCAGTCCGCTCAGCGTGATGGTGGTCAGCGGAATGAAGAAGAAGGCCATGGCGCCCCCTTGGATCAGCGTGGGGATCAGGATGTGGGCGAAGTCGGTCTCCACGGTGAACTTCGAGCGCATCCACAGCACCATGGCAAACACGATGAAGGCAATCGTGGCCATCTTGCGCGGATCCCAGACTCCGACCTTGCGACCCACCATGGGCGTGAGCAGGATGGCCAGCAGGCCCACCGGCGCCAGGGCCAGGCCGGCCGAGGTGGAGGTGTAGCCCATCCATTGCTGCAGCCACAGCGGCAGCAGCACCACATTGCCGAAGAACAGACCATAGGCGATGGACAGTGCGATCGAGCCGGCCGCAAAGTTGCGTCGCTTGAACAGGCGCAGATCGACGACGGGATGGGCGTCGGTCAGCTCCCAGACCACGAACACGGCAAAGGCCACGACAGCGATCACCGCAAAGGCGATGATTTCATTGGAGGCAAACCAGTCCAGTTCTTTGCCCTTGTCCAGCATCAACTGCAGCGCCGCCACCCAGAGCACGAGCAGGGACAGGCCCACGGTGTCGATTGGCAGCTTGCGCGTGGGCGTTTCGCGGTTGCGGTAGATGCTCCAGGTCATGAGGGCCGAGAGCAGGCCCACGGGCACGTTGATGTAGAAGATCCAGGGCCAGGAAATATTGTCCGTGATCCAGCCGCCCAGCAGTGGCCCGACCACGGGCGCGACCAAGGTCGTCACGCCCCAGAGCGAAAGCGCCACACCGGCCTTGGCGGGCGGATAACTGGACAGCAGCAGGGTCTGCGACAGCGGAATCATGGGGCCGGCCACGGCGCCTTGCAGCACGCGGAACAGCACCAGCATCTCGAGCGAGGAGGCAAAGCCGCAGAGCCAGGAGGTCAGCACGAACAGCAGCACGCTCATGGTGAACAGGCGCACGGCGCCGAAGCGCTGGGTGAGCCAGCCCGTCAGCGGCACGGAGATGGCATTGGCCACACCAAAACTGGTGATGACCCAGGTGCCCTGGCTGGGGCTGACGCCCACATCGCCGGAGATGGCCGGAATGGCCACGTTGGCGATGGAGGAGTCCAGCACGTTCATGAAGGTGGCCAGCGATAGTGCCAGCGTGCCCAGAGCGAGCTGCGCGCCCTTGAGCGGGGCGATGGCTGGCGGCATGGGGCGGGCCGCCGCAGCCGGTGGCGAGGCGCCCGCTCCGGGGTCGTCAGAGGTCGTGGAAGTCATGTCTGATTCCGCGTCTTATTGCGCAGCCTGGGCTGCGGGCTGAGCGGCTGCGGCCGGGGCGGGCAGATCGGCCAGCTGGGTCAGCGCCGGCAGCTTGTCGCCCGCGATGATGTGCTGGATGCGCTGCTCGGCCTGGGCCAGGCTGCCGTCATAGACGGTGGTCTGGGCCACGGGCTCGGTGCGCGGCGTGCTGGCTAGGGCCTGGCCGTCCTTGTCGCGGATATCGACCTTCACGTCCATGGACAGGCCCACACGCAGCGGGTGCTGCTTGAGCGCTTCGGGCTCGAGGCTGATGCGCACGGGAACGCGCTGCACCACCTTGATCCAGTTGCCTGTGGCGTTCTGCGCGGGCAGCAGCGCAAACGCCGCACCCGTGCCCGCGCCCAGGCCCACGACCTTGCCTTCATAGCTGGTCTTGTCGCCGTAGACGTCGGCGGTTAGCTCCACCTTCTGGCCCATGCGCAGATCGGCCAGCTGGCTTTCCTTGAAGTTGGCATCCACCCAGAGCTTGTGCAGATCGACCACGGTCAGCAGCGGCGAGCCGGCGGCCACGCGCTGGCCCAGTTGCACGCCGCGCTTGGCCACAAAGCCGTCCACGGGCGCGATCAGTCGCGTGCGCTGCAGGGCCAGATAGGCCTCGCGCACCTTGGCTGCGGCCGCCATGACGGCCGGGAAGTCCTCGGCCGTCGTGCCCTTGGTCTGGGCTTCGGCGGCTGTCAGCTGGGCCTTGGCAGCACGCACGGCGGCTTCTGCGGCCGCCACGGCGTTGCTGGCGGCCGTGGCCAGGGCCTTGGCATGGTCAAACTCTTCCTTGCCCACGGCGCCGGTGGCCGTGAGCGGGCGGCGGCGTGCCACATCGTCGTTGGCCTTCGCGGCATCGGCCTTGAGGCGCAGCAGATCGGCTTCGCGCTGGGCCACCTGGGCGGCCAGCGGGGCGTTGTTGGCATACAGGGTGCGGGTCTGGCGCGCGGTCTGGGCCAGCTGCGACTCGGCCTGGGCCAGCTGCACCAGATAGTCGGCAGGGTCCAGCTGCACCAGCAGCTGGCCGGCCCGGACATAGTCGGTATCGTCGGCGCCGATGCTGATCACGGTGCCGCCGACCTGGGGCGTGATCTGCACCACATTGCCGGCCACATAGGCGTTGTCCGTGGTCTGGTAGTTGCGGGCCACCATCCAGTGCCAGCCGCCCCAGGCGATGGCGGCCACGGCGACAGCGGCCGCCACGATGGTCAGGCCCTTGCGGCGGCCCGCAGGGTTGGCGCTGGGCGTAGCTGCCGCAGGAGCTTGGGGAGCGTTCTGAGTAGGCTTGGTGTCGGTCATGATGTTGGCGCTTTGTTATCTGTGAAGCGGTTTTGCGCTATTGAAAAAGAGGAGCTGCTAGCGCTTGTCAATAAAAGAATTGAGAGTGTTTTTGCCTTGAATTTGATGGCAGTAAAGCGGTAGCAGCTATTGATTTTGTTGAGCCCGATGTTTATTGCAGGGCAACAGCCGGGGTGTCATCGCTCCAGCCGCCGCCCAGGGCTGCGGCCAGGGCCACGCGGGTGTCGAGCTCGCGCGCCTGCAGGTCCACGGCCAGACGGCGCTGGTTGATGAGCTGGGTTTCGGTGTTGAGCACGGTGATCTGGCTGCCCAGGCCGGCCTGATAGCGCTGCACGGCAAAGTCATAGGCCCGCTCGGCCTTGGACAGCGACTCGGTTTGCAGCTGCTGCTGGCGCTGCAGCGATTGCACGGAGGCAATCGCGTCGCCCGCCTGCTTGACGGCATCGAGCACGGCGCCGTTGTACTGGGCGATGGCGGTGTCGAGGTCGGCCTGTTTGCCGCGCAGCTGGGCGCGCAGGCGCTTGCCGTCGAAGATGGGCAGGCGCAGCGCAGGCGTGATGCCCATCTGGCGCGAGCTGCCCTGCAGCAGATTGTCCAGACCCAGCGCGTTCAGGCCCACAAAGGCGGTCAGATTCACATCGGGGTAGAAGTCGGCCCTGGCGGATTCAATGCCTTGCGTGGCCGCTTCCACGCGCCAGCGCGCTGCCACCACATCGGGGCGGCGGCCCAGCAGATCCGCGCCCAGAGCCTGGGGAACGGGTTGGATGCGCAGCACCGACAGTCTGGGCGAGAGCGCATTCTGCGCATCGGGCGCCTGGGCGCAGAGCACGGCAATCGTGCGGCGCGCCAGCGTGATCTGCTCGCCGAGCATCTCGATCTGGGTTTGGGCATCGGGCATGCCGGCCTGGGCCTGGGTCAGCTCCACCTGGCTGTCGAGGCCGGCCCGGGTGCGCTGCTCGCTCAGGTTCAGCAATGACTGGCGCTGGCCCAGCGTGCGCTCTGCCACGTCCTTCTGGGCAATCAGCCGCGCCAGGGCGATATAGCTGCGCGCCACCTGTGCGGCCAGTTGGTTGGCGGCAGCAGCGCTGTCGGCCTTGGCGGCGCGCGCCTGGCCCAGCGCGGCCTGCAGGTCCGCGGCATGCTTGCCGAAGAAGTCGGGCGACCAGGACAGGCCGGCCTGCAGATTGCCGCTGTTGTAGATATTGCCCGCGATGGGCGCGGGAATCATGCCGTTGGCCGTGTAGCGCTGGCGTGTGGCGTCGGCGCTTAGCGTTCCGCGCACATCGCTGGCCGTGCTGCTGGCGGTGGCCAGGGCTGCGGCTTTTTCAAAGCGGGCGTTGCTGGCAGCCAGGCTGGGGCTGCCGGCCAGGGCCTGATCGATGAGCTGATTGAGCTGGGCATCGCCCAGACCTGTCCACCATTGGGAGGAGGCGAGTGCCGTGGCATCTGCAGTGCTGAGGCTGGCGGAGTCGTTCAGGCCGACATCGGCCGAGCCCAGTCGCGCCAGCGGCTGGTGTGCCGGCCCTTGCGAGGCACAGCCTGCCAGTGTCAGCGCAGCGGCCAGTGCTGCGGTTGCCAGCAGCGGGCGGCCAGGGGCGCACTCGGTGGCGGGTTTGCGTGAAGGTCTAGAGGTCATGGAAAAGTGCCAGTGGTTTTTATTGAAATAGGGCGGTGAAAAAAATAGGCAGCAGGCCAGCCTAGTCCCCGGGGTCGCGGCCTGCCTCGTTCGTTTGGATGGGGGGCTTGGCGGGCTCCTGGGTCAGGGCCTCGCGCAGTGCATCGCCGTTGACCAGCATGCGCTGCAGCATGGACAGCATCAGCGTGCATTCGCTGTGGCTGAAGCCGCGCAGATGGCCGTTGAGCACCTTGGTCAGCACCTTGGGCACCTGGGTGGCGACGCTGCGTCCCTCCTCGGTGAGCACCAGATGCACCACGCGCCGGTCGGTGGTGGAGCGCTCGCGGCGCAGCAAGCCCTTGGCCTCGATGCGGTCCAGCGCACGCGTCACCGAAGCCGGGTCCATGCCCAGGTCCTTGGCCAGCGTGCTGCTATTGGTGTCGGCGCAGACCAGCAGCTTGTACAGCGGCAGCCACTGCACATAGGTCAGTCCTTGCTCGGCCAACTGGGCGTCGGCCAGCTGCAGGATGGAACTGAGTACACGCCGCATGAGAAAGCCAATGCTTTTGTCCGGCGCGTAGACCCCTGCCTGGTAGAAGAAGCTGGATTCGTCCTGCGGGTCGATGATGGGGTCGGTCTGGTTTTGCAATGGCGCCACCAATATTTGCTTGGTCAATGATTGAGTCGGCAATTATTGTGCAGCTGCAAAAAAATGTCAGCAAGGTTTGAATGAGATGGGCGCTGCCTTTGCACGAGCTGATCTTTTTGCTATGAAAACAAAAGCAGTTTGCGCATTGTTGGTTTGTGCCAGAGCCTTGTCGGACCCAAAAAAAGCCCGGCCATGAAGACCGGGCTCGCAGAAGGCTACAGCAGGCTCAGAGCGGCACGCGCAGCACGACCACAATCACCAGGCCCAGGGCCAGATTGAAGGAGACCCATTTGCGGATGCTCTCCAGCGCCTTGCCGCCTGCGGGCCAGTCCTTGAGCTGCACGGCCGCATTCAGGCGCTTGAACAGTGCGAAGCGGATATGACCGAACACGGCCATCATCACCAGGCCCAGAATGCTCATCACAATCCAGTTGACCGGCATGTTGAACTGGCCGCCGGCCTGGGCGGCCATGGCATGAATGCTGCCAATCATGCCGATGCCGGTGGCCAGCACGACGACCACCAGCACCATGACCCAGGCAAAAAAGCGCTGGAGCACACCATGCATCACCGTCACGCGCTCGGGCGGCTGCAGGCCCTGGACGGCAGGGCGCAGAAAGAAATGCGCGAAGAACATGCCGCCCACCCAGATGATGATGGCCAGAAGGTGCAGAAGTTTGAACAGGATGAAAAGCATGGTTTGTGGGGGCTTGATTTAGGGGGACATCGCAAGCCTAACGGAGATCGGGAACACACAGGCCGAAATAGCAGGGCTTTCGCGAGCCCAGGCCTGATCGGACTTGGCTGCAACCCATAACCGCCAACCACAGTGAAGGAGTTCTGATGCCGGAACAAGCCACCGTCGTCGCCTTCAAGCAGTCTTCCGGGCGGGTTGCCCTGCGTACCGGTAGCGGCCGCTTTGTGCTGGCCGAGCAGACCGATTCAAGCGCGCTGCGCGAAGGGCTGGGTCTGAGCGGCAATATGAGCGAGTTCGGCCCCGAGGTCTGGAGCGATGACAGCGGGCAGAACCAGTACCAAGTCTTGGTGCTGGGCTGGGATCTGTGGGATCTGTCTCAGGAAGCGGTCGAGCGGGAGATGTGATGTGTTGCTCCTGAAAGAAGAGCTGCCAGCGCCTGTTTGACAGGTGCTGGCAGCTTTTTCTTTTGGGGCTTTCCTGGAACCGGGGCTTTCGCCCCGGTGCGCCCTGTTACTTCTTCAGGTCGAAGCGGTCCAGTTCCATGACCTTGACCCAGGCCGCGACGAAGTCCTGATAGAACTTCTGCTCGTTGCCCTTCTCGGCATAGACCTCGGCCACGGCGCGCAGAACAGCGTTGGAGCCGAAGACCAGGTCCACGCGGGTGCCGGTCCACTTCTTGGCGCCGCTCTTGCGGTCCACGCCTTCGTAGTTGCCATCCTCCAGGGGCTGCCACTGTGTGCCCATGTCCAGCAGGTTGACGAAGAAGTCGTTCGTCAGCTTGCCCGGAGTCTGGGTCAGCACGCCGTGGTTGCCGGCGGTGTTGATGTTGATGGCACGCAGGCCGCCGATCAGCACGGTCATCTCGGGGGCCGTGAGCGTCAGCAACTGGGCCTTGTCGATCAGCAGGGCTTCGGCGGGTGCCGGGAAACGTCCTTGCAGGTGGTTGCGGAAGCCGTCGGCCTTGGGCTCCAGCGGCGCGAAGGATTCGGCATCGGTCTGTTCGTCGCTGGCGTCGCCGCGGCCGGGGGTGAAGGGCACGCTGATCTTCACGCCAGCATCTGCGGCCGCTTTTTCAACGCCCGCGCTGCCGGCCAGCACGATCAGGTCGGCCAGCGAGATGCGCTTGTCGCCCTCGGCAGCCTTGTTGAACTCGCGCTGGATTTCCTCGAGCTTGCCCAGTACCTTGGCCAGCTGCGCAGGGTTGTTGGCTGCCCAGTCCTTTTGCGGAGCCAGGCGGATGCGGGCACCGTTGGCGCCGCCGCGCTTGTCCGAACCGCGGAAGGTAGAGGCCGAGGCCCAGGCCGTGGCCACCAGTTCCTGCACAGACAGGCCCGATGCCAGCAGCCTGGCCTTGAGGGCGGCCACATCGGCGTCGTTGACCAGTTCATGCTTGAGAGCGGGGATGGGGTCTTGCCAGATCAGCTCTTCCTTGGGTACTTCAGGGCCCAGGTAACGTGCACGCGGTCCCATGTCGCGGTGGGTCAGCTTGAACCAGGCGCGGGCAAAGGCTTCGGCAAAAGCCTGTGGGTTTTCGAGGAAGCGGCGCGAGATCTTCTCGTATGCCGGGTCCATGCGCAGCGACAGGTCGGTAGTCAGCATGGTGGGCTTTTTGTTGGGACCGCCATGCGCATCGGGGATGACATCGCCAGCGTCCTTGGCCACCCACTGAATGGCACCGGCAGGGCTTTTTTCCTGCACCCATTCGTACTTGAACAGGTTCTCGAAGAAGAAATTGCTCCACTGTGCAGGAGTCTGGGTCCAGGTCACCTCCAGGCCGGAGGTGATGGCATCGCCGGCCTTGCCGGACTTGAAGCTGCTGGCCCAGCCCAGGCCCTGGGCTTCGAGGCCGGCGGCTTCGGGCTCGGCGCCCACATGGCTGGCGGGGCCCGCGCCATGGGTCTTGCCGAAGGTGTGGCCGCCGGCGATCAGCGCCACGGTTTCCTCGTCATCCATGGCCATGCGGGCAAAGGTGTCGCGGATGTCATGCGCGGCCGAAAGGGGGTCGCCGTTGCCGTCCGGGCCTTCGGGGTTGACATAGATCAGACCCATCTGCACGGCGGCCAGCGGGTTCTCGAGGTCGCGTTCGCCACTGTAGCGGCTGTGCGGGTTCTGGGTGGGCGCCAGCCATTCCTTCTCTGCACCCCAGTACACGTCCTGATCGGGTTCCCAGGTGTCCACGCGACCGCCGCCGAAGCCGAAGGTGCGGAATCCCATGGTTTCCAGTGCGACGTTGCCGCACAGCATCATCAGATCGCCCCAGGAAATCTGGTTGCCGTATTTTTGCTTGATCGGCCACAGCAGGCGGCGCGACTTGTCGATGTTGACGTTGTCAGGCCAGCTGTTGAGGGGGGCAAAGCGCTGCTGGGCGCGGCCCGCGCCGCCGCGACCGTCCTGAATGCGATAGGTGCCGGCTGCGTGCCAGGCCATGCGGATGAACTGGGGGCCGTAGTGGCCGAAGTCGGCAGGCCACCAGTCCTGCGAGTCGGTCATCAGGGCGCGCAGGTCGCGCTTGACGGCTTCATAGTCCAGCTTCTGGAAAGCCTGGGCGTAGTTGAAGTCTTCACCCAAGGGGTTGCTTTTGGCGGAGTGCTGGCTCAGCAAATCCACGCGCAGCTGATTGGGCCACCAGTCCTTGTTGCTGGTGGCGTTGCCTGCGGCGGCGGTTTCGCTGTTCTGTCCTTGGTGGAAGGGGCACTTGGATTCAGTAGTCATGGGGCTCTCCGTTTCAACGATCCGACAGGTCGGTAGGTCCAGGAAACAGATATCAATCAATGATTGATATCAATCAATTCAACTCAATAGCTATTGGCGATTGGTTGAGATGAATTATCGGTGCGCGGCTGGCCTGAAGGGCGTGTTGTGCTATTGAAATTACTAAGCAGCGCCATAGGAAGAAATATGGGTCGAGTCCTTGGCCGACGGGAAGTCGGGCGAGGAGACTGCGCAAAGTGACTGAGATGCTGACGTTTTGAGCGTATGCGAGGCGACCGGTTTGCACAAGCAGGGGCGAGCAAATCAGGTGCTTGACCTACCTGTGTCATCTGCGTCTGCGGCTTATCCGGCCACCAGTTTGTGCACCAGATCGGCCGCCGTGGAGGCGCCGTATTTGCGCATCAGCCGGGCGCGGTAGATTTCCACGGTGCGGTGACTGATGGCCAGTGCCTTGCCTATTTCCTTGCTGGTCATGCCTTCGAGAAGACGTGCAGCGACTTCGCGCTCGCGGCCCGTGAGTTCGGCCTTGACGGGGCGATGGGCCGAGAGGTCCTCGAAGCTCCAGATGCCCGAGGCATGGGGGTCGTTGCGATCCAGCGTGCGGCCGCTGACATGGCACCAGAACACCTCGCCATTGGCGCGCTTCATGATGCGGTTGTCGGAATAGATGCCCGTGGTGTTCAGGATGGGAGCGATGCGCGCGCCCAGGCGCTCGTATTCGTCAACGCTGGGATATAGCACCTGGAACGTCTGTCCTATGAGTACCTCGCGCGAGGCATGGAACATTTCACACAATTGCCGATTACAGTCAATCATGATGCGGTTGCGCGAGATGACGAGACCTACAGGGGCGGCGTCGAACGCCAGCCGGTAATCCACAACCATGGTACTGCTCTTTACGAAAAACTACTTACTCAAGTACGTAGTATCGTAGCGCATCCAATTTCAAGGAGACATGTGTGAAAAAGCTCTACCCATCCGCAGAAGCGGCGCTGCAGGGCGTGGTGGCCGACGGGCAGTTGATGGCCGTTGGCGGCTTCGGCCTGTGCGGCATCCCCGAGGCCCTGATCGATGCGGTTTGCGCCAGCGGCGTCAAGAACCTCACGGTGGCATCCAACAACGCCGGCGTGGACGGCTTTGGCCTGGGCAAGCTGCTGGACACCCGCCAGGTCAAGAAGATGATCTCCAGCTACGTGGGCGAGAACAAGGAGTTCGAGCGCCAGTACCTGGCCGGTGAGCTGGAGCTGGAATTCACGCCCCAGGGCACGCTGGCCGAGAAGATGCGCGCCGGCGGTGCGGGCATTCCCGCCTTCTTCACCAAGACCGGTGTGGGCACGCTGGTGGCCGAGGGCAAGGAATTGCGCGAGTTCGATGGCGAGACCTATGTGATGGAGCACGCCATCGTGGCCGATGTGTCCCTGGTCAAGGCCTGGCGCGCAGACAAGAGCGGCAATCTGCAGTTCCGCCTGACGGCGCGCAACTTCAACCCTGCGGCAGCTACCTGCGGCAAGGTCTGCGTGGTGGAAGTCGAGGAACTGGTGGAAGTGGGCGAGATCGCTCCTGACGACATCCATCTGCCCGGCATCTATGTGCACCGCATCGTGCACAACGCCAGTCCCGAAAAGCGCATCGAAAAGCGCACCGTGCGCGAAGCCTGAACCATGGTGGATTCGTCCTATTCGCCCGAGGCTGCCGCCCAGGCTGACCTGCCGATCTTTCGTGCGCTGGCTGCGCAGGAGCGGGAGCAACTGGACCGCGAACGCTTGCTGGTGTGCCAGGTCGCGGCCCGTGAGCTGGGGTTGAGCGACTGGAGCATGGATCGCTCGGGTCTTGCGCAGTTGCAGCAGTTGCTCGATCGCGGCCTGGTATCGGCCGACAACCTGCTGCTGGCCCGAGGATTGGGTGTGGTGCTGGGTGACGCGTTGAGCTGCGAAATGGACGATATGGACTGGCATATGGTGAGCGACGAGTGGGGAACCGACCCCGTTGTGCGCTATCTCGAAACCAGCATCCAGGTGGGGGCTCGCGACATGGTCCTCAAACGGCTCGAAGACGGCCAGACGGTCTATCTGCTGCACTTGCTCGATGGTGTGATGGCGCACCTGCAGCCCATGATCGACTCCGGCGACTACCAATAACGTCAATCAAGATTTATTCAGGAGGCTCTTATGCCCTGGACCCAAGACCAGATGGCCGCGCGCGCGGCCAAAGAACTCGAAGACGGTTTCTACGTCAACCTCGGTATCGGCATTCCCACACTGGTGGCCAACCACACGGGTGACAAGGAAGTGTGGCTGCAGTCCGAGAACGGCATGCTGGGCATCGGCCCCTTCCCGACCGAAGACCAGGTCGACGCCGATCTGATCAATGCCGGCAAGCAGACCGTGACCACGCTTCCCGGCTCGGCCATCTTCGGCTCCGACCAGTCGTTTGCCATGATCCGCGGCGGCAAGATCAATCTGTCCATTCTGGGCGCCATGCAGGTGTCCGAAAAAGGCGATCTGGCCAACTGGATGATTCCCGGCAAGATGGTCAAGGGCATGGGCGGAGCCATGGACCTGGTGGCGGGCGTCAAGCGCGTCATCGTGCTCATGGAACATGTGGCCAAGAAAAAGGACGGCACGACCGACCTGAAGATTTTGCCCAGCTGCACTCTGCCGCTGACGGGTCTCGGCGTGGTGGATCGCATCATCACCGATCTGGGTGTGATGGACGTGACACCCGAAGGCCTGAAGCTGGTGGAGCTGGCCGAGGGCGTGAGCTTTGACGAGATCCAGTCCAAGACGGGTGTGACGCTGCTGAAATAAGCGGCGCTGCGCTCCTGGCAAGAACCGCTGCGGCGGTTCTTTTTTTATGCGTTTTCTGCGGAATCAGCAGAATTAATAGCTGCCGGAGTCGATAGGGCAAGCGATGTAAGCTGTTTTTGCTTTAATTGTGGCCCACAAATTATTGCAATCTGCAACAATCGAGTTTGATTGAGCAGACAGAAAAAGAGCGCTTTGATGAGTGAGAACGCTGGTGCGCAGGGGCACGAGACCGATGTACATTTTTTGCGCGCAGTCACCGATATGGCCGAGCATACGGAGGTCATGACAGGCGATGCAATCTATACCGACAAGGGCATGAAATTGGTGGACAAAGGCACACGTGTTGACAGTCGTCTCTATGACCGTCTGGTCATGCACAAGCTGCGTGACCCGATCGATGCCAACCTGATCACGGGCGACCTGGTCGACGTGGCATCCCTGGTCACTCTGGCGCGCCAGCAATGCGAGCAGGTTGATCTGCTGCATCGCATGGTGGCGTCCATCGGCGATGTCGAGCGCCTGCTGGCACCGCTCAAGAGCTTGCTGCTGCCCCAGGCCATTGCCTTCAAGCTCACCGTCATGCGCGAGCAGCGCACCGACCTCTACCAGCACAGCCTGCAGATGGCGCTGGTGGCGATCTTTCTGGCGCTCAAGAACGGCTGGACCGAGCGCGAATGCGTGCCGCTGGCCACGGCCGCGCTGTTGCACGACGTGGGCATGCTCTATATGGACCCGGTCTGGACCGACCCGGACCACCGCCTGAGCGGCGAGGAACGCAAGCACCTGGTCGCGCATTCCGTCACCGCCATGCTGGTGGTGCGCAGCACGGAACTGTATTCGCGCGCCGTGGAAATCGCCGTGCTCGAGCACCATGAGCGCATGGATGGTTCCGGCTATCCGCGCGGTATCAAGGGCAACGCCATTTCGCCCATGGGGCAGGTGCTGCTGCTGGCCGAAGTGGTCTCGGCCTTCTTCGAGAAATTCACGGACATGCCGGGCCAGCGTCTGTCGCTCATGCTGCGCATGAACCACAAGAGCTATCCGGCCGATCTGGTGCACCTGATTCTGCCGCTGCTCTACGACGAAATCAGTCCCGGCAAGCCGCTGGCGCCGCTGCAGGCCGAGTTCTCGCACAGCATCGCGGCGCTGGAGGCCGCGCTGCGCAAATGGAGCGAGCTCAGGCGCGAGTTTCCCGAGCACTGGCAGCAAATGCCCGATGCGCAGGCGGCGGTGTTCGTGGAGACCAGTCTTGCACAACTGCAGAAACAGCTGGCCGAAGCGGGCTCCCACCCCAGCCAGCAGCTGGATGTGCTGAGCTACCTCAAGGATGACGCCCTGGGCATGAGCGAGCTGGCCCTGGTCAACCGCGAGGCCTTGTGGCAGCTGCAGGCCATCATGAACGACTGCCAGCGCCGCTGGCCCACGCTGGGGGAGGGCGGCTCCACGCTGGAAGTTGCCGTGGCCGAGTGGTGCGAGGCCTGCGCCCAGCTGATGCCGCAGGCCGGCCGAAGCTCGGCCATGAATGTCGACAAGCAGTCGCTCAATTGAGGGCGTTGACTGCGAGTTTTGCCCGCGACGGCTGTCCTCAAGTTTGATAGCTGCAGGCGCTTAATTGACGGGCGCTACATGGGTATTTCTTCAAGGTTTTGTGCATCACGCCGCAGCGCGGCGTGCTTTGCCGCGTCTGTTGGCAGCATCTCGAAAAAGTATTTTTGATAGCGCGTGATGCCCGATCAACAAGGGTAGGCTGCATCTGCTGCTGGCCTTAGGGCTTTGTTTTGCGCGGAAATTCTTATAGCTGTATATTTGTACAGTATTTGAGAATATTCCTATGCACACCCAGTCCCAGACATATTTGCCCCGTCCTGGCTCACAGCCAGGCATGACGGAGCCTGTCCGGCAGCAGGCTGGTGCAGGGCAGGGCGCGCGGCGGGGTCTGCAAGCTGCGGACCACCCGCATCTGTCCGCCATACAGATTCCCGGTGTCTGGCGTGGCACGGACTGGCAACTGGATGCCTGCCGAAATGTCTGGCCCAGTGGCCATGCGGCGCTGGATTGCGAGCTGCCCGGTGGCGGCTGGCCCGGCAATGCCTTGATTCAGCTGCAGCAACCCGCGTACTGCCATGCGGAGTGGGCCTTGCTGTTGCCCGCGCTGGCCGCAGGAGTGCGTCAGCATGCGGCTTCGCGCGGGGATACGCGGATGGGGCAACTGGTGCTGGTGGCTCCGCCCTATCTGCCCTTCGCCCCGGCCTTGCAGGCCGCCGGCATTGACGCGAAGCGGCTGTGTGCGGTGCAGCCGGGGCGCAGTGCCCAGGATCTGGCTTGGGCCTGCGAGCAGGCGCTGCATTGCCGGGATGTGCTGGCGGTGCTGGCCTGGTTGCCCGAACTTCCCGCGTCCACGCTGCGCCGCTTGCAGCTGGCTGCCGCTTCGCAGGGGCGGCCTCTGTGGCTATGGCAGGAGTCGCAGGCCGAACCGTGCAGCTCTCCCGCCGCATTGCGGTTGAGGCTGGAGAGAGTCACGACAGTCTCCGCAACTCAGCAGGTGCCGGGTTTGCAGATACAGATACTGAAGCGCCGTGGGCCTTTGCTGGAGCGCCCCATACAGCTGTCGCTTTCGCAGTGGGCCTGGCAGCCCGTGCTGCAGGCACAGGCACAAAGACATGCGCGCCAGAGCGAGGAGGCTGCCATGCTCATGCAAGGGCGCATGACAGCCGCCGCTCCTGCAACGGCCTCGCCTTGGATGACGGAGGCATGAGATGGGCAGTGCAGAGCACTGGATAGCCTGGCCTCTGGCCTGCCTGAGCGAGTCAAGTCCGGTGCCCGAGAGTGCCTGCTGGTGGGCGCTGGAGTTTTCGCCGCGTGTGGCCTTGCTCGAAGACGCCTTGCTTATGGAGACCAGCATGGTGCAGCGTCTTTGGGGCGGGACCGATGCCTTGCTGGCGCTGCTGGACAGTGCTTTTGCGCAAGCCTGCCAGGCCGGCTTCCATGAGTCAGAGGGCGGGGATGCGGCATTGCAGCCGCTGCGCGGACAGGGCGGAACGGCCTGGCAGGCATTGGCACGGCTGCGGCTGCAGCAGGGCCGGCCTTGCGGCTCCGTCCCTGTTCCTTTGTCCGTGCCTGAGTCATCGCCGCATGCCGATGCGCTGCCGCTATGGACGCTGAGCGCCCTGGAGCAGCACAGCGCCGTGCTGCTGCGCCTGGGCTGCCGGTGCTGGGGCGATGTGCGCTCACTGCCGCGCGCGGGGCTGTCACGCCGCATTGGAGCCAAGGCTCTGCGTGTGCTCGACGAGGCCTATGGTCTGCTGCCCCAGCCGCTTGACTGGTTGCAACTGCCTCAGCAATTCGAGCTGCGCCATGATCTGGGTTATCCGGCTCACCATGCCGATGCCGTGCTCCATGCCGCGCAGCCGCTGTTGCGCGCGCTGCAGTCCTGGCTGCAGGCCCGTCACCATGCGGTGCTGGCACTGCAATTGCGCTGGCACCATGATCTGCGCCGTATCGACGGCCAGGAGCTGCCGGCCTGGGAATCGCTTGTCATCCGCACGGCCCAGCCCACGCAGGGCATGGCGCATCTGCAGCGCCTGCTGCGTGAGCACCTGGGCCAGCAGCGCTGGCGCGCACCCGTGGACATGCTGGAGTTGCAGGCACTGGAGACGGTTCCCTGGGCGGCCGAGCCGCTGAGCTGCCTGCCTGCCGCCCAGGGCCAGAGCCCGTCGGACAGTCTTGCCTGGCATGAATGGGTGGAACGCCTGAGCGCCCGCTGGGGGGAGGAGGCCGTGCAGATGGTGCAGCCACTGGCCGACCACCGCCCCGAGCGCATGCAGCGCTGGCAAGCTGCTGCGCCTCTGCTGCCGAGCAAGAATCCTGCTGCAAGAGACGCGACCCAGGCTGGAGCAGGAGCGCAGCTCAGGCAGCAAGGCACGCATCGCGGCCGTCAACCCGGCTGTGCCGACCCCTGGCAAGCCCTGTGGCCGCCCTGGCTGCTGCCCCAGCCCGAGGCCTTGCCCGTGCAGGGCAATCGTCCCCAATGGCACGGGCCGCTGCAGCTCAGGGCCGGGCCCTACAGGCTGGAGTCCGGCTGGTGGGATGCTGCTGGTGATGCGTCTGCCAATGCCCAGGCCGGCGCGCCAGCCGGCCTCGCCGAGCGTGACTATTTCGTGGCCTATAACGCCGTGGTCGGACATGTCTGGATTTACCGCGAGCGCGTCCGTAGCGAACACCTGATGGGCATGACATCCAGCCCCGCCAGCTGGTTCGCGCAAGGCATGTATGGCTGAGCAGCTCACGGCCGAGCCGCCCGCTCCCTCTCTGCGGCTGGCGGGGCCGCCGCCTGCCGCGATACCGGCCAGTCCCGTGGCTCAAGGCATGGGCAGAGGGCCGCTGGCCTATGCCGAGCTGCACTGTCTCTCGCATTTCAGTTTCCTGCGCGGTGCTTCATCGCCTGCCGAGCTGGTGTACCGGGCCAAAAGCCTGGGCTATGCGGCGCTGGCGCTGACCGACGAATGCTCGGTAGCCGGTGCCGTGCGCGCCTTTGAAGCGGCGCGGGACTGCGGCCTGCATCTGATCCATGGCAGCGAATTCGCCTGGGGTCCGCTCAGGATTGTGGTGCTGGTGCGTGATCTGCAAGGCTGGGGCAATCTCTGTGAATTCATCACCGCTGCACGCAGCCGGGCTGCCAAAGGGGAGTATCTGGTCGATGAATCCAGCCCCTGGCAGCTGCTGAATCAAGGCTGCGAGTGCCTGCTGCTGCCGCAGCGCGGGAAGCTGCATGCATCGGATTTGATAGCTGTAACCGCTTGCCTGGAAAGCGTTTCAGGCTATCTTGATGCTGAAAACCTCTGGCTGGGTGTGGAGCTGCACCTGGCGCCCGACGACAGCCTGTGGCTGCAGACCCTGCAGCAGGCGGGCGCGGCGCTGGGGCTGCGCTTGCTGGCCTGTGGCGATGTCCATATGCATGCGCGCTCGCGCAAGCCCCTGCAGGATGTGGTCACGGCTATCCGCCTGGGGCGCACCGTGGCCGAATGCGGCTTTGCGCTGCAGCCCAATGCCGAGCGGCATCTGCGCTCGCGTCTGAGGCTGGCTTCGCTCTATCCCAGGGCCATGCTGGAGGCGACGCTGGAGCTGGCCGGGCGCTGCAGCTTCAGCCTGGACGAGATCCGCTACCACTATCCGAGGGAGAGCGTGCTGGCCGGCATGACGGCCACGCAGACCCTGGCCTGGCTGACCTGGGAGGGCGCGGCGGGACGCTATCCCCAGGGCATTCCCAAGAAGGTGCGCGATCAGCTGCACAAAGAATTGGCACTGATCGAGGACAAGAAGTATGAGATGTACTTTCTCACCGTGCATGACATCGTGCGCTATGCGCGCAGCGTCGGCATTCTCTGCCAGGGGCGTGGCTCGGCGGCCAATTCTGCGGTCTGCTACTGCCTGGGTATCACCGCGGTAAACCCGCATGGTGGCAATCTGCTGTTCGAGCGCTTTATCAGCAAGGAGCGCGGCGAGCCGCCCGATATCGATGTGGACTTCGAGCATGCGCGGCGCGAAGAGGTCATCCAGTACATCTACGGCAAATATGGGCGCGATCGCGCCGCGCTCACGGCCGTGGTCAGCTGCTGGCGCAGCCGCAGCGCGCTGCGCGATGTGGGCAAGGCGCTGGGCCTGCCGGCCGATCTGATCGATGCCCTGGCCAAGGGGCAGTACTGGTTCAGCGAGCATGCCCAGGCGCAAGCACAGACGCATGCCGAGACGGCGGATGCGGCAAAGGAGGACCAGGCGCTCGAAGCTTTGCCCGAAGACTGGGTGCAGCGCAAGCTCCAGGAAGCCGAGGTGCTGGCACGCGAAATGAATTGCGCAGTGAGCGAGCATCGGCTGCGCCTCTGGATAGAGCTGTCCTGGCAGCTCAAGGACAGCCCGCGCCACCTCAGCCAGCATGTGGGCGGCTTTGTGCTGACCGAGGGCAAGCTCACGCGTCTGGTGCCTGTGGAGCCTGCCACGATGGCCAAGCGCTCCGTCATCCAGTGGGACAAGGACGATCTCGATGTCGTGGGCCTGCTCAAGGTCGATGTACTGGCCCTGGGCATGCTCACCATGTTGCGAAATGCCCTGAACGAGCGCGCCCGCTGGCGCGGCGAGCTATGGGAGCTGCACCAGATTCCGCAGGAGGATGCCGCGACCTACGAGATGATTTGCCAGGCCGATACCGTGGGCACTTTCCAGATCGAAAGCCGCGCCCAGATGAGCATGCTGCCGCGCCTGCAGCCGCGCACCTTCTATGATCTGGTGGTCGAGGTTGCCATCGTGCGCCCCGGCCCGATTCAGGGCGGCATGGTCCACCCCTATCTGCTGGCGCGCGAGCGCGAACGCAGGGGGCTTGCGCTGAAGCTTCCAGACCCGGAGCTTGAAAATGCCTTGCTGAGAACCCTGGGCGTGCCCATTTTCCAGGAACAGGTGATGCAGATCGCTATGGATGCTGCCAAGTTTTCGGCCGGCAAGGCCGATGAGCTGCGCCGTTCCATGGCGGCCTGGAAGCGCAAGGGCGGCGTACACAAGTTCGAGCGCCCGTTGATCGACGGTATGGTGGCGCGTGGCTACAGGCTGGAATTCGCTCAGGCCATCTTTGCGCAGATGCTGGGCTTTGGTGAATATGGCTTCCCCGAAAGCCATGCCTACAGCTTTGCGCTGCTGGCCTATGCGAGCGCCTGGCTCAAGCGCCATGAGCCGGCCATCTTTCTGCAGGCGCTGCTCAATGCCCAGCCCATGGGCTTTTATTCGCCGTCACAGCTGGTGCAGGATGCGCGCCGGCACGGAGTGCGCGTGCTGCCGGTCGATGTCTGTCATAGCCACTGGCATTGCACGCTGGAAGGCCCTCTGCAAGCCATGCGCGGTGTGGCCCAGCCCCAGCCGGCCGTGCGCCTGGGGCTGAACCGGGTTGCCAAGCTGGGCAAGGCCGCAGCGCTGCGGATCGAAGGTGAAGCTGCGCAGGCTGCGTGGAAGGACGTGAGCGATCTGGCCATCCGGGCCCGGCTGGACAAGGCGGATATGGAAGCCCTGGCCGCGGCGGATGCGCTGCGCAGCCTGGCCGGTCACCGCCGCCAGCAGATGTGGGATGCTGCTGCGCAGATCAGTCTGCCGCCCATTTTTGCGCAGGCCGCCATTCATGAGCCGAGGCTTGAGCTGCCCCAGGCCGCCGAGGGCGAGGAAATCATGTTCGACTATGCCGCCACCGGCCTGAGCCTGCGCCGCCACCCGCTGGCCTTGCTGCGTTCCAGGCTGGAGCGCCATGGGTTGAAGACCGCTGCCGAGCTGCGTCATATGCTGCCAGGCCAGAAGGTACGCGCCTGCGGCATCGTTACCGTGCGCCAGCGCCCACCTACCGCCAACGGCACGCTGTTCATCACGCTGGAAGACGAAACCGGTGTCATCAACCTGGTGGTCTGGAGCCAGACCTTTGCCCGCTGGCGCTCCGCGTTGCTGGCCTCGCGTCTGCTGGCCGTGGAGGGCATCTGGCAGCGCAGCACGGCCCCGCAACTGGAGGCGTCGGAATCAGCAGGGGATATGCCTGCGGCCCAGACAGGGGATGAACCAGCGGTTCGCCATCTGGTCGTGATGAAGGCCAGGAATGTGACCCGCTGGCTGGGGCGGTTTGCCGAGGTCGGACTGAACAGCCGGGATTTTCATTGAGCCCGCCGAGGCCGGTGCGCGCTGGCCGCTGCGAAATCAGGGCGCTGTCGGCAGCTTGGCATGTTGCAGCGCATGTTCAATGAGCTTTTCCACGGCCCGGCTGCCCGGTACGGTCGAGTGCACCAGTGCGATGCCCACATGAAAGCCGGGCGGGTTGTCCAGCAAGGGCAGGCATTTCACGCCGCGTGGCTGAACAAGGTGCGATACGCCTGCCACCAGTCCCACGCCCAGGCCGGAAGCCACCAGGCTCATGATGGTTTGCACCTGCATGGCCTCCTGGGCGATGCGGGGGGTGAAGCCCGATTGCTGGCAGCGTAGCTTGGCCAGCGCGGCGAGACTGGGTACCGTGTCCTGCGGATACATCACAAAGGGCTCGTGAGCCGCCTCGGACAGAGCGATGGCATCGCGCTGCGCCAGGGGACTGCTGTCCGAGACGGCCAGCACGAACTCGTCCTGATCCAGCGGCGTGAGTTCAATACCTTCGTCAAGCTCCAGAACGGGGTAGCGAAGCAGGCCGGCATCAAAGCGCCGGGTCGTCAGCCCTTCCAGGATTTCGGCACTGGTCGCTTCATAGAACTCCAGTCCCACCTTGGGGTAGCGGTCGCGAAACGATGGGATCAGGCGCGGCAGCAGTTCGTAGGTGGCCGAGCCGACAAAGCCCAGCCGTATCAGGCCGCCCACGCCTTCCCTGGTATCGCGCACAGCCTGGCGACATTGCTCGGCATGAAACAGGGTGGCACGAGCGCTCTCCAGCATGGCCTTGCCGGCAGGCGTCAGCACGACGCCGGTGCTGGTGCGATCGAACAGGGCGCTGCCCAGCTCCTCCTCCAGCTTGCGAATCGAGATGGACAGCGGCGGCTGAGCCATATGCAACTGCTCTGCGGCACGGTGGAAGTTGCCGGTCTCGGCCAGAGCGATGAACTGGTTCAGTTGCTTCAGGTTCATTGATATTCAATGGATATCAGAAATGAAATTTTTAATATTAGACATTAATTTTGCGCCTGCCTAAAGTGAGCTCACAAGAAAAACACGGCAGCAATTCCGTATCAGGAGACAAACTTGAAGCAAGCACGCAGATACCTGCTGGCGGCCTTGCTGGGCTACGGCCTGCTCGGCGCCGGCATGCCCTCCATGGCTCAGGTCCAGGCCTTCCCTTCCAAGCCGATCAAGCTCATCGTGCCCTTTGGTCCGGGCAGCGGCACCGACACCTCGGCACGCTATTTCGGGCGCAAGCTTCAGGAGCTCACAGGCCAGCCCGTGGTCGTGGAAAACAAGGCCGGAGCCAATGGCTTCATCGCCGTCAAGCAGGTGCTGTCGGCGCCCGCAGATGGCTATACCGTGTTCATTGGCAGCAATTCAACGCTGGCGGTGAATGCGGCGCTGTTCAGGCATCTGCCCTACGATCCCTTAACGGACTTTGCGCCGCTGACCATGATGATGCGCTCGCCGGCCATGTTGGCCGTCGCGCCCCAAGCGGCCTACTCCGACCTGAAGGGCCTGATCAGCCATGCCAGGGCCAACCCGGGGAAGGTGAATTTCGGGGCCGGCTCGGCAGGCTATCAGCTGATGGGCGAGCTGCTCAACGACACTGCCAGGATCGAAACCGTGCATGTCCCGTTCAAGGGCGCAGGGGAGACCACCACGGCCGTCGCTTCAGGGACGGTGGACTACACCTTCGCGGAAGTCACGGCAGTGCAGGAACTGGCCCGGGGAGGGCGCGTCAAGATCCTGGCGGTGGCCTCCGACAAGCGCGTGAGCACCTCCCCCGAGATACCCACGGCCACCGAGGCCGGCCTGCCGGGATTCGAGGCCTACACCTGGGTGGGTGCCATGGTGAGCGCCAAGACACCAGCCGCCGAGACTGCCAGGCTCGCCGAGCTTTTCACCGCCATCTCGAAGATGGATGAAACCCGTGCCTTCTACGAGCGCCTGGGGGCCATTCCCATGACCGGCGGCCCGGCACAGATGCATGAATTTCAGAAGAACGAAATCGCGCTGTGGAAGCGCATCGTCGTCAAGGCCAAGGTTCCGCTGCAATGAAAGCCAATGACAGCCGGCCGGCACAGGCGCTGCAGCACATCAAGGTGCTCGATCTTTCGCGGGTATTGGCGGGCCCGTGGGCTGCACAGACCCTGGGTGATCTGGGCGCCGAGGTGATCAAGGTGGAAAGACCCGGCAGCGGTGACGACACGCGTGCCTGGGGCCCGCCCTATGTGGCCGACCCCGAAGGCCTGCCGACGGGGGAGTCGGCCTACTATATGTGCACCAACCGCAACAAGCAGTCGATTTCCGTGGACTTCACCCGCGGCGAAGGCCAGGAGATCGTGCGTCAGCTGGCGGCCCGATGCGATGTGCTGATCGAGAACTTCAAGACTGGCGGTCTGGCGCAGTACGGGCTTGATTACGCGAGCCTCAGTGCCCTGAATCCCCGCCTTGTCTACTGCTCGGTAACGGGCTTTGGTCAGGACGGCCCCTATGCGCATCGTGCGGGTTATGACTTTCTGATCCAGGGCATGGGAGGGCTGATGAGTATTTCGGGCCATGCCGATGGCCAGCCTGGAGGCGGCCCCATGAAGGTTGGCGTGGCGCTGACCGACATCCTCACCGGGCTATATGCCAGCACGGCAATTCTGGCGGCCCTGCAGGCCCGCGAGCATACGGGGCGCGGCCAGCACATAGATCTGGCTTTGCTCGATGTCGGCGTGGCCTGTCTGGCCAACCAGAGCATGAACTATCTGTACGGGGATCAGGTGCCTCAGCGCATGGGCAACGCGCATCCGAACACGGTGCCCTACCAGGAGTTCCCGACCGAAGACGGCCACATGATCCTGGCCGTGGGCAATGACGGCCAGTTTGCCCGCTTCTGCCAGGCGGCAGGCAGGAGCGAATGGGCCGAGGACGAGCGCTTTCGGAGCAATGCGGCGCGGCTGGCCCATAGAGCCGAGCTGGTGGAAATGATCCGCCGCGTGACGCTCACGCGAAGTACCAAGGCCTGGGTGCAGCTGCTGGAGCAGCACGCCGTACCTTGCGGTCCCATCAACACGGTGCGGGAGGTTTTTGAGGATCCGCAGGTCAGGGCCCGTGGCATGCAGATCGCCATGACACACCCCAAGGCGGGCCAGGTGCCGTTGGTCGCCAGCCCCATCCGTTTGTCGGACACACCGGTGACGTACCGCCATGCACCGCCTCAGCTGGGCCAGCACACACAAGAGCTGCTGGAGCGCCATCTGAGTCTGTCTGCTCAGCAAATGCAGGTCTATCGGGACAGCGGAGTATTGGGATGAGCAGCCAGGAATCAATGAAGCACACGCGCAATGCGGGTCAGGACGAAGCCCTGGGGGCATTGTCAGGGGTGCGGGTGCTGGACCTTTCCAGCGTGATTTTCGGCCCCATGGCCAGCCAGGTGCTGGCCGACTACGGCGCCGAGGTGATCAAGATTGAGCCGCCGGAGGGCGACTCCACGCGCCACACCGGCCCGGCACTGGAGCCTGGCATGGCGGCCATGTTCATGGGCTCCAACCGCAGCAAGAAAAGTGTGGTGCTGGACCTCAAGCAAGAGCAGGCGCAAGCCGCGCTGCATGCGCTGTTGCAGGGCGCCGATGTGCTCATGCACAGCATGCGCCCGCAAAAGCTGGCCAGGCTCGGGCTTGATCCGGACAGTCTGCGCAAGCAATACCCGCGCCTCATCTATGTGGGCCTGCACGGTTTTGGCGAAGACGGCCCCTATGCCGGGCAGCCTGCATATGACGACGTGATCCAGGGCATGAGTGGCCTGGCCGATCTCATGCAGCGCCAGACGGGCGAGGCCCGCTATCTGCCCACGATTGCGGCCGACAAGACCTGCGCTCTGGTGGCCGCGCATGCGGTGCTGGCGGCGCTCTACCAGCGCGAACGCAGGGGCGAGGGCTGCTATGTGGAAGTGCCCATGTACGAAACCATGGCGGGCTTCAACCTGGTGGAACATTTCTACGGCATGCATTTCACACCCGCACAGAGTGGCGCGGGCTATCCGCGCGTGATGGCGCCCTGGCGCAAGCCCTACAGGACGCTGGACGGCCATGTCTGCCTGATGCCCTACACCGATGCGCACTGGCGCCGTTTCTTTGCGGCCGTCGGTCAGCCCGACCTGGCACAGGACCAGCGCTTTGCCACCCAGGCGATGCGCACCCGCCACATCGCCGAGCTGCTGGAGACGATGAGCGGCTACGTGGCGCAAAAGGACACAGCCTATTGGCTGGCCAGCTGCGAACAGCTGGAGATTCCGGCAGCCCCAGTGACACGTATGGACGATCTGCCCCATGACCCGCACTTGCAAGCCACCGGTTTTTTTGTCGAGAAGAAAGATGCAGCGATGGGGGTTGTGAAATTTCCGCGTTCGTCCGTGCGCATCAACGGCACCCAGCCACCCATAGGCATGCCCCCACGCCTGGGCGAGCACACACAGGCATTGCTGCGCGAGGCCGGCTGGGACGACGCGCGCATTGCGGCCTTGCAGTCGAAGGACTGCTGAACAAACAGCATGAAGCGGAGACAGAATGAGCGTGAGCAATTTGATTTCATCCACTGAAAACCGTGCCGCGGCGCTGGCAGACACGCCGCGCATGGGCCAGGGTTTTGTCTGGCAGGACCTGCGGGTAGGCCAGCAACTGCGCACCTTTCGCCGTACGGTGACCGAGACCGACCTGGTCAACTTCATCAACACCACGGGCATGCTCGAGGCGATCTTCATCGAGGACGGCTATGACGGCGGTGCCATTCAGGGCCGTCCGGTGCCGGGCGCGCTCACCTATACCTTGATCGAAGGCTTCATCCTGCAAAGCATGATCCAGGGCACGGGCCTGGCCATGCTTGAGCTGCACCAGAAGATTCTGGCTCCCGTGGTGGTGGGAGACACCATTGAGGCGCTTGTCGAGGTGATCGGCATCAAGCCAACAAGCAAAGGCGGTCGCGCAGTGGTGAGTTCGCGGATCGAGGTCTACAACCAGCGTCGCCAGCAGGTGATGGTCTATACCGCCGTGCGCCTGCTGGCCGGCCGTGGAGCTTAGGTCCGCGCTGCTGCGCAGCCGTTGCACCGGTGCGCACTTTCCAGTGTGCCGAGATGAGAAAACTACAGGAGACACAAGATGAGTTATCGATTTTCACGTCGGTCCTCGCTGCTCGCCGTTGCCGCGCCGGCCGTTGCCGCGCTGGCCGTGTGCGGTGCGGTGCAGGCGCAGGACAACTGGCCCAGCAAGCCGATCACGCTGATCGTCCCTTTCCCGCCCGGCGGTCCCACGGACATGGTGGCAAGGGTGCTGGCGCAGCAGGTAGGCCAGCAACTGGGTCAGTCGGTCATCGTGGACAACCGGCCTGGTGCCAACGGCAACATCGGCAATGCGCTGGTGGCCAAGGCGCCGGCCGACGGCTACACCGTGCTCTACAACACCTCCTCGATTGCACTGAGCCCCTCGCTCTACAAAAAGCAGAGCTATGACGTGAGCCGGGACCTGCGCCCCGTGGCCTTGACGGCGGTGGTGCCGCTGGGGCTTGTCGTCAATCCCAAGCTGCCTGTCAACACCGTGCAGGAGCTTGTGAAGTACGCCCAGGACCACAAAGGCAAGCTCTCCTACGGCTCGGCGGGCAACGGCAATGTCACGCACCTGGCGGCTTTTCAGGTGGTGCAGCACTACAACATGGATGCAAGTCATGTGCCTTACAAAGGCAGCGCCCCTGCCGACGTGGACCTGGTGGCTGGCCAGATCGATTTCATGACCGACACCATCAATTCGGTGGCGCCTTTCATCAAGGACGGCAGGCTCCGGCTGCTGGCCGTCAGCACGGCCGGACGGATTCCCAATTTCCCCAAGGCGCCTACGCTGGCCGAAAGCGGCATGACCGGGTTCGAGGCCGGTGCCTGGCAAGGCGTGATGGTGCCCGCCAAAACGCCCGATGCGATCGTGGAGCGCCTGAATGCCGAGCTGATGAAGGCCCTCAGGAACCCCGGGGTGCTGGAGAAGCTGCGCGTGCAGGGCACCGAGCCGCTGGGATCCACGCCCAAGGCCTACGGCGAATACATACAGAGCGAAATCAAGCGCTGGGCAGGCGTTGTCAAAAGCACGGGCGTGTCCCTGGACTGAGAGAAAGCAAGACGATGACCATTCTCGATGGACTGAGCCTGACAGGCATCCCGCCGGAAGGCGAGGCACTGCGCGCCGAGGTGCGTGCTTTTCTGCAGGACGCAGTCAAAGACATTCCTGCGCATGTCCGCGCCAAATCCTGGAGCGGATATGACCCGGTCCTCAGCCGCAAGCTGGGGGAAAAGGGCTGGATCGGCATGACCTTGCCCAAGGCTTATGGTGGAGGCGAGCGCAGTGCATTCGCCCGCTATGTGCTGGTGGAGGAATGCCTGAACTTCGGTGCGCCGGTGGGTTCGCACTGGATTGCCGATCGTCAGAGTGCGCCGCTGATCCTCAAATACGGTACGGAAGCACAAAAGCAGTTCTACATTCCCAAAGTCTGTCGTGGCGAGGTGTTTTTCTGTATCGGTATGAGCGAGCCCAATGCCGGATCGGATCTGGCAAGTGTGAGGACTAGAGCGCTTCCCAACGAGCAGGGTTTCTTGCTCAATGGCCAGAAGATCTGGACTACCAACGCGCATCACTGTCAGTACATGATTGCCCTGGTGCGAACCTCCGGCAGTGCCGAGGACCGCCACAAGGGCTTGTCGCAAGTCATCGTGGACCTAACATTGCCCGGTGTCACGGTGCGCCCCATCCAGGATCTATCGGGTGACAGCCATTTCTGCGAGGTTTTTTTCGAGAATGTGCAGCTGTCTGCCGATGCGCTGATCGGCGCCGAAGGACAGGGATGGGAACAGGTGACCGCCGAACTCGCTTTCGAGCGCAGCGGCCCGGAGCGGCTGTTCTCCAGCATCGTGCTGTTCGATCAATGGCTGCAGTATGCACGCACGCCGCAGGGTCGCACCGAATCGGGCATTCGGCTTGCGGGCAAGGTGCTGACGCAACTGGCACCGCTGCGCGCGATGTCGGTATCCGTGCAGCAGAAACTGACCCAGGGAGCAAGTCCTGTCGTCGAAGCCGCGCTGGTCAAGGAGCTGGGCACGACACTGGAGCAGATGATCCCGGCGGCCATTGCCGAAGAGCTGTTTGCCCGGCCGGCCGAGGATGTACCGGTGGAGCTGCTGCTGACGCTCAAGTACGTCACCGAAGCTTCTCCCTCGTTTTCCTTGCGCGGTGGCACGCGTGACATTCTGCGCGGCATGATCGCCCGTGGCCTGGGTTTGCGCTGATCGGAGACAAGTTCATGAGCAATAACGATTTGTTTGCAGATGCCGCGCGCAAGGTGCTGGCAGACTGGTGCACCCCTCAGGTGATTCGCGAGATCGAGAGCGCCGATAGCCGCTCAGCGGCTGTCGGCCGACTATGGCAGCAGCTGGAGGAAACCGGCTTGGCCGATGCCTTGCTGGCCGAAGAAGAGGGCGGTGCCGGTCTGGGTTTGAGCGAGATATTTGGCGTGCTCGAGCAATGTGGAGCTCACGCCCTGCCTCTGCCTCTGGGAGAGACCATGCTGGCACGGGCCATGCTGGCGCAGGCGGATATGGCTTGCCCGGCCGGCAGCATTGCGCTGGCGCAGGGTACGGTGCAGGCCGATGGAGGTTTGCATTGCGCGCTGGTGCGAGGCGGGCAAGTAGCGGACTCGGTGCTCGTTCAATTGCCAGAAGAAGCCGGGGTCTGGTATCTGCTGAGCGTGTCTCAGGCTGGCCTTGTGCCGCACGCTCTGGTGCTTGACGCCTCGTTGACCTGGGCGCCCGAGCAGTTGCGGGCCGCCAGCGTCATCCGGCCCGGGCCGCAATTCGATGCCCGGAGCCTGCAGGCCACCGTGGTGGCCGCGCAGATGGCGGGGGCCATGCGTGACGTGTTCCAGCGCAGCTTGCAATATGCGAACGAGCGTCAGCAGTTTGGGCGTGCTATCGGGAAGTTTCAGGCGATCCAGCATCAGCTGGCAGTCATGAGCGAGCATGTTTTTGCCGCCCGCATGGCGGCTCAGCTCGGTTGCAGCGGTGACGGCATCGTGCCTGACAGATTACGTGTGGCCGTCGCCAAGGCTCGCTGCAGCGAGGCGGCTTTGGTGGTCACCGAGCTTGCGCATGCGATTCATGGCGCGATTGGCTTCACCGAAGAATATGACTTGCAGCTGTTCACCCGCAGATTGCATGCATGGCGCCTGACAGCCGGCAGCGAAGCCTATTGGCAGGTACTGGCAGGGCAGGCCCTGATGTCGCACGAGGGCATGACACTGGATCTGATCCGACAGATCACCGATGTCGAGGCCCTGGCTTGAAGCAACTCAACAATTACGGAGACCATGAAACATGGCATTTCTGAACATTGAACGCGATGGCGGTATCTTGACCGTCACCATGAATCAGCCGGAGACACGCAATGCGCTGACCGGCAATACGGCGGTTGCGGAGTTCGTGCAGCTCTGTGCAGATGTGCGCCTGGACGCCAGCGTGAAGGTCCTGATCCTGACCGGCGCCGGCTCTATCTTCAGCTCCGGCGGCAATGTCAAGGACATGAGGCGCTATTTCGATGATGCACTCACTCCCGACATGATTCGCGAGGAATACCGTCAGGGAATTCAGCAAATTCCGAATGCCCTCTACCAGCTGGATGTTCCCGTGATCTGCGCCGTCAACGGCCCGGCCATCGGAGCGGGTCTGGATCTGAGCTGCATGTGCGATATCCGGATTGCGTCGGAGAATGCCACTTTTGCGGAGAGCTTTGTCCGTGTGGGCATTGTTCCCGGTGATGGCGGGGCCTGGTTGCTGCCGCGTGTGGTGGGGATGTCAAAGGCCAGCGAAATGGCTTTTACGGGAGAGGCGATCAGCGCAGGCCAGGCATTGGCCTGTGGCCTGGTGAGCCAGGTCGTGTCCCCGGATGAACTGCTGCCGGCCGCCAGGGCATTGGCGCGCAAGATTGCCGCCAATCCGGGCGGGGTGATGCGCATGACCAAGCGTCTGCTGCGCGAGGGCCAGAATGCCACGCTGGCTTCACTGCTGGAAATATCGGCCGGCTATCAGGCTATTGCCCATAAAACGGCAGATCATCGTGAAGCCGTGACGGCCTTTGTCGAGAAGCGGGCTCCTCGCTTCTCATGATCCCGCAGGCTTGCGTAGCCAGACCAGGTAACAAAGACAAGCAAGGGCGCATTTTGCGCCCTTGCTTGTTTTGGCTAAGGCAGCAGCACCTTGCTTGCTGCGTTGATGCTTCAGGTCGGCCAATCCTGTGACGTAATCCCTGGATAATACCGATTACATCATGTTGCGATTTGCCGTAGGCGAATGGCGCGGCAAGCAGCTCGGCCGGGTTGGCCCATTTCACATCAAGAAATGGCCGCTTTGCGGGCCATGTATTTTTCTTAGAAATGGATGAAAGCGATGAGATTGACCAAGCTGAACATTGGTGCTCGATTGGGCCTGGGGTTCGCAGTGGTGTTGGCGTTTGCCGTGGTGATCACGGTTATCGGCATCTGGCAGCTGCACTCGGTGGGCAAGGCCACGCAGCAGATGATGCAGGAGCCGCTGACCAAGGAGCGCCTGATCAGCGACTGGAACAGCAATGTCAGCGTGGCCGTGGCTCGCACCACGGCCATCGCCAAGAGCAGCGACGCAAGTCTGGTGCAGTTTCTGGCAGCGGACGCGGCCGCCACTACCAAGAGCACAGGCAATGTGCTCAAGCAGATCGAGCCCCTGATCTCCGAGCCTGCGGAGCGCGAGATCATGGACAGGATCATGCAGGTGCGCAAGACCTATCTCGCCAGCCGCGACAAGGTCAGCCAGCTCAAGGCCGACGGCATGGCTGAAGAGGCGGAGTCCACGCTGATCAACAGCTATGTACCGGCCGCCCAGAGCTATCTGAAGCTGCTCGGAGAACTGCTGAGTCTGCAGCGCGCCAGCCTCGACGCCAAGGCGGCAGAAGTGGAGCAGATCGAGAGCAGCAGCAAGACGTATTTTCTGGTTCTGGCCTTGCTGGCTCTGGCCATCGGCACCGTCAGCGCCTGGCGTCTGACGCAAGGCATCACCGCTCCGCTCAAGCATGCGGTCGGTGTGGCCCGCCGCGTGGCCGATGGTGATCTGACGGCCCAGATCCATGTGAACAGCAGCGATGAGACCGGGCAGCTCATGCAGGCCTTGCACGATATGAACACCAGTCTGGATAGGCTGGTGGGGCAGGTGCGTCAGGGCACGGACAGCATTGCGACGGCATCCGGCCAGATTGCGGCGGGCAACCATGATCTGTCTGCGCGCACGGAAGAGCAGGCCAGTTCCCTGCAGCAGACGGCCGCATCCATGGAGCAGCTGACTTCCACCGTCAAGCAAAATGCCGATAACGCCAGTCAGGCCAATCAGCTGGCGTTGTCGGCCTCCGATGTGGCCGTCAAGGGCGGTATGGTGGTGTCTCAGGTGGTGGAGACCATGGGGGCCATCAGCCACTCATCGCGCAAGATTTCCGACATCATCGGCGTGATCGACAGCATTGCCTTCCAGACCAATATCCTGGCGCTGAACGCTGCCGTGGAAGCGGCCCGTGCCGGAGAACAAGGCCGTGGCTTTGCTGTCGTGGCATCGGAAGTGCGCTCTCTGGCCGGTCGCAGCGCTGAAGCAGCCAAGGAAATCAAGCTGCTGATCCAGGCGTCGGTGACCAAGGTGGAAGAGGGCAGTGCGCAGGTCAGTCAGGCAGGTCAGACCATGGATGAAATCGTCAGCAGCGTTCAGCGCGTGACGGACATCATGGGCGAGATCACTGCGGCCAGCCATGAGCAGACCAGCGGCATCGAGCAGATCAATCGTGCCGTGGCCGAGATGGATCTGGTGACACAGCAGAATGCGGCCCTGGTGGAAGAGTCCACGGCTGCCGCCCAATCCATGCAGCAGCAGACCAGTGATCTGTCGCGGATGGTCAGTGTCTTCCGCCTCAAGAGCGTGTGATTTTGCAGAGCGACTGGGACCGAAGCTGAAAGGCTTGCCTGCGGCAGTGCAGGAGGCTGTATGCCTTCTGGCTGCCGCCGATCGCTGGCATTCAAATAAATGGCTGGAACAATCCAGCACCATCTTGCCTTAAAGCATTCTGGACAGGTCTATTGAACATTTCAGGCCGGCTGCTGCTGGGTAGTGCAGTGGATGCCGCCACCGCCTGCTGCGATTGCGTCAATATTGAGTTGCACGATGTCGCGTCCAGGAAATTGCTCACGCAGGATCGCTTTTGTGTTGCGATCGGCTTGCGCATGACCAAACTCAGGGCATAGCACCGCGCCATTGCATACATAAAAGTTGATATAGCCTGCAGCAAAGTCCTTGTTCTCATACTGCGGCCGAACATGGTCAGGCCCTGGCATGGTCACAACCTTTAATGGAAGACCACGCACATCCGTGGCTTTGCGCAGGATTTCGAGATGGCGACGTGTGACCGCATGCTCAGGCGAGGACGAATCGCTTTCATAGCCAGCCACCACCACACCGGGCGCGCAGAAGCGGGCATAAAAGTCGGTATGGCCATCGGTGATGTCTTGACCTGCAATACCTGGCAACCAGATGACTTTCTCGATGCCCAGCACTCGGCGTAGCTCTTTTTCGCATTGCGCCTTGCCTACGCCAGGGTTGCGGTTGGCGTTGAGCACGCAGCTTTCCGTAATGATGGCCGTGCCGCGGCCATCGACTTCGATGCCTCCACCTTCCAGCACCAGCGAGCTTTCAAGAACGGGAACTCCCGCGCGCCCGGCGACGAAGCCGGCGACCAGCGCATCGTCCTCGTAGTCCTGCTTCTCACCCCAGCCATTGAAATTGAAGTTCGCACCGGCTAACGCTCCGCCGGCCCCTTTCACAAAGACCGGTCCTGTGTCGCGCATCCAGAGGTCGTCGATGGGCTGCACCACCAGCTTGACCTTGTTGCCGCACAACCGCGCCGCAAGGTCGTAGTCTTCTTCGTTGACCAGCATGTGAACGGGTTCAACACTGGCAATCGCTTGTGCAATGCGTGCCAGGTTTGCCTGCGCGCCCGATTTCAGACGTTTTCCCCACACGTCGTCATTGGCGCCAAAGGCCATCCAGGTGGCAGCATGGCGCTCCCCTTCGTCGGGCATGCGCCAGCGACCGGCCGCTAGAGCTGGCAATCCATGCATGCCAGCAGCTGTACCTGCTGTCAGGCCGAGAGCGGCATTCAGGAAATGTCGTCGTTGCATATGGCCCCCCCAGTCTTAAATGATTTCCTGTTGCGTGGTGCAATGGATGCCACCGCCGCCGGCAGCGATAGGGTCGATATTGATCTGGACCACTGCGCGTCCTGGGTACAGCTGCGTATATATGTCCTTGGCAATCGAGTCAGCTTTCGCATCCCCGAATTCGGGCAAGAAAATGGCGCGGCTGCTTGCATAGTAGTTGATGTAACCAGCGGCGAAAGTGTCCGGATTATTTCCCGGGCGAATCTGGCCGGGTCCATCAACAATGACGATTTTTAGCGGCTGATTGTCGACATCGGTGGCACTTCGCAAAATATCCAGGTGCTGCCTGGTCAGCGCATACTCATAGGAATCAGGGTTCATGTCGCGGTGAGCAACCACCACGCCGGGACGTACAAAGCGAGCATAGAAGTCTGTGTGGGCATCAGTGATGTCCTTGTTCTTGATGCCGGGCAGCCAGATGACCTTGCGAATACCCAGCAAACGGCGTAACTCTGCTTCGCAATCGGCCTTGCTCCAGCCTGGATTGCGATTGCTGTTCAGCACACAGCTTTCCGTGATGATGGCCATTCCCTTGCCGTCAACTTCCAATGCTCCGCCTTCAAGGACCAGGCGTGTGGCAAGAAGCGGCAATTTCACATAGGCACTGACCACATCGGCGACCAGGCCGTCATGGTCAAACTGCTGCTTTTTCCCCCAGCCATTGAAATTGAACTTCACACACGCTCGCTCTCCATTGGGCTTGCGTACAAAGACGGGACCGGTGTCGCGCATCCACAGATCGTCAAGTTGGGCGGGAATCAGCGTTACGCGCGGATCAAGCAACTGCCGTGCATTTTCGAGTTCACTCTGGCGAACCAGCATGTTGACGGGTTCATAGGCTGCAATGGCGTTGGCGATGCGCACCAATGCCAGTTGAACTTGCGGTACTTGCGCACGTGTCCAGATTGCGCTCGAGGCGCCATACGCCATCCACGTCGCCTTGTGTGCTTCGGCCTCGTCGGGCATATGCCAGTCCTGGCCCTGATTGCTGGTGTTGCCGTTGTCCAAGGGCGGAGTGACCGGGCTTGTGTCTGGACCGCTATCACTGCCTCCGCCACACGCTGCCAGCAAACCCAACATCGCCATCGCGCTGCCACCCGACGCACAACCACGCATGAAATATCGACGTGTACTCATCACTCATCCTTATCAATCAAAAGAATCAATGCGGGGAAATTTCCCCCGCATCGCAATGGACGGCATTGTGGATGGGGTGTCACATGAGGACAAATGATATGATTTTGTGGAAATTATTAAGTTTTCTCATATGTCAGAGCATCGCATTCCTTCTCTGAAATTGCTCATGGGGTTTGAGGCTGCGGCCCGGCATGGCAGTTTCTCGCGTGCAGCCGACGAACTGCACGTGACACAGTCGGCCATCAGCCATCAGGTGCAACAGTTGGAGGAGCAGGTCATGCAGCCGCTGTTCCGGCGGGCAGGGCGGGGAGTGGAACTAACCGTCGCAGGTGAAGTGCTGCTGCGCAGTGTTCAACGCACACTGACCGTTTTGCGCAGTGGCCTCGGAAGAATCGCCACTTATCTGGATCCAGGATTGGTTGTGCTGGTATGCCCGGCACCCTTGCTACATGGCTGGCTGCAGCCAAGATTGCGAGAACTGCAAGCTCAACTGCCCGAGCTATGTCTGCTGCTGTCCGTGGATGAGAGTGCCCGTTTTGTCGACGAAATTGATGTCGATATCGCTATCGGCAACAGGCCTCTTTTGCAACCTGGCCTGCAGGAACTACCACTTTTTCAGGATGAATGGGTACTCGTAGCGAACAGCGATCTGGCTCGGAAGTTAGCCGTAGTGCCGCAGGCACAGCACCATTTGCATGCGGATTTGATCTGTCTGGAAGAGAGTCTGACGAGTGACGTAACTGCTCCGCTGTTCCTGGGGCCGCTGGCACGCTTCAGGAAGCGAGCCATTTATGACGACGCTCGCCTCTTGATCGAAGCTGTTCTGGAAGGAGGCTGTATTGCTTGTCTGCCGCGTCTATTGGTAGACGCCAGCCTCGCACGTGGTCAACTGCAAATACTTTCGGAATATCCGCGCTTGCCTGGCTCTACCTGGTGGTTGTCGGGGATGGAGAAACAGGCGCGTTCGCAAATTGTCCTGCAGGTGTTCAACTGGCTACGTGCCCAGAGTACCGAGCTTCATTCCTAGGCCCCGGGGCATTCGAGATTTGATACATCCGTTCATTTCCTGATGACGTTCCACAATGAAGCCGTCACTGAGTCCCGGTGCGTTGATGACTTATTTTGGTCGTGCGTAGATAAGCAGATAGCAATGAACTTCGGCGCGAAGTCGAGAATCGGTGGCCTACCCTTGCTTTCGTTTACCGGCTGCGTACTTCAGTCAGCAATTGCTTGCAGTTCACATCGTCGTCGGCCGCAGGCACCGTCAGCGGCACCAGTGCCAGTGCTGCTGGCGCAAAAACTGCAGCAGCTACCGCAGCCCCGGCACGGGCTGCCAAGGGGCCAGGCTCCAAGCCCACATCGGGCTTGGCAAAGCTGCCGCGCACATAGAGCGGCGTGCGCAGCGAGAAGAACTTCCACTTCAGCGATTCGGGGACGATGCGCAGATCGAGCTGCTCCTGTGCCAGATTGATCTGGCCCGTGGCCTCAACCACGGCTTCGGTGGTGGCCAGCTTGGCGATGCGTGGCCGGGCTATGCCTTGCTGAACATTGAGGTCGGCCACGGCGCAGCGCAGTTGCACTTCCTTGTCGTTGCCAAACAGCTTGGCGATGACGATGGAGCCGACGTTCAGCCCTGCCAGGTCCAGCAGTTGAGCGCTGAAAGTGCCATCGCGCACATACAGCCGCAGCGAGCCATTGCCTGTGCCCAGCCACTGGGCCAGCGACTCGCCTTGCCCGGTGAGGGCGACTGCACCATCGAGCTGGCCCAGGCTTTTCTTCATCTTTTCGACCTTGGGGAACAGCGCGGAGAGCTTGAGCGACTGCACCTGTCCATTGAGCTTGGCAGCTACCGGCTTCGCATGGCTGTCCACGCGGGCATCGATATTCAGCGTGCCTTCGGCGAAGCCGAACTTCAGCGGCGACAGGGTGAGCTTGCCGTTGTCCAGCAGGGCGTGCACGCTGAGATTCTCTATGGGCAGGGCTTCCGGGCGCAGGATATGGTTGCTTTCATAGCGCAGATCGAGATCCATCTTGTCCCAGTTCTCGGTCTGGAAACGGACCTGCGGCAGTACCCGGCCGTTGACGGGCTGGGGCTTGCCGGAGCTTCCGGAAGGCGCTGCGCCGATGACCGGGCCCAGATCCACCAGCCGCAGTTGTTTGGAGCGCAGCTGCGCTGTCAGCTGGGGCCGAGGCTGGGCCGAGCGGTACTGGAGATCGCCGCTCAGATCACTCTGCCCCAGCTTGCCCTTGAATTTTTCGTACTGCCAGACGGCCTTGCCTGGCTGAAGGCTGCCGATCAGGTGGCCGCTGGTCTCGAACGGGGGCGTGGCGGGCAGCAGCAGGCCTGTGAGCTCAAACAGGTCGGCCATGCTCTTGCCGAGGACCTTCACTTGAAAGTCCAGACCGTCCAGGGTCTTGGGGTTGTCGAGAAATCCCTCTGCGAAGGCTTGCAGGCTACCGACCCTGGCCGAGATGCGCAGCGGAAAGCGCAGCCTATCCTGACGCAGATCAAGTACCTGTCCGGCCAGACCCTGTGCCTGAATCTGCGCGCGGGTCTTGCCCTGATGCAGATAGCCAGTGAGGCCGAAGCGCATGCCGTAGGGCTGGTCGGCGCTGACTGGTCTGCGCAGTGTGTCGATACGGGCACGCACGGCCATGTTCTTGATGGCGTCGGACCAGCCCAGCACACCATCGCTGATGCGCAACTGGCCTATGTCAAAGCTCCACTTGGGGCCGCTGCTGGTGGGCTTGTCAAACGTCCAGTTGTTCTCGCCCTTGTCATTGCGGGCCAGCACCATGTCGGGAGCCTGCAGCAGCAAGGAGTCGAGCTGGACATGGCGGGCCAGCAGCGGCCAAAGGCGCAGGCTGGCCGTGGCATTTGCGGCGGTGACCATGGTGCGGGCATCGCGCTCGGGCGGTTGCCGGCCGGCATCGGCTATGGCGTCGTCGTCATCTGCTGCTGTCCTTTGTTCGTTCGCTGCCTGGCCTTGCCCGGGCAGGCGACCGGTATTGAGTTCCTTGGGCGTCGCTGGCAGTACCGGTTGCTTGTCATCGGCTTTTTCAGGTGCCTGCTGAACCAGCCAGCCCTGGGGTTGCGAAAGTGTCAGATCGCTGGCATGCACCACCACGCCAGGCACCCAGTGACGCCATCCCGTATCGAGAGGCTGTGGCCAGGTCCACTGCAGCTGCAGATCGCCATTGATGGCGAATTCGCGGCCTGTGGAACTGCTGACTTTGTCATTGATCCATGGTCTGAGCTTGTTCCAGTCCATGAAGGCAATCAGCAGTGCCGCTGCCAGAATCAGAGCCAGCAGCAGCGCCATCGCAATGGCTGCCCAGCGCAGCCAGCGACGTGCCAGGCGCGAATGTGCAGGAGTGGATTCAGGGGCTGAAGTACTGGTGGTGTCGACCATGGCTGTTGCATCCTTTTTGCCACATGCTATTACGCATAGGTGAAATGCCTCGTCATCCAATTGCCTGATGCAGGCTTGCCCGCATGTGACCAGCTCAGACGTCGCGACCGATCCGGGATACGGTGTGGCAGTCTGAAGCCTGCTGGTGTCACGAGTGCAGGCATCTGCAGCAAAGGCAGCGGCGCTTCATGAAGTGCTGCGCCGTTGCGCAAAGGCACCCTCTGCGTTGAGGCGCCTGTGCGTCTCCGATGCTTGTCGATCCTGTGCGGTCAAACAGCAAGATTGCCGATGGACCAGGAAACACCGGTATCAAAGTTTGCCTTCAATTCATCAGCGGCATTTTCTAGCTCGGTCAGAAACATTTCCATTGCGGCTGCCATCGCGTAGCCCGTGCGCTGATAGGCGCAGCTGTGCAGCAGCGCCCCGGCATCGTGCAGCGCACGCCAGCTCAGACGCTCGGCTGCCACGTCTTCCGCCACATTGTCCGGCAGCATGAAGGCCAGTGCCTGGCCGCTTGCCACCAGGCGACGGGCCATCGGGATGCTGCTGGTTTGCACCAGTGGCTGGGTCCGGCTCAGCGCACCATCGCCCAGGCGTTCCAGCATGCTGCGCAACTCCATGTCGGGAGACATCATGATCAGCGGATAGGCCAGGCAGTCACGCAGACGCAGCAGCCGCGGCCGCATGCGCAGAGGGTGGTCCGGAGCCATCACCACCCCCAGGGGCTGGGCCCAGGAGCGCATTTCCTCGACCCCGGCAGGAGGTGTTCGGCGCAGGCAATAGGCCACATCGATCTCGCCCTGCGCCACATGTCGCAGCAGCTCTTCACCAATGCCGGCACGCACGCTGAAGGTGATGTCGGGATAGCGGTGATGCATTGCCGCTATCACCTGGGGCACGAGGTATTCGGCTGTTGCGTGTGGAACGCCCACGCTCACATGCCCGTGGCGCAAGGCATTGAGGTCCTCGACCTGGGCCAGGGCATTGTCGAAGTCACGCTGGCTGCGTCTCACCGCTGCCAGCACGATCTCGCCCGCCACCGTGAGCTGCATGCCTCTGGGCAGCCGGTCGAACAGAGGCTGACCCACCTGCGCTTCGAGATTGAGGATCTGCTGGTTGACCGCTGCAGCGGTCAGGTGCAGCGTTGCCGAGGCCTTGCGCACCGAACCTCGGCGCGCCACCTCGTCAAAGCATCGAAAAGCCTGGGAAATTGCTGGCATGTCCTGAGTGTAAATTTTTTTCTGACACCTCTTAAAAAACAAACAGCTATTCCTGACGCTGTTGAACTTCTAGAGTGACAGCCATCAATCCCTCAAGTCACAGAAAGAACCCCATGGCTACCACCGTTGACCAGGTCACCCAACGCCGACGCGGCACAGGTCTCATTGCTCATGACAGCGCTCTGAGCGCCGGCGGCTACACATTGATCGCGCCGCAGACGGCCGATGGACATGTCTACCTCATAGATATCCATGGTCAGGTGGCTCATGAGTGGAAGCTGCCCGTACGCGCCGGCCGCCATGCGGTCATCCTGCCTAACGGCAATCTCGGCTACAACGGCAACCATCGTGAATCGCCTGATCTCTACGCACCCTGGTCCATGTGGCATGGCGGTGATTTCTACGAGGTCAGGCCCGATGGGGAGGTGGTCTGGCGCTATGAAGACCCGACACACCACCATGACGCACAGTGGTTGCCCAATGGCCATCTGCTCTATGCAGCCTGCGTCCCTGTCCCCAAGGGCTTTGCCGAAAGGGTGCCGGGCGGCACCTCGCTTGGCGCTGATGAGCTGATGTACGGCGATGTGATCCGGGAAGTGGACCGCACAGGTCGATTGGTCTGGGAATGGAAGGCCTGGGAGCATCTGGAGCCTGAGGACTTTCCCATTCACCCGGGTTTTGGCCGCTATCACTGGCCTTTGGTCAACGGCCTTGGGCTTGCGGCCGACGGAACGGTGTTCATGAGTCTGCGCACGACCTCGGGAATCATTGGCGTCGACAAGGCCAGCGGCAACGTGAAGCTGCATATCCCGCCTTCGGTGGTCTCGCATCAGCATGCTCCGGTTCCGCTGGCAAACGGCCATGTCCTGACCTTTGACAACGGCAACTTCCGCCGGGGAGCCCATGTGGCTTTCTCGCGGGTGCTGGAGATAGATCCTGTTTCCCACGAGATCGCATGGAGCTACCAGGACGAGATGGTCAACGCCTTCTACACGGCCTTCATGGGCAGCGCGCAGCGGCTTTGGAACGGCAACACGCACATCACGGAGTCCGCCACCGGGCGATTGTTTGAAGTGACGCCGCAGGGCGAGGTGGTCTGGGAATTCATCCTGCCCTGGTTCGGCGAGTACCCCGATGCCGCTGCACGACGCACAGGCCCGGGGCGCGTGAACACGGTGTTCCAGACCTGGCGCTATCAGGCAGAGCAACTGCCCTGGCTGTCCCGCTGAACCCTTGCGATCCCGCAGAAAGATCATCATGCAAATACGACGCAGACAGTTTGCAGCCTGGGCGCTGGGCGCTCCACTGCTTCAGCAACTGCCACTGGCCAGCCAGGCGACAGCAACGGCCTGGCCCTCCCAGGCACTGACGGTGGTGGTGCCCTTCGCACCGGGCGGCAGTGTGGATGTAGCAGCCAGACTGGTGATGCCACGCCTGGCCGAGCGCCTGGGCCAGCCCGTGATCATCGAGAACATGGTCGGAGCATCGGGGACGATTGCAACGCAGCGTGTCATCAAGGCCAGGCCCGATGGCTATACCTTGCTCTTCGGTGTGGCCAGCTCGGTGCTGGTTGCCCCCTTGATCTCGCCGACCAGGTTCCGCTACGACGGTCTGCAGGAACTGAAGCCCGTGGCGCCTGTAGCCTCTTCGGTCTTTGTGCTGCTCGCCCGTCCGGGACTTGCGGCGGGCAGTGCGGACGACCTCATTGAACTTGCGCGCCAGAAGCCGGGGCGACTGACCCTGGGCACCGATGGCATCGGAACCAGCCTGCACCTGACAGGGGAGCTGATTCAGCAGATGTCCGGTATCGATCTGGTACATGTTCCCTACAGATCTGGCCCGCAGGTGCTGACCGAGCTGGCAGGAGGTCAGATCGACCTTGCCGTGCTGCCTGTTGCGCTGGCTCAGCCGTTTGTTCTGGAGGGCAAGGTCAAGGCATTGGGTGTGACATCTCGCCAGCGTCTGATCACGCTGCCCCAGGCGCCAAGTCTTTCGGAGACGCCGGCTCTTCGCAATCTGGAGGTCGAGGCCTGGCAAGGCCTGCTGGCTCCCGCGCACACGGATGCCCGGATCGTCAGGCGTCTTGCCGATGAAATCGCGATTCTGCAAGCGGACCCCGAGATGGCCAGAAAGCTCACGGAGGCCGGCTTCAAGCCCGTGCGCATGGGGCATCCCCAGTTCCTTGCCTATCTGGAGCAGGAGAAAAGAGTTCTGGAGACCACCATTCGCAAAGCCAATATCCGAACGGATTAGCCGGCGCGAAGTCGCATCGCTGGCGCGGCCATGTCGCCATGAACGCGAGGAGTCGGGCCAGCCACTAAAATCCCGCGCCATGCATAACTCCCACGATCCCAAGGTTCTGCCCGTGCGCGATGGCGTCAGCCCTAGCTGTGTGGTCTTGCCATCCCAGGGCGAGGGGCTGCTGATCGACTTCCTGTGCGAACGCCTGCCCGCCGTTGGGCGCGCAGACTGGCTGCGTCGCATGGCAGCCGGCCAAGTGGTCAGCGAAACCGGAGAGATGGCGGGCCCGGACGCTGCATTCATGCCGGGGCTGCGCTATTACTACTATCGTGAGCTGGAAGGCGAGCCTGAGATTCCGTTTGCGGCTGAAGTCATCCATCGCGATGCGCATCTGCTCGTCGCCGACAAGCCACACTTTCTGCCCGTGGTTCCTGCCGGCCAGTATCTGCAGAACACGCTGCTGGTCAGGCTCAAGCGCGAGTTCGATCTGCCCGAGCTGTCGCCGATTCATCGCATCGACCGAGACACCGCGGGACTGGTGGTGTTTTCGCTGCAGCGCGCCACACGCGGCATCTATCAGGGGATGTTCAGGGACAGGGCCATTCACAAGGTCTACGAGGCCGTGGCTCCTTACCGTGCTGAGCTGAGCTTTCCGCGCGAACACGTGAGCCGCATGGAGGAGAGCGGGCATTTCTTTCGCATGCATGAGGTCGCGGGAGAGCCCAACAGCCGCACCCTGATGGAAATCATCGAGCACAACAAGGCCTGGGCACGCTACCGGCTCAGCCCGGTCTCGGGCAAGCGCCATCAGCTGCGTGTGCATATGGCGGCGCTGGGGCTGCCGCTCAGGGGTGATGCCTTCTATCCCGTGGTTGACGACCCGGAGCCGGGCGACTATTCCAGGCCCTTGCAGCTGCTGGCACGCAGCCTGGCCTTTGATGATCCCCTGACCGGGCAGCGCCGAGAGTTCACCAGCCGGCGCAGCCTGCAGGCGCTGCCGCGCGACTGAGAACAGTCTTGCCCGACCCTTGCGAGGGCAGGGGGAACATTGAGTGTTGCAATTTATCGGACAAAATTGTCCGATAATTGGCGATATGTCCTCCACCCGTCCTCCATCCGCTGAACGCCGCGCCCAGTTGCTGGACGCGGCCGATGCCGTGTTTGCCGAGCATGGCGTGACCGCTCCCCTGGATCTCATTGTCGAGCGTGCCCAGGTAGGCCGAGCCACGCTGTATCGCCAGTTTCCGGACCGTCGCGCCATCATGGTGGCGCTGCTGGAGCGCTCGGTCGAGAAGACCCGGGCCGCTGCCATTGCTTGGCGCGACGACGACCAGGCCTTCTTCAAGCTGCTGGCCCTGGTGGGCGAGCGCATCGCCGTCTCCGCCACGCTGGTGGACTACTGGCGCACGGTGGACCAGAGCGATGCGGAGGTCATTGATGCGCGCCAGCAGATGTGGCTGGTGTTCGAAGAGCCCATGAAGCGTGCGGTGGCCAAGGGCCTGTGCAAGCAGGCCTTGAACGCCAAGGATCTGTCCCTGGTGTTCGGCATGCTGGGCGGCGCCCTGCGTGGTGAAACTCCTGCCCAACGCAAACAGCTGGCGCGTCGCGCCCTGCAAATCATTCTGGACGGAATCAAGGCCTGAGGTTTATGAGTCAAGCTGCAGCACAAGCCACTGGGGCTCAAGCCAATCAAGAAGGCCCGAAACCTCCCAGCAGCCAGGCTTCAGCTCCTCCCACCATTCCTCAGGGGCCCGTCATTCTGCTGCGCCGCCCGCCGGACTGGGCCGAGCATGAAAAGCCCGCGCTGCCCGGCTCGCCGGCCATGCCCCATCACGAGCCCTGGATCCGCGTCTGCTATGGGCTGATTGCGGTCCTGGTCGGGCTGACCGGCGGCCTGGGCAATGCCTTGTTCACCGCCAATCTGCCCACGATTCAGGGGCAGATGGGGCTGACCTCGGTCGAGGCCGCCTGGCTGACGGGCGCCTACGTCATGTTCAATATGACAGCCAATCTGCTGGTCTACAAATTCCGCCAGCAGTTCGGCATGCGCCTGTTCACCGAGATCGGCCTGGGCTGCTACGCGGCGCTCAGTGTGCTGCATCTGCTGCTGGGCAGCTACGACAGCCTGATTCTGCTGCGTGCGGCCAGCGGCCTGGCAGCGGCGACCTGCTCCTCGCTGAGCACGCTCTACATGCTGCAGTCGGCACCGCGCACCTATGTGCTCAAGATGCTGGTGATCGGCGTTGGCGTGGTCCAGCTGGCCACGCCGCTGGCCTGGATTCTGTCGCCGGGTCTGCTCTATAACAGCGAGTGGCACAACCTCTATCTGTTTGAAGCCGGCCTGGCGCTGATGTCCTTTGCCGCCGTGGTGCTGCTCAAGCTGCCATCGGGCCTGTACATCAGGACCTTCGAAAAGCTGGACTTCGTCACCTTCAGCCTGATGGTTCCGGGCCTGGGCCTGTTGATTGCGGTGCTGGTCCAGGGCTATTCGCGCTGGTGGTTCGATACGCCGGGGCTGGCCTGGATGCTGGTGGCAGCGATCGCGCTGCTCAGCGTCGCGCTTTACATCGAACACCATCGTGCCAACCCCATGTTCCACACGCGCTGGTTCGCGCAGATGCCGACGATTCGTTTCGTGATCGGTGCCATCTTGCTGCGCTTTCTCACGGCGGAGCAGAGTTACGGCGTGGTGGGGTTGATGCGCACGCTGGGCATGACATCCGACCAGATGCAGCCGCTATTTATGGTGATTTTGCTTGGAACGATTATAGGTATTGCGCTGTCTGCTATCACTTTCGGTGTTCCCAATATGGGCAAGCAGATTGTGGTGGCGATTGCACTGTTCGCCGTGGCCGCGTTTCTCGATCACCACCGCAGCAGTGTGGACCGCCCTTCGGACTTTTTCTTCAGCCAGTTTCTGCTGGCGGTGGGCTCGGGCGTCTTCATGGGCCCTCTGATGCTGACCGGCATCATCCAGGGACTGAAGTTCGGCGCCAACCACATGCTAACCGCCGTGGTCACCATCTCCATGACCCAGGCCATGGGCGGTTTGCTGGGTTCAGCCTTGCTGAGCACTTACCAGACCTACCGCGAGCAGATCTACTCCGTGGCCCTGGTGGCGCAGATAGACCCGACCGACCCCGTGGTGGCCGAACGGCTCAAGATACAGAACCAGATCTACGGCAAGGTGACGCCCGATCCTGCCATGCGCGCCAACCAGGGAACGCTGCAGCTGTCGCAGATCGTGCGGCGTGAAGCCAATGTCAGGGCCTATAACGATGTGTTTGCGCTGACGGCTGCAATCGCCTTGCTGTATCTGTTCTGGAGCCTGGGAGCCTCGGCGCGCGTGCGCCAGGCTGCCGCCATGGTGCGCGCCATGACACGGCAAAGCGGCAACCAGGTGGCGGCAGCCGCCGGGACCGACGGTACGCCTCAGCGCGCACCTTCGGTGGCTCCGGTTGCAGAGCCTGAGGCAGCGAACGCCCATGAGCCCGACGCATCGCAGCGTGTCACGGTGGTGGTGCAGCCCACGGCCACCGATGCCTATGGCGATGTGGAAGAGGGTGCTCGGACCGAGTCCGCCAGTCCGGCGCGGACCGTGGTGATCGAAGGCGCGGAGGCCAGACGCCTGGCTGCCGCGGCGCAAGCGGCCGAGACTCGCGAGCAGGCCGTGCTGGCCAGCCGCGACCCCCTGCAGGACAACGCCCAGGCGCTCGAACTCGAGGCCGAACTGGAGCAGGAAATCGACAAGAACGCCCGCAGCAGCCCTGCGGTCGGCGATGGCGGCCGGGATGGCTCCGGCCCCCAGGCAAGGAACTCAGACCGATAACAGCAAGAGATTGAGCATGAGCGACAGTCAACAACCCCATTCCCCCGCCGCCTCTGCGGCGACAGCTGCCCCTTCACCCGCTGCAGCATTGCCTCCCACGCCGAAGAAGATCAAGCCTTCTTTGCGCAGTGTGCTCATCATGCTGGTCGTGGCCCTGGCAGGCATGCTGCTCGTGCTGCGGGCCTGGAATCTGTGGCCTTTCAACAGCTCTGTGGTGACCACGGACAATGCCTATGTGCGTGGTGCCGTCACCGTGCTGGCTCCGCAGGTCAATGGCTATGTGACCGAGGTGCTGGTCAAGGATTACGAGCAGGTCAAGGCCGGCCAGGCGCTGGTGCGCATCGATAGCCGCAGCTATGAAGCGGCCGTCGCCCAGGCCCAGGCGCAACTGGCCAATGCCCAGGCGCAGCTGAGCAATTCCGAACAGACACAGGCCCAGAACCGTGCCACGCTGAGTGCCAGCCGCGCCGGTCTGGCTGCCGTGGAAGCAGAGGCCCAGCGCTCGCAGGCGGAGCTCAAGCGTGTGCAGGAGCTGGCCGAGCGAGGCTCCGTGTCTCTGAACGAACGCGACAAGGTGCGCGCCACCTCGCGCCTGGCCGCGACCAACGTGGCCAAGGCCCAGGCCGACATCGCGATCAACCAGGAAAAGATCAAGGCCACGACCGTGGGGCGTGACTCTCTCAAGGCCCAGGTGCAGATGGCTGAAGCGCTGCTGCGTCAGGCCCAGATCAACCTGGACAACACCGTGGTCCATGCGCCCAGCGATGGACAGGTCAGCGAGGTATCGGTGCGCAAGGGCCAGTACGTGGCGGCCGGTACGCAGCTCATGTATGTGGTGCCGCCCACTTACTGGGTGGTGGCCAACTACAAGGAAACCCAGACCGCCCGGGTGCAGATCGGCCAGCTCGTGAGCTTCAGCGTGGATGCGCTGGGCGGCTTGCGCCTCAAAGGCCATGTGCTGGAGATTGCGCCAGCTACGGGTTCGGAGTTCAGCGTGCTCAAGGCCGACAACGCCACGGGCAATTTCACCAAGGTCGTCCAGCGTCTGCCCATCAAGATAGCCATCGACGAAGGTCAGGCCGATGCGGCGCGTCTGCGCCCCGGCATGTCGGTCATCGTGCGCCTCGATACTGCACAAAAAGTAGAGCATTCAGCGCATACCCCACAAGCGATTGAGGCCGATTTGGCTCAAAAAACTCAGGCGCCTGCAGTTTCCGCATCCGAACAGGCCAAGCCATGAAGAACGCCCTTCATACCGTGCGTGCCTTGCCCCTGGCTCTTGCATTCCTGATGGCTGGCTGCAGCGTGCCCAGTCTGACCCGGGCCCCAGACAGCGCTCAGCCTGCGGTGCCGGCCAGCTGGAGCGCGGAACGGGCCGCAGATGGTGCCAGCGCAGTCCAGACCGGTTGGTGGCAGGCCTTTGGTGATGCACAGCTGAGTCGCTGGGTGGAGCTGGCGCTTGCGCGCAACAACGATGTACTCACCGCCCTGGCCCGGGTGGAGGAGGCACGCGCGAATCTCGATGTGACGGGTTCTGCCGCCGCACCGCAGCTGTCGCTCAGCGCACCAGGCTCGGCCAATCGCAGCCTGAGCGCGCGAACCGGCCAGATGGTGCATGTGCGTTCGGCCCAGCCCGTGCTGCAAGCGAGCTGGGAGCTGGATCTCTGGGACCGCCTGGGCAGTCTGAGCCGGGCTGCCGATAAGCGCCTGCAGGCCAGCCAGGCGGATCGCGACGCGGTACGTCTGACGGTGGCCGCGACCGTGGCGCAGGCCTATATCGCTCTGCGCTCGCTGCAGGCCCAACTGGCCGTGGCGGAAGACACCGTGAAGTCGCGCGAGGACGCGGTGCGTCTGCTCACCGACCAGGTGCGTGTGGGCTATATCTCGCAGCTGCAGCAGAGCCAGGCGCTGGCCGAGCTGGAAAGCGTGCGGCAATCGGTGCAGCAGCTGTCTCTGGCGCTGCAGCGCCAGCGCATAACGCTGATGCAGTTGGTGGGCGGAAGCGGTGATGAGCAGGCACAGGCCCTGGCCCTCTCCAGCTTGAGCGTTCATGCCGGACTAGGGTCCATGAGCCTGCCCGCCATGCCTGCACCCGGCTTGCCGTCGGGCTTGCTGGAGCGCCGCCCCGACATTGCACGCGCCCAGCTGTTGCTGGCGGCCAGCGACAGCAATCTTGCGGCACAGCGCGCGGCCTTTTTGCCGCAGGTGAGCCTGAGCGCGAACTTCGGCAGCCTGTTCATCAACGCGCTGGATTACAACCCGGCCCGGGTCTGGTCGCTGGGCGGCAGCATTCTGGCCCCGCTGTTCAACGGCGGTCGCCTGCAGGGTCAGTTCGATGCGGCATCTGCCCAGCGCGATCAGGCCGCCTATGCCTATCGCGGTGTGGTCATCAAGGCCTTTGGCGATGTGGAAACAGCTCTGGTCAGCTCCCAGCAGCTGCAAGCCCAGTGGGAGCATGCCAAGGAACGCGAAAAAGTGCTGGGTCGTACCCTGGGCTTTGCCAAGGATCGGTATGAGGCCGGCTATGCCAGCTACCTGGAGGAGCTGGATGCCCAGCGCAATTTGTTTGCCGTGCAGCAGGAAGTGCTGCGCCTGCGTCAGAGCCAGCTGGAAAACGCCGTGGCGCTGTACCAGGCGCTGGGTGGCGGCTGGCAACTGGCCGATACAGCTGCCCCGCAACCTTGAATTCGGGTCATAGACTCCTGAAAAGTGAGCGTTTTCCGCTTGTCTTCTATAGGCTCCAGGGCATATTGAAGTAATACCAAAGGCCGACGGCAGCCAGGGCCAGCACCAGCAGCCACAGATACCGGCCTTGCCCTCTGGGGACTTCTCCCGGCGATGGCGCTCCGGGCTGAAAGTGGTTGGGGGCGCTGGCCCGCACCGATTGCCCTTGCAGGATCTGCCAGTCCAGCGCAATCCCGTCCATGGCCGCATCGATATGCTCCTTGGCCTGGGCCAGACCCAGGCCCGTGGCATCGCGCAGCAGCTTGATGGCCTCGATCTTGTTGCCGCGTGCCATGGCGTCTTCCACCTCGGCCCTGATCTCTGCAGGCACTGCGTTTGCACCGGACATCAACGCCTCTATGGCCTCTGCATGATCGCCGCTCACGGTGACGCGGGTGGTGGTCTTGCCATTGATGGTCGTGGTGGTGGTCTTGATGGAAGAGAAGGTGCTGCCGGGCACGGTGTCGGCCCGATTCAGCTGGTCCAGCAGCAAAGTGGCATCCTTCATGCCCAGTTTGTCCAACTGCTCGCGCAATTGCTGCATGGCCTGCGTCCGCTCTGCTGCGCCATGCTGGACAAAGCCCGGCTCGTCGCTGGCTTCCAGCAGGTCTTTGGCCTCCTTCAGACCCAGCCCGGCTTGCTCGCGCAGCTGTTTGATGGCTTCGATCTTGTGACCGCTTTGCCATTGCTTGAGGATTTCTGCAGGAATCTGTGTTGGCATGAGCGGCTCCTTGTGCTTGTGGCGGTCGAACCCGGCATCAGCCGCAGTCCACCTGCAAGTGGCTGAATTCCCTGGCGCGCAGCCTGGCATCCTCGATAAAGGCCATGAGGCGTGCGCCGTCCTGCCAGCACCAGTGGAATTCCTCATGCGACTGCAGCGTCAGTAGCGAGCGCCAGTGCGAGCTGCCAGGGTGTTCCTCGGCCTCGGGCGTGGGATCGTAGCCCAGGCTGTCCCAGGAAGGGCGGCCCAGCAGATAGTCGCGAGGCAGATCGCCGCTTTCCTCAAGCCCATGGAGCCAATCCTGTAGTTCATCGAACTCTACTGGCCAGTCCTTGCGCAGCTCCTCGTGGCGAGGAAGGTCGATGCCGTTCTCAAACTGCAGCGCACGGCTGTCCGTGACCCACTGGTGGGGAGCCTGGATCTCATGCATGTCGCTGATATCCGGCCAATAGAACGCCTTGAGATAGTCCTGGTCGCGCCAGAAGATGGCGTCTTCCTCGTCAAAGCCGTAGAACAGCGACAGCAGGCCGCTGGCCGGTAGCTCTGCAGGGCGGCCGGGCCCGCCCGGGAGCTCGGCAAAGTTGATCTGCCCCACAAACAGGTAGTGACCGTCCGGATGCTCGGGCCAGACAAAGCCCGCAGGTACCATGGGCTGGCCGCCAAAGCGGCTTTGCAGAGGCGTGCCCTTGGCGGGGCCCAGGCGAATGGCGACGGCGGGCTGGGCCAGATTCAGGAAGTATTGCTTGTGCGCCTTCAGCAGCGGCGAGGCATCCAGGTGTTTTTCAAGCGTTGTGAAGTCCATGAAGCTTGGGGCAGTGAGTTTGCAGGCCATTCTGGCCCAGACGGCGGCCGTGCCTTGCCAGAGACTGCCCGCCAGATGCAACAAAACGTCTGTTCGTTGCATTGCTGCAGGCTGATGCTTGCAAATTCATAGCTGCATGTGCAGGTATTCATTGGATTTGAGGCGAAATCGGCTCACAGTCTCCGAAGGGCTGTTGCACAAAACCGAAACCGGTCTGTCCAGCTGATCGGTCCATGCCTTGTAGGTGCGCAGTGCCATGGCATGCAGCTGGCCTATGTGTTGCGGCAGCCGGGCCAGGATCTGGGCTGCGCTCTGAACGGCCGGGCCCCGGGCCTGCAGCAGCTCATGATGCCCCTCGCCGCACCATTGACGCACGCTGTCTGCGGTCACTTCCAGATGGCCTTGAAACGCCCATTGCCGGCCATGGACAAAGCCTTTATTCAGGCAATGCTGCCCGTACATGGTGCGTCTGGCGGCCTTCGGAATGTCGAAAGTGTCGTAATGCCAGTGGAAGATGGTGGCTTGCGCGGGCAGGTTCATCAGTTGCTGAGCGCAGGGAGTGATGCGGACTTCGCTCCAGCCAATATTCGCGCAGGGGTTGCGCCAGACGCCTGCGCCCATGGCGCGGGCCAGCATCTGCGCGCCAAAGCAGTGGCCCAGTACGGGGATGTCGTGCTGCAATGCACTTTGCAGCAGGCAGCGTTCCTCATTGATCCATTGCAACTGCTCGTTGGCGCAATGGTTGCTGCCCAGCACGATGATGCCGCGATAGTCTCGCGCATTGGCCGGGGCTGCGCCTTCGGCACAAGGGTCTATCAGCACATGGGCAATGTCTTGCTGGCGAAGGTGGTCGAGCAGGATGCCGGGGCCTTGCGATGCTTCGTGCTGGAGGATGGCGACAGGCTTCATGAGAGGCGGGCTTGAGGGACAAGCCGGTTGTTGTGAAGCCTTGAATCTAGGAATTAAGGCCTCAAGCCCTTGCATGGATTGTGGCTGCTGCTATCAAGATTGCATAAAGAAGGACAGCTTGGCCCGGCGTCATCCAGGCTTTCCAATTTCCGTCAGCGTGCCATACTGGGCTGCCGGCTCGCTGGCGCGAGGCGGACTCTATCACTGCAAAAGCATGGTTATGTCACAGAGCAAACACGGGCTTCAGAGGGATGGGAATACAGGGAAGGGCAGCAGCCAGTCGGCATTGACACTGGCGGCGTTGGGCGTGGTGTTCGGCGATATCGGCACCAGCCCGCTCTATGCGTTCAAGGAGGCTTTTACCGGCACCCACGGGCTGACGGTGGGGCCCGAGAATGTGCTGGCCGCGCTCTCGGCACTGCTCTGGGCCGTGATCGTCATCGTCGCCATCAAATATGTGTGGGTGGTGCTCAGCCACGACAACGATGGAGAGGGCGGTGTGCTGGCGCTGACGGCGCTGGCCCACCGCGTGATGGGGGATCAGTCGCGGCGCTCGCGCTTTGTGGTTGCAGCCGGAGTGTTTGCGGCCGCGCTGTTCTATGGGGATGCCATCATCACGCCGGCAATTTCCGTGCTCTCCGCCGTGGAGGGCATGAGCATTGCCACGCCGGAGTTCGAGCATTTCATCGTTCCCATCACCATAGGAATTCTGATCGGGCTGTTCTCCATTCAGATGAAGGGCACCAGCGTGGTGGGGCGCCTGTTCGGCCCGGTCACCATTGTCTGGTTCCTCTGCATTGCCTGGGCAGGTGTGGCCAGCATTGTGCAGACGCCCCTGGTGCTGCAGGCCGTTAACCCGCTGCATGCGCTTCGCTTCGCCGTGCAGCACACGGACAAGGCCTTTTTTCTGCTCTCGGCCGTGTTTCTGGCCATGACAGGCGCCGAGGCCCTCTATGCCGACATGGGACATTTCGGCAGCCGGGCCGTGCGCCTGGGCTGGTACGGGCTGGTGTTTCCGGCTCTGATGCTCAATTACTTCGGCCAGGGCGCCTTGCTGTTGCGTGATGCGTCGGCGGCCAGCAATCCCTTTTTTCTGCTGGCCTCGCCGTCCTGGCTGCTGATTTTTGTGGTGCTGGCCACCGCCGCCACGGTGATTGCCTCTCAGGCGACCATCTCGGGGGCCTATTCCATGACGCTGCAGGCCAGCCGCCTCGGGTATCTGCCGCGTGTGCGCGTGCTGCACACCTCCGATCAGGAGCAGGGCCAGATCTACATCCCCAGCGTGAACTGGCTGATGCTGCTGGCAGTGATCGCGCTGGTGCTGGCCTTCAAGTCCTCGGGGGCATTGGCGGCGGCCTATGGCATTGCCGTGTCGGGCACCATGCTGATCACCACCATGCTGGTGGGCTTTGTGGTCTATCTGGGGCGCAGCCGCGCAAGATCCGTCACGCTCGCAGCGCTGGCCTGTTTTGCTGCGCTGGAGATAGGCTTTTTTGCCTCCAATCTGACCAAGCTGGAGCAGGGCGGCTGGTTGCCGCTGACTCTGGGCGCCATCATCTTCATCGCGCTGATGACCTGGCGTGACGGTACCCAGCTGGTGGCCGAGCACAGGCGCCGCCTCGATATCCCCATGAGCGATCTGATGAGCTCGCCCATGAGCGGCGTGCCTGTGGTGTCCGGCACGGCTGTCTATCTGACTTCCGACCCCAAGCTGGTGCCGAATGCGCTGTTCCACAATCTCAAGCATTTCAAGGTCATGCATGAGCAGACGGTGTTTCTCCACGTGATCAACGAGAACACACCCTATGTGCATGAGGGCGAGCGCCTGAGGCTCAAGCCCATGTGCAACGGGGTCTGGGCGCTGGATATGCATTTCGGTTTTCGCGAGCAGCCCGATATTCCGGCGGCGCTCAAGCGGATGACACCGGATGTCGATGGCGAGATACCGAACCTTGACCCCATGACGACCAGCTTTTTCGTAGCCAGGGTACAGGTGGTGGACGGGCCCGGTGGTCTTTCCGCCTGGCGCTGTGCGCTGTTTGGCTGGATGTCGCGCCAGTCGGCCAGCGCGGCCACTTATTACAAGCTGCCTGCGAACCAGGTGGTGGAACTGGGCACGCAGGTCGTGCTTTGAAGGGGCGGGATGGCGAGCCGGTGAATCGCCGGCTGCGATCCCTTGAGAGTCTTACTCGCCCAGCGCATCGAGAGCGCGGGCCGAATAGACCATGGCAGCACCCGCATTCAAGGCCACGGCCACACCCAGTGCTTCGGCAATTTCTTCCCTGCTGGCTCCCGCGGCCTTGGCTGCCTTGGTGTGCACGGCGATGCAGCCGTCACAGCGCGTGGTCACACCCACGGCGATGGCAATCAGCTCGCGTGTCTTGGCATCGAGATGGCCGGTCTTCTTGCCCGCGCCGGACAGGGCCTTGTAGCCTTCCATGGTGCCCGGGCTCAACTCGGCGAACTCTCCCAGCCTGCCTGCCAGTTCCTTGCGGTATTCGTTCCAGTCCAGCATTGCCTGCTCCTTGTTAAATGAAGCGTTGATTGTGTGCCACTGCCACAGGGTGTTCAAGCCACACGCGTTTCGTCCGCCGATCTGTAATCCCTGGTTCGGAGGAGTTTGAAGGGATTTTCGAGCTGTATGAAAATACAGTTCTCATGGTCGGCATCCACCCGTCTTTTCGCCGAGCATTTTGTGAGCGTCACCGTGACCGCATCCCAAGCCGCCATTCTTCCGCCGCACCGCTTCTACTATCTGCACAACTTCCAGCAAGCGCTGGACTGGCTGGCGCAGCGCTATGGCGATCTGTTCAGCGAGCAGGAGGCTGATTTCGTCGCCGGCTTTGCGCGGCTGCCGCAGAACTCCAGGGCGCTGCTGGTACGCATGCTGATGCGGCGCGGGCCCTGGTTTCGCGCCAGCAAGCTCGCCTACGAGGAGATTCCGGAGACGGTCTATGCTGCTGCGCCCTTGCTGGAATGTGGCTGGCTCAGTACCACCGAGCCCATGGATGCGGTCGAGCTGTTCGGCCTGCACACCAAACCCGAGCTGCTGCAGATCCTGACTGGCTTTGAGCTGTGCTCTTCCATGCGCAAGGCCGAGATGTTGCAGTGGATGGCCGAGAAGCAACCCGAGCCCCGGCCTTATGCCGTCTGGCACCCAGAGGCCCAGGAGCCTGTCTGGCGCGTCATGGTGGGCGAGCTGGGAGAGCGTCTGCGGCTGATGTTCTTTGGCAATCTCTACCAGGACTGGTCGGAGTTCGTACTGGCCGACCTCGGTATTTTCCGCTACGAGCCGGTGGCGCTGGATGTTGACTCGCGTGCATTTCAGCGCCGCGAAGATCTGGACTTCTATCTGGAGATATCGGCCCGGCGTCGGGATCTCGACGAAGGCGTGGAGCCGGCGCAATTGCTGCCTGCGCTTATTGCAAATAATAGCGAGAACCCATGGCTGGATATGCGCCGGGCCAAGGTTTTACTGAAACTGGGCCAGGTGTGCGAGAGGCTGCAGGACTGGCCGCTGGCGGCTCAGGCCTACACCGCCAGCCGCTATGCGGGCGCACGCCACCGTCATATTCGCGTGCTGGAGCGCATGCAATGCTTTGATCAGGCGCTGGCTCTTGCCAGCCAGGCACAGGCGGCGCCTGAAAGTGAGGAGGAGCGTCAGCGCGTGGCGCGCATGCTGCCGCGTCTGAGTCGCAGCATGGGACTTGGGGCCACGGGGCGCCAGCCGGCTCTGGCTCCGGCCGTGGCAGCCCTGCGAAGCGATGTGCAGCTGGACCGACCCGCCCAGCCCATGGCGGTGGAGTACGCGCTGCAAGCCCATTGGCATAGCGCCGATGCGCCCGTGTTCTATGTGGAGAACGCATTGGTCAACTCGCTATTCGGTCTGCTGTGCTGGTCCGCCGTTTTTGCGCCGTTGCCGGGGGCTTTTTTTCATCCCTTCCAGAGTGGGCCGGCCGATCTGGGTGCACCGGATTTTGTGCTGCGCCGCCAGCCTCTGTTTGATGCCTGCTTGGCCGAGTTGGAGGATGGTCGTTACCAGGCCACGATCCGCCAGCGCTTTGGCGATAAGCAAGGGGTTCAGTCGCCGTTCGTGTTCTGGGGCACATTGACGCAAGAGCTGCTGGAGTTGGCGCTCGATTGCATGCCTGCCGCCCATCTGCGGATTCTGTTCGCACGGCTGCTGTTGGATCTGAAGGCCAACCGCACCGGTTTTCCCGATCTGGTGCGCTTCTGGCCTCTGCGGTCCGATGCCGGTTCACGCTACGAGCTGGTGGAAGTCAAGGCACCGGGCGACAAGTTGCAGGACAACCAGATTCGCTGGCTGGCCTATTGCACGGAGCAGGGCATTCCCGTGCGCGTTTGCCATGTGCAGTGGCGTGACGAAGGTAGCACGCCATGAAGCCTGCGTTTAGCGTGGCAGTACGCGCACTGTGCGAGTTCACGGCGCGCGGCGGCGATCTGGATCTGCGCTTCACGCCCGCGCCCAGTGCGCTGGAGGGCATGGAAGGCCATGCCGTGGTGCAGAAGCGGCGTGAAAAAGCGGGAGGCTACGAAGCGGAGCTGGCGCTCAGCGGTCGGTTCCAGGAGCTGCAGGTTCGCGGCCGAGCCGATGGCTTTGACGGCGTGCAGCAGCAACTTGAAGAGATCAAGACCTACCGGGGCCGGCTTGACGGCGTGCGTCCCCATCATCGGGCCTTGCATTGGGCCCAGGCCAGGGTCTATGGTCATTTGCTGTGCCAGGAGCGCGGCCTTGAGCGGATCAAGCTGGCGCTGGTGTATTTCCAGATCGGCAGCGCAGAGGAGACCGTGCTGGTGGAGGAATGTTCTGCCACCGAACTGCAGGCCTTCTTCGAATCGCTATGTGCCCGCTATCTCGACTGGGCACGCAGCGAGGCCGCCCACCGTCAGGCGCGTGATGTGGCCATGGCACAGCTGAAGTTTCCCATGCCGGCCTTCAGGGCAGGGCAGCGGGAGCTGTCCGTGGCCGTCTATCGCACGGCCCATGCCGGCGCAGGCGGTCGCTGTCTGATGGCCCAGGCCCCGACTGGCATCGGCAAGACCCTGGCCACGATTTTCCCTATGCTCAAGAGCTTGGCCGCTGTCATGACCAAGGGCGTCTCGGAGGCTGATGCGGCCGGTCTGGACAAGCTGTTCTTTCTCACTGCCAAGGGCACGGGCCATGGACTGGCGCTGCATGCACTGGGTCAGCTGCAGCAAGCCTTGCCGCGAGCATTGTCGTCGGCTACCGCGCCGCCGGTTGTGCCCTTGCGTGTCTTGGACATGCAGGCGCGCGACAAGACCTGCGAGCATCCAGACAAGGCCTGCCACGGGGAGTCCTGTCCGTTGGCGCGTGGCTTCTTTGACCGGCTGCCTGCGGCCAGGCAGCAGGCGCTACAACTGCCGCTCTGGGATGCTCCGGCATTGCGGACTCTTGCCTTGCAGCATGGCATCTGCCCCTATTACCTGTCGCAGGAGCTGGCACGCTGGGCTGATGTGGTGGTGGCCGACTACCACTATTACTACGACAGTGCGGCCATGCTGTATGCCCTGGCCTTGCAGCAGGACTGGCGTGTGGGCGTGTTGGTGGATGAGGCGCACAATCTGCTGGAGCGCGCGCGCAGCATGTATACGGCATCGCTGTCCCAGTTTGATCTGGCACAGGCCCGCCAGGCAGCGACCGGTGCTGTCAAAAAGGCACTCGATGCACTGCAGCGCCAGTGGCAGGCGCTGAACAAGGCCCAGGATCAGGCCCACTACCAAAGCTACGAGAGCATTCCCGGCGCACTGCTGGGCGCCGTGCAGCGGGCCGTGGGCGCCATCGCGGATCAACTCGCAGAGCAGGAGACAGGCGGCCATGTCGCCGCAGTGGGGCAGCACGCACTTGCCGACGATGCCTTGCTGGGTTTTTACTGGGAACTGCTGCATTTTCAGGCACTGGCCGATCAGTTCGGGCCGCATGCGCTGTTTGATATTCAGCGGCCTCAGCCCTTGGGTCGCGCGGGCAGGCCGGGTGGGTTGTCATCCACGCTGTGCATTCGCAACGTGGTGCCAGCACCGCATCTGGCGGCACGCCATGCAGCAGCACAGGCATCGGTGCTCTTTTCAGGCACGCTGAACCCGCCCGGGTTCTACCGTGACCTGCTGGGACTGCCGGTAGATACCGCCTGGCTCGATGTCCCTGCACCGTTTGCGGCCCGGCAGTTGCAGGTGCATATTGCTCGCCATATCTCCACGCGTTGGCGTGATCGCGAAGCGTCTCTGGCACCCATGGCGGATCTGATCGCTCAGCAATATGCGCGTCATCCCGGCAACTATCTGTGTTTTGTCAGCAGTTTTGAGTATCTGCAGCAAGTCGCCGCAACCGTGGAGCGGCGGCACCCGCAACTGCCGTTATGGCAGCAGCAGCGCGGAATGGACGAAGCTGGGCGTGCCGAATTCCTGGCCCGCTTTGTCGAGGGCGGCCAGGGTCTGGGTCTGGCCGTGCTGGGCGGTGCTTTTTCCGAGGGCGTGGATCTGCCTGGCAGTCGTCTGATCGGTGCTTTTGTCGCCACACTGGGTCTGCCCCAGCTCAACCCTGTCAACGAAGCCATGCAGCGTGCCATGGATCAGGCCATGGGAGTGGGGCTGGGCTATGACTACACCTATCTTTACCCCGGCCTGCGCAAGGTGGTACAGGCGGCTGGCCGAGTCATACGCAGCGAGCACGATAGCGGTGTTCTGGTGTTGATGGACGACCGCTTCGCACGCGCCGAGGTGCGGGCGCTGCTGCCTGCCTGGTGGCATATCGAGGGGCCCTGCCGAGATTTCCGGAAAGCCTAGCGGCCAGAAACGCTCGCTCACATCTCCGTTTGTAATCCGTGCCAAACGGCCTCCATGCGCCTTGATACTTGGGGCAAAGGAGAAAAAGGCCATGAATTCCCGCGACACCTACGACTCTCAGTCCCAAGCCACCGGGGAAGAGGGCAGCCAGGGATGGGATGCAATCGATAAGGCGCTGCAGACGGTTTATGGCGATCAGCAGCCCACCCATTTCGGCACGTTGATCAAGTTTCGTCTCGGGGGAGACGATCCGCTGGACGGCGTCAGCGTCTATCGCAGCGAGCAGGGCGTTCCGCACTGGCACTATGTCAGCTACGGCTTCAGCGATTTGTACGGCGACCTGGACGACAGCTACGACATTGCTCCGGGCAAGCCCAGCGGCTATGGTTTCGAGCTGAGCTTCAGATTGTTGCGCGGGGCCAACGAACAGGAAGCACCTAGTTGGCCTGTTAACTTTTTGCAAAATATTGCTCGATATGTGTTTCGTACCGGCAACGTGCTCGCCCCCGGGCACTGGATGACGGCCAATGGTCCGATCAAGGCAGATGCCGACACGCTGCTGACCGAAATGGGCTTTGTGCAGGACCCCGAGCTGCAGGCCATTCACACGCCTTATGGCGACCTGATGTTTCTGCAGCTGGTGGGGCTGACCAGCGATGAGTTGCGCGAGGTGCGTCGCTGGAATGTTCAGGGAGCGCTTCAGTCGCTGCAGAGCTATATGCCGCTGTGGATCACCGATCTGGCCAGGCCCAGCATGCATGATCTGCCCGATGTCCAGGCCGCCATCGACGCCGGCGCGGTGCGTGAAGGCTCGAAGACGGGCGTGCTCTACAACGATGTTCTGGGCTTCAGTCACCGCAAGCGCCTGCTGCGCAGCCCCCAGACCGTGATTCGCCTGGGCAGCCTTGGCGTGCGCGACCTCAAGGCTATGCTGCCGGCACGCCTGCCCCATGGTCGTCCCTTGATTCTGGCGGGCGATGGCTCGACGCTGGAGCTGGTGCCCGCCGGCGACAGTGAAGGGGGGCTGCTGGACTGGCATAGCGACCATGAGCTCAAGCTAAGCTTGACCCCGGCTCAGATGCAGGCCTGGAAGCAGGCCGTCAAGGGGCGCGACGGTGAGTACACGGTGCCCGGGCTTGATGGTCTGGTCTGGCAGGTCAAGAGCAGTGTGGTGACGGATAGTCAAGGGCGCGTGACCGGCAGGTACGAAGAGCGCTAAGCCGCAAAACAGCTGCAATCAAGCCATACGCGCGGTCTCGCGCAGCCCATGGACGTGCCTGAACGGGCGACTCGTTCTTCAGGGCAGCACTGCCAGCACGACCTGGGATGCCTTGAACAAGGCTGTGGCCGTCTTGCCAACGGCCAGGCCCAGGTTCTCGGTGCTTTCCTGCGTGACCATGGCCACCACCTGCAGGCCTTGAGCATCAATGGTCACTTCGGAGTTCACCGCGCCGGGCTTGATCCGGGTGATCTTGCCAGTGAGTTGGTTGCGTGCCGAAAAGCGTACGCCTTCGCAATCCGTCACCACCATCACGGAGGGCGCTTTGACCATGGCGATCACCGAGCTGCCGGCCTTCAGGCCCAGACTGACGGCGCTGCCATGTGTGATGGTGGCCACCAGTTCGGCCTGGTGTTCGGTGCGGATCTGGACCTCATCGGTAACGATGCCATGGCTGATATGGGAGACATGACCCCTGAACTGGTTGCGTGCGCTGCTTTGCATGAGGGCTTCCTTAAAATGCCGCTGGGAACTTGGACTTATTCTTATAGCACCCGGACCAGTGCAGTTAAACGTTGCGAGGGCCACGGCTGCTGCAACCTTGCCCATAATACTGGCTCTGATTTGGGTGCCTGAGGCCAAGAAATGAGTGATCTGAACATCGTGCAATGCACGCACGAACGCCACGCCGCTGCGATTTTGGACATTTTCAACGATGCCATCGTCAACTCCACGGCACTTTACGACTACCAGCCGCGCACGGCGCAAAACATGGTCAGCTGGTTCGAGGCCAAACGTGCGGGAGGATTTCCCGTCATCGGCATCGAGGATGCGCAAGGCCGGTTGCTTGGCTTTTGCAGCTGGGGCAGTTTTCGCGCATATCCGGCCTACAAGTACACGGTTGAGCATTCGGTCTATGTCCACCCCGAACACCGGGGCCGTGGTTTGGGTCAGCAACTGATGGATTTGCTGATTGCCGAGGCCAGGCAGCGTGGCGACGTGCATGTACTCGTCGGTGCCATCGATGCCGCCAACGCAGGCAGCATCGCGCTGCACAAGCGTCTGGGTTTTGAGTCCGTGGGCCTGATGCCGCAGGTGGGCTTCAAATTCGGCCGCTGGCTGGATTTGGCCTTCTATCAGCTCACGCTGCAGACGCCGCTGAATCCGGTGGATGGTTGATTGATCCTAAAAATATAGCATTCGGCGGCTGCCTACAAAGCGCTGCAGCGAGCCTTTCCTGAATGGACCGGGTTCCTGGATACATTTTGTGCCTCCAGAAAATGGCTACTCTCTTGTTTTCCCTGAGACCGATCGCAAGCTAAGGACTGGTATTTTGTCGCTTTGAAGGGGTCGCCGCCATGTGGAAACTGGGCCGTTTGCTGAGTCGCTTTCGCAAAGAACTGCTGCTTGCCTGGGCCGTGCTGCGCGACCCGCGCTCGCCCAGAGCCGCCAAATTCGCCACTGTGCTGGCAGCGCTCTACCTCATCAGTCCCCTGGACTTCGTGCCCGACACCATTCCTGTTCTGGGATGGCTGGACGACGGCTTGATCGGCTTTTTGCTGTTGCAACTGGCTTTCCGGCTTTTGCCAGCTGAACTGCTGGGCTCATTGCGCGAACGTGTGGGCGTCAAGGCTCTTTGAGAACCATGGCGACCAGCGCTGATACACCGGGCGCCGGTCGCTTTTTCACATGCCTGTCAGAGCTTAGATGCCCAGAAACTGAAAGGGCTTGGAGGGCTTGAATTGCGCCGTGGCATTGCCCGAATAGGTATGGCTCTGGTCGGCGCCCAGGTCCAGCTTCATGACCTTGCCGGTTTGCGCATCGAAATCCAGTGCCTTGAGATCGACCCAGAAGGTATTGGGTGTGAGAGCCGACTCGAAAAAGTACAGCTTGCGCTGGTGGTCAAACACCGTACGCCAGCGCGTGGACGAGATATTGGGCTGATCGGGAGTGCTGATGCCGTAGGGCACCGAGACATTGCGGATCACGCTGAACACGCTGGCCAGTGCCTTGTTGGGGTTAGGGTCCTTGGGAATTGCGTTCACATAGAACGAGGCCCGCGCAAAGCGATCGGCTGCGCGGTTGGTGCCGGGCAGCATGACCGTGCCGCCGATCTGTTGCCAGTAGCTGTTGAGCGCCAGTTGCTGGTCGAAGGTGGGCGAGTTGGTCATCACCTGGTACTTGCGGTCATGGTGAATGACCTGCTTGCCCTGGATGTATTCAACGATGGCGCTGTCGCCGCTGGCGTCCGACATGGACAGATGCAAGGTGGTCAGGCGGTTCTCTCCGGGCACATTGTCCGAGACGATGGTGAACGGCTCCTTCTCCAGCGCGGCCACGGCCTCCTTCACGGTGGCAAAGTTGTCCAGCACATATTGTGCCCAGGCGGCAATTGTCAGCCCCGGTTTGCTCTTGGCATCAAAGCTCGGATACTGGGACTCCACCAGCCAGAGCAGATTGGCGTTGAGGCCGGCTTCGTTGACACCGTCGGTGGTCGAGATGTCATAGCCCGAAGTGATGACGCTGCCGTATCTGGACTTCCAGCGCAGCGTGTTCTGACCGGTCTGGCCGTTGCGCTCCATGCCGCGCGGCAGTACCCAGAGATTACTGACAATGTCGCTTTTCCAGTCCATGGAGCGGGCCGTCATGATCTGGCCGTCCACACCGTGGTAGACCAGCCGGGTGCAGGCCCAGGCACTGGTCGTGGCGGCTGCAGCGGAAGCGGCGAGCAGCAGGGTGGCCAGCAGGGGGCGCATGCGCGGCATTCTGTTTTTCATCAAATCTACTCCTTGTACTGTAAGCATGAATTCGACGGAAGTGACTGCAGCAGGGCTCCAGCTTGGCAGGGCCCGCAGTCCCAGGCGCATAGCCTAACCTAGCTCGGCAAGCTCTGCGGCGGCGCCGGTCGGGCACGCCCAAAGCAGCTGGCATACTGCTTCCATGATGCCAAGGCCTTTGATGACTGTTGTGCTGCTGGCGCTGACAGCGCTGGCAGCTTGTGACTTTGCCGAGCCGCCAGCGCCGCTGAGCCGGCAGGCGCAGGCCACGCGGGATGCGCCGCCGGAGCAGGTCTTCAAGGGCGTGCTGGCAGGCCAGCCGGTGTTCCTGCTGGTCCATGACTGCGAGGTCTTTCTCGTGGAGTCTCTGGAAAAAGACGAAGTCCGCTGGGAAAAGGTATTGGCTCCCGAGCCGTATCCTTTCTTCACCTCCTGCCAGCGGCAGTCCATCCGGCATGAGGCCGGCGTGCTTTCGGTCACGCTGGGGCGCATGGCCTTTGGCGCAGGCGGTTGCTGTGCCACAGGAGGCGATTACCGTTCGACGGACGGCAGGAACTGGAAAAAGACCTCCTGAAGCTCTGAAGTCGAAACCAGGGGGCCAGGTGCGAGCCCGCAGGCTGGATGCGCAGCGTGCGGACCGAGCCGGCTCCAGCGGTCAGAGTGCTGTCAATGCCCATGTCCCGGCGGCAAAGTTCAGCTGGTGCGTCAACTCCAGAGTCTGAAGCAGCATCGCATCGTGCGAGACGATGAGCAGCGTGCCCGCGTATTGGCACAACATGCTTTCCAACGCCTGCAGGGACGGCAGATCCAGGTGGTTGTCGGGCTCGTCCAGCAGCAACAATTGAGCTGGTTGGTCGCGGTAGAGCGCGCAGGCCATGGCAGCCTTGAGACGTTCACCTCCGCTGAGCTGCCCGGTGGGCTGGTCGACATGGCGCGCGTCCAGCCCTAGCTGTGCCAGGCGCACGCGCTGCAGCGACTCGGGCGTGCTCGGACTCGCGGCCAGCAACTGGGCCAGTACCGACGATGCGGGTTGCAGCAGGCTCTGATGCTGGTCGAGCACGGCATGCGTCACATTCAGCTTGCATTCGCCCACCAGCGGCTGCAGCTGAGCGGCCAGCAGTTGCAGCAGCGTGGACTTGCCGCAGCCGTTTGGCCCGGTGATGGCCATGCGTTGACCGGCGCGCAGTACAAGGCTCAGGGGTGAGTGCCTTGCCACATGAGGCAGTTGTACCTCGCGCAGTTCAGCCACTATGCGATCTCCGAGGTTCGTCAGTCCCTGCGGCAGATGCCAGTGAATGCTCTCGGCCTGCCAGTCCACCTGGCGCTGAAGCGCCAGGGCGGCCTCGCGCACGCTCTGGTTCAGGGCTTCACGCGCTGCGGCCTGCTGAGTCGCCAGCTTGCCGCCTGAAGCTTGGGCGCGCTCCTTGCCTGCGTCCAGCAAAATCTTGGCCTGGTTGCCGTTTTTGCCCAATTTTTCACCGCGTGCCTGCCTGCGACTCTGACGTTCCTGCTGCGTGCGCAAGGCCTGCTCGGCGCGGCTGCGCTCCAGCTTGAGTCGTGCCAGTTCGTCTTTTGCATTCCGGCTTTGCTGTTGTTGGACTTCTCTGTAGAAAGAGTAGTTGCCGCCGTAGATCATGATTGCGTTGGCGCTCAGTTCCGCCACGGAGTCCATGACTTCCAGCAAGACCCTGTCATGGCTGATCAGCAAAAGGCCGCCGCGCCATTGCCGCAGCTGCTGCGCCAGGGCCGAGCGGCTGGCAGCATCCAGGTGGTTGCTGGGCTCGTCAAGAATCAGAAAATCGGCCTGGGCCAGCTGTGCGCCCAGCAGAGCGACCTGCATGGCCTGACCGCCGCTGAGCTGGCTGGCAGGGGTTTGCGGCGACAGCCGGGGCAGGCCGACCCGCTCGAGCTGCGCCTGAAACTGCTGACGTATATCCCAGCGCTCGGCCAGCAGTTCGAAGTCGCTGGCTTCGCAACTGCCTTGTTCAATACGCTCCAGTGCCTGCAGTGTGCCGCTCAGGCCTGCGAGCGCAGCAAGGTTCAGGTCTGGACGGGACGCCAGCGGGTTCTGCGGCAGATAGTGAATGCGGCCCGCACGCGTCACGCTGCCGCTACCAGGGGACAACTCTCCAGCCAGGATGCGTGCCAGCACGGTCTTGCCCACGCCATTACGGCCCACCAGCGCTGAGCTCAGAGAGCCGAAGTTGCAGCACAGATTGGAAAAGAGTGGCCGCCCATTGGGCAGCGTGTAGGAGACGCCATGCAGCGTCAAGCGAGCTTCTGTCATAGAACCATGCGATGGGTTGATGCCGAACATCCCCAGCTGCGCATAACGGTGGCAGCGAAAGGAAGAAGGGATGGTGGCCGTCAGTCAGACGGCGGCATCAATGGCGCATGGGTGAAGAGCCTCGTTGGAAGGTGAAAGAGGTCGATTTTAAGCAGTGCGGTGCTCAGGTCAAGCAAGGCGTGGCTGATTGCCGAATTCAGCCAGCACTTTCAGCACGCTGGCGATCGCCGGGTTCAGGGCTGGCAACTGGCGATGGGCGATGGCCATGGGGCGCATCAAGGTGGGCGACAGATGTCGTATCTGCACGCTGCTCAGTTGTTGCTGCTCTTCCATGGCCTCCAGCGGCAACAGCGCCGCAGCCTGACCGGCTGCCGCCAGGCTTTTGAGCGCTTCGGTATAGGTCAGGGCGATGAAGGGGCGAGGGCTGAGGCCGGCCTGGCCGAACCAGCCGGCGATCAGGCCGTGCATCTGCGTGGCGGAGGCAAAGCAGGCCCAGGGGCGGCTTGCCAGCCATTCGGGGCTGATGCGGTCAGGGACCGTCCAGGCTGCGGGCAACAGAGCCACCATGGGATCGTTACGCCAGGGCGTGAGCGTGATCTCTGCCGTCTCAGCCTGTGGGCTGGCGACCAAGCCGATATCCAGCGTTCCGGCCTGGAGGCGTTGCATGGAGTTGGCCGAGCCCACCGCCTCCAGCCTGATGTCTATGCCGGGGCTGTGACGACTCAGGGCATCGAGCATCAGCGGAAACAGCCGGATGTTGACCCCGGCCGACACGCCTACCTTGACCAGGCCGGCGCGGCCGCTTGCATGGCGCTGCACCTGATCGATCAGGTCGTCGCCGGCCTCCAGCAGCTTGCGTCCTTTCTGCACCAGCACCTGGCCGGCCGACGTCAGTTCTGCCTGGCGCCTGCCGCGCAGCAACAGCGTGGCGTTCATGCGTGTCTCCAGCTCCTTGATGTGCAGGCTGACCGTGGGTGGCGCCAGATGCAGCGCCTGGGCTGCCGCGGCAAAGGTGCCGAGATCGGCGATGGCAATCAGCGTCTGCAACTGGTCGAGATTCAGGTTTCGCATGGGTATTGCATCAGATTTTCTGAACTGAATGGTCAGATCATTCAACTTTACAGATGTTTGGCGGACAAAGACCATTGGCCGACCATGAAAAATCATCGAATTGAACACCCTGGTATGGGCTATGACGCGTTGGATGACAGGACTGCAGCTGGGCTCACGCACGGGCTTGAAGCGGCAGGATCCGGGCAGGCCCGCGCAGGAGGCTGGCTGGCACAAGTCCGGGATTGGCTGGAGCGAGCAGAGGCGCGAGTGATGGTTGGGTTCAGGGTGCCTCCGAATGGCGGCTGAAGATTGCGGTACGGCTTTCAAAGGGCTGCCGCTTATGGCAGAAGAGTGCAGGCGATGACAGCAATCCTCTTGTCAGCACCAGGTCGGCGTTACATTGCGGGTTGCTGTTTCAGAGAGTCTTGGAGAGCTTATGTTGCTCAAGCAAATTCAATCCGTTGTGCTGTTCGTCCCCGATATCGACGCTGCGGCCATCTGGTATGCCGAACTGTTTCAGGTGCAGGTGCAGTATGAGAATCATCACTATGCGTTCATCAGCACGCCGGCATGTCTGATCGGATTCCACCCACTTGATAGCAAGTGCCCTGGCGGAGCCGGTGGGACAACCGTTTACTGGGAGGTGGACGATCTGCATCTGGCGCGGCAGGAACTGGAGCGACGAGGCGCAGTCTTGTTCCGTGGCCCGATCGTTACCAGTCTTGGCGCTGTTGTGGCCATGTTGCTCGATCCGTTTGGCTGCACCATAGGTCTGAATCAGGCTGGCAGTCAGCCGGGACAGCCAATCCAGAGCTTGCCGGAGGCCAGCTAGCAGCTCAGACCCAGGCTCGAGCGAATGCGCAATCAAGCCTGGGGCGAGTGGGGTATCAATCTGCCGTGTTCAGCCTGACTCAGGACGGGGCAGGCGCAGTGTCAAAATATAGACATTGTTTGCTTTTCTTCATGAGGAATCGATGCGTGCATTGGCGGAGCTTCTGGAACGTAACGAACCGGCTTTGCCGCTGATTCAGGCCTGGGCGCAGGATGCGAGCATTCCTGTGGAGTGCCTTCCTTCTTCGGCGCAGAGCGACTCCGTGTTGCTGGCATTGCAGGTCACGACGCGCTCGCCGCTCGGGGCAGTCGCACATGGAACCGGCGGAATCCTGGTTGACGGAGGCTGGCTCAGGATGCTGGGTTGCGGGCATGCCAGGCTCACACGCGATCTCGCGAGCTGGAATCGCGGGCGTAGTAGTGGGTTCTTGTTGATTGCCGACGATGCGGTGGGCGGATTCTTTGCGATCAACGGCGGAGCGCTCGGTGAAGATCTGGGTGCTGTCCATTATCTGGCTCCGGATACCTGGGTCTGGGAGTCCTTGGGGATCGGGCATACGGCATTCATGCAATGGGCTTTCACCGAGCGGCTGCGCGATTTCTATCGAGACTTGCGCTGGGAAGGCTGGGAAACCGAAGTGGCCGACATGGGCAATGACGCGTGCCTGAGTTTTTATCCCTTTCTTTTCACGGAACAAGGCAGTGTGTGTTCGAGCGCGCGCAAACCGGTGTCTGCGGCCGAGCACTATGCTTTCATGAGCCAGAGTGGATTGCCAGACCTAGGCTGATCCGAGGCAAGCGCCGAGGCAGCTGGCTTTTGATCCATTGAGCGGCCAGCTTCAATCGATTGTGAAGCGGCAAGGGGCAACCGGTTTGCTGGCCTGCGCTGCGCATCATAGGCTAAGGCTGGAATCAGCGTTTGCCGGACCCCGTTCCACCACCATCAAGTGCAGCCGCCATCTCGACCAGTTTGGCAATCGTGTTGAGATTTCTGGCCGTACCTGAGGCCGCTGCAGGGATCTTGAGTCTGGAGTTGCCCATTCCCGCACCGTAAGCCACATAGATTTCACGGCGACCCAGTTGCAGTTGTTCGTCGTTGCGACCCTTGATCTGGGACAGCGCGTCTGCAGGAGGTGTCTCCTCAAGAAAGATGGCGACAGCGCGGTTGCCCGGGGACTCGGGAAAGGGATTGGCCTCCAGCACCTGCGTCATCTGCTGGAGCGTACGCACAAAGACTTCCATGGGCTTTCCCGCGTAGCTGGCCGGCCGACTTGAGTTGCTGTGCAGAGCAATCTGCTTTCAGCACCACGTTGCCACTGGCGATATAGGTCTGTACCTGTGTAAAGCCTTCGGCCTCGCACATGGACTTCAACTCCGCCATGGGAAGTTTGCCGGTTCCGCCGACATTGACGGCACGCAGCAGAGCGATATAGATGGGCATGACCGATACCTTGGCGGGATCTCGAAGGAGTACACCAGCCTGCAAAGGTGGGTTCGCACGATGCGAAGCAAGGGCGCTGGCGGAGATGCTAGCGTATCGCAATAGCTGGCGAGACCTGGCAGCCGGGCCTCGGATTTCACGTGAGATGCTGAAACCCGAGCAAGAGCTGAGCCGAAGCCAGCCTGGCGTCGGCGAGGCAGGGCCTCGGCAACAGCCTGCCATTGCCAATGGTGGTGGCAGGCCTGCCGATCACAGCCTCCGGGATTGAATGGTCATCAATTCGGGTAGAGGCTTGCTGTCTGGCTGGACGTAGTTGCCTGTTCAGGCCTGTTACCGGAAGCCACCGGAGCGGGGCTGGCCTGCGCAGATGCATCTGGCCCATAGTGGTTGCGGCGCTCTTCTGCGGTCATGGACTGAGGACATTTGGAGCCCGTGATCTCCAGGGCCATGCGAGCGGCAGGGTCCATGCAGTCCATCGCCAGTGAAGCTGCCTTCATGCCCTTGTTCCAGAGCTCGCGGCTCATTTTCAGGCGCGTGCAATGCTCGTCCGTCCAGGTCGAGCCGAAGCTCACGCCAAAGCCGGGGCCGTTGGCACTGCCGCTGCTGCTGCCCATGCAGGTGTCGTTGCTGGTCGTGAGGTTGGGGCCGCTCACGCTGGGTACGTTCTTCACGGTGTAGCTGCCGCTGTACTCGACGATATTCCTGGATGTCCCGGATACGCTGCTGTTCAGATTCTGGGTGGTTGTGCCGCTGGTCGTTATGTTTTGATCCGAGCTTGAAGTGGAGTGGCTTTCGATGCTGGATACCGATCGGCTGTCCGCTGCAGCAACCGGATTGACGATGGTGATGGACTGATTCTGTTGCGCTCCCACGGCCGAGGAGCTGGAGAGGCTTTGAGCACTGCTGTCGGCGCTTTGCGCAAAACCGCACACAGGGACACAAAGGCTTAGCAAGGCGATCGAGGCTTTCATGCTGTTTCTCCCTTGACCCCGAGTCTTGACTTGGTAAGCCTCGACTCGGGGGCAATACAACTGGGTTCGCGGACCTTATTTAGTTGGCTGCCGAGTTGGCCCATCCATAGGCATTGCCCGAAGTGCCGCCGCCGTTGGAGCCACCGATGGCGTTGCCCAAACTGAAGCCGGTCGTTGTCGCATTGCCGACGGAGGTCGCACCAGAGTTATTGCTGGTCGAGGTTCCGCCAGGGCCCGAAAGCGCCTGCGAGTTCGCGCCAAAGTAGGAGTTGGTATGGGCCGTGCTGTTCACCGCCGCGATGCCGTTGCCCATGGACGCGGTGCCAGCGACATTGTTGGTGCTCGAGTTGGCGTAGCCTCCCGCGCCCCCGCTGACCAGCTTGCCGGGAGCCTGGCCCTGGTAATTGCTGCCCACATCCGAATGTGCGTTGGCATTGGTGGCTCCATAGCCTCCCGCAACGCCGCCCCCGGTGGTCGCCGCAAGGCTGGTGACGGTTCCCGTGGTGGAGGCGCTTCCGCCGACACTGGAGTGTCCTGCAGCCATGGGTCCCCAGGAACCGCTCATGCCGGTACTGTTCCCAAAGCCGCTTGCTTGAGCACCTGCCGTCGCGCTATTGAAGCTCACAGCACTGCCTGTGCCTGAGCTCCCGGCCGAGGAGTAAGTGCCCGACGAGGCATTGGTCCCCGTGTTGGTTGCGGCAAGGCTGGAACTGCTGGCTGTAGCAGATGCCACACCAGCCAATGCAACAACCGCCATGACAATCAAAGACTTCTTCATGATCATTCCTTTGAATAGCCAGTTCTCGGACAACCGGGAAATTTCCAAGCGAAAGACCATTTGCCATAGCCCAATGATCAGTGCCAACCGCGATTACGTTTTGGCCTGGCACATGTTGTTCCAAAACGTTCCTTCGGTTAATGGCAGTTTCAATAAGCCGGATGAAAACAGAAATACCTTGTTTGGGCATGCGTCGAGGCCCTTTCAGGTAGGTAGTGCTATTTTTATAATTTATTGAAATTCAGAACTTCATTGCTATCAACAATGAAGCGTAAATGAGTATTTGATGCATTGTTTTTAATTGTAAATTTCAAAACAATATGACCATTGAGCTGCAGAGTCATCTTTGGGTAAGTGCTTCCAGCCAATGGGGGGGAGATTTATTATTCTTTTGGTTTAAATACCCTTTCTAAGTGGTTTTTAATTGTAAATATTGTGCAATTAAATGCCGTTGACCATTATTTTTTTGAATTCATGTTCAGTTCCTCCGAACTTTCCGGAACCAGAATACGAAAGACGGCCTTACCGGAATAACGGATATGGCTTGCCATGTCCCATATCGGGCTGGGTCTGATCCGGCTTCGGTATTTATCGCATCCCCCAAATAGCGACGCGGCTTGCCGGCAGCTCTCCCTGCGCAGATGCGAGCGATGGGATTTCGCGTTCCGATCGCCCGCCAGAGCTTCAAGCGGTCATCAAGCTTTTCGCAGCTTCACTGGCAGTCCTTGCCTGACCACTGCCCCCGATACCCAGTCGATCCAGACATTGTCCTTTTCCGGCCGGGTCGGATCGGCAAAGCCCAGAGCATTGAGGTTCACACCATTGCCATGCTGCGGGTTGGCATGGGTGGGCCGGCCGTCCACCTTGTGGGCCACGGTGCCCAGTTGCTTGTGGCCATAGCCATGCTCGATAGCGATGGCGCCTGGCGCAATACCGGCGCGCACCAGAGCGACTGCTTGAAGCTTGCCGCCAGGGGTGCTGATTTCGATGGGGTCGCCGTTGGCGATGCCCAGCTTTGCCGCGTCGGCCTTGTTGATGCTCACAGGATTGTGCGGGTGCACCTGGCGCAGGCGCGAGGCGGCAATGGACATGCTGCTCATCAGGTTGGACTTGTAGCTGGTCATGGTCAGCGGCCAGTCTTGCTCGGTGAACACGGCACGCATATCCGATCCATCGGCTAGGCGCGCGGGATACCAGGTGGGGCAGCCGCTGTAACGCTCGCCGGTCATGGAGTGGCGCATCCTGGACAGACCTTCGTGCCAGAAAGTGACCGGAAACTTGGCCTGAAGCTTGAGCTGGTCGTCCTTCCATGCATCTTCGACCTTGTCAAAGCGACCGCCACGACTCATGACCATCGCGACGCGTCGCACTTCCTCCGGGGCGACACGCTTTTGCAGCGACGGCATCCACTTGTCGAGGCCGGTGATGGCGATGTCGTCATCGCTGGCTTCGGGCACGGGCTTGCCGGCCTGGTAGGCGATGTTGCACATGCCGCGCAGATAGAAGTCTTCGGCGTTTTCCAGATCGAGCGGCTCGCCGTCTTTGGTGGACATGGCATTCTTGCCAAAGCCGGGCAGGCGCAGCTGCTTGGCCACGGCAAAGACAAAGCTCTCAAAGCCGATGGGTTGGCCGTCTGCCGTTTTGGCGGTGGCGGCATCGACGGTGGGCCAACGCACCGTGCTGCTCTTGGCCACCACATCGGCCCAGGGTGCACCAATGCCCCAGCTTTCATAGGTGACGGTATCGGGCACGATGTAGTCGGCCAGTGCCGAGGTCTCGTTGATGAAGGGGTCGACCGAGACAAACAACGGCAGCTTTTTAACGTCCTTGACCGAATCGGCAAGCGCATTCTCGAAGCCGCACATGGCATAGATGGGGTTGCTGATGTGGTTGATCCAGGCCTTGACCGGGTAGGGGTAGCCCAGCATGCCGGCCGCCAGCATCTCGCTGGAAAGGCCGCCGGGCGCGGGGTACCAGGGGGCCTGGGCGGGGTAGGGGTTCTGGCCCGCTTCCTTCTTGCGCTTGAATTCGCTGGTCTTCTCGTAGGGGAACCTGGTGCGCGACAGGGCCACGCCCCGGGGTTTGACTGCACCTTCAAACTGCGCAAAGTTGTAGCGTGGGCTGGGGCCGAAGGGGCCAAATGGCCCTGCGTCCATGACCCAGCCGCCGCGTACGTTCAAGTTGCCGATCAGGTTGTTGAGCATGGCGATGGCATAGGCGGTGTAGAAGCCCGAGCCGTTCATGGTGCCGCCGTGGGAGTTGGCCACGGCTTGCTTGCCATGGCTGGTGAATTCGTGCGCCAGATCCTCGATTTCCTTGACCGACACGCCGCACAGGGACGCGTATTCTTCCAGCGTCTTTTTGTGCGCTTCGGTGCGCAGTTTGACAAAGGCGGTGCAGACAGCAACAGGAGTGGGCTCTTCGGTCGCGTCCGCAGTCTTTCGGGGCGTGAACTCGCGATCCACGATCAGCTCGGCGCTCTGGGCCACGGTGTGCGCGGCCAGCGATTCATCGGCCAGCTGCACCACATAGACATCCTCGGCGGGCGTTTTTTCATCGACCGGCTCAGGCGTGGGCAGACCGATATCGGCGCCGCGCAGGAACTGGCCATAGCGCGGGTGCCTGGGATCGTTGATCAGCAAGTGGGTGGCGTTGCTCCAGCTGGCTTCGCCAGCGGCAGCCATGGCGGCGGGGCCGGGCTGGGTCAGAAACTGCCTGTCATAGCGCTCGTTGTCGATGATCCAGCGGATCAGACCCATGGCCAGCGCCAGGTCGCTGCCGGGTTTGACGGGCAGCCAGCGGTTGTTGTCACCCGCGGCATGGCTGGACGAAGTGGGCAGCATGGGCGAGACCACCACGTATTTGTACGTGTTCTCGCCGCGTGAACGCGCCTCGGCCAGCTCGCGGCCCACGCGCTGGAACGGGTTGCCAGACTGGGCCGGCGAGGTGCCAATGAACAGGCCGAAGCGAGAATTCTTCCAGTCCGGCTTGCCGTGGGGCATGCCGGCCATATCGCCCAGGGCCGCCCCCGTGCCCACCCGGTAGGTCTGACCGCAGTAGGAGCCGTGGTTGGACACATTGATGGTGCCGAACGACTGTTTGGCAAAACGGTTGACCAGAGGGGTGCGGCCTTCGTTGGCGGCTTCCGTCACCAGCAGCTGGTTGGATTTGGGGCCGTATTCGGGGTTGGCTTCATCAATCAGCGTATTGACGTCGCGGATGGCGCGCAGACCGTCCACATGGCCTTCGCCGAAGAGATCGCCGCCTTCGCAGATTTCCTGAACCAGCTCTTCGAGCGTGATGCTCTTCCACTGTCCGGAGCCGCGTGGGCCCACGCGCTTGAGCGGCTTGAGAATGCGATGCGGGGCTTTTTGATGCTCGAGCATGGCCGATCCGCGCGCGCAACTGGTGGCGCGGCCTTCCAGGCCGTTGTCACCGCCCAGCATGGCATAGACCTCTCGCACCGGTGCTTCCATGGGGGCGGGGTGTGTGGTGGCCAGCGGGTGATAGGGGTTGCCGGCAATACGGATGATCCGGTTGTCGGCAGTATCTACGCGCACACGCACGCCGCACTGTGTCCAGCAGCCCAGACACGAGGAGGGGCTGACCACCTGGCCGGGCTGGGTCGTGAGTTTGCCGCTGACGGGATCGATGCGGAACTCTGGCGTCAGCGAGTTGCCGCGCGTGGCGCTTTGGGTGGATTTGCCCGAGCTTCCGGTGATCAGCCCCTTGGCTCCCTTGGCCACGGTTTCGCCATAGCCTGCAGCAAAAGCCGCCAGACCGCCTGCAACGGCACCGCCGCGCAGCAGCATGCGTCGGCGACCGGCATCTGTGCGACCGGCGCCGGTGCGGTCGGTCTCGACGTCTTGTGATTGTTCAGGGGGGAGTTTCTTGTCATTCATGGTCTTGCCCTTGGTATGGGGAAGGGCAAGCGCAGCAGTGTTTCTATGATATTGATAGCTGCAAGCGCTTGCTGGTATTGCGTTTTATGCGTATTTGGCTTGATTCTTAAACAGTGCTCGCTTGCTTGCGCACCGGGAACAGCTCCAGTGCCCAGGTGGCCATGGCGACCAGTGCCACGCACAGGCCGGCCACGCCCAGCATGCCCATCAGGCCGTCACCGCCCAGTGGCATGCTGTAGAGATAGAGGCCGGCGCCGAATTTGGGTACGCCTTGCACGCCCATGAACAGCGCCCAGCGGAAGGCCCAGGCCGATGCGGCCAGCCCTATGCCCAGCACCAGGGTGTAGCCCTTGGCTGCCAGACGATGCTCGCCACGCAGCAGGGCCATCACCACGGCGGCGCCAAACACGGCCGAGCCCAGCATGGAGATGCGCCAGACAGGGAACTCCTTGAACAGGCGCGTCGCCATATAGAAGGAAGGGCTCTGGCCCGCGATGCCGGCAATTCCCCAGGTCAGGGCACTGGCAATCAGGCCGGTGGCCAGCCACAGGCCCAGATGGCGCAGCCCTTGCAGGGCTGCTGCATCCGGCTGCAAGGCCCGAGGCAAAAAGCGGTACAGCACAAAGCCCATGCCCACAGTGGCCAGCCAGCCGCTGAGCGCCAGATTGATCGGTACCCACAGTGTGTTCCACAGTGGGCGCGAGCGGATGACCATGATTTCGGCGCCCGTATAGACCACGATGCTGAGCGTGGACAGCACCAGAACAGGCACCAGCAGGCGCATCCATTGCGGCCTGCCCATCCACCACAGCGCACATATGAGCACGCAAAGTCCGACAAAGCTGGGCATGAGCACGGCACCCAGGCTCATCCACGACCAGGGAGTGAGGTGGGCATAGAAATGCCAGAAGCGCGCTGGCTGGTGCAGATCGGCCAGCAGGGCGACAGGTGCGGCAATCGCGCTCATGGCCAACACCAGCACAGCCGTGGGCAGCAGGCGCTGGCGCAAGCCGTGGGCCGGGCCGAATGCGCAGGCCGAGGTCAGCAGCGCGGCCCCCGTGGCCACACCGACCAGAAAGAAATACTGCACGGCCCAGGGCAGCCAGGCCGCTTCGTAGGCCGGGGTCAGGAGTTCAATGATTTGCATGAGGGCACTCCTTTCATAGATGTTCGGCAACAAGGCGAACCGTGGCCTGGCCGTCCACGCCGTTCACGAACTCATCGGGCAGGCCGATGTAGAAGACATGCGGCTTGGTCTTCATGCCGGGTTTGAGGACCTTGATATCGTCCTTATGGGCATTGATGCGCTGGTTGATTTCGCTGTGCGCGTCGTTCAGGTCGCCGATCACGCGCGCACCGCCCACACAGCTTTCCACGCAGGCGGGCAGCAGGCCGGCTTCCAGGCGGTGTTCGCAAAAGGTGCATTTGTCGGCAGTCTGCGTTTCGTGATTGATAAAGCGTGCGTCGTAGGGACAGGCTTGCACGCAATAGCCGCAGCCCACGCAGCGCTCGTTGTCGACAAGGACGATTCCGTCGGTGCGCTGAAATGTGGCCTGCACCGGGCATACGGGCACGCAAGGCGGCTCGTCGCAGTGGTTGCACAGCCGCGGCAGACTGACCATGGCTGCAGCCGTGTTGCCGGCCTGATCGATTTCGTACTGCAGCACCGTGGTGCGGAACTGGCCGATGGGGGGCTGGTTTTCGACCGAGCAGCTCACCGTACAGGCCTGGCAGCCGATGCATTTGCGCATATCGACCAGCATGCCGAAGCGTTTGCCCTCCATGCCGGGGCGTCGTGCTGGCTGGAAGCTGGGGTCGCCGGGCAGCGCTGCGCGGGCGCTGCCCGCAATGCCTAGGCCAGCGGCCATGGCAATCAAGTCCTGCAGGAAACCGCGCTTGGTGGGCGCTGCCACTGCCTGCGCAGGTGTCCGGGTAATGGATGGAGTGCTGCAGGTGCAGGCCGAGCTGCTGGTTGAGCAGTCGGAGAGTTCTCGTTTCTGAAGTGGCATGGCCCTTCCTTTCATCGTCACACTGGCAACAGAAAACTCTGATGCTTTACATATAAAAAAGTATTAAAATAACTTCTTTTATATGAATATGACTATATGAAAGTCGCCATTTGCGCTACTTGATTTGAGTCAAATATTCGCTTTTCCGGGAGTTTTTGGACTGGAAGTCCTGCTAGGGCATGACTGCTCGACAAGCATGCCGGCGCTTCATTAATGAACTGTTAAGCAATCGATACATGGCGATCTGTAATCAGGTTTGCTGGCCTGCCGACGCTGAAGACGAAACTCCGTATCCTGCATGCCTGATGCAGCCCCGAATGCGGGGGGGCTGGCTGCCGCCCCGGGCAGCAGCGGTGCGGTCCGGCCCTTGAGCGTTTGTTTGTGGACCGGCATGAGGCAGTTTCGTTGCTGTCCGACAGTGCTGTGGGTACGCGAGTTTCTTGGAGGCGGTGTGTTTTCTGTAAGATGTTCACATGCTGCAGGTTTTATGAGCGGCCGGCCCCGATGCTTGCTGCTTCGCAGCTATCTTGGTGCACTGCCCAGTGCATGCGATATTCCAATTTCGTCACATTGAAAGGACCGATATGTCACGCTCTGTTTCCGACGCCGTTTCCACTGCCCAAGACGATCTGGAAAAACTGGTCAGCGATCTGCGCGGTCTGCTGTCTGCCCGTGAACTGGACAAGGTTCCCGAAATCAGCGCGCTGCGTCAGCGCATCGACGACAGCATGGCCAACGTGCGCGAATCTGCCGTGCGTGCTGCCCATGATGCTGCTCGCCAGGCGCGTGAAGCTGCCGATGTGGCCGATCGTTACGCTCATGACGAACCCTGGCGCGTTGCCGGTGCAGCGCTGGCCGTTGGCGCTCTGCTGGGCTTCATGCTGGGTCGTCGCTAAGCATTGCCGAGTTGCATAAGGACAAGTGCCTGTGAATCTGATTTCACTACTAGGTCTTGATTCCCTGATGGAGCGATGGCGCGCCAACCTGAACGAGGCAGCGATTGCTGCCGAAGACCGGGTTGATCTTGCGCAGCTTGAATGGCAGCAGCACAAGCGCAGCATGCAAGCGCTGGCGGTGCTGGCGATTGTGCTGGGCGCACTCACCGTGGTGGTGCTCATTGTCCTGTCCATGGCTGTGATCGTGCAGTTCTGGGACAGCGAGCATCGCCAACTGGTGGCGTGGCTGCTGGTCGGCGGCTGGGTTTTGATCTGGGGCCTGGGGTTGTGGCGTCTGATGGCTGCCGTCAGGCAACTGTCCAGTCCCTTCAGGCTGACACGGCGCGAGCTCAGGTCAGACTGGCAAGCGCTGAAGGAGAAGATTTAGCATGAATAGCGTCTCTCCCGACTCGCGATCTGCAGAGTTGGAGCCCGCCAAGCCTGCAGGCATGGATGCTCTGCTTTGGAATGAAGCGACCGCCGAGCAAAAACTGGTGCTCTTGCGCATTGCCAAGCAGCGTGCACGCATCAAGGCCAGAGCTGCTGCCAAGGCTCAGACGCTTGCCTTGCGCAGGTCAGAGGCGCCGCATGTGGACGCGGATGCTCCCTTGCCAGAGCGCCTGTTGTCGTTCGTGCGCCTGCATCCGCTGGCAACGGCCGCAGCGGGAGGCTTGCTCATGGTCCTGGGGCCGGGCAAGCTGATTCGCTGGGGCAGTGCTGCGCTGCCCTGGATCCTCAAGCTGCAGCAACGTACGCGCGGCTGAACAGTCCTGAAAAAACAGCCCGTCTGGTCTATGCCAGACGGGCTGTTTCCTTTTGGCGCGGCCAGCAGGCCAGGCCTCAGGCTCAGTGCAACTGCAGTGAAATTTCAGTGCATATGGGCGATGGCCTGGGCTGCTTCGGTGACCAGGTCAGGGCCGCGATAGATCAGGCCGCTGTAGATCTGCACCACATCGGCGCCCGCGCGGATCTTGCTCACGGCGTCAGCACCGCTCAGGATGCCGCCCACGCCGATGATTGGGAAGCGGCTGCCAAGGGCTGAACGCAGCTGGCGAATGATCTGGTTGCTGGCTTCGAGCACGGGCGCGCCAGACAGGCCGCCGGTTTCTTCAGCGTGCTGCAGACCCTTGACGGCGTCGCGGCTGATGGTGGTGTTGGTGGCAATTACGCCATCCATGCCGTGGCGCTCCAGCGTCGCTGCGATCACACCGACTTGTTCCTCATCGAGGTCGGGAGCGATCTTCACGAACACCGGCGTGCGCTTGCCATGCTGGCTGGAAAGCTGTTCGCGGCGATTGGCGACGGCACCCAGCAGCGCATCCAGCGCCTCGTCGCTCTGCAGTGCACGCAGATTCTTGGTGTTGGGCGAGCTGATGTTGACGGTCACATAGTCGGCATGAGGGTACACGCCGTCCAGCGCCTTGATGTAGTCGCTGGTGGCCTCTTCGATGGGGGTTGTGGCGTTCTTGCCGATGTTCAGGCCCAGCAGCATGGCACCGCCATTGTTTCCTGCTTTTGCGCGCACTTGGGAGCGACGCACATTGGCCAGGAACGCATCCAGGCCTTCGTTGTTGAAGCCCAGGCGGTTGATCAGCGCGTTCTTTTCCGGAATGCGGAACATGCGGGGCTTGGGGTTGCCGGGCTGGGGGCGGGGCGTGACGGTGCCCACTTCCACAAAGCCGAAACCCATGGCGGCCAGCGCATCGATGCAGCGTGCATTCTTGTCCAGGCCGGCGGCCATGCCGACGCGGTTCGGGAACTTGAGGCCCGCCAGCTCGATGGGGTCGCTGATCAGAGGGCGCGCCCAGGCTTTCTGCAACAAGGTATTTTGACCCTTGGCCATGAGATTCATGGTGAGGTCGTGGGCTGCTTCGGGGTCCATGCCGAAAAGAATAGGACGCGTCAGTGAGTAAGGAATAAGAGACATGGAGATAATCGCAGGATTACCTGGATTTTCCCTCATGACGACATCTGCTGCACCTCTTTCTCAAGATGAACTGAAAACTTTGGTCGGACAAGCTGCCCTGAAATATGTGGTCGCCGGTGAAATTGTGGGCGTGGGCACAGGCTCCACGGTCAACAAATTCATTGATGCACTGGCCACTATCAAGGATCAGATTCCTGGCGCCGTCTCCAGCTCCGTGGCCAGTACCGAGCGCCTGAAGGCCCTGGGCATCAAGGTGTTCGATGCCAATGAAGTCACCAGTCTGGCTGTCTATATCGACGGTGCCGACGAGATCGATGGCAAGGGCCATATGGTCAAGGGCGGTGGTGCGGCGTTGACGCGCGAGAAGATCGTGGCGGCGCTGGCTCAGCGTTTTGTCTGCATTGCAGATGAGTCCAAGCGCGTTCCGGTGCTGGGTAATTTTCCGCTGCCTGTGGAAGTCATTCCCATGGCGGCTGCCCAGATCGCCCGTCGCTTTGAAGCCATGGGCGCTGACGTGACGGCGCAAATTCGCATGAAGGATGGTGCGCCGCTGGTGACCGACAACGGCCAGCATATTCTGGATGTCCGCGGCCTGAAGATCGCCGAGCCGCTGGCCCTCGAGTCCGAAGTCAACCAGTGGCCAGGTGTGGTGACCGTCGGCGTGTTTGCGCACCAGAAGGCTGCGGTGTGCCTGCTGGGAACCGCTCAAGGCGTGCAGACGCTGGAATACTGAGCAGTCAGTCGCTGCCGGAAAGCCACCTGCTTGCGCAGGTGGCTTTTTTATGAAATTGATAGCTGCTAACGATTTATGGGTAAGCGTTAGAGCCTGATTTCATTCGAAATTTATGAGTCCTAGAAGCGCAGACCAGCGGGGTTGTCAGGCGTAGGGGCACCAGGGGCAGGGACTGCGGGTGTCGTGATGCGTGCTGCGGGACGCTCTGCAGGCTTGGCTGCTTCGGTTACGGCTGGTGCTGGCACGGTCAGGGGCTTGGCTGCGGGGGCTTTGTAGTTCTTCGGCAACTGAGGCTGCTTGGGGTAACCGGCAGCGCTCAGGTACTGGTCCCAGCTGTCGGCGCCAAAACCCTTGAGGTGTTGGTTGCCGATGGTGGCAAAGGGCAGGCTGTCCTGCCCGCTGAGCTTTTTGAGCGCCGCCACATCGCTGCTGGTGTCTATGCTGCGTTCACTGAACGGGATGCCGCGGTTTTGCAGATGAGACCGGGCCTCGTCGCAGGGCTCGCAGTCCTTGCCCGTATAGATCGTGACGGGGTAGCGGTTGGCAGTCTGGCGCAGCTCGTAGGGCAGTTGTGCGTTGGCCGAAGACGCAGAACCATCGGCGCTGCTCACGGCTTCGGTGCTGGGCTTGGCGTTGGGGCTGATGGCCCGGTCGGAATAGGTGACCCGCCCGTCGGGACCCACGCTGCGGTAGAGATTCTGAGCCGGGCTGACTCCGCTCGCCAATGCGGCAAAGGTGGCTACAAGCGTCGTCAGCAGCAGTGTGCTGCGGGACGTCGGTTTCTCGGCAGAAGGCCGGGCAATGAAAGATCGTGGCATCTCAATCTTGATCAATGAAGTGCAATGAGGAGGTCTGAGGGCGCGAGCGCCAATGGGCAGAGCATAGCCTGCATGAAGGTCTGTCTGCAGCCAGGCTCCGGTCTGTCTTGATCTGGTCCCGGTGCGCAAGTCAGCCAGTGTCAGTCTAGGCCTTCTGCTTGCAGTCGCCGGCATGAAAAAGCGCCCTGGAAGGGCGCTTTTTGGGAGGCCGTGCAAGACTCAGGCGGCCTGGCTCATGCCTTGGTGGCGCAGCAGGGCGTCAATCTGTGGCTCGCGGCCACGGAAGGCCTTGAAGGACTCCATGGCAGGGCGGCTGCCACCGGCTTCCAGAATCGACTCGCGGTACTTGCGGCCGGTCTCGGGGTTGGGTGAGCCGTCGGCCAGCACGGTTTCTTCGAAAGCCGCATAAGCGTCTGCGCTCAGGACCTCTGCCCATTTGTAGCTGTAGTAGCCAGCAGCATAGCCGCCGGCAAAGATGTGGCTGAAGGTGTGGGCCATACGGTTGTAGGCTGGCGATTGCAGCACGGACACCTCGGTGCGCACTTGGTTCAGCAGCGCCATGAAGTCGTCTGCCGGGTTGTGCTCGGTGTGCAGCAACATGTCGAACAGCGCGAATTCGATCTGGCGCAGGGTCTGCATGCCGGACTGGAAGTTCTTGGCCGCAATCATCTTGTCGTACAGCCCGCGGGGCAGGGCCTCGCCCGTGTCCACATGGGCGGTCATGTGCTTGAGCACATCCCATTCCCAGCAGAAGTTTTCCATGAACTGGCTCGGCAGTTCGACGGCATCCCACTCCACGCCGGCGATGCCCGAGACATCGCGTTCGTTGACCTGCGTGAGCATGTGGTGCAGTCCGTGGCCGGTTTCGTGGAACAGGGTGATCACGTCATCGTGCGTGAGCAGCGCGGGCTTGCCGTCCACGCCGGACGCGAAATTGCAGACCAGATGGGCCACAGGCGTTTGCAGCTGATGTGTGTCGGGGCGCAGCCAACGCGTGCGCACATCGTCCATCCAGGCGCCGCCACGCTTGCCCTTGCGTGCCTGCGGGTCCAGATAGAACTGGCCGACCAGCTGAGGGCCTTGTGCGCTGGAGCGCTCGATGCGGTAGAACTCCACGCAGGGGTTCCAGACCGGGGCTTCATCGCGGTGGATGGAGACTTCGAACAGGGTCTCGACAATCTTGAACAGGCCGGCCAGCACCTTGGGTGCCGGAAAATACTGCTTGAGCTCCTGCTCGCTGAAGGAATAGCGGGCTTCCTTGAGCTTTTCGCCGATGAAGGCCCAGTCCCAGGGCTTGGGGTCGGCAATGCCGAGATCGGTCTGGGCAAAGGCGCGCAGATCGGCAACGTCCTTTTCGGCATAGGGGCGGGCACGTTGCGCCAGATCGCGCAGAAAGTCTATGACCTGCTGGGGCGAATCGGCCATCTTGGGCACGACCGATACCTCGCCGAAGTTCTTGTAGCCCAGCAGTTGGGATTCTTCCAGGCGCAGGGCGAGAATTTCCTTCATCACGGCGGTGTTGTCAAAGCGCTTGCCGTCGCCCTCGGCCTGGTCGGAGGCCCGGGTCACATAAGCCTGATAGATCTTCTCGCGCAGCGCGCTGCTCTTGGCAAACTGCATCACCGGCAGATAGCTAGGCATCTTCAGCGTCAGCTTGTAGCCTTCCTTGCCATCGGCTTCGGCGCCAGCCTTGGCCGCGGCGATCACATCGGCCGGAACGCCGTCCAGCTCGTCAATCCTGGCGTAGTAGGCAAAGGCATCGGTGGCGTCCAGCGCGTTCTCGCTGAATTTCTGGGCCAGCTCGGCCGAGCGCGCCTGAATCTGCGCAAAGCGTTCCTTGGCTACGCCCTGCAGTTCGGCACCCGAGAGCACAAAGCCGCGCATGGCATGGTCCCAGGCGGCGCGCTGCTCCTTGTTGAGGCTGGCCGGGGCTATGGCCTTGTACTTGGCGTACAGGCGTTCGTCGGCACCCAGATTGGTCCAGAACTCGGTGACCTTGGGCAGGGCTTCGTTATAGGCAGCGCGCAACTCGGGCGTGTCGGCCACGCTGTTGAGGTGATTGATGGCCGACCAGGCTGTGCCCAGCTTTTCGGTCGCCACGTCCAGCACGGCAGAGATGGCTTCCCACTGTGCGGGGAAATCCGGTGCAACCACGGTCTCCAGCGCCTCGCTGGCACGGGCCAGCAAAGTGTCGATGGCGGGTGCCACATCCGCAGGCTGAATGCGGTCAAACAAGGGCAGGGAGGAGGATTCGAGAAGTGGATTGCTCATGCTGTATTAGGTGCCGGCAAGGTCGGGAAAATCAAGCGCTCTCAGGGTATTTATTGCTATCGCCTTCATAGCGTCAGCCTGTGGTCAGAAGCGCGCCTGCGCCTGGGGCGCGAACACGCGTGGCGACCAGACGAAGCCGTCGCCCTCTCGGGCGCTCGGCGCCTGAGAGGGGTAGGTCGCGAAGCGCCTCTGAAGGATCAGCCTGCGGCGCGCTCTGCCGATTCCATGGTGTTGACCAGCAGCATGGTAATCGTCATGGGGCCGACACCACCGGGCACAGGGGTGATGTAGCCCGCCACTTCCTTGACGCCGTTGAAGTCCACATCGCCGCAGAGCTTGCCTTCGGCGTTGCGGTTCATGCCCACATCGATGACCACGGCATCGGGCTTGACCATGTCGGCGGTCAGCACGTCGACCTTGCCCACGGCTGCGACGATGATGTCGGCCTGGCGAGTCATGGCGCCCAGATCGGCGGTGCCGCTATGGGTAACGGTGACAGTGGCGTTGGCGGCCAGCAGCATCATGGCCATGGGCTTGCCCACGATGTTGGAGCGGCCGATGACCACCGCGTGCTTGCCGCGCAGATCCTTCATGCCGATGGATTCCAGCATCTTCATGCAGCCATAGGGCGTGCAGGCCTTGAAGCCGACTTCGCCGACCATCAGCGCGCCGGCGCTGGCCACGTGGAAGCCATCCACATCCTTGGCGGGGGAGATGGTTTCGATGACCTTGTGGTCGTCGATGTGCTTGGGCAGTGGCAGCTGCACCAGGATGCCGTGAATGCTCGGGTCGTTGTTCAGCGCTTCGACACGTGCCAGCAGTTCGGCTTCGGTCATGGAGGCATCGTACTTTTCCAGCACAGAGTGGAAGCCCACGTCTTCGCAGGCCTTGACCTTGTTGCGCACATAAACCTGGGAAGCCTGGTTGTCTCCCACCAGAATCACCGCCAGGCCGGGCGTGATGCCCTTGACCTTGAGCGCTGCCGCGCGTGTGGCGACTTCCTTGCGCAGTTGTTCGGAGAGGGCTTTGCCGTCGATGAGTTGGGCTGTCATTGCTGGAGTACCAATAAAAAATGCTGCTAGTCCTTGATATACAAGCACTAGCAGCTATCAAAATAGGAGTTGGCTAAAGCGCGAGGCCTGGCCAGTGCTCCCTGGATTATCTCGCGATTGGAATGGCTTCCAATTTCGCGGGGAGCACTTAATTGACGGCAGCCGCCGCCTTGGCCGCAGCGCTGGTCTGACCCTGGCCCAGTGCGATCTTGAGCAGATCGGCCACGGTGTTGGCGTTGAGCTTTTCCATGATGTTGGCGCGGTGGGCTTCCACGGTCTTGATGGAGATGCCCAGATCGTCGGCAATCTGCTTGTTCAGACGGCCGGCGACAATGCGCTCGAGCACCTGGGCTTCGCGGCCCGTGAGCTTGGCCAGCAGCGCATCGCGGCTGGCGGCTTGCTGGTGACCGGTAAAGGCTTCACGGGCGTGATCCAGCATGCGCTCGACCAGACCCAGCAGCTCTTCTTCGTTGAAAGGCTTCTGGATGAAGTCCAGTGCGCCTTTCTTCATGGTGTTCACGGCCATGGGCACATCGCCGTGACCGGTGATGAAGACGATGGGCAGAGGCGACTTGCGCTCGATCAGGCGGTCCTGCAGTTCAAGGCCGGTCATGCCGCCCATGCGGATGTCGACGATCAAACACGCCACTTCGCGCGGGTCGTAGCGCGACAAAAAGGTCTCGGCGGAGTCAAAGCAACGCACGCGGTAGTCCTTGCCTTCCAGCAGCCATTGCAGCGAATCACGGACTGCTTCGTCGTCGTCAACTACGTAAACAGTGCCTTTTTTGGGAATCAAACTCATGCAATCGTCCTCTTTATGGGTTCGCTTGTCGTGGTGAGTGTTGTCGTCTCCACACCCGTTGCCAACGGTAGCCAGAACGAGAACCGGCAACCAGTGACCTCGCTTCCATTGTAGAGGTTCTCGGCATGCATTCGACCCTGATGTGATTCAACGATCGAGCGGCAAAGATTCAGGCCTATGCCCATGCCCTCGCTCTTGGTGGAGAAGAAGGCTTCGAACAAGTGTTCCAGCACTTCCGGCGGCAGGCCCTTGCCTGTGTCTTCCACGGTGAACTCCACGCCCGGCAGGCTTTCAAAGACCTGTGGGCGCACACGCAATTCCACGTTGCGCTGGCCCAGCGGGCGGTCGGACATGTCAATTGACTCAGCACTGTTTTTCATCAAATTGATGAGAACCTGCTCGATGAGGATGGCATCGGCCATTACCGGCGGCATGCGCTCGGCGATATGAGAGGTGAGTTGCACATTGCGGCGGCGCAGTTCGATACCGGCCAGCTCCAGCGCTTCGCTCACCATCTCGTTCACCTGTGCCAGCATGCGATTGGGCTCGCTCTTTTTCACGAAGGAGCGGATGCGCTGAATGATCTGCCCGGCACGCTGGGCCTGATGAGCGGTCTTTTCCAGCGCAAACTTCATCTGGTCCGGCGTCAGCGTGCCGTTTTCCAGGCGTGTCAGCATGCCGGAGCTGTAGTTGCTGATGGCAGTCAGAGGCTGGTTGAGTTCATGCGCCACGCTGGACGCCATCTCGCCCATGGTGATGAGGCGGCTGGCGGTCTGGGCCTTTTCTGCCTGAGCCGCGGCCTGCTCCTCGGCCAGGCGACGCTGGGTGATGTCGGTGGCAATCACCATCTGGGCCAGGCGGCCGTCCACCCAGCTCAGATAGCGCGAGCGGACTTCCAGCCATTTGCTCAGGCTGGGCACGAAGATTTCAGCATTCCCGCTGCGTGCGGCAGTCAGCGTGTCCGTGGGCAGGCCCATGAGGGCGTCTTCGTCCTCTGGCTCGGGCTGGCGTCGAATGGGCAGCTTGCCTGCCTGGGCGACCAGTTGCAGATGGCCTTCGGTGTGCGATCCAAACCATTGGCGGTACAGCTTGTTGGCAAACAGCAGCTCGGCACTGCCAAGAGGTGCCACGGAAACAGAGGCATCCAGCGCCTCCAGCACGATGGTGAAGCGCTCATAAGAGGCAGACAGCTGTTCGCGAATCCGGTTGGGCTCTGTGATATCCGTCATGGACGACATCCAGCCCGTGTGCTGTCCATGCGCATCAATCAGCGGCGACACATACAGGCGTGCATCGAACAGGCTGCCGTTCTTGCGCTTCACGCGGACCTGGAAACCGCCGACGATGGTCTTGCCCGACAGTTCCTCGCGCAGCTGTGAGTGCAGATTGTCGTAGTCGTTGTCAGGCCAGTAGGAATAGGGTGGAACCTGGCCGACCAGATCTTTCTCGCTCCAGCCCGTCATCTGGCAGAAGGCCGCGTTCACATAGGTGATGCGGCCGTGCAGATCCAGTGCACGCATGCCGGTCAGCACGGAATTTTCCATGGCGCGGCGGAAGTTGGTCTCGGCCACCAGGGCCTCCTGGGCGCGCTGACGGCGGCGCGTGTGGCGCCAAGTGGCTAGCAGCAGCCAGGCCGTCATGGCCGACAAGGTGCCCACCAGCCAGAACAGGCCGCTGCCGACAACACCCAGCGAGGTCTGATAGGCCTGTGCGCGCATCATCAGCGCCGTGCCCACGGGAGAGACTGGCACTTCATATTCATTTGCAATGGCGCGCCAGTGCAGCAGCTCGGTAGGCGTCTTGCGCGGTGCTAGCGGCGTGCCGGCCAGCACATGGTTGTCGGCATCGCGCATGGTGATGGCATAACGCGCCATCACTTCGGTGGGTGTACCATAGCGCAGCAGACTGTCCACCGAAAATTCGGCCAGCAGCTCGCCCTGGTAGCGGCTGTTGGAGCTGATCGGGACATGCAGCTGCAGCAGTGGAGGCAGCTCGTTGGGCTGGGCTCTTTCCTGCACATAAATGGGCTGCAGCATTTCGCGGGCCTGCTCATAGGCTTGCAGGGTTTCGCCCTGATGCAGGCCTTCACCGACGGCACGCAGCTGATCCGTGGCCACTGTCGGGGCGGACTGGCTGTACAAAACCTGACGCTTGTCGTTGACCCAGGTGATGGATTGCAGCTCGGGGTACTGGCTGATCAGCGCTTCGGTGCGACCGTCGAAGTCGGCCTTGCGCATTTCGCGGGTGCCGATGTCGCGCGCCATGCGCATCAGCTGCTCCTGGCGCTCCAGCAGTCGAAGGCGCACACGTTGCTGGGCATATTCGACATCGCGGCGCAGCGCTTCCTGCTCACGGTCCACCTCTTCCGTGCGCAAATACCAGAAGGACGCAATGATTGCAGCCATGAACATCAGCACGGATGCCAGCGGCGCGAGAGCGGCGTAACGGTCCTGCCGGGTCGGCGACAGGCTGCGCCACCAACTACGCCACCAGCGCACAGGGGATGCAACGGATTGCGCGCTTTTTGCGTCCTCTTTTTCTCGTTCGTGATTGCTTGTTTGCATGCCTCCAGTGTAGGGGAGAGACCCAGTGGAATCTGCGACTATTTCTGTCGCGTAAAAGACAATCTATAGAGGCTTCACTGTATGTGCATTTGCAACATTTTTTTATATAGTGAAATCACAAAGCACAATTTGAAATTCAAAAAAAATGTGCGAAACTCGCCAGCGATCGACACAGTGAATCGGTTTAATCCGGGGAGCACCCGAAGGTGCTGTGCCACGCGTTATGCGGTGTGGCGCTTGCCGCACCCGTGTGATGCCGCACTCACTGCTTCGTGATAAAGCTACCCCCTCTCGAAGGAGACACTCACAATGACAGCTCAGACTGATCCCAAAGGCGCTGGCTTTCCTGCCGGCCTGGACCAACAAGAATCGCGCGAGTGGATGGATGCCCTCTCCGCGGTGATCGACCGCGAAGGTGCGGACTATGCTCACAAGCTGATCGAGGATCTGCTTGAACACGCTCGCCAGAACAGCGTGGACATGCCTTTCTCGGCCAATACCGGCTATGTGAACACCATCGAGACCGATCAGGAAGAAAAGTGCCCCGGCAACCTCGAGATCGAAGGTCGTCTGCGTGCCTACATGCGCTGGAACGCCATGGCCATGGTGGTCAAGGCCAACCGTATTCACCCCCCCGAAGGTGGTGATCTGGGCGGTCACATCGGCTCCTTCGCTTCGCTGGCCAATATGTTTGCGGCCGGCTTCAACCATTTCTGGCATGCCGAGAACGAAAACCACGGCGGCGACTGCCTTTACATCCAGGGTCACGTCTCGCCCGGCATCTATGCCCGCGCCTACCTGGAAGGCCGTATCTCCGAAGAGCAGCTGCTGAACTTCCGCCAGGAAGTGGACGGCAAGGGTCTGTCGAGCTACCCCCACCCTAAGCTGATGCCCGACTTCTGGCAGTTCCCCACGGTGTCCATGGGCCTGGGCCCGCTGATGGCCATCTACCAGGCACGTTTCCTGAAGTATCTGCACGCACGCGGCATTGCCAACACCGAAAACCGCAAGGTCTGGGTGTTCTGCGGCGACGGTGAAATGGACGAAGTGGAATCCCTGGGCGCCATCGGTCTGGCTTCGCGCGAGAACCTGGACAACCTGGTCTTCGTGATCAACTGCAATCTGCAGCGCCTGGACGGTCCTGTGCGCGGTAACGGCAAGATCATTCAGGAACTCGAAGGCGAATTCCGCGGTGCCGGCTGGAACGTCATCAAGCTGCTGTGGGGCAAGGGCTGGGACGAGCTGCTGGCCAAGGACAAGGACGGCGTGCTCAAGAAGATCATGATGGAGTGCAACGACGGCGACTATCAGGCTTTCAAGGCCAACGATGGTGCCTATGTTCGCCAGCATTTCTTCGGTCGCGATCCTCGCGCCCTGAAGATGGTCGAGCACATGTCCGACGACGAAATCTGGAACCTGCGCCGCGGTGGCCATGATTCGCAGAAGGTCTACGCAGCATTTGCCGCTGCCAACGGCCACAAGGGTCAGCCTACCGTGCTGCTGGTCAAGACCGTCAAGGGCTTCGGCATGGGCAAGATCGGTGAAGGCAAGAACAACGTTCACCAGACCAAGAAGCTGAGCGACGAGGACATCAAGGCCTTCCGCGACCGCTTCAACATCCCGATCCCCGACAGCCAGATCGCCGACATCCCCTTCTACAAGCCGGCCGACGATACGCCGGAAATGAAGTACCTGCACGAGCGCCGCAAGGCTCTGGGCGGCTACCTGCCACACCGTCGCCAGCAAGCTGACGAGCAGTTCACCGCTCCTGCGCTGGACACCTTCAAGGCCATCCTGGAGCCCACACCTGAAGGCCGTGAGATCTCCACGACCCAGGCTTATGTGCGTTTCCTGACGCAGCTGCTGCGCGACAAGAACATCGGCCCCCGCGTGGTGCCCATCCTGGTGGACGAAGCCCGTACCTTCGGTATGGAAGGCCTGTTCCGTCAGGTTGGCATCTACAACCCCCACGGTCAGCAATACACCCCGGTCGACAAGGACCAGGTGATGTACTACCGCGAGGACAAGGCCGGCCAGATCCTGCAGGAAGGCATCAACGAAGCCGGCGGCATGTCCAGCTGGATCGCTGCGGCCACCAGCTACAGCCATAGCAACCGGGTCATGATCCCGTTCTATGTGTACTACTCGATGTTCGGCTTCCAGCGCATTGGCGACCTGGCCTGGGCGGCTGGCGACCTGCAAGCGCGCGGCTTCCTGCTGGGCGGCACCTCGGGCCGTACCACGCTGAATGGTGAAGGCCTGCAGCACGAAGACGGTCACAGCCACATCCTGGCCAACACCATCCCCAACTGCGTGACCTACGACCCCACCTTCGCTCACGAAGTGGCTGTGATCATGCAGGACGGTCTGCGTCGCATGGTGCAGAACCAGGAAAACATCTTCTACTACATCACGCTGCTGAACGAAAACTACCCCATGCCCGGCCTGGAAGCCGGCACGGAAGAGCAGATCCTCAAGGGCATGTACATGGTCAAGCCTGGCCAGAAGGTGCCAGAGAGCGGCCTGCGCGTTCAACTGCTGGGCTCCGGCACCATCCTGCGCGAATCCTTCTTCGCCCAGGAACTGCTGGAAAAGGACTGGGGCGTTGCCGCCGATGTCTGGAGCTGCCCGTCGTTCAACGAACTGACCCGCGAAGGTCAGGAAGTGGACCGCTTCAACATGCTGCACCCTCTGGAAGCCGCCAAGGTTCCGTTCGTGTCCCAGCAACTGGCTGCCCACCCCGGCCCCGTGATTGCGTCGACCGACTACATGAAGGCCTACGCCGAGCAGATCCGTCCCTACATGCCCAAGGGCCGTACCTACAAGGTGCTGGGTACCGACGGTTTCGGCCGTTCGGACTTCCGCGCCAAGCTGCGTGAGCACTTCGAAGTCAACCGTCACTACATCGTGGTGGCTGCACTGCGCGGTCTGGCCGATGAAGGCAAGATCAACGCCACGACCGTGGCCGAAGCGATCAAGAAGTACGGCATCAACGTCGACAAGATCAACCCGCTGCACGCCTAAGAAGGGGAGACAGACAACATGGCATTGACAGAAATCAAGGTCCCCGATATCGGCGACTTCTCCGAAGTCGGCGTGATCGAAGTGCTGGTCAAGGTGGGTGACACCATCAAGGTCGAGCAGTCCCTGATTACCGTGGAGTCCGACAAGGCCTCCATGGAAATCCCCTCCAGCCAGGCTGGCGTGGTCAAGGAAATCAAGGTTGCTTTGGGCGACAAGGTCAAGGAAGGCTCCGTGGTCGTGATGCTGGAAACCGCCGATGCTGCTCCCGCTCCTGCCGCTGCAGCGCCTGCACCTGTGGCTGCTGCACCCGTGGCCGCAGCTCCTGCACCCGTGGCTGCAGCCCCTGTGGCCGCCGCTCCTGCAGCATCTTCCACCGTGGACTTGAAGATCCCCGATATCGGCGACTTCAAGGACGTGGCCGTGATCGAGATGCTCGTCAAGGTGGGTGATACCGTGACCGCCGAGCAATCGCTGTTCACCGTGGAGTCCGACAAGGCCTCGATGGAAATCCCTTCGCCTTCGGCTGGCACCATCACGGCGCTGACCATCAAGCTGGGTGATACCGTCAACGTGGGCGACGTCGTCGGTCAGATGACAGTGCAGGGCGCAGCCGCTGCCCCCGTGCAGGCTTCCGCTCCCGTGGCTGCACCGGTTGCCGCTCCTGTGGCGGCAGCACCTGCACCCGTGGTTGCAGCTCCCGTGGCCGCTGCTGCTTCTGTGGCAGCACCTGCGGCCCACAACCCCACCGTGGCTCCCTCGGGTCAACTGCCCCATGCCTCGCCTTCGGTGCGCAAGTTCGCTCGCGAACTGGGCGTGCCTCTGGCAGAAGTCAAGGGTTCGGGCAACAAGGGCCGCATCACGGCGGAAGACATTCAGTCCTTCACCAAGTCGGTGATGGCTGGCGCCGTGCAGACCCTGGCTCAGCAGGCTGTGGCTCCCAAGTCTTCCGGCGGCAACGTCGGCGGTCTGGAAGTGCTGGCCTGGCCCAAGGTCGACTTCGCCAAGTTTGGCGCTGTCGAACGCAAGGAACTGTCGCGCATCAAGAAGATCTCGGGTGCCAATCTGCACCGCAACTGGGTGGTCATCCCTCACGTCACCAACAATGACGAGGCTGACATCACCGAGCTGGAAGCCTTCCGTGTGCAGACCAATGCCGAAAGCGCCAAGGCCAAGAGCGACGTCAAGGTGACGATGCTGGCTTTCGTGATCAAGGCCGTGGTCGCTGCGCTGAAGAAGTTCCCCGAGTTCAATGCCTCTCTGGACGGCGACACTCTGGTCTACAAGCAGTACTTCAACATCGGTTTTGCCGCCGACACGCCGAACGGCCTGGTCGTTCCCGTGCTCAAGGACGCCGACAAGAAGGGCATTCTGCAGATCAGCCAGGAAATGGGCGAGCTGGCCAAGAAGGCCCGCGACGGCAAGCTGGGCGCTGCGGACATGCAAGGCGGCTGCTTCTCGATCTCGTCTCTGGGCGGCATCGGCGGCACCAACTTCACGCCCATCATCAATGCGCCTGAAGTCGCCATCCTGGGTCTGTCCAAGGGCGCGATGAAGCCCGTGTGGGACGGCAAGCAGTTCGTGCCACGTCTGATGCTGCCTCTGTCGCTGTCGTACGACCACCGCGTCATCGACGGTGCAGCCGCTGCACGCTTCAACGCCTATCTGGGCGCTGTGCTGGCCGACTATCGCCGCATCCTGCTCTAAACAGCTGACAGGCAGGCCGATTTTTAGCGAAATCGGCCTGTAGCGCTTATCTGAACTGCGCAAGCAGCTATCTTTTTAGATGCCTTGCGCTTCACCTTGCCAGCCCATGAGTGAGATGAAGAACCTGAGACAGCATCCCATCGAGCATCTGCGTGGCGTCATTCCCGGTATCCGGCCTTTTCCGGATGCGGCTGACGTCTTCGCCGAGCCGGTCGAGAAGTACGCGCGGCATTTTCTGCCACTCGTCACCATCGACCTGGCGCTGCTCGACGATGCCTGGAGCGGGCCGATTCATCTCGTCGCCCCTTGCGAGCCCTACGAAGGGCAAGTCGGGGAGTGGGGGGGCGAGGAGTTTGGCAATGCGCTGCTCAAGCCTGACTGGCTGGCTTTCAAGCTCAACGATCAAGGCAGGTACGAGCTTCTGGGCGACTGGCGCTACTTCATGCTGGAGCAGGATCGGGCCGGCTGGGCGGAGAAATCGCTCGACTGGCGCGAGGTACGCACCCAGCATCGTGAACTGGTCAAACTGGGTGTGGAGCCTCCATTCGAACTGCACCACGAGGCCAAGTACTCATGGCGCGATGTGATGGAACTGCATTACGCAACCCAGCACGCGGCCTATGAGCAGGCCAGGTGGGACTTTCTGGCCCATGGCTGGAATGCCGCGAACGAATGGGACGATCCCGCCGAAGTTGCCAAGCTGCCGCTGTATGAGCCAGGCACCGATTGCTACGAAACCAGCTCCGGGCGCTATCTGCTCGGTGTGCTGGGCGGCCCTTCCTGGGGCGGCAACTGGAGCAATCTGACGAATGAGTTGCTGAGCGACACCGGCACGGACGATGGCATTCACCCCATCCACCCGGAAACCGGCGCGCACTTCGAGTTCATCTGCAGTGCCAATGCCGATGCTTTTGCCGCAAGCGGCACCGAAACCCTGCTGTTCTACGAGCCCGAAAGCCGTACCGTATTGCTGACTTTTGACTGGAGCTAAGGCGTCAGCCGCCAGGCTTCAACCCGGAAATACCGTTTTCAGCTGCCCGAGCGAATCGGGCGGCGCAGAGACAAAAACCAAGATAGGAGCGCATATGAGCCTCATCGATATCAAGGTACCCAATATCGGCGACTTCGCCGAAGTGGGCGTGATCGAACTGCTGGTCAATCCCGGCGACACCGTGGCCGTGGACCAGTCCCTCATTACCGTGGAGAGCGACAAGGCTTCCATGGAGATTCCTTCCAGCCATGCCGGCGTCGTGAAGGAAATCAAGGTCAAGGTTGGCGACAAGGTTGCCGAAGGCTCGCTGGTGCTGATGCTGGAAGCTTCTGCCGATGTCGCCGGCGCCGCCGCACCTGCTCAGGCAGCCCCTGCGCCTGCCGCAGCCGCTCCAGCACCTGTGGTCGCCCCCGTGGCTGCTGCTCCCGCTCCCGTCGCCAGCAACTTTGCCGGCACCGTGGACATGGACTGCGACGTGGTCGTTCTGGGCGGTGGCCCTGGCGGCTACTCGGCGGCCTTCCGCGCTGCCGACCTGGGCCTCAAGGTCGTGCTGGTCGAGCGTTACGCCACCCTGGGCGGCGTCTGCTTGAACGTGGGTTGCATCCCCTCCAAGGCACTGCTGCACGTGGCTGCCGTGATGGACGAAGTCAAGCATCTGGAAGTGGCCGGCGTGAAGTTTGCCGCTCCCGAAGTCAATATCGACCAGCTGCGCGGCCACAAGGAAAAGGTCATCGGCAAGCTGACCGGCGGCCTGGGCCAGATGGCCAAGATGCGCAAGGTCACCGTTGTGCGCGGCTACGGCAACTTCGTGTCTGCCAACCACATCGAAGTGGAAGAAACCACTGGTTCCGGACAGGAAAAAACCGGCAGCAAGAAGATCGTTCAGTTCAAGAACGCCATCATCGCTGCGGGCTCGCAAGCCGTGCACCTGCCTTTCATGCCCAAGGACCCCCGCGTGGTCGATTCCACCGGCGCCCTGGACCTGAAGGAAGTGCCCAAGCGCATGCTGATTCTGGGCGGCGGCATCATCGGCCTGGAAATGGGCACCGTCTACTCCACACTGGGCGCGCGCCTGGACGTGGTTGAAATGATGGACGGCCTGATGCAAGGCGCTGACCGCGATCTGGTCAAGGTCTGGCAGAAGATGAACGCACCGCGTTTCGACAACATCATGGTCAACACCAAGACCGTGGGTGCCGAAGCCACGCCCGAAGGCATCAAGGTCACGTTCGCTCCTGCCAAGGACGGCGTCACCGTGCCCGAACCCCAGACCTACGACCTGGTTCTGCAAGCCGTGGGCCGCACTCCCAACGGCAAGAAGATCAGCGCCGACAAGGCTGGCGTGGCCGTGACCGACCGCGGTTTCATCGACGTCGACATCCAGATGCGCACCAACGTGCCCAATATCTTCGCGATCGGCGACATCGTGGGCCAGCCCATGCTGGCACACAAGGCCGTGCACGAAGCCCATGTGGCCGCCGAAGTCATCGCCGGCGAGCTGCAAGGCAACAAGGAGCTGGCTTCCGCAGCCTTCAACGCCCGCGTGATTCCTTCGGTCGCCTACACCGACCCCGAAGTGGCATGGGTGGGCCTGACCGAAGACCAGGCCAAGGCACAAGGCATCAAGGTCAAGAAGGGCCTGTTCCCCTGGGCAGCTTCCGGCCGCGCCATCGCCAACGGCCGCGACGAAGGCTTCACCAAGCTGCTGTTTGACGATTCCCCCGAAGCCCACGGCCACGGCCGCATCCTGGGCGGCGGCATGGTCGGCACGCATGCCGGCGACATGATCGGTGAAATCGCCCTGGCCATCGAAATGGGCGCGGACACCGTGGACATCGGCAAGACCATCCACCCCCACCCAACCCTGGGCGAGTCCATCGGCATGGCGGCGGAAGTGGCGCACGGCTCCTGCACGGACGTGCCACCGGCGCGCAAGTAAGTGTAGCGATTAAGCTCTATTACTTGCTCAATACAAAGGCGGCTTTCGGGCTGCCTTTTTTTAATTTTACGGCTGACTGTGCCCTTAGAAATATGGTTAATGGATGATAAAAATTCGAAGAATTCTCAGCTCGGCATTACCATGCCGGAATGAAGTCTGCGTGAACTGGTGATATACAAGTCAATGCGCATGTTTTAATATCTGTGCGGCCTTCACTAATACATAGCCAGGCTTACTTTTGATGGATTCCTCTTCGGAGTGTTTTTCATGCCTGTGATCACCAAGATACTGAAGTAAGGGCAGTAAGCCGGTAGCAGCTCCGAGTGGCTGATCTACTGCAATGCTTACGGCTGCAACACCAAGACTCATTAGATTGAAAGGTTTTTTCCAAAAAGATACTGATTTTTTCGCAATGATATCTAGCTCATTCGTAACTTGCTTTGACTCATATTTCAACTCATTAATTATATTTTCGGGAGATTCTGTATTTCCAAATCCTGTTAAATGATAGGATATTTTTTCCCTAAATAATGGAAAGGCTCTGTGAGCTTCTTCTCTGAGTTCTATTATTTGAAGAATATCTAAGTCATTAACCCATGGTATTGAAAATTCTCTCTTTTGATCAAAGATATTTTTTGGGCCCGCACTTGAAAATTTTCCTTCCTTATGCAGTACTGCAGCAATTCCCGCGCTCGAGTTTGTGAAAACTGAGCCAAGATTTTTTCCGGCCATGCTTCCTGTCCAAAGTGATTTCCGCACTTCCGAGCGTATGATGTATCTATACTGATCTTCCCAATCGATTTTTTTACGCCACTTTTTGTGCTTTTTTTCTACCCGAAGCACGACTGGGGGATTAAACAAATCCTCGGTGTGTATTGCGAAATTTCTGTTTCCCATTGGCTCAAGAGTAAAGCAATTTCTAAATTTGGAATAGAGATTGTCTGTTATATCATCAACCTCTTCTTCGAAATTTTTTAAGCAACTTATACATATTGGACGCACTGCTTCATTAAATTGAATTATTCCTTTTATTACTAGAGGCATTAAATTATAAATAATTGTATAGTTATCTAGTAGTGCGACTATCTCATTGTCATTAAATGAATTATTGTTGCATAAAGAATCAGTTATGTGATCTGTAATATAAAATTTATCAGCGATCAAGCCGAGGCTTTTTGCGAGCCTGTTAGAAGCTTCAATCCGACAATTAAGATTGATGCAATTTGCTCTAGGATCAAGGATGTCCAAACCGCTATCGGCATAGATTTTAAAATTATTGTAATTTGAATTGTTGTCTGAATTTAATCTTTCAATACTGAAGTAGCGACTTTGCTCTTGTAATACAGGTATTAATTCTTTTAATAGGGTTATGCATTTTTGATAGTCTCCAAAAGCTCTTGAGAAAACATGCTCGTAGACCAGTGGGATAGAAGGAGGAATTCCTTCGATTTCTCTTATAAGATCTGATGATATTTTGAATGTTTGCATTTTTTAACTTTTTGAGTTAATCATAAAGATACATTTATAGAATTTAAAATCAGTCATAACGCGTAGTGATAAGCGCAAGTATGCGCCTGAATAAACGATATTTGCATTGCAACTATGATAAGTGGCGGGCCACAGCAAGTAGCTTGCCCGCTGGGCGAAAGCCAGCGCCTGCAAAAAACGCAAAAATGCGGTCTAAAAGTTCAAGCGATATCAGGTTCTAGCGCAATCGCATCAAGCACTAGCAGCTATCAAAATAACACCAGCGTTGTCATCAAGGGCAGAGGCCGGGTCTCGCGCCGGCAGTAGACCTTCCTTTCTTGCTCGTGCAAGCAAAGAAGGCAAAAGAACCCACCCCGACCGTCTGCGCCCCTGAGCTTCACTAAGGGCAAACCTGCGTCACGCGATTCAGTCTGCGGTGCGGCTAAATCCACTTAGCACTTTTCGCGACGCTCAAACAAGTTGCCGTAAGCTCGATGACGAAGTAACGCTGTGCTACGGCAGCGTTGCCCGCAGCCGGAACCAGGTGTCGGAGGCGCAGACACAAGGAAGAAACTGGGTGCGGACGGCCTGCCTGACTTGTGACGAAATTGGCCTTCAGTGTTTTTCAAATTTTGGTAGCAGCTATCTTTTTTGATAGAGAAGCTATCTCTGGTTTTTGCCCTTTTGCCCGCGCCTGCGACGACTGCCTCTTGTTGGGGCGTCTGCACCGCAGAGTGCAGGCGCATCGTCATTACTTCTGCGGCAACCTGTTTGAACGAAGTGCGTTAGCACGCAGTGAGTTTTGCCGCACAACAACAAGAGGCTGGCGGCGCAGGTCTGCCCGTAGGCGACGCCGAAGGGACGGGGCAGCAGGGTCAGGCTCTTTGCCTACTTTTTGGCCACAGAAAGTAGGTTGCCAGCCGAGGCGAAACCAGGCACCTGTCCGTCAATTAGGCACGAGGCTAAAACAATATGACAAGCCAAAACCGCCTCAACCCCAATCAAAATAATCACAAACAGCTATCAAATCAGTATTGCCTTGTCGCGAGCGACAGAGGGCGAGCTGCTTGATTAATTTCCCGATCAGGAAATAAAGATTCCTTTTTTGAGTGCTCTGCTTCATAATTTCCCGAACGGGAATTTTCAGGCTAGACCACCTTATGTCCACCATCCAAACAACCGAGCAACTGGGCGCGGCTTTGCGCACCGCCCGTAAACAACTAGGGCTGACCCAGCCCCAGCTTGCCTTGGCTGCAGGCGTGGGCACGCGTTTTATTGTGGATCTCGAGGCTGGCAAGCCCACGGTGCGGCTGGAGCATGTGCTGCGGGTGATCGATGCGCTGGGCGGGGAGCTGCAGTTGGGCGGCTTGCCGAATACAGCTTCTGAGGGCGCAGACCATGGCGCATGAACTTGAAGTCTGGCTGTTTGAGCGGCGCGTCGGCAGCCTGTCGCTGGTGCATGGGCGGCTGAGCTTTGCCTATGCGCCCGACTGGTTAGCGCTGCCGCAGGCCACTGCTTTATCGCAGTCGCTGCCGTTGCAGGCTAAACCTTTTGACGATCATCAGACCCGGCCTTTCTTCGCCGGTCTGCTGCCCGAGGGGCAGATGCGGCGCCTGATTGCCCAGCAGTTTCAGGTGTCGGGCCAAAACGATTTTGCGCTGCTGGATCATATTGGTGGTGAATGCGCGGGGGCCGTGACCTTTCTGGAGCCGGGGCAGGCCTTGCCGCTGCCTAACGGGGCTGGGGCGACCGGGGCAGCGGGTGATGTGGAGTGGCTCAGCGATCAAAAGCTGCTCGCCTTGCTGGACGAGCTGCCGCGCCGTCCCATGCTGGCGGGCGATGATGGTCTGCGACTATCGCTGGCCGGGGCGCAGGACAAGCTGCCCGTGGTGGTGGACGAGAGCGATCTAGGAGCCGTGCGGATTGGCCTGCCGCGCAATGGCGCGCCTAGCTCGCATATCTTGAAGCCTGCCATTCATGCTGTGGAGGATAGCGTGGCCAATGAAGGCTTTTGCATGCTGCTGGCTGAGGTCATGGGGCTGAGGCCTGCCAATGCCCGAATCCATAGCGTGCTGGGTCGCTCGTTTTTGCTGGTGGAGCGTTATGACCGCGTGCTGAAGACTGATGCACAGCATTCGCCGCAGCTGCAGCGAATGCATCAGGAAGACTTTTGCCAGGCGCTGGGCGTGGTGCCCGAGCTGAAGTATCAGAACGAGGGCGGGCCGGGCTTGGCGCAATGCTTTGCCTTGCTGCGCAGGGTGACCCGCCCCAGCGCGCCGCACGTTCTGCGGCTGCTGGATGGGGTGATCTTCAATGCGCTGATCGGCAACCATGACGCACATGGCAAGAATTTCTCGCTGCTGTATGGGGGAAAGACACCCGTCCTGGTACCGTTCTACGATTTGCTTTCCACAGCGATCTACCCCCAACTGACGCCCAAGATGGCAATGAAGCTGGGCAGCAAATACAAGTTCAGCGAGCTGGAGGCCAGACATTGGGAGCAGTTTGCCGAAGAAGCAGGCCTGGCCAAGGCTGCGACGCGCAAGCGTTTGCAGCAGCTGGCCACCGAGCTACCCGCCGCCGCACGCAAGCTGCAGGCCGCGCCGCAGCATGGCTTTGCGGGCAATGCGGTGGTGGAGCAGATCGTGCAGTTGATAGAGCAGCGCTGTGCCTTGACGCTGCGGCGCTTGGCCTGAGCACACGAGTGATTTCACACCTAGATCGGAGCGCAGCGATGCCAGTTAAATTTCCCGTACGGGAAATATGATTTCAAATCAGTTGCGGTAAGTAAAAAATTTCCTGAACGGGAAATTTTTAATCTTCATGGCTCTTGCGCTTGTTGCATAAGCGCTTGAGTTGATCTAACCGATATTGGATGCTATTGATTTCAGTGCCAGCCATAAAAACCGTATTGATGGAAACAAACCCATGCCCTGCGCCAGCCTCGATTTTTCCCAACCGCTCCAAGCCGCCTGCCATTGCGGCGCAGTGCGTTTTACCGTGCTGCTCAGCGACGGGCTGAACACCGCGCGGCGCTGCAATTGCTCGTTTTGCCGCATGCGCGGTGCCGTGGCGGTGTCGGCCGAGCTGAGCGGAATCGAGGTGCTGCAGGGGCAGGATGCGCTGACGCTCTACCAGTTCAACACCGGGCAGGCCAAGCACTACTTTTGCAAGCATTGCGGCATCTATACCTTTCACCAGCGGCGCTCGTCGCCGCATCAGTATGGCGTGAATGTGGCTTGCATTGAGGGCATGAGCCCATTTGACTTTGCCGAGGTCGTGGTGAGCGAGGGGCGCTCGCACCCCAGTGACCGCCACTCAGGCGCTGCTGCGGGCAAGCCGGTGGTGGCGGGCTGGCTGCGCTATGAAGCCAATGCACTGCTCGAAGCACAGCTCAAACAATAGTTTTGATAGCTATAAGCGCTTGGTGCATAAGCGTTAGAGCCGGTTTTTGCTTGATGTTTCAGCCTGGCTGACTGAGCAAGTCAGCTCATTAATTCCTGATCAGGAAATATCAATTGCTTTGCCCGTGCTCTGGTTTGTTCTTTCCCGAGCGGGAATTTTCATGTCAAGCTGTTTTCTGTGTTTTTGATAGCGGCCTGTGAGCCTTGCAGATTGTGTGAACCGCTAGTTTGACTGCAAGGTGTGTAGCGCCGCCGCAAGCGCGTCTGCATCTTTTGTTGTGCACTGCAACATGCGGCGGCATACTGAGCCGGTGTGAGGCTGGTTCCGTGCCGCTGTTGGCTCGGCCGGCTCTTGCAAAACAGGAGGGGCCATGCCGTGTACTGCTGACCGTATCCCAACCAGCGCCGCTGTTGTGCCGGGACAGAAAGGCCGGCCATGCTGAGCGTGCTGGCCGTGGCCGTCTCGCTGGCCCTGTTGATGTTCCTGGCCTACCGAGGAGTGACAGTGCTGCTGCTGGCTCCGTTGATGGCGGCCGTGGCTGTGGTGCTGTCGGGCGACGGGCGCTGGCTGCTGCCGCTATATACCGACACCTTCATGGCCGCACTCAGCGGCTATGTGCTGCAGTTTTTACCTTTATTTTTGCTGGGGGCGCTGTTCGGGCGGCTGATGGCCGATTCGGGGGCGGCCAGTACCTTGGCTCACTGGATTGTGCGCACTCTGGGCAAGAAGTACGCCATACAGACCGTGGTGCTGGCCTGCGCGCTGCTGACCTATGGCGGGGTGTCGCTGTTTGTGGTGGCTTTTGCCATCTACCCGATTGCGCGCAATCTGTTTGAAGAGGCGCAGATTCCCAAGCGTCTGATCCCGGCCACGATTGCGCTGGGTGCGTTCACCTTCACCATGACGGCGCTGCCGGGTTCGCCCGCGATCCAGAACGCCATGCCGATTCCGTACTTCGGCACCAATGTGTTTGCGGCGCCGGGGCTGGGCATTCTGGCGGCGGCGCTGATTCTGGCGGGCGGCCTGTGGTGGCTGAGCCGGCGGGCCGCAGCCGCCAAGGCTGCAGGCGAGGGCTATGGCGAGCACGACGAAGGCGGCGCCGATGCGGCACCGACGCCCGAGCAACTGGCAGCCGATGCAGCGCGCCATGCGCAGATTCCGCTGTGGATGGCGCTGCTGCCGCTGCTGCTGGTGATCGGCGTGAATGCGCTGTTCACCTACGGCGTGTTTCCGCGCATGGACCTGGGTTTTGTGATTGAACGCTTTCCGGCGCTGGACCCGACCCGGCTGGTGGGGCTGTGGGCGCTGGTGATTGCGCTGATCGTGGCCTGTACGGCGCTGGTGCTGCTGCGCCTGGGGCGCTGGCACAACCTCAAGGACACCATGAACCAGGGCGTTTTCGGCTTCATGCTGCCGCTGTTCAATACCGCGTCCGAGGTGGGCTATGGCGCGGTGATTGCATCCCTGGCCGGTTTTGGACTGATCCGCGACGCGGTGCTGCAGGTGTCCAGCAACCCCCTGGTGTCCGAAGCGGTGGCCATGAATGTGCTGGCGGGCATTACCGGCTCATCGTCCGGGGGACTGAGCATTGCGCTGCAGACTTTGGGTGCCGATTACCTGGCCATGGCCCAGGCCGCCGGCATCAGTCCCGCGCTGCTGCACCGGGTGGCGGTGATGGCTGCCGGTGGTATGGACACGCTGCCGCACTGCGGCGCCATCATCACCCTGCTGGCGATCTGCAAGCTCAACCACCGGCAGTCTTATGGTGACATTGCGGCGGTAACCATGCTGTTCCCGCTGCCGGCTCTGGTGATGGTGATTGCGCTAGGGACCTGGGTGGGCAGCTTCTGAGGTCGATCACTGTCAGCCTGAATACCTGGGCGTCAGCGCGATAGAAGAGGGCAGGAGGCCGAAAGCTGGCGATGCATACAGAATGCACTGCCAGTCTTTTGTCTCGCGTTCGCCTTTGCGACGGTCGCTGAAACTCAGGTTGTTGCGGTAATGCGTGCACTGGCCGGGCCGCCGCGTCGCAAGGTGTTGTAGATCGGGCATTTGCCGGTGAAGTAGTCCAGCAATTGCTGGGCCTGCTGCTGCGTGACGCCGCCGGCCGTGACCGCCAGTTCCAGCCTGGCATAGCGGGTGCCGTCGGCGGGATCGCGCTGAAACAGGACTTCGGCATCGAGACTGCTCAGGGGCCAGCCGAATTCGCGCGCTTTTTCCTGAATCAACCCGAAGCTGCAGGACGCCAGTGAGGACAGCAGCAGCTCGCCGGCGGCAATTGCGAGGCCGGGGCCGCCGCTGCTGACCTTGGCGTCGGTGGGCAGCACATTGTGGCGTGCGCTGACGAGGTAGCGGCCTGCGGTGGCAGTTGCCTGGGCCTCGATGCTGACGATTTCGCCTGGGGCGGTTTGCAGATCTGCGTTGTCTTGCGAAGTGCTGGTGGCGAGGCTCATGCGGCAACCTTGTCTGTCGATGGAGTGGCGGGAGATTCCACTGTCGTGGAACGTGTTTCGACACGGCCTTTCCAGGCGTGAACGGCCGGGCGTTCCAAGCCCAGGTTTTCGCGCAGGGTTTCGCCGTGGTATTCGGTGCGCAGCAGCTTGCGTTGCTGAAGCTCTGGCACCACATAGCGCACGAACTCCTCAAACCCGGCAGGCTGGTAGGGGGCCTGGATCATGAAGCCGTCGCAGGCCTGTTCTTCAAACCAGTGCTGCATCTGGTCGGCCACGTCCTTGCCGCTGCCCACCATGCCGCCTTCGTAGCGGTTGCCGTAACGCAGGCCCAGCTCGCGCAAGGTCAGCTGTTCGCGGTCGGTGGCTTCGCGCACCTCGTCGTAATGGCCTTTGACGCCGGGCACGTTGAGATCGGGCAGCGGCGCGTCCAGCGGGTACTGGCCCAGGTCGATATCGAGGTGATAGGCCAGCGTGGACAGGCCGGGCTCGGCATGAGTCAGGTCGCGCAGCACTTCGCGCTTGGCTTCGGCAATGGCGCGGGTCTCGCCCACCAGCGGTGTGGCAGCGGGCAGAATCTTGAGGCTGTCGGGCGAGCGGCCTTTGCGAACCACGCGCTCCTTCATCTCCTTGTAGAAGCGCTGGGCGCTGTCCAGCGAGTCGTGGCTGGCGAAAATCACGTCGGCCCATTGGGCGGCAAAGTCGCGGCCGCGGTCCGATGCCCCGGCTTGCACGATCAGCGGATAGCCCTGGGGCGGGCGCGGCACGTTCAGAGGACCGCGCACATCGAACCATTTGCCCTGGTGGTGAATTTCGTGCACCTTGGCTGGATCGGCAAACAGTGGCGCTTCGCGATCCGCTACCAGGGCGTCGTCTTCCCAGCTGTCCCAGAGTTGATGGACGACTTCCAGAAACTCGTCGGCGCGGTCGTAGCGCTCGTTCTTGGGGATTTGCTCGCGCAGCGAAAAGTTCTTGGATTCGGCATCCTGAAACGAGGTGACCACGTTCCAGCCGCTGCGTCCGGCGCTCAGATGGTCCAGCGTGGCAAAGGAGCGCGCCAGCTCATAGGGTTGGAAATAGCTGGTCGAGCGGGTGGCCACCAGACCCAGGTGCCGGGTGGCGCTCGCCATGGCCGTCAGCACCAGCGTGGGGTCCAGCCGCATGGAGCCCAGCGCGCCGTAGCGCAGTTGGCTGTCGGTACTGCTCTGGAAGCGGTCAGGAACGGCCAGAATATCGGCAAAAAAAGCCATGTCGAAACGGCCTCGCTCGAGCGTCTGCGCGATCTTCTGATAGTAGGCCGGGTTGAGCCAGTCGGATTCTGAGCTGGGGTAGCGCCAGCCGCCGGCGCGACCGGGACCGGCAATGATGAAGGCGGCCAGATGCATCTGGCGGGGTGTTGCTTGGGTCATGACAATGAACTCGATTCTCGAAAAACGTCAGGGGCTCAGGAGAGGGCGCTGCGGATCTTCTGCGCCACATCGCCGACCTTGCTGCTTTGCAAAAAGCCGACGACATCGGTGCGTTGCGGCAGCACGCCCAGCTGCTGGAAGCTGTCGGCCATTTCCTGGGTTTCGGTGGCGGCCTGCCTGCTCAGCGGGGCCAGCAGGTCGGCGGTGGAGTCCGACAGGCGCTTGTCACGAATCAGTTCGACAAAGACGTTTTCTTCGAGGCTGCCGGGACGGAAGCCGCCTTGTGCCGCCCATAGTTTGGCCGTAGCTTCGGGGCTGGCATTGATCCTGGCCTGCGTCTGCTTGATAAGCTTGACGGCGTTGAAGACGGCCTGGGGATTGGATTGCAGCGCTTTCTCGCTGGCGACATAAAAGGCCCAGTCATAGGTTCTGACATTGGGTAGCAGGCGGACCTTATCGCCCAGACGAGCCTTTGCGATGGCCCCGGCATGCTGCCAATGGATCCACCCGTCGATGCTGCCTTGTGCCAGTGCCGTATAGGCATCGACGCCCGAGAGGCTGACTGCCTGCACGTCCTTGAGGCGCAGGCCGGCGGTTTCCAGATACTTGATCAGGCTGTAAGTGCCGGTCGTGCCGTTCTGATGGGCAATGCGTTTGCCCTTGAGATCGGCGGCTGAGCGTATTGAGGATTCGGCGCGCACCAGAAAGTCCACTTCATCGGCGGGCAAGGCGTAGGCGGCCAGTGGAATCATGGGTACCTTGGCGGCGATGGCATTGACGAGCGCGGTTGCCGTTGCAAAGCTGAAGTCCACCGAGCCGGCCTTGATAGCCTCCATCACCGGCAGCGATGCGGTAAATCCGGGCTGGAAGGTGATGGCCGAGCCTATGGCGCTGTGCAGCTGGCTTTCGGGCAGGCTGCGCAGCGTGGCCCAGACACCGGTACGTCCGTCGCCGATGATGGCCACCCGCAGCGGTGTGCCATTGGACTGAGCCAGAGCGGCATTGCCGCCCAGGCTCAGCGCGGCCAGTGCCGAGCCGGCCTGCAGTCCGCGCTGCAAGGCCTGGCGGCGGCTCAGTGGTGAGGAGGTCAAAGCCGTGGTGCTGTCGTAGGGGCTCATGATGATTGCCGTGAATGAAATGAAAGGAATGGGGCGTGCAGGCCCGTGATTGAAAAAGGAGGCCGGAGCCGGCTCTTGAGGAGGGCGCTACTCAGGCCGAAGCCGACGTCGCCTGGGCCGCCTCGTGCAAGGCCTCCTGCACCAGCAACTCATTGATGAGCCCTGCCTTGAGCGTGGCCAGATCGGCCTGGCCCCGATCGCGGGGTATTGCGCCTTCGAGCACCAGATCCCTGGCAATGCCGCCATCGCGCAGCACCAGAATGCGATTGGAGAGCACTACGGCCTCTTCCACGTCATGGGTGACCAGCACCACGGTGCAGGGGTGGTCGCGCAACATGTCGAAGAGCAGCAGTTGCATGGAGACCCGGGTGATGGCGTCAAGAGCGCCAAAGGGTTCGTCCAGCAGCAGGATGTCGGGGCGGTGCAGCAGTGCGCGAGCCAGGGCTGCGCGCTGTTTCTGACCGCCCGAGAGCGTGGACGGAAAATCGTTCTCATGGCCTTGCAGACCGACGGCACGCAATAGTTCCAGAGCTGCAGGTCGTTGCTCGCGTGCGCCAAGCGTGATGTTGTCGAGCACGGTCTGCCAGGGCAGAAGCCTGTCTTCCTGGAACATGACCCGTATCTGGGCCGGGCGCTCCGGCGTGGGGCTGTTCAAGCGCATGCGTCCGCTGCTGCAGTCTTCCAGACCCGCGATAAGCCGCAGCAGCGTGGACTTGCCGGCGCCGCTCGGGCCTATCAGGGAAACGAATTCACCCTGCGTAATATCAAGATCTATATGCTGCAGAACCTGGCGGCGGCCGAACGACTTTCCGATATTGTGCAGGGAAACTGCGCAGGCGGCGAAACCATCTTCTTTGATTTCGGCATCTTGACGGCTTGATAATATTGCACTCATTGACGTGCTGCCTTCTTATAAGCAGGATTCCAGCGCAGAACACGATATTCGATCTGCCGGATAAGCCAGTCTGCCAGCCAGCCTGCCAGTGCGTAAAGCAATATGGCGAAAATGATGATATCAATGCGCAGCAGTTCGCGGGCGTTTTGAACCATATAACCAATACCATTGCGAGAAGCGATGGTTTCGGCAATGACCAGCGTGAGCCATGCAACACCTAATGCATATCGGATACCCACCAGTATGGATGGCATGGCGCCGGGAATGATGATTTGTTTAATCAGCTCCTTGCGGCTTAGGCCGTAGGATTTTCCCATTTCCAGCAGCTTGGCATCGACATTCTTGATGCCGCTGGCCGTGTTGATATAGACAGGAAACAGCGTTCCCAATGCGACCAGCAAAATACGCGGCGTTTCATCGATACCCAGCCATAGAATCATCAAAGGCACCAGGGCCAGATGAGGAATGGTGCGCAGCATCTGCAGCGAACGGTCAAGCAGATCATGGTTGAACTCACTGAGACCTACGGCCGTGCCCAAGACCAAGCCCGACAACATGCCAATGCTGAAGCCGGCCAGAACCCGACTCAGGCTGACGCCTATATCCGTCCAGAGCGTGTTGTTGGTCCATTGCTCATAGGCGGCATGAGCGACCATGGTAGGGCTGGGTAATATGGACTGATCTATCCAGCCACTGGTTGTTGAAAATAGCCAAAGGCTCAGCACAACAAAAGGAATGATCCACGGCGTGAGCATTCTCTTGAAATTGAATGACGTGAATTGCCGTGTGCTTTTCTCTTTGATCAGTTGTCGTATTGCTTGGTCTGAAATTTGCATGGAGTGATATGTGCAAATTGGCCCTATTAATGGAGCCGAAGCCAAGTTTATAACTTAAATATTTAAGATGTTAAATGAATAATTTCTTGTTTGTTAATTACGGAATCATCCTTTTGCCAAAGATAATAATATTGTTTGCATATGATGGATTGATCTGCTTGTAGCCGGATCTGATGGATCTGATGGATCTGATGGATCTGATGGATCTGATGGATCTGATGGATCTGATGGATCTGATGGATCTGATGGATCTGATGGATCGGATATTAGGCTGTGGCTCAGGTCCATAGCTTTTTCCGGAAACCGGGATTCCAGTCAGCAGAGTGCGCCAGCGGAAACGGGCTATGTGTCGCAATCCTTTGGCAGGCGAGGGTAGACATCCGCAATCCTGTTCGGACTCATGCAATGAAAAACAGCCGGCCTGAAGGCCGGCCGGCTGCTGTCGTACTGTGTGGCCTCTGTTTAGCGCATGGCCTGGCCTTGCCGGGCCTTGGCGGGCCGCACCGCCACCATCAGCACCAGTGCCGATAGGATCAACATGCCCAGCACCAGATAGATGCTGTAGTGCCTGTTGCCGGTGTACTGGGTCAGCAGGCCGGCCAGGGTGGGGCTGGCGGCCGAGCCCAGGTTACCCAGGCTGCTGATGAGCGCTATGCCGCCCGCGGCCACGGCCGGTGACAGATAGTCGCTGACGAGGGCAAAGAACAGCGGGGGCAGGGCCGCAAGCCCGATCAGCGTGAAGGCCAGGGCAATCAGAGAGCCTTCGAGATGGCCGTGCATCTGCAGGGTGACGATCAGGCCGGAAATGGCCATGCCGGTGGCGATGAACAGATGCCAGCGCCGGTCGCGGAATCGATCGGAGCTGGCGCCGAAGGCAATCATGCCAAAGAAGCCCGCTACAAAGGGAATGGCCGAGTAGATGCCGACATGCAGCACGTCCTGCACGCCCAGGCCCTGAATCACGGTGGGCATCCAGAAGACAAACAGATAGGTGGCGCCGTGCATCATGAAATACACCAGTGACAGGGCATAGACCCTGGGGTCGCGCAGCAGCTGGCCCAGAGTGGCGCTGCCATGGGCATCCTTGTGCCCGTTGGAGCCGTGGTGAGTGGCCTGGCCGCTTTCGTTGGCCAGGTTGTGTTGCAGACGCGCTTTCTCGGCATCTGTCAGCCATTTGGCGTCGGCGGGCCTGTCCTGCAGGTAGACGTAGAGGATCAGGCCCAGAATGCAGGCGGGCGGGCCCTGGATGAGAAACAGCCATTGCCATCCATGAAGACCGTCGATGCCATCCATATATTTGAGAATGGCGCCGCACAGCGGTCCGGCCGCAATCGCCATGGCCATGACGGCTGAGAGAAAGATGGAGATCACGCGGCCACGGCGGGCGGAAGGGTACCAGTAGGTGAAGTACAGAATGACGCCGGGAAAGAAGCCGGCTTCGAAGGCACCCAGCAGAAAGCGCGCGACATAGAACTGCAGGGGAGTGGAGACCCAGGCCATGGCCGTGGCGATGACGCCCCAGACCAGCATGATGCGCATCAGCGTTTTGCGCGTGCCTATCTTCTCCAGCAGCAGATTGCTGGGTACTTCAAATAGAAAGTAGCCTATGAAGAACAGACCCGCGCCGAATCCGTAGGCGGCATCGCCGAAATCCAGCGTCTGCTTCATCTGGATCTGGGCATAGCCGATATTGATCCGGTCCAGGTAGGCGACCATGTAGCAGATCAGCAGCAGTGGCAGCAGCCGCCAGCTGACCTTGGCATACAGCGCCTTGTCTGCATCGATGTCCTGACCAGTATCTTGTCTGGGCGTTGCGCCCGCAATGGTCGTTGCACTTGGGTTCATGCTTGTCTCTTGGAAGTTGTTGTGGGGCGCGGGGTGGGCATCACGAGCTGGATGCTGCAAGCCGTGGTCTGGGGGCAGACCCGGCTCGGCCTTTTTTCGTTGTCATGAATGCACGGGATGCTTCACAGTCCCGCAGCATCAGGCCGCAATGGCCTAGGCAGCCATGGCCTTGCGCCAGCACCGGTCGCTGTGACCGGTGCTGTGGTGGCCTGTCTTGGAGTTCGGGGTTCATTGCCTGTTCTTGACCTTCATCGCCTGAACCCGGCTGCGCACAAAGGCTGTCCAGCCTGCATCGACCTTTGCGAGGCAGAGAATCAACGAGTTCGGGGGCAATGTAGGGCCGGTGGCCTGAATGCACTTGGCGCATTCCGCAATTCAGTTGCCGGATCGTGACATCCAAGGGTAAGCCTTAGGCTCTGCTCTTGCAGCCGCAAGGCGGTGGAGGCTGCCGCGCCCAGGCCTGCTGGCGTGGAGGTCGCGCTCGATGAGTTGGCGAACTGTGCGCCGCTGAATGGAGCGGGGATGCTCCGATGCCGAATCAGCCCATCACAAAGATGGGGGCCGTAGTGCGAAACGGCAGCCTGCGGCCTGGCGGCAGCAGATAGGCATGCTCGCGCGGCACGCGCAGCGGGTCGCATTCGCCATCGGTGATGATGAGGATGGGCCCGTCCTTGGGAAAGTCATCGGTCTGGAGCAGCCGATCCACGCCCGGCTGCAGTACGGTGCCGCCCCGGCCCCTGAGGGCGATGCGCTGGGCCATGTCGGCGGCTGGCAGATAGCCCAGGTCATAGGCTGCGGCGTCGCAGCAGATCAGGCGCACTGCGGGCACGTCCTTGGCTTCGGCATAGCTGGCGATGGCGCCCAGTGCCTTGGCCAGCACATGGCGCTCCATGGAGCCCGAGGTGTCCAGCACCACGCCAAAGGTGCGGCCGTCCAGCCAGCGGCTGTCGGCTTGAATGCGTGGCCTGGGAATATCGGGCGTGGCGCTCTGGCGGCGGCTGATGCGGGCGTAGCTGCGCCGCGTCTCTATGGGCGGAAAGTGATGGTCGAACCAGCGCGCCAGCTCCACCTGCCAGTCAATGGGCGGCTGCAGCAAAGCACGGATTTCCTCGATCAGTCCTGCGGGCAGCAGGCCGCGTGCGCTTTGCTCGTGGCGCAGCAGGCCTTTGCCCAGTTGGGTGCGGCAAAACTCGTCGATATCGGTAAAGTCGCCTGCGCTGCGCTGGCCGCCCACATTGCGCTCCAGCATGTCGCCCCGGCCACCGGCCAGGGTACGCAGCTTGCGCATGCGGCGCAGATCGCTCGCGATGCGGTCATAGACCTCCTCGGCGCCGAGACCACGCAGCTCCGGGTCGTAGAGCAGGCCGATGCCTGGCGGCTGGCCCACATCCATCTGAATCAGCCAGTCGTTGATGACAAAGTCGCAGGCCACATTCCACAGAAAAGGCTCGCGCCCACGTCGGCGCGGCAGATGGCGCAGGGCAACGTGCAGAACTTCGTGGGCGATGACGAAACGTAGTTCCAGCTCGGACAGGCGCGGGCCGGGGTTGATGTAGATGGTGCGCAGTACTTCGTCGACAGCGGCGACGGCAATGTCCTCGCGCTCGCAGATCCCGGCGTCCTCGATGATGTCAAACGCCGCGACCATGCTGCCCAGCAGCGGAAAGCTGTCCATGAACCAGTGTCGCGCGCGGTCCAGGGCACTGCTGGCAGGGCGGCTCTGGCCGAACTCGCGGCGCACGCCTGCCGCCATTTCCACGGACTGGGTGACGGAGCGAGCCAGACCCGCGGCAAACATTTCGGGCCAGTTGCCGTACCTGCGCCAATACGGCTGCGGTTTATTGGTGGATGAGGCGGGCTCAGGCCACTGCTCCGGCAGGGCCAGGCTGGGGTGAGCGCCGCCCTGACCGGGACCGGCCAGGCTCAGCGACTGTGCCCAGGCGGGTATGCCTTGTTCGCAGAACTGGACGTACCACTGGGCCTCGTCGCGCTGGGGCAGTCCGTCGGGCAGTTCCATGCCTTCGGGCGGACGGCCGAGCTTGATGGTCTGGATGAAGCGGGCCGTGACCACATCGCAGGCCGCGCTCCATTGGGTCCAGTGACTGCGGTCTCGCTGAAAAAGCTCCAGCGCGTAGCTGAGCGTGGCCCGCCCCAGGCAATACGCCCATTCCTCGGGACTGGCCAGGCGCTTGGGGTGGATGTCGATCTGGCCGGTAAAGCGTTGGTGGTTGAGGCTGGCCTGCGCCCATCCATGGGTCGGGCAGCCTGACTGGGAGCCGCGCACAAAGCCCAGGCTGCGGCTGAGTTCGCTAAAGATGGGGTGTGCCTGCAGCATGGCCAGGCCCTGCGTATAGGCCTGGGTGGCAGGGGTGTCGCGCGGTGGGGCTTTGGCCATCAGGCTCTGGCCGCTTCGCGCGCTTCTACCAGGCGTGGCAGGTCGCGCACGATTTCCACCATATACCAGGCGGGCAGGGTCTGGCTGTCGCTCTCGGCGGTGACGATCTGGGCCATTTCCAGGCTGATCTGGGCCAGCTCCTTGAGCATGGCTTTGGAGCGGTGCACGGTTTGCTGCAGCTCGCCGCCGCTTTGCTGCTTGTCGGCGGGCAGGATCTTGAGCAGACGCGCACGGAAGGCCTGGGCCAGGAAATACAGCACATCTCTGTCCTGCGGCGCATGGGGCCAGTTGGCGTCGCCCTTGAAAATGGCGTCCAGACGGTGACGGTCGTCGGCCAGCTTGTAGAAGGCCTTGAATTGCGCCGCATGCTGGGGCGTGAGGCAGCCGCTGCCCAGGGCTTCGAGCGTCTGCAGATTCAGAGCATCGCCGTAGGAGAGCAAGGCGTCGCTCAGCATATGCCAGGAGCGCGGCGTGGAAAACGCTTCCTCATGCTTGGGCGGCTGGCTCCACAGGTGATCGGGACGCTGGGCCAGGTATTCCAGCACCAGAGTATGCAACTGGGCCTGCTGAGCCCATTGCAGCCACTCGCTGGCGCTGACCTTGAGCTGCACATGAATCATGCGGTTGATCAGCGCCGAGGACATGGTGCGCACAATCGCGGAATCCTGAGCCCGGTTGCCAGCCGCAATCACGATGGAGCCCTCGGGCATCACATACTCGCCCACGCGGCGTTCCAGGATCAGGCTGTAGAAGGCCTTCTGCACATCCTGACTGCAGGCGTTGAGCTCGTCCAGGAACAGGCAATAGGGCTGCTCCCGAGCAATCATGGCGGGCGGGCAAAAGCGGGTCACCCCGTCAATGATCTGCGGCACGCCCAGCAAATCCTCGGGCGCGAGCTGGCTGCCCAGCAGGGACACGCAATCAAGCCCCACGCTTTGCGCAAAGTTCTGTACCAGTGCCGATTTGCCGATGCCTGGCGGCCCCCAGATGAACACGGGGCGTACGGTGGCGACGTTGAGAAGGAATTCGCTCAGTTGCGAGGGAGTGAGAGCCAGACTGGTTTGCATGCTGCGTGCAGTCTAAGGCAAGTGCAGCGGTGTCCTTCGCATGCTCAGGCGGCCTGACCCGGAGTCTTGCAAGCTCATGGTTCCTGGAACGCCTGCATGCCTTGCATGCAATACAGCAGAAAGCGATTGGCGGCAGGGGACAGATGGCGGCCGGTGCGAGTGATGAGCTGCATCTCCGCATCCTGAAATGCAGGGTTGTGAATGGGAATGGCGCGCAGGCGCCCGCTTGCCAGCTCGGCCGTGACGGAGCAGGGCGGCAGCAGGGTCACGCCCTGGCCGCTGGTGACAAAGGCCAGAAGCACACTGATGAGATTGCTGGTCAGTGCGGGGCTGAGGTGGATCTTGTCCTTGTGCTCGGCATATTCCACGAGCTGGCGAATGCCGTACACGCCTTGAAGCATGGCAATAGGCCATTGGCTGAGCTCTTGCAGCGAGGTCTGGTCCGCGCAGGCCAGCGGGTGCTGGGAGTGGACGATGGCATGCATGGGTTGGCGCGCCGCGCCGCGCGCGGTGATATGGCTGTCGGCGGGCGGGTAGTAGACCAGGCCAATCTCGGCCGCGTCCTCGCGAATGCGGCGCATGATTTCGGTCGTGCCATAGATTTCCAGCGAGATGCTGACGCCAGGATACTGCTGGCGAAAATTGCGTATGGGGCCGTCGATCAGCTCCTGTGCAAAGCCCTCGCCGCTGACCACGCTGACACTGCCGCTGTGCAGGCCGCGCAGCGCGTCCACCTTGGCCAGCATGTCGTGGCGGTGGGCCGTGTGTTCGCGGTGATAGTCCAGCATCAGCTGACCGGCTTCGGTGGGCACCACGCCGCTACGGTGGCGTTCCAGCAGGGCCACGCCCAGTTCCTCTTCGAGCAGGCTGATCTGGCGGCTGACGGCCGAGGGCACGATACCCAGTTTTTCGGCTGCGGCACGGACAGAGCCGCAGTAGACGGCTTCAAATAGATAGCGGGCGCGGGAGTCTTGGAAGGCGGGCATGCGGCGATTGTCGTCGCCAAATTGCATCTGTATTCATACGTATGTTCACTTTTTTAGAACAGAAAAAGAATGCGTATGCAATAAATGCATTGTTATATTCAGCGCCCGCATGGGTGAGCGCCAGCTTGGGCTGGCCGTGCCCATTTTCAGGGTTCAAAGCTATTTCAGCGCGTCGGCAGCGGCCGTCGTGCGCAAGGAAAGTTGATGCGTACAGAGGTGCAGCCGGCCAAGGCCGCGTTGAATGTGGGCAGCGTGGTGCAGGTATTTGCGCTGGCGCTGGTGATTGCGGCATTGTCCGAGTGGCTGGGGCCGCTGCCCATTGCGCTGGGCGTAGGCAAGGTGGTGCTGCTGCCCATGATCTGGGCGCTGCTCATCGGTCTGGTGCTGGGTCTGCTGCGCAAGCGCATGCCCGGGCCGCTAAAGCTGAGCCTGTACAGCCAGAATCTGGCAGCCGCCGTGCTGTCTTGCGCGCTGTTTCTGTTCATTGCCAAACTGGGTCTGCTGGTCGGTGGCTCTCTGCCCAAGCTGGCCGAAGTCGGCTGGGGGCTGGTGTTGCAGGAGTTGGGCAACCTGGTCGGTTGCGTGGCCCTGGGCATGCCCGTGGCGCTGCTGCTGGGCATCAAGCGCGAAGCGATTGGCGCGACTTTTTCCATCGGCCGTGAACCGGGTCTGGCCATCATTGGCGAGCGTTTCGGCATGGATTCGCCCGAAGGCCGCGGTGTGCTGGCCGAGTACATCACCGGTACGCTGATTGGCGCCATCTTCATCTCACTGCTGGCCGGCTTTGTCTCAAGCCTCAATATCTTCCACCCGTTGGCACTGGGCATGGGCGCCGGTGTGGGCTCGGGCAGCATGACGGCCGCTGCCGTGGGCGCGATTGCCGCCCAGCATCCCGAGATGAGCGACCAGATCGCCACCTTTGCCGCTGCCGCCAATCTGATTGCGACGACGGTGGGCACTTATCTGACCCTGTTCATCTCGCTGCCCCTGGCGCTGCGTGCCTATCAATGGCTGGAGCCGATCCTGGGCCGTAAGCGCAAGCAAGCCGTGGTGGAGCAGGCCGTAGACCTGTCTGCCACCAAGGATGAAGAGCAGGCGCAGGTGCCGGCGCTGGGCCTGGGCATGCGATTCGCCTCCTGGGTTCTGGTCGGCGCCATGGTGCTGATCGGCAACCGCATCGGTCATGGCGTGCCGGTGATGGATGCGCTGCCCGGCGTGCTGCTCATCATTGCTGCCGTGTTTGTCGGTGATCTGATCTACGTCGGCACGCGCCGCGTGCTGCCTGCTGTGTGCTGGATCTCGTTCATCGCGATGGCCATGACCTTTCCGCTCACGCCTTATGCCGCCGAAGTGGCAGCTTTGACCGGAAAGGTCAACTTCCTGGCCATGATCACGCCCATGCTGACCTTCGCGGGCCTGTCGCTGGCCAAGGACATCCCGGCCTTCCGTCGTCTGGGCTGGCGCATCGTGGTGGTTTCGCTGCTGGCCAATGCCGGCGTGTTCCTGGCCGCGACGCTGATCGCCCAGACCTTTGTCCACACGCTGTAAAGCCGGAGCAAGACCATGATGAACACCATCAAGTGGCCCGGCCAGCAGGAACTGCAAGCCTGGCGTCATGACTTTCATCGTCATCCCGAAACAGCGTTTCAGGAGCACCGCACCAGCGCACGCGTGGCCGAACTCCTGAAAAGCTTTGGTCTCGAGGTGCACACTGGCCTGGCCGGCACTGGCGTGGTCGCCGTGCTCAAAGGCAGCCTGGGCTCCGGCCCCTCCATCGGCCTGCGCGCCGATATGGATGCGCTGCACGTGACCGAGCTCAACCAGTGCGACCATGCGTCTACCCACGCAGGCCGCATGCATGCCTGCGGCCATGACGGCCATACCAGCATGCTGCTGGGTGCGGCCCAGGCCCTTGCTTCGGCCCCCGACTTTGCCGGTACCGTGCATTTCATCTTCCAGCCCGCCGAGGAAAACGAAGGTGGCGCGCGCGCCATGATCGAGGAGGGACTGTTCAAGCGCTTCCCCATGGACGCGGTCTACAGCATGCACAACTGGCCGGGTCTGCCCGTGGGTACAGCGGCAGTGCATTCCACGGCCGTGATGGCGGCCTTCGACATCTTCGATCTGACGCTGACCGGCAAGGGCTGCCATGCCGCCATGCCGCATCTGGGCAAGGACGCGCTGCTGGCGGCTTGCCAGCTCGTGACGCAACTACCCGCGCTGATCGCTCGCGAGCAGGAGGTGCACAAGCCGGCCGTGCTGAGCGTGACCAGCTTCAATGCCGGCGACACCTATAACGTGATGCCCGAAGTCATCAAGCTGCTCGGCACCGTGCGCTGCTTCGACATGCCTCAGCGCGCACGCATAGAGCAGCGTTTTCGCGATGCGATTGCAGCGACCTGCGCGCTGCACGGCCTGGAGGCCCAGCTCGACTACCGCGTCAGCTATCCAGCTACCATCAACAGCCCCCAGCATGCCGAAGTCTGTGCCGAGGTGTTGACCCGCGTACTGGGCGAGGGCAAGGTGCGCCGCGATATGGTGCCCAGCATGGCTTCTGAAGACTTTGCCTTCATGGCGCAGGAATGCCCGGGCGTCTATATCTGGCTGGGCAATGGCGAGGACAGCGCCTCCCTGCACAACCCCAAGTACGATTTCAACGATGCCAATCTGCCGCTGGGCATGCGTTACTGGGTGGAACTGGTGGGAGCGCTGCTGAAGGGCGGCAAGCTGCCAGCCTGACAGCAGGGCTTTCCATATGAATCAATGCCGGGTCAACGCTTAGTTGAGCCCGGCATTTTCATGTCCGGACGGTTTCTAACAAGCCACGCATTCGGACACAGAAATGTCGGAAGGCTGACACCCTGTAACGCCGTTTGATCTGGCGCCCCTATGATGTTTGTAGCGCTCCTGGGCAGTGCCTGCGGAGATCCGGGCAAACTCTGGAGCGTGCGTGGCGGCTGCCGTGATCCCTTGGGCACAGGGCTGGCCGTGCTAGTAGCAGGTGTTGCATCCCGGCGCATGGCCGGGCTTTCACGCGGCGCTGACCGCATCTCTCGCAACGCTGCCTGCACCATTCCTGGTGCCGTGACTTTGTCGCACTGTCCGGGTCTTGATACAGGAGGGCGCTTTATGCCGTTCGGCAATCTTGAGGCGGGCATCTGGCCCGCCGGTTTTCCACCGCTGCTGAGCTGGTGCGTGCTGGTTGCGGCCGCTGCCTTGCTGGGTCATCTGGTTCACCGCTTTACCGGCTATCCGCGCATGCTCGGGTATACGGTGGTGGGCCTGGTGGCTGGATGGGTGGGGTTTGGCGATCTGCCCTGGCCGCTGCAAGGCAGCACGGCCGTGCTGCTGGAGGTGGCTGTTGGCGCAAGCCTGCTGCTGGCTGCCTCTCAAGTGTCATTGCCCTGGCTGTTTCGCCAGCCCTGGTTGCTGCTGCAAAGTCTGGGCGAGTCGCTGGTCACGCTGACGGTGGTGGCTGCGACCCTGCTTGCGCTGGGCTGGGGCTGGGCCGTGGCGCTGGCCGTCGGTGTGATATCCATGGCTGCGTCTCCGGCTGTGTTGCTTCGCATTGCCGATGATCTGCGCGCCAGCGGCGCGGTGACAGACCGCAGCTTGCTGCTGGCTACCATCAGCACCTTGCTGGCGCTGCTCGGCGCTCTGGTGCTGACCGTAGTGTTCGTGCCGGTCGCAGCGGCGGCGGGTGGCGGCCTGCAGTTTTCATCGGCGGGGCTGGGCCGCCTGCTGTTCAGCGTGCTGCTGACTCTGTTCTGGGCCTTTCTGGTCACCATTGCCTTCTGGCCGGTCCTTCGTTGGCAATCATCGCGCAGCGATACCACGGCCCTGTATTTGCTGGCGGCCATGGCTGCGGTCTGTCTGCTGGCCGAGCAATGGGGCGGCTCTGCCGCACTGGGCTTCATGGTCGCGGGCCTGATGCTGCGCAATCTCAGTCCCATGCCGCTGGTCTGGCCCCAGGCCTTCCAGGCGGCCAATGCCATGCTCAATCTGCTGATGTTCGTGCTGGTGGCCAGCATGGCCTCGCAAGTGAACCTGTCTGTGGCGATGGTTTCGGTCGTGGCCAGCGCTGTCCTGGCTCGGATTCTGGGCAAGTTTGGCTCCATCCTGCTGCTGGGGCTAGGTACCGGCATAGGCTGGCGCAGGCAATGGCCTGTGGCCTGCGGGCAATTGGCCTTGTCGGGTCTCGCGCTGCTGATGGTGTCGGGGATTGCAATCCAGTGGACGGCTTTCAATGCCAGCGTGGCCCAGCAGGTGGCGGCCATTGCGCTGCCCATGATCGTCTTGTGCGAGGTACTGGGTGTGCTGCTGGCCGCTACCGCCCTGTGGCGTAGCGGCGATGCCCATCGCGGCGTGGGCCGCGCGGCCTTGCAAAGAGGAGGTAAGCGCCATGACGCATGAAGTCGAACAAAGTCAGCCCACGGGGGCAGAAGCCGGTGGTTTGGGCGAATTCGCGCCGTCACAGGCGCTGACGCTGGGCGTGGAGCTGGAGTTGCAGTTGCTCAACACCCATCACTACGATATGACGCCTTATGCGCCCGATATGCTCGCCCTTCTCAAGAACGCCAAGGTTCCGGGCTCCATCGTGCCCGAGGTGACCTCCAGCATGATCGAAATCTCGACCGGCATCTGTCAGGATGCGCAGGACGCCTACGAGCAACTGGCTGTTACGCGCGATGCCTTGGTCAAGGCGGCCGACCGGCTCAATATCGCGTTGGCCGGCGGCGGCACGCATCCGTTTCAGCAGTGGCACCAACAGCGCATTTACGACAAGCCACGCTTCAAGGAGCTGACGGCGCTGTACGGCTATCTGACCAAGCAGTTCACCATTTTCGGCCAGCATGTGCATGTGGGTTGCCCCAGTGCCGATGATGCGCTGATGATGCTGCACCGGCTTTCGCGCTATATCCCGCATTTCATTGCACTGTCGGCATCCAGCCCGTTTGTGCAGGGGCAGGACACGGCGTTTGATTCGGCGCGTCTCAACTCGGTGTTCGCGTTCCCGCTTTCGGGCCGTGCACCATTTGCCTTGCATTGGGAGGATTTCGAGCGCTACTTTGCCAAGATGGCGGCCACGGGAGTGATCCACAGCATGAAGGATTTCTACTGGGATATCCGCCCCAAGCCCGAGTTCGGCACGGTGGAGGTGCGCGTTTTCGACACGCCGCTGTCCATCCATCGCGCTGCGCAGCTGGCAGCCTATGTGCAGGCGCTGGGTGCCTGGTTCCTTAGCGAGCAGCCCTTCGAGCCGAGCGAAGACGACTATCTGGTCTATACCTATAACCGCTTCCAGGCCTGCCGTTTCGGCTTGGACGGCACTTATGTGGACCCGGCGAGCAGCGAGCAGCTGTCGCTGCGCGAGCATATAGGGCAGACCCTGCAGCGCATCACCAGCCATGCGCCGGCTTCAGGCAAGAGCGCGCTGCAGGAGCTGGCTCTGGTGCTGCAGCGCGGCAACGATGCGAGCTGGCTGCGTGAGAGCTATGCTCAGGTGCAGCAGTTGCCCGAGGTGGTGCGCCAAGCATCGCTCAGGTTTTCCGGTCGGCCCTGATCGGTTTTGACATCCAGGGCCCGGTATAAGACGTTACAGTTGCAAACACTTACGAATGCGGGTTGATAAGGCTTGAACAAAGCATGTGCCAGTCCTGCGTTGTTGACCCGCAGGTCCGGTGGTTTTCATGGCCTGAGCCACGCAGCACCTGTCTTTACCGGATATGAGCGATTTCATGGTTGCGACCGTCATCCTGGGCATGCTCTGCGTGCATCTGCTGTGTTTTTGCGTGCTGTTCATGCTGATCGGCCGCAGATTGCCCGGCAGGAAAATGGGCATGGATGTGTTTGCACTGGGCAATCTGCTGCTGGGCTGTGCCTATGTGCTGCAACTGCTAGGCGGCAAGCCGGGCTGGAGTGCGATGAGTGTCGTCAATCACACTCTGACTCTGTGTGCTCCGGTGGTTTATGCATTGGGCGCGATGCGCTTCTTCAATCGTCCGACACCGGTGTGGCGGCCGCTGCTGGTGTTGGCTCTGGCCTATAGTGCCGCGCAGATGCTGGTGCAGTCGACACTGGGTCTGGAGGCGCGCCAGGCCATGCTGGCCGGGGCTTGTGCCTTGCTGTTTCTGGGCATGACGATCGCCTTGCTGTGGGGAACCCTCAGCTTTGCGAGGAATATGGTCGTGGAGATGCTGGTCTTTTCCATTCTGATCGGCGGCATCTGCATTCTCAATGCCATGAAGTTCGTGCTGATCCTGCAGGGCGGCTTGCAGGCCCTGGACATGAACAGCCGGTTCCAGACGGTGTTCTACGTCTATATGTCCTTCCTCGGCACGGTGATACCGCCGGGCGCGGTCTGGCTGGTGTTGCGCCGTCTCACCGACGAACTCGGCAGCATGGCGGCCCAGGACCCGTTGACCAGGCTGCTCAATCGCCGGGGCTTGCTCCAGGGACTGGGCGCGCATTTCGCGGCTGCAAAGACCGTGCCCGTCCATCTGTTGATCGTGGACATCGATCATTTCAAACGCATCAACGACAGCTATGGGCACCAGTTCGGCGACATGGTGCTATGCCGAGTGGCGGAAGTGATTCGGCAAAGCACGCGCAAAAGCGATCTGAAATGCCGTTTGGGTGGTGAAGAGTTCGTGGTTCTCTGCCCGGGGCTGCGGGGAGACGAGGCGCTGCAACTCGCCGAAAGAATACGCGCAGCGATTGCGGAAATCGCGATTCCGGGCATCAGCCTGCATGGCTGCGTCACTTGCACGGCAACGATTGGCGTTTCCAATCCTTTCATTGCTTCGCATGCGTTTGAGCTCGCACTGCAGCAGGCCGATGCGGCGCTTTATCGAGGCAAACGTGGGGGGCGCAATCGTGTTCAGCGCGTGGACCCTGAAGACCTCCGGACGCAGGCACCGGAGGGACAGGCCGCAAGATCAGGCCCTTTCATCAGTGAAAGGGCCTGAGGGCGCTCAGGCTGCAATCACCGTCACGGCATAGCCTTTGCCGCTGGCAATCACGTCCAGCAACCGATCGATATTGGGGTGGGCACCGGGGCGTGCCTTGGCATCTTCGGTGTGCTCGGCAAACAGCTGCAGGCCTTCTTCGGCAGCCGCGACATTGATGCTGCCATGTTTGGCGTAGAGTGCGTTGTAGACCGTGACCGAGCCAGCTTTTCCGGGGGCATTCGGAATGCTTGCGGCCAGCTTGCCGTCGGAGTCGATCAGCTGCAGCTCGGAGATATGGGCGATGGAGGGAAGTTGCTTGAGATTGTCGGCAAAGGCCATGGTGTGCTCGCAATGGTCGCTGTGATGGAAGCCGCTATTGTGGGGCTGCTTGAGGGCCTGTTAAGCTTCGGGCGCTGTTTTGCTCGAGCACCCGCAGTGCCTGCTGCATCTGTGCCAGCGTGGGCGCGTATTCGGGCAGCTCGGCAATCTCGTCCATCTCGCGCCGCATCAACTGCTGCACCTGGACTGCCAGATCCTGCCAGTCAGAGGCGCTCATCAGGGCCTGGGCCGTCTGTAGCAAGTCGGTCTGTATTTCATATGACAGCGAGAGCTTGCGCACCACATTGAGCGCAAATGGGGGGCACAGCAGAATTTGAAGCGCGGTCGAGCGTGCGAAGGTCTGGCTGCTGTGGCCCTGTATGCCATGGCGCAGCGTCAGCCAGCTGAGGTAGGTCGTGCTCAGATAGATGAGCGCAAGTGCAATCAGCTGCAGCAGTTCGGAATGCAGCACCAGCAAGGCGGCAGGAAGGCCGAGAAACAGCAGTGCGGCCAGCAGATACAGCGGCAGTACAAATGCCTTGAAACTGTGGGCATGTGCCTCAATAGCCGTGGAAGATCCCGCGTCGGCGGGCAGCTGGATCCGCGTTGCGCTCCAGCGCTGCCTGTAGACGGGCTGGTGAAGCACAAATACAGGCAGCCACAGCAGGCGGTTCTGACGCAGCTCGAAGCCTCGGCTGGCCAACTGTGCCTTCCATCCCGAGCGCAGCGGGCGCAGCAAGCCTTCTTCGGGCTTGAGCAGCAAGGCAGCGTCATAGAGATAGAACAGGACGATGGCCAGAACTACCTGCAGCTGCGTGGAGATCGTGAAGTACAAGACGGCTTTCCGGACAAGACAAACCCCGCGATCTTAGCGATGCGCGGGGCGGGTTACAGACATTGAGGCCGTGGCCCGCGGACCGCCTTATTCAGCGGCCTTCTTGCGGCCAAACAATTTGCCTATGCCTGCGAACAGGGCGACCGCTGCAGCAGCGACGATCTTCCAGCCTGCAGCCAGAAAGCCAGCAATCGCGCCCCACAGGCCTTTCTTGGTGGCCACTGCGGCAGCACCACCGAGCACCAGGGCGCCCAGACCGATAGCGGCGACCTTGTCACCATTCTTGAACTCCGCGTAGGTCTGTCCGCTGTTGTAGTCGAATCCGGCCAGCACTTTCTTGAACTCCTCGGTGTTTTGGGCCAGGGTGGCGGTATCGGAGACCAGAGTGGCCGTCATCACGCCGCTGCGGCCCAGAATGCGCGAGGTGTAGTTGACATTCTTCTCACCGGTTTCGCCGCGCAGACGCAGACCCCATTCCAGTCGCTTGGTGGCCGTGTCGTAATGTGGGGGAACCTGCCAGCCATCGGTGTACAGCGCTTCAAGACCCAGCTTCTTGCGCTGCTCGTTGCCGGCCTTGTCGCCTGACTGCATGGATTTGAGCAAGTCGTCGGCATCAATCTTTTCGTCGTCCTTCACGTAGCCCGTGTCGTCATAGGAGAACACGGCAAACCAGTTCAAGGATTTGGGGGCGATCAGGAAGTGATCGCTGCTGGGCGGGTTGCCAAATGCCTGCAACAGCTTGGAGGTGTCGGCCTCGCCGAGAAAGGCATAGCCAGACGGAATCTTGACGCTGGCCTTGTCCGCGATTTCACCCTTGCCACTTTCCTGCCAGTGCAGGGCCTTGATTTCAGCGGGCAACTCCTGAGTGGCTTCGGTCTTGGCCCAGACGCCAAGAGACAGTGACAGGCCGACAACGGCGGCCGCGATGGACTTGAACATGCAATGAACTCCCGTGTTATGAATATATTGAGGAAAGCTGTTGGTAATAGCGGACTTGATTTCACATACGCATTCGAATCATCTGTCGTTGATTCGCGGGTGAAGCATAACGCGGCTCAAACTGAGCTGACAAAAGAAGCAGGAGTGATAGCGCAATGCTTTATTAATATTTGGCATGTCTGGCAATTGGCCGGTTTTTGAAGAATTTCCTTGGAGGTCGCTCGTATGCGCAATGCCATATCATTTTTAGAGGGGCACAACAGCCTGGGTATGGGCAGCTGGCATCTTGGCCAGGGGCGGCGCAGCCTGAACGAAGAGAAGGCGGCCTTGCTCACCGGGCTGCAGCTCGGCCTGAGCGTGATCGACACTGCCGAGATGTATGGCGATGGCCTTTCCGAGGAACTGATTGGTGATGTGCTGCGCGACTTGTCGCCAAATCGGCTCCGGCCGTTCCTGGTCAGCAAGGTGCTGCCCATGCACGCCAGCCGCAAGGGAGTGATGCGCGCGTTCGAGGCCAGCGCCCATAAGCTGGGAGTGGACTGTATCGACCTCTATCTGCTGCACTGGCGTGGCAATACGCCGCTGGCCGAGACGGTAGCCGCGTTCGAGGCATTGAAGGCGCAGGGGAGGATTCGTCATTGGGGCGTTTCCAACTTCGACACCGACGATATGCAGGAGCTGTGGCAAGTTCCGGGCGGACGCAACTGTGTGGTCAATCAGGTGCTCTACAACGTTTTCAGCCGCGGTATCGAATATGACTTGCTGCCCTGGTGTCTGAAGAACGGCGTGACCGTGATGGCCTATTGTCCGCTGGGGCATGGAGAGCTGGTTGAGCACAGCCTGCTGGCTGAAATCGGTGATCGTCACAGTGTCAGTGCCAGTGTGGTGGCTCTGGCCTGGGCTCTGCGCAGCGGCAGGGTGCTGGCGATTCCCGAGAGCGGCTCCGAAGACCATATCCGAGACAACGCCCGTGCACTGAAGCTCACGCTCGGCCCGGAAGAGCTGGCGCTGATCGACGCTGCCTCGCCCCCGCCGCGCTTCAAGCTACCGCTGGACATTCTCTGAGCAAGAAGTGCCTCGGGCTAGCTGGTGTCATGGGCGGCGGTCCGTGAGATCCTCGCTGCCCGCACCAGCACTCAGGCCCGAACCCAGCCCGGCGCCCAGCCCCAGGCCTCCCGCTCCCATACCTGCGCCCTGACCGCCGGCGCCCGCGCCGCCACGACTGCCCGAACCCTGGGCTTCACCGGCCTTGCGATTCCCTCCGGCTCCCCCGGTATTCGGCCTTGCCGGGCCCTGGGACGGTATCTGGAGATGCGAGGGGATGGGTTCGAGATCCAGAGCGTCGCGAATGAAGCCGCGCAGCGAAGTGACCAGTGCGGCGGTCTCGATAGGTCGACCGGCCACCATATCCTGGGCTGCCCGGGCTGCCAGTTCCACTTGCTCCTCGGTACCCAGCAGGATGATGTCGGACAGAGCGGCCTCCACGGCATCCCGGATACGACGGCGGCGCTCGTTCAGGCTATCTCCGGCTGGCGTTTGTGGCAGTGTCTCATCGGTTTGCCTGAGGTCGCGCAGATGCAGAGGACTGACGCTCAGCGTGCCGGTGAACGAGCTGCCCAGCGTTTTGTAGGCGGCGATCAAGGTCTTGAGCCGCTCGTTGATTTGCCGGTTCTCACGCTCGCGCCGCTTTTGTACGGTCTGCATGAACAACAGGCGAATGCCCATCATTAGGCAGGTCACCAGCAACAGTCCCAGCACGGTGGAGAGCAAGGAGGTCCAGGAGCTGAAATCAAGCGAAGAGCGCATGGAGTTCCTTCAATCGGAGTTGTCGGTCATGAAAGCGAGTTTGCACAATTTTTATGCGATCCGGGCGAGATCGGCCTGTGCCGGAGGCGCTTGTGGCAAAGCTTGTCAATCTGTCTCGTGTTTTGCCATATGCTAGATAGTTGACATATCACCTAGCTGAGAAAAAGAGACAACGTGGTGGAGCCAGTGACTAGCCGGGGCCTGAACCCCTCATGGATCATCGTCGCAGCCGGCGTCAGTGCCTCGCTGCATGTGGGCAAGCTGCCGCCTGCCGTGCCTTTGCTGCAGCAGCAACTGGGCGTGTCCCTGGTGCAGGCCGGATTTCTGCTCTCCACCGTTCAGGTGGCGGGCATGCTGCTGGGCCTGGTGGTGGGGTTGGGCGCCGACAAATGGGGTCTGCGTCGCAGCCTGCTGACGGGGCTGATGCTGATGGCTATGTCAAGCGCGGTGGGCGCTGCGGCCACGGGCTTTGCCTGGCTGCTGGCGCTGCGTGCGCTTGAAGGCCTGGGATTCTTGCTGGTCGCCATGCCTGCACCGGGGCTGATACGCCGCGCAGTCAAGCCGTCCGAGCTGGGGACGCGTATGGGGTGGTGGGGTTCCTATATGCCCATTGGCAGTGCCATGGGCTTGCTGCTGGGGCCCTGGGTGCTGCAGGCAAGCAGCTGGCAGGTCTGGTGGATTGCGCTGGGCTGCACCTCCGCCTTGGCTGCCTATGCGGTCTGGCGCATGGTGCCTGCGGATGGTGCTGCAGCCGATGCCCTTGCAGCCACAGCCGATGAAGGCTGGCGTCCGCGTCTGGCCTGCACCTTGCGCAGCCCCGGCCCCTGGCTGGTGTCGCTGGGCTTCATGGTGTATTCGAGCCAGTGGATGGGGGTTGTCGGATTTTTACCCACTCTGTATGCGGAGGCCGGTCTAGGCGCCAAGCTGGCAGGGCTGCTGACGGCTGTGGTCGCCGCCAGCAATATGCTGGGTAATGTGGCCGCAGGCAGGTTGTTGCATCGGGGCTGGAGTCCCGCGCGCTGCCTGCAAACCGGCTATGTGCTGATGGGGCTGACGGCGCTGCTGGCCTATGTGCAGATCGGCGGCGAGCCCTTGGCACCGCTGTGGCTGCGTTTCGTGGCCGTGGCGCTGTTCTCGGCGACGGGCGGCCTGATACCGGCCACTCTGTTCACCACGGCCATGCACCTGGCGCCCAGCCCGGCCACGGTATCCACCACCGTGGGTTTCATGCAGCAATGGTCCTGTGTGGGGCAGTTTGCCGGTCCGCCACTGGTCGCGGCCGTGGCCATGCAGATGGGCGGCTGGCAGTTCACCTGGATGGTGACGGGCAGCATGTGTGTGCTGGGCTGGCTGCTGGCGCTTGGTGTGGGCCGCTGCTGGACCCGTCTCAAGGCCTGAGCTTTATTAGCTCTGCTCTGTATTTATGAGCTGCAAGCGCAATATGGATGGGCGCTTGGGGTCGATTTTATGATGTTCTCTTGCGCCGGCGCATGGGCATGACTTGCAGCTCCCGCATGATTCGGGTCCGAACTGCGGTTACGCTGCAGTCTTGTGGAGGTTCATGATGCAAAAGCGCCAGTTTCTCGCCACCGCAGCTTCGCTGACGGCATTGTCATCAACGCCCTGGCTTGCGGGCTGTGCTTCGCGCCGTTCGAAGACCGCGGTCAGGCCTGCCGAGATGATCTTCTACGGCGGCCCGATTCTCACCATGAACGATGCCCAGCCCCAGGTGGAAGCCGTGGCGGTGAATGCCGGAGTGATTGCCGCCATCGGCTCAATGCAGGAGCTGGAGTCCTTGCGCGGCCCTGGCACGCGCATGGTGGACTTGCAGGGGCGCACGCTGATTCCGGGCTTTGTGGACCCACACAGCCATATCGGCGGCGTGGGGCTGCAGGCCATTTCGGCCAATCTGCTGCCTCCGCCCGACGGTGGCAATGCCTCTATCGCCGACCTGCAGCAGACGCTTCGCGAGTACATCCAGACCTCGCCCGAGGTTAAAAAGCTGGGCATCGTGCTCGGTTTTGGCTATGACGATTCCCAGCTCCAGGAGCGGCGTCATCCCACGCGCGACGACCTCGATGCCGTCTCCCGGGACCTGCCGATTGCCGTGATCCACCAGTCCGGGCATTTCGGCGCACTCAATTCCGCGGCCCTGGCCCGTGCCGGCATCGGCCCCGGCACTCCCAATCCAGAGGGTGGCGTGATCCGCCGCCGTGCTGGCAGCCCGGTGCCCAACGGGGTGCTGGAGGAGAATGCCTTTTTCCACAGCCTGGGCCGGATCATGCCCAAACTCACGCTGGAGCAGTCCATGGACTGGCTGGAAAAAGCCCAGCAGCTCTATCTGGAGTTCGGCTACACCACGGTGCAGGACGGGCGCTCCGATGCGGGAGCCATCGCCTCGGCCATGGCGGCGGCCGAGTCGCGCCGGCTGGTCATCGACGTGGTGTCTTATCCCGACATGCTGCAGCTGGGGGATGGCGCCCTGGCCAACAATCTCAAGTTCAGCCGCAGCTATACCAACCGCTTCCGCATTGGCGGCGTCAAGCTCACGCTCGACGGCTCGCCTCAGGGCAAGACGGCCTGGCTGACCGAGCCTTATCTGGTGCCGCCCGATGGTCAGCAGCCCGGTTATCGGGGCTATGGGGTGCTCAGCGATGCCAGGGCCAACGAGCAGGTGGCCAGGGCCATCCACAACGGCTGGCAGATTCTGGTGCATGGCAACGGCGACGCGGCGATCGACCAGTTCATCGCTGCCGTGCGTGCCAGCGGCCCCGTGGAGCAGGCGCGAGCCGTACGTCCGGTGCTGATCCACGGCCAGACACTGCGGCGCGACCAGGTGAGCCAGCTCAAGGAACTGGGCATCTTCCCGTCGCTGTTTCCCATGCATACCTTCTACTGGGGCGACTGGCACCATGATTCGGTGCTCGGCGATCCACGCGCGCAGAACATCTCGCCGACTGGCTGGGTGCTGGGCGAGGGCATGGTGTTCACGTCTCATCACGACGCGCCTGTGGCCTTGCCATCGTCGATGCGCGTGCTCGATGCCACGGTGAATCGCACGACGCGTTCGGGCCGTGTGCTGGGGCCCGAGCATCGCGTCTCGCCCTGGGTGGCGCTCAAGGCGCAGACCATCTGGTCGGCCTACCAGCATTTCGAGGAGGACCGCAAGGGCTCCATCGAGGTCGGCAAGCTGGCCGACTTGGCCGTGCTGTCGGACAACCCGCTGACCGTGCCGCCGCATCAGCTGGCCAGCCTCCAGGTGCTGGAGACCATCAAGGAGGGGCGCACGGTATACAGCGCGCCCTATGACGCTCCTTGTTTAGGAGCGGCTGTCGCTTTATTGGTAAGCGTTTAAGCGTATTTTTATGTGATTTTCATGCATCGCGCGAGCCTATCAAGGCGCGCAAAGCGCGCTCCAGCTGCCAGGCATTTTCATGCACCAGCAGCCATTCAGGCTGCAGCAATAGCTCCGGTGTCGGTGACGCAGGGCAGTCATCCATGGTCGCCAGAGGATCATCGGCCTTGAGGGCCACCACGGTGGGCTGGTTGGCCAGGTCCAGGCAGGCATGCGTCAGCCAGCGGCAGTAGTCGGCTATTGCCGTGGGAGGAGTCATGCCGGTGTGGGCAGTGGCCCGGTTCAGACTCTCCGCCAGCAGCAAGGCCGTGGCGTAGACGCGCACCGCATGACGGTCATAGCGGCGGGTGACAAAGGCCAGCCGTCCGGCATTGAGCCGTCCGCGCAAGGACCAGCGGCGCGATGAGTGGGCCTGGCCCACGGCGGCGCGCAGGGCGGCCAGCGACTCATGGGCCAGTGACAACTGACCGAGCGCGGTTTCGGCTGCATCGGCTTTTTGCTGCTGGCAGGCTTTGAGAGTCAGATCCAGTCCATTGGCCAGTTGCTTGAGAAAGATCGAGGCGGCCCGGCCCATATCCTTGATGGGATTGGAGGTCAGAAGCACCTGGCTGAAGATAAGCCCGACCGCAGCACCGACCGTGACGTCCAGCAGACGGGCTCCGCCCGCCATGCTGGGGCCGAGCACCAGCACCAGAATCACCGAGACCCCGGCTTGAATCGGCACCACGGGCGCGGGGCCGATGATGGCGCCCAGCAGGATGGAGAGGAATGCGCCCAGACTCATGCGCAGCAACAGGTGCTGCTCGGGCAACTGCCACAGCAGATCGCCGATCACGATGCCCAGTGTGCAGCCTATGAGCAGACTGCGTGCCTGCTTCAGATGGCTGGGCAGCCCAGGGGCGAGGCAGATCACGGCGGTGACCACTGCAAATGCGGGCTTGGGGTGGCCCCAGAGTTGCTGGGCGATAACCCAGGCCAGCATGCTGGCCAGCGCTGCGGCAAGTGCATCACGCAGTGCCAGTCTGGCTCTTGAAGGCAAAGTGGTTTTGGCTCGGCGCCAAGCCAGCATGAAGGGGGTGCTCCAGCGCAATCTCAAACTCCTTGGCATAGCCGCTGATCAGACTGTGATTCAAGGATGTTAGAGGGCGCAGCGAGATTGCCTTGTGGGAAATACGCCACGTCATCCGAAAATGCAGCGGCGTTGCGCCTCAGTCCGCTGAGTCGTCGTACTGGGGCGGGGACTGGCGAAAGCCGCCGTTGACGATGCCTGCTGCTGATATGGCCGAAGGAGTGTTTTGTGAAGCACGCCGAAAAAAGGAGCGGCCTCAATGCTCTTGCAGCAGAGCCTGAATGCAATGCCATTCGGCTTCGGTCACCGGGGTGATGGAGAGGCGATTGCCTTTTTGCAGCACACGCATCTGCTCCAGTGGAGCTTGTCCGCGCAGCTCGGCTATCAGCAGCGGCCGGGTTTTCTTCAGCGCCTGCACGTCCAGCGTCAGCCAGCGCGGTTTGTCGACCGGGGACTTGGGGTCGTAGTAGGGATCCTCAGGATCAAACTGTGAGGGGTCCACGCGCAGATTGCCGGCAATGCGGGCCAGGCCGTAGATGCCGGGTTCGGCGCAACTGGAGTGCCAGTAAAGAACGCCGTCACCGACCTGCATATCGTCCCGCATGAAATTGCGGGCCTGGTAGTTGCGCACGCCGTTCCAGGCAATGGTTTGTCCGGGGGCTGCCAATGCGTGGTCGATGGAGTACTCGTCAGGCTCGTTCTTCATGAGCCAGTAACGCTGGGTTGGGGTGCTGCTGTCGTTCATAGCTGGATTGTCGGTGAGTAAGCGGCGGGCTCAGTCATGAGGGCCGCGTTGCCAGGGGCCGCGATCTTGCTGCTGCCAGCTGCGCACCAGATCGCTATTGCGTTGCAGCAGGTTGCGGGTGTCCAGCCAGCGACCGGGAATGTCCAGCTCGGCCTCTTCGACCACGCGCATGCAGTCCTGAATATGGCGCTCTCCCAGATAGCGCAGCGTGGCGTAGCCTATCGATGCCGCTGCGAGCTGGCCCAGCAGCGGTACATATTTGGCAGCCTGCCTGGTGCTCATGCGCAGTCCCATGGCTTTGCCAAGGCGCAGCACCATATCGCGGGTGATGAACTTGCCGATCAGCACGGAGCCGACCATGGCGACGGCTTTCTGTACCTGCTCGCGCTTGCCTGGCGTGAGCTGGTCGAGCTGCTCGGGTGTCAGTCCGAATTCCTGGTTGATGCGCGGATAGAGCTGCGCGAGCAGGGCGGCATCGGCGGCCCAGTCCAGCCCCGGTATGGGAATGGTGCTGGCAGCAGCACTGATGAGCGCGCGCTTTCTGAGCAGCTTGCGGGCCCGTGCAGCGGCCTGGGCAATGTCTTTGCGCTCTGCTCTGGTTGCGCTGAGATTTCTCAAACTCGGGTCTTTTTTCCACATATACGGTAAGAAGATGCAGGAAATAGAAAAAGGGGCCCAGGGGCCCCTTTTGTTCGGAATTCAGATTCAGTTGGCCTTATCGCGCACCATGCCATAAATAAACAAAAGAATCACTGCTCCAACCACCGAGGCAATCCAGCCTGCGGTTTGCCCGGGCTGGTACCAGCCCATCGCCGAGCCCAGATAGGTGGCTACAAACGAACCCACAATACCGAGAAGAATCGTCATGATCCAGCCCATGCTGTCGTTGCCAGGCTTGATGGCCCGTGCAATCAAGCCAACGATAAGACCGACGATGATGGTTCCGATGATGGACATATTCTGTTCCCTGTTGGTGCTATGACGAAAGTCACTCTACGCGGGCCCAAAGCCCGACTCTGTCGGACGATTCTGAATGTCGGCGCGAGCGGGTTGCTTTCATGAAAGTAGACGGGTGAGGGGGCCAGAACAGGAAACAGAAATGCCTGCTGAAAGCAGGCATTTCTTGCGGGCGCTGATGGAGGGTCAGGGCTGCAGAGGGCCCAGGGCGCTGTAGGCAGCAGCCGTGGTGGCCGAGGCATCGGCACCTTCGACACGTCGGGCGCCGTCGAAGCGACGCGCCCAGTAGGAGGTCTGCATGCTTTCCACGCGCACGCTGGCACCGGTACGTGGTGCGTGGATGAATTTGCCGTCACCCACGTAGATTCCCACATGGCTGAACGTGCGGCGCATGGTGTTGAAGAACACCAGATCGCCGGGCTTGAGGTCGCTGCGATCGATTTGCTGAGTGGCGTTGGCCTGTTCGGCAGAAACGCGAGGCAGAACCTTGCCCATGGTCTGGGAGTAGATGGCACGCACGAAACCGCTGCAGTCAAAGCCGGTTTCGGCATTGGTGCCGCCCAGGCGATAGGGAACGCCAAGGAAGCCCATGGCGGTCACCACCAGATCGGAGGTTTTCTCGGCCACGTTCTGACGTGCTTCGCGCACGAAGTCAGTCGTCTTCTCGGCCACGGAGTGGCGAGCTTCACGCAACTGGGTGATGAGGCCGCGGTTGACCAGCAACTGGGCCATGTCGTCGTCACGCTGCTCGCTAGGCGCCGCGTGCGCTGAGGTAACGCCGACAAATAGAAGTGCAATAAGCCATCGGGACATGGGGCGTGAGGGTAACACGTTCATTTGTAGGATGGGGACTCTATTTCCAATTTTTTCTCTTGGTTTTTGATGCAGCACAGCAAGTGAGCTGCGGGCATAAGCTTATTGCCTGAGCTGCTCTCAAATTTGCAGCGTATGACAGTACGTAATTTCCCCACTCTGGTGAATGCGGGTCGGGAATGCACCAATTCATGGTATTGACACAAAAAGGGCGTTGCATTGACGGACTCTCTGCCCCGGAATGCGCTTGCAGCGACAATAGCGCCATCGATTGCAGCCGACGCGGCGCGCTTCCTCGGCGCATTGCACGCCGGTCTTGCGCAAGCGCTGCGCTTTTTTGGCGGCAGGCTTGACACAGTTTTAAGAAAGATTTGCCATGTTGTTAGAAGCTTCCGAGTCGCAACTGGTTCTGGTGGACTACCAGGACAAGCTGATGCCCGTCATCCATGAAGGCGCGCAAGCGCTGGCCAATGCCGTCAAGCTGGCCAAGATGGCGCAGTTGCTGGAGGTGCCTGTCTGGGGAACGGAGCAGAATCCTTCTCGCCTTGGTGCCAACAATGCGGAGCTGAAGGCGCTGTGCCAGAAGACGCTGGAGAAAATGTATTTCAGCGCCGTGCCTGAGGGTCTGGGTGAATGGCTGCGTCCTCCTGCCAAGCCGCAGGGCGGCAATGCGCGCAGCCTGCCCAAGCATCTTCAAAAGCCTCAGCAACAGGCGCCCGAGCGCAATATGGTGGTGATTGCGGGTTGCGAAACCCATGTCTGCCTGCTGCAGACGGCGCTGGAGCTGCTGGAAGACGAGTTCGATGTGTGGGTGGTGACGGATGCCTGCAGCTCGCGTACCGAGCGTAACCGGGATGCTGCGTTTGACCGTCTGGCGGGTGCGGGCGCCGAGCTGGTGACCACCGAGATGGTGATGTTCGAGTGGCTGCGCACCTGCGAAGACCCCGCCTTCAAGGAGATGCTGGCTCTGGTCAAGTAATCGCGTGCACTGAGTGAATGGAAAAAGCGCCCTCATTGGGCGCTTTTTCTTTGGGCGATGCGTTGGCGCTTCAGATTTCTATTCAGTGATGTTCAGGTCTCAGTAGCCGAGCCCGGGCCGGCGACGGCCTTCAAGGTTTGAGCCATTAGCACTGAGCTGAACGAATGCAGTTGTCAAGCGCTGTCAGTTTTTGGCAAGCGCGTTATGAATAATTATGAATTCAGAAAACTCTCTGCAAAAGACGGAGAGTCAAGGAGACATATTCATGACCACGCGTTTCGACGATTTTTATCAGCGTTCCATTGATGACCGCGACGGCTTCTGGGCGGAGCAGGCCGGCCTGATCGATTGGCAGCAGAAGCCGCAGCAGATCTGTGACTACAGCAACCCGCCGTTCGCCAAATGGTTTGTGGGCGGCACAACGAATCTTTGCCATAACGCCATTGACCGCCATGTGGCAGAGCGCGGCGATCAGAACGCGTTGATCGCCATTTCCACCGAAACGCAGACCGAGAAGGTCTACAGCTACCGCGAGCTGCATGCGGAGGTCAATCGCATGGCCGCCGTGCTGCAGTCGCTGGGTGTGCAAAAAGGCGACCGCGTGCAGATCTATATGCCCATGGTGGCCGAGGCTTGCTTTGCCATGCTGGCCTGCGTGCGTCTGGGCGCCATTCACTCCGTGGTGTTCGGCGGCTTTGCCTCGGGCGCACTGGCGTCGCGCATCGATGATGCCGAACCCAAGGTCATCATCAGCGCCGATGCGGGCTCGCGTGGCGGCCGTGTCGTGGCTTACAAACCTTTGCTGGATGAAGCGCTCAGGCAATCCAGCCACCAGCCCGCTGCCGTGCTGATGGTCAACCGCGGACTGGCCGAAATGCCCATGAAGGCGGGCCGCGACCATGACTGGTCGGCCTTGCGTGCCCGGCACATGAATGCGCAGGTGGATTGCGTCTGGGTGGAGTCAACCCATCCCAGCTACACCCTCTACACCAGCGGCACCACGGGCAAGCCCAAGGGCGTGCAGCGCGATACGGGCGGCTATACCGTGGCACTGGCGGCCAGCATGCCGCATATCTTCGATGCCCAGGCGGGGCAGACCTTTTTCTGCACCAGCGACATAGGCTGGGTCGTGGGTCATAGCTACATCATCTATGCGCCGCTGATTGCGGGCTTGGCCACGGTGATGTACGAGGGGTTGCCGGTCAACCCCGATGCAGGCATCTGGTGGAGCATTGTCGAGAAATACAAGGTCACGCACATGTTCTCGGCGCCGACCGCGATTCGCGTGCTCAAAAAGCATGATGCGGATTACCTCAAGCGCTACGACATCTCCAGCCTCAAGGCGCTGTGGCTGGCCGGCGAGCCGCTGGACGAGCCCACTGCGACCTGGATCAGCCAGGCCATCAACAAGCCCATCATCGACAACTACTGGCAGACCGAGACCGGCTGGCCCATCATGACCCTGTGCAACGGCGTGGAAAAGCAGGCCACGCGTTTTGGCAGTCCGGGCCGGGCGGTCTACGGCTACAACGTCAAGCTGATTGATGACGCCAGCGGTGAGGAGTTGACCCAGGCGAATCAGAAGGGCGTGCTGGCGATTGAAGGTCCGCTGCCGCCCGGTTGCATGCAGACGGTGTGGCGCGACGACAACCGCTTTGTCAACACTTACTGGAAGAGCATTCCGGGTCGGCTGATCTACAGCACCTTCGACTGGGGTATCCGCGACGAGGATGGCTATTACTTCATCCTCGGCCGTACCGACGATGTGATCAATGTGGCGGGCCATCGCCTGGGCACGCGCGAGATCGAGGAGAGCATCTCTGCCCATGTCCAGATTGCCGAAGTGGCCGTGGTCGGCGTTGCCGACAATCTCAAGGGTCAGGCTGCGCTGGCTTTTGCCGTGGTGCGCGATGCCGCCTTGGTGGCTGATGAGGCCTCCAGCAAGGCCCTGGAAGCCGATGTGATGAAGCTGGTCGACGCGCGTCTGGGGGCGGTTGCGCGTCCGTCGCGCGTGATCTTCGTCACGGCTCTGCCCAAGACGCGCAGCGGCAAGCTGCTGCGCCGGGCACTGCAGGCGGTGGCCGAAGGTCGTGATCCCGGTGACCTTAGCACCATGGAGGATCCGGCGGCCCTCACCCAGGTGCAACAGCGGCTGTAACTTCCGCAACGGTTGTTGCGAAGCTTCACTCCCTTGGTCAGCGCTGACGGGACGGCGCGCCGGGATTTCGGCGAATCCAGAGTTCAAGGCCTGCGCCCATCAAGGCGCAGGCCTTGCTGTTTGCAGCCTAAAATCGCCCGATCACGCTGCGCAGCCCGCTGCCTGGCGCCATGGAATTGAAAAACTTCGAGAAAGAGCTGTCGTGCAAGTTGCATCCTCCATCTTCAAGGCCTATGACATTCGCGGCATCGTGCCGTCGACACTGACTGAAGACGTCGCCCGTGGCATCGGCCGCGCATTCGGTATGGCAGCGCTGGTCGCCGGTGAAAAAACCGTGGCGGTTGGGCGTGATGGCCGTCTGTCGGGTCCCGCGCTGTCGACCGCACTGATGCAGGGCCTGACCGAGGTGGGCGTGAATGTGATCGACATCGGCCTGGCCACCACCCCCATGCTCTACTTTGCCGCCGCCACCTTGTGCACCAGCGGCATCCAGGTGACGGGCAGCCACAACCCCAAGGATTACAACGGCTTCAAGATGGTGCTGGCAGGCCGCGCCATTTATGGCGAGGAAATCCAGGCCCTGCGCGTGCGCATGGAAACCGAGGACTGGACGATTACCGGTGCTGGACAGATCAGCCGGGCCGATGTGCTGGCCGATTACACCGCCCGCATCGTGGGCGATGTGAAGCTGGCGCGGCCCATGAAGATTGTGGTGGATTGCGGCAACGGCGTGGCCGGGGCATCGGCTCCCGCCATCTTCCGTCAGCTGGGCTGCGAGGTGATTGAGCTGTTCTCTGAAGTCGACGGCAACTTTCCCAATCATCATCCCGACCCCAGCAAGCCCGAGAACCTGCGCGATGTGATCCAGGCCCTGCAGACAAGCGATGCCGAGCTGGGTCTGGCTTTTGACGGTGACGGCGACCGCCTGGGCATTGTGACCAAGGATGGCCAGAACATCTTCCCCGACCGTCAGATGATGCTGTTCGCCAAGGATGTGCTCTCGCGCGTGCCCGGCGGCTCCATCGTGTTCGACGTCAAGTGCACCCAGCGTCTGGCCCCCGAGATCGAAGCTGCAGGCGGCAAGGCCGTGATGTACAAGACCGGCCATTCGCTGGTCAAGGCTCGCATGAAGGAGCTGGGTGCGCCGCTGGGAGGCGAGATGAGCGGCCATATCTTCTTCAAGGAGCGCTGGTACGGCTTTGACGATGGCACCTATGCGGGCTGTCGTCTGCTCGAAATCGTCAGCCGTGAAACCGACCCCAGCGCAGTGCTCAACGCCTTGCCCACCAGCTTCTCCACGCCCGAACTCAATGTGGCCTGTGCCGAAGGCGAGCCCCATCGTCTGGCGGCTGATTTGCAGGCGCTCGCTGCCACGGAGTTTGCCGAACCTGCCCGAGTCAGCACCATTGACGGCCTGCGCGTGGACTGGGCCGACGGCTTCGGCCTGATTCGCGCCAGCAACACCACGCCGGTGCTGGTGCTGCGCTTTGAAGGCCATACACAGCAAGCCTTGCAGCGCATAGAAGCGCAGATGTTGGCCCTGCTCAAGCGCGTCAAGCCCGACGCCCAGGTGGGCGCTTCTGCGCACTGACCGAAGCAGCGCTCAAGCATGGCCAAACCGGCTCCCATGGGCTTTGCCCGTGCGCTGTTCAGTGCGCTGGCCTGGGCGGTGCAGCCTCTGCTGCGGCGCAAGCTGCGTCGCAGAGCACTGGCTGAGCCGGGTTACGGCGTGGCCGTGCCTGAACGCTTCGGCCATTACCAGCCTGCAGATCTGGGGCGCGACGGACGCGGCCGATGGGTGTGGATTCATTCGGTGTCGCTGGGCGAGACCCGAGCTGCCGCCATTCTGATCAAGGCCTTGCGCGAGCGCATGCCGGCTATGCGTCTGCTGCTGACGCACAGCACTGCGACCGGGCGAGAGGAGGGCGCAAAGCTGTTGCAGCCGGGCGATGTGCAGGTCTGGCTGCCCTGGGACTCCCTGGGCGCCACCAGGCGTTTTGTCGCGCAGTTCCAGCCTGCGGTGGGCGTGCTGATGGAAACCGAGATCTGGCCGAATCTGATTGCGGCTTGTGCCAACACGGGCATTCCTCTGGCCCTGGCCAATGCACGTCTCAACGAGAAATCCGAAGCCGGTGCTCTGAGAGTCAGGCCCCTGTCTCGCCCAGCATACGGCGCACTGGCTGCAGTCTGGGCGCAGACCGAGGCCGATGCCAAGCGCCTGCGCAATGTAGGAGCCCACGTGGATGCGGTGCTGGGCAATCTCAAATTCGATGTGCAGCCCGATGCCGCCCAGATCGCCCGGGCCGTGCAATGGCGTGCATCGTTGGCGCGCCCCGTGCTGCTGTTTGCCAGCAGCCGCGAGGGCGAGGAAGCGATGTTCATCGATGCGCTCAAGACCCTGGGCGATGCTGCAGCGGCGGTGCAATGGCTGGTCGTTCCGCGTCATCCTCAGCGCTTTGACGAGGTGGAGAAATTGCTGGGTAAAGCGGGCTTTGCTGTTTCGCGGCGCAGCCAGTGGGAGCAGATGCCTCCCGTGCAGTCCGGCGCGATCTGGCTTGGCGATTCGCTGGGCGAGATGCCCCTGTATTACGGCCTGGCAGCGGCAGCCCTGATGGGAGGGAGCTTTGCGCCGCTGGGCGGGCAGAACCTCATCGAGGCGCTGGCCTGTGATTGCCCCGTGATACTCGGGCCGCATACCTTCAATTTCAGCCAGGCTTCCGAGCAGGCGCTGCAGGTTGGCGCAGCCCTTGGCGTTCAGGATATGGGAGCGGGCCTATGCCAGGCCCTGGACCTGGTGGCCAAGCCGGATCGTCTGCAGGCTGCCGTACAAAGCTGCCGCCAGATGGTGCAGGGCAATCGGGGCGCGGCTGCAGCCACGGCCGAGGCGATTCAAGCGTTGATGAATGCTCCTTGATCAGGAGCATATGGCACCCTACAGGTAAGGGTTTGAGGCCGTATGGCGTTAAACCCTGAAAGCCTGCTTCTTGACCGGTCTTAACGCTTGAGCGTTCTGGCTGCAGGCTTTGCAGCAGCCATGCCGCTTGTGACCGCTGGCCTGGCTGCGGCAGCCGGGGCAATACTGGGCGTGCGTGTCAGTGCATCGATCATGCGCAGATCATCGTCACTGAGCACTCCCGCGGCCTGGCGCAGCTTGAGCTGGCCAAGCAGCACCTGATAGCGCGCATTGGCCAGATCGCGCTCGGTCTGGTAGACCTGACTCTGGGCATTGAGCACATCGATATTGATACGCACGCCAACCTCATAACCCATTTTGTTGGCTTCCAGCGCACTCTGGCTGGAGGCGAGAGCCGCTTCCAGCGCCTTGACCTGAGCCTGGCCGGACTGCACGCCCAGGAAGGCGGTGCGCGTGACCTGCTCCACGTTGCGGCGGGCATCGTCGAGCTGGGCACGGGCTTTTTCTTCCAGCGCCACGGTTTCCCGGATGCGGTTCTGCACCGCAAAACCCGCAAACAGTGGCATGTTCATGACCACGCCGATCTGGGCGGCATTGGTGCGATAGCTGAGCGGAATGGATGGAGTCATGGAGCCGTTGGGATAACGGTTGACCACATAACCGGCCTGCAGGTCCACGGTGGGCTTGTGGCCGGCCTCGGCCTTCTGCGTGTCCAGCCTGGCGATGTCCAGGGCCAGCTGGGCCTGGCGTAACTGGGGCTGGGCGGCCAGGGCCTTGTCCACCCAGTCTTGCATATTGTCGGGCTCCACCCTGGGTAGGGTCAGCGGCGCAGCCAGCGGCGTGGGCTGAATGCCGACGCGGCCCACGAGCTGATCCAGGGCCACGCGTTTGACCTGCAGGTCATTTTGTGCAGCGATTTCCTGGGCCGTGACGAGATCGAAGCGGGACTGGGCTTCGCGAGAATCGGTGATGGTGGCCGTGCCGACTTCGAAATTGCGCTTGGCCATTTCGAGCTGGGTGCTGATGGCCTGCTTTTGCGACTGGGCCACCTGCACGCTGTCCTGGGCCGCCAGCACATCGAAATAAGCCTGGGCCACACGCACGATCAGGTTTTGTGCAGCCGTATCCAGCTGAGCCTGGGCGACATCCACGCCGCGCTGCCCTTGCTCGTAGGCAATTTTGTTGGCAGGACGGTACAGCGGCTGCTGGGCGCTGAGCTGCACGTTCTGCTGTGTGTTGTTGAAGCTGCTGGCCATGCCGGGTATGGGCACGGAGGTATGGATGTCCACATGGGTGCGGTTGGCACCCGCCGACAGACCCACGTTGGGCAGCAGCCCGGACAGGGCCTGATCGGCACGGCTGGCAGCCGCTCTCGCATCGGCTTGCTGAGCCTGCCATGAAGCGTCATAGCCGCGGGCCTGGGCCACCAGCTCTGACAAGGTCTGCGCCTGTGTCTGAGCGCCGGCCCATGCCAGCAAAACTCCCAAGAAAATGGCACGCAGAGCGTGGGCGGAGGGGGCTTGCAGGGGCCTGGGCAGCTTGGTCATAGATGTCAGGTTTGGGCGGTCTCGATCACAACGGGGAACTCAACAGGCAGGAGGCGGGGATGCCGGACGGTCTCAATAACGGGGCACGCCGGGGTCGGCGCTGAGCGACCAGGCGTCAATGCCGCCGGTGACGTTGCTGACGTCCTCAAAGCCGTTGTTGACCAGAAATGTGGCCACGCTCATGCTGCGTGCGCCATGGTGGCACAGGCAGGCGATGGGGTGGTCGGGGTCCAGTTCCTGCAGGCGGCCGGGGATGTCGTGCATGGGAATGCAGCGCAACTCGAAGCCTTCGCCGGGCTGGATGCTGGCCAGGGTGACTTCCCAGGGTTCGCGCACATCCAGCACCACGGGCCTGACGCCATTCGCGGCATGAGAAGCCAGCCATTGCTGGAACTGGGCGGGCAAGACCTGGGTCAACATAAAAACTCCTGGCGGCTGGTCGACGAATCTGCGGGCCAGCCCTGACACTGAAAGACAGGCCCTGATCGCTGCACCGCCGAGTCGCAGCGCAGAAAGCAGGGCGAACGCAACAAGCGTTTAGAACGAGAAGCGCGAAGGCTCTTCAAAACCCACGAGGCGGGTGGCAGCGGTATCCCAGGGTTGCTGGACTTCGAAATTGTTGCCGTTCTTGGTCACCAGCGTGAAGCGCATCACGGGCATGTGACCGACGATGGCGGCAATGCGGCCGCCTTCGTTGAGCTGGGCATACAGCGCGTCGGGAACCTGGGCCACCGAGCCGCTGAGCACGATCACGTCAAACGCGCCCTGAGCCAGGGAAGCGGTGGCACCGTTGGCCAGTTTGACTTCGACATTCTTGACGCCGGCGCTGAGCAGATTCTCACGGGCCATTTCGGCCAGTTCGGGGTCGATCTCCAGTGTCACGACCTCCTTGGCCTGGGCAGCCAGCAGGGCTGCCATATAGCCGGAGCCGGTGCCGATTTCGAGCACGCGGTCGGTGGGCTTGATCTTCACGTCTTGCAGCATGCGCGCTTCGATCTTGGGTGCCAGCATGTGCCAGCCTTTGGCTGCGGCTTCTTCGGCAGTGCCCTTCAGGGGGACTTCAATGTCCATATAGGCCATGTTCGCGTATTCAGGCGACACATAGTCTTCACGGTGGACCTTGCCCATCAACTCCAGCACGGACTCGTCCAGCACGTTCCAGGGACGGATTTGCTGTTCGATCATGTTGAAACGAGCCTGCGCGTGCACATCGCGCGGGTCCACTTGGGCATTCATTGGCAGGGCCATGGTATCTCCGGGGAAAGACTTATCAGGACAAACCGTCGATTCTACGAGCCTCGGAGGCTTCGTGCGGCGGCTCAGCGCTTTTTGAGGGGGCGCCAGACCATTTACGGCGCATCCAGTTGGCAAAATCATCGAGATAGCAGTACACCACGGGCACCACGACCAGGGTCAGCAGCGAGGAGGTGATGACGCCGCCGATCACGGCCTGACCCATGGGGGCGCGTTGCTCGGAGCCTTCGGTGACCGCAAAGGCCAGCGGCACCATGCCGAAGATCATGGCCAGCGTGGTCATGAGGATCGGGCGCAGGCGCACGCGGGCGGCCAGCAGCAGCGCTTCGTTGCGCGGCAGGCCCGGAGCGGTCTGGCCGCTGGCCTCGTCGGTACGGGGTTCGCGGGCGCGGATGGCAAAGTCCACCAGCAAAATGGCATTCTTGGTCACCAGACCCATGAGCATGACCACGCCGATGATGGAGAACATGGACAGGGCCGAGCCGAACATCATCAGGGCCAGCACCACGCCTATCAATGTCAGGGGTAGCGAGGTCATCAGCGCCAGGGGTTGGAGAAAGCTCTTGAACTGGCTGGCCAGAATCATGTAGATGAAGATGATCGCCAGCATCAGCGCGGAAATTGCGTAGCCAAAGGATTCGGCCATGTTCTTGGCCGCGCCGCTGAACTGGTAGCTGTAGCCGGGCGGCATGGGAATGGTGGCCAGCGCCTGCTTGATATCGGCCGTGACCTCGCCCGTGCTGCGCAGATAGACATTGGCGTTGATGGCGACCTCGCGGTTGAGATTGCGGCGGTTGATCTGGCTCGGGCCGGTGCTGTCCACCACGCTGGCAACCTGGTTGAGGCGCACGATGCGCATGCCGCCATCTCCGGCCGCCAGCGCAAACGGCAGGCGCTCCAGGTCCTGTGGCGTGGTGCGCGCCTCGGGCTCGAGCCGCACATTCACGTCATAGGTCTGATCGTCGCTGGCCCGCCAGTTGCCCACCGTCTGGCCGGCCACCCAGGTGCGCAGCGCGCCGGCCATATTGCCTATCGACAGGCCCAGGTCGGCCGCGGCATCGCGATGGACCTCGATGTTGACCATGGGCTTGTTGGGCTTGAGGCTGGAGTCCAGATCGACCAGGCCCGGAATATCGTCAATGCGCTCCTGCACGATCTGGCTCAGGCGGGCCAGTTCGTCCAGATCCGGGCCCATGAGCGAGAACTCGACCTGCTTTTGCCCGCCCACGGCCTCGCGCAGGCCCACATGGGTGAGCTTGATGCCTGCAATCGCCTGCAGCCTGGGGCGCAGATAGGCCGAAATCTCGTCCACATTGCGGCTGCGCTGGTGGCGGTCGACCAGGCGCACATAGATATTGGCGTAGTTCTTGCCGTTGGCATTGCCGGTGTTGATGGTGGTCAGCGTGTAGCGCACCTCGGGCAAGTCGCGCAATATGTCCGTCACCTGTCTGGCCTTGGCTTCGGTGGCTTCGATCGAGGAGCCTTCGGGGGTGTTAAAGCTGATCGAAGTTTCCGAGAAGTCCGCCTTGGGCACAAATTCAGTGCCAAGCAAGGGTACAAGAGCGATGCTTGCTATGAAAATAATGAATGCCAGCGCCAGGGTGAGCAGCTTATGAGCCAGCGACCAGCGCAGAATGCCCTGGTAGAAGTCCGAGAGCCGATCGCTCATGCGCTCCACCCAGGCCGTCACGCGCCCCAGCGTGCGGTCGTACAGGCTTTTGCGGCCATGCTCGCCATGGGCGTGAATCGCCGGGTCATGCCAGACGCTGGAAAGCATGGGGTCCAGCGTGAAGCTGACGAACATGGAGATCAGCACGGCTGCCACGATGGTGATGCCGAACTCATGGAAGAACTGCCCGATGATGCCGCCCATAAAGCCTATGGGTAGAAACACGGCGACGATGGAAAGCGTGGTGGCGAGCACGGCCAGCCCGATCTCTTGCGTGCCTTCCATGGCTGCCTGGTAGGCGGTCTTGCCCATCTGCACATGGCGCACGATGTTCTCGCGCACCACGATGGCATCGTCGATCAGCAGACCCACGCACAGCGAGAGCGCCATCAGCGTGACCATATTGATGGAAAAGCCGAACCAGTACATGAAGAGGAAGGTGCCGATTAGCGCGATGGGCAGTGTCAGTCCCGTGATCACCGTGGAGCGCCAGGAGTTCAGGAACAGAAACACGATGAGCACCGTGAGCAAGGCCCCTTCGATCAGCGTCTGGCGCACGTTGTCCACGCCCACGCGGATGGCGCGCGAGTTGTCGGCAATTGCCTGCAGGCGCACGCCGGGCGGCAGCTCGGGGGCGATTGCCTTGATCGCTGCATTCAGGCCGTCGACCACCTCGATGGTGTTCTCGTCCTGGGCTTTTTGAACGGACATCAGCAGCGTACGGCCGCCGTTGTACAGCGCCAGGGTCTGCAGCTCCTGAGCATCGTCCTGCACGCGGGCCAGCTGGCCGACGCGGATCGGAGCGCCGTTGCGGTGGGCCACGATGATGCGGGCAAATTCCTCGGGGCGCTGAATGCGGGCATCGATCTGCACCACGCGTTCCTGGGCCTTGGAGCGGATCGCCCCCACGGGCAGATCCTGGTTCTCGGCACGCACCGCCTGGGCAACCTGCTCGGGGGTGATGGAGTAGGCCTCGAGCGCCCGTGGGTCCAGATAGACATTGATTTCGCGCTTGGTGGCTCCGACCATGTTCACGGCGCCCACGCCGCGCACGTTCTCCAGCCGCTTTTTCAGCACCTGGTCGGCCCAGCTGGTCAGTGCAATCGCATCGGGCGGCGTCACGCTCTGGCCATCGGGGGCGGTCTCGCCGTGCAGGGCATGGGGGTCTGGCAGCACGGCCAGCGACCACACCGCCGTGCTAGCCGGGTCGAAACGGATGACACGCGGTTCCTTGACCTCGTCACGCAGAGTGGGGCGCACCGAGGCGACCTTCTCGCGCACATCGTCGGCAGCGCGGCGACCGTCTATATGCAGCTGGAACTCGATGATGACGACGCTGGTGCCTTCGTAGCTGCGCGAGGTCAGGGCATTGATGCCCGCGACCGAGTTGACGGCTTCCTCGATCTTCTTGGTGACCTCGCTCTCCACGATCTCGGGCGAGGCTCCCGGATACTCGACCGTGACCACCACCACGGGAAATTCGATGTTCGGGAACTGGTCGACCTTGAGCCGTTGGTAGGAAAAAACGCCCAGCACCACAAAGGCCAGCATGAGCATGGTGGCCAGCACCGGGTTTTTCAGGCTGATGCGCGTGAACCACATTTAGGGGCTCCCAGGACGATCTGCATTCGATCCCTTTGCGCCGGGGGCAGCAGCCGCAGCTGGGCTCGACGCTTCAACCAGCGTGCCTTCGCGCAGACCGCCGGTGCTGCCGGCCAGTATCCGGTCACCCGCATCCAGACCCTTGAGGATCTGCACCCAGGTTGCGCCTTCATGGGCGGACTGGCGTCCCAGCTCCACGGTCTTGTGGACCACGCGAAGCTCTGTGCGGCCGGCCACCTCCTGGGCCGGCCCCGGTGCGACTGCGACCACGGCGGGCTTGCCGGCTTGCAGCACTTGCACATAGGGCTGGGGCTTGTCGGTGCGCACGGCGGCCAGAGGTGCGGCCAGCTGGCTGTCCTTGCCGGTCAGTATGCTGCCCTGCAAGAACAGGCCGGGGCGTAACTGGGGCGAGCGCTGGCTGCTATTGTTTTTGGCGGCCTCGTCCTCTTGTACCGCCAGATAGGCCGCCACGGTGCGCGAGCCGGTCTGGGCACTGGGATTGATGCGCACCACCTTGGCGCTGATGGCCTTCATGTCCTGGGGGGCACCTGGCACTTGCAGCTCGGCCATCTGGCCGACCTGGACCTGTACCGAATCTGCGGGTGCCAGCTGGGCCATGATTTCCAGCTTGGCTGGGTCGACGACTTCGACGATGCGCGCTTCCACACCGACGCGCTCGCCGTTCTGGACAAAGCGCTGGGCGATCTGTCCGTTCATGGGGCTGGTGATGACGGCGTCGGTGACGGACTTGCGGGCCGCATCGGCGGCGGCCTGGGCGGCGGCCAGATTGGCACGGGCCGAATCCAGGTTGGCCTGAGAGGTCAGCAGTGCCGTGGTAGAGATAAAGCCTTTTTGTACCAGGGCCGCATTGTTATCCTGGTTGCGCTGGGCAATCGCCAGCTGGGCTCTGGAAGCATCGGCCTGCTGCTGGGCCTGGCGCCAGCGTGCCTCGGCCTCCGTGGCATCGACGCGCGCCAGCTGCTGGCCCTTGCGAACGCTATCGCCTTCGCGCACCGTCAGGCCGCGCAGCTCGCCCGCGACATAGGCCTTGACCACGGCCGAGTTCACCGCCTGAACCACGCCGTTGAGCGGAACGCTCAAAGCAAGCTGAAGGGGCTGGACCGTCAGAATCTCCTGGGCGGCCAGTTGTATGGGCAGCTCCTGAGGAACCGCAGCATGGTTCGCGGCCTGTTTTTTATGCTGCAGATTGACGACTGCGCGCCAGCCTATGACGACCAGCAAGCCGATCAGGGCCAGACTCAAGGCCCAGCGGCCGGAACGCTTCATGGTGTGTATCCCTCTGATGCAGGTTTTTCTGTTCTATGCGCCACATGGTAGGTGCGCCGGACACGGCTTGTATTGCAAAGCAGCAAGCAGTGTAGTGGGCGCCCTGCAGCATAGCGGGGCCGCAATCGCTGTCATTGGTGAAAATGGGTAGTTGATTTGAGCTACGCTTGACGCGTCTTAAAAACAAGGAGCCGGTGATGGCAGCGGAAACCATTTATCTGGGCGGAGGTTGCTTCTGGTGCACCGAAGCCGTCTTCGACCGTGTGCGCGGCATTGCCGATGTGGAGAGCGGCTATGCCAATGGCCACCTGGATCATCCCAGCTACGACGATATCTGTACCGGACAGACCGGCCATGCCGAGGTGGTGAAACTTGACTTCGACCCCGCGGTCATCAGCCTGCGCGATGTGCTGCTGATCTTCTTCGGCACCCATGATCCGACCACGCTGAACCGCCAGGGCAACGACGTGGGCACGCAGTACCGCAGCGCAATCTTCACCACCCATGCGCAGCAGACGGCTGAGGCACAGGCATTGCTGCAGGAAATGCAGAACGAAAAAGCATTTGATGCACCCATGGTCACCCAGATAGAGCCCCTGACCAACTACTGGCCTGCCGAAGACTACCACCAGGACTATTTTCTGCAGCACCCCGGCCAGGGGTACTGCGCTTTCGTGATAGGCCCCAAGGTGCAGAAATTCCAGAAAGCGTTCTCACGCTGGCTCAAGGATTAAGCCTGTCTTTCAGCGTATGGCACTGGAGTGCAGATACACTCTGCAACCCTTGGCCGATTTCGCACCGTCCGAAGCCGATCTAGCTCCATAACGTGTCACTTCACTCCCATCTGCGCCGACCCCGCCGCTCAGCACCTGCTGACGGTCGCCTGTGCCTGCGCGAAATCTGGGTGATGCGCTGGCTGATGGGCCTGCTGGCCCTGGCCATGGTGCTGGGGCCGACGCTGGGCCAGATGCACCGTGCCGTTCACCTGGGCAGCGCGCCTGGGGGCAAGACCTATGCGGTGCACAGCCATGCGGCACCCGCGCTATCGGCAGTCTCTGCCGAGGTGGCGGGAACTTGCCTGGCTGAGCGCAGCAGCTGCGCCTCGGACCTGTCCTGGGTGCATGCGCTGTTTGCCGGTCATGGACCCGCAGAATGCCAGTTGCTGGACCAGGCCAATCATGGCTATGCAGGGCCTGTGGCCGTGCTCGCTTTCAGTGCGCCGCCACCCGACAGTTTCATCCCCCGGCCTTTTGCTCCCGCGCCCAGAGCCGTCTTTATTGCAGCACCGCTGGCTGCACGCGCACCCCCTCTGTCTCTCAGCTCCGTGGTCTAGGTAGGAGCCATGCTGCGGCATGGCTTGCCGCCCAGGCCAAAACTTCAGAATTGATAGCTATAAGCGCTTTATACATAAGCGATTCTGGCTGTTTTTATTGAATATCCGTGCGTACTTTCTTTGATCGTCTGCGTGCGCACGGTTGTTTGTGGAACTGAGATGTCTCAACGTTTTTCGAATTCTTCCGCCCATTCCTTGCGCCGCTCCCCCAAGTCGGCTCTGGCCCGCGCCATCGAGGCACTGCAGCCGGCAAGGCGCGGACTGGCCCTGGGCACAGGCCTGGGCCTGTTGGCCTGTTCACCCCTGGCCTTTGCGCAGTCCGACGCGGCCAAGCAGGAATCCAGCCTGGCTGAGGTGACGGTGTCGGCGACTGGCATGGCCGCCGGCGATATGGCCACGCCCGTCCAGGTGCTCGGCGAAGAGGAACTGCGCCTGCGCCGCGCTGCAACCCTGGGCGAGACCCTGGCGGCCGAGCCCGGCATCAATGCCAGCCATTTCGGCGCGGGAGCCAGCCGACCGGTGATTCGCGGCATGGATGGTGCGCGGGTCTCCGTGCTCAGCGATGGCTCGGAGTTGCTTGACGCCTCAACCGTCAGCCCCGACCATGCGGTGACCACCGAGCCTTTGCTGGCCAGGCAGATCGAAGTGCTGCGCGGCCCTTCGGCCTTGCTTTACAGCCCTGGTGCCATGGGAGGCGTGGTGAATGTGCTGGATGGCAAGATTCCGACTCAAGTGCCCGAGAAGGGCCTGGAAGGTTCGGCCGAGGTGCAGGCCAGCACGGCTGCAGGCATGTCGGCAGGCGCGTTCTCCCTGACCACGGCTACACCGCTGAAGAACGATAACGGCCAGCTGGTGCTGCATGCCGAAGGCGTGGCGCGCAACGCGGGAGACTATCGCGTGGGCAGCGGCTGGGGCCAGAGCAAGGTTCCGGGCAGCTTCAGCCGCGGCAACACGGGCAGCGTGGGTCTGTCCTGGGTAGGCAATCAGGGCTATCTGGGCCTGGCCTATACGCGGCAGCAGGCCAAGTACGGCTTGCCCGGCCATCAGCACAGCTTCGAAGGCTGCCACGCACATGGCGATCACCTGCACTGCGGCTCCCATGACGGGCATGACCACGACCATGATCACGAGGAAAGCGGCAGCGTGCCCGTGGTCGACCTGACCAGCGAACGCTGGGATCTGCGTGGCGAATGGCGCAAGCCCACCGCCGGTATTGCCGCGCTGCGTTTGCGCGGCGGCCTGACCAATTACCGCCACGACGAGATCGAGGATGGCAGCGTGGCCACCCAGTTCAGAAACAAGGCCCATGACCTGCGCCTGGAGATGGAGCATGAGCCCATCGCCGGCTGGCGTGGCACCCTGGGCCTGCAAACCCTCAAGCGCCGCTTCAGTGCGACAGGCGAAGAGGCCTATGTGCAGCCCACGGATACCCAGCGCCACAGCCTCTATCTGCTGGAGGAATACCGCTGGCAGGATTGGAGTTTTCAGGGGGCCTTGCGCCACGACCGCCAGCGCGTGGAAGCTGAGCTGAGCAACGAGCGTCGCAGCCACAGCGCCACTTCGGCGTCGCTGGGCACGGTCTGGAAGTTCCAGCCCGGCTATAGCGCATCGGCCTCGTTCACCAGCGGCAGCCGCATGCCCACGGCCGAAGAGCTGTTTGCCAACGGCCTGCACATGGCCACGGCAACCTACGAGATCGGCAATCCCAATCTGTCGCGCGAGCGCTCGCAGGCGCTGGACCTGGGCCTGGCCAAGACGGCTGGTGATACGACCTGGAAGCTCAATGCCTATCACTACCGCATCAAGGGCTATATCTACGGCGCCACGCTCGATGCTCACGAAGGGCTGCAGCTGCTGCAATACACCCAGGGCAATGCGCGCTTTACAGGCTGGGAGGCTCAGCTGAGTCAGCGGCTGAGCCGCGAGTTGAGCCTGAGTGTGTTTGGCGACGGCGTGCGCGCGCGTCTGGAAGACGGCTCTGCGCTGCCCCGCATTCCGGCTTTGCGTGCCGGCTTGCGTGTGAATGCGCGTCTGGCTGGCTGGGACACCATGGCTGAATGGACCCAGGTGCTGCGTCAGAACCGCACGGCCCAGTACGAAACCCAGACGCCGGGCTACGGCATGCTGAACCTGGGCGCCAGTTACCTATGGAAGAGCGGTGGCAACCAGTGGCAGTTCTATGTCAAGGGCCAGAACCTGACCAACCGCCTGGCGTATGCAGCGACCTCCTTTATCAAGAGTGCTGCACCTTTGACGGGGCGCAATCTGGTGGTCGGTCTGAGAATGGACTTCTGAAGCAGCTCTTTGTGAGCTAAATGGCATCCAGCCCAGGTTTGCTCCGGGCTGGATGCCATGGCTATAGATAGTGCTGCAGATGGCGCAGGGAACGAGTGCTGTCCACGCCGATCCTGCCAATCACTTCCGATTCGGGCACTCCGGCGCGCAGCCATTGCACGATGGCCGTGTTGCGCAAGACCTGCGGCCCCACGCGCTGCAGCGGAAATTTCTGACTGTCCTCGGGCTGGGCCTGATGGGCGCGCTGGATGATCTGCGAGGCCACATGGAACAGCATGCGTACCGACAATTCGCCGCCACGGCGCGAATAGAAGACGATATGGTTGCCGTCAATCACCGACGGCCCGCGCTGCGCTGCGCTGAATCTTCTCCAGCTTTGCAAGGCCTGGGCCACGGAGTCGGGCAGCTCAAGCAGCCGTTGCTGAGCATTTCTGCCTCCTTCCATCTGCAGGTAGCGGGGCAGGGGCGACTCGCCGTTTGCAATGCTTTCCGAGCGGCCAATCCAGACCTGATCGGCGCTTGAACGCAGGTTCTTCCATAGCAGGCAGCGTACCTCCTCGGGGGCCAGAGCCATTTCGTAGAGCAACAGCACAATGGCTCGGTCGCGTGCGTCCTGGTAGCCGTCTGCGCTGGGAAAGTGCCTTGGCAGCGATTGCCAGAGCAGGGGAGGCAGACAATGGCCCTTGCCGTCTTCGGAGGGCGGTCGGTCGGCCGGCTCGAGACCGGTTGCGGGGTTGGCGCTGATCCAGCCATGCTCCATCGCATGGTCATAGATGCGTTCCAGCAGCCGCCAGTAGCGGCGGCGGGTGACCGGACTGATCTTGCGTTCGGGGTGGTGGTGCGCGCGTTGTCCGTCGCGTATCTGCAGGAAGCTCTGCACATCCAGCTCGCTTGCCTGATGCCAGGACTTTGAAGAACGCGGTCTGCGGGCAGGGCGCTCCTTGCCGGCGATAGCAACCTGCCCGGACAGATGCATCAACCAGGCCTGCCAGACCTTTTCATAGTTGCCGTCCGGAGAGGTGTTCAGCGCATCCCAGCTCTTGCTGCCCTCATGCTCGAGCCAGTCGCGAAACAACTGGCTTCCGGATGGCAGTGTGGATGGATCTGGAGGCTGCTGATCCGGAATGTTTCTGTTTTGCATGGATTGATTTTAATGTAACTTACATGAAATGGTCATTGCTACCAAGAAACATTCACTCAACTGGCTATAAGCCCAAGTAATCAGAGAAGAGGGGGCTTTCTGCCGAAGTTCCCTCTCATTTTCATGACAGACCCATCGAAACTCAGGGCGCCAGTCGCTCACGAATCCAGTGTTGACCTTCCTGGCGGTAGCTCAGGCGGTCGTGCAGCCGGCTCTTGCGTCCCTGCCAGAATTCCCAGCGCTCGGGCACCAGCCGGAAACCGCCCCAATGTGGAGGCCGGGGAGGGTTGAGCAAAAACTGTGCACTGTATTTGGCAGCGTTGGCTACCAGCACGCTGCGGCCGCTGATGACCTGGCTTTGTGGGCTGGCCCAGGCCCCGATCCTGGAGTCCAGCGGGCGGCTTGCAAAGTAGGCGTCGCTTTCTTCGGCGCTGACCTTTTCCACACGGCCTTCGATGCGTACCACACGCTCAAGCTCCACCCAGTGAAATTGCAGGGCAGCAAATGGATTGCCTGCCAGTTGCTGGCCCTTGCGGCTGTCGTAATTGGTGTACCAGACAATGCCACGCTCGTCATAGCCTTTGATCAGCACGATGCGGGTGCTGGGCCGCAGGTCCTCGCTCACGGTTGCCACGGTCATGGCGTTGGGCTCGGGTACCTGGGCACTGACAGCCTCCTGCAGCCATTGATCGAACTGGTGCAGGGGATTGGGGTCGGAAGCGGATTCGCTCAACTCTGCGCGTTCATAGCTTTTGCGCAGATCGGCAATGGATGAAGATAGGCTGCTCATGCGCGTATTGTGCCGCGCTGTCAAAGCTGGCGTTATGCTCGGCGGCAATATGAATCAAGAAGTTTTGCGCGCTCCCTCAATCGATCCAGGTCAGCCTTGTGTGCTAGTTCTCGCTGCGGGCAGAGGCGATCGATTTCTCGCATCAGGCGGTTCCAGCCACAAGCTTCAAGCCATGCTGGGCCTGCAAACCGTTCTGCAAAACACTCTGGCTGCAGTGCAGGCCTCCGGTCTGCCCTGGCATCTGGAATGCGGGCCGCATCCCGGCATGGGCGACAGCATTGCAGCGGCCGTCAAGGCCACAGCCGGCGCCAATGGCTGGCTGATCCTGCCTGCAGATTTGCCCTTGATTCAAGCCAGCACGCTGCAACAACTGGCTTTGCAGCTGGCACAGCTGGAGAGTCGTGAGCTGCGTGTGATCCAACCGTTTTATCAGGGTCAGAAGGGCCATCCTGTGGCTTTCAGTCGTGCCGCCGCGCAGGAACTTGCCGAGCTGAGTGGCGATCTGGGCGCGGCCTCCATCGTGCGCAACGCGGCGGCGAATCAGCGTCTGCAACGCTGGGACTGCGATGACATAGGCTGTGTGCTCGATGTGGACACCGTGCAGGCCTTGGAAGAGGCGCGCGGGATCTGGCAGCAGCGCAATTCTTGATTGTCTAAAAGACTCTGAGTGAGGGCCTGACTCGGTAGCCTTTGAATTTGCCGAGCTCGTCAATCAGCCAAGGCCCGGCTCCGGCTGCCTGACCTTGTCCTTGAAATGCACGCCCGCTGCTCATTTACCAGGCGATGGCAGGCTTAGGCACCGCGCTCGATCACGGCACAAGCCAGGCGCGCGCCGGAATTGCCAGTCGGCTGGGTCGTGTAGTCATCCGGATCGTTGTGAACGATCAGCGATCGACCCAGAATGCCGTTGCTGCCTCTGTCGAGCTTGAGCTCTTTGCTCACAAAATCGATGGCTGTCACGCCTTGGGTATCGGCATCTAGGCTGGGCAAATCGCCGATGTGATGAGCCTTGCTGTCGCCGAACTTGCCATGCGCCTGCTGTCCCGGGTTGAAGTGGCCGCCGGCGCTCAAGCCGTCTCCGCTGGAGCAGTCGCCTTTTTCATGGACGTGAAAGCCGTGCTCGGTATTCGGCGCCAGCCCTTCCACACGGCCTTTTACTCGCACGCTGCCGTCAGGTTGCGGGAAGAACTGCACCGTGCCCGTTACCTGGCTGCCCTTGGTGGCTTCCAGGCGTGCAATCGACTGCACGCCTTTCCCGGGACTTGCCGCTGAAGCTGCTTCAGAAGAAGAGGGAGAGGGCACTGCCGTGTTGCTGGTCGTGGAGCAGGCTGTCATGGCCAGGCTTGCAACAATCGTCAAACCTGCCCAGGCAGGGCGCGAAAAGAGGGAGGCAACACGGTTGGGGGACATGGCAATCTTTCCGAATTCAAAAGGGCATTGTGCCCCGGATCGTCAGAATTTCAAGTGTTTTTGCCCTGTAGCCCAATACAGTAAAGCGCTGGTAGCTATGTTTCAAATAGCAGCAAAAGACGGGCAGCCGCTTTGTTGGAAATCTGCATAGGCCAACAGGCGCTTGAGTGCCTTGTCGTCGATGCCCAGTCGTTGCAGCTCCTCGAAAGTGGCCTGTGCATAGTCCAGCGTTGTGCCATATATGCCCTGGGCCTCAGAGAAGATACGCCGGTATTCGTCCGGCGCCAGCTCGCCGGTGTGATGCGGGCTTTGGCGCGAGAGCGTGAATGCGAGGGCCTTCACGGCACCATGCGGCGTGCGGCAAGGCAGCCAGCGCGGGTCATAGACAGCATTGGGCATCTCACGCAACCAGAGCTTGCGCATTACGGTATCGCCTTGGTTGCGCGGAATGCGGAAGGCCATGCCCTGGCAACTGCCGCCAGAGAGCATGCCGAACACCAGGCCTGGCACCTGGGGCGTGCCACGATTGATGGTGCTCCACATTTTGAGAGCACGGTGCCAACCATGCACATGCGCCGAGCGACGTTCGCTGAAGTCGAATTCTGGACGCCAGATCAGGGATCCATAGCCAAAAATCCACAAATCCTCGTCGCCTCCCCACTGCGCCAGAGCCCGCTCCAGCATCTGGTCAGCATCACGCATGGAATGGTTCAACAAGGGCAGGGCGGACATGGAAACTCCTCAAACCGGATTCAGGACTGAATTGACTTTGATATATAACGCGCTGGCGCGCCGTCGGTGCACCTGCACATGCGCGAAGGCGTAAAAGCAACGCTTTCCCGCAGTGAAATGTCCGAGATTTGAATCTTTTTTGCGATTGCAGCCGCAGCCGCCGTTAGGGCGTTTCATGGCAAGCCTCTAGAATGCGTGGTTTTGTCGCTTTGCCAGCCGGAAGCTCGGAATCAGGCCGCAAAGCGTCACGAATACAGGTTTCGTACTTTCATAATCACCCGCAAATACGGAGATTTCATTCATGTCCTTCAACAGCTCTGACGACGATAGCCAACAACGCTTTGCCCTGGGTTTTCTGTTTGCCCTGATTGCTCTGGTTGTCTCCACCGTCGTCGGCACCGTCGTCTACAAGCGCGGTATTTCCCATGCACCCAAGACTGAAGCAGCAGTGTCCGCACCCAGCGCGACCAACGTGCCAGTGGTGGTGATTGAAGAAACCGCCCGCGTGATCGTTGAAAACGGTGTGGTCAAGTTCTACTTTGTCTCGGGCAAGGCTGAGGTGGCCGCTGGCGCCAACGAAGCGCTGAGCGACGTGGTCAAGGGCATGGCCGAAGGCAAGCGCGCCGTGATCTCCGGTTTCCATGATGCAACCGGCAGCGCTGAAATCAATGCCGAGCTGGCCAAGCAACGTGCCCAGGCCGTCCAGGCCGCCCTGATGGCATTGGGCGTGGCGGAAGACAAGGTCGAGCTGAAGAAGCCAGAGCAAACCCAGGCCGATGGCTCCAACGCTGAAGCTCGCCGCGTGGAGGTGATTCTGGCCGACTGATTCAGCCGGCACTCTGACCCAGAGCCCGATACGGCATCCGCTGTATCGGGCTTTTTTGCTGTTCGCAACTGGTCCAATCAGCTGTTTTCAATGAACCCAGCTGCTGGAGGCTGACCCAGAGCGAGGACTCTTTCGATGCCGTCGGCATCGACCTGGCGCATGACAAACGATCTCCGCGCAAAGCGCATGGAACGGATCTGCCAGCACCCGTTAATGCGTTCGTACTCATCGCTGTACTGGCCGCAGAGATTGACGATAGTGCGTTCCTTGACATTGATCTGGCAAAAATCCAGATCCCACAAGCCTTTGGCGCTATCAGCGCATGTAAAGCGGATCTCAGGGTTGTGGCCGTGATGCATATCCTGGATGGAAGGGTTGGCAACCGCCAGTCTGGTGAAGGTTGCAACCCATTCTTCGCGATCCGAAAAAGGCGGAAAGCCGTCGGCTTCGATGACTGCACCATGCTTCACAAAGCACTCACGCATGGCGTTCGGCTGCTTTTGATCGCAGGCCCGCAGGTATCGAGCCTTCAACGTTGTTATCGAATGGATATCTTCAAGATGCCGCAAACGTTGCTGAAGTTGGGCCAGAATCGCATCGCTCATTGCCTGTCTCCGGATTTGTGTTTGAGCACGGAGTCTTGAATAGCGGCCAATGACTGAAAACCCCTGTTTGGACGATAGATAGCCCGCTCAGGCGTGAAAAAAGCGGCAACCAGGTGCCGCTCGTTCCAGGAATCCGGAGAAGAAAAATCAACGCAGACCGGTGCCGGTGCCCAGATCGTCCTTGCGTTGGATTAGCTCAATCTTGTAGCCATCGGGATCCGTCACAAAAGCTATCACCGTGCTGCCACCTTTGACAGGGCCTGCTTCACGGGTCACATTGCCGCCAGCAGCCTTGATCTTCTCGCAGGCTGCATAGGCATCGGGCACGCCCAAAGCAATATGACCGTAAGCCGTACCCATGTCGTAGCTCTCGGTGCCCCAGTTGTAGGTCAACTCAATCTCCGCCTGACCCGGGTTTCCGCCTTCGAAGCCGAGAAAGGCCAACGAGTACTTGTACTCGGTGTTCTCGGACGTGCGCAGCAGTTGCATGCCGATGACGTTGGTATAGAAATCAATAGAGCGCTGGAGATTGCCAACGCGCAGCATCGTGTGGAGGAATCGCATGGTCGCCATTTTGCCAGCAGGTTAGGAGCTGTATATGAATAGGGGCAGATGCAGCGCTCTGATCCTCGCGTGGTTAGACAGGAGCCTGCTTCCACCACGGGCGGATTACGGAGACTGCCGGGTATTCAACCAGGCCGCGCGCCTTCATGGCCTTGGTGATGAAGCTGCGGATCTCGCGCCCCAGGCGCATCGTGGGGTGCGATGTGTTCCAGACCGGCCGGCCGAAAGGCAGCACCGGCTGCAGCGCCATTGCCTCTGCATACTTTTGGGGCGTTGGTACCTGTTTGAAGCAATGTGTTTCGTGCGGCAAGCCGATTAAGATGTCACCCGTAGTAGCACCAAAGCAGCTTGGTTATGGGAATTACTAACTACCAAGCTACGGCACGTAAACGTACGAGAACCGATCAGGTGAGGTAACAATGGATTTGGGACCGAGGGACTTCGATGAATACAACGAAACCGATGTTAGGGAGGAAATTATTGCTCCGTTCTTGCGGCATTTGGGCTACCGTACAGGGGGAGAGCACAATATTCGACGTGAGCTGACACTCACCTACGACAGAATAAGTTTAGGGCGTCGAAAAACTAAGGACCCTCTCTTAACGGGTAAGGCTGATTACATCTGCACGGCTGGTAGGAGAGTCCAGTGGGTTATTGAGGCAAAACCTCCGAGAGAGAAGCTAACTACGCAGTCCGAGGAGCAGGCTTGGACTTATGCGAATCACCCCAACGTTAAGGCTGTTTACCATTGCCTTACGAATGGTCGAGAGTTCAAAGTTTTCCAAACAAGTAATGGACCTGAGCATCCGCCAATTTTTGCTTGCAGCTACGAAGAACTTAAAGAGCGAATTGTGGCCTTGGAGAGCCTTCTTCGTCCCGAAAGCGTATTGGCTGCTTTCCCGCTGCAAACAGCTGATCTGGGTGAACCGTTAGGGCCGGGACTGCGGTCCATCGTCCGAATAGCTGGAGGTTTGCAACGTACGACTAGGACTTTTCCCGCACTACCACTACTCAACGAACTTGTCACCACGATTAAGGATGGGCAGGTGGAGCGTGTTGATGACCGACTTAAGGCAGTCATTAATACTCAATCTGCAATTCAGGCCCTGCAAGAACTTAATGAGCAGCTTGGCCTAGATCAGCAAGTTCTTTTTTCTGACGCACAGACCATATCGGTAAATCCTGAACAGCCAACAGAATTTTCTAGTTCGTATGAGGTGGTTCTACCTGCTGGCACTAACCTTTTGGATATCCAGAATTGGAAGCGTGTCACTTTGCCTTCCAACATAACATCGTCCGTAACCGTATCTGCGTTTGTCTATTTGAGTGGCAAGACCAGCCTAGGGCGATTCGATGCATTTATCTCAATGAATTTTCAAGGTAAAGTCGCCCGGTTTCAGCAGTCTGGCGTAGTGGAACTCTATTTAAGCTAACTATTGTTCCGTGGATAGGAGATAGTCTTCCCAGGCACCTATTAACGGCCTGGCAATGGGAGCGCGTGTATTTGTGACCAGTCTCTTATGAGCAACTGGCGCTGTATCTTCTGATATCACCATAAAAGAATAGGGGGAGGGGATGGGCCATTACGATCCTGGGAAATGGCAACGTGAGAATCCGTTCACTGGCGCACGGAACGAAATGAGCTTTTTGTCAAAGCTCATTCTCACAATTGCGTTGCTCTTGGTGGGCGCACTCGCATATAGATATCAGGCCGAGATACTGCGTTTTTTTCAAAGGCCTCCTGCTGCGGCTTCTCAACGATCTGCAGTTCGGCAACCTGAGCCGACAGTTGTTGCACCGAGAGTCTTGGCGCCTGAGACGCCACGCTTGGAATCTACAGGTCAGATTTATCGCTGCGGGAATACCTACAGCAACTCGCCATGCGACGGTGGCAAGCAGCTAGCGCAGCAAAGCAGTCGGCCAGTGGACAGGTCGGAGACAAAGGAAATCTACCTCTGTAAAGACTTTCAAGATCGGCTCACATGGGAGAGCGTGCCGTGCTCAGCAAACGGTCGTTTTATGGATCGTATCGCACGTGTTCCCGCCCACGTATCTTGGGAAGAGCAGATGGCAATCGCCAGACAGCAGAGAGATAAAGCCTACGCCATAGCTGCTGAGCAAGTCGTTCCTGTGACTTCACGTTCGATTTCTTCGACTCCGAACGAATGCCAAATGCTTGAGCAGCACATTCGAGCGTTAGATGCTGAATGTCGCGTCAATGCATGCGGCATGAAGAGGCTCGATGACATTAGGGCAACTCGAAAAGAAGCCCGAGACCGCCAGTTTCGTATCGGTTGCTAGCCGATTTGGAAAATTGGAGCGTTTGCGGACGCGGTTTTATGCCTCGCAAGCTCCTTTTCCATGGTCAAGATTTTCTTGACAAGCCTAGCGTTTTTGCGTTTCAGAGATTCTGCTAGTGCGTAGTTGCCCGCTGCATGATTGAAGGCGAATGCGTCGCAAGCTTCGCATCGCTGTAGCGCAGATCATCAAGGATGTATTGCAGATGCGGCAGCAGGTGGGTGAAGTAATTTCTTGTACGGTTTTTACAGTCTGCCTGCAAGAGCAGCTAGCTAGTACAAAAAATTACTTGGAAATTTCGTCAAGTAAATTTTTGTACTAGCTAGCAATGCTCCGAAAATTTTCTTGATTTTTAGCTCGGTAGGCGTAGGAATGCATGTGCGGACACTTTGAGGAGGCCCACATGTACTCTCCTGGCGTTAGCGACTTGAAGCATTCCGCTGCCCTCAAGCCCAGCGCAGCACTTCGATCGGCCATACGCGCTCGCGGAAGGCGTACAGGCTCTATTACCTATTTCTATAGTCCAAAAAATAATCGAGATCTAATTTTTAGTACAGAACTGGAGTTTTGCTGTGGACTGCTTTTGGAGGCTGATGAGCAGGTTAAGAATTATGAAGTTGATTCGGAGTTAATTAATTATCATTTGAATAGTATAGCTTATTTGGGTGATAAACCAAACTTCATTATATATTTTCATGATGGAAGTACTATTTATAGAAAGACAGAATATCTTGTCGAGAGTAAAAATAATATCAAAGAAGAGAAAAATAAATTCTTCGCAGATGCTGCTGGAATATCCTGGGATTATTTTACAGAACATCAGGCACGTAGCAATCTACGCATAATACATGACTGGATTTTGATATCCGCTGTTCTTTCTCAAACCAGGTTGTCTGTAAAATCTAAGTGGAACAATTTGAGTAGAGAGGTTGTCTCAAATATCGGGGATGGCATTACACTTGGGGGTTTGTGAGAGATATGTAATGAGCCATGGGATGAGATTTTTAGCACTGCGTTTAGGCTAATACAGCTTGGGGTAGTTGAATCGGATTTGAATAATATTCCACTGAGCCCAAAAACTTTTCTAAAGCAGCGACGGTGATTTTATGTCCGTTAAACAACTACTGACGAGAAATTCCGACTACAAAACTTGGCCATCGGTCGATACTTCAGCCTTATCTGAAACTGATAAGTGTCGCTATATTAAATTGCATGATGCCATTGTAGATGTTTGCCAGGGTTCTCTGCCAAGAACTATCTGTAATAGATATGGCATTTCTAAAAGCTTAATGGCTTATTACCTTGATAGGTGCTTGAAAACTCATCCTGATGGGAAGATTTTTGGATTTAGGGCATTGATATCATACTCTCGTTCAGAAGATTATCGTCGGCACGCTGATATCGATCATAAATATAGTAGATATGGTTTCTCTGGAGCATTCTCAAAAATTATGATTGACAATCCTGGGATTGAAGAATGGCTGATATCTCAGTTGGAAGGAAAAAGAGTAGCTGGCATTGGGGTAAAAATTTCTTCTTTACATCAAGAATTTCTGAACGAGCTAAGAAATTCAGGATTTAAAACTAATCAGTATCCTTTTACAACTTCCAGGCATGCTTATGAAGCATTTAGCGTACATGTAAAAAAGCTGCTTAGTTCTGATAATTCGGCAATGCATTCGACGTTCTGGGGGGAAGGGGCATCTCAGGGGGGAGGTCGCAATGAAAAATCTGCCATATTAAAACCAGTTGTTTCGTTGGAGCGATGCGCTTATGACGAATATTCCTTGCCAAGCATTACAACGATACAGGTTTCTCTTGATTATGAAAGCGCTGAAATACCATTAAGTCGTTTGTATTTTTGTCCTGTAGTTGATTATTTTAGCGCTGCTATCCTCGGATTTTCATTATCAATAGGAAGAGGGTTTAATTCATCGGATATATCTAAAGCATTTGAGTTCTTTATTTCACCAATAGAGTATAAAGAAGACATAATTTTTAGTGGCTCCGAGAAACTTTCAGGCGAGGGGTTTCCTGCAGAGGCGATCCCATTTTTTAAAGGAAGGCGAATATCAAACCTTTGCCTTGATAATCACTTGAGCCATCTGGCAAATTCGGTTGTTGTAGAGCTTAGAAGTAGGACGGGGATCTCCGTGACATTTGGGCCAGTTAATAGCTGGATCAATAGATATGTTGTTGAAGGAATATTTTCAGAACTACAAGAGGATTTGCGAGTGTTGCCATCTTCAACAGGAAGTGGCCCAAGAGATCCGCTTGTTGCAGACCCCGTAAGCAAGGCATTAAAATATAAAATACATATTAATTATATTATTGCATTGGTTAATAAACTATGTAGAAGACATAATGCTCAAAGGAGGAGAGCACTGATGTCGTTAACTCCAAATGAAAGAATATCTATAGATTGGGACGATGAATCCCGTTTCAGTATAGTTCCAAAGTATTCTGGAGATTTTCTAATGGAACCAGAAATTTCCGTTGAGAAAATTTGGGTTACCGTTCGTGGCAATCAGTCGAAAAGTAGATCGCCATATATTCAGCTGGATGAGGTTCAATATACAAATGATATATTGCGGCAAAGTTGGTGCTTGATAGGGAAAAAGTTATGCGTACATATTAAGGGTGATTATCGTACTGTTAAGGCATTTAAGGAGGATGGTGGGTATTTTGGAGTATTGAGTGTTAGCGGGGTGTGGGCTTTAACACCGCACGGCAGAGAGGACCGGAAAGAGATTAATCGACTCTATCGGGAAGGAGTTTTTACAGATAGAACAACTGATCCAGTTCGAATGTTTCAGAATTTTCTGATAACTAATGTTCTTCATAAGACATCTATAAAATCATCAAAGAAAATAATACTTAATGATGCAAACAAGCTCGTAAGAACGTTAAGTGCTAATGAAGCTTCAAATATCCCCGGGGAATTTCACAGTTTGACAGAATCAAAAAATGACGAGAAGCTAGCGAAAAACTTAGGTAGGAGAGAGTTTTTTTCTAATGAACCGGAGTAGATTTTTATATGCCGATAAAATCTAAGTCTAAGTCTGCACAATCCTCTGAAGAGAGTCAAAATTTCACATCTACATCCATGAAGGAAGATGGTATTGAGGAAAAAGAGAATGTGAATAATAGAAGATCTAATAGGCGAAGAGCCGGAAAAGTAGAAAATAGCTCCCTGCGCGGGTTGGATGCAGCCACAGACGAACTAGATCATATTAAGAAAAGTAAATTTTCTGGTTCTGATTTGTGCTCTAAAAAGGTACGAATTCAACTAGCCTCAATGCATCCAATGCTGGAGGGTGAATACTTTATCGATACTAGTGATACAGAGGATTTTTATAATGTTGTATTTGATCATGTTTTTGCAAGAAAAAGTGGTTTATATATTACTGGAGAATTTCGCGTCGGTAAGACAAAGAATATATTAAATAGTATATTGAGACTAAAAATTGATCTGCCGATAATTTATGCTGACTTTTTCTCTGGAAAAAGAAATCATAATCAAAGCAAGTTATCATTTTGTCATGATATTTTAAACTCCTTTAAATACTACCCATCACCGCACCAGAACCCAATTGAGGCTTTGCCGCGTTATTTGATTACAAAATCCGTCATGACTGGAAGTAGGACGTGTGTACTTTTCGTTGATGAAGCTCAAATGCTTACGGTTATACAGCTTCGTTATTTATTGGAGATATGGAATGAATTGAGACGAGAAGGATTTTTGTTGGTAACAATTTTGGTTGGACAAAATAATCTAGATTTTTTGATGCAACTTACGGAACAGCAGGATCACGGCGCAGTTATTTCACGATTTTTTGTTAATAAGTTTAATCTTGGTGGAATTCATTCTGAAATGGGATTGAAAAGGTACCTTTCAGCATATGACAACAAGCTTTTTTATCCTATTGAATCTAAATGGTCTTACTCGATGTTCTTTAGAGCTAACGCCTTTGACGGTGGTTGGCGGTTGGAAAGTGAGTGCGGAAGGCTTTGGCAAGCATTGCTGGAGAGGTCGAGAACTAACATTGCTTCACTTCGTAAAAATGGTTTTCGTCTTGCATTTATAAATGATGCTATTCATTCATTTCTTATAGATTCAATGAAGGAAGACATTCTGAGTGAAAAGGAGTCTTTCGAGTTATGGCGCCAATCCGTTTCGTCCGCAGCCTCTAATGACTTGTTAATTGCTTATGTTCCAAATTGAGCTTTCTTCTCCCATGCTATGGTCCGTTTCAGGAGTAGCTAGGTATGAGAGTAGTTGGATGGCATTTCACCGATTCTTATGGATGAATGCCATTAACGGACCTGGCTTGTGGAGAAAAATGATAGGGAGCGATCGTTTAAAGCTACCGATGCCAAGTAGCAGATATTTTCCTGAACAATATATAGATATCATGAGTAAGTATCTTTTTATAAAAGATTTCTTCTCACACTTCGAAAATAGGAGCTTCGCTGCCTGCTTTGGAGCGAAGAATGCAGAATTAATTTGTAGCACACATTCACTGAGATATTGCCCGTTGTGTTTGAATAATTGCTTTCATTCTCCATATTTCCAATTTGCACTAATTGAAGAGTGCCCCTATCATCATGTTCCATTAATTATGGAATGCCTGCACTGTGGTAGAGCATTAGGAGTTCCGCAATTTTTTCCTGGTAATTTTTCTCACCCCATGTGTTGTCAAAGTTGCCAACGAAATTTGATTGATGGTCATTTTTCCTGGCAACTAGTTGCTGGTTCGAGCAAAGGGATTGAGGAATTTTCTCAAATAGAAAATAGTATGGAAAAATTGCGAAATATTCAGTTTGCAGAAGAATATAAAATTCCTGGAGATCCCTGGTCTCCAAAGGCATACAAAAAGATCTGTCAATCAATCGCGGGACTTGCAATTGATAGGAAATATCTAGTATCGGGTGGATTGCGTATATCGGAAGAATGGGATAATTCTAAGGTTGCATTTTCTTCTGATTATTTGATTGAAAGAGGTAAATCTACACTTTTTGATGAAGTTGAAGTATTAATACCAATCGCGAAATCGATTAATAGGCATATTACAAAAAGGATTCGTTCTATCTGTGGGCATAAAAAAACGAGTAAATTGCCTTGGACTACTCATGATCGCCCATTTTCACCTGCCGAGCCTGTGCTTTCTGCAAGATTAGATGACTGTCCATGTTGTGCGTTGCTTGACCAATGGCGAGCATATGCAGGAAAATTAATAGCACTTAGAAATATTATACGAGAAAGAAGACCAGTATATGATGATAGTAACGGATATATTAGAACACGGTACTGTCTATTGGCAAATATTTTAGCGGAGTCATTGATTTCATCATTTTCTTGGTTTGTTTGTAGCTTCTGTGATCATATGGATTGCTTACTTGAAGAATTCTCACCGTACTGGTTTTTTAATGACAGAATATATCTTGATATGCGTGTTCCAACTAATATTATACGTTTTGACACCTTTCGCTTTAATATGCAAATGTTTGGCTATATTATGCAAGACGCGAATGATAAAGAGATATTTGTAGCATTGAGTTTACGTGGGGCTTTTGAGCGTATTAAAAAATATCATGATGACGTTTACTCATTGAAGTTTAAATCAGATAGTTTGAAGGACTGTATTGATATGGATGATTGGTATACTGGTATGTCTGAAAATTTCATTTCGAAAGAATCGCGTAGTTGGAGGCATGTTCCACCCTAGGAGGCAGTCTTATATTCCGGTTGGTGCTGGCACCATTTGGCTGTGGATTGAATCGGTCAATACAACACAATGATCGCCACTGACGCAAGGAGTGTTGGCACGAAGCATAGGCCTCGGATTTACTACACCGAAGCTCAGAAAGCACTGATGTTGGAGCGCTTGAAAGCTGGTGATACCTTTGAGATAGGCAAGCTGTTTGACTGCGCACACACATCGATTCACACCATCCTGAGTGCGACAGAAGGTATCCGGCCACCAGCAAGGCATCGGCCGCGTTCGGCTATACCTCTGGCTGAGTTCGAGGAGATAGCGCGCAGCTTGGCCGCTGGTGAGTCCATCCGCTGAGTTGTCAGTCGCTTGAAGCGAACTAAATCCACCATTAGCCGGGAGCTCATGCGCGATGGCGGCAAGGTTGCTACAGAGCGTCGAAGTGTGACGAGATAGCTTGGCCGCGAGCGCAGCTCCCAAAGACTGCAAGTTGGCCTGTAATCCTGCGTTGGCGCAGATCGTGGCGCGTAAATTGCAGAGTCAATGACATCTCAGGCTACTCGCAGGATGAGCTGGAGGCGATTGCGAGAAAATTAACCGAGCGGCCCAGAAAAACTTTGAGATACAGAACCCCGGCTGAGATGTTTAACGAATGCGTTGCATCGATCGGTTGAATCCACAGTCTGAAGCAGTCGCCGGAGGGGACACTTTTAAGGGCTGCTTCTGGCCGTTCTGAGACGGTCGCCTACCGGTCGACGAGCTGGATTCGTAAGCCGCCGGATAATCATTCAGGACGCACGGATTCCTATTTACCACCAGCTTCACAGACACAAGCAATTGAGAAGCTCCTCATGCCTCTCGATGATCAGCAGCCCCCGACTTCCAGTATCCCTTCGCGCTAACTGCGTGCAGAGGTAGCTCTCGCTCTTGAGAGTAATGATGCTTCAGCCTGCGGATAGCCGCAGACTCTCCCGCAATCCAGATGTAGCCAGGCCCTATCGGCAAGGGACGGTGCAGCAACGACTGGCACAGGCTCAGGCCAGGCTCTGGCTGCGCCATGATCCATTGGACGCGCAGATTGGCCGGGCTGTCGATGGGCTGCAGGTCCTCTGGCGAAGGCACTTCGGCATACACCTTGGCATTGATGCCAGCCGGCAGGCGGTTGGCAATACTCTGAATGCCGGGCAGGGCGGTTGCATCGCCTGCCAGCATGACCCACTGTGCATTGCCGGGGAGCAGGAACCCGCCGTTGCGGGGGCCGGCGATTCCCACGTGTTCGCCAATCGAAGCCTGAGATGCCCAAGCAGAGGCAGGGCCGGAGTTGGGTCCTGTTCCGTGCAGAACAAAGTCCAGGTCCAGTGTTCCGGCCTTGAAGTCGATACTTTGGATGGTGTAGGCCCGTCCCTCGCCGGAGGGGAGAAAGACTTTGACCCAGGCAGCTGGCTCATCGATCCCCTCCACCTGAAGAAATTGAGCTATCTCGTCACCACCTACCGTGATTCGCCGCATGTGAGGCGTGATGAAACGAACGGCCTGCACGATTCCCATAGCTCTTGCTGTTCGGGGCTTCAAGTCAATTTCATGCATGACGAACTCCTTGGGATGAGGAGGCCAGCAGCCGCACGGCAACTAGCAGGGAGGCGGAGACCACCACGGCCCCCACGAGATAGACGCTCTCGACGCCCCATGTGCCAGCTACTGCGCCGAGCACCGGGCCTGTGATGCCTAGCGAGATATCGAGAAAGGCCACATAGGCCCCCATCGCCACGCCCCGGCTTTGCGCAGGGGCGCGCCGCACAGCCTCCACGCCAAAACCGGGAAATGCCAACGAATAGCCGAAGCCGGTCAGGGCTGCACCGACATAGGCGACGGCTGGAGCCTGAGCTCCCCAGATCAGCAACTGGCCCAGCGCTTCGATCAACACACAGACCAGAGCCACACGGGCACCACCCAGCTTGTCGGGGAGGTGACCGAAGAAAATACGGGCACCAATGAACGCCAGACCGAAAGCGGTGAATGCCAGGGACGCATTCCCCCAGTCGCGGGCGGCAAACAGCAAGGCAATGAAGGCGGTGATGACTCCGAAGCCTACGCTGCAAAGAGCCAGCCCAGTCCCTGCACCCCAGACAACGCCAAGCACCTTGTAAAACGGCGTACGCCGGGCGGCGGTGGGGGCGACCGATCTCACGTTCGCGACCATGCCCAGTGCAATCAGGGGCAGGAGCACAGCGGCCGCGGAGATGCCAGCAAACCCATGAACGGCATTGACGGCCACCCCGGCAGGAGCGCCGACTGCGTAAGCGCCATACATGGACGTGCCCACCCAGGCCATGACCTTGCCAGCGTTCTGCGGGCCAACGAGCCCGATACCCCAGCTCAAGGCGCCGGTCACGACCAAGCTTTCTCCGCAGCCCAGCAGCACGCGCCCTAGCAGCAGTACCCAGATCGAAGTGACGGGCGAGGCAGGAAATGCCAGAGAGACCAGGTAGGCCACGCCGGAGCACGAGGCGATCAAAAAGCCCGTGAGCACTGCGCGCTTGGCTCCTCGAGTATCGGCAAGGTTGCCGGCCCATGCGCGAGACAGTAACGCCGCCACAAACTGAGCCCCAATAGTTACGCCGACCACCAGCGTGCTCATCCCCAATCCGTCATGCACATGCAGTGGCAGGACCGGCAGCGGCAAGCCAATGGTCAGAAATCCAATAAACACCGCCAGTGTGACTGGTAGCAGCTTGATAAAGACGTTGACTGTGGGTGGCGGAGGGGCCGCCGCCGTCGCCGCCCCATGAGAACGAATGGACATCAATCACTCCAAATATGAGCATTTGCTCGATATATGGAAGAATATGAGCCATTGCTCGCATTGAAAACTCGCATTCGAAACGACTAATGCCGACCTTGCCTCAACCACGAAGAATCCCGCGCCAAAGCCGATCACGAGCTTTGGTTGATGCCATTCTGGAAGCGACGGCTCGCGTTTTGAGCGAACGTGGCTATGCCGGTACCAACACCAATCTGGTTGCCGAGCGCGCCGGGGTCAGCGTTGGCTCCGTGTATCAATACTTCCCCAACAAGGACTCTCTGATCACGGCGCTGCATGAACGGCATGCGGTGGAAATGCATGCCGCCATGGAAACCGTCCTCGCGGGTCCCCAGTCACCGGGCTTACTGGACCAACTGGCCGCTATCGTGCATGCATGGCTGGCCGCACATCTGGTGGCTCCCGAGCTGCACCAGGTGCTGGAGAAGGAGTTTCCGTTCTTTGATGCCCCGTCGGACCAGAGTGCCGCCGATCAAAGCATTCATTGTCGTATTCGGCAGTTGCTGGAAGAGCACCAGGATGAAATCGTCCAAGAAGACCTGGATCTGGCCACCTGGATTGTGCTGCGAACCATGGAATCATTGATCCATGCCGCTGTCATTCCCCCCGGAACGCCTCACCCGATTGAGAAGACCGAGCAAGCCATTGTGGAGATACTGACTTGCTATCTCTGTGGCAGCTCGTGACCAACCACATAAATAGGCTGCCGGGATGCAGCGCAGTCAGTTTTTTGAGCATGTATTGCCCATAGGTAAATAGAGCTGAACCGGGCCACAGTCCACGTGCTTGTGCAAATCTGCGCAATTATTTAAAATGAGATTTATTCTCATTTGATATTTGGTTTCGCGCTGATGTCTGCCCCGGATCTCCCCCTCACCGACGATGTCGCCGTTCTGTATGTCGAGCACAACCGTTGGCTTCAGGGATGGTTGCGCAAGCGGATTGGAGACACATTTACGGCAGCTGATGTTGCGCAGGACACATTTCTAAGCCTACTAGACCGCAAAACAGCAGCAGAGGAGATACGCGAGCCTCGCCCCTTCCTCGCTACTATCGCCAGTCGGCTGCTGACGCACCGGCATCGTCGACAGTTGCTCGAAACCGCTTATCTGGAGGCTCTGGCTTGCCTGCCCGAACAAGTGGCCCCATCCCCAGAGGTGCAACTCATCGCGGTTCAAAGCCTGCAGGAGATCGACCGCGTGCTTGATGGGCTTCCTCCCAAGGTGCGGGAAGCATTCTTGTTGGCGCACCTGGCCGAGCTGAGCTACGCCGATATTGCTGAGAGACTGGGTGTTTCAGCCAGCTCGGTCAAACAATATCTTTCCAGAGCCAACCGCGAATGCCTTTTCGCAATGACATTCTGACGCCATGGCCCCGAGCAGCAACACATTGACTCTGCCCAGTGGCAGGGTGATCAGCCGGGCCACTGCTGATGCGGCTGCCGACTGGCTCACCGTACTGATGTCCGGCGAAGCCGGCGAGGAGCTGCAAAGACAGTGGAGCCAATGGCGTCAGGCGAGTTCCGAGCATGAAGCCGCCTGGCAGCATGTCGAATCCGTCACGGGACGCATGAAATCGCTGGGGCCGAGTCCTGCATATACGGCGCTGTCATCCTATGGCGTGGCTTCATCTGGCCGTCGACGGGCCATACGCATGCTGTTGTGGGGTGGCCTGGTGACGGGCACCGGGCTTCTTGCTTCGCGTACCGACACCTGGCAAGCCAGCCTGGCCGACTACCAAAGCGCTACCGGCGAGCAACGCAACTTTGCCTTGGAGGATGGCACTCAGCTCCTGCTAAACACCGGCAGTGCAGTGAATCTCAGATTCGATGCCAGGGCGCGCCGCATCCTGCTGGTAGCGGGCGAAATCATGGTGGCGACCCGCCATGGACAGGGACTGCCATCAGATCCAAGGCCTTTGCAGGTGGAAACCGCCGAAGGAAGCATCCGCTCGCTGGGCACCCGCTTCACTGTACGGCAGCGCTCCGCAAGCACCGATGTGGCGGTGCAGGAAAGTGCTGTCGAAATAAAGTCCCTGAACGCGTCAGGCGGCACGCGCCTGTTGCGCGCCGGTGAGCAGACGCAATTCAGTCGCGAGGCGATTGAGCCACCCCGTTCTGCCGATGAGCAGGCGCTTGCGTGGACCCGGGGCCAGTTGCTGGCCGACGAGCAGCGCCTCGATGAGTTTCTGGCCGAGCTCGGTCGCTACAGGCAAGGTCTGCTACGGGTGGATCCGCAGGTCGCGGGTCTGCGCCTATCGGGCGTCTTTCCGCTCGCAGACACAGACCGCATCCTTGCCACACTTCCAAGCGTGCTGCCGGTACGCGTGCAATGGCGCACCCGCTATTGGGCAACCGTCGTAGCGGCGGATTGACGCCTCCTGAAATTTTTTTGCGTCTGGACTGCCCGTTTGGCACTGTCGCGGCACTTACCTCATGAGGGACCGGAATTTCCGGAAATCCAATCAAGAGGAACAATATGCCGAATTTGCAACGCCAGCGCCATGCCGAGGGCCTACATCCGTCTCCGATCGCACTAGCCATCCTGACACTGGCCCTGGGCCTTGGTGTCGGGGCGCCGTCTCCAGCGAAAGCACAGGCCGGCTCGCAGGCAGCCAGTGCGGCCAGCGCAGACTTCCAGATACCGGCGGGGCCTCTGGCCCCGGCGCTGCGCCAACTTGCAAGCACGGCCAACATCCTGCTGAGCTTTACCGCCGAGCAAAGCGAAGGCCGGCACACGGCCGGCGTGAACGGCCGCTACACCGTAGCTAGTGCCTTGGACCGGTTGCTGGCAGGGACCGGCCTCCAGGCCGTGCAGCTGAACAACGGCGCCTTTGTGCTTCGACCTGGCAGCACTGCCACCGCGCCCGCATCGGCTGCAGAATCGCCAACAGCCAACACCTTGCCCCAGGTCACGGTGACCGGCTCTGCGGTCGCCGACGCCACCACTGAGGGCTCTCACTCCTACACCACGGGCAGCATGAGCACGGCCACCCGGCTCAACCTGTCCATACGGGATACGCCACAGGCCGTCACCGTCATCACGCATGAGCGCATACAGGACCAAGGCCTGGCGACGGTCAATGATGTGGTGCAGACTGCGCCCGGCCTGACTTTCCGGCGCTTCGGGCCGGAACGAGCCTCCTTCTTTTCGCGCGGCATGTACGTGGACAACATCATGTACGATGGCCTGCCGGTGAGCCTGGACAGCTCCAACCTCTCGCAGGACCTGCTGGCTAGCGATATGGCCATCTACGACCGGGTGGAGATCGTGCGCGGATCCACGGGTCTGACGCAAGGTGCAGGCAATCCCTCAGCCGCCATCAACTTGGTTCGCAAGCGCCCGACCAAAGTGCCGCAAATCTCTGCTGGCTTGAGTGCTGGCAGCTGGAATCGCTACCGGGCGGAGCTCGACGCCTCCGGGCCGCTGTCCGAGGATGGCAGCTTGCGCGGACGCACGGTAATCGCCACGCAGGACCATGGAAGCTACAAGCGCGGCGAAAGCAGCAAAGGCCAGACGCTCTACGGAATCCTGGAGAAGGATCTGGGCGCCGCCACCACTCTGACACTCAGCGCGTTGCATCAGAGGAATCGACTGCAAGGCAATGGTTTCACCGGTCTTCCCGTGGCCCGTGATGGCAGTGACCTGGGGCTGCCGCGGTCCACGTCTTACGCCAATGACTGGGAGCACTGGAGCAAGACCACCAACTCCGCTTTTCTGGGACTGGACCGTCGTTTCGGCAATGACTGGCGCATGCATCTTTCGGCCTATTACGCTCAGGCCGATGTCGACATGCAGGGGCACTACATCAGCCAGAACCTTGCCACTGGCAATTACAGCCAACTGGGGGCCCGCAACGCACACCAGGAAAAGCAAAGCAGCGTCAACCTCTATGCCAACGGGCCCTTCACGCTACTGGGCCGAAAGCACGAGTTGGTACTGGGAGCCAGCTACCGCAACATTGACTTCGACGGAAACAGTCGCCAGGGCCTGGTACTCAACGGCAGCCTTGATCTCTACAACTTCAACCCTGGTGCAGTAGCCAACCCCAACATCGCCTTGCGAGATTGGATGGACGCAAAGATCACTCAGCAAAGCGTGTATGCAACCACCCGTCTGAATCTTGCCGACCGACTGAAGCTCATACTGGGCGGGCGTATGGACTGGTTTGACTACAGCGACACCGTCAACACCTATCCCGGCTTCAGCGCCAACACCGCTTCCGTCAGTGCCCATAACCACTACAGCGTCAGCCATCATTTGACCAAGTACGCTGGCGTGGTCTACGACCTGAGCGAACAGCACGCCCTTTACGCGAGCTATACCGACATCTTCAAGCCTCAGAACTACCGTGATGCAAGCAACAGGCTGCTGGATCCGGTGGTAGGCCGGAACTTCGAAATCGGCATCAAGGGTGAATACTTCGACGGAGCATTGAACGCGTCGGCTGCCGTGTTCCGCATGGACCAGAAAAACCGGGCATTCCGCAGCACCGATCAGACCCAGTGCGCGGACTACCCCACGGTGACCTGCTATTCGGCCGCAGGCGAGGTCCGCAGTCAGGGCGTGGAATTCGAAGTGCAAGGAGCGATCACGCCGAACTGGCAGTTGGGAGCCGGCTACACCGTGGCCATTGCGCGCTATCGCAAGGACGCCACGGCCAGCAATGTGGGCGCATTATTCGATACTGACACGCCACGACACTTGTTCAAGCTGTCCACCATGTACCGTCTGCCCGGCGACTTGCAGGGCTGGCGCATCGGTGGATCCGTCTACCGCCAGGGCCCTATCTACAACAAGGGCACGACCAGCGGCGTGCCCTTCAACATCAGCCAGAACGCCTACGCCGTTGCCGATCTGGTGATCGGCTGGCAGGCCACGCCAAAGCTGGACCTGCGACTGAATATTAATAACATCTTCGACAAGCGGTACTACAACGCGCTGTCCGGCACTGCGAGCTTCCCCAGCAACGTCTATGGCGAGCCGCGCAATGCAATGCTGGCGGCGCGGTACCAATTTTGAGGCGCGAGAGCATGCGTGGAGCGCTAGTCGTGATGCACCGATGGTGCGGCCTGTTTATCGCCGTTTTTCTGTTCATCGCAGGTCTGACTGGCGCAGTGATCGCCTGGGACCATGAACTTGACGAGTGGGCCAATCCCCAGCTGTTTCTGGCTGCGTCCGGGGTCACGGATTCCGCGCTTGAGCCGCTGGAGCTGGCTCGCCTAGCCGAGGCTGAGGATCAGCGTCTGCGTGTCAGTTTTGTGCCGCTGACGCTTGAGCCAGGTCATACCGCGGTGCTGGGGGTGGCGGCGCGCATCGACCCAGCCACCGGAACACCATACAGCCTGGGCTTCAACCAGTTGGCAATGGATCCGGCGACTGGCCGGGCCCAGGGACAACGCCAGTGGGGGCGCATATCGCTGTCGCGCGAGAACCTCTTGCCCTTTCTATACAAGCTGCACTACACCATGCACATTCCCAAAGGCTGGGGCATCGACTTCGGGGTATGGCTCATGGGAGTCGTGTCGGCAGTGTGGATCCTCGACTGTTTTCTGGCTTTGTGGATCTCATTTCCCACTGCGCGGACTTGGCGCAAGTCGCTTAGCTTCCGGTTGCGTCAGGGCGGCGCCAAGCTCAACTTCGATCTTCACCGTTCCGGCGGCGTTTGGGTTTGGGGGCTGCTCTTGATGCTGGCCGTGACATCGGTGTCGCTGAATCTCGGGACTCAGGTGATGCGGCCCCTGGTCTCGATGTTTTCGCCACTCACGCCCTCGCCATTCGAGTCCCGCCATGGCAGCCGTGAGCGGGAGGCTGCAGAGCCGCTGCTGAGCCGAGAGCAGGCCATCGCGCTTGCTGAGGCCGAAGGCCGCCGCCGTGGCTGGGACCTGCCTGCCGGATCCATCTTCTATGCCCAGCGCTTTGGAATTTATGGCGTTGCGTTCTTCACACCGCAGGATGACCGGGATGATGATGGCATGGGCAATGCGATTCTCTACCTGGATGGAAATACGGGTGCAGTCATAGGAGACAAAGTGCCGGGACAAGGTTCTGCGGGCGATGTTTTCATGCAGGCTCAGCTGCCACTGCACTCCGGACGAATTCTGGGAATGCCCGGGCGCGTGCTGATGTCGTTCATGGGCGTATTCGTCGCCGTGCTGAGCGTCACGGGACTGGTGATCTGGGCTCGCAAGCGTCGCGCCCGTGCCACGAGCAAACTGCGTTAGTGAGAATTGTCGATGAAAGAATAGGCATGACATTTGCAGCCCAGACCTACCATGCGCGGCCACGCGCCGGACGGCAGCTTTTGGCCGATACCAGCCAACGAAGAGGTCTAATCACTGTCCAAAGCAAACACCCGCAAGCGTCGCCTGACTGTACAAGTGCGAATGTGTTTGTATCGAGTGCCTGACGGTCTCAGTGAGCTGAACGGAGAATGCCGGTGGGAGTGTGTAAATGGTTGGTCTAGCCTGATATGAACCGTACCTTGAAACTCAGTGGGATGGCACTTGCTGCCCTGGCAGCGTTCCTCCTTGCGACGCGAGGCTGTGCGCGCTGTAGCAGCTACTGGTACGAAGGCTATCTGCCCGAAGCGATCGAGGTGGAAGGGTCAGTGTTTGTGGAGGACAGTGGTGGTGTGAGAGAAGCGTGTGGCGCCGCGATCTACAAGATCGATGCCTCATCACTGCAGCGAATTCGCACGGAAGGGCTCGATGCCATAAGGACGGCCAGACAGGCGAAGCGGCATCAAGCCCGTGAATACGGTGACTGGAAGGAAACACCGTACGTTGAGCCTCAGGCCGAAATCGTTCGCAACGGCTGGCTCACCGGCATGAACGAAGGGTGTTCGGATATCCCTTCCCACATTCAGCGCGACATTGCTGAGGCTATGAGAGAGCCAGGCTCTTTTTATGCAACGGGACATGAATCTGGCTTGCTCCTGATCCCTAAACGTGGGTGGATCATCTTCTCCCACTTTGGATAACGGTGGCCGGCAGCCGCGCTGGGCTGCATGGCAACCGAGTATTGTGCCGCTCATCCGCTACTCCCGACTTTCGTAAGAGGTTCGGCTTTTGGCGTGGATCGTTGAGCGCTGCAGCGCATTCGCCGCAGGTGTGCCTGCGGCGGGCCGAAGGCATCCTGGGCGCCGGCCATGGACGACCGGCACGAGCGTTCAACACGCCCGCGATGCGAAGCAAGAGCCCCTCTACCTGGTCGCCTGCACCTTCGCACCTCGTCGAAGATAGTGGCGCTTGGTCGTCTGCACGGACATGTGTCCCAACTGCTGGGACGCGGCTAGTTCACCACGCATGTCGGCCACATCGTCTGCGGTCTTGGCGCGCAGGTCGTTGAACGAGAAGGCGCGGCTCTGCGCGGCCAGCGCTGCATTGCTTGACCGGTCTGCCTCTTCTGCAGCTGCCGATCGCGCGGTATCAAAAGCCTTGCGCAGCATCTCTTTGGACATGACCCTGCCGTATTGGCTGACCAGCAGATTTGCGCACCAGGTTGTGTGCGACTTCTTGCGTGCCTCGATGCGGTCGAGCAGGGTCTTGAGCTCGCCTTCGAGGTTTAATCGAAGTGGTGCGGCGGTCTTGCTCTGCTTGATTACGAGGTACCCATCAATGATGTCGTGCTCGGTCAGGGAGCGAGTATCGCCAGGGCGCTGGCCAGTCAGATAGGCCAAGTCCATGGCATCCTTCAGGGCTACGTTGCCATGCTCGTAGACTAGGCGATAGACCTGATCGGAGATGTAGACCTCGCGTTTGCCGAGAGAGTGGCCTTCGATGCCGGTGCAAGGGTTCTCTTTTTCCGTCCAGCCCCATGCCCTGGCCATATTGAACATGTGTGAGAACACGCGCTTAAGCCGGTTGGCAGTGGTAGGGGTGTCTTTCGCCCATTGCAGCAGCAGATAGATGTGCTTGGGCTTGATGGCATTCAATGGCGCAGGTGTTGGGTTGCAGAAGAAGGTGCGCAGCTTCTTCAGATCACCCGATTGGGTGGCCTGCGTGGACTTGACTTTGAGTGGGATGACCTCTGCCTCATATTTGTCCGCCAGCTCTGCGAAATTTTCAGAAACGGGGCGGGCTGACATGGCCGAAAGCTCAAGCCATTTCTGCACGGCGCCCCTGTAATCGTTGCCAAGCGGGATCTCCTTGCGAGGCTTGGCGCCGGTGTCGAAGTAGTAGTAGGTTTTGCCGGACTTCTGTTTGCGAGCTCGAAAGTTGGGCATTGCTTTAACCAGGGCTAAACGCAGGCTCCCAAGTGGGGGCGCTGTCCTCTTGAATGGCTTGGCCTTCAATGGAATGACGGGTCACGATAGGCCGGCCCACAGCGTTGAGGTAAAACGGAATCTTCATGGCGCGCAGGGCTGCTGCCTGAAGCATTTCACGGGTCTTGCCCACCTTGCCGCGTGCAATTCCAGTTAGTTCCCTGACTTCATCTGGAGTTAAGAACGTGCTCATGAACATTAAGTCCATAAAAAAGCCCCGCACTAGGCGGGGCTTGGGGTGGTTGATAGGTTCGCGCCATCTGTCGAGGGCTCGCTTGCTCATCCCTGCTGCGCTCCTTCCATGGGGGCTGCCATCATGCACAGTAGGCGCTGACGTTGAACGTCCCAGACCCGATACCGTCACCGTCCCTCCGTCCATGAGGGGGTGTGTTATCGCAGTGGTGAAGCTGGTAAGCGTTCCTCGTTCTTGACCATTTGCCAATTCTGCTTCGCTGCATTTTTGGATGTAGCTCACTTGGGACAGGCTTGCAGGGGCCTATCTTACTGTTCGATTGGGAAGTTTAGAGTAACTTGACCCCATGAATGATCAAGAAAGCTCTAAGAAGCACACACCATTGCCTGGCAAGCCATCGCTCTTTCCTCGGAAGGGCATATTGATTGTGCTGGCCTTGCTGCTTTGTGTAGCTGTTTTCGCAATGTTCGCCCCTTGGTGAGCTGCTGCTCACTAGAGGAGCGGCTAAGCAGCGAGCCAGTCTACAGACTGGGGATCCTTCTATTCAGCAGGACGATCTGGGGTATAGCAATAGCTCCATCAGGTCTGCCTTGCCTGCCACAGTGATAAGTCCAGCTGCCGCGAGTGCGCGAACAAAGCCGAACCCGTGCTGACGAGCGTTTTCCAGCTGTATGGCCGATTCCGGTTTCTTGTCATAGGCTGCGCGAACCCTGTCAACGATGATTTTCCAATCAGCGTGAAGGTTGGTTGGCAGCCGCTCGCAGCGATATGTCTGCGCGGATTGTGAAGCGTTGCTCGCCATGTCTGCTCATTCATGAAGATGTCACAGCTTACGAACATCCATATCTGGCGCACTCTCCACCTAATGAGAAATCCCCGATGCTGGCGGTTTACCTCGTTACAGGATGTGAACGCCAGGAATGCTTGATAGGACTCAGCTTATGTCGCTCATGAGCACTAACTTAACCTATCAAATTCACTTATTGACACTTTTTAACTGTCGGGATGGGAACTATTTCGGTCTAAGCTGTTCTTTCGTCAACTTTTACAGGAGGACAGCAATGGGGTACCGAGCGGACTCCCTTTCCGCTGCTGAATGGGAAGGGATAACTGAAGAGCAGAGGCGCAGTCTCAAGATCGCGTATCTGATGGGGGCAAACGACGCGCTAAAGATCTGCGAAGGAAATATTGGCGAGGACATCCGGACTGCCGAGCTCACCGAGGACCTTATCGGCTCGATGGATCGGCGACTGGGATTCATGCTAAGTGAAGCTCCTGTCAAAAAGCTTAAGCTTGTCAGTAAGGCTAAGTGAACAAGCGCGCGAGACATCACCCACCAATCTCGCCTTGAATTGACCGTGCATACGCCACCTTGCAGGGTGGCGTTCTTGCAGCTCGATCGCGTCGGGTCTGACCGCTAGAGCCGACTCATCATTCGATGTCACAAGTGCGCAGCAGCTTTAGTTTGGTGTTGGCAGTGCAGGTATCGATATGCGAGTTCTACTGGCAGCCGATACTATTCGCTGGGTATAGACAACGCCCGCAACGTGCACCTTATCATGCCCGGCTTTCTTGGCTTGGTACAGAAGCCGATCTGCGGCTTGTTCAAGCTGAGATGGATTGTTAACTGGCGCAATCCCAAAGCTAATGGTCAATGTTGCTCCGTCAGGAAGCACGGTATTTTTCTTGGCAAGATCTCGCTGTATTCGCTGGGCAATTCGCTCCGCTGTCTCTAAAGAAATATCGGACAAGAGCATTAAAAACTCTTCGCCACCGAAACGGGCTACCAGATCGCCTCCACGAACATTGTTTTTCATCGTTGTGGCCGCCTCGTTCGTGCCCCCATGTATCGTTGACTCGTTTGAAATGGTCTATGTCCCCGACGATCACTGCCATTGGGTAGAGCCTCTTGTCGGCAAAAGCTTTTGCGCATAATCCTGAAAAGATCGCCCGCCGGGTATTGGGCAGAAGCGCAAACCCATATTAAAGCCTCGGCGATCCCCAGCATGCTGGAGGAGTGCGAGATACGTGCGGTTCACGAAATGAAGGATCTCGTTGCGATGGGCGCCGCTCAAATTGAGCTGACGCCTCTTCGCTAAGCTTTGAGACCCCCAACTATGTCCGCTTTGGAGCCGCGACCAGTCCTGGGTCATTGGCGGCTAACGGCCAGAAGCTGTCGACCGGTAGGAAACCCTGAACGGCAGGTCTAAGCTGTTAGCGGTCTGTCGCCGAACAGCCGACTTGATGGGCAGCGCCACAAACCTGAGGTATCCGTTAGCGGCCGTTCGCGTCAGCCAGCACTCGACCCGTTGTTGTCGTTCGCGCCTCTAGGCCCAATGTCTGCTGCCGACGTAAGCGGTCGTTCCCTGACACCAGATTCTGTGCGTCAACGCTAAAGGGCTGAGTTTCCCGCCAGCGGTAGTTCGCGTCGACGAGCAAACGCCCCATAGCTTCCAGTAATGGCCGTATTTGAGGCTTCGACCAGAACTAGGCCGCGATCCACGACGCGATGATCATGATTGCCCCAAGCCAGGCTCACGACCCGACACATACGGCGGTCGCGAGCTGGGTGGCCCAGGTACTGACCTGATGTGTAGGGCGAAAGGAAGCATTCGGGGTGTTTTATATCTAGGGTGATCAGGCAATCATCAAGGGAGGCCACTTGTGCGTCTCTGCCTGGCAAGAGCGGCACCATGCATAGAGCGCGTCGTACATCACGAGCCCATGCTTGAGCATCTCGTGGTCGTCGCCAAAGTTGTGCGACAAGCCCAGCGACAGCGCGTAGAGCCCTGCGGATTGCTGCGTCAGATCCAGCCTCGATGTATCGGCCCCGCGCACGATGGCGGCCAACTGGCGTAGCGCTGGGTCATCCAGACCGTACTTCGCCAGAAAGGCATCGAAGCTACACAGCTCGCCCACATGGCTCAGTTCGACATTTGGGATATCGTAGGGTATGGCGCCGATAGCATTGGCTGTGCTCAACACCTCACTGGCTGGCACATATAGGAACTCGGGTTCTTTGTCGATGAAGCGCGCAATCAGCCAGGGACAGGCGATGCGATCGATCTTCGGGCGTTCTCGGGTGATCCATTGCATGGTGCTACTCCTTTGCTTTTGGCGTAATGCTTGATAGGCTCTTAACCGTGTGCGACGAATGGATGCACAACTAGGCCAATGAGCGCTGCCGCAAACACAATCACAGGCTCAGGGAGCTTCTTGAAGCGCCACAAGATGGCTGCGGTTGCGATGGCCAGCGCAGCAGTGATCCAGTCGGAAATGGAGCGCTGTCCAATGACGACCACCGCACCTGCGATGGAGCCGATGGCTGCGGCCGTAACACCATCGACGAAGGCGATGACATCTGGGCGCTTGCCGTATTTTTTGAAGTACGGGGCAGGGATCACCGTGAACAGGTAGCAGGGGACAAAGGTCGCTGCGGCAGCCGCTACGGCCCCCCAGAAGCCCGTGACCAGGTAGCCGATGAAACCGGTAGTGATCACCACCGGACCCGGCGTGATCATGGCCACCGCCACTGCATCCACGAACTGCTGATCGCTCAGCCAGCCGTATTCCTTGACGACGCCACCGTAGAGGAAGGGAACAATGGCCAAGCCACTTCCGAAAACGAAGCTACCAGCATAGGCAAAGTACAGGCCGATCTGCTTAAGCTTGGTCCAGTCGATAGTGCTGGTTGCGAACATCCCGAGCAAAGGTGCGGCAACGCTGTTGAGGCCGCTTCTACGCGTCAGCCATGCAGGTGGTGCACGCAAGAACCAGACTAATACACCCGCACCGAGGAACAGCCAGACCTCTTCGGACTTGGTGATCACGGTGACAGCTGCACTCACCAGAAAGATAGGCCACAGCAGCTTGTCCTTACCGATGCTCTTGCTCGTGAGCTTGTAGGCGCTCATGGCGATGATGCCGATCACCGCAGCGCCCACGCCGTAGAACACCGATTGCATCCAGCCGATGCCGCCGTAAGCCACATAGGCAGCGCCAAGCGCCACGACCATGAAGAAGGACGGCAGCACAAAGGCAATCCCCACTAGAGAGGCCCCAAGGAAGCGGTAGTGGACATAGCCCAGATAGATCGCCAACTGTGCGGCCAGCGGTCCTGGCATCAACTGAGCGAGGGCCAAGCCTTCCTTGTAATCGGCATCGGTAATCCAATGCCGCTTTTCCACCAGGTCGCGGTACATATAGCCAGCCAGGGCCACGGGGCCTCCAAAGCCCCAGGTGCCCAGGGCCAGCATGTAGCGCACGAGCTGCCAGAGTGTGTAGCCAGGGGTACCTGCAGGGCTGGAGTCGCTCACTGCCGGTGTATTCAGGTCGTTCATATTCGTCTCTGAAATGCTGAAGGATTACGGCTTGCGTGGACTGGAGAAATGCGCGTGCAGCGAGTCCAGCACACCGCCAATGTCTGCAAAGAGTGAGTCGTCGTCGGGCCAGCGCCTACGGGCACCGGCCAGCACGGCCTCGAAGCCCGCTGCCTCAGCCGTTGATGTACCTCCCACATCGAGCGCGTGCACCATTGAGCCAAGCTGCGCCAGGCCCCGGTCGCCGTCCAGACCAAAGCTCGCCAACAGGACCTCGAAGGTCACCCGGTCGCCAACGTGGGAAAAGGTCGCGCCGTCGAAGTCGAAGCCCAGGGCGTCGGGTGGGCAGTTGGCGGGGGTATCCAGCCATTGGAAGCGCGCATGCGGATCGATGAAGCGTTGGATCAGCCAGGCGCTGGCGACGCGGTCTACCCAGAGATGACGGCGCGTGGCCCAGAGACGTCCCTGGTACTGCATGCGGTCGCGCCGGGGAATGCGGCCGGTCGTCGCCTGCGGCTCGCCAGGTGAGCGTATGGCATAGATAGCATTGCTGAAGTCCCGCCATTGGGCTTCAGCGCGTATCGAGGTCTCACCGGGAAAGAAATCGATCTTGCGAATGGCGTCATAGGCGCGTGCTTGCCGACGCTGCACACGGTTGAGTTCAGCCGATCCGAGGCTGGACAGCGTCTTGCGCACTTCGGCCAGGTCTTGCAACCATTGGCTGTAGTCTTCTGTGCGGTCAAACAGCCCCTGGTAGATGGCTTTCTCGGCCATATCTTGGGCTCGAACATGGAGCAGCCAGGCCTGTCCCCCTTCCTGCAAGGCCTCGTCTGCCAAGGCTTGCAGTTGCGAGGCTTGCTCCGCCTTTGAGGGCAACAGGTAGGCGCCATCGCGCAGGGCTGCACAGCCCAACGCTTTGACGGCACGCCAGATCCGCATGCGTGGCGTCGCGCTAGAGGCTGGGAGGCTGACGATCAAAGCCAGCCAGGAGTCCGAAGTGAGAGTCATGGCGGAAGCATAGGATCCTGTCATGACTACTGCAATGCTGTAGTGATCTCTACAGATAAGATGCTACAGGCTTCAAGAAATGAACCGCTGTACAAGCAAACTTTGACAGCGGCGAGGTCCTCCGTGCAATCTTAGAGATGCTGATATGCACTTACTTGGAGCCCGATGCAAACGAGTCCAGCGGCAGGTCTGTGGTGTGGAGCGAAAATGAAGTTTGAACTGCCCCAGGATTCAGGAAAACCTCAAGGGTGAGTTCAAACCCCGGGGCGACTCAGTCCTTGGTCAGCAGGGCGTGAGCGCCACTTTTATGCCGCCTGCTGTGTGGCAGTCCAACGGCTCCCTATGCGGTAGGTGATCACGGCGGCCGTAGCGACGATACCAAGCGAGACAAAAGCAGTGCTGTAGCCGAAATACTGAGCGATAACACCAGCGAAGGCGGGACTTAGGGCGGCACCAACCCCTTGGATTGTCATCACCGCGCCAAGGCCTGCATTAATGTGTCCCGTACCTCGCAAGATACTTGAGACCAGGCCGGGCAAGGCGACACCGAGTAGGCCTGCTCCAATGCCATCGAGAAACTGCACAGGGATCACTGCCCACGGAGATTCCCAGAAACCGGCCACAATTCCTCGTACAGGGAGCACCACCAGCGCCGCCATAATCAGGGGGCGATATCCATGGTGGTTTGCAAATTTTCCTGCCCATAGAGCCATGGGGATCATGACCAGTTGTGCAACGATTACGGTCGAGGCTGTAAATGCGCTGGGCTCTACTGCTGCGCGTGTGACCATAGACTGCGCAAACAACGGCAGCATGGCTGCATTGCCTAGGTGAAACAGCAGCATGGTTGCAGCAAGCAGGCCGAGTTCACGAGAATGTGCCAAGGCCTGAAGCGTGGAAGTCGGGGCGCATTGGGTTCCACCTAAAGCAGATTTCGGATCAAGGCCTCGTGCTCGCTCGTTATCAATATCTTGAGGACGAATGTTGCGCAGGCATAGCAGGGATGCACAGGCCATCAGCGTCATCAGAACCAGCACCGCCGAAATGCCCCAGCGATAGCCGGCAATGCCGGCCAGGGTCGCTGCCACCATATTGCCGGCGTGGTTCCAGGCTTCGTTGCTACCCAGCTGTTTAGACAAATGCCTTGGATCTACGAGGCCCAAGGTGATGCCCATGACACAGGCTCCCAGCAAGGCTCCGACCACCCCGGTCACCAACTGGGAAACAAGCACGACGCTAAATGACGGCGAGTTCCATAGCGCCAAGCTGGCCAGAGTGAGCGCCAGTATGCCCAGGGTGAGCAACAGGCGCTTGTGGCGCGAGGCATCCACCCATGCTCCCATGGGTGCGGTCGCCAACATGCCAGCGATGCCGCCGGCCGTCATGACATAGCCGATGTCGTCGGCACGCCATCCTTGCCCAAGCAGAAGTACACCCAGAAACGGGCCCAGGCCATCGCGCACATCAGCGAGGAAAAAGTTAAGACCGGACAGCGGGCGGCGCGAGGCAGCAGGGACTGGTGTTAGGTGAGGCTTTTCCATCTGCCTTCTCTTAGTGCAAAGGGCCTTTGAAGACGAAGAAAGCACCCAGGCAGATGAAGCCGAAACCCAGCAGGTGGTTGAGCGTCAGCTTCTCCCCCAGATAGACGACGGAGAAAACTGCGAAGACCACCAGGGTGATGACCTCCTGCATCGTCTTGAGTTCGGCAGCGCTGTACAGGGTGTGGCCAATGCGGTTTGCTGGCACGGCAAAGCAATATTCAGCCAAGGCGATCATCCAGCTCACGAGAATCACCAGATACAAAGGGCGATCTCCAAATTTGAGATGGCCGTACCAAGCCACGGTCATGAACGCGTTGGAAATAAAGAGCAGGATGACGGGCAGTATTTTTGGAGACATGGGAGTGTTCCGTGGGAGCAAACAGTGCAGTCAAGGCTGGTGCAACAGGGTGTCGCACCAGCCCGCCAGATTTCGCAGCCGCTGTTTACTGGGCGCGGTCGTAAAGCGGTTGCAGGGCTGCCAATGTGGTGCCCATGCTTATGGCTTCCAGCGAGGTTCCGAACTCATTGCGAGTACCCATCCCCGACGCAGCGAAAGCGGCCCCAGGTTGAACGGAAATACGCAGGCTCTCGGGAGGGAAGCGAACAATGCTGCCGTCGCTGAGGATGACGCCATTTGCCTCACCGCGCGGACCCGTGAGCACGGCGTCTACGCGACCCTCGACCTGTTGAGTCTGCAGACGTTGAGCGCGCAGATGTGGGGGTAAGGCCCGTCCTTCGCCTACAGCAGGGGGCTGCTCATAGACTGTCCGTCCACTGGCTGTCTGTATGATGGCTTCGGCTTGCGCCGTGCCTCGGGTTTGCGCCTTACCAATGACGCGCACAGCATCCCCGACCTTGACGGCAGCCAGCAGCGCCTCGGCCATGTGCGGCGGGAACTTGACGATGCTGCCGTCCTTCAGGCGCAGCCCGTCGACTTCGCCATAGGGATTGATGAGCATCCTCTGCACCTGGCCTTCCACGACGTACTGCCCTGCAGGAGCCGGGCGGGTAGGCATGGGAGGGTGTTGCGGAGCAGGGTCATGGGGCTGGGCTTGCACGCTGAGGTTGCACAGGCCGAAAGCCAGCACGGCAGACAGGGCGGTAAAGGACTTGGACATCAATAGTCTCCTGGGTTGAGTGAAAAACACTTCCAAGAAGACGCAATGACCGTGCCTGCGAAGATCCCCAATCGAATCAAGGGCTTGTGATTTGCGACAGACCCGAGTTGTCCGCTGCGGTGACGCGTGGTGTCACAAAAACGGACACTGCTTGCCTTGTCGTGGACTAGTCCAGACCGTGTTCGGTCAACTTGCGATACAGCTGCTGGCGCGACAGTCCCAGTCGTCTGGCGGCTTCTGCACGGTTGCCCGTAGTCGCAGCGAGGGATCGGCTGATCATTTCTCGTTCGACGCGCGCCACCGCCTGGTCCAGAGGGCCGTTCCAGTCTATGTCCAGCCCAGGAGTGACGGGCGCGGCGGGTATTTGCAAGCCGATATGCTCGACCTCAATCACGGGGCCATGGCTAAGCAGCCCCGCTCTCTCCATGGCGTTGCGCAATTCGCGCACATTGCCCGGCCATGGATGGGCCAGCAACAATCTTGCCGCTGCAGCGCTCAGGCGCTTGGGCGAGTCGCCGCCCTGCAGTCGTAAGAAGTGCTCGGCAAGCAGCACCACGTCGCCGAGCCGCTCGCGCAGCGGAGGAAGCCACAGAGGTACCACCTGCAGGCGATACCAGAGGTCTTCACGAAACCGCCCTTGCTTGACGGCCGTGGGCAGATCCTGGTGGGTGGCCGCAACTACACGCACGTTCACGGAGTGCACCCGGTTGCTGCCGACCGGCGTCACCTCGCGCTCTTGCAGTACCCGCAGGATCTTGGCCTGGGTGGACAGCGGCATGTCACCGATCTCGTCGAGAAACAAGGTGCCGCCATCCGCTTCGCGAAAGCGTCCCATGCGTTCATTGACGGCGCCCGTGAATGCGCCTTTGACATGGCCAAACAGCTCGCTTTCCATCAGCTCAGCCGGAATTGCCGCGCAGTTCACGGCCACAAAAGGTCTACTGGCTCTGGCACTATTGCGATGCAGGGCTCGAGCCACCAGCTCCTTGCCGGTTCCTGTTTCGCCAAGAATCAGGACAGTGGCATCGCTGTCGGCGGCAAGCCCTATGCGTTTGAAGACCTGACGCATTGCCTCACTGCTGCTGATAAGCTCACTGCCGTCGGCGTGCACATCGGCATCGGCGGATTCTGCCGTCCCCTGGGCCTGTGGGGAGACGGGCGCCCTGTCTCGCAAGGCACGCTCCAGCGTTTCAACCAGGCTGGCACGTCCAACAGGCTTGGTCAGGTGATCGAATGCGCCCAGACGCATGGCCTCTATGGTGTTGCCACCACTGGCATAGGCGGTGAGCATGATGCAGGGCACGCGCGAGATACCGGCTGCTCTGCGCAGAAACGACAGGCCGTCCTCACCGGGCATGCGTAGGTCAACGATCACTGCATCTGCCGCTTCTGTGCGCAGCCTATGCAGACCGCCATCGGTGGTTTCGGCCTCCAGCACGCAATGGCCCAGATCCTCGAGCATTTCAGCAAGACTGCCACGAAACGCGACATCATCATCAACAATCAGGATGCGGGCCATGGCAGCTCCATCTCTATACGAGTTCCTTTGAGTGCGGCCGCCAATGCGACCTGCCCACCGTGTCCCTGCACGATCTCGCGCACCAGCGCCAGTCCAAGGCCCGTGCCGCCGGCGCGAGTCGTGGCAAACGGTTCAAACAGCGTGTCGCGCAGGGAGGGCGGGATGCCGCTGCCGTCGTCGGCCACCCAGAGCAGCAAATCGCCTGCAGGCGTGCGGCTCGCTCCAAGCTCGATCGAGCCATGAGGCCCGGTATGTGCCAGCGCGTTGAGCAGCAAGTTGTCATAGACCCGTGACATCTGTGAGGGATCAAAAAAAGCAAGTCCCTGTGCACTGGCAAGCAGCTCGGGCGACAGCGCCACGACAAGCTGTTTGCCTTGCTGTAAGGCGGCATCGGCGTGGGCATTGCATCGCTGCTGAAGCCATTCACGCAGATCAACCTCCTGGCGCTCCACGCGAAGTGGCTGGGTCAAGGCCAGCAGGCTGGAGACCAAGGCTTCGAGGCGTTCCGTTTGTGATAGCACGACTTGCAGTGCACTCTCGGCGCGCATACTGCGCAGTTCTGTGGGAGCAGCCAATGCGTTCTCCGCCTTCATGCGCATGGTGCCCAGAGGATTGCGGATCTCATGGGCCAGTCCTGCCGAAACCCGGCCCAGAGTGGCCAGACGTTCGGACTGAGCCAGTTGCTTTCTAAGGTCTGCAGACTGGCGCTGCCATCGCGAAATCATCCAGCCCAACCAAGCCCCCGATACCACGACCAGTGCCAGCAGCAGGCTGACCGCAAGAATCAGCGTATTGACGGTCTCTGCAGCCATGATCGGCACGCGCATCAACGTCCACGCGACCAGGCGCTTGTCGTCCAGAGCTACTGGGCAGGCGGCGAATGCGACGGCTTCGCGCAGGCCGGGGCGTACATCGGTCACCAGGCCGCCAGCGTCCTGGGCACGCTGTGCCGTGGATGCAATACGCTCGAGCTCGGCACTGGGCGGATCGCGCTTGATTCCTGTGCCGTCATAGGTTGGAAAGGCGTATGCGACGACTCCGGCATCGGCTCGCCAGAATCCCCCCTCCATACCTGGCTGATCCCGCAGTGCGAGATCGAGTACCGCCTGGGCGATTGCCGGAGCAAGGGTGTGCGAGTGCTCGGCAGGCAGGCGCTGCGTGCCTGTCTGTAGAGCCCTGCAACTCGTCGAGGTCAGGCGCTGTGCATGCGCGATCTGAGGGCCTGCACTTTGTCTGCTTAATATGAGCAGTAGCCAACCGAGCAAGAGGGCGACTACTGCAATGCACAGCCAGAGGATCAGCAAGTCACGTCGGACGGGGGCGGGGAGCGACAGGGCGGACTCCATGGGTGTGAGGCTTGAGAAGGGCATGAAGTATGGGCTTGAAGCCGCCTTCAGCATGTCTCCGAATCATATCTGGGCGCATCCAGCTGATCTTGAGACGCTTGTGTGTGAGGTTGCAGTCACCAAGAAAACGCTCACCCAAACAAAGACAGAACGGGCATGTGACTGTCTAAGGAGAGTCCAAGACAGATGGGCTTTTTCCACCTACTTAAGGGGCATTCCAACTGCAACGGTCGACGAGCAGTCTTCTGTCTTCGGCTGTGGTCGGCCTGCAGTAATCCTTCTGTTTTTTCCGCAGCTGACAGCTACACCTAGCGTTTTACCGGAAGGGAAAGCACCGACCCCAATGCTGATTTTTCTCTTGAATTGCTTATAAAAAATAAACAAAATTCACCGGCAATTGATTATAAAAAATATCCAACTAGAGGCCAAAGGGCTGAGCCTTAAGCAGGCTTGTCCTGATAGCGAGGTTCTTGCAGCTGCGCAGTGGGATACCTATGGCTGGTTCTAGTCCAACTGTTCATGTGTATCCGACGCGCTAACGAAGGGGAGGGCGGCAGCAAAAACTGAAAAAACAGAGACTTTTGGAAATTCAAATATTCAAACAAGGGAGACAAAGTTGATTAAAAAAATAGCTAGTGCCATTGTGTTGATGAGCCTGGGAGGGCTCGCGCACGCTCAATCATCTGTCCAGATATACGGGATCATGGACACAGCCGTCGAAACCATGAACAACGTGGGAGCGAATAGGTCCAACCTCACACGCATGCCTAATCTCACCGGAAGCGTTCCCTCCCGCCTGGGCTTTCGCGGCCGCGAGGATCTGGGGGGCGGCTTGAGCGCATCCTTCACGCTGGAGATGGGTGTCGGTACTGACAGCGGCGCACTCAATCAGGGCGGACGCGGCTTTGGGCGCCAATCGTTCGTCAGCCTTAACGGGCCCTGGGGCTCGCTGGGATTGGGCCGCCAGTACACCATGCTGTTCTGGTCCGTGCTTGATGCCGATGTAATCGGGCCTAGCCTTCACAGTATGGGAAACCTGGATAGCTATTTTCCCAATGCGCGTGCTGACAATGCGATCTCCTACAAAGGCACGTTTTCCGGCCTGACCGTTGGCGCGACCTATAGCTTTGGGCGCGATGCCGTCAATGCAGGCCCCAGCCCGGGCGGCACCAACTGCGCAGGTGAAAGCAGCACAGACTCCAAGACCTGCCGCGAGTGGTCAGCCATGCTCAAGTACGACACAGCGGCATGGGGGGCAGCATTCGCCCATGACGAACTGCGCGGCGGCCCCGGTGCTTTCGCTGGGTTGACGAGCAGCGACAAGGTTGACAAACGCACCATGCTCAATGGCTACGTGAAACTTGGCGGCGCCAAGATCGGTGCAGGCTATATGCGTCGCAAAAACGACGGATATGTCGCCTCGCCACGCAATGACTTGTGGTTTGTCGGAGTGACCTACCCCATGGGTCCATGGACGGTAGACGCTCAGTACAACCAGCTCAAGTACAAGGACAACGCGGACAAGGGACAACTGATGGTGCTGCGTGGCACTTACAACCTGTCTAAGCGCACTGCAGTTTATGCCTCGCTGGGCTATATGAAGAACAGCGGCAACGCAGCTTTTGGGGCCAGTGGCGCTCAGGCTGGAGGAACACCTATGCCTGGCGTCAACCAGACGGGCTTTGGAGCAGGCGTGCGACATACATTCTGAAATCAGCGCACCAATAGAGCGGGTGAGGGCTGCGTGCGGGCTCCACTCGCTTTTCTACGATTGAGAGCTAGGTCGTAATGCTGCTGAGAACGACAGCAACTGCTCGGACGGCGACAGTCACAATTCACACCTGAGAGGGTAGTGCATGCCCAACCTAAGATAGATGAGCCATCGGATTCGTTTTTTGGGAGACTTCACAACATGAAGGTTGTGCAACTCATTGTGTTAGTGATTGTCGTGGGCGCGCTTTTTCTTGCAGTGAACGGATTATTTTCTGCCTGGACTTTGCTTGAGCTGGCCTGGTCGACGATTCTCAGCTTTGTAAATCTCTTTTGATGTCGGCATGCGTGACTGACTCAGATCGGCTCTGACTCTACGTTGATCACTCAGTACCCAATGAGCAGATCCGCCGCGCATTCACCACCACAATTAAAGCGCTGTGACTGCACAGAACTGTGGCGACAGCTGCAACCCCTAAGCCCAGCCTTCACGCCTTCCGTCAAAGGTGGCGCACGCAAGCTCACCGTGAGCGATGAAGCAGCGCTCAATGGCATTCTGTTTGTGCTGCAAACAGGCATCCCATGGGAAGATTTGCCTCAGTCCTTGGGTTACGGCCAGCGGTATGACCTGCTGGCGGCGCCTGCGTGACTGGAATGCCAATGGCCTCTGGCAGCGTTTGCACCAAGCCATGCTGGTGCGTCTGCGCGAGCATGACCAGATTGATTGGAGCCGAGCCAGCATAGATGGCTCCTCGGTGCCAAGCCCCCGGGGGCCAGGAAACGGGCCCCAACCCGACGGACAGGGGCAAGCTTGGCAGCTAACGCCATCCCGTCACGGATGGCCAAGGCATCCCGATGATGTTCTGCGTCACCGGGGACAATCGTCACGACTCGGTGGTGTTCGACGAGTTGGTTGATGCCCTATCTAGGCTGACTTTCGGAGCGCATCACGTTGCTCGCTTGACTTGGCAAATGCGCGTCGCACCACTGCCGCGCCCGCACCGCTGCCGCTGTCGGGGGCCGTCGCTTGCGCGGTGTACACTGGCTTCGAGGGTGCGCATTGCAGCGCATCAAAGGTTGCTTGGAGCTCCTTTTTCAACGTCCTGAGCTGCGCCATGTGTGCGTCGATCTGCGCCATCTTTGCTTCGAGTTGCTGCTCGATCTCTCCGCGACCAAACGCGCCCTGCGCCATCTGCGGCAAGATGACTTTTATTTCTGCCAATGAGAATCCCAGCGCTTGCGCGCCCCGTACAAACCGCACCAGACCAACGTGGGGTTCGCCGTAAGAACGATAGCCGTTGGGCTGGCGTGGCGGCGCACTGATGAGCCCTTGTTTCTCGTAGTAGCGAACGGTGTCGGTGGAAACACCGGCCGCCTTGGCGACTTGGCTGACATTCATGGTGGTGTGTGCGGAAGGCATGACGACAAAGCCTTGACATTGGAGCATAGACCAAACTATACGCTTGGCTCCTTTTCGCTCAGGACACGAAAATGTTTCGCCACTGTACATGCCTCTGCACACTCCTTCTGTCGGCTTTGGTGACCCACGCGTCGCTTGCCCAAACAACGGACCCGAAGCCTGACGCGGCTCCCGATGTGGGCTTTGCGATCGTCAAGACGTCGCAGGTCGCGGTTCCACAGGCGCTGCTGGTGCCGGGCGGCAGCATCACCAAGCAGGTGAAATCCAATTTCTCGGCTTTCCTTGTCAAACACCACAACGACTACCTGCTGTTTGACACCGGCATGGGGAGCCAGATCGACAGTCAATACCAGCAAGGCATGCCGATCTGGTGGCGGCTGTTCTTCAAGTACGACAAGCCGGTTGTCACAGCGCGAACGCAACTGGACAACGCGGGTATCCCTCCTTTGCAACGGGTGATCCTGAGCCATAGCCACTGGGACCACGCGGGCGGTGCACAAGACTTCCCCGAGGCGCGGGTTGGCGTTGCCGCTGCGGAGCTTGAGCTGGTGCGCTCCCCCAGTACGGGCCCCGGAGGAACATGGCAGTCGCAAACCAGTGCGGCAACCATTCAATGGGAGCCTTTGGTGTTTCAGCCGATACCGTTCAAGGGCTATCCTGAAAGTCTCGATGTCTTCAAGGATGGGAAGGTGGTACTGGTGCCGATGCCTAGCCACACCCCCGGGTCTGTGGGACTCTTTGTCACGGTAGATTCAGGCAAGCAGTATTTCTTCATTGGAGATGTGGCCTGGACAGTGGCGGCGTTGCAGCAAGGTAAGCCCAAGTTCTGGGTCGCGGGCAAACTGGTGGACAGCAACCCGCAGCAAACGCAGAGCAGTATTGAAAAGGTGCGTGCGCTGATGCAATCTGAACCCGACTTGGTCGTGGTTCCGGCACACGACAGCACGGTGCAAGACTCATTGGGCTACTTCCCGGCGTGGGTGCGATGAGCTGATCCTTTTTGTACTGGATGGCTTAGAGCGGCTAACACCACCGATCCACGAAGCGTGCACAGATAATCGCCGCGGCCAGTTTCAGCAACGCTTCGTGGATGTCCAGTCGCCTTTCAAAGCGAATGCGCAGCTTGCCAAAGCCAGCAAACCATCCGTGTGTTCTTTCCACGACCCAGCGATGTTTGCCCAGCTTTTCGCTGCTCTCGACTCCTCGCCTGGCAATCCTGCTGGCGATACCGCGCTGCCTCAAGTAAGCACGGCAGCGTTTGTAGTCGAAGCCTTTGTCCGCATGCAGCTTCGCCGGTCGTTTGCGTGCCCGCACCAGCAGGCCAGCAACGGGTGGAATCGCATCCATGCACTTCTCAAACATCATGGAGTCGTGCCTGTTGGCGCCGCTGACCAGGATCACAAGCGGGATGCCTCTGCATCTACAACGAGGTGCCGTTTGGAGCCGAGCTTGCCTCTATCGGTGGGGTTGGGGCCCGTTTTCTGCCCCCCCGGGGGCTTGGTACCGAGGAGCCATCTATGCTGGCTCGGCTCCAATCAATCTGGTCATGTTCGCGCAGTCGCACCAGCATCGCCAGATGCAATTTCTGCCAGACGCCGTTGGCATTCCAATCACGTAAGCGCCGTAGCCCAGGGCCTTGGGGGATATCTTCCCATGGGATGCCTGTTTGCAGCACAAACTGAATGCCGTTGAGAGCTGCTTCATCGCTCACGGTGAGCTTACGTGCGCCACCTTTGACGGAAGGTGTGAAGGCGGGGATCAGGGGCTGCAGCTGTCGCCACGGCAACGGGTTGTCTTGCCATGAGGGCATGAAGCATAAATGCTTCATGCCGGTCTCAAAGGGAAGTAGTGTTAGCGGCTCTAAGAAGGCACCCGTGGGAGAACATCGTTTCCGCCGCAGCTCTTGAAAGTGGAACCACTTCCATTTGACGAATCTTGGCCAGCTCGGCGGCAACCTCTATCTCAGCGGCCCCCAAGCCCCAATAGACCGTGGCCGAGACTCGTTGGAGTCTCTTAATCCTGCTCTGGTTAGGTGGCCCCGTCCTAGGGCATGCAATATGAGTTGTCAACGTTGCTCTCTTTAGCACTCTACGCAATTACGCCCAGCAGCCTTTGCTCGATAGAGAGCACTGTCCGCCGCCTTGATGAGCTCCACTGTCTTATACGGTCTTTGCGCGCCATGCAGGCTAGCCACGCCGATGCTACACGTGACGCAGCCGAAGGGGCTGGCCTGATGGTCAATGCCCAGCCCTTGGATTCGTTGCACCAGCAATTGAGCCATGTGCATGGCTCCTGTCAAAGAGGTGTTAGGCAAGATGATGCCCATTTCCTCTCCGCCGTAGCGCGCAGCCAGGTCTCCAGGGCGTTTGGTGATGAGCTTCAATTCTCGGGACACCTGCTTCAGGCAATCGTCACCTGCGACATGTCCATAGCTGTCGTTGAAACCCTTGAAATGGTCCAAATCCAAGAGCAAAAGTGATAGCGGTGTTCCCTCCCGGGCAGAACGCCTAGCTTCTAACTCCAGCGTATCGTCAAAGTGCCGCCGGTTCGCCAGCCCTGTTAGAGAGTCCTGGGCAGCGAGCAGTCCCAACTGTCTATTGGCTTCCAGCAGCTTTTCACGCGCAGCTACCAGGGCTGCTTCAGTGTGCACGCGAACTCGGATGGTCTGGATCAGTCTCCAGCCGATCAATGCTATCGCTGCCAGCAAGCCGAGTACCACCCCTGCTGTCAGCTGTGCTTGGCGATGCCATGCGTTGAGTGCCTCCTGCTTTCCCTGGGCCACTGTGGTAAAGAGGGGGTAGCGTTCGCTGCTCCTAAATGCATAGAGCCTTTCGGTGCCATCTATTCCTGAGCGGAAAGAGGCTGTGCCGGACTTCAGGCCGGAGAAGTATCGCAAAAAGTTGGGCGAACGCGAAAAATCCTGGCCCAGGTTTTTTTCATCAAACGGATAACGCACTAGCAACTGTCCATTTGCAGTGGCTAGCGAGATGACCCCTTGCTTGCCAATGTCAATCGTGCCGAACACCCCCAGAAAGTTCTCTATGCTCAAGGTCACCACGATGACCCCTCCAAATTGTCCTTGTTTGTTCTCGAAGCGTCGGCTGACGGTTAACACCCATTCACCAGTGGAGCGGCTACGAATGGGAGGGCCGATAGCAACGTCGTGCGAAGGACTGTCGCGATGGAATTGGAAAAAACTGCGGTCAGCACTGCTGGTCTCTGCAGCAAAAGTCCCCTTGCTAGACATTAGCCAATGTCCACGTGCATCAACCACACGTAGTTCGTTAAGCTGATTAAGCAATTGCTCTTGCCGATTACCAAGCTTTTGCATCCGTTGCAAAAGCGCAGGAGTAACTCCTTCTTCCTCAAGGCGCTCAGCCATACCAAGCAGAAGCATGGAACTCTGAATAAGCACGCCTTCTGCATACGTATTCAATGTCTGCGCCAGATTGCGGTTGTGAATGTCGATTTCGTCCAGAGTGCGCAGGCGAGCTGACCAGATCTGCCAACCTGTAGCAACTAGAACCGAGACAAAAACCACCACCAGTAGACACGTGGCGAGATGAGCGTCGCGCATCGTCGGTGCATAGCTCTTCATTCCAGAGCCCTGCATACTCCCTCCGTTCTGGCTCAACCCTAAAGACATGCCCAAACCCCTTATCTCAGCCAGTCGTCAACGGCACTCTTGCCGTGCCAGTTGGTGCCCCCGACTGCTCTGTATTGGAGAGGGCCGGGAAGAATTTTCCTCCATCTCCGGAAAGACCAACATGCAGTACATCAAGCCCAACTCCTTCGGACAGGATTCTTGGGGCCTTCCCGTGTGGGATTTTGGCGAACAGTGTGTCAAGCCAGCATTGGCTTGGGTTGTGCGAAAGACTGCACGGCCTCAGCAGCACTTTTCATCACTTGCAAATCCAACTGTTTGAGTGCTGCAAGACATAGCAATAAGTCCAGAGACCGGTCTGGGCCATGTCTAACATCATTAAGATACATGCTTTTGCGCGTATCGAAACGATGTTAGAGACTCATTGCAGACGTCTGCAAACGCTCATCTGTGGCCTGACCTAAACCGAGCTTTTTGCTCCGTACGACAGTCTTTACCTTCATATTGTGTTTAGGGTGTTGTACCTCATCAGCAGGCGCCATCCCTGGCTAGGAAATAGGAGTTGACGAACATGGAGGTGCGCTGCAATGACTGACGAATATCCGGTTTGGCTATTCCATGCCTGTTGGCAAATTGCTCGACTGCCGCCGTATCAAAGCGAGTGGTCTGGATAAAGTCCAAGGCTTCCGCGCTTGTACTCAAGAACCGTGCGACGGGCGGAATACTCAGCATCAGCTTCAGCCATCGCAGGGAAATGTGATGCCTGGGAGGCTTCAGGCCCATGGGGTGTGCCACCTGTCCCAGGAGCTCCCGCAGGTTGGGACTTTGGTCATCAAGCGCCAGCAGTTCCTTGCCCGCCATCGCAGGATCGAAAGCACAAGCTGCCACCAACTCAACCAGGTAATCCACGGTGACCAGTGGCAGCCAATGCTCGGCAGTACCGGGCACTGCAGCCAGCTCTCCCTGCGCAAGATTGCGTATCAGCGCCACCAGCGGCTGACCGTCAAGGATATGCCCCGTGCGGCTGTGGCCACAAACCGTCGCGGGGTGGACAATGGTAACTTCCCCGCCCTTGGCGGACATGACCTGCAAAGTCGCAAAGTGCGCCTCGTAAGCACCGACGTGCCGGTAGACGGCAGGCCAATCGGTCAGCTCCGGGTGACGAGGATCAATTCCGATGCGCAGCAGATGTTCATGATTTTTCAGCATGTAGCCGCCGATCATCACCAAGCGGCTCTTTTGCCCAGCCGCCAGCAGCGCCACGCGCTTTGCCCCTTCTACATTGACCGCACGAGAATGCTCCAATGAAAGCCCCCAGGCGAAATGGGCACCCAGGTGGAATACGACTCTGGATTGCTTTAGCACTGCTTGGTCGGAAGGACTCAGCCCGAGGTTGTCGCGCTCCAGGTCGCCAGCAACGGCAAATACCCGGGTGGCAATCCCTCCCAGATTGTCGACTTGCTCTCGCAGTGCAGCCAGCCGCTCCGGGCGGCGCATCAACACCCGGACGGTGTGCCCCTTGGCGCTGAGGTTCGCCAGCAAATGTTGACCGATGAAGCCGGTCCCTCCCGTGACAAAGCACTCCACGCTCATTCTCCTGCTCCTTGGTTGGGTGAGAAATCAAATGTAGAGTATCGACCTAACTCTATAGTCAAGCGGTATTTTCATGAGAATCGGCGAACTTGAGACCCGCAGCGGCGCCAGCCGCCATACTTTGCGTTACTACGAGCATATTGGCCTGATTTCGCCGACGCGACGAACCAACAACTATCGCGTCTACACTGCGCAAACTCTGCAGGATCTGACCTTTATCCAGCGCGCGCAAAGCATGGGTTTTTCGCTGGGGGAAATAGGGCAGATTCTGGATGCGCAGCGGAACAAGACGATCGATTGTGCTGACGGCGCCAGGCTCATTGAAAAGAAGATGGCGGAGATCAAGCAGAAAATCGCCGACCTCAAAAGCATTTATCGCTATCTGGATGAAGAGCGTGCAAACCTCGAAGCCAGTGCTGCCAGGCAACTTGAGCTGCAGCAACTGGCCAAGGCTTCGAGCTGAAATGTCGGTATCCAGGAATGGAAGCGGCCGCAGGCTTGCGGTTTCAAGCCCTCACTTGAGTATTTTCTAGAACGTTGCAGCCAGGCCCGTCTGGTTCAATGCAGGGTTATGCATCCTCTCTATCTGAAACTTCTGCACAGCAGACATTGCCGGTGGCAGCTCGAACGACTGAAGTGGGTCGCAAGCTCCTGTTCGCGCGACGCGACAGCAGACATCGAGCCACATATCTGCCCGCCACTTGATGGTCCCAGTCCGCAGCACACCTGAAACCCGTCATCGAACAGTCCCCCACATCGATGCTCGGATGACCGGTATGGGACGGTGACCGTTAGAAGCGTTGCGATTACAAGCAACGGCATTCGCTGCAAAGCTGAATCACGACAGCTACGGCAGAGGCGAGTGGACGGCTAGTGGGTATTTCTACGAAGCCGCTATACAGAGTGGCTCAAATGCGCCGAAAAGAGACAGAGGGAAGAAGCCTGTCGGGGCGGTGCCGCTAGGCGATTTCTTGTCAGTCAGGATCAAGCTTTGCAGTGTGTTGGCGTTGTAGCCTCTCATTCAAGAGGCAACAACAATAGGAGATATTTTGAATCTCAATAACATCAAAATCAGATCACGTTTGGCGCTTGCATTTGGCTTAGTGCTCCTCATCACCGTTGTGATTGCTGGCTTAGGTGTTTGGCGCTTGCAAGAGCTGGAGAAGGTGACACAGCAGCTCACTACGGTCGACAACGAACGCCTTCGAGCCACCATGGAATGGCGGCAAGCCATAGAGAGCAACTGGATCCGGACACGAGCTGCTGCCCTGGACAGCAGTACTGATCGCCTCACAGCCTGGCAGGCTGAAATAGAAAAAACCTCCGCAACTGCCACTACTGCGCGCAAGACCGTCGAAGACCTAATCCGAACCGATGCGGGTCGGCAACTGGTCATAAACATTGACAAAGCGCGAGAGGCCTACCGAGGTCCGCGCACCGAGCTTCTCAAACGAAAGGCAGCGGGAGAAGATGTAGCAAGCCTTCTCGAGAATGAGATCGCCCCCCTGGCGAATGCCTATAACAAGACTCTGCTGGAGTTTGAGCGACGCCAGCAGATGCTTTATGAACAGACCCGTGATCACGCGTCTGTCAAGGCACAGCAAGGTCGGATCATTGTTATCGCATGCACTGTGGTCGCATTGCTCATTGGTGCTGCTGCTGCCTTCCTATTGGGTCGGTCGGTTATCGCGCCAGTGCAACAGGCGGTGCATAGTGCGGAGCAGATTTCCAAGGGCAATCTGACCCAATCCATCATGGTCAATGGCCGTGACGAAATGGCGCTGCTGCTCAAAGCTTTGAGCAGCATGCAGGAGAACTTGGTGCGTGTGGTGGCCGGGGTTCGCGACAATGCAGAGAGTGTCGCCACGGCCAGTGCAGAAATCGCGCAGGGCAATAGCGATCTCTCCGCTCGGACCGAGAGCCAGGCCAGTGCGTTGGAGCAGACGGCAGCTTCCATGGAACAACTCAGCTCTACCGTGCGCCAAAATGCCGACAGCGCTAGCCAAGCCAATCAGCTGGCTCATAGAGCCTCTTCAGTCGCGACCCAAGGTGGAGAGGTCGTTGCCCAAGTCGTGGAAACCATGCGCGGCATCAATGACAGCTCGCGCAAGATTGCCGACATCATCAGCGTGATCGATAGCATTGCTTTTCAAACCAACATCCTGGCCTTGAATGCCGCGGTGGAAGCAGCCCGTGCAGGCGAGCAAGGCAGAGGCTTTGCTGTGGTTGCCAGTGAAGTTCGATCACTGGCAGGACGCTCCGCTGAAGCGGCGAAGGAGATCAAGACCCTCATCACCGCCAGCGTGGAACGCGTCGAACAGGGCACGCAGTTGGTAGACAAAGCAGGAGAGACCATGGAGGAAGTGGTCTCTGCCATCCGCCGTGTGACGGATATTGTGGGCGAGATCAGTGCCGCGAGTAACGAGCAAGCAAGTGGGGTTGCTCAGGTTGGTGAGGCGGTGACCCAGATGGACCAGGCGACGCAGCAGAATGCAGCTTTGGTCGAACAAAGCGCTGCGGCGGCTGCAAGCCTGAAAACACAAGCTACTCAACTTGTGGATGCCGTTGCTGTATTTCAGTTGGCACATGGCTCCGCGCTGCGCCCCGTGCAACCCCCACCGCGTAACAAGCCCGCTCAAGCTCATGATGTGCTGAAGGCACCAGCGATGGCGGGCACCACGGCAGCCATCAAACACAGAACCGAAAAAAGCGACGATTGGGAAAGCTTTTAGCGATCGTGTGTAGTGCTCCGGATATTTCCCGTATCCGGACATAGCTTTGTTCCGCCACCTTCACAGAGTTTAGATGCTCACATCCATGCTGTTATCGGTAGGCAAGACACCGAGGGCCCGATCATCGACTCGGACAGAGATAAAGCGAGCCAATCTGATTGCAGGCTTGGCGCTCGTCTTAGGGCTTGCCATTGGAGCCGCCATCATTACTTCGCTGGACTGGGTTCGCTCATCCGAACAACGACAAAAGCTCACCGAGACAGCAGCCGCACATAGCGCCCTAGTGCAGCAACTGGTGAATAGAACGTTGTCGATCAACTATGCCATGGCCGTCGTGCTTCGACAGAACCCAACTGACTTTGCTGGTCTTGAGCGGTTGGCGAACGAACTGCTTCCCCTTTATTCCGGAGTAGACAACGTGCAACTCGCTCCAGATGGAGTGGTTCGCAATGTATTTCCAGCCATCGCCCATCAGGGGCCAGTCGGCCATGATCTGCTCACTGACCCGCATAGTCGAGACGAAGCTGAGCTAACCATCGCAGCTCAAAGTTTGCATATTGCTGTGCCAACAGAGTTGCGGCAAGGTCGGCCAGGATTCGTTGGACGCTATCCAGTGTTCTTGTCGAGCTCTCAACGTCATCAAAGCTTCTGGGGATTTGTCAGCGCGGTGGTACTCCTGGATACAGTGAGAAATTTCGGCCAATTCGACCTTCTGGAGCAGCAAAAGCTTGCTTATCGTCTTTGGCGCGCTCATCCGATTACAGGTGAGCCTCAAACGCTGCTTAGTAGTTCAGCACCTGCAACAAAGGTCATGGCTAGCGCCTCCATTGTTGTACCTCAAGGACGCTGGCAACTGACCGTTTCACCTATTGAGTCCAACTCTCTTGTCAACTCCACGCGCTTAGCCTGGTGGCTGATCGTGGTGTTGATCGCGGCAAGCGCTGCTGCCTTAACGCGATCGATATTGATGCGCCCGGTTGAACTCGCGCAGATGGTTCGACGACGTACAAGAGCTCTCAAAGCGGCCAACCGAAGCCTTGAGAGGCAAGCCACTCATGACAGCCTCACAGGCCTGGGTAACCGGGTATTGCTCGAGCACGACCTGAATAAGGCTATTGAACATGTGCGACGTACTAGCGGTCAGTTTGCTGTGCTGCTAATGGACCTGGACGACTTCAAGAGTATCAACGACAGCCTTGGTCATCGGGCGGGTGACGGTATGCTGCAAGAGGTTGCACAGCGTCTGAAGCGCTGCATTCGGGCTACGGATGCGATCTATAGGCTTGGGGGTGATGAATTCGTCATCGTTTTGAATCAACTCGGCGACGTTCAAGTCGCCGGTGCCATCGCAAGAGAAATACTGGTCGAAGTAGCCCAACCCCACCTCATTCAGGGTCAGGAAGTCCAACTCACGACAAGCCTTGGTATCGTCATATATCCGCAAGATGCCGAAGATGCGAAAAGCCTTCTAAGCTTGGCAGACGTTTCGATGTATCGTGCAAAAAAGAGTGGACGCAACCAGATCGCATTCTTCTCTCCCTCACTGGATCATGCAGCTCAGACACGACTGCAACTGATGGACGAATTGCGAGAGGCCATCAAAACAGAAGCTTTCGAACTTCACTACCAGGTCCAAGTCGATATCGCCAGCGGTCAGGCAGTGGGAGCGGAAGCCTTGCTTCGCTGGAGACATCCGACTCGAGGCCTGGTTCCTCCCGCAGAGTTCATCCCGTTGGCAGAGGAAACCGGACTCATCGTACCTATTGGCGAATGGGCATTGCGAGCGGCTTGTATGGAAGCTATGTCATGGAGTCGAAGCCTTGGCATTCAACTAACCATCGGAGTTAATCTTTCCCCCAAGCAGTTTCAGGATGCCAAATTGCTAGAGAAGGTCGGCATGGCCTTGGCTAATTCAGGTTTGCCTGCTAATCAGCTAGAGATTGAAATCACCGAAGGCATGGTGATGCGCAAGCCCGATGAGGCCGCAGCCACCATGCGAGCCTTGCGCCAGTTAGGTGTGTACCTGAGCGTCGATGATTTCGGTACCGGCTACTCAAGCCTGGGTTATCTGTCACGCTTTCCAATTCAAGGCCTCAAGATTGATCGCAGTTTTGTGCGGAACGTACCGGACTCTGAGACGGATGCAACCATTGCACGCGCGATTGTTTCCTTGGGCAAGAGCCTGGGGCTAACGGTTGTAGCAGAAGGCGTGGAAACCCAGGCCCAACTTGATTTCATGCGACAGCAGGGCTGCCACATTGCCCAGGGATACTTGCTGGGGCGCCCACTGGCGGCAATTCAATTCATTGAGCAATTGACCCAGCAGGAAGCTGGGTTCAGAGACGCTTGCAATCAGGCGAATGGGAGAATCTGACCAGTTGAGTGCAGCCCGCCGTTAGCTCCGAAACGCTCTCGCGACGAGAAGTGAAAAGAGCGCTGCCATAGGGGGCCGGTCGGCGTTAGGATGGAGTCCACAGTCGAGCAGAAGGTGACCATGGAGTGTGAACTAACCGACGCTGTGCCGTTGGTGCGTGCGGCGGACAAGGTGATCCACGCCGGCCGATAGGTAGCCACAACCGCGGGGCGCATCATTGGCCCAGATGGGATGTTGTATGCCCACGCGACCACAACCCGCTTGATCTTCAATCAGCCAATAATTAGCGATCCAGATGCTGTCAAGATAACTTTTGCCGAGTCCTCAGCAGGCTGACTCCCAATGCTATGAAGGTGCCCCCTATGATTCGGTTGAAAAGCTTTGTGCGTGATACCAGGTGGCTCTTGATCAGTGAAATGAAGATCACATAGCAAGCATGTGAGACTAGTGCGCAGACTGCAAATGTCGTAGTCAGCAGCAGGTATTGCGTGAAAAGGGAAGTGCCAGGGACTATGAATTGTGGAAACAGAGCGGAAAAGAACAGAATCGATTTAGGATTAGTTATCGACACTCCCAATCCTTGGGCCAACAACTGCGAGTTTCTGCGCTGACGAATTTTTGCGGGGACGGTGGCATCGCTAAGTATTCCGTCATTGCTACGCCAGCGCTTGATTCCAAGCCAGATCAGGTACATCGCGCCAGCCACCTTCATCAGCAGAAATGCATTCGATGACACGCTGAGAATGGTCCCCATACCGATCATCGCTAGACCCGAGACTATGAAAATTCCAACGGAGCTGCCCAGCGAGCTCCAGGCAGTGCGCCGCATCCCCACTTCCATAGAGTTCGAGATAGCTAGCAAAACGGCTGGACCTGGAGTAAAGCATATCAAGAGTGAAATGCCGCAGAAGAGAAGCCAGTGGGTCAATGCCATGGTGTTGTAACAGGATTTGCTTTTGAGGGGGCAATTATCAACGGCTGACAGCTAGCTTCATGCCATGATCGCCTGCTGAATGGCAATCTGTTGAAGTTATCGGTGCGATCAAACAGCGTTTGGAAAGTGGCTTGCTCAGCTATTTCCCGGCACAGCCAAGCGCGGCCGGCCTAATGCAAGACCTCGTCCCCCCATATTGCAGTTGCTAGGCCTTGTCTGCCTCAGATGGACGCGGGAGTCGCCGTCCTCCGTGCCAGCCTCAACCAAACCCGAGAGCAAAGCTATGAGTCGTTGGAGACCTTGCTTAAACGAGCCGACGCGGCATTCTATGCAGCCAAGGCGCCGGGGCACGGCTCCTCCAACCTCATTAGGCTGATTCATGAGACACGTCAGCACACCTCGGAGGTGCACTTTAAAGGTGCTGGCTTCGCATAGTCAAATGTCAACAATGTTCAAAAAAATCCATGAAGTAATCGCAAATGACAGCATTTGCAAAAAGGTGGCGAGAAATTCTATATTACAAAACGTAACGAGGCACTAAAATTTCGCTAGGTATCGGTCGCGTACCCCAGTTCGGCTCGCAAGCCGCCGGGGACTGCGCATCGGAAGACTGCATCCCGTTATCCACCATCGCGGTCGTGAAAACATCAGCAGTCAAGCATCTCAGGCCAACGAATCCATCGCGTTGCTGAAGCAGGCCAGCGAGGATAAGCGAATCTGGCCCAGCAGTCATACGCCCAAGCCTAGGAACTGCTGCACATCTCGTTGTATTGATAGCTGCGAAGGAAGCCGGACGCCTGCCAGAGCCTGTCGAAGGCCGGACGGAACAGCTCCGGTAAGTCAGCCGCAGCAGGCTAATCGTACACAAGGACGTCCGGGAGTTGCAGTGCAGTCGATGGGGGCAGCGGAGTGTCGTCCTCGTAATATCGACGAAGCTGCCGGCTGTTAGCCACTACGACCGCGCCTTCAGCGCCCAGCAGGGCAATACGCATTACCAGCGGGACAAATAAGTCCTTCGGCCGGTCTGCCCACGTACAGCTGACTTGACCTCTGTCGCGACCACTGCATCAATGCCATCGACCTTCGCGATGCCAGAGTCCCTGGAGCCAACCGAACTCAAGCATTGAACGCCAGCCTTGGGGCGTTTCGTTCAATGATGTGAAAGACCGCAACTCACTGCGTTTCACACATTGGCCACTGACACACGAACGACTGCAACGGGTCGATCGCGGGCCCTCGCCAACGACCGCTAACCGGCATGCAAACTTGCTGCCACACTTCGTCCAGATTGCCCAGTGTCGAGTGACCGCTCCCGTTGAGAGCAGACGCTGGCTAGTGATCTTGCTAGCTACCGCAATGGGTCGATAGCACCACTTCAGTACGCGCAAAAGCAGTCACTTGGTGCTCATCAGACTTCGGCAACAGCATCAAGGTGCAGGGCAGAATTTCTCTACAGCTTTGGCGCAAGGGCTGCATTGAGCAACAGCAGCCATGCGTGAACGACGGCAACTTGCCTGACGCCAGCACCGGTCGTTGAAGGTCGCCTGTCCTGAATGGCTGCCTCACAAGAGTCTTGTGGGCAGCAGCAAGTTTGACTTGCTACCACTCAATCCTGGCGGTCCGCCTCTTGTCGTCAGTGCATGTCTATGAGTGACGTGACTTATAACGCAGCTGCCAAGAGATCAATTGAAAGGTCTTAGGGAAATTTCCTCCCTCGCGAAGAAATTCTCATTACCTGAATCAAGGTACATTGACTTCCCACAAATTATTACGCTTTGTGGAATGTTTTCATGTTAAATAGCCTGCGTGCACGCCTGATCGGTATCTGTGTAGCCATCACCACACTCTCACTGCTTGCCTTGGCGCTCTCCACCTTTTTCTCGGTGCGTAGCAGTACCGAGCACTCGCTCGACGAGCGCATAAGCCAGCTCACGAAGCTGCATGCCAATGATCTGGCCGAGTGGGTGCGAGACAAGCAGCGCATCACCAGCTCGCTGCAGCAGGCAGTGGGTAAGCAGGAGCCCGTGCCCTTTCTATTGGCGGCCAAGCAGGCTGGCGATTTCGACGATACCTATTTCGTCTACGCCAGCGGTGCCCATGTGTTCTCCCACCCCATGCCAGCGAACTATGTCGGTACGGAGCGCCCCTGGTACAAGCAGGCCGTGCAGGCAGGCAAGCCCAGTGTGACACCTCCCTACATTGATGCCAGCACCGGCAAGCTGACGATCAGCTTCGTCGAGCCCGTGGGGCCGGCCGGACAGTACGCAGCCGTAGTTGGCACGGACATGCATCTGGATACCGTGACGCGCAAGGTGAACTCCATCCACGCCACGGGCAAGAGCTTTGCCTTCCTGCTGGACGGGCAGTCCAACATCCTGGCCTATGCCAAGGCGGAACTGGTCATGAAGCCCTCCACCGGCATCGCGCCGCAGCTTGATGGCGGGCTGCTGCAGAAACTTGCCCAGGACGGCGGCAGTGCCGAAGTGGACGTGAACGGCGCAACGCAGCTGGTCTACGCGTCCCGGGTGGAGGGCACGCCCTGGTTGCTGGGGGTGGCCGTGGACAAGACCGAGGCTACGGCCGCCGCACGCCAGTTGCTGCAGATGGAGATGCTGATCGCGGCGCTTTGTGTGGTGGTGGCCGTGGCGCTGCTGTCGGCCAGCGTGAACCGTCTACTGCGCCGTCTCTTAGTCGTGCGCGATGCATTGGAGGATATTGCCTCGGGTGAAGGCGATCTAACGCGGCGCCTGGATACCGCGGGCAAGGACGAACTGACCCAGATCGCCACGGCATTCAACCATTTCACTGACAAGATCGCTGCCGTGTTGCTGCGCATCCGCCAATCCTCGGAGTCAGTGCGGATTGCCACCAGCGAGATCGCCAGCGGCAACCAAGACCTGTCCTCGCGCACCGAGCAGCAGGCCAGCTCGCTCGAAGAGACCGCTGCGGCTATGGAGCAGCTCACTGCCACTGTTCAGCAGAACGCGGCCAGCGCGCGCCAAGCCAGCGAGCTGGCGAGCAATGCCTCCGAAGTGGCCACACAAGGCGGCGCCGTGGTAGGCCAGGTGGTGCAGACTATGGGCGGCATCGAGGCCTCGGCGCGCCGTATCGTGGACATCATCCAGGTCATCGACTCCATCGCCTTCCAGACCAACATCCTGGCGCTGAATGCGGCTGTGGAGGCCGCGCGCGCCGGCGAGCAGGGCCGCGGCTTTGCCGTGGTGGCGTCCGAGGTGCGCCAACTGGCGCAGCGTTCGGCCGAGGCCGCTAAGGAAATCAAGGCGTTGATCGATGATTCCGTGAGCCAAGTCAGCACGGGCAGTCGCCTAGTGAATGCGGCGGGCACCACCATGCGGCACGTGGTGGACAGTGTCAACCGCGTCACGGCTATCGTGGCCGAGATCAGCAATGCCAGCCAAGAGCAAAGCCGGGGCATTGCCGAGGTCGGCAGCGCCGTTACCCAGATGGACCAGAGCACGCAGCAGAACGCTGCGCTGGTGGAACAGGCCACAGCAGCGGCGCAGTCGTTGCAGCAGCAGGCGCACCAGTTAGCCGAAGTGGTGGCCGCCTTCAAGCTACAGGCCCACGATGCGAGCGAAGGCAGTGGTCTGTTGGCCGGATCTGCGGTTGGCTCGCATCGCTTGATGTCCCCCGGAACCCAACAGGCACAGACTAAAAACACGGTCGCTTCCCAAGGCCTCGAGAAGGATGAGGAGATCCTCTCTCAAATTTGAGTGCTGATACGGCCGTCATCCGGCCCACTCGTGCATTTCATGGAGTTTAGGCAGCGTCCTGGAGAATGCTTGATCGGCTGGAGCCGTGAGTCGTCGGTACGGCACAATCAGCAGCCTCGACCTTAAAGCTATCCCTGCCAAGATTAGCAACAAGGAAGCGATGCTCCCCAGGGGGCATCGTTTTTTTATGGCCTAGCCTATGACAGGGGTGACCTCGTCACGCTCATTAGCTTGACTGCTCCTTGTCCCGGCGACTTTGTCGCCGATGACTGCGCCGGTATTCCCTTCCAGGTAGAGAAACGCATTGGCGATGCCATCGTCATACCGGTCGTCTTGCGGTGTGAAACACGCAACATCATAGATGTCGAAGCGCTGGACATAGAAGATGGATCCGGCAGGAAGTTCCCAGCGGCCTTCGGCCTCTCCAAGCGCGTTGGCCTGCTAGAGGCTCAGCAGCGTGTCTGAAGCCTCTCACTCACGGCTGCCATGGCGGAACTCGAATGGCGATGGCGTGAGTTGCAAAAACACCGATACCAGGGGCCGCATCACCTGAGTCCCGAGGTTAAGCGACACCGATGTCGCGGCCAACATCAAGAGCGGTCCCCACAGACACCACGATGGAGGTGCGAAACGGGTTGGCCGCCTCCTGTAAGTGGCCCCTCCTTGTTCGACCATGTAAAAAGCCCCTGCGCCGCGAACGCAGGGGCTTTCTGCCGAGCGGACTCCGGCAAGAGCGCCCTCAAGGCGTGATCGTGGTGGTGGCCGCGGCAGGAGCCGTCGTGGTCTTGTTGCAGGCCTCGTCGCGGCTCTTTTCGTCGGGGAGGCCTATGGTGCCGGAGATCTCCACCGAGTTGTTGCTGCCATCCTTGGCCAGGAGGTTGTTGAAGGTGATCGTGCCCGTGGTCAGATTGACCTTGGCCCGGCTTAGATTGGAGCCGTCCTTCACGAAATCGTAGGTCGTGTCCTTGATCTTGATATGGTCGCCATTGAGCGGCGGCGTGCTGCTGCCGTTGGAGTAGGCATAGCGGATATCGCCGCTCATGGCCAGGGTACGGTCCCCGGTCAGCTTGGTGAAATTGTCGAAATTGAAGGCGCACTCATCGGGGCCGATCTTGCCGTCCCCCGTGTCCTCCACACCGCTCAGACCCACATTTCCGCTGCCGTACCAGCCGTTGAGGTTGGTGTCGCTAGCGTTCGAGATGCTCAGAATGCCCACATCCCCGCTGGGCTCGGTGTCATCGTCGTTGCCGCCGCCGCAGGCGGTCATCACCAATGCGGAGCTGATGGCCACCGCATAGAAGAACTTTTTTTTCAGTCCGAGAATGTTGTTCATATCTTCTCCAGGGTAAGAATGTTCAGGATGGATGGGCTGTCCGGCGACACTTCATCGATAGAGCTGTAGCCTCGCCCACGCCCGCTGCCGACAGAGGTCTGGTCGATGTCACCTCCGATATCCGCCAGCGCCGCCAAGCTGCGGCACCATGCAATCCATTCATGGGGCCGACCGGGTCGCACAGCGCTCCGGGCACGCGCACCACGCATCCATCCGATTGGAATGTCATCCGCGTGCGTCATGGCAAGGGCCTTTTTCTGGTGGGTATATGCATGTCCACGGCAATCCACGTGCCTGCGACGCGCACCTTGCCATCCACGCAGGCGCGCCTCCTGTGGAAATACTTTCGGCATCAATTGCCGGTGGACAGCACCGGCCTCAGCGCGGCAGACGGTGGACGGTCGTACTGCGGGGGCTGTGGGCGAAGGGGTTGCCGGTTTTGCAGGACATTCATCTGGGGGCCCGGAAGTTGGGCATTGCGTCAACCATGGCCATATGCAGGCACCCAGGTCGGAGCGCTATCCTCCGGGACGGCATGGCGTTCGATGGAGTGCTGGATCCCAATAGGCGGACCGGCAGCGTCGAGGCAGAACGGAAGTCGATAGGGGGGATGACTATTCGCAGCGCCGTGAGACGGGGAGGCTGATGTAGAACCCTGTTCAGATCGCATCGTCCCCGGCCAAGCCCGGCACTGCGTGCGGCTGAGCGCGGATGGGTTGAGGTTGCCGGACGCTTCGATGAAGGCCACTTTGAATGGCCTTCGTCATCTGATTTCAGCGCCCCTGGGTGGCCTTGCAGCAGCGCAGGAAGAGGGCGTCAACTGTTCAGATGGCGTTGTCGTCCGATGGAGCTCGCCGGTCTTCTGCATGGAGTTCGCTTATACCGTGAGCTCGCTCAATCGCCCGCGCGCAAGCGTAGGGAAACGAGCCTTCTTGAACCTCACCACCCAGAACTGCGCTCATCTGCGCGAGCGTGAGCGGGGTGTGACTGTGCGTTGGTGCGCTTTCAAGCACCTTGATGGCAGGTCCGAGCAGTCCTTCTGCAATGCTTTTGGCAGCAGCGGCATTCGGTACTGCGCCAGAGACCAGGTTTCTATAGAGGTGGCGTAGGTTGCACGGCATGATTCGCATCAGTCACGGTTTCTCCTTTCAGAAGCCGCTGATTCTTTCACGGCGGCATGAAATCGGCATGTGTTGTCATTCATACAGGCGCCAAGCATGAAAAAACCGCTCCATGGAGCGGGCTGGCGGGTGGATGGTTGAATGAAGCTTTCAACCAAAGGAAAGAACAATGCGTTTTTCGAGATCTTCGCTAATTCGTACTGCTGCTCTAACTGCGGTTACGGCAGGAGTTGCTGCTTTGTACGGCTGCGCCGTGTCGGTGCCTAAAGGCATCAAGCCGGTGCCCGGCTTCGATGCCAAGCGCTACATGGGCACGTGGTACGAGCTGGCCCGCATCGAGCACAATTTTGAAAAGGGTCTCAGCCAGGTCACTGCGCAATACAGCCTCAACGACGACGGCACAGTGACTGTTGTCAACCGTGGTTATGACGCCGCCAAGAGCGAATGGCGTCAGGCCACCGGCAAGGCTCGATTTTTGAGTGATTCCAAGGTGGCAGCCCTGAAGGTATCTTTCTTCGGTCCGTTTTACGGCGGCTACAACGTGGTGAGCCTCGATGACCAGTACCAGACTTCCTTGGTGATCGGTGACAGCCTTGACTATTTCTGGCTGCTTTCCCGCAGCAACAGCATCCCTGAGCAGCAGTTTAGGCAGTTGCTGGAGAAGGCTCAATCATTCGGCGTGGATCTGAGCAAGGTTCAGGTTGTTAGCCAGTAGGGGTACTTGCAGCTCCAGAGGCCGATTTACAGATTATCGGGCTTCTTACAAGCGGGCCCGGCTTGAGCTGAACCGGTTCTGACTTGTTTAGGCGGCAAACACGATACGCGCGCATACCCAGCATAGGCAGCGTCCATGACGAAATAGGGCGGCGTTGCAAACCGTGAGTTTTGCAACACTCCGCAGACAGTTGTGGCGACTTCGCGGCCTTTGCCGCCGCTCCATTAACTTCGCCTATCAATAAGGATGCATGACATTTTTTAACACTTGTGGATGGGAACTATTTCGGATTAAGCTATTCGTTCATCAACTCTTTTCGGAGGAAGTGCGATGGGATACCGGGCAGATTCCCTTTCCGCAGCTGAATGGGAAGGGATAACTGATGAGCAAAAGCGCAAACTCAAGCTCGCATATTTGATGGGCGCAAATGATGCGCTGAAGATCTGCGAAGGGACTATTGGCGCTGATCTCCACGTCGCTGGGCTTGGTGCGGACCTCATTGGTGCGATGGATCAGCGACTTGGATTTCTGCCGGACAAGGCATCCGAAAAGAGTTAGCAACTGTCGCGCCTTTGTCAGTAGCGGCTTGGATGGCAACACGAACTGGCATAGCTGAATGGACAGGTCTTAGGCCACCCTTGCGGTGGCTTCTATTTTTGTAATCAGGATGAAGCCGGCTGCGCTCCAGTGGATGATTTCTATCAAGTAGAGCGAACGCCTGTTTGATTCTCGATGCCGCTTGATGCGGTTTTCTGCGCCAGATCATTCTGTTTGACTCGTCAGTGGGCCGGGTCTGACAGAGGAGTCTTGGTATCTTGCTGTCGTTAGCCTCCCTGCATTTGACGTCCCGCCACGGTTTTTTGGGGAATCCTGCCTCCGGGGCATTACCTGAAGTTCTGCAGAGCAGCCCTGTCCCTACATGCCAAACCCGAGCGCAAGCGGGGCGAGAACATTTGAGTGCTCCATGCGTTTGCCGGCAAGCAAGTGCATGGCTTCAGGCTGAAGATGCGGCTCACACACGATATGGTCAAGGAGCGACGAGATAGCCCTTTAAGGGGGGGCATAGCGCAGGCTCGGCCAGGGGGATGAAGATGTCCGGGGCAATCATGCGGCAGGCGGTTGAGCGAAACCCGCATCCGCGTCCTGGGTGCCTATCCAGGCAAGTCTCCGGGGCCCGTATGCCAATTTTCCGAGCACGATGCCGCGCGACGGCGTCCAGCCTAGCGGGCACAAATCCTACGTGCCTGCGGCATTGCTGAAGCGAACCTCAAGGCTATGCAGGATTTTTCCCCTAATGCCGCAACGGCCTTCTCGCACTTCATGGTTGCCCCGCCTCTATTCGCAAGCGCTCTTGCGGCGCAACTTCTATCGATAGGGTTCGGTCCGATCAAACCGGGATGCTTCAGGTTCGAGGGGCTGGGTCGCACCATTCCTACAGGCTCTTGAGGGCGTTCTTTAGCCCAGGAGTAACGAATTCGATTGCCCCGCAACCATGTCCATTTCTCGACCCATTCCTCCATTGCCCAGCCCCGATGCAGCAGTTTTTCTCGATTTTGACGGGACCTTGGTAGACCTCGCGCGCACCCCTGACAGTGTAGTGCTGCCACCCGAGTTGGTACCGGTGCTTAGGTCGCTCCACATCCTGCTCGATGGTGCGCTAGCCATTGTCACCGGTCGAGAGGTGGCCGTAGTCGACCGGTATATCGAGCCGCTTCGACTGCCGTGTGCCGGCACGCATGGTGCACAGCGCCGCGACGGGAGGGGCGTCTATATCTCCTCGCCCGCGACGGATCCCACAAAATTCGTAGATGCAATAGTGCAGTTGGCACAGGACAACCCAAGCATTTTTATGGAGTCCAAGAAGTGCAGCATCGCGTTGCACTATCGTGCCGACCCGACATTGGAAACCTTGTGCCTGCAGGCGATGCAGGAACTGCTCCTCGATCATCCGGATTGGACGCTTGTGCGCGGGAAGTATGTGGTAGAGGTGCTTCCCAAGGGGGCGAGCAAGGGCGCGGCCATCAAAGCCTTTATGCAGGAGCCGCCATTCAAGGGGCGCAGACCTTTTTTTGCCGGCGACGACCTAAGTGATGAAAGTGGCTTTGGTGTCGTCCGTGAGTTGCAGGGAGTCGGGATCAAAGTGGGGGCGGGCATGAGTATTGCCCGCCACCGTATCGATTCAGTACAAGATTTCCATCGTTGGCTGCATAAGGCTTGCGCCCAACTGCAAGCCATGCGAAAGAAAGAGGTTATGAGATGAGCCGCCTGGTCGTTGTTTCAAACAGAGTTGCAGACCCCCAGGACGCGGCGCCGGGAGGGTTGGCCGTCGCATTGCAAGAAGCGATGCAGCGACGCAGTGGCATGTGGTTTGGTTGGAGCGGGGCCGTGGTCGATAACACCGAGCCTCAAGTGTCCAGCCAGCAATCTCAAGGAGTGACGCTAGTGACCACAGAGCTTGTGAACCGGGATCATGAAAGCTATTACCAAGGCTTTTGCAACAAAATTCTCTGGCCCGTGTTCCATAGCCGCCTCGATCTGGCCGAGTTCAAGGCCGGATTCTGGGAAGGTTACAGACGCGTCAATGAACAGTTTGCGCGACAGTTGCTACCTCTTCTAGAAGAGGATGACCTGATCTGGGTGCACGACTACCATCTGATTGGGCTGGCGGGGCAGCTTCGCGCACTGGGGTGCAAGCAGAAGATTGGATTCTTTCTACATATTCCTTTTCCGCCACCCGTCATCTTCCAAGCGCTGCCGCAGCACAAGACGCTGGTGCGGGATTTGCTTACCTACGACCTGATCGGCTTGCAAAGCAAGCAGGACTTGAGGCATTTCAGAAGTTATGTCGTCGATCAGGCTTGCGGAGACACGAAGCCTGGAAGCCGTTACCAAGCTTATGGCCGACAGGCTCGTTGTGAGGTGTTTCCTATTGGAATTGATGCTCAAGCCTTTGCCGCGCTAACGCAGGAGCCCGAGTCTGTGCAGGTGCATGAGACCATGCGAAGAGAATACAGCCAGCGCCGCCTGGTGCTGGGAATTGACCGGCTCGATTATTCCAAGGGTCTGCCCGAACGCATACACGCATTTCGGGATCTTCTTTCTAGATACTCCCATCATGTGCGCAGTGCGACACTGGTGCAGATCGGCTCGCCCACGCGTGAGAATCTGCAGGTATATGCAGAAATTCGAGCCAGATTCGAATTTCTGTGCGGCTCGATCAACGGCGATTATGGTGAGCTCGACTGGATGCCTGTGCGCTACATCCACCAGGTGCTCACGCGCTCCCATTTGGCAGGACTTTGCCGCTGTGCCGCGGTAGGGCTTATAACGCCTTTGCGCGACGGTATGAACCTAGTGGCAAAGGAGTTCGTAGCGGCACAGGACCCAGGTGATCCAGGTGTACTGGTTCTCTCCCAATTTGCCGGCGCAGCAGAACAGTTGAGCGAGGCGTTACTGGTAAACCCGCACGATATACAAGCGACCGCCGACACCATCGACCGAGCTCTGCAGATGCCTCGGCAGGAGCGAATTGACAGGCATGGACGCTTGCTGGAGCGCATCAAGACACAAGACGTCTATTGGTGGTGCAGGAGCTTTCTTTCGGTACTTGCAGAGTGCCCGACTACAGTAGGACCAGAGTCCGCCTATGGTCCTGCCTTCAGTGGTCCAATTTGCGTCGATGCAGGCGGTGAAGCTGCCGTCCAGTCCTTCTCTGCATCTGCCTACCGCGATCAAACCTCCCGAAAGGGTATGGGATGAAAAGCTATGAGGAGATTCAATGCTTTTTGGAGCGTCTCCAGAGTGAAGATCTGGCCATCCTGTTAGGCGAATTGGTTCGACACGGCTATGACCGACTTCCTCTGCCTGGCCAGGGCCAGACACTTGCACGCTGGCGCGCATTGGCCAGCGTCGCCGCTCATAACCTGAGTCTCGCCAAACTGTTTGAAGGCCACACGGACGCATTGGCCATCCTGGCGGAGATTGGCTCTGCCGAGCAGGCCGCTGAAGGGATCTGGGCTGTGTGGGGCGCAGAGCCGCCGGGTCCAAGGATTCAAGTGAGGCCGATCAGTCACCAGGAGCGTTTTGCCCCGGGCGACACCGTTTTGCTATCGGGTACAAAGTTCTGGTGCTCCGGAGCTCATCTGGTCGATCAGGCGCTGATCACCGCGTGGCTTCCCGATGGCCAACGCTGCCTCGTGGCGGTAGCGATGGGCCAACCGGGCATCGAGGTGACGCAAGATGGCTGGGCGGCCGTGGGCATGGGCGCCAGTGCCAGTGTTGATGTGCGTCTGGACAAGGCTAGCGGGACTCTTGTCGGCTGTCCTGGCGACTACCTTCGTCGCCCAGGGTTTAGCCATGGAGGTGCAGGCGTGGCCGCATGCTGGTATGGCGCGAGTGCCAGTATCTCTAGTCGTCTATTGAATGACTCCCGAGTCGTAGAAGACCCTCATGCCTTGGCCCATTTGGGGGCCGTAGATGTATCGCTCTACAGTGCCGCCACATTATTGCGCAATACGGCTGCCCAGATCGATGCCTACCCGCTCAGGAAATGGAGCATGGAGATCAATCGGGTGCGACTGATGGCCGAAGCGACAGCGCAGCAAGTATTGCAGCGCGTACCCCGCGCCCTCGGTCCTGGCCCCCTGTGCAAGGACAGGGCGCTTGCCTTGTTGCTCGCCGATCTTCCCGTGTTCATCCGTCAGAGTCATGCGGAACGCGATCTTGCCGTACTCGGGCAGCTGAGAGTGCAGCACAAGGACTGTTCGTCATGGAGCCTCTGACGTCCAGAATGATTGTTGGCCGAGGTACGCCCGAGTCGCAATGGCGGCACTGGCTGATCCGCAATCCGCTTGAGGCAGTAGGCGCCCAGGAACTGCTGCAAGGCGTCCAGCGGGTGGTCATTGTCTCCCCGCATCCTGACGACGAAGTGCTGGGTATGGCGGGAGTATTGATGCATTGCGAAGAGAGCGCGCTGCGATGCATGCTCCTCTCCGTCACCTCTGGCGAAGCCAGTCACCCAGATTCCCTACTGTGGCCTCCAGAACTGTTGGCTCGCACGAGAGAGCGCGAGAGTGCCAAAGCCTTGACGCTGCTCTGTCCTGGCTGCACCACGGTCCATTTGAGAATCCCCGATGGTCAGGTACAAGCTCACCAAGTCCTGCTGGAGGCGCAGTTGGAGAACTTGCTGCAGCCAGTGGACGCCGTGTTTTGCCCTTGGCGCTATGACGGTCACCCAGACCATGAAGCGACCGCAGAGGCGTGCGCAAGAGTGACGACCCGGCTCGGTTGCCGCCTTTTCGAAGTTCCGATCTGGGCGTGGCATTGGGCAAGACCCGGCGATGACAGTGTGCCGTGGAGGCAGGCCATATGCATCCCGTTGGGTGCACAGCAGCTGAAGCTGAAACGGCAGGCGCTGGATTGCTTCAACAGCCAGCTTTTGCCCGACCCTTCGACCGGGAGGCAGGCAGTTCTGCCGGATTGGGCGACGGCCCGTTTGCTTCGGCCCTTTGAAGTGGTGTTGAGATGAACCAGCGCAAGCACTTTGAACAGCTCTACAAGTCGAGCTCTGATCCCTGGGGAGCCAGAACCTCCTGGTACGAAAGGCGCAAACGTCAGCTGCTCCTGTCCGCATTGCCGCGGGAGCGCTACAGGCATGGCTTTGAGCCCGGCTGCGGCAATGGTGAGGTGACTGCTGCCTTGCTGGAGCGCTGCGAGCAACTTACTGCTGCGGATTTTTCAGAGTCGGCCATTCGTATATGCAGGGCTGCAGTCAACGGCGAGCACCGAGGGCGTCTTCATCTGCAGCGACTGCAGATTCCCGAAGAGTGGCCCCGGGTTCCTGGCAGCGGTTTCGATTTGATGTTTGTCTCGGAGCTGGCCTATTACCTGAGTGATTCTGGTCTGGAAATTTTCAAGGATCGCTGTATGGAGTCGCTGAGGTCAGGAGGGCACTGGCTGATGTGTCACTGGACGCACCAAGCTCCTGACATCTTGCAGGCTGCCATGTCGGTTCACACACTGATCAGCGCCAACTCAGCGCTCAAAAAACTGGTGGAACACCGCGAGGCTGACTTTATCCTGGATGTCTGGGAAAAATCATGATTGGCGTCTGCATTCCCGCCCACAACGAGGAAGAACTCATCGGGGCTTGCCTGCAAAGTGTCTTTATCGCAGCCAACTTCGCTGGCCTTGCCGGAGAGGGCGTCAGCGTTGTGGTGGTGCTGGACAATTGCAGCGATGGCACAGCTGCCATCGTTTCCCAATGGCCGTGTGTTGCCCTGGTCATCAATGCCAGCAATGTGGGCCAAGCGCGCGATGCGGGTGCCCGGTATCTCTTGCAGTGTCAGGCACGATGGCTTGCTTTTACCGACGCCGACAGTTGCGTAGCTCCAGACTGGCTGGCAGTGCAGCTTGAGCAAGGTGCCGAAGTCGTCTGCGGGACTGTTGAAGTTGACAGCTGGGCTGGACATGGCGCGAATGCCGACATAGCGCGCAGGCGCTTTGAGTCCAGCTATCAAGACCGGGAAGGACACCGTCATGTCCATGGAGCGAATCTGGGGGTATCAGCTCTGGGCTATCAACTGGCTGGAGGATTTGAATCTCTTCGATGTGGTGAAGATCAAGCGCTGGTGGACAGACTGGTCCACCTGGGCTTTCATATCGCTTGGACTGCTTTACCTCGGGTCACGACCAGCGGTCGACCGTTCTCGCGGGTGGAAGATGGGTTTGCTGGAGCCATTCGCCTGATATCCTGAGAGACCCAGAGAGCTTCAAGGCCAATGGCTCTTTCATGGTTTGAAGGCATTCACAGTTTCCCGCGTTGAGTCTCAGGTTTGCGGCCAGGCATTGACGGCAATGACCCGAGCATTTCCACAGGCAGGGCGCTTCCCTAATCACACGATCTTCAACGTCTCTGTGCTTGCACTGTCGCCCCGGCTCAAGCACAGCCGCGAAGTGCTTTGCCAAAACGATTGCGGCCTTTTCTACAAGGCGCGTGCGCGATAGAGCCTACGACACTCAGTATCTTGCTCAATCCGCGCTGGCTTCGGTAGGCAATTTATCGCTGTCAATTGCTCAGTACCCAATTTAATATTTCAGTATTTGTATTTCTTGCTGAATTATTTTCCGAAAGAATGCAAGTTTTTCCATGGAAAATTATTGTTTCTATCTAATTCACCCTGTATCGATTTGTTCTAATTTCTCTTGTAGGAAGATTTCCTTAGACTCAGTAATCAGCAATGACGGCACAAATTAAATATCCAGATGTCCGAAGGTATTTGCTTGGTTTTATCCCGAAAGGCAAGCCTGAAATTATGAATAGGGGGGGTGATGGATCGTGTTTCCTTATGTCACATTTAAGGTTGCATGCACGTGCTTGGCCTACAGTACCGCCGCTTTTTAAAGCTTACGCTGAGTTCTAATCTGATTATTTTCCGAATGAGATATCCAAGAATATTAAGTTTCTGAACATCTAGGAACAGATCCGTATGGATTACGCATTTCCCCGCAACAAGAATTAATCTTGGCATCAATTATTCAATAATTGTCTGGAGGCAATATGGCAGCAACGTACATCAAGCAGGAATTTCCAGTGGAACCTCGTTTCGAAGCGAGTCAGAGTGGCGTTTCCTGGCCAGCCGTTTTTGCGGGTGCTCTAGCCGCTGCAATACTTTCCTTGGTTCTATTTATGCTGGGCACGGGACTCGGACTTTCTTCAATATCTGTCTGGTCGGGTAAAGGAACTGACGGAGAGACGATCGGCTGGAGCACTCTTGCGTGGCTCGTGCTGACGCAGCTGGCCTCGGCAGGAGTGGGGGGCTACATGGCAGGCCGCCTGCGCACCAAATGGCAAGGACTGCATACCGATGAAGTCTACTTCCGCGATACCGCGCATGGCTTTCTTGCCTGGGCTTTGGCCACCATTGGGATGGTGGTTTTGACTGCGGCAATGGTAAGCGGCGCAGTGTCGAGTACAAGCAGAGTTGCAGGTGCGGTTGCAGGCGAAGCCGCACATTTCGCCGGTGGGGCTGCAGGAGGCTTGGCCGGGAGCACGGCAGGCGGCATGAGCGGGGTGTTCAATGATGGACAAAGCGCCAATCCAAATGGCAGAGGCAGCAATGACTTGCATTACTGGATCAATGGCTTGCTGCGTAGAGAAGTTGTCTCTGAGCCATCTCAAGTCAACAGTACGGATACCTCTCAACGGGCCAGGGACACAGCGGACGATGCCAAGGAGGTGGGAGTGATTTTCTCGCAGGCCGTGCAAACTGGAAAACTCCCGGATCAGGACGCAACGTATATCGCCAACATCGTTGCTCAAAGAAGCAATGTCAGTGCCGAGGAAGCCAAGACGAAAGTTCAGCAATCCTTTGAGCAAGTTCAAGCAAAGATAGAAAAAGCCAAGCAGGCAGCAGAGCAGGCTCGTAAGGCAACCGCTTATTCTTTGCTGTGGATATTCGTTGCTTTGCTAATTGGCGCTTTTGTCGCCAGCGTCTGTGCAACCGTGGGTGGCCGCCAGCGCGACAACGTTTAACAACAGCACTATATTAGGAGTTCAAAATGAGATCCATCTTGCTCTGGATGTTGGGTGTTCCTATCCCTATCATTATTCTGATAGCACTATTTCTACATTAATCCTGGACATAAGCAATAGGGCCAGCACCGGGATTATGCAAACCGATCGAATTGAGATGAGGAGATTTTGGGGTTTCCCAAGTCTGTGCCAGCTTCACAGACTGTTCAATCATCGATGAGCCCACGTGCTAGGCATCTGGAATGCAGGAACTGCAATGGGTGACTTTTTCGGGTTCCATAATTGACGCGGTGCAGATAATTGCTTTAGGAAACATTACAGAACATAAGGCCTTCGCTTGATCTACAGGCTGTTCGGGACCGGATGCTCACTCTGAAACCTCGATGATTCAAGGAGAAGCTTGCATGAGAATGCGAAAAGCGAATACGGCAAACCTTTCGGACGATCTAAACCGTCTGCTCAACGATCTCAGAGATGTTCTGGCATCCAAGACAAATGGCGCTGATGCAACTGCATCACAGTTATATAGCAAGGCAGTGGCGACGCTAGAGAAAGCCCGCTCGGCTTCGTCTGCGGCGCTGGATGAGTCCAAGGCTGCGGTTCAGTCCGCAGACACATATGTTCATGACTCGCCATGGCGAGCGGTCGGCGGGGCCTTAGCGGTCGGCCTATTGCTGGGATTTTTCTGGTGTGGACGTAACGCCCGTTGAAAATTCCAGCCTATTTGGTGGGTAAACCCAAGCTCGGCGGCGTTTAGGAGAGCCAGTCCGAGCTGCCGAACACAGCATTCCTTCGCCATGGGCGAGGATGCGCCTTTCAAGGAGCTTGCAATGTCGGATCCCGAACACACAGTCCCAACTGGAGCCACGCCAAGCAAAAACGGCAAGCCGGGCGAGAACCAGGCTTCCGAGCCAACGATCATTGCCGAGCAGCACAGAACTGTTCCCGCCGGAGCAACGCATATCCCTTCGGGATCTGCTGCCACCAGCTCGCCGCCGGCGCCTCCCGAACAGCCTGGCAATCCCGATCCATCGCAGCAGCCACAGTATCCGGCTGACCCGATGGATCCCTCAGATCCCCACAGCCCCAACCCGATCGAGGGCCGGCGTTAGGCATCTGCTCCACTGGAACCACCAGAAGCGTCGAGCCGAGCAACTGGGTTTTGACAGCCCAGCTGCATGGCCGTGGCCAAGCCCACGACCAAGCGAACTTTGAACCACGCGGGACGAGTGGGCACGCCGTTTGCCCCTTCGATACTAATTCTCGAGGCCGCACCGACTTGGTCAACCACGCTGCCCAAGCGTAGGGGGCGGGCATCTGTATTTCAAATTTTCTCTATCCCTGTCAGCAGCGATCGATGCATGTGAAATGAGAAACGTATGAGCGATGTATTGGCAAGCGTCATTCGCTCGGTTCGCGCCGAGTTCTCCGATGTTTCCGACATTGATCAGGCAACTCGAATCATCGTGCGGCTCACTGTGGCTGCATTATTGGGCGGCATTCTTGGCTGGCAGCGTGAAAGTCATGGCAAAGCAGCAGGGCTGCGTACGCATATGCTGGTCTCGATGGGGTCTGCATTATTTGTATTGGTCGCTTTGCAAGCAGGCGTCGATACTGCCAACTCTTCCAGAGTTATACAGGGAGTCATTGCGGGGATAGGCTTTCTTGGTGCCGGCACGATTCTCAAGGCAGAGGGCAAGGATTCAGAACCGCATGTCAAAGGCCTGACCACTGCTGCAGGCATTTGGCTCACTGCTGCGATCGGTGTTTGTGCGGGACTCGGGAAGGAAACTACTGCAGTCGTTAGTACGGCATTGGCAATGGTAGTTCTGAGTGCAGTACCAATGCTCACCAAGAAAAAGGATTGAATATGTTATCAATTCATCTGAAGTGTAATAAATTTACGTTATCCAAGTAATAGAAATGTAGTCGTTGTCCTTCGGGGATCCATTTGTTTCCCTTACGCCAAAGAGAATAATTGAGATTATATTGAAATCAAGGAGACGTTATGTTGCGTTACGCTGTAATATTTTTGATTATTGCCCTTGTGGCAGCGGTATTCGGATTTGGCGGCATAGCAGCTGGAGCGGTAGACATTGCAAAGATATTGTTCTTTGTATTTATCATCATTGCCGTCATCACATTTTTGATAGGGTCAATCAAAAAATGACCATCCATTAATAGTCCATTAAGGAGGTAAGCATGAAGTTCAACAAGATATCTCGAATTGTGTTATCTGCCACTGTACTCAGTCTCAGCGGCTTGGCCTTTACGGGTTGTTCCGTTGCCAGGCACCAGCAATCCGTTGGATCCTACGTCGACGATGCCGGCATAACCACTGCAGTAAAGTCCAAATATGCTGAAGACAAGACGGTCGCTGCAACGTCGATCAGCGTCGAAACTATGAAAGGTGTAGTGCAGCTTTCAGGCTTTGCCAAGAGTCAGGCCGAAAAGGATAGAGCTGAGGCTCTCGCCAGAGATACTAAAGGTGTGACGGGTGTGAAAAACAGCATTGTTGTTCGACCCTAAAAGGGCTGCACACCCGCACGGCATTCAATGAGATCGGAGTGTTAAATCCGATCGTCGTTGTGATACGGAATTGACTTGTTTACTGTGGATTGAACGGAGGCTTTATGAACGAAGACCGCATCAAAGGTAACTGGAAGCAATTCAAGGGTAAGCTTCAGGAGCAATGGGGAAAGCTTACTGATGATGACTTTGACGTCATCGATGGGAAGCGGAAGCAAATGCTTGGAAAGATTCAGGAGCGTCAAGGCGTCGCGCAGGATGAAGCCGAAAAGCAGCTGGATGCATGGCAAAAAAGAAATCCTGATTTTTATTGGGATGAATAACTGAGAATCGCATCCTGAACGCAAACAAAGGCCAGATATGGCCTTTGTTTGCGTTAATTTATGAGAAGATATTCCGATTCTATATTCCAGGTGTCGGTTCTTTGGTAATCCTGCCAGGATACGGAAAGCGTCATTGTCAAGTCGATGATCGCGCTTTCACCCCGTTAAGGCTCGACTGTCTGGAGGCGTCTCGCAACACCGCGGGGCATGAAAAGTAATTCCTGCTTCAGGTCGACCAGGCCTTCACGCTCACATCTGCGCTCAACTGGCTAACCGCGTTTCTGGGTATCGGTACTTATCTCGGCATCGTCAGCTTGAGCCAGACCGGCCCGGGTGCAAAAGGACCGCTTTCGAGCAGCAGCATCAGCCTTCCTGCGAGGGCCATCTCCATGTCTTCGATATAGAGGCTGATTTCGCCAAAATTTCCCCGATCTGTCTGGCTGCGGAGTCACCGATGCAGGTCAATTCAGGTCTTCGATGGCGAAGGAATGATAGGCCTTGGCGAAAGAGCATCGGGTATCAAGGATTGACTCTTTCAAGGCGTCAATATCCCCTTCATTTCCCGTATAGACAAGGATTCCCCAGTGACCTTTTTGAGCGAGGTCGGCAATCGCACGTGCCATCGTTCCGTCGGAGCCCACCGAAGGAAGGGGCAATTGCGAGCTGTCAGCGGTAGATGCAATTTCCTGCAGCGCTAATCGTGGTGGAATCATAAAGATGTCTTCTGCGCGGAACCGCGTTTCCGAGAGCTGCTTAGCTATCGACAACGCTTCTTCTTCAGTGGGAAACATGATCAAGGAAAAATTCTTTGGGTAGAAAGTTCCACCAATGAATGCGCGCATTTCAGGGGTCACGACAAGGGTTTGCATAGGTGTTTCCTTTGTGTGTGCCGTCAATTTGAAAAAGGCTTTTTTCTTGGTTGCAGCTGTCTCATTCGGCGACGCTTCCTGTAATAGGTAGCACGATTCCTGATATGTAGCTGGAGCAGACCTGCGATGCGAGGAACACGTAGGCAGGCGCCAACTCCTCGGGTTGAGCCGGCCTTCCCATCTCGGTGTCTGCGCCAAAGTCACGAATCTCTTGAACGGGGCGATCTGCCGGATTCAAAGGCGTCCAGACCGGGCCCGGAGCCACTGCATTCACCCTGATTCCCTTGTCCATGAGGTTCTGCGCCAGGGATTTGGTGAATGCGTGGATTGCTCCTTTGGTGGCGGAGTAGTCCATGAGGTGTTTGCTGCCGCGCAGGCCTGTGACCGAACCCGTATTAATGATGGCATCGCCTTCGTGAAGATAGGGCAGCGTTGACTTGACCATGTGAAAGTAGCCCAGGACATTGGTCCGGAATGTCTGCTCGATACGTTCGTCGGTGAGGTCTTCAATTGCTGAAGCATGCTCCTGGAATGCCGCGTTGTTGACCAGCAAGTTGATGGAGCCGAATTTTTCAAGAACCTGCTTGATTGCGTTGTCGCAGAATTTCTGGTCCTGTACATCGCCTGAAATCGCCAAACTCCGGCGACCTTCCTTTTCTATGGCATCACATGTTTCTTTTGCGTCATCGTCTTCGTTCAGATAAAGAATAGCCACGTCGGCACCTTCGCGGGCAAACAGTACCGCCACTGCACGTCCAATGCCGGAGTCACCGCCGGTAATGACGGCAATTTTTCCCTCCAGCTTCCCACTGCCTTTGTAATCGGAGGCGAGATACAAGGGTTTTGTGATCATCGCTCCCTCATGTCCCGGTTTTGTCAACGGTTGGGACAGCATTGGGGGAGTGGGAACCTCGTGGCCGGGACCAGGGGCGGAGCTTGGGACATCTGAACCCGCCTGCACATCGGCCTTGTCTCTTTCATCGTTGGCCTGTTGCTGGCTTTGGATCTTGCGCTGGACCTGGGCGGTATCCTTCACCGATCGAGGCTGGGAGAGTTTCTGATTCCTAGGCATGGTGATCTCCTGGTTGCTGTGAGTGGCAGTCTGGGCTGGCGGAATGAACCCGACGCCATTCGTTTTGTCCGATGGCGAAGAGATCCGGCATTGGACGTAAGGGCCTTGTGGTCCTGCGCTCAATGCGCCGAATAGCCGGCCTGCTGGAATGATCTGCGCGTGTGCTTCTGTTCGATCAAGGAGCACAGAACATGGCCCACAAAGATATGAGCCTCCTGAATCCGAGCAGTGTTGGTAGAAGGCACGACTACACAGGCATCACAAACTTCTCTCAGGCGGCCTCCACCATGGCCGGTGAGGCCAATGGTCGAGATGTTCATCCTGCGTGCGGCTTCTACTGCGCGGATCACGTTTTCGGAGTTCCCAGAGGTCGAGATGGCCAGCAGGCAGTCTCCCGGTCGGCCAAGGCCTGTGAGCTGGCGTGCGAAAACCTCATTGAATTCGTAGTCGTTGGCGATGCAGGTCAGCGCAGAGGTGTCGGTGGTCAGGGCCATGGCTGCAAGAGGCTGACGCTCTGTGACAAAGCGTCCCGTAAGCTCGGCTGCAATATGCTGGCTGTCCGCTGCAGATCCGCCATTGCCGCAGAGCATGAGTTTTTTCCCCAGGTCCAGGGTCGCGATGATGGTTTCTGCCGCAACCTCAACGTCCGGCCGTATTTCCGCGAGGCAGTTGAAGAGGGCCAGATGGTCATGCAAGGCGAGGGAAAAAGCGGCCTGGCTGAGCGCACGCTCCCTGACTTGCGTTATCTGTGGATTCGCGAGGGGTTTCATTTCGTCTGCTCCATGCTGTGGATCTGATGCGCGCGAGCTATCAGATGGGTAGTCGAGTGGCCGGCCCAGTAGGGCAGGATGATGGTTTGACCGCCCCAGGTCTTCATCAGCGCTGCCTCCGGCATTTCTTGCGCCCGGTAGTCTCCGCCTTTGGTGTAGATGTCAGGCTGGAGCTCGGTGAGCAGAGCCTGAGGACTAGACTCCTCGAAAAGCACAACGAGTGAGACGCATTGCAGTGCGGACAGGACGATGGCGCGGTCGGCAGCGCAGTTCAGAGGGCGGCCAATGCCTTTGCCCAGCGACCGCACAGATGCGTCGCTATTGAGGCCGACAATCAACGAAGCTCCCAGGCGCCGGGCGGCCTGTAGGTATTCGACATGACCACGGTGGAGAAGGTCGAACACCCCGTTGGTGAAGACCATGGGGCGTTCGAGCCGCGAAGCGCGGTCTCGCAGTACATCACAGAGCAGGGCATTGGCAAGAATCATGGTTCACACAGGCCGGTGGTGGAGAGGAAGTGAAGCGCTGCCCTGTAACGGTCCTGTGGCGCAGCATCGGCTGAAACCGGTTGCGTGGTTCGGTGTTGGCGCAGTAACTCCAGCACCGCCTCAGAAACCGACTGTGGCGATATGCGTTCAAGACAATCGTGATGCGTCTGGGGGCATCGGCTTTTGAGGCAGTTCCTGCACGGTACGTCGTGGCTGAGGATGCGTGCGCTGACCTTCCAGGGTGTGTGCTGGGGGTTGGTCAAGGCATAGAGAACGACTACCGGTGTGCCCACTGCAGCGGCGATATGGGCAGGCCCTGTGTTGTTGCACAACAGTGCACGGGCGCCGGCAATCAAGGCCGCCAGTTCACCCAGCTTCAGCTGTCCGGGCAAGCAGATCGCGGGGCGGGTCAACTGCGAGGCAGCTTCGGCAATGAGGTCTTTTTCATGCTCTGAGCCGGTGAAGATGAGCTGACAGCGAGCAGACTCTTCCAACATCCTTGCCGCTGCAGCAAAGTGGCTGGCGGGATAACGCCTAGAGGCCGCATTGGCGCCGGGATGAATCACCAGATAGGGCTGGTCGATGGAGCCGCCCATTGCAGCCATGCGCTCTCGTACCTGCTGCACATCCGCGCTTCCGTAGCGAAGTTTCAGGTGATTGTCGGCCGCCTCGCAGCCAATGTGGCCCACCAGATCCAGCTGGCGTTGGACTTCGTGCCGAACCGTCCCGATCTGTATATCGGTATCCGGAACCCAGTTCGTCAGCAAGGCATATGGATTTTCCCGTGCATGGGCCAGGCGCAGGGGAATATTCGCCAGTCTGCAGGCCAGGGCGGCGGGCAGGGCGCTTTGCGTGCACACCGTGAAGATGATGGCCGCGTCGAAGCGGCGCTCCGTGAGCTTGGTAATGAAATCGAGGTCTGCGCTGACGCTGGCTGGCTTGTCGCCAGTTGCCATCCAGGGGGCGGCGTAGACCAGAGACTCATCGATGGCCTCCACCCTTTCAGCCGCCTCAATGCCGGCCTCTGAAGTCAACAGAGTTATACGTGCCTGGGGGAGGCTGCGGCGCATGGCCGCCAATGCCGGAGTCGTCATGAGGACATCGCCCATGCTGTCAAGCCGCACAGCAAGCACATTGCTTACATGGGCCCAGTCGGCAGTCATGGCCATGATGTCTCCTGCTGAGGTAGAACCATGATCTCTGCCACGACCGAGCCTCTGGGCATGCCCAACAGAAACAATATTGCGCTTGCAACGTTCTGGGGGGGTTGCAGGACATTCAAGTCAATGTCCGGAAAGCGATCAAGCAGAAACGGGGTGCGCATGCCACCGGCAATCACGGTCGAAACACGAATTCCGCTGGAGCGAAACTCCGCATGCAGGGCTTCGCTCAGTCCACGCAGCCCCCATTTGCTTGCATGGTAGGCGCTAGCGTTGGGCCAGGCGCGCAGCGAAGCCGTCGAGGCGATGTTTACTATCTGACCGCCGCGGCCTTGGTCGGCTTCGCACAGCATGGTCAAGCCAGCCTTGACCAGAAGAAAGGGGCCAAAGAGATTGGTGTGCACGACGCGCGTCCACTGTTCTGGCGCGATGTCTTGCACGGAAGCGGTGTGATCCGTGCCCGCATTGTTGATAAGCACATCCAGGCCGCCCCACTGACGTCGGATGGCACCCATGGCCCTTTCGGCTGCGCCGGCAAGGCCGACATCGCAACTCAGTGCCAGCGTGCGATGACCTTGAGGATCGATCTCATGGGCCACCTGTGCGGCTTTGTCTGCATCCAAGTCGGCAAGTACCACGCGAGCGCGAGCCTGCACCAACTGTTGCGAAATGGCTGCCCCGAGGCCACTGGCTGCCCCGGTCACCAGGATTACCTTGTCTTCGAGAGTATTCATGATTTAAAGCGTTTGGTTGCCACCCCAGCGCTCTGGCAATCGCTGTTCCTGCAGCCCTGGGCAGGTACAGCGATTGCCAGCAGTCTTACCATGAGCTTTGCAGAAATATTTCAGGGCGAATGGTGGAGAACGGCACTCCAACTGGTGTTGTTGAGAGTGGGGGACGTGACGATCTCCGTCGGCTCGTTGCTCAAACTGCTCCTGTTCATGAGCCTGCTCTTCTGGTTGGCGGGCGGCATGCGGCGCTGGCTTGCTGGGCGCCTGCTGGGTCATTTCGATGTGGATGAGGGCACACGCATCGCCATCGCTTCGGTGCTGCGCTATCTGGTGCTGATTCTCGGCATGGTCCTGATCCTGCAGAACGTAGGCATCAACCTTTCCGCGCTGGGAGTGGTGGCGGGTGCTGTCGGTGTGGGCGTGGGCTTTGGACTTCAGAACATCGTCAGCAACTTCATCAGCGGGCTCATCGTCATGCTGGAGCGCCCCATCAAGGTGGGCGATCGCATTGAAGTTGGAAGCGTACAAGGGGTGGTGAGAGAGATTTCAGCCCGCCACACGACCTTAGTGAATTCGGACAATGTGGCCATCCTTGTGCCCAACCAGCGCTTTATTGTCGAAAACGTGGTCAATGCTGCCTATCTGCAGGAGCCGGTGCGTTTGCGCGTTGCCGTGACTCTGGCGGCCGACACCGACCCGTTGCTGTTGGACAGACTGCTGCTGGAGCTGGTGCATGCGCATTCCCAGCTTCTGGAGACTCCAACACCCGAAATATTGCTCAGCTCGGCCGACGGCAGCTCGCGCCAGTTCGAGTTTGCTGTCTGGTTTCATCCAGACAACATCGCCAGGGAGCAGCTTGCCAGCGAGATCCGACTGGATCTCGAAATGGCATTTGCAGCCCATGGAGTCCGTCATGCCTGATCCACGAAACGAGGTCTCCCAGCCGCGCAGACCTGCCCGTGCGATCTTTGACCAGCTCTGGCACTACGCGTGGGCATATCGATGGCGTACTTTGGCGGCGGTGGTCTTGCTCATACTTGCCAAGTTGGCAAGCGTGAGCGTACCTCTGGTCTTCAAGCGCATCGTCGATCTTTTCAGTATGCCCGGCAGCCTGGCAGAGGAGGTGACGTCGCAGGCATCGCGTCTGATGCCCAGCGGCGGCCAGGTGGTTGTGCTACCGGTCCTATTGCTGATCGGGTATGCTGCGCTTCGCTTTTCCAGCACGCTCTTCACAGAACTGCGCGATCTGTGCTTCGCGAGGGTGACCTTGTTCGCTGTGGCCGATTTTGCGCAGCGAGCGCTGGGCCATCTGCATCGCATGGGCCCGAAATTTCATCTCCAGATCCAGACCGGGGCTCTGATCCGGGATGTGGACCGGGGCACGGTGGGCATGGGATTCCTGTTGAGTGCATTGCTATTCACCCTGATTCCCACCTTGGTGGAAATTTTTGCGGTGGTTGCAATCATTGCCGCAGGATATAGCGGCTGGTTCACGGTCTGCATTTTGGTGACCTTTGTCTCCTATGCCGGCTATACCGCCCTGATGACGAGGCGAAGAGTCGCTCTGCAGCGCCGTGTCAATGAACTCGACTCACGCTCCAATGGTCTGATGCTGGACAGCCTCCTGAACCAGGAAGCGGTGCGCCACAACGCAAGAGCGCATCATGAAGTCTTGCGCTACCGGAATGTGCGCCAGACCTGGCTGGAGCACAGTGTGGAGAGCCAGAAGGCGCTGTCGGCGCTGCATATGGGCCAAGGCGCCATCATTGCACTGGGGGTGGGCGCTATCATGCTTTTTGCCGGCCTGGAAGCGGTACATGGTCGCATTACCGTTGGTGATCTGGTGCTGCTGAACACTTACGTGATTCAGGTCTGTCTGCCGTTGAACGCCCTGGGTTTTCTCTTCCGTGAAGCCCGGGACGCTATGACGAATGCGGAAAAGCTGCAACAGATGCTGGGCCGCCGGCCGGAGATCCAGGAATCGCCGCAAGCACTGCCCTTGTCGGTCAGGCGCGGCGAAGTAGTTTTCGAGCATGTCGATTTTTCTTACGAAACCGGGCGGCAGGTACTTTGGGATGTGAGTTTCAGAATCGGTCCTGGCCAGACCCTGGCGGTCGTGGGCGGCAGCGGTTCGGGCAAGTCCACCCTGGCACGTCTACTGCTGAGGACATATGACCCCCAGCGGGGGCGGATACTCGTGGACGATACCGATATCAGCACGGTGACGCTGGAGAGTCTGAGGGCCGGGATCGGCATTGTTCCCCAGGACAGCACGCTGTTCAACGAAAGTGTGGCCTACAACATAGCCTACGGCCGTCCCGGAGCATCGATATCCGAAGTTATTGCCGCGGCGCGTGCCGCCCAGCTTACCGAACTGGTCGATTCCTTACCCCAGCAGTTCGAGACCTTGGTCGGAGAGCGGGGCCTGAAGATGTCGGGGGGCGAGAAGCAGCGCATTGCCATCGCGCGCGCATTCCTCAAGAATGCGCCCGTCATGGTTTTCGACGAAGCGACGTCGGCGCTTGATACCCGCTCGGAGAAAGCCATCCAGACCCAGCTCGATACGCTTGCCGCGCAGCGCACTACTCTGATCATTGCGCATCGTCTTTCCACCGTGGTCGACGCCGACCAGATCCTGGTGCTGGACAAGGGAAGAATCGTCGAGCAGGGTCGGCACGAGGAGTTGCTCGCGCGGCGCGGCCTATATGCCCAGCTTTGGGACCTGCAACTGCAAAAGCAAGAGTTCGACAGACTGGAGAGAAGGCTGGTTCGTCAGCCCCTGAATCTGGGTGCGCTTCTGGCAGGTGTCATCGATGGAATTCGGCCCGCATTGGACGCGGGAGGCATACAGCTCATCACGCATCTGGATGCCGAACCGCTGCGCATCAGTGGCGACCCGGCCGTGCTGTCGCAGACCCTCTGGGATATGTGCATGCATGCCATCCAGGCCACGCCGGACGGTGGGCGCATCGATCTGCGGCTGCAGCGAGTGGCTCAGAGGGCGCAGTTGTTGTTGGTGGACGGTCGGCATCTTTCTGCGGACGGTGTCGGGAGCTCGGTGCCATTTTCCGGCTCGAACTTCGATCCCATGGTGCTGCGTTCTGCCATTGAGCGACAGGGTGGCAGCCTGAGCATCCAGTCTGCGACATCGGTTCAAGGAATGAGCATTTCGATGGAGCTGCCCTTGCGCGAGGGCGGCGTGACACATGGTCAAGTCCCGAGATCGAGGGAGAAAATCGCGCTGTCTTCCCTCATGGGTCTGGAGACGGTCATTGTGACTGAAGCTTCAGCACTGCGTTTGTCTCTGGAAGCCGCATTGCAGCAGCATGGCGCCAGGACGCGCGGATTCGCCTCCGCACAGCAAGCCCTTGAGTGGCTGGGCCTGCAGCCGACGGGGCAGTGGCCCGCAGTGCTCATATGTGATATCTCCGACGACAGTCAAGGCGGACGAGAACTGGTCGCAGGAGTGCGTGACATGGAAGAGCGCCTAGGGATTGCACTTGCTGGCAGGATCTCTGCGATTGCCCTTACGGGTTTCGCACGTCCCAACGACGAGCTGATGGCCTTGATGGCCGGATTTCAATTTCAGCTGTCCCGGTCGGCCAATACCAACGAACTGCTGGAGAAGGTGGCTGCGGCAGCCACCTATGAACAGGAGGCGATCAAACCGGTGATCGGTAGCGGTTCAGTTCAGGGAAAGAACGGCAGCTGATGCGATGGCTGACGCCGGCCGGCCTCAGAAATGACACGGATGGTGCAAAGCTTGCCGAAGCTTTTACGCAAAGGCGTGGGCCGTCGCAAGTGTTGCTCCGTTGGGCGCGGGAATGGCATTTGCCTTGTATTTGTAGGCTTCATTTGTGAAGCCGATACCGAAACTCTCAGGAAAGGATCCAGCAATGGCACAGCATGAAGATCGGAGCCGTCGCGGCTCTGGCCGCCAGGCACAACAAGGCATGGGTGAAGGCTTCCAGGGGCGAGAAGGCTACCGTGGAGGTGGCAACTATGGTGACTACGGTGGTGAAGGGGACTTCCGCGGCGGCAATCAGGGCGGCGGCATGTATCGAGGGCATCCGGAAGGCTCTCAGCAGTCTCGCCGAGGTTATCCCGACGACCAGATAGGCTATTACGGCGGGCAGCACGGCGGCTACGACAGGGGCTATGAGTCGGGCCGCGGCCGGCACGAGCAAGATTATGGTCAGGGGGGCTCAGGTTATGGCCAGGGCTACACCGACCAGGAACGTTATGGCGGTCCCTATCGAGGCGGCCAAGGCCAGCCGTATGAGCAAAACTACCGGAGCGGCCAGGGCCAGTATGGCTCGGACTGGTTCGAGGGCGGTCAATCCGGTGGCAATCGCCCAGGGTGGGGCAGCCAGGACAATCAGGGTTGGGGCGGTTCGGGCGTGCCTCCCTATCACGGGCGCGCTGCGAGGAACGAGGGCCGCTTCGATTCTGACTACAGCCAATGGCGCGATGAGCAGATGAGGGCGCTCGACGAGGACTACCATTCCTGGCGTGACGATCGCTACAAGAAGTTCTCCGACGAGTTCTCGCAGTGGCGCAATCAGCGCACCAGCGGTGGCAAAGGCTCCAACTCAACCTCGGGCGGTCAGACTGGGACTTCGGGCTCGGGCGGCAAAGACAACAGCTAATCCAGCCTGAGTCGCACCATTGCCGCCAGATCTTCGGAGCCTGGCGGCAATTTTCCTTATTGAGCGTGACGACGCCGCTTCTCGACCGGCTCGATCTGTAGCAGTTGCCGATACTTGGTGACCGTGCGCCGCGCAACCCTGAGCCCCTGAGAGGCCAGCTGACTGGTGATTTTTCCGTCCGAGAGAGGTTGTTGAGGAGATTCGCCGGCAATGATGTCGCTGATCAGCTCCCGGATGGCCGTGGGTGAGCATGCTGCCCCGCTAGCACTGACCACGGAACGCGAGAAGAAATGCTTGAGCTCGAAAACACCCAGGGGAGTCGCCATGTACTTGTTGTTTGTGACGCGCGAAACCGTGGATTCGTGCACGCCGATCTCGCTGGCTATTTCGCGCAGGAGCAGGGGCTTCATGGCCATGGCGCCGAATTCCAGAAACAGGCTCTGCTTTCTGACGATGGCTTCTGCAACATCGAGGATGGTTGAAAATCTCTGTGCGACATTGCGCAAGGTCCAGCGTGCGTCATGAAGGTCTTCCACCAGCCGTGAATGGCCTTTGCGCAGATTTCTTCGGAAAAGCTCTTCATAGACCTTGTTGATGCGCACGCGGGGGATGACGGCCGGGTTTAGCCGGACTTCCCATTGGTCCTGCCCGCGCCGCACTATCACGTCGGGCACGATGTAGTCCACGCGGGAGCAGCCTACTTGCCAGCCGGGCCGCGGGTTGAGCCTGCGTATGGCCTCTATGGCTGTTTCGATGACCGCCGCCGGTTGTTGCAGCAGCTTGCCGAGACGGGATACATCCCGCGCGGCAAGAGCGTCCAGATGATTGACGATGATACTTTCGGCGATCTCGCGTATCTGGGCATTGTCGATGTTGGGGCACTGGAGCTTCAGGCATTCGCCCACGCTGCGCGCTCCTACTCCTGCGGGATCGAATGATTGCACGAGGCGCAAAGCAATGTTGAGCTCTTGAGGCGTGGGGGCGGGAGAGAGGGGCAGGCTTTCCATGAGTTCGCTGCAGCTCGTGCGCAGGTAACCATCGTCGTCAAGAGATTCAATGATGGATTGCGCCAGATCCGAATCTCTTTGGGAAAGAGGAAGAACATTGAGCTGGATACGCAAGTGCATGGCCAGGGTGGTGGGGCAGGCCGTCAGGTCCAATGCAGAGATGGCCTCGCCTTCGGTGTAGCTCTTGCCTGCATATCCATCGGCCAGCCAAAGATCTCGGTCATCGACGCCGGGCGGCTCGATTCTGGCATCGCTGTCGCGGGCATCAAAGCTGCCGTCTGCATCTGCAGACTCCACTGTGGCGCCTTCTTCCTCCTCTTCCAGAAACGGGTTTTCGTCCATCTTGCTGCGGACCATGGCCGCGAAATCCAGCGAGGACATCTGCAGCAACTGAACGGCATGCTGGAGGCGAGGAGAAAGTGTCTGGCCCTGGCGTATATCTGCGCTTAGATGCATCGAGTTCATGTCGGCTCTCCCTTACGTTGGCTGGTGTGACTGAGCCTGGAGTAACGCAAGGAGCATGCCGAAGCGGCGCGGCCCTGCCGGGACGGCGTGCAGCGGGCGCGGACAGGAGGGAGGTTCGAATTTTCCGAAGGTTCAGAGGAACTTCAAGCCATCAAAATTTCTTGCTCGATTCTTGCAAGATTTTCGGCATTCCTTGCTGGGTGGCGAAATTCTTACGACCTGAGTCACCGAGTTGAACGATGGCTGCTGGCATGGCAATTGCCACCCCGCCAGGGCCCATAAGGGCCAATCACATCAACCTTGAGGACGCGTCATTATGAAATCCAAGCAAGTCATTGATACCTTGAACGATCTTGTCGAAAACTGCAGGGATGGTGAGTACGGCTTCAGAAGCACTGCAGAGCATGCCAAGACGGCGAGTTTGAAGCAGGTGTTTTTGGCACGCGCCGAAGAATGTCGCATCGCAGCCCAGGAGCTCAAGTACCTCGTGGTACAGCTGGGCGGTGATTCAGCCGAAGGTGGCACCCTGGCGGGGGCGGCACACCGGGGCTGGGTGGCAGTCAAAGGAACACTGGCAGGTTACAGCGACCTGAATATGCTGGAAGAAGCGGAGCGCGGCGAGGATGCGGCTCTGGCTCGATACCAGCAAGCACTCGCTGAGGATTTGCCCGCAGATGTTCGCACAGTCGTGCAAAAGCAGTTTGAGGGAGCCAAGCGAAATCACGCACAGATTCGTGATCTGAGGAACCAGGCCAGGGCAGCCAGCTGAATCGGGTTGCTTGCTCCTGCCGGCTCGCGCCGCCAGCGCGAGCATGTCTGGCAACAGCCAGCCGCCGACCGTTGTCAGCGGGTGGCTGTGCGTATAGCGAGTGGGGTCAGAGACAAGGCATGCCTCCCAGCTCTCGATAGCTTAGGGATGGCGACGGCAGACATGGGTCACCAATGCTCCGATGAGAAAAGCAGTGGCGATTGATGTCAGAGGAGTCTGTTTGACGGTTTCACGCAGGCTTTCAGTCCATTCGTTGCCATCATCCTTCCACTGCCGAGATTTTTGCTGGACGTTCTCACCGACCTTGGTGAAGGCTTGCTGCGCGTTCTTCATCCCGGCGGCAACGGCGTCCGCAACCTGGTTGACAGTTCGATGAGCTCCCTGTTCCATCTTGTCCAGGGTCTCAGAGCGCCCAGCTTCCTGTTGGGGGGCCTGGCTGTCCTTGTTGCCCGCGCTCCCGGTCTCGGCGCTCGACGAGGTATTTGATGTGTTGTCGGAATTCATTTTTCACTCCTTATCTAGGTGGAAAGTTACGGAAGACGAGATTGAATATCGTCAGAAAAATAAGGGCTCCCGTCAGAGAAATAAAAATCGACATAGGCTTGTATTCATGATCGTCAATGGGGAAGGGTGTGCCAAATAAGGGCGTTACCAGCCAACCTCCCACCAAGGCCCCCAGTACGCCTATTCCTATGTTGACAATCAGATCCTGATCTCCACGGGTATTCATGGCAAAGGCTGCAATCCATCCGATGAGGCCGCCAACCAAAACCCAAATGAGGAAGTCCATGGAAAAACCCTTCAGTCAAAGGTTGAAGAAGCCGTGGCAATCGACATGCCAGGCAAGGGGGCTAGAGAATTTGCTCACTTGCATCCTCTGGGTAGTTACAAATTACTGCGCGTGAATAGATATACGGGAGTCTCCAGCATCAACAGATTGACCGGACTGGGAATTCGGGTCCGCGCTTCCTGCTCGGGTGGCCGCAAGACCAAGGAATGCAGGAATGGAAATGCTCGATTTATTTCCATGACTTCGGGCAAGATATACGCATATCCTCCCGAGATTTTGAAGAGCTCGTCAATATTACGGTTGTAGATGGATATCGGCACATTGATGCAGCCGAACGTGATTCGATTGTCTGAAATAGTTTCCGACATCAGTCGTTGCAGCCGCTTGTCGCCTGGTTGGCCGGGACGTACCCGGTGAATGGAGACCGCGGCACTGTAGTCAATCCAGAAGACACTCTCGCCATCCGTGTTCATGCCGGCCTCTAGAAAGAAGCGCCCGGCTGGTGTCGTTTTTTCATGAGGCTTGATCCTAGAAAAAGGGCGAGTTCCTATGTCCTCCACGGAGGTGTCTCCGACGGCACTGCCCAGCAAGACAGCGGAGCTCGCGAGTAACTTGCCTTGCTTGTCATATATCCACATATGTGCTGAGTGCTTGTCGACGATAAGGTAAGGGCGTTGCCGGTTGTCTCCGGTCAACCCTATCCATTGATTCAGGCCTGCTGCCTGAACTGTCAAAGCAAGCTCCTTGTCCCTTTCAGCGGTTGCAATCAGGGGTGCAGCCAGCGTGAGCAGCAGGACACATTGCAGAGAGTGGATGGGCATCGTCAATGGCTTTTCAGGCACGGATCGGTCTCGGGCCATGCCCATGCATGGCAATCCAGATGCCCACATCCCCGGGCAGTTCCGGGAACACGGATTGCTGCCTGGGTGCATGACCAGCAAAAGCCGTTTTGTAGATGTGGGGGCTGCTCGAGTCGCAGTTTCTATCGTTCAACGCTCTATCGAGCACACTTTGGCGCACCCCGGGGTAAGCGCCAAGCAAGTGCTGCATCTTGTGGTGATGGATCCGGGGGCGAGCCCTGCGACTTGCTCATTCGAGGAGGGCGTGCTCCACGAGCAGTCCATCGGCAACACGCTCGACTGGGATGTCGATTACGCCGCCTTCGCTAGACAAAAGGCTCGACTGAGCTGGTGCCACGAGATGGACAGTCGCCGTCTGATCCAAATTTTTCCCCATCGGCTAGGACGGTGTGATTCGACGCTTTGGGGAGGCGTCTGGCTTGACGGTATCGTGGTTGCCGCAAGTGGCGCACTCCCCGCGTGGGATGAAGCATTTTCTCTCTGGGTCGCAGGAGGTCTTCGGAGTATCGCTTTGGAGCGATCGACGGGCATGTCGATTGCCTGATGCCGATTGGCGAAGACAGCCAACCAACCCGGAGTCAGACAATGAATGAGCAAACATTCCGAATCGCCATGATCAGCGAGCATGCCTCGCCACTTGCAGCAGCCGGCGGTGTGGATGCCGGTGGGCAGAACATCTATGTGGATTCTGTGGCGCGTGGACTCGCTGCCCTGGGCCACGAGGTAGATGTTCTGACGCGACGGGATGACACCCGATTGCCCGACATGGTGGAATTGGCACAAGGGGTGCGTGTCATGCATATCGATGCCGGTCCGCCCGCCTATGTTCCCAAGGAACAATTGCTGGACTTGATGCCTGCCTTTGCCCATCAGGCGCATCGTCAGCTCGTGAGGCGCGGGCGCTATGACCTGATGCATGCGAATTTCTTCATGTCCGGATGGGTCGGAATGGTGCTGAGGCCCATCATTCAAGCCCCACTGCTTACCACCTTCCATGCTCTGGGCCTGGTTAGGCGGGAGCATCAGGGCGCAGCCGACGCCTTTCCGCCGGTTCGAGAGTCGATAGAGAGATCGCTGGCCAAGCATTCGGACAGAGTGATTGCAGAGTGCCCTCAGGATCGCGATGATTTGATCCGTTTGTATGGGGCTTCGCCCGAACGGATCGAAACCATTCCCTGTGGCGTCGACACCAAGTCCTTCTATCCTAGCTCCCGGGCCGCCGCTCGCGAGCGACTCGGTCTGAGCGCCGACGAATTCATCGTGCTTCAGCTCGGCCGCATCGTGCCCCGAAAGGGTATAGACAATGTCATTCAGGCTCTTGCCTTGTTCCCGGCCTCGGTGGCCGCCAGATTGGTGGTGGTGGGCGGGGAATCCCGAGTGCCAGACCCGCACAGGACACCCGAATTCGCGAGGTTGATGCAGCTGGCCCAGGGTGCCGGCGTCGCGGATCGGGTCTATTTCGCGGGGCAGCGCCACCGTGACGAGCTGCGAGATTGGTATGTGGCAGCCGATGTGTTTGTGACCACCCCGTGGTATGAGCCGTTCGGGATCACGCCGCTAGAAGCCATGGCCTGTGGAATTCCGGTGGTGGGAAGCAATGTCGGGGGAATATCGCATACGGTCCGCAACGGGGTGACGGGATATCTTGTAGAGCCGAAAAAGCCTCAGGCATTGGCGCAAAAATTGCTGCAACTTCATCAGCACCCAGATCTGGCCCAGGCAATGGGCAGAGCAGGGATCCTGCGTGTGCATCAGAGATTCACCTGGGAGCGAGTGGTTGCTGAATTTGTTTCGCTGTTTGCGGACGTCTGCAATCAATACGATGTCAGATCAAGACCGCTTTTGCCAACGCCTCCCATGCAAAGGAGGGCGTCATGAAGAAGACTTTGCAGCCAGCGATATTCCTGGACAAGGACGGCACTCTGATCGAGAACGTTCCCTATAACGTGAATCCGGAGTTGGTGAAGTTCCAGCCGGGAGCTGTCCAAGCGATCAGCCGACTTGGCGCAGCGGGTTTCCTGATTGTCATCGTCACCAATCAAAGCGGCATTGCCAAAGGCTATTTCAAGCGCCGCGAACTCATAGAGCTACGAGATGCGCTGGCTTGCCGGCTGGCGCGTGAGGCGGGGGTCCATCTTCAAGGCTTCCAGTATTGCCCTCATGCACCGGATTCCAACGGACGGCCCACTTGCCTGTGTCGTAAGCCTCGTCCTGGTTTGCTGATGGAGGCTGCAACGCTCTATGGCATTGATCTGCAGAATTCCTGGATGATCGGGGACACGCTCGATGACGTGGAGGCGGGCATCAGGGCAGGTTGTGCCACGGTTTTATACGACTCGGGCGGAGAGACGCTATGGCGTCAGTCTCCTTTGCGGCATCCGACCATGCATGCCTTCCAATGGACGGAAGTCGTCCGCTTCATTCTCGACCAAGAGGAGCAGGGCAGTCCCCAGGTGTCGGTGCAAAAGACCCTGGCGGCACTGTCAGGCGCCACCGAGTAGGGACGGCGATGAGCTTGCGAACAAAGCACCTTCGAAGAATTGGCGTTTTTCGCGCTTTGATGCTGGGCGACATGCTGTGCGCGACCCCTGCCTTGCGGGCGCTGCGCGCAGCTTGCCCCGAGGCCCATATCACCTTGATCGGATTGCCCTGGGCCTCGGAGCTGGCCGGCAGGCTGGCCTCGGTGGATGATTTCGAACCCTTTCCCGGATGGCCGGGACTGCCCGAGATACCTCAACCCCCGGCAGGGGAGATGCAAGCTTTTGTCGGGCGGGTTCGGGCCAGGAGCCTGGATCTGCTCATTCAAATGCATGGATCTGGCAGGCTGACCAATGCCTTGCTGTCCGAGCTGGGGGCCAGACACCGAGCAGGATTCTTCGAGCAGGAGGGCCATGTTCGACCCGAGGATAAGGCCCTTTGGATGGAATGGCCACGCAAGGGCAACGAGATCACGCGGCTGCTTGGCTTGACCAGCCATCTTGGCTTTGCACCACAAGGTACTGCGCTGGATCTGCCTCTCGAGTCCCACGACTACGTTCAAGCCCAGACGCTGATACCGAGCTCTCGGCGCTACGTGGTAGTGCATGCCGGCTCCCAATTGCCCTCACGCCGCTGGCATGCCCAGAGCTTTGCAGCCGTCGGAGATAGTCTGGCAGAGGCGGGATACGAGATAGTGTTGACGGGAACTGCCGGGGAGCAGCCAGTAGTGGCTTCGGTGGCAAACTCGATGAAGCACAGCGCGTTCAATGCATGTGGTGCCACGAATATCTGGACTTTGGGTGCCTTGCTTGCATCGGCACGCCTGCTGATCTGCAACGACACCGGTCTGTCGCATATGGCTGCCGCCTTGGGCACTCCCAGCGTAATAGCCGCATGCGGCAGCGAGGTCGAACGCTGGGCTCCACTTGATGCTTTTCGGCACCGGGTCTTGTGGAGAGAAACGCACTGTAGGCCTTGCGCCCATCGCATTTGCCCGATCGGCCATCACTGTGCAACGGATCTGGTTGCCGAAGAGGTGGCTCGGGTCGCTTTGGACCTAGTAGACAGGAGTGCAGGATGAATGGCGTCAATTCTCTGGTCCGCATGCCGCGTCGTCTAAAGATCCTGACTTGGCATGTGCATGGCAATTACCTGTTCAATCTGACCCAGGTTCCTCACGATTTCTGGCTGGTGGTGGACGAGCAGCGTTCCATGCACCGCACAGGTCGAAGCGGGACGCTCCCCTGGGGAGAGAATGTTCACGAGATAGCTGCCGACGAGATCAAGCGGGCTGATTTCGATCTGGTGCTCTACCAGTCCAGGCAGGCGTGGGACGACGACCGCTTCAGGCTGCTTACCTCAGCGCAGCGCAGCCTGCCCTGCATCGTGCTGGAGCACGATCCTCCTCAACATAGCCCCACTGACACGCGGCATTGGTGTGACGATGTGAATGCCTTGCTGGTCCATGTCACCGCCTACAACGCATTGATGTGGGACAACGGCCAGGTCCCGTCTCGGGTCGTCGAGCACGGGGTACGTTTGCTCAATCAGCCACCGTGGACGGGCGAGCTGCAGCAGGGCTTGGTAGTGGTGAACAACATCGGCAAGCGGGGACGGCGTCTGGGATTGGATATTTATACCCAAATGTCAGCTAGGCTGCCACTGCGATTGGTGGGGATAGGAAGCTCTGATGTGGGTGGTGCGGGCGAGGTTTTGCAGCAGGAATTGCCGCAACTCATGACGAGGCACCGCTTTTTTTTCAATCCGATTCGCCATACCAGCCTGGGTCTGGCCGTTATCGAGGCGATGCTGCTGGGGCTGCCAGTTGTCGGTCTGGCAACTACAGAGCTGGTGACAGTGATTCAAAGCGGCCACAACGGCTTTATCGATACCCGTCCAGAGCATCTGGTCGAGGCCATGGAGGAGTTGTTGAGCAACAGGAGTCTGGCTTTGGAGTGGGGAGAGGCTGGCCGGCGGACCGCTCGGGAGCGCTTCTCCATCGACCGGTTCATTGATGACTGGATGCAAGTCTTTCATTGGGTGGCGGGCTGAGCACATGACCCCCGAGCAGCAATAGCTTTGGATTCATTGCTCATTGGGGACCATGGCACGCGGCTTGCCTGACATGAGTTCCCGAACAAGGAGGTAACTGCATGGATCAAATTTCGACCGGAGCAATGCTAGGCCTGCTGGACAGATTGCTGCCACAAGGACGATTGCGCACTGGCGCAGCCCTTTTCACCCTGGGTTTTCTGCTGGCTAAAAGCTGTGCTTGTTGCGCAGCAGTTCATAAAAGACGTTCGGAGGAGCGCACTTCCACCAAAGCACCCAATGTGCAGCGTTGGGAAGGTGAAGGAGGGCGCACCGAGGAGCCTGCTGTCGGTGGAGGCATCACCGAGTAGTCGTGCAATACGATGTCCAGGGAGCTTGCCAGGTCTTGACGAACCCGGGGCGGCGCACTAGCCGCTCCACGGCAATCGGGTCTATCTGAATTTGTGGGAGCGTTGATTGCCCAGTGATATGTGACATCCACTACTGGGCATGCATCGTGACATTCATATCTGGCGACTCTTTGCATGAGGAAACTAATTTCAGGCATACGGTGGCGGCGCGTGCGTGCCTGGTATGGGGCGGCAATGTTTTGTGCCGATGCAACCGCTCGGCCGGCTTTGCCGCCAAGCCCCAAAAGCCCCTGCAGCCATGACCGGGCGTGCAATTCTCGTGATCGGCGACAGCATGCTGGATCGCTACTGGGATGGTCTCGTGGAGCGAATTTCTCCAGAGGCCCCGGTTCCTGTGCTGAAGTTCGCAAAGGAATGGCAGCGTCCCGGAGGGGCTGCCAATGTGGCTGCAAACATTTGCGCGATGGGGAGTCAAGCGACCTTGGCTACCTTGGTAGGCGAAGACGAAGCGGGCGACCTGTTGCTGCAGTTGATGGCAACTTACGGAGTAAAGCTGAAAGCAGTTCGCTCGCCTCATGCCGTCACGACCCAGAAGATTCGCGCTGTCTGTGGGCAACACCAGATGCTGAGGATCGATATCGAGCGCGAAGTGCCGACGCAGGCCCTTGAGTCGCTCATACAGACCGCAGATGCGCTGATTCCCCGTCATCCGTGGATCTTGCTTAGTGACTATCACAAAGGATCGCTTTCCCGATGTGAAGGCTTCATCCAAAGCGCCAGGCAATGTGGTTCACGCGTGCTGGTCGATCCCAAGGGCAGCGACTTTGAACGCTACCGTGGCGCCTGGCTGCTCAAGCCCAATGAGAAGGAGGCGCGTGCCATGACCGGCGCATGGTCCAGTGAAGCAGAGTTCACGCATCTGATGCACGCCGCGAGAGCCCAATTCGGCGTGGAACATTTGCTTGTTACCCGCGGAGAACGAGGCATGTCATTGTTCAGCGCAAACGGCGCGCCCCAACATATTCCAACTGCAGCCAAAGAGGTGTTCGATGTCAGCGGTGCCGGAGATACTGTTCTGGCCGCTTTGGCAGCGGCGTTGGCCGGCGGTGCGCCTCTTGTTCAGGCGATCCGGCATGCAAACCTGGCTGCAGGGGTGGCTGTTGCCAAATTCGGCACTGCCACGGTGTCCCTGGCCGAAATCCTGCGGGTTCAAGACAAGGCCGACGCGGCATCGCCTTGAGGTGGCGTGTGGTTTGGCAGCAAAGCCGCAAGCATCGACCGGGAAAGTTCAAGCTGGTTGCTCGTGAATAGCAGTCCGACAATGAGCGGCAAGATTCCTCGAAGATATTGTTTCAGAGTTTGAAAAAACTGGGAACAGCAGCCCATTTTGTAATAATTGCTGCAGTGGCCCGTTTCAAGGCCAAAAGCAATGATTCATTCTTGTTGCGTCTGTTTTCCAGGCATGCCGATTGCTCCATGTTTTCTGCGCATTGCGCCGTCGATCAGGATTTTAGCGAAGCTGAAACCGGGGACGTAACGTAAACATTTTGGAGAACGCAATGAAGATCTATTCGAAAATTATCGTTTCTGCAGCGGCCATTTTTGCTTTTGGCACATTTCAGGTGGCTAATGCGCAAAATACACCGACCACTCCTTCAACGGGGACGGCCACTCAAGGGCAGGCAACTGATACCACCAGAGGTAATAGCAATACCCGCTCCTCGCAGAGCGCTCCGGCCAACCGATCAAGTACCTCTGATGGCGGCTCTGATTATCAGAGCGGTACTCAAACAATGCCTGAGAGTACTGGAACCGCGCCCAACTCCACCACTGGTGACACCAACCGTGATAACCGAAATTCTACCGATGGCTCTATGCGTACACCGCGACGGGATCGCGGATAAGCCTGAGTCGAAAGCAATAAATTGGTCAAAATCAGGAGGCGCCATGCATGGCAGGTAAGAGAGGGAGGGGCCCCTGGTTTCACCGCTGAAGAAGATTCCCATGGAATCTGCATGTGTGATCTGCGGAGTCTGAAATTAATAAAGCGTCGTTTTATTTTTTGGTTGCATGTGATTTCAGGAAGTTAATCAAGTCATTTTCCACGCGCTGAAGGCCCTTCAGTGGTGCTGAAGAGGAAGTGGGTGTGGCTATGGCGGTGGGCAGAGCGTCGAGCACCGCCGGGTAGATGTAAAACTTGCGGCACACGCTGTATGTATTTCCGAGACGTCCCGCCACCTCGCGAACGATCTGGACCCTGTCGGCAGGAGCTTGCAAGATCTGGCTGCGGATCAGATCCAAAGCCCAGACATTGGCTTGCCAGGTCCGGAAGTCTTTGGCGGTGAAACTTGCCCCGCAGGCGGAGCGGATATAGGCGTTGACTTGTACCGAGCGCAAGGACTGCACTTGGCCGCATTCATCCATGAATTGAAAGAGGCGCTTGCCGGGAAGGCTTTGGCATTGGCGCACGACGCGACTGACTTTTCGGTCGACCAATGTGACTTTTTGCATCACGCCACTCTTGCCGCGGAACTGGAACGTAAGCCGGTCGCCATGAAACCGTACGTGCCGGCCCTTGAGTGTACTCAGGCCGTATGAGCCATTGCGGGAGACATATTCCTCATTGCCAATGCGCAGTGCCGTGCGATCTAGCAGTCGCACTACGGCAGCGGTGACAGTGACAAGACTGCATTGCCGCCGCGAGAGGTCGCGCTCCACCTTTTGGCGCAGGATAGGCAGGCGTTTGCCGAAATCCAGCATCCTGCGGAATTTCCGGTGCTCCTGATGTTCCTGCCAAAGGGGGTGGTATCGATACTGTTTGCGTCCCTTGTCATCGCGCGCCGTGGCCTGGATGTGGCCTTCAGGGGAGGGGCAGATCCAGACCTCGGTATAGGCAGGCGGGATGGCCAGCTTTCGGATGCGATCGAGTTGCGCGGAATCGCGGATGGTCTTGCCTTGTTCATCTGCATAGGAAAAAGACTTTCCTCGTCGCACGCGGCTCCAGCCCGGAGTGGTGTCGTCCACATGAACTAGTTGCGCGGGCATATTTTGCATATGCAGTCCCCAGGTAGTTTGATAGGAGTGTGCTGGTGGCCTCGGCTGGGACGGTTTTCCAGCTCTGCCAAGTGCCATGAGATCTTGCAGAGGGCAATCAACGTGCGCGCTCATTGAGGAAGCGGGCATGCACATTGCCAGCCATACAGGACAGCGGTCAGCGAGACCGTGCACTTCAGCAAAGGGACCAAGTGATGAAATCAATCAGTGAAATGATGACCACAGGGGTGCGCAGCCTGTCGCCCTCGGATTCGCTTCAAGCGGCAGCCCAGGCCATGGAAGCCCTGGCCATCGGCTCTGTGCCGGTATGCGATGGTCAACGCCTGGTGGGCATGGTTACGGATCGCGATATCGCGATCCGTGCCGTTGCCCAGGGGCTGCCCGCGCAGAGCACCACGGTGAGTCAGGTCATGTCGGGGGATGTGAAATGGTGTTACGAAGACCAAACCGTGGAGGAAGCCACTTATCTAATGCAGCAGTCACAGATCAGGCGTTTGCCCGTTGTCGACCGCGACAAGCGCCTCGTTGGCATGCTGGCCCTTGGCGATCTATCCGTCAAAGCCGACTCGGCACAAGCTGCCCGCGCGCTGCAGGGAATTTCAACTCCTTCCGAGCCCGATAGATCCAATTTGTCGGCGGCAGCCGGCCAAGCCGGCGGCGGCGCAGATGCCCAAACCGAGGCCTGAACTTATTGGTCAACGGGGAGAGTTCAATGAACAAACGCCCTTACGATGCACAGCAGCTCAAGGAGCTGTTGCTGCAGATGATGGAAACCGAGCTGGGCGGCGAGCAGGTGTATCGCACAGCGCTGGCCTGCGTAAAGAATGACGACTTGCGCCATGAATGGGAGGGATATCTGCAGGAGACCTTGAGCCATCAGAACGTGGTGCGCAGCACTTGCGAGGCCCTGGGCATCGACTGCGATGAGAACTGTGCTTCGCGCCAGATTGTGAAGCTCATCGGCGACTCGCTGGTGAAGGCCATGGCGCAGGCGTCGAAAACCACAGATGCCAACGTAGCCCAACTGGTGGCCTGCGAATGCGTGGTGCATGCGGAAACCAAGGATCAGGCCAATTGGGAATTGCTGGGTAAATTGGCTGAAGCCGCCACTGGGGAGACGCGCAAGATTCTTGACGATGCCTACAGCAGCGTGGCCAACGACGAGCAGCATCACCTGTTTCATACCAAAGGCTGGTGCCGGGAGCTATGGATTGAGCAGCTTGGCATGCCGGCCGTCTTGCCTCCGCCCGAGGAGGTAAAGCAGGTGGCGTCTGCCATTGGCGCCTCGCGAGCCGAGCAGCAGCGTAAGCAGATGCTCTGAGATTGACGAATGCAGCGGGCTCATTCGCTAAAACCGACCGAGGTTCCTCACAGCGCCCATGTGCTGTTGTTGGTCGACGTGATCAATCCGCTGCATTTTCCCAATGCTCGAGCTCTGCTGCCGCATGCGCTTGAGGCCGCGCGCCACATTGCCCGTTTCAAATCCCGCCTGGCGCTGCGCAAGGTGGCGGCCATCTATGCCAACGACAATTACGGTACCTGGCATAGTGAATTCAGTGACATCCTGGCCGCCTGCCAGGCCTTGCCCGGCGCGCGCGGCGAAATAGCCCACCTGCTGGCTCCTACCGCCTCAGATCTCGTCATTCTCAAGCCTCAGCATTCTGCTTTTCATTCGACGCCGCTGTTGCATTTGCTACGGCGCATGGAAGCCAGGCGGTTGACGATTGTCGGATTCGCCACCGATATGTGCGTGATGCTCACCGCCACCGATGCACGCATGTCGGGCTATTCGGTTCGCGTGCCGGAGGATTGCACGGCCGCAGAGTCGCCTCGGCGCAAGTTGGAGGTGTTGTGCCAGCTTCAGGATACCTTCAAGTGCTCTGTGCGCCCGACGCAGCGTCAAGCCGGTGAGGAGAAGCGGTAATGTGGAGCCTCGAGTCAGATGCCTGGGAGCTGCTGTGGCGCACCTTGATCGTCTATGGCGCCTTGCTGCTGATGATGCGCCTGTCAGGGCGTAGAACCGTGGGGCAGTTCACGCCCTTCGATCTGTTGGTCGTCATGCTGCTGAGTGAGGCCGCGGGACCTTCCATGACCGGCTCTGACCAGTCCCTGTCCGCCGGTCTAGTGGTATGCGCGGTGCTGATTGTGTTGAACACCCTGGTGGGCTTTTTGACGGCCTATGTGCGCCCGGCGGAACGATTGTTAGAAGGGGAAGCCATCCTGCTCGGTCGCAAGGGTCGGGTTTTCGATGCCAAGCGCAAGAAGCACCGTGTCTCGAAAAATGATATCGAAAAGGCCTTGCGTGAACATGGCTGCGCGTTATGCGACATGGAGTGCCTGTTTCTGGAGGCAGACGGCAGCCTAAGCGTTATTACGCAGGACTGAGGCTGCTGCCCAAGAAGGCAGCAGCCGGCCAGGCGCCTAGGCCAGATCGCGCAATGCTGGCTCCCGGCTCCAGAAGCGCGTCTTGGCTCCCTCGATGAAAGGGGCGGGGTCGTCTGTGGCGAAGAATCCGCTATCGGGCCTGATGCCTGAAGCGTCGAGGATGGCGTTGCTTGCCGGGCAGGCAGCAATTGCCTTCAGATGGGCAAAGGCGTCGCGAAACCAGTCCTGGGCGCAGCTTTGCGTTGCCAGTCTTTCGGCGCTTGAGGGCGCGAGAAGAGAGACTATCGCATCGAACTGTGCCGAAGGAGCGCCTGCCAGCTGCGCATCCACAGCCAGAATGCTGCCGTCGTCCAGCGTGACCCCAGATACCCGTGGTGCAATGATCATGACCCTGGCCTGTTGCGCTTGCAGAGCCTGTTTGAACATGGTGACAGTGGATGCACCGGAGCCTTCGTCCACGAGCATGGCGATGCAGCGTCCCTGCAGGGTGGGTTTCATGCGGTCGATGATGCAGGTCGCAGGGCTGGGGTCGAGATCTTGCACAGGCATCGCCGGTTCCGCCGCACGCGGCAACTGCTGCATGCCCAGACCTTTGGCCACGCGTCGACCCAAGTCTTCGTCGATGACCAGCAGATGGCTGACCATGGCCTCGCGCACATGAGCGGTCTGAACCTTTGACAGTTCGAACACCATTGCGCTGGCCATATGCGACTGCTCGACGCGGCTTTGGCTCTGATAGAACATTCGGGCCTGGCTGTAGTGGTCTGCGAAGCTCTCCGGCCTCAGGCGTGCCTTGGAACCTTCAGGAGTGGCTTGGGCGAAATGCGTGAAGCCGGAAGCCTGACTGGCACGAGGACTGTCCGTCTGCAGGCTGGAGGGTTCGTAGCTGACCCTGCCTGAAGGCACGGCCTGCTGCATATGGCCGTCGCGCTGGTGGTTCGCAAAAGGGCATTGAGGGGCGTTGATGGGAAGCTGGGCGAAATTGGGTCCGCCCAGGCGCAGCAACTGAGTGTCGAGGTAGGAGAACAAGCGGCCCTGCAGAAGCGGGTCGTTAGAGAAATCGATGCCTGGCGGAACATTGGCCGGACAAAAAGCGACTTGCTCGGTCTCGGCAAAGAAGTTGTCCGGCCAGCGATCGAGCACCAGCTCGCCGATGCGCTTGAGGGGGATGAGTTCCTCGGGAATGATCTTGGTGGGGTCCAGATGGTCGAAGGGCAGCATGGCTGCCTGTTCCTCGTCGAAGAGTTGCACGCAAAGATCCCAGCAAGGGAAGGCTCCGCACTGTATGGAGTCGAAGAGGTCGCGTCGATGGTAGTCGTTGTCTGCGGACTGCAGTTTGAGTGCCTCATCCCAGACGGTGGACTGCATGCCCAGTTGGGGGCGCCAGTGGAACTTGACGAATGTGCTCTTGCCGCTGGCGCTAAGCAGGCGAAAGCTGTGGATGCCGAAGCCCTCCATCATGCGCAGACTGCGGGGCAGCGTCCGGTCGCTCATGATCCACATCACCATGTGCATGGACTCCGGCATCAGGGAGATGAAATCCCAGAAGGTGTCGTGTGCTGTGGCGGCCTGAGGAAACGCGCGGTCGGGCTCCATCTTCACCGCGTGGACCAGATCTGGAAACTTCATGGCATCCTGGATGAAGAAGACGGGGATGTTGTTGCCCACCAGATCCCAGTTGCCTTCCTCGGTGTAGAACTTCACGGCGAAGCCGCGTACATCGCGCGGTGTGTCCACCGACCCTGCTCCGCCGGCCACGGTGGAAAAGCGCGCGAACACCGGCACCTGCTTGCCCACTTCCGTGAGCACTTTGGCCGTGGTGTATTGCTGCAGGCTCTCCGTGAGTGTGAAGTGACCGTGCGCAGCGGAGCCTCTGGCATGGACCACGCGCTCGGGAATGCGCTCATGGTCAAAGTGAGTGATCTTCTCTCTGAGAATGAAGTCTTCCAGCAGACTTGGGCCTCGATTGCCCTGAGTCAATGAATTCTGGTTGTCTGCAATAGGAATGCCTTGCTGGGTGGTCAACACCGGGTGGCTTGAATCTGCTTGCTGCTGCAGTTCTCCTGCATTTCCGATGGGATGTTGCTGCATGAATGGCTCCTTTGATCGATGCGGGAGGTCGGGGCAATGGTCAGTGATTAGCGCTGCTTCCATCGCATCCGGTGACCGCGGTAGATGAGGGAAGGGATGTCACTCCGGGCACGTGCCCCGAGAATGCGCCCTGGCCCGGGTAGGGGAAATCAGGGCAATTTCCATTCCCGCCGCGGTCTGGCGTTGCCGACATTCAGCCTTCGCGGCAGGGCTAAGCTTGTCATTTGCAGATCGAACTATGCGAATATGCGTTCCTGCGAGCTGATCTGGTCTCAAGCGCTGCATGGCGATGTCATCGGTTCATTTTCTATGCGGGGTGTCGGCCAGAGGGTCTTGTCTCGCTTCAGTGAAGGAGTGAGTGGCATGGAGTCTGGGCACCAAGAATCACCTTCTGTCGAGCAAGCTCTGGCGCTTGAGAAGGAGAGGCGGCAAGCTCTGCTGGCGATTGCTTCCGGCGCGCCCATCAAGGCGAGTCTTGAAGCGGTCACGGAGGCGGTAGGGCGACTTATTGAGGGTGCACGTGCCTGTGTGATGTTTACTGACGTTCAGCACGGGCTGATCAAAGAAGGCCATTCCCGTCAGTTTCCTCCTTTGTTCATCGAATCTCTCAAGGGCTTGTCTGTCGACGACGAAGGCGGCTGGTGCGGTGCGCAAGCACTTCAGAAAAAACATTATGTTGTTTGCCACAGAAGTGAAAACACGGGACAAACGAATGCCGCGTGGAATGCAATATGCGATGCGCATGACATTGACGTCTGCTGTTTTCACCCCGCGCTGGATGGGGACGGAAAAGGGGTGGGGATAGTTCTGCTCGCCCTGCCCGCCGTGGAGCCAGGGACCTGGGAGTGCCGAGTGGCTGAATTCGCGGCACTTGCAGTATCTCTGGCGGTCACGCGAATTCGCGCCTCGGAAGATCTCTATCTGGAAATCGATGCGCTGGCCAGACTTCAGCAACTGAGTTCCGAGCTAGTCGGCAAAGGGGAACTGGAGCCTCTGCTCCATAAGATTCTCGCCGCCGCGGCCGATATTTCGGGCACGGACAAGGGCAACATCCAGATTTTCGATCCCGTCAGGAACGCATTGCGCATCGTGGTGCATCAAGGATTGGGCGCTAGGATGGTGGAGCATTTTCGGTATGACGGGTGGGATGCCAGTTGCGGAGAGGCAGCGGCACGCGTGCAGAGGCTGGTGGTTGAAGACGTGGACCAGCTCGACGGGCTTGAAGGAACGCCTGGCCTAGAAATCATTCGGGAGGACGGCATCCGCTCCATTCAGTGCACGCCGCTTGTCAGCCGCGACGGCCGCTTGCTGGGCATGCTCAACAATCACTATCGACAGGTCGGCGGGCCCACGCCAGAAGCTCTGCGCTATATCGATCTGCTGGCACGGCAGGCGGCGGAGTTGATAGAGCGCCATCAGACGGAGGCCGAACTGGCGACCGAACGGCAGCGTAAGGATGAGTTTCTGGCCATGCTGGCGCATGAGCTGCGCAATCCGCTGGCTCCATTGCGCAATATGCTTGAAGTTCAAAAGCGCGCGAATGGAGATGCGGGGCTGATGATGGGCGCTCGTGAAGTGATGGAGCGTCAGCTTTTGCAGCTGGTGCGACTGGTCGATGATTTGCTGGATGTGAATCGCATCAACCGGGGCAAGCTGGAGTTGCGTTTCGAGCCGGTGCTTCTCGAGTCAGTGGTGAACCATGCGCTTGAGGTCTGCAGGCATATCCTGGACGAGCGCAGGCACCGGCTGCAGGTGTTGCTACCAAAGTCCCCCTTGATGCTGAATGGCGATGCAGCGCGCCTGACGCAGGTATTTGGCAATCTGCTCACCAACGCGGCGAAATACACGCCCCCAGGCGGTGCGATTCGTCTGCACGCCGAAGTTAAAGAGGACTGTCTGGAGGTTCTCGTCCTGGATAACGGTACGGGCATACCAGCGGATCAGCTGGAGACGATCTTCGAGGTATTCACCCAGGTCGACCGGACGCGGGAACGCTCCCAGGGCGGTCTGGGTATTGGATTGATGCTGGTCAAGCGGCTTGTGGAAATGCATGGCGGCCAGGTTCAGGCCTTCAGCGATGGCTTGGGCAAAGGCAGCGAGTTCGTGGTCAGATTGCCGCTCAAGGAATGTGCCTCGGCCCGGCAGCTGCCGTCCAAGCAAGCGCCTGGGAGGCCATGCCGCATTCTCATCGTGGATGACAGCCAGGACGCGGCGCACTCACTCGCGATGTTGCTGAGCCAGGAGGGCCACGAAACACATGTGGCGTGCGACGGGCCAGGTGCTCTGGAGGTGGGGCCTGTGCTCAGGCCCGATGTCATCCTGATGGACATCGGCATGCCGGGTATGAATGGTCACGAGGTTTGCCGGCGCATCCGAGAGCAGGAGTGGGGCAGGCGCACTTTGATCATTGCCGTTACGGGCTGGGGGCAGGACAAGGATCGCCGGGAATCCGAGCAGGCAGGCTTTGACGCTCATATGGTGAAGCCGGTACGAATGCCCGAACTGCAGAATTTGTTGGCCAGTGGGCCTAAGGACGTTCCTCGGACACGATAGTTGTGCTTGCAAGACTAGGTACTTGGTTTTCACAACTCACTTTGAAAGAAGACCGCGAAGTTGTTATTTCCAGAATTTCCTGATGTTTTACGTATGCGGATTTTGACAAGCTAAGAAGGATCGTATCGAGAATGAAAGCATGGACTTGCTACATGCTGATCGGAGTCGAAGCATGTATAAGTTTATTCATCAGTAAAAACTATTTTTTCTATCGATAATTTTTCTTGGTAGAATTTTATGCAGGTGATTTTCCAAATCATAGAAATGAAAAGATATTAAAGATACATTTTGTCTTAAATATCTAGGTTCTCTAATTATATTTCGGTGTAAGATAGTTTTGGCCCTTGTCAAGGGAGAATTATTTGGCGATTAAAAATGCTGAGTACCTATATAACATAACCAACAGAGATTTTGATGAATCATATTCTTATCGTTGATGATTGCTTTGATTCTGCTGCATCACTGAAAGAATTAATCTTTTGCCTTGCAAAAGATGCCAATATCTCGACCTCCATAGCAACAGCGCATTCGTTGATAGATGCTAGGCGTCAGCTTGCATTGCAAGCAGCCAAGCTTATCTTTCTGGATCTTAGACTGCCAGATGGAAATGGCACGGAAGTTATTGCGGATAAAGATCTCTGCAAAGATGCGGATGTGGTATTAATGACCGGATATGCCAGCATCGACACTGCAATAGATGCCTTGAGGCTTGGGGCTATAGATTATCTTATCAAGCCGGTTGAGGTGAACAAGGTCGATGAGTTATTGAAGAAGTCGTTAGGGTCAAGCAATACGGTTGAAATTGACGGCCAGTTTGACAGGGTTCAAGGCATTATTGGTGGGTCTGCGGCCATGCAGGATGTCTATAAACAGGTTATTCGTGTTGCTCAAACTAGCGTGTCGGTATTCATTACGGGAGAGAGTGGGTCTGGGAAAGAGGTAGTTGCGCAGACCTTGCACAATCTCAGCAAGAGAAAAGATGCTGCTTTCCTTGCCGTGAACTGTGGCGCCATATCGCCGAATCTGATCGAAAGCGAGGTGTTCGGTCATGAAAAAGGGAGTTTTACCGGCGCCGAGAAGCAGCATCAAGGTTTTTTTGAAAGAGCCGAGGGCGGCACGTTGTTTCTGGACGAGGTGACAGAAATGCCTCTGGAGTTGCAAGTTAAACTCCTGCGGGTTCTGGAAACGGGCCAGTTCTCGCGCGTCGGCTCCACTACGACGAAGGACGCTGACGTCCGTATCATTGCCGCCTCCAATCGCTGTCTTCACCAGGCTGTATTGGACGGCAAGTTAAGAGAAGATCTTCTTTACCGTCTAAATGTGTTTCCGATCGAGCTTCCTCCACTACGGGAACGTCTGGAGGATGTCCCGGAACTAGCCGATTATTTTCTCAATGCTATCTGCGACCAGGAGGGAAAAAGAAAGTTTTTTTCGCAGGAAGCGTTGCGAAGACTTTCTAGATACTCCTGGCCGGGAAATGTTCGTGAACTGAGAAATTCCATTCAACGGGCTTATGTCATGGAAGAAGGGGATTGCATCGGTTGTGAATGGCTTCCGGTGCCTGAGGAGGCTGAAGGCAGGGAATTCCATTTATCTACAGATGGCTCAGAAGTGGCCATGAATACCGGGGCGTGTCTTGACGAAGCTTGCGATAATGATGGTGCTTCGTCCATTCAGATGTCGGTAGGATTGTCCGTGGGTGAGGCAGAGCGTATGCTCATCGAGGCCACTTTGAAGGAATGCAATTTCCACAAGGAAAAGGCAGCGGCCATCTTGGGGATCAGTTTGAAAACGCTGTATAACAGAATCAAAGAGTACGAAAGTAGCGGAGACAATGGATCGTTTTCAACACAATTGCGGTAAGCGGCAGAGTAGCCTCAGGCTTGTTTTTCTGGGGCCTTGAGGAATCAGCTGGCTTTGGCTCTGGTTTTAGGCTGCACTTTTCGAGGCTCGGATTTCTTTGCTTGGGATGGCTGAATGCGCGGACGCAGACTGCTTTTAAGCAAGGCAGTCAGGTCGATCACCTTGGCGCTCTCGAGAGCCTGCTCCTGGGGCTTGACTACGGTTTTAGCCTTGCCAGCCTTGGCCTTTTTCTGCACCAAGCTCATGATCTGCTGACGGAATTCATCCTTGAAATCCTGCGGATTCCAGGCTCCTGTCATCTCGTCGACCAGTTGCTTGGCCATCTTGAGTTCTGAGGCGCTCAGGCTTTTCTTACCTGCGGCAGGCAATTCCAAGCCATCCAATGTCCTGACTTCATCTCCCCAGCGCAGAAGATTCAGTATCAAGGCCGAACCCGAGGGCACCAGAGCGGCCAGATGCTGTTTGGTGGCAATGACGACCTTGGCCAGACCGATCTTCCCTGTGGCGAGGAGGGCCTCGCGCAGCAGCGCGTAGACCTTGTCGCTCTTATTGATCGGTGCAATGAAGTATGGCCGCTCGAGATAGATGAAAGGCAGTTCCGAGGCATTGACGAAGCGCTCGATCTCTATGGTCTGGGTGGTCTTTGGAAACACTGCTTCGATCTCTTGTGCGTCGACGACGACGTATTTGCCGTCCTTGTACTCGACGGCCTTGACGATATCGTCCTTGCTAATTTCCTTGCCTGTACGCTTGTTCACGCGCTTGTATCCCACCGGATCCATGGTGCGTTTGTCCAGCCAGTCAAAATCAATGCCTTGCTCGGTAGTTGCGGTATGAAGCGCGATGGGAATATGCACCAGGCCAAAGCTGATAGCCCCTTTCCAGAGTGTGCGACGTGCACTTGCCATGCCTGAACCTCCATCGTGGCTATATGACTACAGTCTCTGCGTCAATGCGCCTGGCGTTTGTAGGTTCAGCCGTCGCAGCCTGGTAGGCCCAGGGGAACTGTCGGTCCTTAAATGGCCTATGCTGAAGCCATGAATAGCAGGCTCAGGGAAATCGCGGTGCATGTCCGGGAACCTAGCAGGGGACGTTTCCTTTGCGTACCGAGCGAGCTGAGTCAGAACCGCTGACGCGAGATACAGCGCGCGAGTACAGCAGTGCTTGGCTATCGGTCGGCCATGGCCGATGGTTTGCTTGCCTTGCAAGCCTTAATTGAAGATCTGGACCTTGGTCCACGGCGGTGGCAAACGGCCGGGCCATCACAGGACAAAACGTAGACGTCGGGGGCGTCGTCTGCATCGCACAGGTCTGGCAATCACTTCGGGTTTGGGTCGGCAGACTGAGTCGCTTTGGCATAGGAGTCGATTCCTTAGGGAGTCTTGCCGCTGCGTGCCAGCATGGCTCCGAGGGCAAGACCTGCGGCGAACGCGAGGTATACGCCACCTAACTGGGGGCGTGAGAGGTGGTGCTCGAAGCCGGGTTTGAGACGTTCGGGCGTGCATTTGAAGTCCACCAAACAGGCGACGACACTGGTGGTCAGGGCACCGGCCACCACCTGGGCAGGCTGTTGCGAGCGGGGGTGGTGCATCATTGCCGCTGCATGGACGGCAGCCCACCAGATCGAAGCGCAATGATGGATGCAGTAGCCGAGCAAGGTGTGGCGCACCGAAAATTCGCGCTGATGAAACGCGGGGCGGCCCCAGCGCCAGTGACTGACGGCGTTCAATGGAGCGACTGCGCTGCGAACTTCGCTATGCCCGGCCCAGGCCAGCGCGAATGCGGAGAGGACGCTGGCAAAGCTTCCCGCCATCAGAGCCTCTCGAAGCACAGCCAATCCCCACAGTGCTTGCTTGCTGCCGGCTCGAGCATGGGCCATGTGCGATCTCCTGGGGTGAAGGACGTAAAACGCGACCCAGAGTCTAAGACTGGGCGTCGACAACAGTCATGGGCCTGCATGCGGCCGTCCGACGAACGCGTGGAGCATCCCCCTGATCGGCTCAGGTTACGCTGCCTAGGTTTTGTGCGAAGCCGTGGGCGAGTACTCCAGCCGTTTCATGGCCGTGGTGATGCTGACCGCCGAGGCCGGGTAGTCGGCCCAGGGGCTGTTGCCGGTGCGAAGCCGCTGCTCTACCGTCTGCAGACTCCAGTGGGAGCCGCTTTTGAGTCGGTCTAGCTCGCTCCAGGCCACAGGCACGGAAATTCCCATTCCGGGCCGCGCGCGTGCCGTCCAGGCGCAGGCCGTGGTCGCGCCGAAGCCATTGCGCAGATAGTCCACAAAGATTTTTCCCACGCGGTTGCGGGGTCCGCTTTTGGCCACAAAACGCTGGGGGATGGTGCTAGCCAGATGCTGGACCACGGCGCGTGAAAAGCCCTTGACGGTGTCCCAGTCGTGCAGGCGCTTGATGGGTGTGACCACATGCAGGCCCTTGCCGCCACTGGTTTTGAGGAAGGCAGCCAGGCCCAGCTCCTGCAGGAATACCTGGACCAGCTGGGCTGCTTCCAGGACATGCTCCCAGGCCACCCCTTCACCAGGATCCAGGTCGAACGTCATACGGTCGGGGCGCAAAATGCGGTCTTTTCGGGCGTTCCAGCTGTGATATTCGATGACGTTCATCTGTGCACCGGCCAGAAGTCCCTGTGCACGGGCGACTTCCAGCAGCGGGGCGTGGCCTTTGTCCAGGCCGGGTTCCAGTGCTTCGATGCCGTCTATTTCTGCACGCTCCAGGTGCTTCTGGAAGAATCGTTCGCCATTCACTCCGTCCGGTGCGCGCAGCAGAGCCACGGGACGATGCTTCAAATGCTCCATCATCAAAGGTGCGACCAGCGCGTAGTAACGCACCAGATCCAGCTTGGTGACTCCGGTGGAGGGGTCGATGATGCGCTCTGGGCTGGTCACTTTCAGACCGGATGGCAGCTTGTGGTTGGAGGCGGCGTTCTTGGTCATAGAAGATAGAGGCTCAAGTTGTTCGCGCGTTATGGCCGTGGCGGGCTTGTCGTCCCGGAGGCCGTGAAAGACCGGGTGGCGCAGCTTTCCGGACTGGGTCCATTCGGCAAATGAGACCTCGGCCAGCAGACGGGGCTGCACCCAATGAGCATTGCGAGGCGTGGCCTGACCCTTGGCGAAGGGACTGCTGGCACTGGCCAGGCGTACCAGTCTTTCTCGCAGTTCACTTAGTGAACGATCGGTGAATCCGGTGCCTACGTTTCCTGCATAGCGAAGTCGGCCGTCGTCGCCATGCACACCCAGCAGCAGGGAGCCAAGTCCCTGCCGATGGCCTTGCGGATCGGTATAGCCGCCGATAACGAACTCCTGCCGGCGGCTGCACTTGAGCTTGATCCAGTCGGAAGTCCGTCGGGATGCGTAGGCGGAGGTTTTGCGCTTTCCCACGATCCCTTCGAAGCCCAGCTCGCAGGCCGAAGCGACCAGGTCCTGCGGGGCGGCGTCGAATGCCTGGCTGAACCGAATGTTGGGGGTGGCTGCTGTGTCGATCAGGCTGCTGAGCATCTGCTTTCGCTCGAGAAGGGAAAGCGGTCGCAAGTCCTGCCCGTCGATGTATGGAAGATCGAACAGGTAGTAAACCAAGTCCTGGGTTGCATGGCCGTCGAAGGCATTTTGCAATGCTTGAAAGTCCGGGTGACCGCGGCTGTCGAGCATCAGGACTTCTCCATCCAGCCAGGCCGACTTGACAGGCAGGTTGGCTAGCGCTGCAGTCAGCGCGGGCATTCTGTCAGTCCAGTCAATGCCGTTGCGGGTAAATAGGCGCACGGAGCCCGCATGGATGCGAGTCAGCATGCGGTAGCCGTCGAACTTGAGTTCCCACTGCCACTCGGAGAGATCATGAGGAGGCGTCTCGGCGAGCGTGGCCAACTGAGGCGCAAGTCGCAAGGGGAGCGGCGCTGCTTTCGGCTGCAAGCTTTGAGAGGATCGCGCCTGCGGTCGGGGCGCATCGATGGGTGGCAGGGTCAGTACGCTGTCCGGCATGGCATCGACAAGCTTAAACACGGAGGCAGGGCGTGCTAAATCATCCTGTTCCTTGATCAGCAGCCAAGTCGGCTGCTTTTCACCGGAGCGACCCCGCATGCGCACCAAAGTCCATTGCCCTTGCAGCTTGTGACCGTGCAGCGTGAATTTGAGCTTGCCGTCTCGATAGCCTTGGCCAGGATCTCCGTGTGGCTGCCACCAGCCTTTGTCCCAGACGATGACCTTGCCCGCACCATATTGTCCGGAGGGGATCTGTCCTTCAAAGCGGTTGTACGCGATGGGATGGTCTTCGACCTGGACCGCCATGCGTTTGTCCGCAGGGTCATAGCTTGGGCCCTTGGGTACGGCCCAGCTCTTCATGGCTCCGTCAAGCTCCAGTCGCAGGTCATAGTGCAAGTGACTGGCCCAGTGCTTCTGGATAACGTACTGGAGACCCGCGGTGCCGGTTTCGCCTCGACCCGATGGCTCGGGCGTTTGGGTGAAGTCCCGCTTTTGCCGATAGGAGTGGAGCGGGTCCAGGGGCTTCTCGGACAGGGACGGTGCGGATTTCGGTGCAATGGGGCTTGGTTTGCGCTTTTCATTGTTTTTCATGGAGCACTTTTAGCCGCCGCATTCAGCGATGCTGGCCGACGCCAATATGCAGTTAACGTTTCACTACGATACCGAGGATCATTTCTCGCCGACGAAGGTGCTCATGTGTTCTGCTTGTGAGACGTTTTCCCCTGATTTGAAAATATCTGGCTCTGAGAGCATTTAGCTTCTATTTGATGAGCATCATTCCAATGAAATGCGGCGTATCAACGGGGCTCACAGTCGCTGAAATCAGGCAAAGTCTCTGGGCAATTGGGCCGATATTGACGTGAAGCGAGCGTGAGATCATTCTCGGCTCCTCAGATTTTTCACTGCTGAGCATAAGTCAGTGGGCAAAGCAATGTGAGCTTGAGAAATCGACGAAGTAGCTGCTGACTTGAGCGAATTATCGTCATTGTCGGGCAAACGGAAATCGATGTATTGCAAGCTTGTAAGAGCAGGGCCAGGGGTTAATCCCGCAGGCATGAGAATTGCCAGTGCGACATGTCCACTCAGGAGACTTTCGTGAAAAAAATCCTCCATTCCTTCGCAATCTCCCTTTTCGTCACATCTGCATTTGCACAGACACAGTCGAAAGGGCCGACTGAGCCGACGGTGGCTGACCCTGGTGGGCCTTCGCATGGCGCTATTGTCGATAAAACACCAGAAGGCGTAGACCGGGACAAGCCAAGTTCTCCCGCTGGTCCGAGCAGTGACGTGCTCGACTGTCGTTACGACCAAGGCAAATCCGGTGCGAAAATCAACAGAGATACCTCTTCGCCAGCCACGAATTCTGGCAAGCTCGAGCGCAAAGATTGCCCGCCGCAGCCGAGGAAGGAGAGTCCGGATGGCGGCGTCAAATGCGACGTTGAGTGTGATGGTATAGATTGATTTCGATACCGTTTGATCATTCGATCAAATAGGCATTCAATAGCGGTGTCGAGGCGTGTTCTTAGATGCAGGTAGATATGCCCAATTCTATGGGCGTATGAGTGGACGAATGAACAGTAGTGTGCCAGATTCTGCTCGTCCTCAGGTGCGGCGGAATTTGATCCATTTCGCTAGCGAAACTTCACATGAAAAATATCAGATGTTTTATGCTGGAATAATCCCCAAAAATGGGCATGCAAACCTTTTAGCCTGTTATGAGTTTTAAGGGTTGACCATGGGCTATTTATTTTATCGTGGAAGATTCTTCTTCATCCAGAAATTTCTACGGCAGAATTTTCCGATAAACAGGAGAAAAATATTCAAGGCCTGGCTACGTTCTCTGTGAGAAATCCTGGCATGAATGATGCTTCAGCTTTAAGGCCGATGTTTTTGCGGTATACCTTAAGGAGATAATCATGGTACAGCAGAGCCACAGCGATACCACGAAGAAGCACGACAGCACCTCGAAGCCTAATGAGCAGCAGCAGGGCAGTGCGCAAAACCATAATCCTGCAAGCGGTGCACACAAGCAGGCCGGGCAGGACGCCAAGAGCGATCCCAAGAAGGATCAACAGCAACAACAGGGCGGAGCGAAAAGCCATAATCCGGACAGCGGCGGGCACAAGCAAGCCGGACACGAGGCGAAGAGCGATCCTAAAAAGGATCAGCAGCAGCATTAACAAATGGTCGGACAGGCACGAAAAAATGCCTTGAAAAACCTTTGTTTCAGTTATTCGCTGTGAACGACGGGCAACTAATACCTCTTATGTGGATGTAACGGGTGCCCAAAAAGTCATTTGACAAAGGCGTGTCGCCTAGCCTCAAGAAATCTGCTGAGAGAGGCATATCGCCCATGCTCAAAGAACCATGACAACCAAATGAAATGAGAACTGTTATGACAATCAATTCCAAGTTGGCTATTCTCTGCACTGCTTGTACCTTATCTGCGTCGGTGTTTGCGCTGACACCGGCAGAGCACTCCGCTGAAAAAGATCGTATCAGTTCAGAATACAAGGCGGCCAAGGAGCAATGCAAATCTCTGAGTGGAAATGCCAAAGACATCTGTGAAGAGCAGGCCAAAGGAAAAGAAAAAGTTTCGTCAGCCGAGCTGAAATATAAGGCGGAGCCTAGTGAAAGAAATCAGTATGCCGTTGCCAAGGCCAAGGCTGATTCAGAGTATGAAGTAGCCAAAGAAAAGTGCGATGACTTTTCCGGGAATGCAAAAGATGTATGCAAGAAGGATGCAAAGGCCTCCCATACAAGAGCACTTGAGTCGGCAAAGGTCTCAGAAGTTAGAAACAGTCCGTCTGCCACATCATCTGATGTAGCCAATACCAGAAAGGATGGCAGCGAAAAGGTTCGTGAGGCCGACTATAACTCCGCAAAAGCACGCTGTGAATCGATGACAGGTGATGCAAAGGATACCTGCATCGCAGATGCTAAGAAGCGGTTTGGTCAATAGTTTCTTGCTGATGTGATAAGGAAGGCAGATTTTCCCTATCTGCTTTCCTGGTTGCATCGGATGCCATTGACAGCGTTTAAAGGCTAGTCTCACTATATCTATAGACACTAATTGCAGGGAAGATGTGTAACCCAAGGAAGGGGCTTTAATGAAAATTCTCTTATTGGTGACGCTTTTCAGCGCCATGGCGGCTACCTCTGCCTGTGATAACAGAGTTCCCAAATCGGAATCCGAGACTAGGCCACCGATGACGCAGCGGATGGATGAACCGCCCCGTACAACCGAACCTTCGCCGGCGCCAGCAGATCCAGTGCGGCCCAGAGATCCAACCCAGGCTCCTTTGGGCCCCAATAAATGATTTCAACTTAGTATGCTGCTCTTTCAAATTGCATCATTAATATGATCTGATAAAGGTGCCTTGGCAAAAAACATCGATTCACGATATGCTTTTGCAAAGGGGAAATAAATGCATAGTTCAGGTGAGCCCGTGTCTTTTGACTCAAGACTGCATAGCTGGCTTGGAAAAATCGAAGCCGCGCAGCCTTGTCATAGCCAGCAGGATGCTCATGACTTGATTATGAGTTTATGGGTGCAGGTCAACCTAGAAGTTGGGGCTGGCGAGGAACTCATTCAAGAGTTGCGCATGAAAAGACTTTGCATAGAGCATGGGTGGAAGGGATTGGACTCAGACGTCGCTTTCATAGATCTGGAGCCGAATGTGCGGGTGCGAGTCTATCTACATCGCGATGGAAGTATCGTGATTCAGGCCATTGAAGAGCACACATTCCACATTCTTGGCGCTTTGCCAGCCACCCGGCAGGATCAATGGGTAAGTGTAAGAACGAACAAGGTTCGATAGAAAATGAAGGAGTTGGGCAGATTCGTGCGGCTTGGAATTGCAACGCTGTGTTTCCAGGCGATCCAGTATGAATACAGGCGCCAGTTTTTTATTTTTGCTTTTTCATCCGCAGTCGATCGCTGTCGAACTGCATTTGTCTGAGATCGATAGCGTGGACTGAGGCTCTCGCTCCAATGGTGGGTGGCACGGGCTTTTCATTTGTCCTGGACATATTGATTGCCGTTTGCGAGCAGTTGCACCGCTTCAGGGCTGATGCAGCGATGAAGATCAAGGAGGTAGACCGTGAATATATTCCATGATGCAGCCCCCGATACTCCGATTGTCCCTCCGGTCGAGGATCCCGATCAACCTCCAGGCGTTCCATCGAAGCCCAAACCCATTGATCCACCTCAGGAAGTTCCACCAGTGAAGCTTCCACCGGAGCCGGTGCCTCAGCCCTAAAGGAGAACTGCGATGGCCCAAGGAGATAAGTCCAAGTACACGGACAAGCAAAAACGCCAAGCGGCGCATATTGAAGAGAGTTATGAGAACCGTGGAGTGAGCGAGAAAAAAGCCCAGGAGATCGCTTGGGCCACGGTCAACAAGGAGTCCGGTGGCGGGAAAAAGTCGGGCTCGGGCAGGGCCAAGTCGAAGTCCTAGCAATAGCCATGGGCGTTCGAGTTCAGGCGCTGTCAGCCGGAGCAGCTTTCACTTGCGCCGAGCGTCGATCGGCCAAAAGAGGGCAGCGTGTACTCCTGGCTGCCAAAACTTCTAACAGGCTGTCGTCCATGAGTCGATCATGTCAGCCCATACATGCTGCATCTCTTTGCGCTGCTACCGTTAGTCAGCCTTGTTGTAGACGGCTCGGGCCCCTTTCTGTTCGTGGGCAACGGGCGTCAACTGTCAATAGTCCGAGCCCGGAGCTGGCAATTTGAAATGTGACCTGAGGCTACTTCCTCTTACTCGCTCTAAGTGAGGATAGAAACTCTCTTCTTGGAGAGGTCGGCACGGCATTTGCCCACCCTGCGGTGGCATCCGATGTTTTGTCCTGGCAAGTGACTTCGAGCATATGGGTCCGGAATTCTGGAGCCGGACACCAGTATCTCGACACTTCATTAACAGCTCCGAACGTGTCTTGTCCTATGGACTACACGGCAGCGTTTGTCAGTGCACCAGACTGAGCTTTCGAAAGGAGGCGCTTATGAAGCCAAAAGACCGTTTTACGGTGGCCAGCCCTGACGAAGCCAAGGTGAATCTCGCAAAGAAGAGCGATGCGAGGGCACCTGGCAACGAGTCCCAGTTGCCACACGAGCGGGATCAGTCATTGCATGCAACCAGAGTCAATGCCCACCCAGAGATGAAGCAAGCCCACAAGGACCTCAAGAAAGGTCTGGTTGATACAGATGCCAGGGCCAGTGATGGCCGTCCCCTGGCTGGCCGAAGAACGACCTAGCCCGCAGCGTTCTTTTATCGCCGTAACTACGCAGGAGATCTTATGCCATATATAGAAATTTCCCAATCCAAATCCAAGCCAGTGCAACTGCACTATCAAGACTTTGGTGATGGTCCGCCCGTTGTGCTCATTCATGGCTGGCCGCTCAGTGGGCGTACCTGGGAGCCTCAGGTTGCCGATCTGGTGGATGCCGGATTCAGAGTCATTACCTATGACCGGCGCGGCTTTGGCGGCTCTTCTCAGCCTTGGGATGGTTATGACTACGACTCGCTGGCCAGCGACCTCAATGCGCTAATCACGGAACTCGCACTAAAGAACGTCTGCTTGGTGGGCTTCTCCATGGGCGGCGGTGAAGTTGCTCGCTACATCGGTGCCTACGGCACAGCCTCTATCCGGTGTGCGGTGTTCGCAGCAGCTGTCCCTCCGTTTCTGCTCAAGTGCGAATCGAATCCGCAGGGAGCTGTCTCTGAAGAGGAGGTTGTGAAGAAGGAGCAGGCGGTCCTCAAAGACCGTCTGAATTTTCTCGACGAGTTCACACAAAAGTTCTTCTCGAAGTCGGATGGAACCTTGCTGGTCAGTGAAGCACAGCGCGAGTATGCCAAGACGATTGCGGCATTTGCCTCGCCGAAGGGAACCCATGACTGCATAGCGTCTTTCTCGCGCACTGACTTTCGGGATGACCTGAAGAGAATTGATGTGCCCACTCTCATCATTCATGGTGACAGTGACCGCATTGTTCCTCTGGAGGTCAGCGGGGCGAGAACCCATGATGCAGTGAAAGGCAGTGAAATACACATCATCAAGAATGGTCCGCACGGCTGCAACCTCTCGCATGGCGAGGAGTTCAACCGGGCACTGATTGATTTCATAGCGGCTCACTGAGCCTCATTCCTTGATGCCTTGAAAGGAGTCCGCTTTGACCTCAACCAACCCCTATCTGTCCTGCATTGATGAATGCAACGCTTGTGCTGTCGCTTGTGACTCATGCTTCGCTGCATGTCTCAAAGAAAGTGATGTGCAGATGATGACTCGCTGCATCATGCTCGATACAGACTGCGCAGCGATGTGCCGTCTTGCAGCATCGTCCATGGCACGCAACAGTGAGATGGCCAAGCGGATCTGTCGTCTTTGCGCCGAGATTTGTCTGGCATGTGCCAATGAATGTGAGCGGCACACTCATCAGCACTGTCAAACCTGCGCGCTTGCTTGCAGAAAGTGTGCTGCGGCTTGCGTAGCCATGAGTGAAGAAGGAATGAGTCCAACCTCTGTCGGGCAAGGCGAGGAGCGCCTTAAACATTGAATTGCACTTCACCGAGACATATACGAACTTGTCTCACAGACATGTGTGGCGATGCAATCTACTTTGAACTTACGCGGCTGGCCATCCACGAGCTGGATCTGGCAGTCTTTTTCTGTTTCCGCATAACTTTGAGGCCCAAGTATGACCCAAATTGCACAAAAGACAAACGCTCACGCGCAGTTGAAGATTGATACCGAAGCACTAGAAAGAGCCAAGCGTAGCTTGGACGATGGAGCAGTCGTTGAAGAAGAGAGTCCGTGGCGCGAGGACATCATTCGGCTGCTAAATGACTCGCTGGCTACCGAGCTGGTCTGCGTTCTCCGCTACAGGCGCCACCACTTCACGGCTACCGGACTGTCCTCACCAGCTATTGCAGATGAATTTCTCGTGCACGCTAACGAGGAGCAGACCCATGCCGATCGAATAGCTGCGCGCATTGTTCAGCTAGGTGGCGAGCCTGACTTCAATCCCGCATCGCTTGTTGACCGCAGTCACTCAGACTACGATGCGCAGCTCGATCTGCATGCAATGATTCGGGCGAACCTTGTTGCTGAACGTGTCGCTATCGAGGCCTACACACAGATGATTGCCTTGATCGGAGATAAAGATCCCACCACCCGCCGTCTGATTGAGCAAATCCTCGAACAGGAGCAGGAACATGCTGACGAGCTATCCGATTGGATGCACAAATAACAGATCGAGGTATTCGCGCAGCCTGCTGAACTGCCTGTCTTGGCCTCAAGGGCAATCAGCAGCTAGCTAACACAGTGACTGAGGCTTTTGCGGTGCATCGAATCCTTTTCATCGAATGACTGCTGACAGCCACAGTCATAAAGCCGTAGAGCTCGATGGATGGTGTCGCCCAAATGCCGTCGCTCCTGGCGGCAGCTGAGCATCGTTACTTGCGAGCGCTGCACCACAAAGCTGACCTATGGAGTTGGCCTTGAGCGTCTGGCGCAGGGCAGGTATCCGAATCATGGCGGATAAGCATCATCCCGCAGCGCGAATTTCGAGCGCTATGTGCGTTGGTAGTCTCGTTGCGTATACCAGTTGGATTGACCTCCTGTGGCTTGACCAGGTTGCTGGTCATGACCGGCTGAGTTCGGCCAGAAGCTGTCGTTCGGTAGGTAGCCGTGAACGGCAGGTCTTGGCCGGTAGGCGACCGTCTCAGAACGAGTGAGGATTCAACCAGAACCATGCCGCGATCCCCATGGCGACCCACAACACGATGATCATGATCGCCCCCGCGCGACTGCTTGGCTTCGACCCTTTTTCGGCCATCCACGCATCGGCCTGAACACGGCATTCAGCAAGAACTGATTCGGGTAGCAGCTTGACAGTCAGCCAAATCAGCGCCGGAAGCAAGAGGATATCGTCCACATATCCAAGAACCGGGATGAAATCAGGAATCAGATCAATCGGGCTGAGCGCATAAGCCACGACAAGAAGCCCCAGTGCTTTAGCATGCCAAGGCGTGTCGGGGTGCTTTCCGGCGAACCAGAGTGTCACGCCATCGCGCTTGATCCGCTTTGCCCAAGCCTTTAAGTTGCCATTGAGATTCATAGAAATTCCGAGGACAGGTCAGAATTTTCGCTCCTTATCGATGACGGCCACGCATGTTCCGATAGCCGCCGATGCAATTTTTGGCAGTTGGAAAAGTACGAAGCATCTACGCGCATCAAGTTACAAATGCTTGGTCAACGTTCCCAAATTCCCCTCGTTAAAGAGACCAAGCATGGCGAGCGCCATTGCCTTGAAAGTCACTTGATGAACTACACGTCACTCTCGCTGCTTGCTGCACTTGCAATGGCTGCGGCACCTGGTCATGCAGAGGTCTACCTGGGTATAGGCTACGGTGCTCCGGCTCCCTACGTTGCTGCGCCTTATTACGCGGCACCGCCTGTTCAATACGGACCACCGGCTGTTCAATACGTTCCACGGCCAGTCTACGCCCCTAGACCCGTGATAGTCGCGCCGCCGCCGGAAGCGGTTCCGGGATGGCGCTGGCAGGAGGACGGCCGACGTTGGGACAGGTGGCACAGACACCATCATCGAGGCTGGCGTGAGGATGACGACGAAGATTGATGGCGACGCCAGACGTCGGCATTGGATCTCTACGTGGCCGCGAACGGCAGGTCCAGGCTGTCTGCGGTCACTCAGCTCAAAGATGTCAATGACTGCTAATGCACAAAGCAGTCATTGGAGCTCGACTTCCACGGATGTCCGCGCCAAACCTCAAAGCAGAGACTGGACAGTCGCGAATTTCGGGTGACTGCATTTACCTGAGGCGAACCGATGTTAACGACCCATTGTCGACCTTCGTTATGACGCAAGTTCGCGTGCTGGATCATTTCTCGGCTGATAAGAACTTCAGACCGACAATCCCAGCCAGGATCAGTGAAAAGCAAACGATTCGCCCAAGGCTCCGGTCTTCACCGAGCATCAAGACGCCATAGATGGCGGTACCCACGGCCCCAATTCCAACCCAGACAGCGTACGCCGTACCCACGGGAATGGTTCTTGTTGCAAGGGAGAGCAAATACATGCTCATCACAATGAATGCGGCACAAAAAGCGCTAGGCCCAAGTTTCGTAAATCCATCTGTCCTTGGCATCGCTGCTGCATAGAAGATTTCACATAGACCCGCTAAAACCAGATAGATCCACCCCAACATGTGCTCCTAAAGCGCACAACTTTACACAACAAGTTCTCGCATGCCTCATGCGAATGTCCTGAATAACCGGATAGATGGACCCGATTGTGTATGACTGCTTTTGGCCGAGAGCACCATTTCGCTCATGCCCCCGAAGCAGTCACTGACTGATTCGATGCCAACAGTGAGAGTCCGTTAGGGGCATGTCGATTGCGTACTGCGGCCACAAGCTGACGTTCGCTCTAGAAAGAACTAGGGAACAACGAATCTGCCACGGCGCGAGGTCAGCAGTGTCAGGGCAGCCGCAATCAGCAGCAGTGCGGCACTGGCCTCAAAGGTGATGCGATACCCTCTAGCGTCGAATAGAACGCCACCTAGCGTAGAGCCCAGCGCGATGCAGAGCTGAATTACGGCAACCATCAGCCCCCCGCCGGCCTCGGCATCGCCGGGCAGTGACCGAGATAACCACAGCCACCAGCCCACCGGTGCTGCCGTTGCAATGAGCCCCCATACGCACAGCAGCACAGCAGTAATGACCAATGAGTCACCGAACAGGGCGAGCGCAATGCCGATGGCAGCCATCAGCAACGGAATAGTCACCAGCGTGCGGTACATCCCCATCTTCAGGAACGTACTTACAACAGATGTGCCAACGAATCCGGCGATACCGATGGCCAGCAGAATCATAGACAGAGTTGCCACGTCCACTCGCGTGACCCCCTCTAAGAATGGTCTGAGATAGGTGTACAACATGAACTGCCCCATGAAAAACATTCCGGCAGCTGCCATTCCAAACCCAACTAGCGGATTACCCAGCAGGCGAAAGACATGACCTGAACTCGATGCACGCGTTGCGTTCCGCATAGACGGCAAGCTCACCCATTGCCACGCCAGTGCAATGAGCGCGACGGGCACGAGGCACAAGAATGCGCCGCGCCACCCGATAACGCTCCCCAGGTAGCTTCCCAAGGGCGCGGCCACCACGGTGGCAAGTGCATTTCCGCCATTGAAGATGGCCAGAGCACGAGTCACTTGATGGGTAGGGACTAGTCGCATAGCGACCGCAGCGGACAGGGACCAAAAGCCGCCGACCACGACTCCAATTAAGGCACGCCCCACCATGTAGATGGTGTAGTTGGGGGCCAAGCCCACCAATAGACCAGACAAGCTCATAAGGCCGGTTAGACCTAGCAGCAAGACCTTCCGGTCCAGCGTTCCGGAAAGCCTTGAGATGGACAGACTGGTCATCACTGCAAAAGCGCCAGAGATAGCAATGCCGTAGCCCGCCCAACCTTCGCTGACATGGAAGTCCGCGGCCATGGGCGTCAGCAGGCTGACCGGCATGAACTCCGAAGCAATCAAAGCAAAGACGCAGAGCGTCATCGCAAAGACACCTCCCCAATGCGCAGTACCTTCGGCAACGCGCTCACGACTCTCGTCGACTGTGACTTGAGGGTTCACTGCTTTAAGCCGCCAGGTATTGATTAAAGAACGAGGTCAGTTTTTGCCAGGGAATCAGGTTTGAACGGTCATAGAGGTCCACGTGTCCGGCGCCTGGCACCCAAAACAGCTCCTTGGGACCGGTGGCTTTGCGGTAGGCGTCCTCGCTGAACTCCCGGGAATGGGCCTGGTCGCCGGTGATGAACAAGAGCGGACGTGGCGCAATCAGCTCCAGGTCGTTAAACGGGTAGAAGTTCATGAAGCGAACTTCGCTGGTCAGCATACGGTTCTGCGTTAGCTCTAGCGTGCGGCCTTCGGGTATGACAATGCCACGAGATGTGCGGTAGAACTCCCAGAACTCGCGAGTGACGGGGTCAGCATCCGAAGGCAATTGCAATGGGAGGTAGTTCAGGAAGATGCCCTTGCCGCTATCGAACTCGGCAGCTCGCTGGCCCGCAGCCTTGGCAAGCAAAGCTTTGCGCTGCTCAAGATTCTGCGATTGGTTCAGGCCATTTCGCGTCACCGCACCCATGTCGTACATGCTGACCGTAGCGATGGCCTTTAGCCGTGGGTCCAGCTTGGCCGCGCTGATGGCAAAACCTCCGCTGCCGCAGATACCTAGCACACCGATGCGGTTGCGGTCGATGTTGGCGCGAGTGCCAAGGAAATCTGCCGCAGCGCTGAAGGCCTCGGCGTACGTGTCAGGGGCTACCAGGTTTCGCGGCAGTCCCTCGCTTTCGCCCCAGTACGGCAGGTCGATGGCGAGGGTTGCGAAGCCTTGTTCAGCGAGCTTCTGCGCATAGAGCATGGAGCTTTGCTCCTTCACTGCGCCCATCGGGTGGCCCAAGATGATGGCGGGCGACTTCTGCCCAGGCTTGCGGTCCTTAGGCGACACCAAGTTGCCGACCATCTGCATGCTGTACTGGTTCTTGAACCGGACTTTCTCAATAACAACGCGGTTGCTTTTGTAGAAGTTGTCAGCGCCTTCGGATGCAGTCGGTGCTGCTGCTTGTGCCGCGACTGGCCCGGCAAGGGACAAACTGCTCAGGGCTGCGATGCCGAGGCCGGCGGTCTTCAGGAAGTCGCGGCGTTCGTTCACGATGGATTGGTCAGGGACCGTTATTGCTGGCTTGGTCATTCGGTACTCCAGATAGAGATGCAGGTTCAGAAGGCATCAGCTAAAACGCTGAGCTGCCCGTGCCTTGAATGGTCGCGTCTACTGGAGGTTTCGATAAGATGGTGCAATCTTGATGTACTTGTGAGTTTTACTCAGCAATGAAATCTGCCAGAACTGATGACCTGCAAGCATTCCTCGCTGTCGCACGCGACCAGAGCTTCACCAAAGCAGCAGCCAAGTTGGGTGTCACGCCCTCTGCACTCAGCCATTCGATGAAGGCGTTGGAAGAACGGTTGGGCATACGCTTGCTTGCACGCACGACCCGCAATGTTTCAACGACGGAGGCTGGTGACCGGCTGATGCGCTCCATAGCTCCACTGTTTGAGCAGATTGCCGCAGAGGTGGAGGCTCTTGGCGAACTGCGCGACAAGCCAGCGGGAACCATCCGCATCACCTGCACGGACGACATCATTGAGCTGTGCTTGAGGCCACTACTCGCGGAGTTCTTGAATACCTACCCAGACATCAAGCTGGAACTGTTCGTTGACTACGGGTTCACCAACGTGGTCGAAGAACGGTTTGATGCCGGTGTCCGGATGGGAGAGGCTGTTAGCAAGGACATGATTGCTGTACGCATCGGTCCCGATTGGAGCCTAGCCGTCGTAGGCTCGCCCGCGTACTTCGAACGCCACCCGCCACCGAAAACGCCCTATGACTTGACTCGCCACAGTTGCGTGAATATCAGGCATAGGCCTTCGGGCTCCATTTACGCTTGGGAGTTTGAGAAGGATGGCAAGATTTTCACGGTGAAGGGTGATGGCCAACTGGTCTTCAACAGCATCATGCATGTGCTCAACAGCAGCCTGGATGGGCTGGGGCTGGGTTACGTTCCCGAGCAATTGGCTGCGCCATACATCGCGGATGGCCGATTGAAGCGTGTGCTGCACTCGTGGTGTCCAACATTTCAAGGGTTCCATCTCTACTATCCGAATAGGCGGCAGGCTTCGCCGGCGTTTTCGGCGTTCGTCGAGGCTGTCAGGCATCGGGGGTGACTGTTGGTGCGGCACTGTCGAAAGGGTAGCCGTTTAGGCATCGACTGCCTTCGTGCTCCGAAGGGCAACTATGCGGCTGCCACCGGTAGTCCGCCCTGCGGACATGAGCTGCAGCAATCGCTGCAAAGCAGACATAAGACGATGGCCGACGAACGACTGCAACGGGTCGATTGCTGCCGGTGGTCAGTACCAGCAGGCCGGTCATCTCGCATCGGAATGATGGTCAATTAGCACCAGCTCCTGCATAGTGGTGCCAAGTCATCCGTGGCAGCATAGATTTCATCAGACACCGGCTCCAACTAGAGCAACTGTCTAATGGGGGATCGCCTGCCGGAGAGTAGCTGCGCGCAGGCGAAGCAGAGCTTGAGGCTACTTGTTATCACATTGTGATTCATGCGGCAAAGCTCTGTTGGCACTCGCCACAAATCAACTTAAGACCAGGTTTCCCCCAGACAGAAATCTTATCTTTGCATCCTCGGCAGGTATATTTCACTCGATTCGACTTATTTGCTGGTGCTGTCAACATCCCCGCATCATCCGTAAATACTTGGCCAGTTGGTTTCACAACTTCGGCAAGGGCAGGGATGCTGGCCATCGGCGATTTGGTACCCTCGACCCCTTGAATATGATTGGCCATACTAGCTTGGCCGACGAGAACATGATCTGCAGAAGGAAATCGGTCGTACCAGCTGAGCTTGAACTTTGCAGTCAGCAGCTCCTGACATGCAGCTAGGAAGCGCCCCCCCTCGACGGCGTAGTCTGCCATGCAATCACCGGTTCGCGCACCACCAGGTTGCCCGGTGGAAGAGGGCATGAGCCCAATGCTTTCCATCTTCCGTGCCCATTCCTCGTTGTGATATCGGCCGCGGCCCGGCTTGCCGAAATGGTGCTGCCACAAGTGTGTCATTTCATGGACTTGGGTCTGGAGTGTTTCGATGATGGGGAGCACAGCAAAGTAGGTCGGGTTCAATGCAATCTCGTCGGTCGTTGAGCCGTCTACCGAGGCAAAGCGGGCGGCCGAGAAATACCCCAAAGTCCGCTTTTCCCGCTGCAAGGTGATCAAGCAGCTTGGAAGTTGCCCTTCGAAAAGCCGCTCGTTGAAATGGTCGTAGGCCATCTGCAGCTCGTTGTAGGTTTCCTGGGTTGGGGCCAGGCGACGTGTATGCGCGAGGTCGGGCTCGGTAGACTTAGATTGCATATTTGTATTGTGCAATACAAATTCAATTCACAAACATCAAATTTGATGCGAAAATACATCATATTTGATGTTTAAAGAGTAGCCATGAGATCGACTTTCACGATCGATGACGATGTCGTAAACCGCGCACGTGCCGTCGCTGCGCCCGGTATCGCTGTGCCGGAACTGGTACGACTGGCACTGGAAACCTTCACGCGTGTCGAGGCAGGTAAGCGTTTGGCTGCGCTCGGCGGTGCCGCGCCAAATATGCCCGATGTGCCGCGCGGTGGCAGTGAGGCGGATGCTGAGGGCTCTCGCTAGTGCACGTGTCCGTCCTAGTCGATACATCGGTGTGGGTGAGACATTTTCGTGAGGCAGACACTCACCTGCAGGAATTGCTTATGCAAGACAGCGTGCTGATGCATTCCATGGTGCATGCAGAGCTGGCCTGTGGCACGCCGCCAGCACCGCGTGCCGACACGCTAGCGGCTTTGGCGATGCTGCGGCCGAGCCAGCAGGCATCAATTCCAGAGACTTTGGAATTCCTGGAAAAGAACAGTCTTTTCGGCAAGGACTGCGGCTTGGTAGACCTCTCGTTGCTTGCCTCTACGCTTATCACACCTGGGGCTTTGCTTTGGACGGCGGATCGACGTCTCGCCGAGATGGCCACGAAGTTGAATGTTGCCTATCTACCGCCTTTACATTGATAATCCCCGACGCAACCACTCCACGAAGCCTTCGTAGATCACCACAGTTGCTAGTTTCAGCTGCGCTTCTAGAATGAATCGATCAGCCGCAGGTAAAGCCCTGTCTGCCCATCGGATAAGCAGAGGCCACCAGGCACTGCCTCCTGAACTGGCGCATACAGCACCCAGACCAACAGTGCTGCCCCTCAATCCGCAGCATTGACAAAGCGCCGTCAACATCCAGGTGCAAATCTGCAAAATGGTCGCAGCGGCAGGGCGGAACCGCCGCTAAATTAGGCTCACCTCCACAACAACCTCCACGCATAAGCTTGGCAAGGGCGGAGCAAATATTCGTGATGCCTCTCGCTTTTTAAGCTGAAGGCGAGCGTGTGTACTTGTGCGAGAAAGCCGAGAGGGCACTTTAAAGCTCAGTTTCCTCTTAGACACAGTCCAGCTGCCGCCCTCGCTCACTTCACAATAGGTTTGCTGCCTTGCTGTTGGTTGTCGCCCGAAAGTAGCCCAGCACACTAGAAACGCTACGGTGTCCCGTCAGAGCCATGGTATCTGGCAGCGGAATATTCTGATTTGCAGCCTCCGTCACAAATCCTGAACGCAGTGAATGGGCAGAAAAATCGTCCGAAAGTCCGGCGAGCTGTGCCCGCTGGCGGACGATGTTCCGAACCGAAGTAGGGGAGAGCGACTCTCCGAGGCGGCCGTTTTTGAGGATCCGCCGAAAAATTGCTCCCTCCCGGATCCCCGATTTTTCAAGCCAGTTTTGCAGGGCCTCACTGGCCGGTCCTTGAATGGGCTTGCGATTCTCGGGACGGTCGTTCGCCGCCTGGTTCGATTTGGAGTGCGTCAGGGTATACACAAAGGCGCCGCCCGTGACGCGCTTCAGAAACTTCATGGATGCAGAGGCCACCTCCGAGCGCCGGCGTCCGCCGGTTGACCAGGCAAAAAGGAGGAGGGCGCGGTCGCGCAGGCCGATCAGACTGTCATCGCAGGTCTCGAGCATGGCGAGTAGGGGCTCCTTGGTCAGCGCGTCCTTTTTCTCGGCGATGTCACCCCGTTTGCCGTACGCTCGCCGCGTCCGGGCCACCAACTCCTTGACCTTGCCATCTTGGCAAGGGTTGTCCAGCTCTTGTAGTTGATGCGCTTTCGAAATCACCGCAAGGCGGTGTAGCAAGGTCGTCAACTTCATCGGGCCTGGCTTGCCTTTGATCTTGTGCTGCACCAGGACCTGGTCAATTTCGGCCGGCAACTCATGCCGTAAACCGGCCGCGGTGGTGCGAGCAGCGTGGTCCACCACAAACTGCACCACGACGTTGACAGGCAGCGGCAGTGACAGAGGATGACCAAAGCGCAATTGGTACCAGGCCGCCCAGTACCTCAAAGCCGCTCGATAGCTGGCCAAGGTGTTGGATGATTCGCCTTCGCGAATCAGATCGTCGGCGGCCTGCATGGTGACCGCCGCCAGCAGGTCAGGGTCTAAGCGCTGCACATCTGCGGCATCCAAAGCGACCAACTCAACGCCAGATAAATTATTTGTTTTCAATGGCTTGCAAACTTAGGTTTCGATAATCTTTATTTATCGAAATTAATAAATTGACCCCAAATTGAAGGTCGGATGCGTGAACTGCACTCTCTCTCTTCTTGGTAGAAAATGCAGCATCTCACCGTGCGCTAGGCAGATTTTATGCGACAGCAGTTTCTGCCGATGACTCAAAAAAGTGAGCGAGAAGAAAAACATGGCCAAGTTATAAAACATGGCCATGTTTGCTAGATTTGCATCTTGTTCTACGAAGGAGGGCGGGCGTGCACAACAACTTCAAGCTGAGTCTTCAGAACCGTATCGACTTCATCGGCCCTTTCCTTGAAAAGAAGGGTGTGCAGACAGAAGCCATCAGATCCGCCCCCCACTATGAGGGGTGGAGAGGTGAGTTGCAGCGCTTTTCCTTCCAAGGGGCGCGATTCCTGGCAGTGGTAAAACCTTCGCCCGGTCGGGCCGACAGGCTATTGCCCATCCTGTCTCAAGCCGTGCTCGAGGCCAGCACGTTTGCAGCAAAACGTGCCGATAACGAACGGCCCTTGGCACTTCTGGTGATCGATCAATCGACTAAAGCGCTCTTTACTAACGTCCAGGATTTCGCTGAAAAATTCGTCCCTGATGCGGCAATCGGCGTCGTGTCTCTTGATGGTAGTTGTTTCTTTCGAGGCCTGGGCCTAGATGGGTTGACGTCTGTGCCCGAAGTTCGCCGCGGGGTGGCCAAACCTTCGTCTGCGACATCTGTGAATCTGTTCTCTGATCTCAACCAGTGGCTCCTGAAAGTTCTACTCGCACCACTGTTTCCTGAGCATCTTCTGAGCGCACCTCGAGACAGGTACCTCTCCGGACGCCAACTCGCTGATGCAGCTGGCACCTCGCACATGAGTGCGACTCGATTCCTCCAGCAGCTCAAAACCGAGGGCTACTTAGATGGCACCGCTGAATTCATTACGCTGATACGTCACCCAGAAATATTCCTTCGATGGCGAGCGGCTACGGATACCCCCAAAAAGGAGATACCAGCTCGGTTCTTGCTCTCGGGAGCCGCAGATACACAGTTACGCAAATTGCTGCATGAAGAACCCAGTGCAACATGCCTGGGTCTTTTTGCTGCAGCAGATCTGTTGAGGTTTGGACATGTCTCTGGCGTCACCCCGTACCTCTATGTACCCAACTTGGCCCCGATAGCTTTTGGCCAAGGGCTGTGGCGTGCAGTGACGTTTGCAGCATCGGGTATTCGACCTGATTTCTATCTCCGACAGGCGCCAACGCCCGTCTCGACTTTCAGGGGAGCGGTCAGACGCGAAGGAGTCTCTTGTGCAGATGTCATCCAAGTCTGGCTTGATGTGTCCCACCATCCCTCACGCGGGCAAGAGCAGGCTGACCTGATCTATAACAAGTACCTCCAGCCTGTGTTTCCGAAGTCTTGACATGAGCAGCCCTGAAGCGGTTGAAAAGCTGCTCCAGGTACCGCTACCTTGTTCTGCACCTCACATCATTAACAGCAGTACAAGGATTTACTTCAGATTCGTACAAGAAATTACCTCACCCACCTCACGTTGTTCAGCAGCTTTGTCCTGAGACGAGCAATTATGCGATTTAACATAATATACATCGTATATAGATTATCATCGAGAGCTACGAAAGCCAAAGTTTCTTTAGACATACGGGTTGCGTCTTTATAAGCATCGGCTGGATGCTTGCGCCCTTAGCATCTAAGTGAGATAGGCTCCTCGTGACTATCTTTCGTCGTACCAACAGGAGAAAACTGATGATTGTTGAAATTGCAGACTTCAAGGTGGAGCCAGCCAAGCACAAGGATTTTGGAAGCGCCATTCGTCGGGCCGCAGACGCCGTGCTGAGCAAGGCCACTGGCTATCTCGGCCATACAGTCCTTGCCTGCATCGAGACCGAGGGTCGCTATGTGCTGACCGTATATTGGGAAACTCTGGACGACCACACGATTGGATTCCGCCAGTCCGCCGCTTTTGCCGAGTGGCGCGCCATCATCGGTCCTTATTTTGTGGAGCCACCGCATGTAGAGCACTTCACCGTCGAAGACAGCCGGACTGTCAAGTAACGGAGAAGGCCCAGATTTGTGCCTTAACAGCCGCGGATCTCCATGCATAGAGCAACTGGCGCTCAAGCACCAGTTGCCATATCTGCTCTTCTTTATTCGAAGATTGCTGAGTTTCTTGCTTTCTCGATGATGAGTTCCGCATCACGCTGGAGCAAAAGCCGCTTTTCAACCAGGCCTCGTGCGGCTGCTGAGACCGCTTGCACATATCCGTCCTGGTTGACATACAGCTCTTCGAGAGAGACACGTGTATCACCTGCCGCAATTCTCTGAGCTCGAGTCTTGTGGAACGGTATGTAGCTCCCCGTCAGATTAGACAAATCAACGATCTTGTCGCTCGCCACATAGTTGAACTCAATACTTGTACCGAGCGGCGCAAGTGCTTCTACCGAGCGGATGCCGGCAATCGTGAGACCGGTTCGAGGGTCAACCTGAGGCACCAGTATTGGATACTGCCGACCCGTTTGTCGGGGCGGCAAGATGCTTGCAATGCCTGACTCATCTTCGGGCCGGTATTGCGGTCCGAACTCCAGCAATTCGTAATTGTTATAGCGGGCCAGGTAGTTGAAAGCCGGTATGGCGGATAGGCCCGTGCCGGATTTCCACTGGACTCCCTGCATTGCGGGGAACTGAACTGATCCGGGCTTGACCAATGTGCCGTCGGCCAGCAAAGGGGTCTGGCTTCCCGGAGGCTCCGTGCCTTTGGTCACCCAGTCTTCCAAGGCAAGGAAAAGAGCTCGGAATGTGTCATTGAAATGCACAACCGTTCCGGCAGGGTAAACATTACGATTTGGTGCGTAGCTGATGCTGGATTCGCCACCCGCCCCGCCGTGTTGTGTGCTGGAGTAGTAGTAGATGCGGGCATTGTCCGGTTGTGCAATGTCCCTGCTTCCTTGCGTATTCGTGAGTACGGGCGAACCTTGCAACTGCCAGAACTCCGTGCCTGACAGTCCCAGAAAGAACTTGGGGCAGGTATTGGACTCGCTGCAGCGACGCATGACCCCGCCTTCGCGGCCACTGATGCCATCGACATAGCTCTTGTCAAGACCGCGTGGTGCGGTCTGGCCAAACGCGGTATGGTCGGTGCGCAGCCCCCCTCCCCCTCCCGGAACTGCAAAACGCGTGTTGACATTGGTTTGACGTGCAGCGACATGCGCATACATCCCGTCAAATACGCGTGAGCCGTCAGTTGCCTGGTTGAAGCCCAGATGCAGGAAGGTCTTCATGGCATTTCCCGACTGGGACGTACCTTGGCCAAGCGTGTATTTGATGCGCCCAGCCAACGGATTGGGGCTGCCGTTGCTGTCCTTCTCTGTCGAGCGGAAGAAATGAACAGCATCACGCAATGCAGCAAGCCCGACTCCCATGACTTTGGGGTCCTTGGCAACATAGACCAGTTCATACAGATACAAAGGATCGAAGCCATCCTTCATGCAGACTTTGCCTGCATCTGCGATGCCTGGAAACGGCGCGCTTGAAGTGCAGTCCGCAAACTTCCAATCAGATGCGGGAATCAATTCTCGCTTGTCCGTTTCATTGATGCGCCGAGTTAACGAATAGCCAGGGGCGGTATTGTCTAGGCTGGCTGGCGCGTATGGAAGCATGGTTCCATTGAAGACACCACCAGGCAGGCCCATCGTTGACGTGGCAGTACCTGGAACCAGCTCGGTGCGATATGTGCCGGTGATGCTGCTGCCATCCGTATTGATTGCCACCGGCACTTTTGCCGTCAAACGCTCGGCAGAGGATTTGGGCACATCGCCTTGCCAAGCCGCATACAACATCACGTAGCCCCGTTCCATGTAGACAGCGTCACTTGGTGTGCTGCTGGGATTGGGCATGGTCAGGATGTTGCCTCGATTCGGAGCGTCGTAGCGGAGCACGCCGCTGGCTTTGGACATGTTCTTGGGCTTGAGAAGCATGAAGTCCGTTGAGTACTCCACCATTCCCCTGGCGTTGACCGGAGCAAGCGCCAAGTCTTGAATGATGCGGTTTCTGGCATCTTTCGGGTCGAGTTCCCCAGAGATTGTTCCGCTGACTTTCTCATAGGCTCCAACGCTGCCATAGGTTCCAGGAAAATCCTGAGTGGACGTAATCTGGATAGCCAGCCTGGGCTTGGCAGATTCATTGACGGACTTGCCGCCGTCGCCTCCCCCGCATCCTGCGGCGATTGCCGCTGCCATGGCGGCTATTGTTAGCTTGAACGCATGCATGTTTGTCTCCTTGTTTTTATCGATGAACCAGGTTTCAGAACGGCGCAGTTATCCCTTGGCATCTGGCGGCCAATTTGAAGATGGACTGGATTGAGTGTGAGCGGCCCGGGTGCTGGGCCGCTGCGCGGTCGCCCGCCTTATTCAGGCGTGATGCCTGCCGCCTTGATGACCTGTCCCCACTTGGTGGTTTCTGCGGCCTGGAACTGTGCCAGCTCCGAGGCAGAGGTGGTCCAGGCTTCGGAGCCGGACATATTGAAGAAGGACTTGGCCGCAGCGCTGTTCACCGCCTTGGTCAGCAGTTGATTGAGTCTGGCCGCGACAGGTGCTGGTGTATTGGCAGGCGTGTAGGCTGCAAACCAGTAGCCCATGTCATAGCCTTTGACACCGGCTTCCGCGATGGTTGGAACATCAGGCAACTGTGCGCTGCGCTTTTGGGTGGAGTAACCCAGCGGGCGCAGCTTGCCGGCCTTGATTTGAGGAACGCCCGTCGAGACGTCGGTAATCATCAGGTTTATTTGCCCGCCGAGAAGATCTGTGAGGGCGAGCGGATTGCTCTTGTAGGGAACGTGAAGGATGTCGACTCCGGCGAGTTGCTTCAGCATTTCGCCAGCCACACGGCTTGAAGAGCTGCCGCTGCCAAAACTCAGCTTGCCGGGATTGGCTTTGGCGTAGCCCAGCAGATCGCCTACGGACTGATAAGGCGAAGTCGCAGGAACGACCAGGACCTGTCCACCTTTGCCCAGACCTGTGATGGGGGTGAAGTCCTTGACAGGGTCGTACGACAGCTTTTTGTACAGATGCTCGTTGGCAGCATGCGTCGTATTGGTCGTGATGAGCACGGTGTAGCCATCAGGTGTGGCCTTGGCCACAGCTTGCGCCGCAATCATGCCGCTGGCACCGCCTTTGTTTTCCACCACGACCGGCTGCTTGGTTTGCTCGGAAACGGCTTGTCCCAAGGCGCGTGCAAGCTGGTCTGTCGCACTGCCGGCGGCAAACGGAACAACAAAGGTAATAGGCTTGTTTGGAAATTCGCTCTGTGCAAAGGCCAGCGGGCTGAGCGCCAGGCTTGCGCCGCATGCAAAAACAGTGCGTCGTGTCAGAAATTTCATGGTTTGTCTCCTAGTGGTTGTTGTAGAAAATTCAGGCGCTTGGGCCGACGAGCAGTGGCTCGAGATGGCATGGAACCACGACAGGCATTTCAAGTACCCTGAAGCACAGCGTTTTTCCATGGCTGTCCAGGTTCAGCGAGTCGTTGACCCCCCCATCCAGTACGTTGTCGAGCACCAGATTCATGGCGTGGAGCTTGGGTAGCAGGTATCGCCGAACATGGCTTGGCTTGCGATCTGCAAACAGGTGCATCACGACTTGTTCGGTGACTTGTTCGCATACCACCTCCCACAAATCCGGATGCCATGCAATGACGCTGATGTTGGAGCGGTTGCCTTTGTCACCCGTGCGTCCATGCGCAACTCGGTAAAGGGGAACGGTAAGGGTTGAGTTCATGGCTTACTCCTGATGTGGCTTGGTCCAGTGGAAGCCAGTCGTAATCTGTTGCTGAGGTACCAGGCACGACACCATTCCCAGGCGCTGACGCATATGGGTGCGAACGCCCCCTCCCCCCGCCGGGCCGCAGCAGTACAAGGCGTTGATCTCGCGCGGCAGACGCGCAGCCACCGCATGGTCGGCATGCTGCCAGGCCATGCGAAGCCGGACATCCCGGGATTCGCCGGCAATGCCTTCGTCAGTCAGCCAGTCGCTGCTGTCGTTTCCCCAGACGCTGGTCACGCCGATCAGATCGGTTCTGAGGGGAGCAATATTCGCCAGGCGCCTGGATATGGTCTGGGCCGCCAGACGCGCGCGCTCTTGTGCTCTCGGGCCTGCGTAGGAGATCTCTCCCTCGGCAAACCATCCTGACTCAAAGCAGACATTGACTTTGAGCATCTCCGGCCTCGGATGGCCAATGACACCTTCCAGGCGCACCCGGTCAGGCCCAACCGAAATCACTTCTGCCTGAGTGATGTCGGCAACAACGTCTGGCGTGAGGTAGCAGGCAGGGTCATGGATTTCGTAGAGCAGTTGCTCCTTGACCGTGGCTGCGGTGATGCAGCCCCCGGTAAGAGATGGCTTGAAGATGGTGCTGTTGCCCGCGATGTCGATTTCGGCAATGGGATACCCCAGGCGCTCCATACCGGGTACATCTTTGTACCCCGGGTCTGCGAAATAGCCGCCAGAGACCTGGGTTCCACATTCCAGCAAATGCCCGGTCATCGTGGCTCGTGCCAGGCGATTCCAGTCATCCCAGGCCCATCCGAAGTGGGCCATGGCAGGTCCCACTACAAGCGAGGGGTCGGAGACGCGGCCGCACACCACAATGTCTGCACCTGCCAGCAGTGCCTCGGCAATGGGTCGTGCACCTATATAGGCATTGGCGCTCACCAACTGCTGGTCTGGCATGTCCGAGCCCAGAGCTTTTTCGAGCAGTTGGTAGTGCGCGGGTCCGCTGAGGTCATCCCCATGAACAACCGCTATTTGGGGTAGGCGCGTTCCGAGCTCCCTGGCCAATGCAGCAATGGCCCGGGCTGCACCTTGTGGGTTGGCCGCACCAAAGTTGCTGACGATTCGAATGCCATGCGCCAGGCAGTCGGCGAGCACGGGCCGGAGAAACTCCACCATGAGTGGCTCATAGCCTGCATCGGGATTCTGACGGCGAGCAAGCTGCGCCAGTGCCAGAGTGCGCTCGGCAAGCGTTTCAAAGATCAGAAAGGCAGGTTTGCTTTGTCGAACCAGCTCCTGCACGACGGGTTGCGCCGCATCAATTCGATCGCCGGAAAAGCCTGCCGCACATCCGATGAGCAACGACGTCGTTTCGTTTTGCACTCTTGTCATGAAACCTCCTGTTGCCCACTATAGGAAAACCGCTATAAGCTGTGAAATCGATAATTGAGATTAATTAATCCGCATTTCAAATGAATCTATCGTCGCGTGATGTGCAGGCATTCCTGGTACTGGCCAAGCAAAAGAACTTCACCCAGGCCGCCAGCATGTGCCACCTGTCACAACCGGCTTTCAGCGCACTCATCCGCTCCGTGGAGCAAACGGTAGGTCTCAAACTGTTCGACCGAAGCACAAGACACGTGGTGCTTACCCGTGAAGGCGAACGATTCCTGCAGTCTGCGGAGCGCCTCGCCGCAGAATTCGCTGCCTGCGAGAGAGCGATGCGTGATACAGCACAACTGGCTCAGGGGCACGTATCAGTTGCATTGCTGCCATCCCTTGCCGCGGGCTGGCTTCCTGAAGTGCTGAAGATGTACACCGCGCGGCATCCGGGAGTTCAGCTGGGTGTGTTGGACGTGCTGTCCGAGCCATGCATCGCTGCCGTTGCCAACGGAGATGCGGATTTTGCGCTGGCCGCCATACGCGTGGATACACCCGACCTGAAGGCTGAGCCGTTTTGCAGCGACGGCTTCTATATGGTGTGCCCTGGCGACCATCCACTGGCGGACAAGGTCGAGCTGTCCCTGGAGGATCTGACACCCTGGCCCTTCATCCACCTGGCACGCCACAGCAGTGTTCGCCAGTATCTGGATGCCGCTTTTTTTCCTCGAAAGATGCAGACTTTCGTTGAGGTCGAGCAATTGGCCACCGTGATGGGGCTGGTGCAAGCCGGACTAGGCATCACCGTAGCTCCGGCGCTGAGCCTGTTTCACTTCGACAAGCCCGGATTGGTGGCCCGGCACCTGCTGCTGCCGGGTATGGACCGGCAGATCTATATGGTTCGAAAGCGAGAGCGCAGCCTTTCACTGGTAGCTGAAGCGCTCTATCAATTGATGCAGCAGATGCGTCCTGCAAACGCTTGACCTGGCTGATTGCAATATGCACTTTGCCGATGCTGCCCCATCAGCCACAAGACAGAGCCGGGACAAGCTTAGCTGTGCAAAACACGTATCTCGCCTGGGACAGCCGGTGGCAGGCCGCGAGACTCTAATAGCGCCAATCGGCATACAGGGTGAGCATTAGCTGTGCCCTCTCCTGGCTCCAAGCTTTTTTTGCGTCCAGTTCAGCCGTATAGCAATTTCGCGTCGTGAAGACATGCATCATTCGCCATCAGCTCGCCCTCAGCCATCTGCCGTTACAGAGTTATCGAGTCGGTAATACAAGGCACCCAGCCTTGGTCACCATCCCTAGAGCCCAGGAGACATACATGAAATACAGAACCAACCGCAAGCGCAGTGCCGTCTTGTCAAAATTGCCCTACGGCCTTGCCGGTGGGGCGTTGCGCAAGCTCCTGGTTGCCACGTTTGCGCTGGCATCGCTGGCCAATGGCGCGTTTGCGCAGGAGTCGAAGCGCGACGCCTTCTTCTGGCTGGGGCAAATCAACAAGGCGTCGGCAGTCATCAATACCGATGAGGGCTTGCTCGACAAGTCCATGGCTCCCAAAATTGCGCGAGGTCTCCAGAGCGTCTTGAACGCAGGCGATGCTCCCAATGGTAAACGACCAGGTTTGGTCATCACTTTCGAGCCCCTGCTCATTGATGCAGCAGGCGTGGAAGCCACTCTTCTTCATGCCGGGCGTTCAAGCCAGGATATGTTGGCTACGGTGCGCTCCGCCATACAGCGGGACGATATGCTGCGCCTGAACAAACAGCTGGCACAGACCCGTGCTCATCTGCTGCGGCTGGCCCAGACTTATGCCAACACGGTTGTTCCGAATTACACCAACGGGGTGGCCGCTCAACCTAATAGCTATGGGCACTACCTTCTGGGACACCTTGCCGGTTTTGACCGGGACGCCCAGCGCCTTCACGAGGCATTCGCGCGCATCGACCAGTCGGCAATGGGCACGACGGTTCTCAACGGCACTAGTTGGCCGCTGAATCGCGAGCGAATGGCCAAGTACCTTGGCTACCCGGCCACCGTGGACAATGCCTACGATGCCGCACAAATCCTGGCTGCCGAGATGCCGGTGGAGATCGGCGCAGTTGCGTCGAGCATTTCACTGCACGTCGGAGCCTTTGTCGAGGACGTGATGGTGCAGTACGCGCAGCCCAGGCCATGGATTCTGCTCCGGGAGGGTGGAGGGAACACCTACGTCTCAAGTGCCATGCCTCAGAAGCGAAATCCTGGATTGCTCAACGACACCCGCGCCAACGCTTCGCGCGTGCTGGCTCTGGGGGTGGGGCGCCTCATCAGCCAGCACAATATTCCGCCGGGAATGAGCGATAACAAGTCATCCCATGACTCCTCCGCGCTGATTGCAGCCACGATTTCCACTCTTCAGGGATTTGACAAGGTGCTCAGCGGCCTGGTGATCAATCCCGAACGTGCGCTTGAAGAGCTGAATCTTGACTGGACGGCCTCCCAGGAGGTGGCGGATGTTCTGATGCGCAAGTACAAATTGCCTTTCCGCGTGGGTCACCACTTTGCTTCGGAGGTCGTCAGCTTTGCCAAGGAACGCAATATCACCCCTCGCGACTTCCCTTACGCTGATGCCCAGCGCATCTACGCCGCGACGCTGAAACACGAGATGTCCATCGAGAACGGAAGCCTGCCGATGTCGGAGGACGAATTCCGGGCAGCGCTGGACCCTGTGGCCATCGTGAAGAATCGTGTGACTGCTGGCGGCCCACAGCCTGCGGAGATGACCCGCATGATTGTGCGCTCCAGGCAAATGCTTGCCCAGGAGGAGCAATGGACGGCAGAGCGAAGCAAACGCATCGAGGCGGCCATCAAGGATCTTGATCGCGACTTCTCACGCCTGATGGCTCAGTGAAGAGGAAAACCAGAAAAGAGGCCGAAGCCTCTTTTCAAATGCATTGGCGGCCGGGCAGGCCTTTTGCGAGCGACGGTGCCGCAAGCCTTGATGCACCGCACTGCAGCCTGAATGTGGCCAAGAGGATCACTCATGGCCACATTCAGGCAAGCCCCTCGCCATCAGCGCTTATTGCCTTGCTCGGTGTATTGCGCGTACAGCTCGTCAGCCATTTTGCGCAGCGCACGACCTATGGCCGCGTATTCATACTCGTTGAGATTGGCCAAGGAGGCGCGTCCCGATGGACGGTCCGATCCAAAGCCACGGCCCGGCAGGAGCACGATTCCAGTTTCATCGGCAATCCGGAACAGCATGTCGCCGGTCGAGGACTGCTTGACCGCCCATTGCGAGAATGCTTCGCCATAAAGCTTGGAGGTCACGTCCTGCAGGTCGATCAAGGTGTAGTAATCGACCGCATTTTCGTCTCTTTGCGGAGGCGTGCCCAACTCGCGATACAGCGTTGCTTCACGACGTCGTATCAGTTGCTTGAGCGTGTGCTTGTACTGGTCGCTCTCGTCCATGAGCGCAAACAGCGAGAACAGGGTCATCTGAACCTGCTGGGGCGTGGACAGACCGGCCGTGTGGTTCAAGGCAACCGCGCGGCTGTCGGCAACCAGGCGATCGATGAACTTCAATGAGCGCACATCGGGCAGCAGTGAACGATAGCGATGATCGAGCTCTGTTTTCTCGGACTCAGGCAGCTTGCCCAATGCCAGGTCAAAGATGTTTTCCTTATGTGCAGCCACCACACCCAGACGCCAGCCAGTGGCACCAAAGTATTTGGAGAACGAATAGACCAGCAAGGTGTTGGCCGGGCAAATCGCAAATAGCGACTGAAAGCCATCGGCAAACGTGCCATAAACGTCATCGGTGAGGATCATCAGATCCGGTCGATGTTCGGCCACGATCTTGCGCACACGCTCCAGACTGCGCTCGTCCATCTTTACTGATGGCGGATTGCTGGGGTTCACGCAGAAGAAGATCTTGATGGCCGGATCCTTGAGCTTGTCCAGCTCGGAATCCGGATATTGCCAGTTCAGGGCCGGGTCGGCATTGATGGCCACCTCCTCCAGCGCATACTGGGCCAGCTCTGGAATTTCTATATATGGTGTGAAAACCGGCATGCCGATGGCCACCTTGTCACCGGCTTTGAGCAGGCCGTTGACCTTCATGCTCTCGAAGATATAGGCCATGGCGGCCGTGCCGCCCTCGACGGCAAACAATTCCACGGATTCGCCCGGCATGGAATCGCCTGCCATTTCGCGGATGATGTACTGGCGCACGATTTTTTCGCTGATTTTCAGCATGCGCGGTGGCACCGGGTAATTGCAGCCCAGAATGCCGTCGACCATTTCATGGAGAAACTCGGCGGGGTCCAGACCCAGCTGATCGCGGACATAACTCAGGGATTTACCGAGAAAACGAACGCCTTCCTGATCGCGGTTTTCGGCAATATAGCGCTCGAAGCGCCCTTCTATACCCTCAATCTTTGCCAGGCCTCCGACGCCCACCGTGGTCATATAAGAATACGAAAGCTCAGACTCGGAAGCCGCAAACAAACCCAGACGGAAAAATGCTCTTCTCGGTGTGGTTGCCAGAAAATTGGGATTGCCCCGCCCCGCATTGAGCATGAGGCGGTTTCCGTCGCCCGAGGCGATCTTGATCAACTCATCCTTGAGCTCGAACGGGCTCAAGTTCGCCAGACTCTGATAATCCTTGCTCATATCGCAACTCCTTCCATTCGTCCTAGTGAATCAGTTCAGGGTTTCACGCAAAGGCGATGACCAATGGACCCAACAAAGTCAGGAACACATTGGCCAAGGCATAAGTGATTGCAAACGGGGTGGTGGGGATTGAATTGCCAGCCTTGTCCAGAACCTCGCCAAATGCGGGGTTGGCACTGCGTGCGCCAGACAGCGAACCTGCGAACACGGCCACGTTGTCGTAACGCAGCACGTACTTGCCGAACAAAATGGCAATCAGCAGCGGAATGATGGTGACCAGAACGCCCAGCATGAACAGCGTCAAGCCCTGTTCCATGACCGTGCTGACCGCCTGCTGGCCGGACTGCAGGCCCACCATGGCCACAAAACCGGCCAGCCCCAGGTCGCGCAGCAATGTCGAGGCGCTTGTTGGCATATTGCCCATGGTGTGCTTGCGGCTGCGCCACCAGCCAAACAGCAGGCCGGAAAGCAAGGCACCGCCACCGCTGCCCAAGGTAATGGGAATAGCGCCTATGCGCAGCACGAGCAGGCCGATCAGCAGGCCGACGACAATGCCGAAGCCGTGGAACACCCAGTCGGTCTTGTCGCTGGGAACAATGATTGGGCCGGCGGCCTGGGAAGCCTTCTGAACGTCCTGAGGTGTGCCGAACAAGGTGACCACATCGCCGGGCATCACCATGGTCTGCGCGGTGATGGGAACCGGCGATCCCGCGCGTATCAAGCCCTCGGCATAGACACCGTGCTTGAGATCCTGAGACAGGCTGTCCAGAATGTCCTTGACGCTGCGATTCAGATACTGGGAATTGGAAATGGCCACATCGCGGCGCACCATCACCACGTCCATGCCCTGGGCTCCGGGCAGCTCATCGCCTACCGTCTGGCCCAGAGACACCACGGCGGGGCGGCGTCCGACCAGCAAAACAATGTCGCCGGCCTCCAGTACCAGGCTGGGGTCCACGCCAACCAGAGCATTCTTTCGCTGAATGCGCTCCACCGTCACCCTGCCCTGGGTCCCCCCGGCTTCGAGATCTGCCACGGTTTTGCCCGATTGGGCGACGCGGAAAATACGGCCCACCAGATCGGGTGCCGCTGGCGATTCACCCACGCCATAGACCCGCACGCCTTTGAGCTGCTCCTGCTCGGCCTGAACCGCGTCGTCCCGGATATTGCGTCCGGTAATCCATGGCAGGACATTGACGCACATGATGATGGCCCCGAAGGAGCCGAATATATAGGTCACCGCATAGCCGATGGCAACGTTGGCCTGCATGCGCTGCACCTCCTCGCCCGAGAGCCCGAGTTTCTCAATCGCAGAACCGGCCGTTCCAATGATTGCCGACTGGGTCAGCCCGCCGGCCGCAAGACCTGCAGCCAGTCCTTTGTCCAGACTGAATACCCGGGCAATCACCACCACCGTGATCAAACCGGACAAGGCGACCACGACGGCCATCATGATTTCCTTGACCGAATGGCGCCCCAGAGAATTGAAGAATTGCGGACCGCTTTCAAAGCCTACGGCATATATGAACAAGGCGAAAAGCACGGCCTTGATGCCTGAATCTATCTGAATGCCGATCTGGCTGATCAAGACTGCCGCCAATAAGGAACCTGCCACGCCCCCCAGCTGGAATGAGCCAAAGCGAAACTTGCCGACCCAGTATCCCAGGGCCAGAGACGCAAAAAGTGCCGCCTCCGGTGATTGGTGAAAAATGCTTTTGAGTAAATCCATGGCCACCTCTATTTCCGGATAAAAAGATCAAGCAACAGAAAGTCCGTTCAGGCTTCAATACCAGGCCCTGGAAATGCTTGAACTCAGGAGAAAGCGGTTTGCTACTAGGAAGCGTGCATCGAGATCGCCCGTCTCAAAACTGATGCCGCATCCATTGGCGGGTTAGTTCTTGTCTTCTTCTATTTCCCACCACTATTAAAGACAAAAGCGTACCGAAATGTAGGACGTTACCGATTAATTATTTCGGGATAGTCATGGTTGGGCCGCTGTAGCTCGGCGTTCCCAGAGGATATTGACAAGCCGCAGCAATAAGAGGCAGTCCGTGCGGCTGCATAAAAAACAAGCCGGACGGACCGTGGCGGGTTGCCGGATATTGCCTAGCGAAGGGTTCGCCGGTTGATGGAGCGGCGGGTCGCCGCGAGATTGTTTCGACGCGCCAGAGGTTGAGCCGCATTCGAATCCTGGGCCGTGGCTGCAACCGCAATTCTTTGCTGAGCCTCCAGCAGATTTTTGAGATCGGCTGCACGCTCCTGCGCCAGGGCTGCGGTGTTCTGGGCTGTCTGCAACTGGGCATGCAGATTCAATATCTCCTGCTCCGATTGGTCCAGGCGGCCTTGCATCTCCTGATAGCGCGACTCGGACTTGCGCTCCTGGTCCTGCAGGCTTTTTCTCGCTGTCGTGAGCTCCTGACGTGCACGGTCGACCTCGTTGAGCATATGGCGTTCGTTGCCCGCGTACTGCTCGGCCATGCGCTGGCGTTCCGCTGCGGCGGACTGAATTTCTTCACTGTGCTTTTGCTGCTGCAACTCACGCTGGCGCACGGCATTGCCCAACTCGTCACGCAGCTCTTCCAGGCGCTGATCGCGCTCCTGCAGCGTCTGCTGCATCTCGTCAAGACGACGTGCAAGATCCTGGGCGTGGTTCTGGGCGGTCTGCAGGGCTTGATTCAGCGCATCTTTTTGCGCTTCCATGGTTGCCTCTCGCTGAGCGAGTTGCTCCTGCTGTGCCACAAAGGCCTGCTCCTCGGCTTTCAAAGCCTGCTCGCGAAGGTCCAAGGCCTTGCTGGCTGCGGCTTTCGCCTCTTCCTGTGCCGTATTCCAGAGCTCTTCGGCAAGGCGCTGCACAGGGTCCGGCACCGACTGCAGCACGGATGGATCCTGTTCTCCCGCAACCCCCAAACGACGCCCTAGCGTGGCAAACCAAGTTTCCAGCATGGGACTGACCGTATTCGGAGAGCCGCGCCCTATCTGCTGGCGCACGCGCTCTATGGTCGGGCGCAGACCCTGGGCAATCAAGACATCGGCCGCAGCCCAGACATCGGACTCCTGCACGCCCCTGGACGTGGTTTTGCTTGTATTCATATCTATTCTTCAAATAACTAACGATAAGTGATTGTTATCGTGATCTATCAATTGAATGCGTAATACACAATACATCTTATGTAATAAATATTACGTAAGAAATTTTCATACAGATGACAACGTACATTAACCCGTTTTTATCCCTTTGATTAAGGGTGGAGTCCGTTCTGCGTTCAAGCGAGAGCAATTTCGTTACCCTGTACACACCGGTTGTTCTGCCAGGGCCCGTGATCAGGCCGGCCTGGCGTCGCCAAGTAGTGTCCTGATCGCTGTCATTGATAGGTAAGCGATAGCTGCCATCAGCCGATGGCTTGCGCACTGGGTTGAAGCCACCAGACTTGGCGTGAGTAAAGACAGCCAGAGCAACACAGTCTGCGGTGCTGCACCGTCTTTGCCGACAGCCCCAGAGCGGTACATCGATTTCAGCCGGCATGCAAAGTCCGGGCGAAAATAGCGTCATGGATTCACGCAAGCCCTCGTCCTTCCCTGCTCCAGCGGCCTTTGATGCCAACCGCCTACAGGTGCTGGATATGCCGGCTGGCGCCCTGGCACCCAAAGCGCATGAAGCCATCAAGGAGCTGATGCATGAAGGCGAATCCAGTAATACGCGCAGCAGCTATCAAAGCGCCATGCGTTACTGGGCGGCTTGGCACCTGCTGCGTATGGGCCAGCCCATGCAACTGCCGCTGCAAGTGGCTACGGTACTGCAGTTCATCATCGATCATGCCCAGAGGCAGAGCGGTGCAGGCCTGCTCAATGAAATGCCGCCCGATATCGACGACGCCCTGGTAGCTGCCGGCTACAAGGGGAAAAAAGGGGCACCCTCGCACAGCACGCTGGTGCATCGCATGGCCGTGATGTCCAAGGCACATCAGGTGCATGCCATGTCCAACCCCTGTCAGGATGGGGCCGTCAGGGAGTTGATGTCACGCACGCGCAAGGCCTATGCAAGACGTGGTGATCTACCCCAGAAAAAAGAGGCGCTGACGCGCGATGTGCTGGAGGCACTGCTGGCCAGCTGTGACGACAGCTTGCGCGGCCTGCGCGACCGGGCGCTGCTGCTGTTTGCCTGGGCCAGCGGTGGGCGGCGCCGCTCCGAAGTGGCCGGCGCCGATATGCGTTTTCTACGCGCCGTGGCTGGTGGGGAATTCATCTACACCCTGAGCCATAGCAAGACCAACCAGAGCGGCACCGACGCCCCCGAGAATCACAAGCCCGTCACCGGCCGTGCCGCCATCGCCCTGAGGGCATGGCTGGACGCGGCCGGCATCACCGAAGGTCCTATCTTCAGGCGCATTCGCAAAGGAGGCCATGTGGCAGAACCGCTGACTCCCGCCGCCGTGCGCAATATTGTCAAGGAGCGCTGTGCGCTGGCGGGCGTGGAAGGGGATTTTTCCGCACACTCGCTGCGCTCGGGCTTTGTGACCGAGGCCGGCAGACGCAATCTGCCGCTGGCCGACACCATGGCCTTGACGGGGCACCATAGCGTGAACACCGTTCTCGGCTACTTCCGGGCCGACTCGGCACTCAACAATCAGGCGGCGCGTATGCTGGACGAGGACTGATCAAGCCCCATCAGCTGCAGCGCAGCTCGATGAATGGTGGATTGCGGATTGGCCAGTTGCAGCGGCAAATCAAAGTGGTTGGTCGCCGGCGCTTCCACCCATTGCCCCGGCAGACAGCGAGCCTGCCAGGCAGCCAGATAGTCGCGCGACTGGCGCTTGAATTCATGGCTTTCAAACTCCCCACAGCTCACATGCAACTGGCATTGAGCATGGGTACTCGCATCGGGCAGCAGAAAGCGCGGACTGTTGCGTATGGCGGCAGCGTCGTCGAGCTGCATCCAGTCGTTGATATGGGTTGTCAACAGCGGCTGCAGGTCGAACAGGCCGCTCAAGGTTAGCGCTGACCGGGGCACAGCCTGGGCTGGCAGGTCGTAGTCTTGTTGCCAATCCTTGGCCAGCAGCATGCCCGCCAAATGTCCCCCGGCCGAGCTTCCGCAGACACAGATATTGCGGGCATCACCGCCGTAGATGGCGATATTGCACACCACCCAGGCATAGGCCTGGCGCATCTGATCGACGATATGGTCCAGCGTGACGGACGGGGCCAGATCGTAGTCGGGCACAACGACGATGGCGCCCTCCTGCGTCAGCGCCGGTGCCATGAAAGCCGAATCATCCTTGCCCAAGGCCTTCCAGTAACCGCCATGGATGAAGATGAAAACAGGCGCAGCTTGTGCGGTACCTGCCTGGGCTGAGGGCAGATAGATATCCAGAACATCAGTAGCTCTGGGGCTGTAGCGCTGGTTGCGAACTGCGCCGGACAAGGCAAATGCGGCCTGGCTTTCCTGCGTGTAGCGCGCCAGGTACGCCAGCGGATCCTGCACGCTGGCGCGGGCGTTGTATTGGCGGTCGTAGTAAGCGGTCGTGGAGTCGGTCGAGATGGAAGGCATTTTCTGCGCGTCTTTGGGCTTCGGGCGGCGATCAATCACAGCGCACAGCATAAGCCAGGCGGCAGGCTCTTCATTGCCGCGGCAGCATCAACTACTCAAGCCAGCATCCTCCAATTAGACCTGTTCACCTGTCATGTAGATACATTAAATTACATTCATGCAAATGAAATCAGAGCGTTGGAGCAGGCGTTGAGAAAAGCAAAAGCGGGGGCTGGCTGTGCAGCCATGATGTGGGGGCTCTGCGCCCAGGCCGGCGGCCTTGACAGGACAGGCCAGGACCTTGGGCCTTTGTTTGAAAACGGCCGCTATCTTTCCGTGGAGACCTATACGGTCCGGCCCCGGATCCAGGGCACGGATGCCCTGGGAAAGTCCACTGGGCAAGTCGCCGACGATTACACCCAATGGGGCTTTGCCTACAAGCAGGATGTAAATCCACGCACCTCGGTGCTACTGATGTTGAGCAAGCCTTTTGGCCTTGACATCGCTTACAGCCCACAGCAATCGCCTCTTTTTGGCGGCACGCAGGCCCGCGTGAGCAGCCATGAGCTCATGGGGGCGCTGCGCTACCGCTGGGATGAGCACTGGGCCGTGCATGGCGGTTTGCGTCTGCAGCGCACCGAAGGACATGTCGCCCTGGGGGGCATGGTATTTGGAGGGCTCAATGGATACCGGGTGGATTTCAGGCCCAGTACCGAGCCAGGCTACTTGCTGGGCATGAGCTATGAGCGCCCGGATAGGACTTTGCGCGTCGCTGCGACCTATTACTCGGCCATCAAGCACAAGATCGCGACCCGTGAAAACCTATGGCCGGGCGAAACAAGGACCGCATCGACTGCTCCGCAGAGCTTCAACCTCGATGTTCAGACAGGCATCACGCCAAGTACCCTGCTCTTTGGACAGATCCGCTGGACCAACTGGTCGCAATTCCGACTACACCCGCAGACCTTGGCAGCGATACTCCCAGGGCGCAGCCTGGCAGACATGGAGGACACAACCACCTACACGCTGGGTCTTGGGCAGAGGCTGGCGGCGAACTGGTCCGGCTTTGTCGCCGTGGCTTATGACAAGCGCAGCGACAAGGCCGCGCTGTCGCCATTGCGCCCCACCGATGGCCGCCTTGGCTACACCGTGGGGATGAGCTATCAGCAAGGACAGTTCAAGCTCACGCCCTGGCTGAGCTACCAGCGTCTGGGCTCGGTTGATATCTCCAGCGGCGGCACGACCCTGGCGGCTTTCGATGCCGAGTCCGCCACGGCGTTCGGGATCAAGCTCGGCTATCAGTTCTGAGAGCAGTCGCCGCTTTCACGCTGCAGCAATCTGACAGCCGAGGCCCGAAGCACTCAACCCAGCGCCGCAATCACGTCGGCTGGAGCCTGCACCAGCTCGATCAGCACGCCCTCGCCGGCAATCGGAAACTCGTCATTGCTCTTGGGGTGCAGGAAAGTGATGTCATAGCCTGCCGCTCCCTTGCGGATACCGCCAGGAGCAAATCGCACGCCATTGGCCGTCAGCCATTCCACGGCCTTGGGCAGATCGTCGATCCACAGGCCGATGTGGTTCAGCGGCGTGGCGTGCACGGCGGGCTTTTTCTCGATGTCCATGGGCTGCATGATGTCCACTTCCACCTTCATCGCACCCCGCCCCATGGCCAGAATGTCCTCGTCCACGTTTTCGCGCTCACTCTGAAAGGTGCCGGTCTGCTCCAGACCCAGCATGTCCACCCACAGCTTTTTCATGCGCTGTTTATCGGTGCCACCGATGGCGACTTGCTGAATGCCCAGAACCTTGAAAGGACGATTGCTCATGAATGACTCCTTGATTAATAGCTTAAAGCGCAATACTGGTAAGCGCTAGAGCCGGTTTTTATCGAAATATCAGACCTCGCCCAGCAACCAACTGCTGGCCATGGCAAAGTATTCGCGCAGCCAGGCATTGAAACGCGTGGCCAGAGGGGTTGGAGCCGCCACGGGATACACCTGAGGCAGATCCTGCCGCTTTGCAATGTCCATGGCGCGCATCAGATGAAAGTCGCTGCTGACCATGGCCATGGGTGCATCGGCAGCCACGCCGCGCTCGGCCAGCAAGGGCCGGCTGAGCTTGAGGTTCAGCTCGGTGCTCGTGCTGAGCTTTTCCAGCACCAGCCGCTGCGCAGCAATTCCGTGACGCTGCTGCAGATAGCGGGCCATGACCTCGGCCTCAGACTCTTTTTCACCCCAATCGACACCGCCGCAAACGGCAACCAAGGCCTGGGGCTGCAGCTTGGCCAGTTGTGCCGCCTGATCCAGTCGCGCGGCCAGCACCGGCCTTGGGTGGCCGTCGAGCGTGCCGCTGCCCAGCACGACGATGGATTGCACGGGCGGCACTTGCTGCGGCTCCAGGCCCAGGCCGGACAGGCGGCTCCAGAACCAGAAAAGGCTGATCAGCCACAGCACTAGGCCGGCCCAGGCCAGCGACCAGAGCCTTGCATGCAGAGGCCTGGCTGCACGCCAGTGCTGCACCGCCCGCCATTTCCAGCTCAGCCCCAAGGCCGCAGCGCCCAAGCCGGCGGGCAACACAACTCCTACATTGAAGTGCCCCAGGCACATCAGCACCAATGCGTCGACCAACAGCAGCAAGCCCAGCACAGCCAGCAAGGCACGAGCGAACTTGGCGCGACCGGGAATGGTTGCAGATGCTTTTAATGTCATAGCTACTTACGCTTACTGGATAAGGGATACAGCTATTTTCCATTGAAAACTGGAAAGCCCGCAAAGCCAAAGCCTTGCGGGCTTCCGATCTCAGGGCCTGAGGGCTGCGACGGCATTCCATGCCGGCCGGCCCCGAAAGGCCGGCATCACTCGAATTCCAGAATGATGTCGTCCACCGCCAGCGAATCTCCCTTGGAGGCGCTGATCTTGCTGACCACGCCGTCCTGGGCCGCGAACAGAATGTTCTCCATCTTCATAGCTTCGATGACGGCCAGCTTCTCGCCGGCCTGCACCTTCTGGCCGGGCTGCACCGCCACGTCGACCAGCAGGCCGGGCATAGGCGAGAGCAGGAACTTGGACAGATCGGGCGGCGCCTTGTAGGGCATGAGCTTGTGCATCTCTGCGCCCTTAGGCGAGAGCACCAGCACATCGGCTTGCGTGCCGTTGTGGATGACGCGCAGTGCCAGCGGGTTCTTGCCGTTGCCGCGTTCGATCTGGCAGGTGAAAGCCTTGCCGTTGCAGATGCCGCGCACAACCAGGTCGCGAATGTCGGCATTGCTGCGGAACTCGTAGGCCTTGTCGCCGATGACGACCTTGCAGACGCGCGCCTGGGCATCAAAGTCGGTCACCTCGCCAGTCACATACTGGTTCTTGCCTTCAGCACCCAGAACCACAGCAGTGTATTTCTCGCCCACCTGCACCTGGTGGCCTTGCATCTGGCCGGTGATGGTCGATGCACGCGCACGGTAGCGGCGATTGCGGAACAGGGCCAAAGCCACCAGGAAGTCGGGATCATCATGGGGCACGTCCTCGGCATGGAAGCCTTCGGCATAGTGCTGGGCGATGAAGCCGGTGTTGAACTTGCCCGAGACAAAGTCAGGGTGTGCCAGCAGAGCTGCCTGGAACGGGATGTTGGAGCTGATGCCGCGGATGGCAAAGCCGTTGAGTGCTTCGCGGGCCTTGGCGATGGCGTCGTTGCGATCCTTGCCGTGCACGATGAGCTTGGCGATCATCGAGTCGTAGTACATGGGGATCTCGCCGCCGTCGTAGACGCCGGTATCCACACGCACGCCGTTCAGGTGCTCGGTATCGGACTGCCACATGGTTTGCTCGGGCGGCGCAAAGCGAACCAGGCGGCCGGTCGAAGGCAGGAAGTTGCGGAACGGGTCTTCGGCGTTGATACGGCACTCGATGGCCCAACCGTCGCGTTTCACATCGGCCTGTGCAAAGGACAGTTTTTCGCCGGCAGCCACACGAATCATCTGCTCGACCAGATCGAGTCCGGTGATGCATTCGGTCACCGGGTGCTCGACCTGCAGACGGGTATTCATCTCCAGGAAGTAGAAGTCCTGGTCCTTGCCGACCACGAACTCCACGGTGCCGGCGCTCTGGTACTTGACGGCCTTGGCCAGGGCCACGGCCTGCTCGCCCATGGCCTTGCGGGTGGCGTCGCTGATGAAGGGCGAAGGCGCTTCCTCGATCACCTTCTGGTGACGACGCTGTATCGAGCATTCGCGCTCGTTCAGGTAAACCACGTTGCCGTGGCTGTCGCCCAGAATCTGGATTTCGATGTGGCGGGGCTCCTGGACGAACTTCTCGATGAAGATGCGGTCGTCGCCGAAGCTGTTGCGAGCCTCGTTCTGGCAGGAGGCAAAACCTTCAAAGGCTTCCTTGTCGTTGAAGGCCACGCGCAAACCCTTGCCGCCGCCACCTGCCGACGCCTTGATCATCACGGGGTAGCCAATGCCCTTGGCGATTTCCACCGCCTGCTCGGGGCCGGCGATGGCGTCGTTGTAGCCGGGGATGGTGTTGACCTGGGCTTCGCCAGCCAGCTTCTTGGACGCGATCTTGTCGCCCATGGCAGCAATGGAATACGACTTGGGGCCGATGAAGGCAATGCCCTCTTCTTCGCAGCGCCTGGCAAAGCCCTCGTTCTCCGAGAGAAAACCGTAGCCGGGGTGCACCGCCTGCGCGCCGGTCTGCTTGCAGGCTTCAATGATTTTCTCGCCCAGCAGATAGGACTCACGGCTGGGTGCGGGGCCCAGGCGCACGGCCTCGTCGGCCAGCTTGACATGGCGCGCGTCCTTGTCGGCGTCGGAATAGACCGCCACGGTCTGGATGCCCATCTTGCGGGCGGTGGCGATGACTCGGCAGGCGATCTCGCCGCGGTTGGCAATCAGAATCTTGGTAAACATGGATATATCTCCTGGTTCTTCTTGTTCTTACAGGGGGATGTTCCCGTGCTTGCGCCAGGGGTTGTCCAGCTGCTTGTTCTTGAGCATCTCCAGCGAGCGGCAGATACGCTTGCGTGTTTCGTGCGGCTGGATCACATCGTCGATAAAGCCACGGGCTCCGGCCACGAAGGGGTTGGCAAAGCGCTCCTTGTATTCCGCTTCGCGAGCAGCCAGCTTCACCGGATCGTTCTTGTCCTCACGGAAGATGATCTCCACCGCGCCCTTGGCACCCATCACGGCAATTTCGGCATGGGGCCAGGCCAGGTTCACGTCGCCGCGCAAATGCTTGGAAGCCATCACGTCGTACGCGCCGCCATAGGCCTTGCGGGTGATGACGGTGATCTTCGGCACTGTGGCTTCGGCATACGCATACAGCAGCTTGGCGCCATGCTTGATGATGCCGCCGTATTCCTGAGAGGTACCGGGCATGAAACCAGGCACGTCCACGAAGGTGACCACGGGGATGTTGAAGGCATCGCAAAAGCGCACGAAGCGCGCGGCCTTGATGGAGGACTTGATGTCCAGGCAACCGGCCAGCACCAGGGGCTGATTGGCCACCACACCCACGGTCTGACCGGCCATGCGGGCAAAGCCGATGATGATGTTCTTGGCGTACTCGGGCTGCAGCTCGAAGAAATCGCCATCGTCCACAGTCTTGAGAATCAGCTCCTTCATGTCGTAGGGCTTGTTGGCGTTTTCGGGCACCAGCGTATCCAGCGACAGATCGGCGCGACCCACGGGATCGGTGGTCTCCCGCACAGGAGCCTTTTCCTTGTTGTTCAAGGGCAGGTAGTTATAGAGGCGACGCAGCATCATCAGTGCCTCCACGTCGTTGTCGAATGCCATGTCGGCCACGCCGCTCTTGGTGGTGTGGGTGATGGCCCCGCCCAGCTCTTCGGCCGTGACTTCCTCGTGCGTAACGGTCTTCACGACTTCGGGACCGGTCACGAACATATAGGAGCTGTCCTTGACCATGAAGATGAAGTCGGTCATGGCCGGCGAGTACACGGCGCCGCCGGCGCTGGGGCCCATGATCATGGAGATCTGGGGCACCACGCCCGAGGCCAGCACATTCTTCTGGAACACATCGGCATAGCCTCCCAGAGAGGCAACGCCTTCCTGGATACGCGCACCACCCGAATCGTTGAGGCCGATGACGGGAGCGCCGACCTTCATGGCCTGATCCATCACCTTGCAGATCTTCTCGGCATGGGTTTCGGACAGCGCACCGCCGAACACCGTGAAGTCCTGGCTGAACACAAAGACCAGACGGCCGTTGATCATGCCGTAGCCGGTGACCACGCCGTCTCCAGGGATCTTGGTGTTTTCCATGCCGAAGTCCGTGCAGCGATGCTCCACGAACATGTCCCATTCTTCAAAAGTGCCATCGTCCAGCAGCAGCTCGATACGCTCGCGCGCCGTCAGCTTGCCTTTCTTGTGCTGCGCATCGATGCGCTTTTGTCCCCCACCCAACCGAGCGAGTTCTCGCTTGGCTTCCAGCTGCTTCAGGATATCGTCTTGCATGCTTGTCCTCTAACGTGATTTGGGTTGCTTGTCTCGCAATAGTGATGCTGCGATGCTATGGTAATAAGAGCTACTAGCGCCTACTGCATTTGGGCTAGAAGCAGATTTCTTGCTGCAGTACTGGCAGCGATACGACCCGCTGCCACATCGTCCTGAAGGACGGGGAGCATGGCCTTGACCTGAGGATGCTGGCGAAACGCCTGCTTGAGGCCGAAGTCGATGCGCTCCCACATCCAGGCCAATGCCTGCTTCTCGCGGCGCAGGGCCAGGCGGCCGTTGGCGGTTTGCAGCTCCCTGAAGCTGCTGACTGCAGCCCAGAACCCCTCCACGCCCTGGCCCAGCAAGGCACTGATCTGCAGCACCCGCGGCTGCCAGAGCGCGCCGGTGTTGGCGTGGTCGGGATTGCCGTGCATGCCCAGCAGACGCAGGCTCGATGTGATCTGGGCCTGGGCACGCGTGGCGGCATGGGGGTCGATGTCGGCCTTGTTGATGACCACCAGGTCGGCCAGCTCCATCACGCCCTTCTTGATGGCCTGCAGGTCGTCACCCGCATTGGGCAGCTGCAGCACGCAGAACATGTCCGTCATGCCGTGCACGGCGATCTCGCTCTGGCCCACGCCCACGGTTTCGACGATGACCACGTCATAACCGGCGGCTTCGCAGACCAGCATAGCCTCGCGCGTCTTTTCGGCCACGCCGCCCAGCGTACCGCTGCTGGGACTTGGGCGAATATAGGCTTCCAGCCGCATGGACAGTTGCTCCATGCGGGTCTTGTCGCCGAGGATGGAGCCGCCCGAAACGGTGCTGGACGGATCAATCGCCAGCACGGCCACACGCAGGCCCTTCTCTATCAGGAACAGGCCCAGGGCTTCGATGAAGGTGGATTTGCCGACGCCCGGCACGCCGCTGATGCCAAGGCGAAATGCCTTGCCCGTGTGCGGCAACAGAGCGGTGAGCAGACCGTCAGCCTGTTCACGGTGGTCGGCCCGGGAGGATTCAAGCAAGGTAATGGCCTTGGCCATGGCCCGGCGCTGCACGGCAGGGTTGCCGCGCAGGATGCCGTCTTGCATTTGCTCAGGGGTCACGTTGCGATCGCCTTTGCTATCAATGCTTGCCGGCCGATCAGAGACCGTTGGCCTTCTTGATCTGCTCCAGCACATCCTTGGCGCTGGCGGGAATGGGAGTGCCGGGGCCGTAGACACCCTTCACGCCCGCGTTGTATAGGAAATCATAGTCCTGGGCGGGAATCACGCCGCCCACGAAGACGATGATGTCGTCCGCCCCCTGCTTCTTGAGCTCGGCGATGATTGCCGGCACCAAAGTCTTGTGCCCGGCGGCCAAAGTGGAGACACCCACGGCGTGCACATCGTTCTCGATGGCCTGGCGCGCGCATTCTTCGGGTGTCTGGAACAGCGGCCCCATGTCCACGTCAAAGCCCAGGTCGGCAAAGGCGGTTGCGACGACCTTGGCGCCGCGGTCGTGACCGTCCTGACCCAGCTTGGCGATCATCACGCGGGGGCGTCGGCCCATGGCCTGCGAAGCGGTGTTGATCTCTTCCTTGAGCTTGTCCCAGCCTTCGGCCGAGTCATAAGCGGCAGCATACACACCGGTCACCTTCTGGGTATCGGCGCGATGGCGACCAAACGCCTTTTCCATCGCGTCGGAGACTTCACCTACCGTGGCACGCAGGCGCACGGCCTTGATGGACAGATCCAGCAGATTGCCCTCTCCGGATTCTGCCGCTGCCGTGATGGCAGCAAGTGCAGCTTCCACCTGGGCTGCATCGCGCTTCGCCTTGATATTCTTGAGCCGCGCGATCTGGCTGTCACGCACCTTGACGTTGTCCACTTCCAGGATGTCGACCGGGTCTTCCTTGGCCAGCTTGTACTTGTTGACGCCGACGATGACTTCCTTGCCGGAATCGATACGCGCCTGCTTCTCAGCGGCGGCGGCTTCGATCTTGAGCTTGGCCCAGCCGCTGTCCACAGCGGCGGTCATGCCGCCCATGGCGTCGACTTCCTCAATGATGGCCCAGGCCTTATCGGCCATTTCCTGGGTCAGCTTCTCCATCATGTAGGAGCCAGCCCAGGGGTCGATCACATTGGTGATATGGGTCTCTTCCTGAATGATCAGCTGTGTGTTGCGGGCAATGCGGGCCGAGAACTCCGTAGGCAGGGCAATGGCCTCGTCCAGCGCATTGGTGTGCAGGGATTGGGTGCCACCAAACACGGCTGCCATGGCTTCGATGGTGGTGCGGACCACGTTGTTGTATGGGTCCTGCTCTGTCAGCGACCAACCCGAGGTCTGGCTATGGGTGCGCAGCATCAGACTCTTGGGGTTCTTGGCATCGAAGCCCTTCATGATGCGGCACCACAGCAGGCGCGCGGCACGCATCTTGGCCACTTCCAGGTAGAAGTTCATGCCCACGGCCCAGAAGAAGGACAGACGGCCCGCGAAAGCATCCACGTCCATGCCCTTGGCAATGGCGGTCTTCACATATTCCTTGCCGTCGGCCAGCGTGAAAGCCATCTCCAGCGCCTGGTTGGCGCCGGCTTCCTGCATGTGATAGCCCGAAATCGAGATCGAGTTGAACTTTGGCATGTTCTGGCTCGTGTACTCGATGATGTCGCCAATGATCTTCATCGACGGCTTGGGCGGGTAGATATAGGTGTTGCGCACCATGAACTCTTTCAGAATGTCGTTCTGAATCGTTCCGGCGAGTTGGTCCTGCGGGACGCCCTGCTCTTCGGCTGCCACCACATAGCCTGCCAGCACTGGCAGCACGGCGCCGTTCATGGTCATGGAGACGGAGACCTTGTCCAGGGGGATCTCGTTGAAGAGGATCTTCATGTCCTCGACGGAGTCAATCGCCACGCCTGCCTTGCCCACATCACCCGTCACACGTGGATGATCGGAGTCATAGCCGCGGTGGGTGGCCAGATCGAATGCGACGGAAACACCTTGGCCGCCGGCGGCCAGCGCCTTGCGATAGAAGGCGTTGGATTCCTCGGCGGTGGAAAAGCCCGCGTACTGGCGGATCGTCCAGGGCCGCCCTGCATACATGGTGGCCTGGGGACCGCGGATGTAGGGGGCGAATCCCGGCAGCGTGTTGGTGAATGGCAGATCTTCCGTGTCTTCCGCCGTGTACAGCGGCTTGACGGTGATGCCGTCCGGCGTGACCCAATTCAGGTTGTTGATATCACCGCCAGGAGCCGCCTTGTTGGCGGCCTTGTTCCAGGCTTGCAGATCAGCGGGTGCGAATTCTTGTGGGTCCTGTACCGGATTCTCTTGGCTCATGTTGTCTCTCGTATGCGGTGCGCGCAGTGAAGTTTGGAATTGCGGTGAACTACCTAGATGCGCCTAGTGTACATGATTCATAATTATGAATTCAAAATACTTGCAGCATATAATCACGCGTAATGACAAGCAAAACACTTACTCCTCTTGCGCTATATGAGCAGGTCGCTGAGCAATTGCGCCAGCGCATCTTCCGGCGGGAGCTTGAACCTGGTGCCTGGATCGACGAGCTGAAGATTGCCGAGGAATACGGCATCAGCCGCACGCCCCTGCGCGAGGCACTGAAGGTGCTGGCGGCCGAAGGCCTGGTGACCATGAAGCTGCGCCGAGGCGCCTACGTGACCGAGGTCTCGCGCAAGGACATCTCCGACGTCTATCGCTTGCTGAGCCTGCTGGAAGCGGATGCAGCGGCCGAGGTTGCCGGCAAGGCCACGGACGAACAATTGCAGCGTCTGCAGCAGACCCATGAGGAGCTGAAACAGAACACCGCCGACGCCGAGCGGTTTTTCGCGCTCAACGAAAGTTTTCATATGCAGATTCTCGACATTGCCGATAACCGCTGGCGTAACCAGCTGGTAGCCGATCTGCGCAAGGTCATGAAGCTCAACCGCCACAAGTCGCTGTTCAAGCAAGGCCGTATCGAAGACTCTCTGGCAGAGCACGAAGCCATCATGCAGGCATTGCTGCAGCGCGATCCAAAAATCGCCATGAGCGCAGTGCAGCAGCATTTCGCGAATGGACTTGATGCGGCGATCTAGACGATCCCTCTTTGTCAGCCCATGGGAAATTCGCTTTGGTATTTATCCTACAAATTTGAAATATTGGATTACCCGATTCATGCGATGCTCGCAAAGTAACTGAATGTGCTTTCAGTGTTACAGGATCATGATTCATGCTGGCGCAATTTTTCTGGGGCTCCTCCGCTGACGCTCACTTGATCAAGGGCGAATATGACCCTTTGCTTGTAACCCTGTCGCTGGCAGTTTGCTGGATTGCTTCCGGACAGGCATTGCGCCATGCGTCTTTTGCCCGGTCAGCCACTTCACGACAATTGCGCTACTGGTCTGTTGTGAGCGGATCGCTGGCATTAGGCATAGGCATATGGGCCATGCATTTTATCGGCATGCTCGCTTATTCCCTGCATGCGGCGGTTCAGTATGATTTGACGGTCACGGTCCTTTCCATTATCCCGGGCATTGCGGCGTCTGCAGTGGCTCTCGCCTTGCTTACTCACAATGAGCTCAATATCAGGCAATTGATCCTGGGAGGATTGGCGGTGGGCATTGGCATTGCAGCCATGCATTACTGCGGCATGGCTGCAATGCGCACGCCGGCGACCCACCAGTATTCAGCCACCTGGTTTTTCATCTCCCTGGTTGTCGGCGTGGCACTGGCTACGCTTGCGCTCTGGGTCCGTTTCGGGCTGGCGCGCTTCAAACTCAAACAGGACCATTGGCGCAAGACACTGGCGGCTGTCACCATGGGCGCAGCAATATCCGGCATGCATTACACAGCCATGCTGGCGCTGCGAGTCACGTCCGATCATGAGATTCATGATGCAACAACATCGAACGACCGCCTGATTCTGGCGCTGACGATTGCCCTGATTACGCTTTTATTCGGAGGATTGATTGCACAGGCCAATGCCTTGATCCATTACCGTAGTCGCTGGCAGAAAGTAGATATGAATGAGGCCAGGCTGCAAGCTTTGGTCAATATGGCGGCGGATGGAATTATCTGCATCGACAATCAGGGCCGTGTGACGGATTACAACCCTGCAGCGGAAGTCATATTCGGCTGGAGCCCGGAGGAAGTATTGGGCAAGAACGTGAAAATGCTCATGCCAGCCGCTTTAGTCACCCAGCATGATTACTATCTGGAGCAGCATGAAGCCGGCCAGCGCAATAACGCGCCCCCTCTGCAGAACAAGATTTCAGAGGTTCTGGGCCAGCACAAGGACGGCACGCTGGTTCCAATGCGTCTGGCCTTGAGCCAGGCCGAAGCACGGGGCCAGCGGATGTATGTGGGTCTTCTGACCAACCTCTCGGACCGCAAGCGAACCGAGCGCCAATTGCATATTGCAGCCACAGTATTCGATCATTCCCACGAAGGCATGGTGGTACTGGATGCGAACCGAAAAATCGTGGACATCAATCCGGCTTTTGCGCGTATCAGCGGCTTGAAGCGCCAGGCCGCCAAGAACAAGGAGTTCGCCAGCCTTTTCATCCGTGGCGATGACGATTCGGATGTCCAGTGGTCGCAGATCTGGACGGAAATCGGTAGAAAAGGACACTGGCAAGGCCCGTGCGTCATGCAGCATGACATGAACCGGCACCAGATTTCCCTGACGGCAGTGCGCGACGAGCAACAGCGCCTGCACCATTACATTGCCGTCTGCTACCAAAGCATCGATATCCCGCTCGGAGCGGCATTCTGAGTCCCGAATTTTCATAACGCTATCATTCACGTAGCGGGAAACTGCCTGCTTCTTGAAGGTAAGCGCATGAACCAACAAAGTGAAATCGACGTACTGGGCCTCCAGACAGAGAATCGACATCTGACTATCGAGCAGGTGCAGACCTTGCCGGAGCTCCTGGCCATGCGGGTCAGCGCCACGCCAGCGGCCGAGGCCTACCGGGAGTTCGATGAAGCCACGAATGCCTGGAAAAGCCTGAGCTGGGCCGAAACAGCCGGGCGTGTTTCCCTTTGGAGCCGCGCCTTGTGCGCATCGAATCTTCCTGCCGGCGCAAGGGTGGCAATCCTGCTACCCAATGGCTTTGATGCGATGACCATCGACCAGGCCTGTCTGCGCTGCGGCTATGTGCCTGTGCCTCTTCATGCCATAGACAATGCCGGCAGCATTGCCTATATCCTTGCCGATTCGGCGGCGTCCTTGCTGGTGGTGGCCGATGCCAAGGCCTGGCAAAAAATTTGCGCCACAGGTCAGGAGCTGCCCGAACTTCAGGCCGTGATCCATGCACAGCAAGGCCGCACCAACGAGTCACCGAGCGCCTCTCCCATACCTGCCGAACAAGCAGAGCAGGAGTCCGTCAAGACCCTGCAGCGAAAGCCGCTCATCGTCTTGTCCGCCTGGCTTCAGGCAGGTCAACGGTATACCTCTGCCTTGCCCGGGCCGCCAGACAAAACACAGCTGGCGGGCATTGTCTATACCTCGGGTACGACCGGAAAGCCCAAGGGGGTCATGCTCACCCATGACAACGTGGTCAGCGACTTGCACGCTGTGATGCAACGTGTGAAGGCTTTTCCCGAGGACGTCTTCCTCTCGTTTCTGCCGCTCTCACACACTTTCGAGCGCACTGCTGGCTACTACCTGGCCATTGCCACCGGCTCTTGCGTGGCCTATGCGCGTTCTGTCGCACAACTTGCGCAGGACATGAAGCAGGTCAAGCCGACCGTGCTGATATCCGTGCCTCGCATCTATGAACGTGTTTATGCCAAGGTTCAGGAATCGCTTGCCTCCAGCAGCTTCAAGCGCAAGCTGTTCGAGGCGGCAGTCAACAAGGGCTGGAAGAGTTTTTGCGCTCGTCAAGGCATCCCCTTGAGTGAGCAACTCGATGCCCAAGCAAGCTGGGCTTCTGCCTTGCCAGCCTGGCTGCTACGCAGGCTTGTCGCACAGCCCCTGCTCGCGCAGTTTGGAGGCCGGCTACGCGTGGCCGTGAGCGGCGGAGCCCCTTTGTCTCCGACCATTGCGCGCTGTTTTCTGGGTCTGGGCCTGCCCATGCTGCAAGGTTACGGAATGACCGAAACCGCCCCTGTGGTCAGTGCCAACGGCCTCGACGACAACTGGCCCGATACCGTTGGCCGGGTGCTGCCGGGGATTGAAGTCCGCATTGGCGATGATCAGGAACTGCAGGTCTCTGGCCTTGTGTTGATGCGAGGTTACTGGAACCGTCCGGAAGACACTGCCAAAGCGTTTACTGCCGACGACTGGCTCAGAACCGGGGACCAGGCCGCCATCGAAAACGGTCGCATCCGAATCAAAGGTCGAATCAAGGAAATCATTGTGACGTCGACGGGTGAGAAAGTACCTCCCAATGATGTGGAACAAGCCATCCTCGTCGATCCCCTGTTTGAGCAAGTGTTTGTGGTGGGCGAGGATCGTCCTTTCATCGCCTGTATCGCCGTTGTCAGCCAAGTGGAATGGGAAGTGCTTGCCAGGAGTGTCGGACTGAACCCGGATGACGCTTCCAGCCTGCACCATGCCGCTGCTGAGAGAGAAGCACTTGCCAGAATAGAAAAGCAGACACGCAGCTTTGCCCGTTATGCAGTGCCCAGAGCGATTCATCTGGTCAGGGATAGCTGGAGCATTGACAACGGCTTGATGACCCCTACCCTCAAGCTCAAGCGCAAAAACTTGATGGCTTACTACCAAGATGCCGTCGAGCAGATGTATGGCAAGCCCATCGAAAGCTGGAAAACCCAAGCCTAGAAATGGGCCAATTCAGGGTTTGGGAGCCCTGAATTAATTCATGTAAGTTACATTAAATAAATCATAATATCTCTTGAAGGCTTGGGTGGCATACATGCACGGGCTAAAGAACTGTTGTTGTCCAAAGCCATAGTTACGGCCCAGCAACCCGATGCTCAGGCGGTAAAAAATGCCTGTTCGACTATGCAGCCTCCTGGACCCAGGAAGTGCTCAACACCCTCACCCGGTTATTTGCCAGTGTTGATCCTCACCTCTACCTCATTACGGCAGTGACACCCACGTCAGCCGCTTCGTCGCTTGCACGGCCAGCCTCCTGCTGGCCGCAGTTGCAGCATCGCAAATGCATAGAGCTATCACCCATGCATTCATGCAATGACTGATGGCGCTATATGAGCTGGCTAAGTTTCATTAATACCAGGGACAGTTGCTGATTTCACTGCTCATCCGCAGATATCTGCACGCCATTGCATGCTTTGCTGGCCTGATTGCATCCGCTGCACATAGCTTGCACTGCAATCTCCGGAACATGAAAAGCATTAAGGGACTACTGCACGCGATCGCTCTCAGCGCATCGCCTTTTCCACTGCCCTACCCTCGCAGGCAAGAACCTAGTCAGTCGTCACTGTCAAAGCATTCCACCAGCACGAAGTCGGACTCCATTCCAAGCACCACGGCGTCGATATTGATCTGCTGCGTCATATGGGCCAGGCACATGCCGCCTTCTTTGCAACGCACCGCGACTATCCAGCCTTGCAGGGCCAGTTGATGCGTCACCTTAATCAAACGCGCCTCGGAAACTTCATAAGCCTGCTCCGAGCTCGGGAATCGTGCACAGCCGCAGGGATCAGAGTGAGGCACATCGAAGGATTCCGTTCAAGCGGATTGTCTGGACGTGATCGCTGACTGAGCTGCTGACAGTCCAGCAGGGGGGCCAATCAGCAATGGCACAAAGCGCCACAGGTACAAGGCAAAGGCCAGCCACCTTTATCGGCTGCGCCCAGGCCAAATACCTGCAGCAGCAGACCGTAACTTGCTTCCAGGTTTCGTCAGCATGCAGATTCTGGTGCCTTGTCGATCATTGATGCGAGTCCTTGAGCAGCCGCCAGGGAGTCAAGGCACAGTCGTCACGCCGTCATCAATACGGAACCGACCTTTCTGCAGATAAGGGCCGCCAAGCAGTTGGACCGCACGGTGTTCAGTACGGTGATGCAGCGTGGGCAGCTCAACCGCTATTTGCTGAACCAGAACCACAACAGCAAGGGCCGCCCCACTCTGCCCCACGCCCGGTCGATAGAGCCAAACCAGATGCATGTCAGCTACAACAACCTGCAGCAGCGCATTCCAAGAAGGAGGCGTCAAGAGTACTGTTTTGATAGCTTCCATCGCTTTATGGGTAAGCGATAGAGGCGCTTTTGATTACTTTTCAAAATTTTGATTGTTATCAGGAAATCGTCTGGATACTGACGCTGTGTGTTGCTTTGGCCGGCCCGGAGTGTGAGTATGAATACGGCATTCGATCGAATTCATTGGTCAACAACAGGCGCGCTGACGCGCCAGGAGGCGGGATATGTTCAAGCACATTTTGATTCCTACGGACGGCTCGAAACTCTCCGAGGCCGCGCTACGGGCGGGCATGCAGCTGGCCAAGAAGCAAGGTGCACAGGTAACGGCGCTGTATGTAATGCCGGATTACACCGCCATGATCTATGGTGCCGAGGCAATGATGGCCTACAACTCTGCAGAAATGGCCAAGAGCGCCGAGAAGGAAGCCGACCAAGTGCTCAAGATTGCGACGGACATCGCCGCAGCCGAGGGCGTGGACTGCAAGACAGCACGGGTGACGAATATCTCTATCAACCAGGCCATCATCCACCAGGCGCAAGACAGCCGTTGCGATCTGATCTGCATGGCATCGCACGGCCGCAAGGGTATCGCCGGCATTCTGCTGGGCAGCGAAACCCAGCGCGTGCTGGTCAACAGCAGCATTCCGGTATTGGTGCATCGCCCCGTGTGATTCACCAACACTGCGAGTGAAAGCCTCAGGCGCTCCTCTTGCCTGAGGCTTTCACCTTTGCAGGATTGAGCCAGATCGCAAACATCACCCCCTACGAGCGAATCACCTATCAATGTGCACCGGCGAAACAGCTGCCACTGGCTGATGACTGTGCCAGCCTGATTACCGCGACCCAGGCCGCCCATTGGTTCAACCTGCCTGCGTTCTATCAGCAGGTCAAAAAGGCAGCAGCACCAGGATGCGTGATGGCATTGAGCAGCTAGCGGGGTCTAAATCAAGGAACAAACCTGCATTCAAGGTCTGAATTCCGTTCTGTTGCCGGGCAGAAAACAGCAGCTCCCCATGTGAATGTCAGCCAGGTATTCGCAACCTTCGTTGGCATGAAAGTCAGTGCTGAGATCGAGCTCATCGCCATAAATGGCAGAACCTTGTTGTTCAAGGTCGCGTGCCATGACAAAGCGGCTTGATGGGTGAAGGCATGCACCGGCGTGCAATCCTTTACGCCGCTCGCTTTATGCAGGGTCTTGGCAAGGCGCAGAGCATTCTGCATTTGCTGCGCAAATCGAAACCTAGATCAAGGCAATTGCTTTCGCACAAAGATAGAGACTCCCCCCAAAAACAAGATGCGTAGCCAGTCCCACCGCGCGGTTGCGCCAGGGACGGGGTGTTTTTCCGCTAGCCACCCCAGCTCCTAGCGCTGGCTGCAGAACGAACCAGGGCAGCGCCACGGTTGCTGCGCCAAATACCAGCGCGGGAACGAATGTAGGAGCCTCTGTCCACGAAGGATCCGCAATACTCAAGAACATCATCGCAAACAGGATGCCGATCAGGTAATGCACCGTCCAGCCAATGATTTTTTCGCCATGTGCAGCGGAAGCTTCTCCAATGGACTGGTGGAACCAGGTGCCGCTTCGCCAGTGGAGGCACCAGCGTCCAAGCAGTGCGTAATTCAGGGTGGCAACGCCCATGCGGCGCAGCATTGCAGACCACAGGTCCATCAGCAATGTCGCGCCGATACCGACAGCCAGAGCCGGTGCAAAAATACTCGTCAGACTAATCATTTCCTAGCATCGCTTCTGAGGATTACAGTGATGTAAACCACTGTAGGTGCTCAAGTGCACTTGAGCGCAATAGCTGAATATGGAAATCTCAGAAGTAGTAAAAAGAACCGGGCTACCCCCATCGACACTTCGCTTCTACGAAGAGAGGGGATTGATACATTCCATAGGCCGACAGGGACAGCGACGCCTGTTCGATGCTCAGGTACTGGAGCGACTGTCAGTCATCGCTCTTGGGCGCGCTGCAGGGTTCTCACTAGAAGAAATCCACTCAATGCTGCCCCCTGACGGAAAAGTGCAGGTCAGTCGGGAAATGCTGCTTGCCAAGGCAGATCAGGTGCAGCAGTCCATCAAGCGGCTGAAGGCCGTGCGTGACGGCTTGCGGCACGCGGCCAATTGCCCTGAGAAAAATCATCTGGATTGCGCTACGTTTCAAGGACTGATGCATGCAGCCCTGGCAGGGAAAATCACGCCATTAACAGTCGCAGCCAGCAAAGCCAAAGGGGTTTGAACTCCTGACCTGATGGTTCACCGAGCAAACCACAGCCAACCGCTGTAGGTCCCCCAAGCCTGCACGAATGTCCGCCGAGACCAAACGTTCTGGATCGCCGCATCCCGGCCGTGCCTGCTAGCAGCACCCCGCCGCTCATGTCCTGGCAGAGTCAGTCGCAAAGTTTTGCGGGTTGATTGCGACCTTTTGAGCTTCAGGCAGCCCAGGCTGAACGTCCTGTGCGCGCCGCTGGCCGCCGCACTTGCCAAAACGTCCTGTACGGCGTCAGCCTGTAGTGCTTACTGCGGCTGGAGTTGAATGTTTTTGGCCATGGCGCGAAATTTGACGGTGTCTTCCTTGAGTTTCCGCTCCGCCTCAGCCAGCGTCTGGGGTTGCGGCGCTTCCGATCCGGTGGCCGCAATCTGGTGCCGTACCTCGGGATCACGCAGCACTTCGGTCAGCGCCTTGTTCAGACGTACCACCATGTCCTCGGGAGTTCTACGACTCACCATGAGGCCGGCCCAGGTGGAATGGCTGAAATTCTTCAGAATCTTGCCTTCTCCAAGAGCGGGCACGGAAGGATCCAGCTCGCTGCGTGTGGGAGCCAGCCACCCGATGAGCCTCAGGCGCCCCTGCTCGGACATTCCCTTGAAACTCGTTGCATAGGGCAGGATGGCAAAGTCGATACTGTTGCCTCCGACATCCTGCACCATGGGGGCCATGCCCTTGTAGGGTACATGCGTGACGTGGATCTGGGTCTGCTGCGCCATGCTTTCAGCCAACAGGTGATACATGGAGCCCATGCCGACGCTGCCATAGGACAGACCTTTGTCCTGGGACTTGGCATAGGCAATGAATTCATCGACATTGCGCACGGGCAGTGTGGCACGTGTCAGCAGAACCAGCGGATTCACTGCCACCTGGCCCAGCATGCGAAAGTCTTCGGCTCTCAGCTTCACGGCAGCGTTGATCATGGGCGAGAGAATCACCTCGTTGGGTGAGCCGAGAAAGATCATGTGCCCGTCAGCGGGCGCGTTCAGCACCTTCTGCGCGGCCAGTGAACCGCTTACGCCGCCCAGATTGTCCACGATGACCTGCTGATTCAGGGCCCGACCCAATGCTGTACTTATCGCCCGAGCAATGGAATCCGACAGGCCTCCGGCCGGATACGGAACGAGCAGAGTCACCACACGCTGATCGGCTGCCCGCGCAGCGCCCATTGCGAATGTGCCCACACACAAGGAACCAAGCGACAGGACAAGAGCATGTCGACGGAAGATGGAGTCAGGTTTTTTCATGATCAGCTTCGAGCGTGGGTTGAAAGAAAGGAATGGGCCAGAGCCATCCAGAATGTGGCGCCGGTTTCGAGGTTGCGATCGTTGAAGTCGAAACTGGGGTTGTGCACATTGCAGGGTCCCGAGGCGGTGCCATGTGTGTGACCGTTGTCACCATTGCCTATGAAGAGGTAGCAACCAGGGCGCTCTTCCAGCATGTATGCGAAATCCTCACTCGCGCACAGCGGATCGGCATTGGCTACGACCCGCGCATCGCCGAACAGCGACCGGGCTATACCCATCGCAAACTGGGTTTCAGAGGGAGAGTTGACCAGCACCGGGTAGCCACGCTCATAGGTGATGTGACACTGTGCGCCAAAGCTGTCGGCCTGACCTCGCGCCACCGCCCGAATGCGCTCCTCCAGCAGATCGCGTACCTCGGGCTTCAGGGCTCGGATGCTCAGCTCCAGTTCGGCGGTCTCCGGGATCACGTTGTAGGTTTGCCCGGCCTGAAGGCGTCCCACGGTGATTACTGCCGATGCCAGCGGATCTACATTGCGTGCGACGATGCTTTGCAAGGCCATTACCGTGGACGCTGCAACCACCGTCGGATCGGTCGCCAGGTGCGGCATGGCGCCGTGGCCGCCGCAGCCCTCGAACACCAGAGTTGCCCTATCGGAGGAGGCCATGCATGCCCCTTCACGAAACAGTATCTGGCCCTGCTCCATGCCTGGCATGTTGTGCATGGCAAAGACCGCGTCGCAGGGAAAGCGCGCAAACAGTCCCTCCTTCATCATGCGCTGGGCACCGCCCGCACCGCCCAGTTCCTCCGCAGGCTGGAAGATCAGATGCAGCATGCCATCCATGGCATGCTTGCCTTCGCGATGTAGCTTGGCTAACGCCTGTGCCGCGCCAAGCAGCATGGTTGTGTGACCATCGTGCCCGCAGCCGTGCATTTTTCCGGGCACCTCGCTGGCCCATGGCAGGCCCGTGTCCTCCTGAATGGGCAGTGCGTCCATTTCCGCACGCAGTCCCAGGCGTCTGGAACCAGGGCCAAACTTCAGGGAGCCAACCAATCCTGTTCCCGCAAGCCCGGTGGTGACCTCATAGCCCCACTCGCGCAGGCAACGCTCGACCAGTGCACTGGTCTGGAACTCTTCAAAGCCCAGTTCGGGCTGACGATGGATGGCGTGGCGCCATGCGAGCATGGCATCGGTATCTATGTAGGAGCTGAATTTCGAGTGCATGCAAAAAATGTAGCGTCTCGGTCATCGCACCAAAAGCCGGTATATTTTCCGAGGAGACAACCAAAACGATTCACCCGATGAAAACCCTGCCCTTATGAAAAATCATCAGATTCGGGCTTTCACCCAGGTCGCCGAAAGCGGCTCCATACGCGCTGCTGCCCGTGCACTCTTTCTGAGCCAGAGCGCCCTGACCAAGTCGCTTCGCGAACTGGAGGAGGATGTAGGTGCAGAGCTGCTGGTACGCAGCTACAGGGGCATTGAATTCACCCCGGCTGGCAAAGTGCTGCTATCTCATGCACGCCTGGCGCTATCGATGCTGGACAAGGCGCGCGAAGAGGTACGGCTGATCCGCGGCGGCTCGGGCGCCCGGGTGGCCGTGGCGATGTCACCCCTGGTTTCGATCAAGGCACTGCCCGAAGTCTGGAAAACGTTCGAACAACTGGCACCGGGTGTGCAACTGGCGCTCAGTGAAGGCTTTCTTAGCAGTTTGATTCCGGCTCTGCTCGAGGGACGACTGGACTTCGCACTGGCCATTGCCGACCCCACCGATCTGCCTTATGAACTGGTCTTCAAACCACTGATGGACGTGATTGCCATGCCCGCCGGAAGACAAGGCCATCCGCTGGCCAAGGCGAAAACCTGGGATGAGCTTCGTGACGCGACCTGGGTTTTGAACTACTCAGCGGGCAGCCAGAGCGAGACGCTGGTGAGCTGGCTTCGAGGCCAGGGCTTGGCGGAGCCGCGCAAGATGGTCAACTGCACTTCCTCGACGCTGATGAGCGAGCTGATGAGGCGCACTGACGTACTTGGTTTCTGCCCCGAAATTCTCCTGAACGACAAGATTTATGGAGCAGGACTACAGCGTCTGCAGGTGGAGCCACTGCCGCCACCTATGGCGCTTGGCTTGGTCCAGTTGCGCGGTGTCCCGTTGAGCAGCGCAGCGAAGCCACTGGCGGCGCTGTTCATGAAGTATTTTCGCAAAACTTAGGAAGTGATTCAACATGCTTATATCGGCCCAGCGCTCTGAAAATCATTGCGCAAACTGCTATCCAACCCCGGGGCTGCTTCAGGCTACGAACCCCTGACTCAATGCCACAACTTCAGCCCAGGCCGTCACTGGCGCGGCAACTTCAGCGTTGCCTCCAGGCCTCCGCCCGGTAGATTGCGCAACAGCAACTGGCCTCCATGTGCATGCGCCACGGTCTGCGCAATGGACAGGCCGAGACCCACTCCACCCGAGGAAGCATTGCGCGAATGCTCCACGCGATAGAAGGGCTCCAGCACACGAGAGATCTGATCCGGTGGGATCCCGGGACCACGATCGCGCACGCTGATGCTCAGAAAATCATGGGCGTCGCTGACATGCAGCTGCACCTCATGGGCATAGCGCAGCGCATTCTCGATCAGATTCTGCAGACAGCGGCGCAGGCTTTGCGCATAGCCGATATAAGGACCGCCTGCCTGACCATGGATGGGAATCTCCTGGCTACTGGACTCATGTATGTCCTGTGCCATCCCCTGTATCAAGGCATTGATATCCACTGGCTGACGCGGCCCCTGAGCATCAGCGCCGGTAAGCATGTCCAGCGTGGAAGACACCATATGCTCCATTTCCTGCAGATCATTGCGGAACTTGGCCCGCAAGGCCTCGGTTTCCAGCATTTCGGCACGCAAGCGCAACCGTGTGATGGGAGAACGCAGGTCATGCGACACCGCCGCCAGAAAGCGCGTTCTCTCGGCCACTCCCTCTGAGATCTGCTTTTGCATGGCATTGAAAGCCTGCGCCGCCTGTTGCACCTCGCGCGGTCCATCGGTCTCGAGTGGTGGGCTTTGCAAATCTCGACCCAGAGCTTCTGCGGCCCTGGCCATGCGCTGGAGCGGTCGCATGGCCAAGCGTACTGCCACCAACGCAAACGCCACGATCACGAGACTGCGCAGCAGATAGACGCGCAGCACATAGTCGGCCAAGGCATGCAGCGGCCGTACCGGATAGCCAATTTCGCTTTCCTGTGCACTCACCACCAGCCACTGCTTGTCGGCAAGTTGCATGGCCATGCGTACATGAGCCTCTGGTCTACCCGATGTCAATACATTGGCCGAGTGAGAGCCGTCCACTTGCTCCTCCCCACGCAAGCCCAGCTGCAGCACCCGCACGGGCACAGTGCGCCCCAAACGCTCCTGCAGAACCTGAGCGATCAAGACCTGCGCCTCTGCGATGAAAGGCTTAGTCTCGTCGGCTGTCGGTGGTATCTCATCGAGCAGCTGCAGTGAGTAATGGCTGGTGTTCCATTGCTCCAACAGCATATTTCGCTGTTCGCGCGGCATGGCAGACAACAGCACCGAGGTATCGGCTGCACGAGCTGCCACCAGCCTCAAAGGCACTTCCAGCAGCTGACTTTGCCGCACCTCCCACCAGATGGTTCCGGTCAGCGCCTGCGCAGCCAGCATGCCAATGATGAGGATTGCTGCGATGCGGCCAGACAGCGTCTGCGGCCACAACCTTGTCAACAGGCTACGGAGCCATGCCGATGCAGCGGACGCACTCACTCCAGTGTCTCGACATCGCAAGCCAGCAAATAGCCTGCATTGCGGACTGTTCGCAGTACCTGCGCCTTGCGCGGGTTGGACTCCAGATGATGACGCAGGCGGCTGATGCAAACGTCAATGGCACGATCCAGCGCCATGCGCTCGCGGCCGAAGGCATACTCGGCCAGATAGTCCCGGCTCAGCGTCCGATGCGGGTTCTGAACCAGGGCGCAAAGCACGCGGTAGTCCGACTGGGCCAAGGTTACCAGCACACCATCGGGAGAGTGCAACTCGCGCGTGTGCATGTTCAGCGTCCAGCCGGCAAAGCGCAGTGTGGCAAGCCGCTCGGGTTCATGCAGAGAGGCTGGCACCTGCCGCGTGCGACGCAGCACCACCCCAATGCGCGCCAGTAGTTCGCGGGGATCAAAGGGCTTGGGCAGATAGTCATCAGCCCCCATCTCCAGACCAAGGATGCGGTCCATGAGCGCACCGCGCGCCGTGAGCATCACCACAGGAATGTGGGTCCGCTCACTCAGACTGCGGCATAGCGTCAGCCCGTCCACGCCCGGAAGCATCAGATCCAGCACGATGAGATCTGCGCTGTGGCGCGCCAGCCAGTCCCACATAGCCTCGCCATTCGCAACCGCAGACGGCTGCATGCCGTTGGCCTGCAGATAGTCACACAGCAACTCGCGGATCTCTGGGTCGTCATCCACGACCAGAATGCGAGCCCTGGCGGCGGCATGCGACGACGGTACGGAGCTTTTCGGGGGAAATGTAATGGATTGTGTTGAAGCAGCTAGGGAAAACATTGCATTGCAAATCTGCCCTCGCCTGTCTGTCGGAGGGGCGCTTGCCTCACTAGAGTGACGGCTCATCTATCAATAAGAACGATTTTCATTCTAGTTTATTGCAGTCATGAGCATCTCCGTCCCCTCCATGCCAGCGCGCGATTCGCGTGAATTTTCATCGGCTTCACGTCTGGAGCCCTCATTGTCTCCTGCCTTGGCCAGCCTGATGCTGGTGCTGGGCCCCACGCTGCTGGCGACGAGCAGCCAAGCCCTGGCCGCCGACGATGCGGCCACGATGCCTCTCGTGGAGGTGCACGCCAATCGCGACAAGCCCGACTATCAGGCTCAATCCGTGCAGTCTCCCAAATTCACCCAGCCGCTGCGCGACACACCTCAGAGCATCACGGTGGTGCCGGCTGAAGTACTGCGCCAACAGAATGCGCAAACCCTGCAGGATGTGCTGCAGAACGTGGCCGGCATCACCTTCAGCTCCGGCGAAGGCAATCTGGGTTGGGGTGACTTCTTCACCATTCGCGGTTTCTCCGCTGAGCAAAGCATCACCATCGACGGCGTGCGCGACGCGGGCATGGCCAGCCGCACGGATACGTTCAATCTGGAGCAAGCCGAAGTCTTCAAGGGCACGGGGTCAGTAGAATCGGGAGTGTCGGCCGTCGGCGGCAGCGTGAACCTGGTGAGCAAGGAAGCCAAGCGTGATACGTTCTACAACGCCAGCTTCGGCCTAGGCAGCGATGGCTATGCTCGCGCCACCGCCGACCTGAATCGCCCCATCGGGGAGACCGGTGCGCTGCGCCTGAATCTGATGAAGCACAAGAATGAGGTCGCCGGCCGCAATGTGGTCGACTTCGACCGCTATGGCGTGGCGGCATCCTTCGCCCACGGCCTGGGCACGGACACGCGCGTTGTCGTCAACGTGCTGCATCAGTCCGATGACAACACTCCTGACGGCGGCCTGCCCATACAACGCGGCACACGCGGCAACCTGATGCCCGGCATCGCACGCAATGCCTGGTTTGGCGCTTCCAATCTGTACACACAGCAGGCAAGAACCGACAGCATCACGGCCCGAATTGAGCGAGACCTTGCTGCGGACACAACCATCCGCAACCAGTTCCGTTATGAACGCGTCGACAGCTGGAGCGTGCTTTCCCCCGCGCGATTCAATGCGACCGGTACGCGCAACAGCCTGGGTTATATCGGCAAGGGGCCGCTGGTGACAGCCCCTGGCAATATCGCTTCCTATGGCGACTACGACTTGGTGGACACCACAGGCCAGCCGATCTCGCTACGTCTGGCCGCCATGTCGAGCTCCAAGCGCTACACCATCGCCAACAATCAAACGGATGTGCGCACCCAGTTTGAGACAGCTGGATTGCAGCACCGGCTCACAGCCGGTCTGGAGCTCTACCGAGAAACCTACGGCGATCACGAACGCAGCCTGGACCTGCCAAATGGCACGCTGAGCTTCGACCCCGCCAACCCCAACACGATCTTCGCCGGCACACCCACCATCGTGGGTGCAGGCAGCGCGCGTGCATCGGTACAGAACATGGGTGTGTATGTAAATGACACCATTACCTTTAACGAACGCTGGCAGGCACAGACAGCCCTGCGCTACGACCGCTGGAACGCGAAGAACGTCGACAGAAGCCGCACCGACGGTGCGCTCAGCGGTCGCCTGGGAATCGTCTACAAGCCTGCCAAGCAAGGCTCCATCTACGCGGCCTACAGCCGTGCGGCTCAGCCATCGGCACTGGGCGTGACCACCAACAATGCCATCAATGGCACGGCGGCACAGTTCGACTACCAGCCTGCGCTCTCTCGTACCTGGGAAGCTGGTAGCAAATGGGATGCGCTGGACGGACGCCTCTCCGTCACCGGTGCCGTCTTTCGCACCGAGCTCACCGACTCCTGGGAATACAACCCCGACAACAGCTCTCCCGTACGCTCCCTGCCAGCCAAGCGCGTACAGGGCTTCGAGCTGAGTGCGCAAGGCGAAATCACGCCGCGCTGGTCTGTGATGGCCAGCCTTTCGCACCTCAAGAGTCGTATCACCAAAGGTGTGAATGAGGGCGCCGAAGCCAAGAACGTGCCCGACTGGGCCGGTAGCGTCTGGACTTCCTACCTGCTCACGCCTGCCCTCACGGTGAGCTATGGCGCGCAGTATGTAGGCCAGCGTCGCTATGCCGACAACGTGATAGTCGGTGGTCTGAACAACAACTCAAGCACCGTCTCGGGGCCGAACGGCGCCCACCCGATCTATGTGGTGGACCGCGAAAAAGCCCCAGGCTATGTGGTGCAGAACCTGGCCCTGCGCTGGCGCATCAACCGTCAGATGACGGCCAACTTCAATATCAACAACATCGCCAACCGCTTCTACTGGAGCCGCATAGGTTCGTCCCTGGATGGCTTCCAGCTGTACGGCATCCCCGGTGCCGGCCGTACCTACACGGCCAGCCTCGATATGTCGTTCTGATCTCGGCCAAGTTGCTTCGGACGCTCTCGTAACGCAGCGCTTGCACGGCAGTTGCAGGTCGCGCTGCGAACGGGCGCATGCCAGCACCTGGCAAGCAAGCGTTGACTTTTGAATGCCCTCTATCATGACCTTTCACTTTTCATTCTCCAGACTGCAGCACCTGTTGCAGGCCACAAGTCTGGCCATGCTGACCGCCTGCGTGATCGGCACACCCGCCCATGCACAAGGCACTGCTCCCGCCGCATCACAGCCGGTCGAAGTCTCGGTTGTGGACATCGTGGGCCGCACGGTGCGCATTCCTGTCAAGGTTGATCACATCCTGCTGGGTGAAGGTCGATTTCTCTACGCGCTCGCGCTGATGGAGGGTGCCGACCCGCTCAAGCGCATTGTGGGCTGGCAAGGCGAGCTGGCATTTGCCGATCCGAATGGCTGGGCTGTCTACAAACAGCGCTTCCCGCAAATTGAACGCATCCCGCTGATCGGGCGCACCTCGGAAGACAGTGTGAGCTTCGAAAAATCGGTATCGACCAAGCCCGACATTGCCATCTTTGGCCTTGGTGGCCACGGGCCAGGACGCCAGAGCGGTCTGGTCAAGGAGCTTGAGAAGTCCGGTGTGCCCGTTGTATTCATCGACTTCCGCGCCCAACCAGTGCGCAACACCGCCAGCAGCATCCGCATTCTGGGCAAGGCTGTGCACCGTGAAGCCCAGGCCAACGCCTATGCCAGCTTCTATGAAGAGCATCTGCAGCGTGTGCAGTCGCGTGTGAAGGACATCCCCAGCAACAAACGCCCACGCGTGTTTGCGGAGCTGCTGGCGGGCGTTTGGGATGGCTGCTGCCACACGGCAGGCAAGGGCAACATCGGCGAGTTTATCGACGCAGCAGGCGGCGTAAACATCGCCCAGGGCAAGATTCCCGGTGCTATCGGCGACCTGCACCAGGAGGCATTGATTGCACAGGACCCCGATGTGTACATCGCCACCGGCAGCCGCCCGCAAAGCAGCCGGCCCATGCTCAAGGCGGGCGAAGGAGTAAGCGCTGAACTGCTGGGCACCAGTCTGAAAGAGCTGGCCCTGCGCCCCGGTTTCGAAGTGCTCAGCTCCGTGCGCTCGGGCCGTGCCCATGGTCTCTGGCACAACTTCTACGATGCGCCCACCAACATTCTCGCCATAGAAGCCATGGCCAAGTGGTTCTACCCGGACCTCTTCAAGGACGTCGATCCTCAGGCCACCATGACGGAAATCAATCAGCGCTTCCTCACCGCCCTGCCCATGCAAGGTGCTTACTGGGGTGATATTGCCAGTCGCGGAGCCAGCAAATGACAGCTTCTGCCGCTACGCTCAAGCAAGGCCTGACAGCCAGTGTGCAGGCCCGTCAACCGCTGCAACCGGATCCCATGCAGCTTGCACGGGCCTACAAGCGCCTTTCAGGTTGGCGACTGCTGGTTCTGGCCTTGCTGGGCACCGCCATTCTTGGCGCGCTGCTGACAGACTTCACCACCGGGCCTTCTGGCCTGGAACTGCCGACCTTGCTGCACACCCTGCTCGCGCCCGACTCGGCTGCGCCCGCGCTACGCGTCATTGTCTGGAACATCCGCCTGCCCTACGCACTCATGGCCGTGACCGTCGGTCTGGCCCTGGGCCTTGCCGGTGCAGAAATGCAGACTGTGCTGGCCAATCCGCTGGCAAGCCCGTTCACCCTGGGCCTGTCGTCCGCTGCCGCATTCGGGGCCGCGCTGGCCATCGTGCTGGACTGGAGCCTGCCAGGAATTCCCGCTGCCTGGGCCGTGCCCGCCAACGCCTTTGTCTTTGCCATGGCATCCGCTTTGCTATTGGATCTGGTCGCGCGCTGGGGCGGCATGAGCACGACGGGCGTGGTGCTGTTTGGCATAGCTCTGGTGTTCAGCTTCAACGCCTTGGTGGCCCTGCTGCAGTTCATTGCCACGGCAGAAGCACTGCAGGGCCTGGTGTTCTGGACCATGGGCAGCCTCTCGCGCGCCACCTGGCCCAAGGTGATGGCCCTGGCCATGGCACTGGCTCTGGTGTTGCCGTTTTCCATGCGCAATGCCTGGCGACTCACCGCACTGCGCCTGGGCGAGGATCGAGCCGCAAGCTTTGGCGTGGATGTGCGTCGTCTGCGTCTGGGCGCACTGCTTCGCATCAGCCTGCTGGCCGCTCTTTCGGTGGCCTTTGTGGGCAGCATCGGCTTTATCGGACTGGTTGCGCCGCATATTGCACGTCGTCTGGTGGGGGACGATCATCGTTTCTATCTACCTGCCTCGGCTCTCACAGGGGCCCTCGTTCTCTCGCTCGCCTCTGTAGCCTCCAAATCCCTGGTACCTGATGTGATCGTGCCTGTGGGTATCGTCACCTCGTTGGTAGGTATTCCGTTCTTCCTGGCCATCGTGCTGAAGACCAGGGGACGCGCATGAACACCCAGGGACTGAACATCACGCAACTGAACGTCGCGTATGGACGACGCACCGTCATCCCGTCGCTGAACGTTCTCGATCTGCAGCCTGGCTCCGTCACCGTAGTCCTGGGGCCCAATGGCAGCGGCAAGTCCACCATGCTGCGCGCGCTGGCCGGTCTGGCCAGCGCACGGGGATGCATTGCATTCGAGGGCATGGAACTGGACAAAGCCAGCCTGGCCGAGCGTGCCAAACGCGTTGTATATCTGCCGCAGGCTCTGCCTGCACCCGTCCATCTGCGCGTCATCGAATCGCTGCTGGCCGCGCGCAAGGCATCGCCCCACTCTCCTTGGACAGCCGACAACGAACTGCCCTCCGACGCCGTAGAGCAAGGCGCCATTCTGCTGCAGCGCCTGGGCATAGGCCATCTTGCGATGCGCCATCTGGACGAGCTCTCGGGTGGGCAGGCTCAATTGGCAGGCCTTGCGCAAGCGCTGATTCGCCAGCCACGCGTGCTGCTGCTGGACGAGCCTCTGTCTGCGCTGGACCTGAACCACCAGTTCCATGTGATGTCGCTGGTCCGGGAAGAAACCCAGCGCCATCGCATGATCACGCTGGTGGTGCTGCACGACCTCAGCATTGCACTGCGCCATGCCGACCGAGTGCTGGTGCTCAAGGACGGAGAACTGCTGGCCGACGGCCCGCCACATAAGGCCGTCACCCCCGAACTGCTGGCGCGCGTTTATGGCGTGCTAGCGCGCGTGGAGACCTGTTCACGCGGCACACCACAGGTGATCGTGGACGGACTGATCGCCTGATCCCTCCTATCGACCAGACATTGCATCCTGCTCAGAAACAGAGACCGACCATGAAGCTCTTCACTTCAAGCATCTGCCATCTAACCGCATTGGCTGCACTCTCCCTCTTCGGTGGCCCAGTCCTGGCGCAGCACACGGACCCTGTTTGCCAAGCCCATATCCAGGGCCAGCCCGGCAAGAAATTCGACATGACCGAGCTGCGGGTCAGCAAGCGCTGTGAACAGTTCACCGTGCATCTGGTGCATACCGGCAAGAAGCCCTGGCAGGCAGCAGGCCACAACTGGGTACTCACCCGAAGCAAAGACACGGAAGCCGTGATTCGCGAGGGCCTGCAGTCCGGCCCTGAGCATGCCTGGCTCAGCCATAGCGATGCCCGCATTCTTGCCGCGACACAGATACTCTCCGGCGGCGAGCATGCCTCGGTGACCTTCCCCGTCCAGCGTCTGGTCCATGGCGAGGACTATATTTACTTCTGCTCTTTCCCAACCCACGCCCAGCCAATGCGCGGCAAGTTGGTGGTCATCGACTGAAGACCGGGCCCAGGTGCCCTCGGCCAGCCCTTCTTCAGGCTCCCAGAGTTATCGGGTCGCACAGATTGAAGGCGCGGATTCGCGCCCATCCTTGATGCCTCAGTAACTGCCTAACTAGGTATTGCTGAGTCGAGGCTTGTTCATCGCATAGGGAAACGCTCGGCCCAGTGACGAGCCAAATCAATACGGCGGCACACCCACACGTTGTCGTGCTTCTGGATGTGATCGAGGAAGCGCTGCAGCGCTGTAATCCGGCCGGGGCGGCCCAGCAGTCGGCAGTGCATGCCGATGCTCATCATCTTGGGGGCGTTGTCGCCACTGGCATTGCCCTCGGCGTACAGGACATCGAATGTGTCCTTCATGTACTGGAAGAACGGATCGGCATGCGAGTAGCCCTGGGGCAGCGCAAAGCGCATATCGTTGACGTCCAGCGTGTAGGGAACGATGAGCTGGTTGTACGTCGTGCCGTCGCTCTTGGCGACCTTCATCCAGAAGGGCAGGTCGTCGCCGTAGTAATCGCTGTCGTAGCTGAAGCGTCCGGCATCGGCCACCAGGCGGTGGCTGTTGGGGCTGTCGCGGCCGGTGTACCAGCCCAGGCCGTGGTCACCGCCCGCGCCGTACAGCTCTTCAAAGATGTCCACGCATTGCTGCATGTGGGCGCGCTCGATCTCCTCGGGCACGTTCTGGTAGTGAATCCACTTCAGGCCGTGGCAGGCCACTTCGTGGCCCAGTTCGTCAAAGGCCTGGGCCAGCTCGCGATGCTTTTGCAGCGCCGTGGCCACGCCGAACACAGTCAGCGGCAGACCGCGCTTCTCGAACTCTTTCAGAATGCGCCACACACCGGCGCGCGAGCCGTATTCATAGATGCCGTCCATGCTCATGTGACGGTCCGGGTAGCTGGCGGGATTGAACATCTCCGACAGAAACTGCTCGCTGCCGGGGTCGCCATGCAGGATATGGTTCTCACCGCCTTCTTCGTAGTTCAGCACGAACTGAACGGCCACGCGGGCTTTGCCGGGCCATTCGGGATGGGGCGTGTGGCGGCCGTAGCCAATCAGGTCGCGTGGGTAGGAGGCGGTGGAATCGTAAGTCATAGGGATACGGATGAAAGTGCCATCGACAGATCGCGCGTTGGCAAAATACGGTTGAAGGACATGCCCTCTTCCATGTGATCGAGGTGCTGCAACATCAGCTGCACCGCATGTTCGGCATCGCCCACAGCCAGCGCGGTCACGATGTCGGCATGTTCTTCGTGCGAATGCTCGGCCGCCGATGCAGACTGGTACATCAGGGTGATCAATGCGCAGCGGGAAATCAGCTCGCCCAGCAGCTGTGCCAGCACCTCATTGCCCATGAGCTCGGCCATGCGCACGTGGAAGTCGCCCAGCAGCTCTGTGCATTGGCCCACGTCATTGGCTTCCATGGCCTTCTTCTCGGCCGCCACATGCGCCTTGAGTTCCAACAAGCGGGAAGGTGTCTGCTGCGCAGCAAAATTGCGCACCATCTCGGCCTCGAGCATGCGGCGCACGGCAAACACCTGGCGCGCCTCGTCCACCGAAGGCGTGGCCACAAAGGCACCGCGCGTAGGCTCCAGCTTGATCAGGCGGTTCTGCGACGCCTGAAACAATGCCTGGCGAACCAGAGTGCGGGAAACGCCAAAGTGGTCGGCCAGCTTCTGTTCTGACAGCTTGGTACCCGGCATCAGTCGATGTTCAACAATTGCTTTGGTCAGACTTTCAGCGATAGACCAAGTGAGTGAGGTTTCCATTGCTTCATCATAGATCTTGAACTCAACACTTGTATACAACATCAATAAAGGAAAGCCTAGGTGTTCTCCCTTGATTCATCTTCGCAGTTCACCAAGCAACCGTCAGCGGACGATAAAGAGATAGCCCGCCCGGCCTGTTTGGCCTACTCTCCTCCCTCGGAGACCGAGCATTACATGGCCTTCTGCATGCAACCTTTGCCAGCTGCTATAACGAACACGGGCGAACTCTTCCACGCTGCAGAGCAACCACTTAGGCATGGTACGGTCGCATAAAATCAATTGAATGAGTACTCCAGTCATCACCAAAACCAAGATCGCCGAGCGTCTCATAGAGTCGATCCTCACAGCCAAGCTACGTCCGGGAGAGAAGCTGGGTGAACAGGACATTGCGGACTTGTTTCAGGTCAGTCGAACCTTGGTCCGCGAGGCATTGATGCATCTGCAGACCCGAGGTTTTGTAGAGGTCCGATCCAGGGTTGGCTGGTATGTTGCAGAGCCTTCGTTTGAAGAGGCTCAGGAAACCTATGCGGCGCGGCGCGTTGTTGAGCCAGGCATGCTACGTGACGCTGGTCAGCCCTTGCAGACAACACTGAAACGCCTGCGCAAACACATCGCAGAGGAACGCAAAGCCATTGCATGTGGAGATGCGGAAGCTCGCAGCTGGCTGCTGGCCGACTTTCATATCTGCCTGGCCGAGTGTCTTGGCAATCGTTTTTTGACTTCCATGATGGTCGACCTCTCTGCAAGAACGACTCTGATTTCGGATCTATACCAATCGAAAACCGAGGCCAAGGTTTTCAATGACGACCATGCCGCCATCGTTGATGCGCTGGCGGAAGGCGACAATTTAAAGGCTGAACAACTAATGATTGCTCATATCGATGCCTTGGCATCGCGCCTTGATGAAAGCCTGATCGGTCGTCGCGGAGCCCGCAACCGACTACGCTCCATCCTGGCTCCTGAAGATTCGTCTTCAGCTAAATAAGTGTTTCGACGCCAACAGGCGTCCACGGCTTCAGCCGAATCGAGCAGCTTGGCCGCTTGGCCGCTTCGCTGATCTTGGCCCTCGCTCGCAGCAGTTCCCGGCGAACCAGCATTGAAGCTCGAAGCGCTAGCCCTACCAGGGGCAACACCTGCAGCGATTGATTTCGCTATCTGTGCCAGTGATGACTTACGCGTTCGCTGATTGCGCCGTGGAATGGGCTTCCAGCAAGAATTGCCAATGCCACTGAATGCAACGATGCGCCCGTCTCCGTATTCCCTGCCGAATGGGCTTCCCAGCTATCTCGGCTGCTGCAATGTCTGGTGAGTGCAGCGGCCAAAGTCTTGGCCTTCATTCCAACTGATCTCACCGCCATAGAAAAACCAGCGCCGATTACTCTTTGGCAAGCAATAGTGCTGCGATGCAAGCAGTCCGAATGCCGGCTTTGCAGCCGCTGGGAAATGACTGCGCTGCTCAGCTTCAAGGCTCTCTTCTATGACACAGCAATATGCGCAGCACCCAGCAGTGCCCGGCGGTGGTCGTCGGTGATTCGTAGATAGAGATCCGCGCAAAACAGCCGTGATCAAAGTGTAGGTTCCCGCCTTCGCCTGTGACCGAAATGCCCGCCAGAGCTTGCTAAGCCTGATAGCGACCATTTTTCACCGCCCCCAAAGGATTGCGCCAAACCTGGATTCACTACCCATGGAACAAGGGTTCTTACTAGCGCCTTGAATTCATGTCTTGTATACATTGAATGCATGTCAGCGATGTGTTCAACGCGTCGCTGAACAAACTTGCTGAAACAGGTGTTCATGAGGCAAATTTGATTGACTTCATGAGCTTCGGCAGCAAACACATGGCTGCAGGCTTGCATCGTCTGTGGCCGTTAATAACGGTAGACAAACATGGTCTTGCTCAGCCGAAATGAGGCCATGGCAAAGGGGCTCCACGGTGCACCCTGATGGAAGGCGGCATATGAACAACCTAGTACTGGACACCCATGGTGAGTCATTGACCTCGGGAGCCAACACCACAAGCCATAAGCGTGATAAAGGTCTGCCGGCCGGGGTTTCTCCCGCGCTGTACAACCATGATCTGGCTCCCACCTCGAAACAGGGACGTACCTGGGGCAGCTACAGCCTGTTCACCCTCTGGGCCAACGATGTACACAGCCTTGGCAACTACGCCTTTGCCATCGGTCTTTTCACGCTTGGGCTCGGTGGACATCAGATTCTGATGGCACTGCTGCTGGGTGCCGCATTTCTGTTCGTACTGCTGTCCCTCTCCGGCTTTATGGGGACGCGCACAGGAATCCCTTTTCCGGTGATGAGCCGCATCAGCTTTGGTACACGCGGCGCTCAGATTCCTGCACTGATCCGCGGCGGAGTCGCCATTGCTTGGTTTGGCATTCAAACCTATCTGGCATCCATGGTGCTCGACGTGATGCTGATCACGCTGTTTCCCGGCTTGCAGTCGCTGAAAGAGCAAATCGTGCTGGGCCTGCCACTGCTGGGCTGGATCAGCTTTTCCATTCTGTGGGTTGTGCAGGTGCTCATTGCCTGCTGGGGCATGGAGAGCATACGAAAGTACGAGGCCTTTGCGGGACCGGTGATTCTGCTGACCTTCATTGCCCTGGCAGGATGGATCTTCTACAGCGCCAAATGGACCCTGCATTGGTCTGCCCCGTTTGCAAGCAGCGGCGGAGCCATGTGGCTGCAGATCCTGGGCGCTGCTTCGCTATGGGTGGCGATCTACGGGACCTTCGTGCTGAACTTCTGTGATTTCACACGCGCAGCCACCTCAAGCAGCGCCGTGGTGAAAGGCAATTTCTGGGGCATTCCGATCAATATGCTGATCTTCGGCTTGATCGTGGTCATCCTGACAGGCGGCCAGCTTGCCATCGACGGCACGCTGATTCAAAGCCCGACCGACATCGTCCAGAACATTCCCAATAAGCCGCTGTTGATGTTGGCCAGCCTTTCGCTGCTGATCTTGACCATTGCCGTGAACCTGATGGCCAATTTCGTGGCTCCTGCCCTGGCGCTGGCCAACCTCATGCCCAGGCATCTGAACTTTCGCCGGGCAGCTCTTGTCAGCGCAGTCCTCGGCTTCGTGATCCTGCCCTGGAACCTCTATAACTCTCCGCTGGTCATCGTCTACTTCCTGGGCGGACTGGGTTCGTTTCTGGGTCCGCTGTTCGGCATCGTTATGGCCGACTACTGGCTGATCCGCAAACAGCGTGTGAATGTGCCGGCGCTCTATACACACGACCCTGCTGGCCCCTATCACTACCGCAATGGCATCAATCCCAAGGCAATTCAGGCCCTGATTCCCTCGTCCCTGATCTCGCTGCTCTTTGCGTTCCTGCCGACCTTGCAATCGCTGTCCCAGTTCTCCTGGTTCATCGCAGCCGGACTAGGCGCCCTGTTCTATTGGATGGTTGCACCAAAAGGCCTCACCTACGAAGACCAGGATGGCGAAGCCATTTCCGTAGCCTCCGCCAAGCACTGAGAAAGAAAGTTAAAAATCATGCGCATTTTGATCGTGAACGTGAATACCACCGAGTCAATGACCCATGCCATCGGCATGCAGGCTCAGAAAGTGGCTGCGGCAGGCACGGAGATAGTCGCACTGACTCCGCGCTTTGGGGCCGAGTCGGTTGAGGGGAATTTCGAGAGCTATCTTGCTGCGGTCGGAGTTATGGATGCTGTGATGAGCTACGGCCAACCCTTTGACGCCGTCATTCAAGCTGGCTACGGTGAGCATGGCCGCGAAGGCCTGCAGGAGTTGCTGGACGTTCCGGTGGTGGATATCACCGAGGCAGCGGCCACGGCTGCCATGTTCCTGGGCCACAAATACTCTGTGGTCACGACGCTGGATCGCGCTGTGCCATTGATCGAGGATCGACTCAAGCTCGCTGGCCTGAACGACCGCTGCGCATCGGTTCGCGCCAGTGGCATGGCTGTGCTGGAGCTGGAGACCCAACCCGAGCGTGCGGTCGAAGCGATTGTTCACCAGGCCGGCCTTGCCGTCAGCGAAGACCATGCGGAGGTCATTTGCCTTGGCTGTGGAGGTATGGCCGAGCTGGATGCCAAGATCCGCGAACTCACCGGTGTGCCGGTAGTCGATGGTGTGGCAGCTGCCGTGACCATTGCCGAGTCGCTCGTGCGTCTGGGTTTGAGCACATCCAAGGTGCGAACCTACGCCCCGCCCCGCACCAAGCGTGTGACAGGCTTCCCCTTCACCGGTCACACGCCTGGATTAACTGCCCGGAGTTTTGCGAATGTTTCCAAGTCTCTCGCATCAGTCAAGCAAATGTCTTGATGAACCGTCCTCATTACCTCGAAGAATTCCGGGGTGAAGGGCCGAAACGGCCCTGAAGACAAGACCATGGCATGGTCGATGTCTCAGGTTATTCGACATGACCTAGCCTTACCGTACCAACATACAAAAAAGCGCTTCATTGAAGCGCCTTTTTTGTTCTGTGAGGCTCAAGGGCTCACACAAAGCCGTTGAGAGGCCGCTTCCCGCGGTCAGTCCGAACCCAGCCTCGTGCACTCAGGCAAAAGATGTCCCGAAGCCCGAAATCAAAGGCAGTGTGCCACGGCGACACCAGGCAGATTGCCATTGCCGTCAAGTCACCATTCAAGGTCAGTCCGACAGTTGCAGGGTTGATCGCATTACCAGCTATCAGTTGCCCAGTCTGTCCGGTCAAGGAAGACTCAAGTCCATACCGAGCATCCTGGCGAGGCCAAAGGTAAAGAACAACACACCCAGCAGTGCGAGCAGGAAGATGGCTGCCAGCTTGGCACTCGTGCGTAGTAACGCGCGCCTGTCCACGCCCTTCTTCCCTTGGTCGTAATGCCACTTGATGGCGAAGAACATGCATGTGCCAAAGATGAGCACCTTGAACGTTACGAAGACTACAGGGACCCAATCGATCATTTTGAGAATTTCCAGCCTATGACTGACACTGTCTGTTGCGAGGAACACCACCTCCCGGACGCGAGAGGCAAAAACGTCAGCGATTGCCATACAAGAGTGATGTCGCTGCCGTGTCGAGGCATATTACTTAAAAGCAATTTCCATACATTGAGACAAAATGTATGTATATGAAAGCCATACAAGATGACTGTTTGCCCGCGTGGTTGCCGCGATTGTCCGCGCATGGCGGGCCGCGTTTTCTGCAGATTGCAGATGCCTTGCAGGCAGCCATGGCAGACGGATCCTTGAGTCCGGGCGACCGTCTACCTCCACAGCGCCAACTGGCGGCACAACTGGATATCGACCTGACAACGGTCACGCGCGCGTATGACGAAGCCAGACGCCGCCACCTGCTGGAAGGCCGAGGCGCCCGAGGCACCTACGTCGCAGCGCCGAAAGTCGAACTGTCCACTATCCTCGACCTGGGCATGAATACCCCACCGCCGCCCGACGGTGTGGACTTTGACGATATGTTGAAGCAAGGCCTGTCCCAGGTGCTGATGAGGGCAGATGCCAACCTGCTGATGACTTACCACCTGGGCGGAGGGAGCGACTCCGACCGCAAGGCGGGAGCCAGATGGCTTGAGCCCATGCTTGGACAGCTGGATCCAGAGCAGGTTGTTGTCTGCCCAGGCGCACAAGCAGCAATCGCTGCATTGATTCTTGCTCAGACCAAGCTTGGCGATGTGATCCTGGCAGAACCGATGGCTTATCCGGGCCTGCGCACCGCAGCGACGCAGTTCGGCCGACGCATCGTTGCAGTGGACGCGGATCAGCACGGGATGGTGCCCGAAGCGCTTGAGCAGGCATGCCACGAGCACATGCCTGGGCTGATCTATCTCAATCCGACATTACAGAACCCGACAAGCGTCACCATTCCTGAGCACCGCCGAAGAGAACTCGCCAGCATCGCGAAGCGCTTCAATGTACGCATCGTCGAAGACGACCCCTACTGGCTACTTGCCGATGCCCAGCCGCCGCCTATTGCCTTCTTCGCTCCAGGACAGGTGTGCTTCATCTCGACCCTGTCGAAATGCCTGACTCCGGGTTTGCGCGTGGCCTTCGTTCTCGTCCCTGACATGCACGAACGCGAACGCTTTCTCGCCGCGCTCAGATCATTTGCGCTGATGGTCGCGCCTCTGACGGCCGCACTGGCCACGCAGTGGATCTTCGATGGTTCAGCAGCTGAATTGATGGAAGGAGTGCGCAAGGAGGCCCGTCTGCGCCACTGGATGGCCAGAGACATTCTGGCGGGACGTTACATCGGCGCCGGAGACGGCCTGCATGTATGGCTCGAGTTGCCAAGCTACTGGAGCTCCTCGCAGCTTGCTCGTGCCGCAGACAGCGAAGGCATAGCAGTCACGCCGGCGGAGGCATTCGCCACTGGCAAACGTTCCGTGAACGCCATTCGCATCTCTTTGGGCAGCATCAAGGACCGTGCACGCTTGCAAGCCGGTCTTCACCGGCTGTCTCATCTGCTGGCGCGACAGCCCGATTCGCTGATTCCCGCCGTGGTCTAGCATCAAGCAAGCGGTTTGTTGCGTCGCAGGCATGCGTCCTTACTAGCGATTCCGCAGCCTCCAGCCAGCGGATATCCAAAGTCATCGCGCTTCTGGCTCCGTGACTCCCACAGCCATGTCTTCGCCAAAGCCTTGCTCGTGAAAGTCTGCGCCTCTGTGTGCAAAATACTGCCCTTATCTTTTGGCCGAGTCTGTGCCTTATAGGAAGTAGAGCCACCGGCCTTCTTCTTTGCCGTAATTGACCCCGCTTGCTCCGGTGCTCCATGTTCTTTTTGGAGCGCCGAATGTAGCACTGGAATATGAACGTCGGGACTTCTCGGGCGAGATCGGTGCTACAAAACAGTGCTCCAAGCTCCATGGAATGCGCGATGAACGATCAGATATACAAGCAAAATCAACAAGTTAATTCGATGTGGCGCATGTCAGTGGCCCCTATGATGGATTGGATCGGTAATTGGGTATCTATCTGATTTTCAATAGCTTTTTGCATCACCCATTTTTTATGGTGCAACGTTGGTGCACGTGCTATTGAGCCAACGCAGAGAATTCGCCATATTCGGACGGTTCCTGCACTGCCATCGGCCGCCACTTCACATCATTGGCCTCACGAAATCTTCTCTGTGCTTTTGCCCTCCGCCTAACACAGGGTGGGAGCAACAATATTCATCACAGGACACACGCCCAAGGCCTTGTGACTAGACCTGCGCCAATCGGGCGTTGCTGGTAAAGCGCGTCATGTGCTGCATGGCAGTCTATTCACGAGTGTCTGGCGACAGCACATCAGAAGTACGATGACAAATCATCGTCTGAACTTCCATTCTCTCCTGAAAGCGGCATCGATTCCGAGCGCATCGTTACAAGTTTCTTGAGGATGCTCCCAGTTCTGAACTTGACGATCCGCATTGGCTTCAGCACCAATTTCTTCCCAGTCCTCGGATCCGTTCCAACGCGCCTCTCACGACTTGCCACACTGAAAGTTCCAAAACCAACCAGCCTGACCGATTCTCCTTGCTTCAAGGCATGTCCGATACTTTCAAGTGCAGCGTCTAGGGCTCTACTGGCTTCTGCCTTGGTCAGTCCTGTTCCTTCTGCAATTTTACCAATCAAATCGGACTTATTCATGCTCAAACCCATCCTTCAAAAATCTTAATTCATATCTATCCTGGTCAGACATAGTCTGCAGATAACTTTTTTCTAAATTACCACGATTCATTTTGCATCTCAAATCAAAATTTCAGAATTTATCGACAAAATTAATATAATAGATTAATCACACCAGGATGTGCCTTGCATCAATAAAGTCTGATTTTCTTTGTAAATTCCATGCTTCCTTAAACCATATCACCACAGGAAATGAGATATTTATAGTAGTTCAACTCGACATTACGGATCATTTATGTTCGATAAATTATCCCAATACAATCCTAAGAGCCTACCACCAAACTCGCCTCCACTTTTCCTAATCCAATACGCTCGATTTATAGAGTACTTTGGCTCCATGAGAAAAGCTGATGAATTTGAATTCTATTCAGTAGTATTCTTTGATATAATGAGAGACTTAGGAAAAAGTATAAAAATACCTTTTTATTAATTAAAATATTAGATAAATATTTTCACCAAACAGAAAAGGCTCGAATGTAATAATTCGAGCCCTTTTTATTAGGTGCACTTAATCCGTATGTTTTTATTCGTCAGAGGAACTTTCAGGATCTAATCTTTCATGAGTTGGCGCAGGCAGTACACCTTCAGTAACAGGAACAACTCTTTTTTCTCCATCTATGACAGTTGTCAGTTTAGATGCAATAACTAATAGCAAGGCTGCTATTGCTACGAGAACTGCCATAAATCCTATTGCTCGAAAAATTTGAATGATTACTTTCATACCCACACCATCCTCAATGTTGACAAGCGATGGTATTCGGAGCAAATTCTTGATAAAAGTCAAAATTAACAACTGATACATTCATACATATCTACAGCATTGAAAATTTTCAATACACATTGCTAAAAATAGCCTCTTCTCACAATACGGAAAATCCTGAGACCATTTTGCAACTTAAGATTCAATATGTAACCTGCCGATAGGACTCGGTCCTGCTGGGCAACCTTGAGAGCTACATCTCCCCGAGGGCTCGCACCAGATAGTGGTTTTGCTCACTGGCTCAAATATTTCAAAAATAATGATCGGAGTCCTTGCTGGTCGGTGTCGCACACCGGAGCCCAAAGAAATTCCGTAGGTCACACCAGCAAGATTGGCGAAGTTCCTACGGCGCGGGCCCAAGTGGATGCAGTGAATGTTGTGCCGTAGCCCCCATTTTTTTGTGAGGTAAAGGGACTGAATCGGCCACTTCATTCATCCAAATATCTCTTCGTATCAATAACTTACTCTTTTCGCAAACTGTAATGACGGCTTACATAGTATGGTTCGCCTCCCGGAGGGTTCAATATGACGTCACAAGCCGAGATCGATAAACTGAGGCAACGACTTGCACAAGCTGAGCTGGCCGTCGCCGAGCTTCAGGAAGTCAGGCGAAGCGAGGCGAAGTACCGGGCTCTATTTGAGTCTCTGGATGCGGGCTTCACCATCCTGGAGGCGATCCGGGATGCCCGCGGCACCTTGGTCGATTTGGTTTATCGCGAGATGAACAATGCCTTTGTCCAGCAAACCGGAATTGCCCCTCCTGCTGGCACGCGTGTCAAAGAAGTTGCGCCCGATATCGAAGATCAGTGGTTGAGCTTCTACGACCAAGTCTCGAAGACAGGAGTAGCAGGGACAAAGGAGAGCTTCAACACCGACTTGAAAAAGTGGTTCCGTACCAGCGCTTGTCGGATCGGGTCCGAAGGTAGCAGCTTGCTCGGTATCGTGATTGAGGACGTAACTCAGCGCAACCTGAAAGAGCAGAAGTTGCGCGAAAGCGAAGAGCGTCAAACGCTCTTACTACGATTGAGCGATGCGCTGAAGCCTCTGGACGCACCTTCCGATGTGCAGAAAGTGGCATTGGAGTTGCTCGTGCAGCACTTTGGCCTGGTGCGGGCCGCATACTACGACGTGGATATCGACCAAGACAGCATGTTCCTGGTTGCCAGCGTTGAAACCGATGCGGATAAATGGCCAGAGCAACTGAAGATTTCAGACTACGCGCCCGACATCGCTGAGGCCTACCTTGCAGGTAAAACCTATGTAGTCCACGATTCCGAGTCAGATCCGCGCTTGACACCTGAAGGCCGCACTGCAATTCGCAGTCTTGGCGTTCGGCGCCTTGCAAGTATTCCAGTCTTCAAACGCGGCAAGCTGTTGGCAGTCATCTGCGTACATGGACGCGAGGCGCGGGAATGGTTGGATCAAGAAATTCGATTGCTTGAGGAAGTGGCTGATCGAACCCGCTCTTCTGCGGCGCGCGCCCATGCGGAAGCGGAGTTGCGCAAGGCTCTTGCGGAAAAAGAGAGTGCACGCGCTGCGCTCGAACAGGATCATGAAATCAAAGACCGGTTTCTCGCAGTGCTCTCGCACGAGTTGCGCAATCCCTTAGCATCCATCAGCAACTCAGCTCTGGCGCTAGGATCCGTAAAGCTCGATCCATCCAACCGCTCAAAGGCCATCGACATCATTTGCCGCCAAGCCAAAGCAATGCAGATACTGCTTGACGATTTGCTGGACATCTCCCGGCTGCGTCATGGAAAGCTGGAACTAAATCGCCAGCGCGTTTCGCTCCAGGCATTCATCGATGCGGCTGTGGAGGCCACTCAGCCTCTGATATCGGTGCACAGACACACATGCCAGGTGGTGATTCCGCAGGAGCACGTCTGGGTCGATGGCGATCCTCTCCGACTGAGCCAGGCACTAGCCAATCTTTTGACCAACGCAGCCAAGTACACACCGGCGGGCGGGCATATCACTGTAACGGGTCGAATCTACGACGACTTCATCGATATTGAAGTTGCGGACGACGGCATCGGCATGGAACCGTCAAAAGTCGATGGCATGTTCGAGATGTTCGCCCAAGGCCCGGTCGGCCCAGGCAAAGCCGGAGAATATGGTTTAGGGATCGGTTTGGCATTGGCGCGCGATATCCTGGCGTTGCATAACGGACGGATAGCCGGCTTCAGCGATGGCCCAGGAATGGGAAGTCGTTTTGTGGTTACCCTGCCGCGACTAGTTCAAACGGAAGCCGCGGCCCCCCCAATGAATTTCCCACAGAACGCCGCACGCGGCAATCGTCCACATGTCTTGCTGGTGGACGACAACACCGACATGACCTGGTCCTCGCAGCTCCTGCTTACGGACTGTGAAGTCCAGTGCGCGCAGACGGCGGCAGAAGGGCTGGAGTTGGCGCAACTCCGCCTACCAGAGGTGGCCGTTCTGGATCTAGGCCTTCCCGACAAAAGCGGCCTCGACTTGGCACGAGCCATACGAGCGCTGCCTGGCGGGGACGACGTTCTGATCATCGCGGCCACAGGTTGGGGCCGTGGACTTGACCGCGAACGCACGCATGCGGCAGGCTTCGACGCGCACCTGGTTAAGCCAATCAACATCGAAGTCCTGCGCGGCCTCATCCAAAGCCATGCTCCCAAAAACCGCAAGCCCACCGGTAGCGACTCTGGGTGACCGGAATTGCGCTGCCACGTTCCGGCGCCATGACACAGGGGCCTCCTCTGAGACAATCGCGCTATGACCGATGAATCTCCGATCCATACCGTTCACAAGCGCGTTTGCCATACGTTCCTCAGGCACTGGAAGGCCCATAACAACGCCTATCCCAAGCTCATCAAAATGCCGCCGGAAGAGTTGCGGCAGTTCAACATCGTCAATTCCTTTGGAAAGCCCAATGAGCTGTGGGGCGTCCCAATAGAAATCGACCCCAACACCACGGGCGTGATGATTGCGGTCGACGGGACGGAAATGCCTTTGGTTGAAGGCTACTAATCAAGCTCAAAACGCACCGATACTTTGAGCAGTGTCGGGACGCTTTAGATTCAGCTGCTCAAGTGCACGGCTTCAGCGGCAAGCCCATCAGCGCGTTAGCGGAGACGAAACTCAACAGCCGTCTGCCACTGATCACGACTTAGACCCCGAAAGAGGGCTTATTTTTTCTTTGGCACAGCAGGCTTCAGAGCGGGGTTGTTCCCAGGAGTTTCTTTGTTGTCGCGACGACGCTGATCAGGCTTACCCGTTGATTTGGCGATTGGTTTAGGACCTGGCTTTAGGTTCATAAGTTACCTCCTTTAATGGGTGTAACACATAGTATCCCTGAGCCCACCCAACTGCAACTACTTGTGAGAAATCAAGGCACAACACTTGTGCATCCAGGAATCCAGGAGCAGTCGCGGGTCAGTTTTTTCAGTAGTTTGCGATCAATAACAACCTCACTCCGCCCCTACAACAGCTCTACTTGAGCGACTAGCTTTGCGACCAGTTGGTCAGCTCCAACAACCAATCCGGCTCCTTCTTTGTCTCCAATTCAGCGAGTCGCCAGTGTCGATCCGCGTGATCTCGGTAGGCAACGACGTCACTAGCAAGCTGTGCATTACAGGTCGCGGCGGCGCGGATGCCGCGCTGCGGGCCTGCGTCGCTGCCACCTTTTCGTGGTGGCCTGCAACTGCTGGGCCTGCTCGGCTATGCCGTCTGAGAAGTTTTGTAGAGCTCTCCTCATCTCAGCAACTAAACCAAATGCCCGGAAAACCCAATTGCCGTAGGCCCGAGAGGTTATTCAGGCCAGCGCTTCATCTATCGAATATGCTTACAAATACTAATCAGTCATAAATTGAACTGATCAGTATTCACAATTTGTAAGCAACCCTTCTTACGCCGGCCGGGTCCGCAATCGATGTCGCCATGCGCAGCGTGTTGTCGCCCTCAAAGGCGGCCCCGTATGCCTGGCAGGCGAATCTCACTACTCGGAAGCATTGAAAAGGCTTAAACCATGAACCCCATCGCAGCAGTTGTGATAACAACGGCTCTTGTAGGTGCCAGTGCAGCAGCCCATGCACAGTCAGACTTTTATCGTCGGACCATGCCACCCAATGCTTCAGAAGGCGGCGTTGCAGGCCTAGCGGTGATTTCCGGGCATCGCTATCAAGGCTCCGACGAATCGAGAATCCGCGTCCTGCCGAGCATCGAGTACCAATGGAGCAACGGCTTCTTCGCCGGGGTGATGAGCGGCGTTGGGTACAACGCGTCTCGCAACCCCGATGTGGCTTATGGCGCACGCATTACTGCGGACTTCGGGCGAAAAGAGCGGCGCAGCGCTGCCTTGCGGGGACTTGGGGACATTGATCCCCGGCCGGAAATTGGAGCTTTCTTCAATACCAATCTGACAAGCAGCCTGACACTCAATGCATCTATGCGCTATGGCAGTGGCAACGAGAGAGACGGGCTGCTGGTGGATCTGGGTGCAGGCTGGAACCAACGTATCAGCCCCACCCTACAGGTCGCTGCCACCGTTGCCGCGACTTGGAGCAACAATCGTTACGCCCAGGACTACTTTGGCATTAGCACAGAGCAGGCGCAACGAAGCGGATACGAAGAGTTTTCAGCGAAATCCGGATTCAGAGACGTGCGGCTGGGAACCTCCGTCATTTACAGCATCACTCCCTCGTGGAGATTGGTTGGTTCGCTGACCTATTCGGAACTACTTGGCGACGCGCGCAACAGCCCCATCGTGCGCCGTAAGGGAAGCTTTTCTACCGTGATAGCGTTGGGCTACAACTTCTAGCGCAAGCGTCCGGTGCAAAAAGCATTTGCTTCAACGGCCGCGGATTGAGGTTCCAACACCTTATTGCAGCAGCTCAATCAGTGCTCTGTCCGCTGCCATCTGCCCTTTCAGGGCATTGACTTGAGCATCTCTGCGCTCGACCAGGCCGACAAGCTCTCCAACCAGGCCCGCGCCTTCGCCAGCAAGGGCTGCGAGTCGCTGGTGTCGATCTGCGAGATCTCGGCAGGCAGCGGCGTCACCGGCAAGCTGGGCGTTGCGGGTGGCGGCACTGCGGATGTCGCGCTGCAGGCCTGCAATGCGTGCAGCATCAGCAGCGCGGCCAGCTTCCAGGCGGGCCATTTCTTGCGTGTAGTCATGGGTGTTCTCCTGCTGGGCCGCGCCGTGTGCGAGCACGGCCGCTGCCTTCTTTTGCGTGGCAGCCTGAGACTGCCGGGCCTGCACGGCCATCTGCCGGGACTGTGCAGCCTCGGCGTTGACCAGCCGCTGGGTTTGCACGACCAGCCGCTGCGTCTGTGCGGCCAGCAACAATGCCAGGCCCAAGGCCAACCAGGGCCACAGGCGCGATGCGCTGCTCATACCAGGCCCTCCTCGCACAGTTGGCGCTCCGCCGCACGGCGCCTGACCAGGCCGGGCAGTTGCTTGCCGCCGGCGTAGGTCCAGCGGCTGAGCTCGGCGCAGGCACCTTCCATATCGCCGCTATTGGCCTTGCGCACCAGGGTGCTGCGGCAGAACGCTTCGTCGCCCACGTTGAAGGCAAAGCTCACCAGGGCGGCGCGCTGGCCGTCGGTCAGCGGCACCGTCACGCAGCGCAAGGCATCGGCGTGCCTGGCCAGATCCTGGTAGAGCATTTGCTCGCATTGCTCGCGGGTAAAGCTCTGGCCCATCGTGAGCTCGGGGTCGGTATGGCCCGTGCAGGCCGTGACGATGCCCGCCGGGTCGCGGTAGCTGCGCAGCACCGTGCCTTCGTATTGGGCCACCAGCGGTACGGCCAAGGCGACCGCGCCGGCACCAAGGGCGGCCAGGAGCTTTTCTTTCCAGTTCATCGGTTGGCCCCTCCCCTGAGGTTTGTCCAGAAGGCCATGCAGGCACCGCCGAGCATGACGATGGCGGCCAGCGGCTTGGCCACCTTGCCCACCCAGTTGAGCACCTTGAAGGCGCCTTTCATGGCGGTGAAGAACTCCAGCAGATCGGCCAGCTGATGCTTGAGCTCCTGCAGCTCGCGCCTTTCCTCACGAAGTCCCTGCGCCAGGGCTTTGAGATCGCGTTCGATAACGGCCATGCGCTCGCTGCCCTTGTCGAACCGTTCATTGATCTGCGCGCGCGTGAGCGCCGGCAGTTCATTTCCGTAGTCATCCATGCGCACCTCCTTTTGGCTGGGTGTCGCCCTTCAAGGTCCATCACCTGCTTTCATGGGTGGATCCCACTCACATCCACGACCAGATACCGGCTCTGGACGTACTGCATTCCAAGATTAGGGAAGTCGAGGCCGGAGTTTTGATTGAATGAGCGCAGCCAGCTCCACAGATCGGCCCGACCGATGGTCAGTTGATTGCCGTTGATGGCGATATATCCGTACGTAAACGCAATCAGCCGAAACACGCTCGGAAAGAGTCCTGCCAAGGTATCCGTGGTGATCTTTACCTGGTACACCGGGACCACAGCACACGATGTGCTGGGCAGGGTAAAGCTGCCCTCCCCGTCGATCACATCGACGACTTTCAAGGGGCCATAGGCGGAATCGAACTTCAGCACGCCAGCTCCATCCCATACCTGAAGACCAGCATTGCCCCGCGGCGCATTGGGCTGCGGCTGGAAGATATAGGCGGTCACCGGTGCCGCAGCCCCCGATAGGCGCGCCTGGAGCAGTTGCACCTTGGTGCCGGTGGCGCGCAGCGGGGTCAGCGCCACAGCAGATTGGAAGGCCACAATGCAGTTCGCAGGCACTTCGATCGTGGTCGAATACACATTGCCGAACACTTGCTCGCCGGGCGTCACCGTGACCGCGCTATGAAAGACGTAGTTGGGGTTCGCATCATTGATCTGATACGTCCCGGCGTCATTGAATGATTGGAAACCTGCCGGCATCACCGAACTCCAATCATCAAATGAATCGCAGGGAACCCGAAAGCCTGGTAATACTCATTCGGGTACGCTCTGGACCATGACATGGACTCTGCCGAGAAGGTGATGATCGGCATGCATTCACAGCCGACGGAGTACAGGCCCTCGTAGACGTAGTCTTCGTTATAGAGTGGCACAAAGAAAGGCGTGCCATCCATCAAGCCGGGCACATAAATAGCCCCCGCCAGCAGTCGTCCAGCGGGAATCGTCACGGTTTGCAGGAAGCGCCCCAGGCGAGACGATGTGTCCATCACCAGCGCACCCGACTCGTTCCAGATTTGCAGTCCTGCGGGCATCACCACACCCCCAGTCGGACACGCATCACGCCATTGGCGTCGTAAACGCGGATGCAGCCAGAAGCCCCGGCGGTGGGGCGGATCTCGATATCACCGAATTTGCCAGCCAGTGCCGCAATGCTCGGAGTGGTGATGCCGTCGGGCAGAAGCTGCGTCGAGCCAGAAGGCGTCCAAGGCGACAGCTCGGTCTGGTTAGGTCTGGCCAGGCCAATGAACGGACGAGTGGCGAACAGGTAAGAGGAAGAGCCACTCTGCGTTGCGTATTTACGCAGGATCATCTTCATGCGAGTCATGCCCGCGGGGACGGTGACAAATCCGCCGACACGCTTGTAGCGGCTCAGCATCTTCCATCCGTCTGCTTCGTCAATGCCCACGCCTGGAACGTAAGCCGCTCCCCAGCCACCCGTGGTGTCCTGGAACAGCATGATGATTTCCGCGGTGGAGCGATGCGACGACATATAGGCGCTGACCTCGTAGCGCTCGCCCGGGATAACTGAAACCACCCCCGAGATAACACCCATGTAGCCCGTGCCGCCAATGGCTGCGGAATCTTCAATAAACAGCGTCGGGCTGCCGTTTACGGAGTAGTCGACATTAAGGTTTACACCCCAAGCGCCGGATCTCAGGTGGCTCTCCCGCTCCCAGAACGCCAGTCCTGGCGTAAAAGTGGAGTCGGGACATAGATTGCCGCCAGTCCCCACTGTCAATTTGTCCGCCGTCACAGAGCCCGCCGCGAGTTTGTCGACCGTGATGGCGCCTGCGGCGATCTTGGTGGCCGTGACAGCGTTGGCCGCCAGCTTGTCGGCTGTCACGGCATTGGCCGCAATCTTGACGGCGGCCACCGAGTTGCTGGCCAGGTGGTTTGCCGAGATCGTGCCGGCACCAATGCGCGCAGCATTGAGGGTGCCGGCGTTGATCTTGTCGGCCGACAGATTGCCGATCATCGCGTTGACGATGGCGCCGTCCTGAATCGCGGCGGACCCGACCGCGATGGCATTGGCAGACAGCTTGGTGGCCGTGATGGCTCCGTCAACGATCAGCTCGCCGCGGGCCATCTCCGTCACGCGCAGGCCGCCCCACTGGGACTCCACGACAGGAGCCGCGCCGCTGTAGTTCAGATAGGCCCCGACGATAAAGAAAGCTGCCTTGGGCGGGAATTTGGCAACGCCATTGGGGCCCACGGTCAAGGTGTAGCGTGTCCACTGCTGCGCAGTCACCGTGCCCACGCCCGGAAAATAGTAATTGCCCGATGAGCTGTTGGTACCGGGCCAGCCCGTGGCGGGCGCATCGGTATTGGCCAGCACCGCGCCGTTGACGTCGAAGAAGCGGATGGACGCAAATGCCTTGTTGCTGTGCGCACCGAGGGCCACAAACCAGGTCTCGAACAGGTAGGTGCGGCTGACGTCGATGGGCGTTCTGGTGCCGGTAAAGATATTGGACTGGTTGACGCTCGACGACAGCACATAAGGACCAGGCGAGCCGATGGAGCCTGGTTTGCGGCTCCAGTTCGGCGCCGCCCACAATGCCGCGTCCTCGAAGAACGGGTCCAGGTTGACCGTGTCGGTAGCCGTGACGACCAGCTTCGAGGCGGTCACTGCGTTGGCCGCCAGCTCACGGGTGTTGACCGCACCGGCTGCAATCTTGCCTGCCGTGATGGCGTTGGCCGAGATGGCATTCGCGGTTACGGCGTTCGCGGCGATCTTGGCTGCATTGACCGCGTTGGCTGCCAGCTTGGGCGTGGTGATGGCGCTGTCGGCAATCTGGGTCGCAGCAATCTGCCCGACCATATCGCCCACACGCACCTCTGCCGTGTATTTGCTGCCGTCCCAGCGGTAGAGTTTGCCCTGCCAGGTGATGACCGTGGTGGATTTGACGCTCGGCAGCGTCGCCGCCGAGCTATTGGTCACCGGCTCGATGCCGTTGGCGAACTTGCTCGCTTCCACGGCCTGGGCTGCGAGCTTGGCGGCACTGACGGCGCCGTTGGCCAGATGGCCGGCCCCGACAATCAACGGACCCAGGTCGGTGCTGCCGATCTTGCCGACCGTGACGGTGACAGGGCCCGCGTCTGCCGACTCCACAGCGTCATTGCTCACGTTCACGAACCACAGCCGCCACGAGGTGCCCAGGGCGCGCGCAATGGCACCCACGCTGCCCACGATCTCCGCAGCTACCTCGGCCGAGGTTCGGCCGGGCGCAGGCTGCTCCGCAGTGACCTGGGCCGCATAGACACGGGTGAACTGGTGGCCGTGCCCCGCCAGGTATTCGGGCGCGTCCCAGGCCAGCAGAATATTCGCCAGCGAGACGCTGACCTCCAGCCCGCTGGGCGCTGGCGGCGGAGTGAGGTCGGGCGAGACCACGTTGTCAAACACCGTCTCCAGCACCGCCGCAAAGCGCATCACACCATTGGCCAGCTGGCCGGCCGTGTCGATGGCACGCAGGCCAAACGTCCACTGGCCCGCATCGGGCTGGGTGGTCACGAACTGCGCGGCATAGACATCGTCGGCACTGCCCAGCGGCTGCATGGCCTCCCAGTTGGCCACGCTCAGGGGCACATCACCTGGCACATAGCGGATCTGCACGCCGGCAAAGGCGGCCGGGCGCTCGCCGGCATACTCCCAGGCAAAGCGGCGCAGACCGCCTTCGACCTGTTGGACGGTAAAGCTGCCGGGGTTGCGCGGCGGCAGCTGGGTCATCGTGGTGATGTACAGCAGCGTGGCCGACTGCCCGGCCTGGCCACTGGCATTGAAGGGGCGCACGTCGATCAGCCACTCTCCGGCCCCGTCGATACGGAAGGTGCTGCGCGCTGACTGGGCGTTGCCGTCCACCAGCCGCAGCTCGGAGCCATCGCGGCCGGCCCAAACCTGGGCATGGTCGCAGTCGCCTTCCACATCCCAGACGCAGGAGAGCTCATACCACTGGGTGTTGCCCTGCAGGTTCACCTTCTCGGCCACGCGCAGGTTCTTGACGGCCGGGCGGACCAGCTGGGCAATCGTGCTCTGGCCGGGCGCCGGCACATAGTGGCCGTTGAGCACATAGTCCCAGAACTCGGGCCCTTCGGGCACGGCCGTGACGCGGGCCCCCTTCAGGTCCGATTCGGGATCGATGCCCGTCACGCGCACGCGATAGCCGGGGGTAGCCTTGAAGTCGTAGCACCACAGCGTGTCGTGCGCCAGGTTGTCAGCGCCCTCACCGGGCAAGGCCAGATCCCCGGGCCATTCGCCCGCCAGGGTGATGACGTCCGACTCGGCCTGCAGCGGCTGCACGGCCCAGACGCGGTAGTCGCGCGCACCGGGCACGCGCAGGCCGATATAGGGCGTAGCCAGGGGCGGCACCGGCTCGTCCAGGGTCAGCTGCACCTGGGCGCCGGTGCGCCTGGCCGCCATCACCCGCCCGCCAAAGCCCCATTGGGTCAGGTCGTGCGACACCGACAGCACCGACAGGCGGCGGTAGTCCAGGTGCTCGATATCGGCCGTGAAGTGCACGGTCTTGTACTGGTACAGGCTCTGAGCCAGGTGGTAGCGCGCCATGACAGCGGCGTGCTGCTCGCTGGTGATGCCCTCGCCCGTCACGCGCGCGGGGCTGAGCATGGTGGTCACGCCGGGCGCCATCACGCGCAGCGTCGTCATCTCCCAGGTCTCGCGGCTGAGCCACTGGTATTCGATGCCGTCGGCTGCCTGGCTCAGGGCGTAGTCCACGCTGAAGCCGCCCTTGAGCATATTGGCCATATTGACCACGGCGCCGGTGGGCTGGCCCCGCCCCACAAAGACCGCCGTGGGCCGGCTGCCGTCGGTCCAGGTGAATTCGCCCATGCCTGCCAGCGCGACCTCCTGGCAGAAGGCGCCCAGCGACATACTCGCCGTGACCCACCTGTCATAGGTATAGCCTCGCGCGGCGCAGTGCAGCATGAAGGCCTTGAGGCCCTCGATATCGATTTGCTCGTCGCTCAGGCCAAAGCCGAACTGCAGGACGCGCTGACCTTGGGCGTCTGTCACCCAGACACCGCGCAGGGTCTGCAGCAGGATGGCGCCGGGGTTGGACAGCCCCTCGGCGCGCGTGGCGGCCGTGGCCCACTGCGTGCCCGTCCAGATCGGCAGGGGCCTGGCGCGGTAGGTGACGCGCACGGTATCCAGGCTGCCGCTGATCTGGCCCGAGGCGCGGATCCTGATGCCGATACGCCCCCACTGGCGATAGTCGGTGGTGTCGGCCTGAACACTCTTGAGCGAGACCCAGGTGAACTTGCAGGCATCGGCCGTGCCGCCCTCGTGCCAGCGCGGCACACCCAGCCTGGCGCGCACCTCGTACTGGCCGGGCGCCACATCAAACGAGAAGGTGCGGCGCAGCACATCGGTGCTGGCATGGGTCAGCGTGCTGCGGCTGAGCGTGAGCCAGCCCGCCGAGCCGACCACGCGCGCCTCGATCGTCAGCTCCACCGAGTTGGGCCTGATACGGCCCTTGTTGTCCACGTCGTAGAGCTGGCCCTCGATGTCCAGCTGCAGCGCAGCAGCGCCGGCCGAGCCAGTGCGCGTGATCCAGTCGCCCCCGTTGACGAACTCGGCACCGGCCACGGCATCGACATTGCTGTACAGCGGCACCTCCTGGCTGGGCATGCCGGCAAAGCCGTTGTAGTAGACACTGACATCGGCGTAGCTGGTGATGAGCGTCTCGCCAATGGCCAGATCGGCTGCGCTATGGACATTGATGCCGCCAAGCAAGATGGTGCTCAGGTATTGGTCATCGCCCTCGTACCAGGCGTAGGACTTGCTCGCCAGATCGGGCGTGACGCGCATCTCGCCCCAGAGCACGGGAATCGGCTCATAGGGCCGCGCGGTGTTGCGCTGGTCGCTCAGGCTGTAGATCTGCTTTTGCGCCAGGGTCTGAGCCGCAGCCATCTTGGGCGCCAGGACCTTGTTGACCAGCACCGAGCCGGCCACAAACATGCCCAGCCCGATGGCGCCGGACACACCGGCACCCGCGCCAAAGGTGGTGCCGATCCAGCCGGCGCCACCCCCCAGCGTGAAGTAGCTCAGTGCAGCCAGGGCCACCAGTTGCAGGGCCGCGCGCTGCGGCATGGCCCGGCAGGCGATGAGCTGACCATGCCTGGGGAAGGTCCGCGCCCACATATGCCGGGGCACCTCATGGCCGCTGATGCAGACCGTCCAGGCCCCGGACTCGATGCCGGGCACATGCCGCGCCAGAAAGGCGGCCAGGCTCTCGCCGGGCTGCAGATCCGCCGGCACATTGCGTAGCCCGTCCACGGTCAGGGCATGCGGCGCAACCACCAGCCGCCCCGCCCTGTCCAGCACATCGGCAGGCAACCCATCAACGGCAGCAGCAGACTCGGCGTGGCTTACTTCCATCGGTAGTAGCCCTCCACCGCCAGGCCGTAGCCCGCCAAATCCTGCAAACGGTGCAGCACGGACGCCCCCAGCTTGTGGGAGGCGTGCAGCACCTGCGGCGCGTAATCGGTGAACACATAGATGCCGATATGCCCGGCCTGATCGGTGCCCGCGTCGCGCATCAGCACCGCATCTCCATCCTGCGGCTGCGCCACGGCCAGGCCCAGCTCGGAGCAGTAAGCCGCCATGGCGGCGGCCTGGTCGCCGGGCCCCAGCGGACGGGGCCGCTTGCCGGCCAGCACCACCTCGCGCCCGAACAGCTCGCGCTGCACCAGCAGGGCCAGGTCCGCGCAGTCCATATGGCGCGGGCAGTAGGCAATGCCCACAAAGCGGTCGAGCTGCAGGGCGTCCAGCATCAGAAGATCCCCGCCAGGGTATGGGGATTGGCCATCTGCTGGCAGGCAGCGCGTCGCATCAGCGCGTCCACACTGCACACGGCCTGGGCTGCCGCGCCGTTGATGGTCACGCTGGCGATGGGCAGCCAGTAGACATGCTGGTGCACATCGGGCTGGTCGCGCGCCACGATGATCAGCCTGGCCATGGTGGTCGTGCCGGGCCGCAGGCGTTCGAGCTCGTCGCTGACGCCGCGCCCCACGTTGTCCATGCTCAGGCGCATGCGCGGTGCCTGGCCGGCGATGTCATCGGGCAGCGTGAAGCGAAATGGCAAGCCGATATAGCTTTGGCTCCGGCTCACGAAATCCTGCGCGTCATTGCAGATGCGCATGGTCTCGGAGAAGCCCGGGTTGCTCACCTCCAGCAGCTCGATATGACCGACCTCGTCGGTCAGGCGCTGGTTGCGCGTGCGAAAGTCGGTCATCGCAGGTACTCCAGCGTTGCCGATCGCTGCGCAACGGCAAACCCCTGGGCCAAGGGCACCAGCTCGCCCAAAGCCCCACCCTTGAAGCGGACAGAACGCACCACTGCGCTTCTGGTGTCATACCAATTGAAGAAGCCGATGCGGCGGACCGTGTTGAAGTACCAGACCTCGAAGGCCTCCGTGTCGGCTGCAGACTTGAACTGCAGCATCACCTCCACCTCCTTGATCACGCGTGAGCTGGTGACACGGAGCTTGGCAAGACCGCGCTCCATTTCGGACACGGCTACCGCCGGGTCAAACGACTCCGGGCGGGAAAAATGGACAGTGACATAGGAAGGAAGCGATGCCATATATAGGCATGCTAGGGAGGCGCGTTCAGCAACAGCACTTCAGTCCCTAAGGTCCGGAAAGCGCCCCTTCAGCGCTCGGTATGGCGTTCCAGAGCCGCGCGCAATTCCATCGCCAATGCGATCTTCGAAGTGCTTGAAAATCACCTCGACATCAAAGCTACCGCCGGCCCCCTGCCGCTGTGTCACTTCAGGCTGAGACGGTACGTTGATGAACTTCATGTTGATCACGGGTGCCGCCCATGAGCCACCATCCCCATGCGGGGTCGGCACCTTTGCCACATCCATACCGCCCAACGGGGCCACGCGACCGGACTGTCCTGCCATCATCAGCAACTGCTTGTTGCCAATCGTCAGCAGCTCCGGCATGCCGCGCTCATTGACCTCGTACATCTTGCCGGCGCCCACCTCGCCGCCTGAGGCACGGCCGCCGCTGATGCCCAGAAAGCTGCCGAGCCGGCTCAGGGCAGAGCCCAGCACACCCGAACCTGTCCCCCCAGAGACCAGGCCGCCAAAGAGAAAGCGCGCAATATCGGCCGCAGCCGCCTGACTGGCCATCTTGAGCAGCATCTGACCCCAGGCCTTGCCGATGTCGTTGAAGCTGCCCGTCAGGCTGCGGTAGAGGGTATCGCCGAGCTGGTCCTGCACGTTCTTGGCAAAGCGCACCGAAAACTGATCCATCTGGTTGAGGCTCTCCTGGTACTCCTTGCTGGCTTTGGCGGCTGCCCGGGCGTAGGTCTGCTGCGAAATCACGCCGGAGGCCAGCAGGCTGTCGTGCTTCGCAAGTTCGGCATTCAGGCGCTCCAGCGGCGTCATGACCGACTCGGTCAGGGCATTGCCCAGCTCGTGCGCCTGCCTGGCCAAATCATCCCGGGCTTTCTGGGCTTCTTCCGCCTTCGCAATAAAGGTGCCCAGCATGTCCTCATCCAGCCTGGCCCGCTGGATCGCATACTTCTGCCTGATCAGCATCACGCCCTGCTCATACTCTTCGGTCTTGAGCTTGCGCTCTTTGAGTAGCCTGTCGTGATGGCTCATCGCCTTGCGCTCTTCGGCATCGATCCTGGCCCACTCGTTGACGGCAGCGTCCGCACTCAGTCCCAGCAGGTATCCCTTGCTATCAAACTGCTCTGCCTTCGCCCCCTGCTGAAGTGTCTTGCGCGCTTCGTTGAGTTGGTAGATGGAGGTGGCCAGCTTCTGCGCCTCGGCTCTTTCCTCGGCGGTGGCCTTCGCGCCCAGCCGTTGGATAGCCTGCAAACGCGCGCGTGCCGCCCCCGTCAATCTGGCCAAGGCCTCTTCGTCGCGCATCGCCGCCAGACGCTTTTGGACCTCCGGGTCTTGCTGGCTCACCCTGGCCTTGACCTTCGGCGCATTGGCGCGCTGCTTCTGCGCCTGGGCCAATTGGTAGTCGGCATTGATCATGGCCTGCAGCTCTTTGGTCGCTGCATCAGCATTGGCTCGCGCTTCAATCAGGGTACGGTTGACGTTGTTCAGCCCCTCGGTGTCAATGCCACCGTGCCCTTGCTTGAACTGCTTGTTCAGTGCCGACTGGTCACGCTCCAGCGCCTTGACGGCTGCGTTGGCCTGCTGCGCCTTGCTGGTCAGCGCGCCGATGGCATCGCTTGCCTTGATACGCTGATTGGCAAGCTCACTATCGCTGAGCTTATCGATCGCAGCGGTCAAGGCCTCGACCCTGGGGACAGCGTCGGCGGCCTGGCTGCCAAAGGCAAAAATGCTTGCCGCAGCAATACCGGCGGCAATGGCCAGGCCTGCAGGTCCGGTCAAAAAGGCAATCAAGCCTCGCAAGGCACCGCCCATCGCAGAAGCTGCAGCTGCCTGAGCGGCCTGCGCAGCGGTGAGCCGATGGGTTGCCGCCTCATGGGCCAATGTGGCTGCCGTGACCTGTGCATGCGTCACGCCCACTCCTTGCAACGCGCGGGCCTGCGCCAGAGAAGCCGCAGTTTCAGCCACCTGTGCCTGGGCCAGGGCAACCTCGGCAGCTGCACCACGCACGGCCACTGCCGTCTTGGCTGCGGTAGCGACACTGGCTGCCACCATGCCGCCGACATATCGGGCCAGGCCTGCAGCCACGGCAATCAGGGCGGTGTCGGCCAGTAGATTGAAGTGCTCGCCCAGCGACTCGACGGCAGAAGAGATCGTCGCGGTAATGCCGCTGGCTTCATTCGTGCGCCCCACATATTCATAAAGCGCGTTGGTGACGGACTGAATGGCGTCCTTGACCGTGGTCGGCATCTCCTTGACCTGCTTTGCCACTTTGGCAGACCCGTCCGAGATACCCTGCACCAGCATGTCGATGCCGAGCTTGCCTTCCGCACCCAGGCGACGGATTTCAGCCGCACTCTTGCCGGTGCTCTGGGCAATCAGATCCACCACGGTATCGACGGAGGAGTAGATGCTCATCCAGGCATCGGCATCCACGCGTCCTTTTTGCAGCGACTTGGCCAGGGCCTCCATGGCCCGCTTGGATTTGTCGGCACTGGCCGCATTGACCACCAACAGTCCGCTGAAGGTGTCGATCACATCCACGGACTGACCCAGCGAAAGCCCCATCTCCCGCAACACCGGCGAAAGCTGGATAAAGCTCTCGCGCGTCTCCTTGATGCTGCGAAACGTGGCATTCGCGGAGGCCAGCATGCGCTCTTGCACATAGGCATACTCTTCTGCGCTCCTGGTCGCCATCTTGATACGGCTGGCGTACTGGCCCCAATCGTCGGCCATGTCGATGATCTTCATCACCGCCAGGCCCGACAGAGCCGCTTTCGCTGCGGCAGCGATCGGCGACAAACGCTGCAGGCTGTCGGCGGTCTTTTCCAGGCTGTGCTGAGCGCGGCGCTGATCCCTGATCATCTGCTCCAACTCAAGCGTTACCTCGTAGTAAATCTCGCCGACTTTTTCAGACATGCATGCTCTCCAGGCTTCTGGCGCAGATGCTAGGGAAGCACTGAACCGGGCGAGACGGGCACTTTGACTACCGAGTCATCAAGAGGTTTGCCACTCGTCAAACACCTGTCGGCATTTCTGGCTCACTATTTTTTGTATCTACACAATAACTTGTCTGCATTATTTAATGTAGATACAATTAATCCAATGTTCACGGTCATCGAAACCCAAGCCTTTCAGAAGCAAGTCGCTGACGTCTGGACTGAAGCAGATCGTCTGGAGTTCATTAGCTGGATTGCGGCAAACCCAGAAGCTGGTGATGTGATTCCCGGTGCTGACGGTGCCCGCAAAGTTCGCTGGACTGTGCAAGGCAAGGGCAAGCGCGGCGGTGCGCGGGTGATCTATTTCAATCTGAGCGAGGATGAAATTGTTCTGCTGGTCGCGGTGTATACCAAAGCCGAACGGTCCAACATCCTGCCCAAGGAAATCAAAAGGAGCTAATCATGGTCAAGTCCCTCAAGGCACTTCAGGGCATCAATACTGAAAAGCTGGCGGCAGCCATTGAGGCTGATGCTGGACAGGCAGTGCCCGGCCTTCGCGAATCACTTGCCGACCTGAGGGCTGGCAACTTCGCGGCCATCCATACCCCGGAGCAAATTGCAGCCCGTAAGCCTGGTCGCCCTGTCGGCTCTATCAAGGCCAATGCCAAGGTTCCCACCAATATCCGGCTTGACCCGGACGTGCTGCAAGCCCTCAAGGCCAGCGGCAAGAACTGGCAGAGACGCGTCAATGATCTGTTGAGGGCCGATATTGAAGCTGGTCGTCTCAAGCCCACGGCCGAGACACGTTAGGACAAGGCAACCATAGCCACTGCAGCGACCGGCGATAGGCTAGACCTAACCTATCGCCTCAGTTCTTAAGGCACTACAGACAATGCGATCAGATTTAGCTGCGTGTAGGCTTTCCAGAATGTCAGCCGATGCTTCACCGCCGTAACGATTGCTAAACGAACTCCTGTATTGGTTCATTGCCGCCGCGAATCCATCTTCCAGCAGATCTTTCTGCCAGCGCAAGATTAGAATAATCTCATTCACGCTAAAAATAAATTCTCCTAGAAATGTAATTAGTGGTAACATAAATTACCGATAAAAATTTTCGGTGCCTACTAGTTTTAGACGGAGAGCATTGCAATGAATAAGTACGATGTGAAAATTGCCTACGGTGATCCAGGAAAGCCTAAGAGCAGCACTCAAACGATACGTGTTGAGGCTGAGAGCGACTCTTCTGCAGCCACATTGGCAGTGAGCAAGTTTAAAAATAGTAACTCTGCATACCGTAATAAGGAAGCCGAGGCTATTTCCATAAAAAAATTGTAAATCAGCTCACAAACTAAATCTCACCCATGCGAAAACTTTCTTTTCAGGAAGTTTTTGCATGTAGCCTTTTGTGCCGCCCACTTCCGATTTTAAATAGCCAAATTTTGGCCATCACGTCTTCTCTCGATGGCCTCCATGGCCGCTCGATATTCCTCCCGGGTCGGCACATCCCGCTTTGGCGACTTGCTCTGCGGATACTTCATTTCAAATAACGCCTGAAACTCGCTCATGCTCAAGGCTTCGGCGTCTGCAGTGCTCAAGCCCAGATGAATACGGGCTGCGGCCACATATTCGGCGACATGGAATTGGGTCACAGGGCTTGAGCCGTCTTGCCTGGTGCCGCCGCTGCCCACAAGCCCATGACGCATCAAGTGGGCCGCCAGGCTGATTTGCTCCAGCACGGGCATGTTTCCTTCGTGCTCACCGTCTTCATCCTGCCACCCCAACAGAGCTGTTGCATCGTCCTGATCGCAGAGCACGGCAAGCACATAGCGGGCATTGAATAGCGCGCGAGGCCCGAACAGGCCGCGGAACGCATCAACGATTTCGCCCGGGTGCCCGAGTTGGGCGATCCGGGCGAACGACGGTGTGAATGTGAACTCCAGGCCGTTGGCAGTCACGACTCTGGAATAACCGTGCTCAATCAGCATCAGGGACCCACAGGTGCAGGAGTCAGGGTGACATCGCCATTGCTTTGCGCGCCGATGCTCCAGGTTGCTTCTGCAGAGTGCGGGCTATCGTTGCTCCAGGAAGTCACGATGAACGGCCCGCTGTAATTCTTGCCGCTTGGATAAGTGATCTTGAGCCAGACCTTGGGCTGATGGCCCGTAGATGTTGGCGGGCTAACCACATGGGCTTCCATTTTTTCCTGGTTGAAGACCTCGTCGTCGTAGCTCACGCCATCGCCGGAGAATTCGACATTCTTGAAAGTCACCAAGCTGGTCTTGGTGAAGTCGGCAGACTTGTCTGCCGTGGTATCGGCGGTATCCCAGGTGGTGCTGATGCTCTTGGCGCGCATCATGCCCAGGATTTGGTAGTCAGCCTCCAGCGGTACCGTCGCCTCATCCTTGAGGGCGAATTCGACCTTGACGTCGCGTCCAACATGAGCGCCCATGGCAAGCTCCTTTTAACGGTTGATGATGGTGTGGATGGCGATTTCGGCCACTGGCCGGCCGTCCCCGGTAGCCCAGTAGATGGGCTCACCTGTTTGTGCAAATACTAGGGAGCCGGATTCCGCGAACAGCTTTTGGATCACATCCTCCGCCTTGCGCTCGGCCGCGGAAAGCGGATCCGCTGCCGCACCGATCAGTACCAGGCTGAATGCCGGCTGGCGTACCAAGCCCGCCATGGGCCCGCCCATGGGCCTGAGCACGGCATATCGCACAGCTTTTCCGCCATCGATCCAGCGGCCAAACTGAAAGCGCCAGTCCTTGAGCACGGGCTGCAGAATTTCTCTGAGCGCTTCGCTGGCAGTCATGTCTTGATCGCTCCGCAGATCACGGCGCGAATATGGGGCTCTGCGCGCTCGAAGCCGTTGACCAGGAATTCCTTCTCAGCCGTAGGCCTGCGAAAGCGCTGCTGGTGCTCCGGATCATGGACGGGCTCGGCATAGACCGCTGTGTAGCCGACGCGCCCCACCACCTTGTGTGCCTCGGTCTCGACCCGTCGGTATTGGCTGTTGAGCAGCGTCGAGGTGTCGATCGGCGTCAGCACCGAAGCCTCGGATGCGCCCAGCACCAGGGCCTGGGTCATGCCGCGCACGCCCTTGGCCTGGACCTGCGCTGCGAACTGCGGCAACCGATGGGTAATGCGTGGCTTGGCCATTACGTGAGGATCCTGAAATCGTCCGCCATGCGCTCGAAGGTATCGGCGTCGCGCACCACCGTGCGGACTTCAACCGCTCCGGCAGCCAGCGGGTCCGGCAGCGGGCTCTCGCCAATCAGGACATAGTCGCCTTGCTTGACGGCGCTGTACTCCGTGTAGATGACGTGACGCAACGCCAGCTCCACACCAGTCGCCGGGGACGTCCCTCCTGCCACCGATGATCGCACTGCCTCCGACTTGTAGTCACAGTCAAAGGTGACGGGGGGCGCAAAGGCAAGCTGGCCGCTCCAGTCGTCACGACCCAGGAGCGCCCAATGGGTGGCTTTCGCGGTATAGGACCAGGCAGCTGATGCAGACATGCGCCCCATGCTAGGGAGGGCGCATTTCTGAAATACTGCTTTCCTAAGGGACCTATATGATCAGTCTTACCAATTGGTAACAAGAGGGAGATTGAGATTGGCTGACTACACAATTCGCGTTGTGCTCCATGACAACGCCACTTGGCAAGACTATGACAACCTGAGGAGGAACCTCGCTATCAAAGGTGTTGTCGATTACATCAAAAGCGACGATGGCCGGTGGTACAGACTTCCGCCAGCTGAGTACACATACTCAGGAACAGAGGATATTTCTACGGTAAACAGCGCTGTCAATGATGTGGCTAAAGCCATCAGAAGATGTAGCGTTCTGGTAACTCAATCATCTGGTCGTCGATGGTATGGGTTAGAGCTACTAAACGGCCCGGGCTAACGAGGTCAGCCGTTCACCACAAACATAAAGGCCGATGAAGCCGGATCAGGACCGACGATATCGGCCACCGTGCCGGCTTTATCCAGAGCAGCCAACGAACGGCGCAGCGCGGTCAGGTCACCGTCCCTGTACTTGAAGCCCCGAGCGGCACCGGAGGGCGCGCCTTGACTGGACAGACGCCGAGGGTCGCCCGAAGCCGCTACCAATGCCACGGCCATGCACTGGATCAAAATTTGAGTGTGGCTGTCGTACCCCGCATCCACCATGGCTTGCTCGGCTGTCGCCACGCGCGCCACTGCGGCCTCCAAAAGAAACGCGGGCACGCTGATGCCCAGCGCCGCATCCAGATACTGCTGCGCCTGCGCGCTCGTGATCACCTTTTGCCTTTCGCTTGGGACTTGTCTTCGGGCTTGCCGCCGAGCGCCTGCAGCTGCTCGGAGGCCAATGCGGCATTGTGCTGCTGCGCCTCTGCAAGCGCAGCTTGAAGTGTTGCCTCACGGACCAAAGCAGCCTCCAGGTCAGCCTTGGTCGCGGCAAGCGCCTGCTCAGCAGTCAGCAGGCGCTCCTGCAGTTCTTGACGCGCCTGCTCATCAGTAGCCGACAGCGTGGCGGCAATCCTGGCCGCGTTAGGATCGACCGGGGACAGTGCCACGCCAGTGCCGTCGCCCGAGACTTCCTGCTTGGCAAACACCGTCGCTTGCGCCCCGCCCTCTTCACACTTGCCCGCCGCCCAGCCGGGCAGCACTGCAAACTCGATGACATCGCCAACCTTGGCGCCTGCTGGCCAGGGCGCTTTCAAGTGTTTGATGGTGTAAAGGGACATGGTCAGTCCTTTGTGAAATGGGCGATCTGCGAGCGACCTTCGTAGTCGCTGCGGAACTGAGGCACGGCAGCCGCAAGCACGCCGAAGACATAATCGTCCTCGGGGTTGTGGCGCACCTTGGGACGTGTGACCAGGGGCATGCCGTTGAGGATGGTTCCCCAGTCGCCGTTGCCGATGTTGGCAATGCTGATCAGCTCATTGGCATGCAGACGCGGCACTGGCACGATCTCGGCCAGCTGTGAGACCTCGCGCAGACGCGTGAGAATCGTCTTGGGATAGCCGGGAGTGAACTCGTTAATATCTGCGTAGGTGTAGTCGCCGTAGTTCAAGAAGATGGTGATGCGGCCATAGGCGTTGTCGCCCAGGTGCGCATTTACCAAGGCCTCGATCACGCCAAGCCACTGCGTGCCCGTCGCGCCCTTCAGAGCCAGGCCGTGCCGGTCGCTGGCGCGGTGCGGGAAGTTGCGCAGGCCGTAGATGGTCGAGCCGGCCACATTGATGGAGCCGTAGCCGTTGAGCACCACATCCTCCAGCTTCTCGCTCACCTTGCGCTGGTGGTTGGAAATCGTGGCCGTATCAATGCCCGACGGTCCGCGGCGCATCACTTCCATCTGACGCCAGCCAAAGCGCGCCTGGCTGTCGAAGATCGGCAAGGGCGTGCCTTCGTACTGCACCAGCGCCTGGTCGGCGCGGCCTTCGCTGCGACCGTCCATGGTGACATGCACCTCGCCAGAGTCGGAGACCTTGGGGAAGTAGGACACCAGGTCCGCCATGGCCACGGGGGTTGAGCTGGCCTGCGCCAGGCGGTTGAACATCACCAGGATGTCGCGCTGCAGTTGAACGGCGCGGCCGTCGATACGGCGCCATGCATCCAGGGGAACCTGAGCTGCATTGCCGGTCAGGGCATCGCCGAAGCCGTCGGCAAATGCCGCATTGGTGGCCAGGGCGGTCTGGCGCAGATTGAAGGCCGCGCGTGCGCCGTTGATGGCTGCGCTTTGTTCATCGGTCAAACGAAGCATGTGATTCTCCCTATCGAGTGCTGACCGCTCAGGCCATGGGGTAGAAGTTGGCGATCTCCACATCCAGCAGGTCGCCGGCGGCGGCTCCATGGGCAGCTGCCGACGCGAAAGCCACGACCAGCTTGCCGGCGGCGGCTGCTGTCAGACGCCCGGCGGCGCCAATGGTCAGCGGCTGGCCGAAGCTGTAGTCCCCCGCCGCTACGGCAGCCTGGTATTGCTGTCCGGGCTCCAGGATGTAGGCAACGCCCGTCTCGTTGACCGCATAGGCTGTCTTGAGCGGATCGCTGTCGTTGAACCAGCTGCCCGCAGGCGCGTAGAAGTCGCGATGGGCCAACAAGCGCACCAACGGGCCAGGCGCTGCAGCCTGGGTCAGCGTGGCAGTGCCTTCCGTGACAAAGGTGCCCGGCAACAGCGCGGCGGCCACCGGCTTGTCGGACACCGTACGCGGATGACGGTCGTGGGGGCCGCGGTAAATGAGGTTGGCTTGGGCCATGGCTTACTTGGCTCCTTCTTCAATCAGGCTGTTGATGGAATAGCCCTTGAACTCGTCGCCGGGCTGCTTGTGCACCATGCTGCTGCCTACGATGACGGGCGCTGCCTTGGCCTTGAGCTCCTTCAGGCGTTCAAGCGGCATCAGCTTGAAGTCGTCGACGGTCAGCGAGCTATTGGCTGCCAGCTCGGCAGCCAGGGCATCGCGCTCTGCATTGACCACAGCGGCTTGATCAGCCTCCAGCGCGCTGATGCGTGAGTTGGCTGCAGTCAGCTTTTCTTCCAGGGGCTTGTTCACCAGCGCGTTGTAGGCTGCGAGGACCTGGGTATCGCTCAGCCCCTCGGTCTTGATGCCCGCAGCATTGAGTGCGGCAATGATTTGCTCTTTCACGATGTCGACCTCCTGGTGGTGCGTGATCGGTTCATAGGAAACCTGCCGAACGACTTCAACAGGCTGTCCAAACCATGCTACGGAGCCACTTTCTGAGGTCTGATAGTCCTGGCGCCAGAGCTTTCCTGCCTCGTCCGTCCAAACCGCATGCGTTGAGAACACCTCGCGCACCCAGGCGTTCTCGGGCAGGCCCACGCGCAAGCCTTCATAGATCTGGTCAAAGCTGATTCCACTGTTGGCAAAAAGGCTGCGCAGCCAGCCCATCGCCCCTTCATAGCGCCGGTCCTCAGGGTCCTGACTCACGCGAACGGTCTCGATCTCCTGCTCGCCGCCCTCGCTGTTGAGAAACATGCCTACACCCTGCTCCGGAGTGCCGGCGCCCGCCTCGTCCAGCAAGATGGCCAGATGGTCGTACTGCAGGTTGGTGGCGATGGACTGGTATTTCTTGCCGCGGCTCTCGCCATTGGCCAGAACCTCGATCAGGTTGAGCCCGGTGCTGACGTGAATGGGCTCGGCATTGGTGCCCGCAATGGCGGCGTCCAGCCGCTGCACCAGTTGCCGGCCCTTGTCGGTGGCCTGGGCCATATCGCCGTTGACGATCACATCGGTCACAGACCGTCCGCCCTCATGCCGGGCATTGGTGCAATAGGCGCCAATCCACGCAGAGGCCAAGGCCTCGCCGTGGGCCGCGCTGATGTGCTGGCCCTGGCTGTTCCTGGGGTGGCCCGCCGGTGCCGGCTTGCCTTCCAGGGTCTTGATGCCTGCGGCCAGTTGGTCGGCCGGGTACAGCCGGCGATTCATCACGATATCGTCGACGGCGCCGCAGACATCGCGGATCGTGTAGGTGGTGCCGGATTTGCTGACGTTGGCCGCATTGACGGCACTGATGATGTGGATGCGTTTCTTGGACATGGACTTGCCTCATGTAGATGCAAGCCATGCTAGGTAGACCGAAGACGCTACAGCTTATTTGATGGTTCGCTGCGCAGCTGATGGGAAAGTGCATCGCCCCAACTAGATGCAGCAATATCGATATCATCGCCAACAGTTTTTATACTTAAAATTCCTGTTCTTGCAATTCTAAGATTTATTCGACCTTGGCGTTGCATCGCATCGAGATAAAAAATAGATATCGTCCCAGTCATCTCCGAATTATTAAAAGTCAGATGAAGAATAGGAATTGATTTTCCTGTTTCAAGATATATATTATTGTATTCAATAGTCTTTATGTCTATAGATGTGTGAATTTTTGCAGAAATAAAGGTGCAAGTTGCTCCTGCATTACGCAGAATAATAGTTGTTTCAAGAACGCTACCCGAAATACTTGAATTTTTTGTGTCGATAGTCAAAATAGGCTGCTGAGACTGAATCAATTCTCGTTGTTGCTTTTCGGCAGATAAACGCAAAAATTCATAGTACGCCCGATCTTGCTCTACTTGCTTTTTTATAGCCTCCGCCTGTGCCCTTTGTTCTTCAACCGATTTGTTAAGTTCTCTGGCTTGTGCTTCTAAGGCTGCTCCGTTCGCCTTCAACTCTTCGCCCTGTTGAAGATAACCAAGAACAAGCCAAAGAAATGCTATCGGACCAAAAGCCCCGCCCAGCATATCTCCAAACTCATTTAGGCTAAGCCCACCTGATGGCCAGGATGTAATGGCAAAAATGCAAGAAACTAGTAAATACAACAGAGTTAAAAATATTCCGATAAATGTTCTTTTACTGCTCATAATCCCTCCAATACGCCCAGTGTAACCTCGAGTTACTTTTCGGCGAATTTCTTGGTCTGAGCCCAAACCTCACGCTCTGCCGCCATAGTTTTTTGCAGCCACTCCGTCAGAATCGGCTTCCCACTGATATCAAGCAAACATTCAGTCTGCCCGCAATGGCAGTTACTCATTGCGAAATTGCTCCCTAGCATGAGTCCCGATACCTCTTGGAGATCGAACACATGCCCGTCGAATTCGCCCCAGACTACGTCCACAACCTCATCGAACGCTGCAAGTCCGGCGAGTCGTATAAGAGCATTGCCAACAGCGTCGGGATTTGCGCCCGCACGCTGATGGAGCTCTTCCATCAGCATGGCTTCCGCTGGAATGAATGGTCCCGTCAACGCGGCCTCGCACTGGCCCCTACCCTTCACAAAGCACACGTCGAGGGTGAGTCCGTGTTGTCCATCAGCAAACGCATCGGCGTGGATAGAACCACCATCATGCGATGGTTCACGCTGGCCGGATTGGAGGCCCGCTCGTGTAGTGCGGCACAAGCTGTTCGCATGGCCAAGCTCACCAGTAATGAGCGCAAATCGAACGCCGCAGCCGCCCATGCATCCGTGCGTGGCCGAACCGTTCACATGGATGAACTCACCAAGCGAGCCACTTCCAAGAGTCGGCGCGTCGGCCTTTACGAACGCGAGGTTATCGAGGAGCTTCGCGCGCGCGGCATCCATTGCGAAGGCCAGTACGCGCTCGGACCGTACAACCTCGACGTGTTCATCCATGAATGCCGCATCGCCGTGGAAATCTACTCCACTCACCCCGACAAGCGACGACTCGCCCGCATCCATGAGCGCACCGAATACATCCTCAATTCGGGGAGCAACCAGATCACCATTCAGGTTAACTACCCCAAGCGGGTTTTCCACCTGGGTCCGGTCTGCGACAAGATAATCGCCTTTCTGGACTTCTGCCGCAGGAATCAAGCCACGCTGGGTCACCACGGGGTGATTCGGGGTCACGGATATTTCGCCGCCAGCAGCGCTCACCAGAGTAATGACAGGCCCCTTGTATCTGGCCTTTGAGCCGGCCACAAACCTACCTGCCACGCGTGTACCCGGCAGGAAGCAGTTGTACCGGTTGCCGTCCCGGCCATAGAAGGCACGCACCTCATCAGTGGAATACACCCGGCCATTGCGCGCCGCATGCGTAGCCCGGGTGGTCGGCAACAGCGCCGAGGTCCAAAGCAGCCCGATCTTCAGCCCGTACTGCACCTGCGCGGCTTCTGATTCGGCCCATCGCGCTTGCCTCAAGGTATCGGTGATATCGGTCTGCGCATATTGCGCCGCCTTGGACTTGCTCATGCCCAGACCCTCGACGATCAGCTTGCGAGCGGCCTTCGGATTCAGACCGTCCGCTACGGCTCGGCCAATGATGCCGGCCAGACGGCTCTGCGCCTCGGCACGCAGGCCCGTCCAATGCTCATAGCTTTTCATGCGTGCCAGCGCCACCCGAGTGAGATAAGGCTCGCTGCGGACCACCTGATCGAACGAGCGTGACGCGGCATAAGCCGCAGACAGATGGGCCAGATTGGTCACGCTTTGCAGAGCGCCCAGCTGCGATGCCTGCTCCACAAACGGATTCCACCAGAACAGCTCCTTGGGCTCCTGGCCATTTTGCACCCAGCGATCCAGCGCCGTCTGAATCTCCAGCAGCGCGATATCCAGAATGGCCGGGGTCATGCCATAGACCACGCGAGAGCCCGTCTCGTTCAACGCATAGACCGGAATTTGCTCAAAGGCGGCCAGCACATCCCGGGCCAATCTGCGCCAACGCTCATGGATGGCGGCCAGCGCCTTGCGCAGCAGCTGCGTCGAGCCAGTTCGGTCCCTGCGCGTGCCGGGAATGGCCGGGTTAGGTGTGCGCTGGCGCATGGTCGGCCTGCTCAACAGCGGAATCTTCGTCACCAATGCGCACCGGATCATCCTCTCTCGGCATGCCGTCGTCCTTGCGCTGCTCGAAATCCATCACGGCGCGCAACTCGTTGGCATCGAAAATGGGCTCCGTCAGTCCTGCCTGGAAGGCCTGCTGCATGGCGGCCGTCATCTTGCCAAGCAGTTCGGCTTTGTCTTTTTCGGTCGGTGCATTGACCGGCGGCCATTCAATCTCAAACTCGCCCGCATCGATGATGCCGGCCGCCTGCATCCTGGTGATGAACTCCTCGAGCATGGGCGTGAGCTCAAACTCCTGCCTGCTCGAGCAGCGGTTGGCAAAGTCGGACTTGTCCTCATCGCTTGCCAGGCGTCCGGTCTGCTGACCGAACAGCACAGTGAACGGGATGCGCACCGAGGCCGCAAACTCATTGGCTGCCGTTGTCCAGGGTCCAGTGGGGTCGCTGATCGCCGTCTGCAGGGTTGTCGCATCACCTCCCTGTATGACAACAGCCGCATCCTGGTTTTTGTTCAGGGCTTTGGCCTGCTCTTCGTGGGCTTCACGTACCGACCCTGTCTCTACCCCATCGGGACCTGGCATGGCTTGAGGCATCCCCCCTGTGTCGTACTTGAACACGATGGTGCGGGCACTATTCTTCAGGAAGGATTCGCCCGATCCGCCGGCGATCTTGTCCAGGTCCACCAGACGATTGAAGCCGGCGCGCAGCAGCGGCACGCCATCGTAGAAATCGCCCACGGCGCCCTCGGCCAGGATCTGCACGCGGCTGGGGTGCACATCGGCCCATTCCTCGGGCCGACCTTCCGTATCTGTGCCAGGAGGACTGATTCTCCGGTACTGGAACATGGCCGGTGTGCCGTAGTTTTCGGTGCCAGGATCCGTATGCCACTTGGTGACTTTGATCTGGTTTTCGTAGAGCGGGATCAGGTCGACCAACTTGGTTGCCCGCTCCAGCGGCTCCTCAAGTGCTTTGCTGTCGGCCACGCGGTAGATCACGGCCGCATATCGGCCCACCATATTGCGACGGTCCAGGTCCTTGAGCTTGCTCCAAGCCCTGATGGAGCGCAGTACCCTGCCCGCCTTGACCTCCCAGGGGCTGATCTCGTCGCTGTTGGGCTTTTTGATGCGCGGCAGCTTGAGCCAGCAAGCATCCAACAGCCGATGCACTGCGCCATGACCCGCGCCGCCACGCTCATAGGCGGCATAGAGCATTTCAAAGCTGACCTGCTCGCTGTATCCGTACTGGATCCAGGCTGTGGCCCGCTTGGCGTCAAGGCCCAGCGATCCAAGGAACTCGCGCCGGGCGCGGGAGATTTCAAGGGAGTTGGTAATGATCTCGGGCATGCCTATGCATGCTAGGGAGCATCCGCCTTGTCGTTGATGCCCGCTCCCTAAGGACAACTGACAAGTTCCTTGTCCTTGGTGTAATGACAATACATTTGCAACGCAGCATTCCACTCATACAGCAAATTGGCATCTGGCAGGAGAACGCCATTTTGGACCTCTGCTATAGCCCTTAAGAGATCGCACGAAGGTGCCCCCCTGATCTCATAATCGTCTTTTGTCTTTTCTTCCTCACAGGACTTGATTAAATCTGGAATATCCTCCACAGAAACACAGAATCCGCTTAGAGGCAGCATAAATATGCAGAGCATCGTCCACTTCTTCATAGGAAGATATCTTGCATGAAACACCAAAATATCCTTACACCCTAATCTCAATCACTGCTTGAGGAGATGAAGAATATCCGCAAGAGAGTTCACAACTTGATAGTTGTTTGTCTCCGAACCTTGGTAAATTACCCGATACGAGCCGAAATCAATGACCTTCGAGACCTGATTTCCGTTGATGATTGCCACTGAGTTGTTCGTTCCCGTCACCGTAAAATAGGCCATAATGTTCCCCCCAAGAGCTGCAATAGAAACTATACACAGGTACGAGCATACCCCTCCCAAACAGCCCGCTATGCTCCTGTTCCTATGCCTTGTGATAAAAATCAAAAAATCTCATCCAAGACATTGTCAATCTTTAAACTATCCTAAATAATATAAGATTGATTAAAATCTGCATGATCCATGATTTATGCGATTTATCTTACTTTGAAGGCTCCGCCATGCGGACGCACAGGGTCAGGCGATTCAGCAACGATCACCGACCAAGGTGAGGTAGCAGCGTGCAGTTTTCCATTCTCAGCGCTCCCCCCCGTTATCACTTGGTCCGCGGCCAAGGCATTATGCAGAGGCTCCTTAAGTGAATATCCCCATGGTCGGCTGCAACAACCCATTGAACCCTCTCGCCGCTGAATCCACCTGGTCATCATATTTGCCAAACGGGAAGAGACGGCATTCATCGATGAACGGAGTGTTCCAGGCGCCCTTGTGCAGCAGCACGTTTCCGGCATTGATCTGGCTGGCCAGCGGCGTGGCCCGCGTGACCTTGTCCCCTGATTCAGGGCTGAAGTGCACGTTGTGGCCGGCCAGCAGCTTGGCAAATGCCAGTACCTGGGACTTGCCGGCCTGGCCCGGGTCCTGCGGCAGACTCTGCTTGAGCAAGCGGCCATCGGAAACAGCAGTGTTTTGGATGAGCTGGTCGCGCAGGTTGGTCTCGAACTGCTCGCGCCTCATGTCGGCAATGATGTAGCGGCCATCGGCCAGCCGGCCCACCTTGGCCCCGGCCGTGTAATCACCATCGCCAGAGGCGCCCAAGTCCCAGCCTCTGCACCACTCCACCACGCCTGCAGGGATGGCTTCCACGATGGGCATCAGGTCCGGCTTGATCACACCGCCTTCTGGAGGGGCTGGCAGTTGCCGGTACTGCCCGGCAAACACATAGGGGTTGGCCTTTTCCATGCGCCGCAGCTCGTCGGCGCTGTGTTTTTCGGGCCAGAGCGGTTCCTCATCGTCGCCGACCCAAGCCGACAGGCGCAGCTGCTCCCACACCTCGCCGTTGCCGCCCGCCACCGGCGGCCCGTTGCCATCCTTACCACGGTCGCCCAGCAGCCAGCCGGCCAGGTCGTCCTCGTGCAGGCGCTGCATGATCAGGATGATGGGCGTATCCGGGCTGTTCTTGCGGCTCTCCAGCGTGTTCTGAAACCAGTCGATCACGCCCTTGCGGATGGTGTCTGACTTGGCCTCATCCGCCTTGTGTGGGTCATCGATGATGATGGCCCCGCCGAAGCCCTCACGGTGTTTGCCTGCACCAAAGCCGGTAATCGTGCCGCCCGTGCCCGTGGCATACATCACGCCGCCGGCGGTGGTCTTCCAGTGCGAGCCGGCATCCGTGGCCAGTTGCACCTGCGGAAAGATCTCGGCATAGGCCTCGTGCTGCACCACGCTGCGCACCAGAATGCTGTTGCTGACCGCCAGCGGCGTGCTGTAGCTGCAATGGATGAACTCCGCATCGGGCACCTTGCCCAGGGCCCAGGCAATGAAGTTCACCACCGCTAGTTCGGTTTTTGAGTAGCGCGGCGGCATCATGATGATCAGCCGCCTGCACTCACCCCTGAACACGCGCATCAACGCATTGCAGATCAAGGCGTGATGCCGTGCACGGCGCCAAAGGTAGCCCTTGCGCTGCAAAAACATCCAGCGCGAAAACGAATACAGGTCTTCGCGCGCCCAGCCAATGGCTGCCAGACGCTCTGCCGCGCTAAAACTTGGCCTGGACACTTTGCACCGCGTCCTTGAGCTGCTGTGGAGTCACGTTCGCAGCCATGAGGCCGTGCGAATCTTCGCTGCTCAACTCCTTAATTGCTTCTTTATTGGCCGCCAGCAAATTCAGCGCAATGCTCGCGCTGTCGTTGGCCAATTTGGTGAGCACGGCCACGCCCTTCATGGCATCGACGCTCTCGGGCTTAAGCGGGTCTGCATCATCCACCTTCGCAACTTCGGAGTTGGCCAGGGCACTGAGCCGGTGTGCCGTCTGCGCGCCATACTGCGCCGCGCTGGCCAGGTTGTCGCTGATGGCGCGCAACTTGGACGCTAAGTTAACGGCAATGATTTGTTCGGAAATCGGCAGACTTGCGAGTGACTGCTCCGCTTGAACCACTTGATCTGCCACGCAATGGATGGTTTCTGCGCGTTTCGAAACTCGCATGCTGATCGAGGTTTTGGAGATGCCGTATTCGCGAGACAGATCCGCGGCCCTCTCCCCGGCGACCAGCCTTGCGGTGATCTCGGCCCACTGTTTCTCGGTCAGTTTTGAGGGTCGTCCCATGTCCTGCTATTCCTCATCCTGAAAGTCTGCTTGGGCGCTCGGGGCACGATCTGGCGCGCACGTCGCTGGCGCTCCTTCTCCAGGCCCTCGGCCGTATCGGCAAACCGCACCCGCAGACAACGCACCACCCCGCACTCGCGTGTGACCACCCTCACCTCCCGGCTGCAACCCCTACCTGTGCGCGCCTTGCGCTGCTTGAGCCCCGAGGCAGCCAGGTCAAACACCGATGTAGGCCCCTTGAGCGGCGGCACAGAACAATCCTGCGCACGCACAATGCTATGGACGATGGGCGGGTCCAGCAGCGCTTCAACCGCATCGTCGCGCACCTCCTCCAGGGTGGAAGAGCACTCAACAGGCTCACACAGCAGTTCAACGCGTTCCATGGCTTTCTCCTCTGCCGGGGTGATGCGTGAAATGCTATGGACGTATCACTTTCCCATGCCCTACTGCGCATTGAAAGGTTCCGAGGAAGACGCCGCCTGCAGCGGAGTGATGGACACCACCAGCCGCCCGCCTTCCACCGGCATGCCACGTTCCGCCGTAATGCGGCGCACCCACCTGTCGTCCTCGATGACCACGCCCTTGAGCGCGTCCAGCAGTACCTTCTGGGCGTTATCCAGGTCGATGCACTGCACCGAGTCATCCCAGGCGTCGGGGTCGCCCTGCATGCGGCGCTGCGCGTCCTGCGGGCAATGGGGGTGCAGCGTGTAGGCAATGGCAACGCGCCCCGCTATCGGCTGGCGCACCCCTGCAGCCTTGGCCAGCCAGCCCACATGCTGCTTGAAAGCCTTTGCCTCCGCACTCACATAGGTCATGGCCACCCGGCTGCAGCCCTTGCGGATCACGCGGGTCTTCCAGTACCTGTTGGCACTGATGGGGTACGGAAGGGTCAGCGTGATCATGGGTTCTTAGCTCCTGCGTTGTGCGGATGAATGTGGCTCAGGGCGCTTTCCTTTTCATGCCAATTGCTCCTGCTCGGTGGACGTATGGGCCAGCAGGTACATCGCCTGCTCCGGCAGCGTGGAGATACGCGTCTTGCCTGCAGCGCTACCGTTTGTCAGCACGGCCATGGCACGCTCACGATTGCCCACCAGCGCGGGGCGGGGCAATGCCAGTCCCCGGCTCGCGAACTCGTGATCCGGAGACCGATCGCCGGGCAGGCGGCGCTGGTACTCGAACTGGCCGCTGTCGCTGTAGGCGCGATGTGCGAGCTGAAAGCGGTGCTGCAGGTACGACAGCTCCTTGAGCTCCGTGCGGCACACCTTGGGCCAGCCACCCAGGTCCTCGATCACGGCATGAATCGCCGGGTCGTCAAAGACCACATCGCTGTAGGCCCCCACGGCACTCATGGCCTCGTGCACCTTGCCCCAGGCGATGGCCGCGCGGTCGGTGGTAGTGCCCTGCAGAACCCGGGCGATATCAGCCACCTTCGGCGCAAACTGCCCATGCTCCGGGTCGATGCAGTGGCGCTGCACGGCCTGGCGGATCTGCTCCATCTCGAAACCCTGACAGGCGTTCCACCACAGCTCCAGCACAAAACGGCTGGCATCGAGGCGGTAGTAGGCCAGCACGTCGGTGATGAGCTGTGCGAAAAGGGGGCGGTCAGACAGCTGCATGCCCTGCTCCTTCGGCAGCCCAGGCGTCGGCCACACTGCGATTGCGCCGCTCCAGCGCCTCCTGGCGATTCGGCGTGACGGGTCCGGCGCGAATGCCCGAGCCAGGTGGCGGCAGCGCCGCGGCCAACCACTCCAGCGGCTGCAGCGGCTTGGCCTTGGCGCACTCTCGCAGCTTGTCGATCAAAGCCTCATCGCCATGGGCCTTGCGCAGCCCGCCGAGGAACGAGCGCCCTTGCCGCTCCGACGTTCCGGCGTTGATTAGCAGGGATAACCCGTAGCCAAAAATGATTTCGGCCGGGTCCGGCCGTTTCGGCGGCTCGCCGCCCGTAGCGATAGCTACGGAATTATTTATTGGTGTTGGTGTTGGTGTTGGTAGCTCAACGCCCGTTGAGCGTTCGTTAAGCGTTCGCTCAGCGGGCGTTGAGCTAGTCTTGTTTGCCTTTGCCTGACGCGCTGCAACGGATGCTTCTGCAGAAGCCCTGGCCTTAGCCTGCTTATCCCGCATGCGCAGGATTTCCTGATCGGCACGGGTATTGATCCAGCCATCGCTCGTCTGCGTGAAGAACTCACGCAGTACAGCCTCAACCTCGACCACGTTGGCACGCATGCGAATCAGGCGAGCCACCTCCGCAGGTTCCTTTGGCAATGGACACTCACGCAAGTAGTACTGGTCCAGCATGCGGCGATAGGCGAGATCTTCCAATGGCTCAAGGTGAGCCGTGTGGGCTGCGTAGTCCCCCAGATGAAATGGGAAGTAGTTCATGGCCGCACGCCTTGAACAAATGCGTAACGGGAAAGTGATGAGAGAGTCATCGACGCCTCCGAAATGCAACGATCCGGCCTTGCTGCTTCCTGATGCGATAGCGCTCTGCCAGGGTCTGCTGCGCCAACTGAGTGGCCGCCTGTTGACGGGTAAGTCCATGCGCTTTGGCATAGGCATCGAGTGCAGCAACTTCTCGTTCGGAGAGATCGAGTGGCTGCCCGGTTTGGGGTGGTGCTGGCACTTGAGTTCATTCCGCGTTACGTGAAAGTTGATGACGCGACGCGCCCGCGTCACGGGTGTGGGGCTCGCATTTCGGCAGCCTCAGCCGCAGAATCGGAGCGATGCAAACGCGCCAGTCCCTCCAGGACCAACTCCCGCAAGAACACCGATTTCTGCATGCCGTTGAACTCCGCCATGGCCTCGGCCAGCCTGTTTTCAGCATCATTCAGAGACAGATTCACGCGGTTCTTGCGGATATGGGCGGGGTCGGCATACATGACTCAAGCCTCCTCAATGTGGTTCTTGGCAATCAACGAGAAAAAGACGCCCACCCTTCTCCGGGCTACCATGGGAGCTCCTACACAACCATTTCCGGAGAGGGTGGACAGGAAAATGGACTGGACAGCTATCGGAGGCATCACTGCTTCAATTTCCGCTGCGCGCGACATCGCCAAGGGCATGAGTGCTCTGCGCGACTCGACACTGATCAACGAACGCACTTCTGCGCTGCTCGATCAGCTGCTCAAAGCCCAAGAGGGATTGCTTGCTCACAACACTGCTCTTCTTCAGCTCCAAGGCGAACACTTCGAAGCCTGTGAGAAAGTGCGGAAGCTTGAAGAATCCGCTCGTGAACGGGGTCGCTACTCTCTCGTCGAAGTCACCCCTGGCAACTTGGCGTATCGAGTGAATCTCACTCAAGGTCAAAACGGGGACAGCGAGCCAAGATCTACGGAGCCTCTCCACTATTTGTGTCAACCATGCTTCGACAATGGAAGGAAGGTTGCACTTAATTATCGGAACCTTCACATCCGGGGCGAGGTCTGGGGGTGCAGCGTCTGCGGTGCGGAGATAGATTGACATCACAGAACCTCCCCGGATGCGCGCTTCCGGTCAAGGGCTTGGAAGTAATCGAGCAATGGCTGTACTGTCATGACGCGCGGATTTTCTCTGCTGCCATAAAAGAACTTTCGAATAAAGCTGACCTTCACGCCGGTTTCAGCAGCGAGCTGCTCGAAGCCAGCTGTACCAACCTCAGTCAACTTCTCGAGCAGATAAACAGTAATGGGAGTGCTCATGGGTATCTCCAAAAACCGATTTCAGTACAACTCTAACATACCGATTTCGGTACATCAAGAACAAAAAATGCAGCCTATGCGCAGCTCTATCAATCAAATGTTGGCCAGCAACGTGGCCGTGCTATCAAAAGGAAAGTCCATCGGAGGTCTTCGTCAAGAGATGAAGGCCGCAGGTTTTGACATTGGTCAGGGCACGCTTCAACGGATACTGGCAGGAGAGACCGGCATACGCATGGAGTCCCTTCAGAAGGTCGCGGACTACTTCAGCGTTGACCTGGACACACTACTTCGCGGTCATCTCAATGACGAGCAGGAATTCACGGCTGTATCGCGCTTAAGTGTTAGTGGAGATGCAATCCCAGGACGAACGAACGGAGTCGTTGAGATGGTCAGCTCACTTCAGTTCAGGCGGGATTTCCTGCGCGCTGTTGGCGTCAGTCCCGCGAATGCGGCCGTGGTGACTATGGCTGGAACAAGCATGGAGCCGACTATTCGCGATGGTGCCATCTTGCTATTAAATCGAGCTGAGAAGGAGCCACACAATGGAAGCATCTACGCCTTCTCATGGGCAGGAGAAATGCTGGTGAAACGCTTCCAAAAGGTGAACGATAGATGGCGCGCGGTCTCCGACAACGCAGATAAGGAAGAGCATCCTGACATCGTCATGGAGGCGCAGCCTGACGGCCTAATTCAGGGTCGCGCTATATGGATGGGCGCTAGGCTATAGCGACCTTCTACGAGCTAACGCTGTCATCAGTGCACTTGTGCGAGCCATCGCATTGATAGACATCAAGAAAAATATTCCCACCCATACCGATATCGGTATTGACCGATAGTACCGATATCGGTACATTATCAGCCAACGCAGCAACAAACGCGATAAGACCCAAGGGGTAGCGATCCGTCCCCTGAACTGACTCGATGCAAGAGGAAGGTCCAGCTCTTTATAGAGCGCAGCGGTTGCAGCGCCACCGGCCAGATGGTCAACCGGCGTCGAAAGATGGAAAGGGTTCAGCCACAAGGTGGAATCGGCCACCTGCCCAGGGAGCCATGAAGGGGTCCGCCTGACTCCGCGAAGTAAAGGCAAACCGTTGGAAGCCGGGAAGCCGGGAGTAGCCAACAACCAACCACAGCGCCCTGCTCCAGGACGCTGTGGCTGAGTCAAAAACCAATGCTGATTGTCATCACTGCGATGGGACCGCCTTAGAGTTGGCAGAATGCTGGGCATTTTTGGCAAGCTTGAGATAGTGCGCCGCCATCGACCGCAGTTCTTCTTCATCCAGATCTTCGATGCACATCATCTGATTGTTGGCAGACTTGGTGGCCTTCAACAGTTCATCGAGCTTTAAGTGCAGCGCTACGCTGTCCTTGCTTTGGCTTTGCTGGATGAGGAACACCATCAAAAAAGTGACTACCGAGGTGCCAGTGTTGATGATCAGCTGCCAATTTTCGGAATACTTGAACACCGGCCCCACCAGCGCCCAAATGATGACACCGCCGAGTGCGCTACCAAAAGCTATCGGTGTACCCACCCAACTGGTGACGTGGTTGGCGAAATGATCAAAGTTCGCGAGAAGTCCCGAGTGCTTGGATTTGGAGTCGCTCGTCACTTCTGAGGTGACATCGGGAGTTGCCGATGCCGTGGCGCACGAAGATTTGATGTTTTGCATATTGAACCTTTTCCGCTGATTTCGTTCAGGACGCAGCTTATGAAGGCTGCGCCGGGCCAAGGGTCCAGGACGTATGCCATCCACGACCATCAGATCACTGGCGGGTCGGTCTCACGTTCAACGTGGCGGTGTTTGCCAATGGCTTTGAAGAAGTCCTCGAAGTCCGACTCCGACGAGCCGACCAGCAGTCCCGGATCTGGCTGACCGTCCGGCAGCATCGATGGGATTTGAGCTACCAGCATGAGTGCGGAAGAAGCGGGCATGACAAGGATGGGTTTGCAGTGCCTGTATTGATCTTTGATGAACTCGATCGTGTGGCCGTTGGCAGCCAAGCGCTGCACACCGGCAGTTCCGTCAGGCAAGGCCAAGGCATCAAACAGAAAGCCAGGCTCGTTCTCTAGGGAGGCGTCTGCATTGATTTCAACCCCGTCGTCCGTAAAAACAGGCCCAATATGTGGGGCCACAAATCTCGGAACCGCACCTCTGGCAAAGAGTGCCTCATGAAGTGCTACGGCACTTGCTCCAATGACTCCATCTGCCACAAGAATCGCCACCTTTCTGGCCATTATTTGCACCTCTCCGGGTCGGGCAAACAGTGACAGCCCAGGCGACTGGTCCACTTCAGGTGCTGCAGGAGAGGTAAGAGCCAAGGGCATGGGCTCCGGCATCTCTTGAATCCCGAGGCCTTGCGCGACCTGGAGCGCGAGTTCTTCCGATACATTGCGCAGGGAGGAAACCATGCGCTCGCGGATGGCGGGCACGGTCACCTTGCTCAGCTCAAAACGAAATGCTGCTGAGATGTGTGCTTGCTCGACGGCAGTCTGGCTGTCGAAGAACAGTTTTGCCTGTGTGTAGTGGTCAGCAAACTTTTCAGGTTTCGCTCGAACCTTCCCTTGGGCCTCGTTGGCCTGAATCCGAGCCGGCACCGACACAAAGCCCTGAGCAGCTCCCGCCTGAAACGGGCAGCCTCCGCCCAGAGAATTTGGCTCATAGGCAACCTTGCCCCGATGGATTGCCTGGCGGTGCATGCCGTCGCGCTGATTGTTATGCACTTGTGTCAGGGGCGCATTGATGGGGATCTCGTGGAAGTTTGGACCTCCGAGGCGCGAGATCTGTGTGTCCACGTATGAGTGAATACGACCCGCCAGAAGCGGATCATTCGAGAAATCGATGCCTGGCACCACATGAGCGGTGCAGAAAGCTACCTGCTCGGTCTCTGCAAAGAAGTTGTCGGGATTGCGATTGAGAACCATGCGACCGATGGGGCGTACCGGGACCAATTCCTCAGGAATGATCTTCGTAGAGTCGAGAATGTCGAAGCTGAATCCTTCTGCATCCTCCTCGGAGAAAACCTGCACGCCCAGCTCAAACTCGGGAAAGGCGCCCGATTCGATGCGCTCCCACAAATCACGCCGGTTGTAGTCTGGATCTGCACCCGAGATCTTGACGGCCTCATCCCAGACCAGAGAGTGGGTTCCCGCCTTCGGAGACCAATGAAACTTGACGAAGACGGATTGCCCCTGCGCGTTGACGAAGCGGAACGTATGCACACCAAAACCCTGCATGGTGGCAAAGCTGCGCGGTATGGCGCGATCGGACATCAACCACATCAACATGTGGGTGGATTCGGGCATCAAAGAAACAAAATCCCAGAAGGTGTCATGAGCGCTGGCAGCCTGGGGCATCTGGTGATGAGGCTCCGGCTTCACTGCATGAACCAGATCCGGAAACTTCATGGCATCCTGAATGAAGAACACGGGCATGTTGTTACCAACAAGATCCCAGTTGCCTTCGTCCGTGTAGAACTTCACGGCGAATCCGCGCACATCGCGCGCGGTATCCTTCGATCCTCGCTCGCCCTGCACTGTCGAAAAGCGCACGAAGACTGGAGTGATCTTGCCCGCTGCCTGAAAAGGCGCTGCACGGGTTAATTCGCTCAGAGAGGCATAGCATTCGAAATATCCGTGAGCACCCGAGCCTCGGGCATGGACGATCCGCTCAGGGATGCGCTCATGGTCAAAGTGTGTGATCTTTTCGCGCAGTATGAAATCTTCCAGCAGCACCGGCCCACGCTCTCCATATTTGAGAGAGTTTTGGTTGTCGCCGATGGCCACACCCTGGTTCGTCGTGAGCGTTTGCCCTTCCGAATCGACACGTACATGATCGAGCGTGCCTATGGTGGCGTTGACCCCTGCAAATGCTCCGGTCCCGGTCTTTGACGAAGCTTCCGATTCCGTGAGGGTACTTGCAGAAGGAAGCCGGGAAGTGGGCGCTGTATGTGCACCGGCAGCTGGAAACAAGCCACTGTCAAAACCATGTTCTCCCGCCTTGGTCGGGTTGTAAGGCCTGGCCGCTGCGAGATCCTGAGTCTGCCGAGCCTTCAAGGAATGGAGATCAACCCCTTCAGTACTGGAAGGACCGCTATCGGTATTGCGGGCTGGAGCAGCCTTGGTCGTTTTGAGGGTGGAAGCTGGTTTGTTGGCTTTGGGCATGACACACCTTTGCATCGAGGAGTAAATGGCAATGGACCCGACTGCCAATCCCTGAAGCATCCGCAAGTGCTCAAAGACTCTTTCCCACTCAAGCATGACTCAAGCCGAAAGAAGGGCAGTCGGGCAACGCTTGTGCTGGCAAATTTCGTGCCCGCGATATGCCGCAGCGATGTCGGAAAGGGAAATCTCAAGCCTCGAACAGTGATAGGCATCTAAATTGCCGCAGACGAGTCCCCCATTCATCAGGAGTCTGCAATGAAGGTTACCAACCGACTTCAATGCCGCGGCATTCGTTCGACCAGCTTGGTGCTCGCTGCCGCACTACTGGGTTTACCTCTGGCTGCCAACGCTCAACAGCCCGGCAACAATGCAGCTACCGAAGCGGCACCAAAGAACGAAACTCGCAAGTCCAAGGAGCAGCTATCCGCGCAGGAAGTTGCCTTCATGAAGCAAGCGGCGCAAAACAATCAAGCGGAGATCGAAAGCAGCCAGTTGGCTACGAAAAAGGCATCGCAAGCCCAGGTGAAGGCATTCGCCACGAAGATGGTCGAAGACCATAGCAAGACGGGAAAAGAGTTGGAAAGCTTGGCTGCAGCAAAAGACGTGACGCTACCAAAGCTGCCTTCGGCTGAGCAAACGGACAAGCTCAAGCTTCTCGAAGCTGCTCAAGGAGAAACCTTTGACCGGCTCTACAGCGAGAGCATGGGCGTGCGCGCTCACGTTGAAACTGTTGATCTATTTCGCAAAGCAAGCCAACAGGTTCAGGATCCGCAACTCAAATCCTTTGTCACGTCGACGCTGCCCACACTGGAACATCATCTAAAGATGGCGCGCGACCTCCAGGCAGCAAAGTCTAAGTAACCGGGACGCCAAGGCAATCAGGAAGGCAGTACCGTGAAGCCATCATCGTGCTCAGACGAATGAAAAAGATACGGCAAGAAGCTCCTGATTGCCCCCCATTCCAACGATCTCGGAGGTGCACTCAGTTGGATAGGGCTGGCACGCAGATTGCCTCATGAGCTTGCCGGAGATTTTTTCGGTTCATCTTTAAGGAGTTGATCATGACGCAGCAAAACCAAAACAATGCCAACCAACAAAACCAAAACAATGCGAATCAGCAAAATGCATCCACAGCTCAGGAGGAACAAATGAAGGGCGGCTCTCAGAACCAGCAGAATGCGAACAATCAGCAGAACAACCAGCAAAACCAACAGAACCAGCAAAACAACCAGCAAAACCAGCAGAACAATCAACAGCAACAGCAAGGGGGCCAGGGCTCACAGAATGCTCAGCAAAACCAGGGCAACAAGCAAGGAAATCAAGGGAACGACGCCAGTCAAAAGAAGTGAGCAAGCTTTGAAAAGCTTGCTCAACACTCACTGACATCGATTACGGCTTGGCATTTGCCGAGCCGTTTTTCATGGCCCCAAGGAGAATGGAATGTCTGACTCGTTCGTTCCTGAGGATATCTTTTTAGAAAGCGTCATCTCCGATCTCCATATCTCGCCCAATGACGCGGTGCTTTGCTCAGTAAAAAAAGCTGACCAGGATCGAGATAGCTACTCGTCATGTATATGGTTGCTTTCGACCATGGAACCCGGCACACCCCGACAGCTGACATGGGGAGCATCAATGGACTCAGCCCCGCGCTGGTCCCCGGACGCCAAACAGATCGCTTACCTGTCCGATAAACAAAATCCTGGCGTTGCACAAATCTATCTGCTTGCGTGCAATGGCGGAGAACCTCGCCAGTTGACGCACTTGTCTCGCGGTGCATCCGAGATCCGATGGAGGCCCGACGGTAAAAAGCTGTTGGCAATTGGCACCACCACAGTGGATCCAGATCAGCGCGAGCAAGGTTGTGATCGCCACGATGGTGCTTGTCACAATGCTCCCGACCCGAACGCTCCTCAACTATGCTGGAGGCTTCCCTACAAGCTCGATGGAAGTGGCTACCTGCTCAACAGTCGTAGCCATCTTTTCATCGTTGATAGCGAGGACGGGACGGCGACGCAGTTGACCTCGGGCGATTACAACGTGCAAAGCGCAGCTTGGAGTCCTGATGGGAGCTGTATCTGCATCTCACGCACGCGCCAAAAGGACAAGGAATACCATCGCACGGACATTTGGCTGCTTAAGGTCGAAGATGGGGTACTCAGCTCTTGCGAACAACTGTCGTTCGAGCAAAGCAATAGTTCGTCGCCGAGTTGGTCCCCCGACGGCCGATGGATAGTTTTCATGGGCTCGCACGCTGAAGGCGATGCCCAAATGCGTCTTTGGCTTATCGATGTCCAGACAAAGACGGTCGCGGGCCTGGGGCCCGTTTCCTTGGAGGTTCTGGCAGGCGACCTTTGCTGGTCAAGAGACTCACGCTCCATCGGCTTTATTCGCGTCCACAAGGGACTGCAGTGTGCGGCTCTCATTAGCGTTCCGGATGGGAATCTCACGATGGTCGCCGGCGGAAATCGACACTTAAGCTCCATGGTCCTTGGTGAGGGATTCGTCTATATCGGTGAAAGTGCACATGAACCGCAGGAGATCTACTTCAAGAAATCGGCCGAGGGTGACGAGCAAAAAATCAGCAACTTCAATGATTGGTGGGACGATAAAACGCCCCTGACCAGCAACTTCCGCAGCTTTGATGTTCCGGACGGCAGCGGCAAGAATGAGCGCATTGATGCCTGGGTGTTGACGTCGGCGACGCAACCTGGCTCAGCAAAGAATGGAAAGAAGCCTCTGCTGGTGGACTTCCACGGTGGCCCGGCAAGCTATGCAGATCTCAAATTCTCCACACATCCCTATTGGCAACTGCTCGCTTCCCAGGGGTGGATCGTCATTGCGGCGAACGCCGTCGGCTCAAGCAGCTACGGTAGAGAATTCTCAGACCGCCTGCGCGGGAAGTGGGGCGAACTGGACTGGCCGCAACATCTTGCCATCGTCAACCAACTGCAGAGTGAGGGACTGGCCAGCGAGCATGTGGCCGTGTGTGGCACATCCTACGGCGGCTTCTTGGCGGCCTATTGCATTGCGAGAAATCACCAACTCAGCGCAGCAGTGATATGCGCACCGGTCGCCAACATCGAATCTCACTTCGGCACCTCTGACACGGGCTATTACTCGGATGCCTATGCCATGGATACCAGCCGGAAGGATTTTCGAAGTATCGTCAATAAGCTCTCGCCAGCCTTCACCATCGACAAGGCGAAAACGCCGACATTGTTTTTGCAGGGCGCCAATGACGAGCGCTGCCCGCGAGCCCAGACAGAGGAGCTCTTTGTCAAGCTCGCATATCTGGGGACGGCCAAAACCGAGATGGTTCTCTATCCGGGCGCGGGTCATTCATTTTCCGTTTCGGGCAAACCAAGCCACCGCATTGATGCACTGCAAAGGATCGCCCAATGGCTTGATGCCTCTGTGAACACGGACATACCATCAGAAGCGGATGTACCTCCGGACCCCGATGCTTGAGCCGCAGGCAATGCCAAGCCAAAGCGCTGATATCGAGCACCGGCAGTCGAGGCCCTGAACAGACATCACCCATTTTTGCATTTCCGTGCGTATTGATTGCCTGCTTTTCCTCGGGCAAAATTCGAGCCGCCAACCTGTTTTGCCGGGCCTGGGTATCAAACACTCCTTTCGCTTGCTCACTTTGCCCAGGCATGACCCAATAGGTCGCCGGCTTTTTATTTCAGCCCGCAGCAACTGCTTGCGGGCTTGTTTTTTCGGCCCCCTAGCTTCCATACGCGAGCTGAGTCATACAGAGCTTTGATGATCTAAAGCAAGCAGGTGCTGGCAACTTGGGGGCAAGCTATATCAGCATTGACTGCGTGAACAGCTTTGCGCAGACTTTCACCGCTTACGCCGGGCCTGGGAGCCTCCTCCTTCTCGACCTGACCATTTCCCAGGCATGCCTAGAAAGGCAACCGGCTCTTTTTTCAAGCCCGCAGCCACCGCTCGCGGGCTTTCTTACTTAGAAATCAGGATGCACTCATAGTTGATGGCGGGCATGGATTTGCGAGTGTTGCTTGCGATGCCCTCTCGCTCACGCTGCTTTCCCACTAGTGCGATTGCGCGCTCCGCGAGCTTATTTCCAGCAGTCTCACACGACTGCTTAGAAGTGAAGCCACTAATAGTCGACAAGGACATGTCACGCACCTCTCCAGGTACGCCGCTCAGCAAGTTGAGCGAGAGCATCAAGATCCATTCCATCATTTGTTTCCTCCGGGACTAATGCTGCTCTGGCTCACTATAAGTTCCGCGGTCAGACCTGGACGAAGCATTCTCATACTGGTCCTGGCCAAATTCGTAATGCAGCCTTCAACAAAATTTCTCCGCGAATCGCAATAGCAGACTCATCCCAATTGGTGACGCGTAGCAGTTCACGGTTCAAGTGTAAGTTTGAATGCTCGAACACAGCCTCGCGCTTCGCTTCAAACCCATGGTTTTGAAGTGCACGATTCACGCCGTAATGAACCAATGTGAGGTTTCCAATACGGGGAACTGCATTTTGACGATCCAGAATGGCTTTCGTTTTCTCGTCCACGCCTTCGGTCGCATACCTTAGATGATCAGCTGCCCGAGCCTCATCGACAGATACCTCCGCCCCATCCACTAGCGGCCAATAAGAGTACCAAGACTGCGGAAGGATGTGATCGATATCCAAAGAGTCCAATGCAAGAGGTATAGGCTCTTCGGTCTTCTCAGTACGAAGTTCGGTTTCCAAACGATGGAACATTGCCCTTAGCTTCGGGGCGTCCAAGCGACCAGGATATGCGTCGCCATCGAGCCACTGCCGCCGAAACTCTTCGTCGGTAGGCCAGCGTGAGGCATCTCCAGACAGAGCAGCTAGAGCCATTCTGAGGGAGGCCGCACTGAAGTCGGACTCAATCAATTTTCGAAGCTGCTGCGCAAATACCTTGTTGTAGTTTTTGCGAGATAGTCCACACACAGCGCGTCGTACCAAGTACGACTCAATGACTTCGAAGATTTCTAGCTGCTCAACTGCGGACAACGTCGAAGTAGCGACGCGAAGTGCAAGTGCATGTGCCGGTGATGCATCCCATACTGCAATACGACGTCCAAAAGTGGCGATGGGTGAATTGCCTGAACCCATAACCATCGCTTTGTAGTGCTCCCCGTATCGATTGAGCATCTCCAATTGTGCGCTTGCACCATGAAGACCAGAGGCTCCATCAACAAAGCGCCGATAGCCCGCATACAAACGGCCTACGTCAATCTCCTCACCCGTCTGGGCTTGCACGGCGGTTTGAACAAACCACTCAAGTCGAGGTCGGTTCAGACGCCCTCTTGATTGCGCCTCAGACCAGATTGGCCCCTCAAATTGGCTCCAAAGAGTGCTGTATAGATCGTCAGCATTTGACCCGGCACGCATAAAAATGAAGTTGCGGATCAAGTCAGTCGCATGCAACTCAGCCCCATGGCCATTGAGGGTCTCGAATATCACTTGCGCATCGTCTTCGTCGCCCAGTGAGATACAAACGATGGACAGATCTTTAAGCACCGCCGAAGCCAGCGCCATCGAGCGCTCTGTGACGTTACCCTCAGCAGAGTCGTTCACCCACTCGACCATTTGCTCATGGAAGAAAACGATAGCTTCCAGCGCTGGAGGATGTACGACTCCGATCTTCCGCAAGCTACCACTTTGAGTGAAGCTGTCTGGAAAGCGCAGCCGCAATTCTTCAATAGAGCCAGCCGTCATAGCTTGTTCATACTGGCCTCTGTCTCGAAACGTTGGCCACAACTTGAATCGCTCGACCGCAACTTCCTCCATTGTTTCGGGATTGGCGTTATTGAGGCACGCCTGGATGAGTGGTAGCAGTCTTTCGCCATCGACCGAGCGCAATGCATGGACTAGTGCCGTCAGCACATACTGCAAGGTTGTTAGCCGCTGTTGACCGTCAATGATGTGATGCCTCTCGACACCTAACAAACCAGTTTTTTTCTGGGGCTCGAGAACTACCGCCCCCATGAAATGTGGAAAAATCCTGCCTCCCTGCAGGCGCGCGTCCGCTTTATCTCGAATATCCTCCCATAACCTACCCCACTGGTCCTCACGATTCCACACATAAGGTCGTTGGTAGAACGGAACACGATATTGCCGTCTGTCCTGAAAGATTTGCTCTACGTTGAAATTTCTCGAATCCATTTTGAGGCCTATCTCGACACTTTCTTTATTTCACCGCTGATACAACGGCGTCGACGCAGGACCTGCGCCTGGCAAAAAAGCTTCCGAATTGCGCCCTAGCGACGCCTTCTCGTCACTTTGGGCTTACCGCCAGTGTTGCTAGCTTTTTTGGCATAAGCACTGACGACTTGGGAATGCCAGGCTACAAAAGCACCAAAAAAGAGACCGAAAACCAGCCATGTGATAGCTGCAACCGGAGAAAAAGCTGAAAGCAGGCAGAGAACAGAGATGTAAAGGCATACAAGGGCCAACACAAACATCAACGAGGAAATTAACAGCCATGGAGTTTTCTTCGAGTGCGCTACCCCCTTGACTCTCCAAAAAGCATTGGTATCACTCAACTGCCACAAAGCGAGCCAGATCGGAATAGCTGCGGCAGCAAATCCAGTCGATGCGTGGTGAAGCATCTCTGGATTTCGACCTGCCACTTGAACGGCGACCAGCAACACCGCCAGTGAGGCACCCGCCCCCCCTAAACACAAGGGCTGATTTTCCTCCCAGCTCTTTACATCAATGTGATCAGTGACTGGCGAAAGAGCTTCACCGACATTTTTTGGCAGTTGAGTAGTCATCCACTTAATGTAACCATTAGTTACTCAATCATTGCCCGCAATTGCGGGCTTTTTTATTGGAGGCAGCCATGAACGCACGAGTACCGGTTTATGCAGGCCCGACCTGTAATCCGCACGCCGACGCCGAAGCCTGGGAGGACGAGCAGGAAGCCGCAGCGGCCCTGCACGCAGAGGCCGAGCGACAAGCTCCTCTGATCGTCCTGGCCGCCCTGCAAGGCATTGCCAAGCCCTGCGACTGGTTCAAAGACATCGTGTTTGCGAACCGTGGCTGGTCAGCCGATGAAATCCTGCATGAAGGTGTTGCCAGCGACGACTCCACCGCAGATGCTTATGCGGAGCTGATGGTCTGCCCTGGCCCCAAAAGCATGCTCCAGCTCAAGCAGCGCATGGCCGACTGGTTTGGAGCCCAGCATGCTTTTTCGATCTATGCGGCGCACATGGAATCACTGCAATGAGCCCGCCCATCCAGATCCAGCGCCTTGCACGCCGACGCAAGCCCGCCCTCAAGCGGGCTTTGCTGTTTCTGGGCCTGCTGCTTGTGCTGGCATGTATCGCCATCGGCGGCTGGTGGGCTGTGCGTGGCGGGGCCGGCGTTGCCCTCACTGCGCAAGACATCAAGCGCGCTGCTGTCGGCGCATGGCTGTGCCCTGGCAGGCATGCCGAATGGCTGAGCTCGCAGACCGTGCAGTGCCTGAAGGAAAAGCCATGAACGAAGCCATCGCCCTGCTCTTCATCGCTGCCGCTTTTGCCGCCCTGGCCTGGAAGCCATAAGGCGTTCCCCCTCTGTATCCCCGTCCACCCAAGGAGGTTTTTATGAATTCACGCATCGACCTTCCCCCGTTCATCGTGCACTACAGCTCCCAGGGCACGGATGAATGGAAACGGGCGCGCGCCGGCGTCATCACCGCCAGCATGTTCGCCACCGCTCGCGAGCGCGTGGGCGGGCTGACGCAGCAGCAGACCGAGTTGGTGGCCGCTCTGCGCGCCGGCATGGCAATCGATGCCGCCGCCGCCAAGGCCGGCTACAAGACCAAGCCCAGGCTCACAGAGACCGTTCAGCGTGCCATCGATGGTCTGCCCATTGGCGACTACTCCGAGGCCGCCAAAAACTATGCCTTTCGACTGGCGGTCGAGCGCATCAGCGGCGAGCCCTTGGATGAAGGCTTCGAGACCTGGGCCATGAAGCGCGGTCATGAACTGGAGCCCCTGGCACGCGCCGCGCATGAGCAGCATGCCGGTTTGACGGTCGAGCCCTGCGGCTTTGTGACCACCGCCGACAACGTCTTCGGGGCCAGTGCCGACGGCCTGATCGATGCCGTGGGCGGCGCCGAATACAAATGCCTTGTCGACCCCATGCGCTTGCGCAAGGCCCTGGTCGACAACGACATCGGCGAGTTCATGGACCAGGTCCAGGGCGGCATGTGGATCACGGGCCGGCAGTGGTGGGACTTTTGCATCTACTGCCCGGCCCTGAGCGCCATCGGCCGCGACTTCACGCGCTGGCGCGTGCCCCGGGACGACGACTACATCAACACCATGGAAGCCGAGCTGCTGGAGTTCAAGCAGCTGGTGGACCACAACGAGGCTGCCCTGCGCGGCCAAACTCAGGAGATCGCAGCATGACCACCCAAATTCCACAAGCTGCCGCCGTCAACGGCGCCGCACAGCCCACTCCGAAGGATGCGATTGCCTATCACTTGAAAAAGCGCAGCACTGAAATCGCCAAGATGCTGCCCAAGCACCTGAACGCCGAGCGCCTGCTGAAAGTGGCACAGATCGCGGCCACCTCCACCCCGGGTCTGGTCAAGTGCGATGTCGCCAGTCTGGTAGGAGCCATCGGCCAATGCGCCCAGATGGGGCTGGAGCCCAATACGGTGCTGGGCCATGCCTACCTGGTGCCGTTCAACACCAAGCGCAAGGACGGTAATGGCAACGAGCGCTGGGTCAACAGCGTTCAGGTCATCATTGGCTACAAGGGCCTGATCGATCTGGCGCGGCGAAGCGGCCAGATCGTGAGCATTGCAGCCCACGAGGTCTGCGAGAACGATCACTTCGACTTGGTCTATGGCCTGGATGAAAAGCTCGAACATCGCCCGGCCTTGGGCGAGCGCGGCGAGGTCATTGGCTTCTACGCCGTGGCCAAGCTCAAGGATGGAGGCTACTGCTTCGAATTCATGAGCCGCAAGCAGGTCGAGCAGATCCGCGAGGGCAGCCAGGCGGCCTATAAAGACGAATGGGTGGGCGGTCGCAAGACGGGCAACCGTATTCCGATGTCGGGCCCCTGGTGGGATCACTTTATCGAGATGGGCCGCAAAACGGTCATTCGTCGCTTGGCCAAATACCTGCCGCTGTCCGTGGAGTTCCAGACCGCTGCCGCCCTGGACGGCCTGGCCGAGGCTGGCAAGGACCAGCACCTTGATGCCGGAACCATCATCGACGGCGAGTTCGCCATGGTCCCGGAAGACATGCAGCAAGATGCTGCCGAGCCAACGCCGGACCCGGGCCCGAATGAAGATGGCGTGATCGACGTGCCCGCCAGCAGCCCAGCGCCAGCACCACCGCAAGCTGGTTCCCAAAGCCAGATCAGCTACACGCCGACCCAGGTGCTGGACCTGCTGCTGCGCGCCAGGACGCTGGAAAAGCTGGATGAGGCCGCGGATCTGATCATGCATGTCGATAGCCGCGAAGAGCGCCAAACGCTCTCGGCCAAGTACGACGCCTTGCGCGAGGAAATCGAGCATTCATAGCCGGGGCAGACGACAACAGCCCCCTACCACCCTGAGGGCCTTGGCCAGAGAAGGTAACCACGGTACGACCCGGGCCACGGCGCTCAGCGAGGCTTTGAAGCATCTACAGCAGGATCGCTTTTGGGCAGCGGCGCTTGCATTGCAGGTCCTGGCAGTGGTTGCTGAACACCCTCAACAGCTGAAGGCAATGTGTCCAACTTGGGCTTTGGGGGTTCGTACTTGCAGGCACTCACGGCGCTTACCGCCATCAGCAATCCGACAGCACTTAGAGATTTCATGATCGTACGCGCTTGGACTCAGCCATTGAGCGCTACTTTGCTCACCATGGCTGAGCGGGGGAAAGAAGCCCGCACACGGCGGGCTTCTGCTCTTGCCCAACCGCTCAGAAAGTTGAACACCTCCTGGCGGCTGGATCGGTTACTCAATGAGCAACCTATTTGAAGAGCTATGCGTCATTTTGGGCAAGGTAAGCCTCAGCACTCCATCGGTGTACTTGGCCTTGGCCTGCGCAGAGTCCACTACAGAAGGCAGTGTGAAGCCTCGCGAAACCGCTCCGTAGTAGCGCTCACTGCGAATCAGGCGACCGTTATCGCGCTGCTCGTCTTTTTGCTCGACCTCGGCTCGGATTTGCACCGTTGCCCCCTCCACGGACACGCTGATCTTGTCCTTGGAGACACCAGGCATCTCTGCATGCACCACGAAGTCGGCGTCGTTTTCCTGGACGTCGATCTTGATGTCGGAGGCCGCTGGCAGCGACTCACCATGCAGCGGGCGCACAAAAAAGCCAGACGCTACATCTTTGAAAAGATCATCGAACAAACTTCCACGGGTGATCAGAGAGTTCATTTTTTGCTCCTTTGAAAAAGTACATCCGGTCAAGTTCTCGCGATGTCGACCTTGCCGTACCGAGCACTTATGAGCCGCCACGAACTTTTCAAGAGTCGAAATTGGGCCGAATTCGAGGTCAAAAGTGCTTGTCGACACTAAGTTGATCTATCTCAAATTCTCGGTATTTGAGCTCTGCATGGAAGCACCCGCACTTTCCATGCCTTCCATGTAGGTCCTCCTTTGATTCAGAAATCGGGCAGGACCAGGGGAGCAATGTAGAAGCATTTCCATGCACTTTGGAATTGCCTACCGAGGGACGAATCAAATGACATAGATCAAAAGTCAATCGTCGCAATGACTTGCAACATTCCGTGTCGATCTATATGAACAAGGGTAAGGCCGGATGGCCATGCACTTATGAGCAGTGCAGCGGATTGTTTCGAATTCGATCAGGGAGGCTCTGACCTGATGACTGGAATCAACGAACTACTCCTGGTTCTGGCACCACCTTTAGCAATACTGTTCCTCTCAGCCGTACTGATCGGCGCTTGGCTTGTCCATCGATCTCAGCGCTTTCTGCTGTGGCAAGCATGCGCCTATACGCTCACGGCTCTGGCTCTTGGTGCCCAGACGCTCTTCCCCTTCGAGGTACTCAATCGCTTTGCATTGCTTATCGGCAGTTTTTACCTCCTGAGCGCCTGGTGCCTTGGCAATAGTTGGGCACAGCGATGGCGCATTTCGCCCCAACCCCAACTCGCATCGTGGATCGCCATCGTCGCCTTGATCTCGCTATATCACTTCTGCTGGGTTGACGCGAATGAGTGGGGCCAGTTGAGCTCCATCAGCCTCGGCTGCAGTCTTGTTTTACTGCTGCCCATACTGCGGGCTCGTACCAAGACGAACGCATTTGACTGGCTGGATAAATCACTGCTTTGGCTCAGCATCATCCTCGCCATCTTCACGCTCACTCAACCAGTTTTTATGTGGATGCAGGATTACTCAGATCTCCGATTACCGCTCATGCCTCTGTCTTGGACTCTGACTTTGGTGAGCGCTCACGGTTTCGCGCTTCTCTTCACTTTTGTGATGAGCGCCATTGCCGCGAAGCAAGCATGGGACGAGCTGAGCAAGGAACGCAACGTTGATGGACTGACCCAGTTACCAAATCGGTGCTCGTTTCGACAACAAGCCCACAAACGCATTGAAGACTCAAGGTACTTCCCCCTGGCGATGGTTGTCTGCGCCATAGACCACTTCAAACAAATCAACGATAGCTTGGGACATAAGCGGGGCGATAAAGTGCTGCAGTTCATCTCGGCGACTTTGCAAGAACATGCGCGCGAGCGCGACCTTGTAGCCCGGTTTGACGGTGAAAAGTTTGCGATGCTGCTGACTGAAATCACCCAGAAGGAAGCGAAGCAGATAGCCCATCGAATCCGGCGCGACCTTGCAACCCAAAACACTGTTCTTCCGGCCGGCTATCAGGCAACCATGAGCTTCGGGATTGCAACCTTCGCCAAATCCACCAAGTTCGAGCAAGCAATGACAGAAGCAGAACAACTGCTTTGTCAGGCAAAGAACGCGGGGCGCGATCAGATCCGGGTATCTGGAGCGGACTACCCAGATCCCTCTCGGGATATCAATACGCAGCGCAACAAGCAAGCAACTTAAGAACAACAGCAGCTTTAAGCTCCCTGGCAACAGCAGCAGTTCACTTAGCCAGTACCAGCCCGCCTATGAGCGGGCTTCTTACTTTCCGCAGACCTGTGCAAGCAATCAGCATTTGCGCAGGTGCATACGGCTTTGCCCACTACCAACACAGCACAAGTCGATCAATGATCAAAGAGGAAGGGCCACATCATGAACACGCACTTCGCACTACTCGCCATCTATGGCGATGTGAACATCCCGCTGGAGAAATGCTGCACGGAGTTCTTCGGACTGAGCCGCAAAAAAGCGGCCGAAGCCGCGAACAAACAGGCATTGCCGGTGCCTGCTTACCGCCTGGGGTCCAACAAGAGCCAGTGGTTTATGGATGCGAGCAAGCTCGCTGCGTACATCGACCAGAAGAAGGTTCAGGCCGAGCAGGAGTGGATATCTGTGAGGTGCTGACTTGTACGGATGAGCAGTGAGCGCAGAGCACATCACGCTACCCCAACTCGGGTACATCTGCTGGATCGAGGTGGGTGTAGATCTTCAAAGAAGTCCAAGACTCGTGCAGGGAAAACTGCGCGACCTGCTCAATGCTGTAGCCTCTTTCAAACAGCCTGCTGATTGCTTCATGTCGCAGATCATGGAACCGCAGATCCGGGATGTTCAGAAGCTTGCATGCTCGCGTAAAACTGGAGCCTATGCTTCGATGGTTGTAGGGAAAGACCAGCTCACCTGTCTGCCCTGACTCCATTCGGCGTCTGATCAGCTCCAGTGCAGGCTCCAGCATCCGAAAACAGCGCCGGTTGCCGGTCTTGAGCTTGGGATGCTTCACATCATCCAGCCAGCCCACGCGGCTTTCGAAGTCCACATCGGCAACCTTGAGCGTGGTGATCTCTTCCTGGCGCCGCGTGGTCAGCAGCGCAAACTCAAAGATCTGCAGCATGGGAATCGAGGCGCGAGTCTCCTGCTTGGCAAAGTACGCCCGCAGCGCAGCCTCTTCCTCTGCCCTCAGACGGCGTATGCGCCGGCGTGGCTTGGAGATGATCTTCAGCCGCAGCAGCTCCTGCTTGGCAGCGTCCAGCTCCTGCACCAGCTTGTGCATGCCATAGCGCGCCACGGCCCCCAGGCAGGCCTGTCGCAGCCAGACAATGTCGTTGAGCACGGTGGCCGGACCTGCATCCTCTTCGGTGCGCCGCCACCTGGCATACTCGATGAAGTCGATGGCACGCAGATGCCGGGCATCCCGGTGCGCCAGCTTGGCCTTCCGCAAACGGGTGATGTCTGCCGTCTTGGACCGCCCCCATGCCACGATGCCTTTTGCATCGCTGACATAATCCTCAAGTATCTGTTTTAGAGTGATGTGGCCCTTGATCGGCTCCCCGCTGGCAGTTGCCTTCTCTATTTCGAACTCACGTCGACGGATCCACTCCTGCGCCAAAGCTCGCCTGGTGAAGGTCTTGGACTCGCCATGAAGGTACTCATTTCCCTGCCGTACACGGACCTGCGCACGAAATGAGATCGAGCCATCCGCTCTCTTGCGTTGAGTGATAGTTCCCATACAAGGCACCATGAATTTCGTGGTGCCTCAATGTAGCACTGAGAGTGGCGCCTATAGGCAAAATCAGGCACCACACCACGGATATTCAAGGCACCACGGCACAGTTTTCATGCTATGAACGACAAAAATATCAAGCAAAATCAACAACCTAACAACATGTGGCGCATGTCGGTGGCCCCTATGATGGACTGGACAGACAAGCATTGCCGCTACTTCCACCGTCTGCTCAGCCAGCACACCCTGCTCTATACCGAAATGGTGACCACCGGTGCTCTGGTGCATGGCGATGTGGCCCGCCATCTGCGTTTTGAAGCCGAGGAACATCCAGTGGCACTGCAACTGGGAGGCTCGGAGCCGGCCGATCTGGCGCACAGCGCGCGCCTGGGCGAGCAGTGGGGCTATGACGAGATCAATCTCAACTGCGGCTGCCCTAGCGAACGCGTGCAGCGCGGCGCTTTCGGCGCCTGTCTGATGAACGAGGCCGCACTGGTGGCCGATTGCGTCAAGGCCATGGCAGATGCGGTGTCCGTGCCCGTCACTGTCAAGCACCGAATCGGCATCGACAAGATCGAAAGCTACGATTTTGTGCGCGACTTCGTCGGGACCGTTGCCGACGCGGGTTGCCAGGTGTTTGTGGTTCACGCTCGCAATGCCTGGCTCAAAGGCCTCTCTCCCAAGGAAAACCGTGAGATTCCGCCGCTGCGCTATGAAGTTGTGGCACAGCTCAAGCGCGACTTTCCGGGCCTGACCATCGCCGTCAACGGCGGCATCAAGACCGATAATGTGGTGCAGCAGCAATTGCAGCAGGTCGATGGCGTCATGGTGGGCCGCGAGGCCTATCACAACCCCTGGTGGATGGCGTCCTGGGATGCTCTTTACTATCAGGATGAGAGCAAAGAGCGCACGCGTGAGCATATTGAAGAGCAGATGGTGCTGTATATGGAGCGCGAAGCACGCGAGCATGGCACGCACTGGTATTCGATTGCCCGACATATGCTCGGTCTGCGCAACGGTCTTGCCGGTGCGCGCCGCTGGCGCCAGGTCTGGAGCGACCACCGCCTCAAGACCCTGCCGCCGCACGAGGTGATGAAACTGGCCCGCACCAAGCCGAACGAAATCCAGCAGGAAGCCGCAGAGCAGATGCTATGACCCTGCATGAAAAGCTGACTTTGGTCAGCTTTTTTACTTTCAGACGCTGTGAAATCCGGCCTTCGTTGCGCAATCCCCGCAGATCCGGAGTTTGAAGGGAATTCACTACTTCGCATGTCAAACTCTGCTGTTATATTGCACTGCAACATAACCCGCAAAAGTGCCTCCGATGCTCTATCAGATCTACGAAATGCAGCGCGCAATGGTCGAGCCATTTGCAGACTTTGCCCAGGCCGCGTCCAAGTTCTACAACAACCCTCATTCGGTCTTCAGCCAGGTGCCCTTGGCCCAGCGCATGGCTGCGGGCTTCAACCTGATGTATCGCCTGGGCAAGGACTACGAAAAGCCCGAGTTCGATCTGCATAACGTCGAGGTCAACGGCGTGGATGTCACTATCCGCGAACGTGTAGAGATCGACAAGCCATTTTGCGAACTGCGCCGCTTCAAGCGCTTCTCCGACGACCCCGAAACGCTGGATCTCATGCTCAGCCAGCCTGTGGTGCTGATCGTGGCCCCACTCTCCGGCCACTACGCCACCTTGCTGCGCGACACTGTGCAAAGCATGCTGGGAGGCCACAAGGTATATATCACCGACTGGAAGAACGCCCGCATCGTGCCGCTGTCCGAGGGAGAATTCCACCTGGACGACTATGTGAACTATGTGCAGGAGTTCATTCGCTATCTGCAAGGGCGCTATGGCCAGTGCCATGTGGTCAGCGTCTGCCAGCCCACGGTGCCGGTGCTGGCAGCGGTTTCGCTGATGGCCAGCCGTGGCGAAGTCACGCCGCTGTCCATGACCATGATGGGCGGGCCCATCGATGCACGCCGCTCGCCGACGGCCGTGAACAACCTGGCCGAGACCCGCAGCTACGAATGGTTCGAAAACAACGTCATCTACGAAGTACCCAACAATTACCCTGGTGCCGGCCGCCGTGTCTACCCGGGCTTTTTGCAGTACTCGGGCTTTGTGGCCATGAATCCCGACCGCCACGCCAACAGCCACTACGACTATTTCAAGGACCTGATCAAGGGCGACGAGGCCAGCGCCGAGCATCACCGCAAGTTCTATGACGAGTACAACGCGGTACTGGACATGGACGCCGACTACTACCTGGAAACCATCGCCACCGTGTTTCAGGAATACAAGCTGGTCAAGGGCACCTGGGAAGTCAGGAACGAGCAGGGCAAGCCCGAGCTGGTGCGCCCGCAGGACATCAGGAACACGGCCTTGCTGACGGTTGAAGGCGAGCTGGACGATATTTCGGGTGCCGGCCAGACCCGTGCCGCCCATGATCTGTGTGCCGGCATCGCTGCCGAGGCACGCCAGCATATCGAAGTGCAAGGCGCGGGCCATTACGGCATCTTCAGCGGCAGCCGCTGGCGCAAGACCGTCTACCCCCAGGTACGTGACTTCATCCTGTCCCACCAGCCAGCCAGCGCCACGGCCGCCAGCGCCGCCGGTCACCTGAGCAGCGTCAGCGATGATGGGCCCGAGCTGGAAAGCAATGAAGCCCATGCCGACAAGCCTGTCAAGACTGCGAAAACAGGTCAAAATAGCGCCCCTGCCCAGAAAGGACGCGGCTCCCACCGCGCCAGGGCGTAAAGGCTCACCAGACCAGAATGAACTCATCCCTGTCCGCAGCCTCTTCGCTTCAAGCATTGGCTGCGAACATTGATGCAGCCCTGCCCCAGACACAGTGCACGCGCTGCGGTTATCCCGACTGCGCGGCCTATGCCCAGGCCATTGCAAGCGGAGAAGCCGCCATCAACCAATGCCCCCCCGGCGGCCAGGAGGGCGTGCGCCGCCTGGCGTCCATCACCGGCAGGCCGGAGTTGCCGCTCAATGCCGAGAACGGCCTGGAGACACCCCGCGCCCTGGCCGTGATCGACGAAGCCTGGTGCATAGGCTGCACGCTGTGCATCAAGGCCTGCCCTACCGATGCGATTTTGGGTGCCAACAAGCGCATGCATACCGTGATTGCCGAGCATTGCACGGGCTGCGAGCTGTGTATTCCCGTCTGCCCGGTCGATTGCATAGAACTGGTCAATGCCAGCGCCGACGCCACGGGCTGGTCCGCCTGGAGCGCTGCCCAGGCCGGGCATGCCCGCAGCCGCTATGGCTTACATCTGCAGCGCACGGGCCGAAAGGCCAACGCGCCGGTGCGCACCACGGCGCAGCCCGCGGCAACAGAAACCAGCGCTCAGGCCGTCACGGCGGTAGCACCAGCCCAGGACAAAAAAGCGGCGATTGCCGCCATTCTGGCCAAGGCCAAGGCTCAGCGCGCCCAGAATTGATACCAAACAAGCCTCTATCGCTTATATATAAAGCGCTAGCAGCTCTTGATTCAATAGCATCTTCTGGGACTGTAAAGCTCTCTCGGGGTTTCACTAGGCCCCGACCAGGCTCTTGTAGACGCCACAACCCCAGTAGAGGCCTGCGTGCTTGCAGACATAGGACATCTTGGTCTGCACCTGCTGATTGCTGGGGTTGATGTAGTCGTATTCCACCCAGCCCGGGCGAAGTTCGGCCTGGGCCATGATATCGGCCATCAGGCGGTCGCCGTCGATACCGGGTACGTCCTGCACACGCAGCCCCACTTTGGCCGGATTGCCGCCGAAAGCCCGGTACTCCCCTTCAGCGGACAGGGCAAACACATACATATCGCGGTCGTGAAACGGCTGCGCAGGATCGGAGACGACCTGCAGCAGGCTGGCGACACTCGAGGAGCTTCTGGCTTGCCGCATGGTCGCATTCACCAGTGCCACGGCCTCCTCTGCCGTGCCCTGCTGCAATCTGAAGCGCGACACTGCGCCCGACAGGTGCTGAGCACGCAGCTGCAACTCCTGCGCCTGCTGCAGTGCCTGGCCCACCATCTGGGCGTTGTGCTGGGTGATTTCATCGATCTGGTGCACGGCATTGCTGATTTCCTGAAGCCCCGTACTCTGGCTGCTGGCCGAGTCCGAGAGCTCCCCCATATGGCTCACCACGTCGTGAACGGCCCGCGTCACCCCCTGGATTTCCTCAACCGCGCCGCGCAGCAGCTGCGTGCTCCGTCCGACCTGCTGCACGGTTTCGCCGATCAGTTGCCGAATCTCCTTGGCGGCCTCGGCGCTACGCTGGGCCAGCGTACGCACTTCACTGGCCACCACAGCAAAGCCGCGCCCCTGCTCGCCGGCTCTGGCCGCCTCCACCGCCGCATTGAGCGCCAGAATATTGGTCTGAAAGGCAATACCGTCGATCACCCCGATGATTTCCCGCATGCGCCCGGCATTGCGCTCGATCAGCTCCACCGACTGCACCGCATGCTGCATGGCTTGGGCGCCCTGGTCGGCAGCCAGGCGCACGCCGTCGGCGCGGCCATGGGCCGCCTTGCTCACCTCCGCATTGTGCTGAACCGCCGCCGTGAGCTGCTCGACACTGACCACGGTCTGCGCCAGATTGCTCGCCTGCGTCTCGGTACGCTCGGACAGGGCCTGATGGTCCTTGACCATACTCTGCCCGGCCTCGGCCACCAGGGCCGCGTTGCTGCGGACATCGGCCACCATGGCCGACAGCGCGTGCACCATGGACCCGGTAAGGCTTGATGCAGCCCGCCCATGGTTAGGCTCAGCGACTGCGCTCATGCTCAGGTCTCCTTGGGCGACCTTTTCCAGCGCCAGCTGCATGTTCTGCCACTGCTGCTGCCAGCTCTTGTGAAGAGCGCCCAGCCACAGCAGCACTCCCAGGGCCCACAATGACAACCAGCCCAGTTGCAAGCTTGCGCTGAGCCCCAGAGCGGACAAAACAGGCCCGGCAAGCAGCCATGGCAGCCCTATCCACAGCAAGCCGGAATTCCTCACTCGTACGCGGTTTTTTTTGTCGGGCAAGATGCGCTTTTGCATTGCCAGTCTCCATTCGTTTTTTGTTGTTGACTTCGTTTGCTGACTTCGCAGCTTGTTCACGGTAGCCACTTGCTCTGTCACCCAGCTTACGTAACAAATTGCAATTTCCGGAGCCTGCAAACCCGCAAAAACAGAACCATGAGCACTGTTTTCTCATGCGAAAATGGCATCAGCCCATAATGTGTCACTATGAATCCCCTGCTCTCGCGCTTACAGCCTTATCCGTTTGAACGTCTTCGCCAACTGTTTGCCTCTGCTCAGCCGCCTGAGGGCCTGCGCCCCATCAGTCTGGGCATTGGAGAGCCGCGCCATGCCACGCCAACGTTCATTGAAAAAGCACTGAGCAGCGAACTGCAGGGCCTGTCCGTCTACCCCGCCACCGCAGGTCTGCCAGCCCTGCGCCAGGCCTGCGCCCAATGGGCCAACCGACGCTATGGCATCGAACTGGATGCCGCGACCCAGGTTCTGCCCGTCAATGGCTCGCGCGAAGCCCTGTTTGCCTTCACCCAGGTGGTGGTGGACAGCACCCGGGCCGGTGCGCGCGTCATCTGCCCCAACCCCTTCTATCAAATCTACGAAGGTGCGACGCTGCTGGCCGGGGCTACCCCCTATTACGCTGCCAGCGATGCCGCGCGCAACTTCGCCGTGAACTGGGATGCCGTGCCCGAAGAGGTATGGCAGAACACGCAGATGATTTTTGTCTGCTCACCCGGCAATCCCACGGGCGCCGTGATGCCGCTGGGCGAATGGGAAAAGCTGTTTGCCCTGTCCGACAAGCATGGCTTTGTGATTGCCAGCGACGAGTGCTACAGCGAGATCTACTTCCAGGAGGAAGCTCCTCTGGGCGGCCTGGAAGCAGCTCAAAAGCTCGGTCGCCATGATTTCAAGAATCTGGTCATGTTCACCAGCCTGTCCAAGCGCAGCAATGTGCCAGGATTGCGCAGCGGCTTTGTCGCGGGCGATGCGGCCCTGCTCAAGTCCTTCCTGCTCTACCGAACCTATCACGGCGGTGCCATGAGCCCTGTGGTTCAGACGGCATCGGTCGCTGCCTGGGGCGACGAAGCCCATGTGCAGGAGAATCGCCGCCTGTACCGCGAGAAGTTTGCCCAGGTGACGCCCGTGCTGTCCAAGGTCATGGATGTCAAGCTGCCCGATGCCAGCTTCTACCTCTGGGCCGGCATTCCGCCGGAATTGGGCATGGATGATGCACAATTCGCCAAAGAGCTGTATATTCATACAGGCGTGACAGTTTTGCCGGGAAGCTATCTGGCACGCGAGGCCCATGGATTCAACCCCGGGGCCAACCGCATCCGAATGGCTCTGGTGGCCGAAACGGCAGAATGCCTTGAAGCAGCTCAGCGTATTGCCCAGTTCATCGAATCCCGCACACGCTGATTTCCACCCAAGGTCTGCCTTGTGCAGACCTCATGACTCAACGATTCACCTCAACTTTCGATCTTTGACCGAAAACATCATGACGCAACAACTGCAATCCATCATCGACAACGCCTGGGACAACCGTGCCAATATCTCGCCTTCCGCCGCCCCCAAGGAAGTGGTGGATGCCGTGGAGCACGTGATTGCCGAACTCAACGACGGCAAGCTACGCGTGGCCACCCGCGAAGGTGTGGGCCAGTGGACGGTGCACCAGTGGATCAAGAAGGCAGTGCTGCTCTCCTTCCGTCTCAAGGACAATGCGCTGATCAACGGCGGCGCCCTGAACTTCTTCGACAAGGTGCCTACCAAGTTCGAAGGCATGAGCGAAGCCCAGATCGCTGCCACCGGCGTGCGCGTGGTGCCTCCTGCCGTGGCCCGTCGCGGCTCCTTCATCGCCAAGGGCGCCATCCTGATGCCCTCCTATGTGAACATCGGCGCCTATGTGGACGAAGGCACCATGGTCGACACCTGGGCTACCGTGGGCTCCTGCGCCCAAGTGGGCAAGAACGTGCACCTGTCCGGTGGCGTGGGCCTGGGCGGCGTGCTCGAGCCCCTGCAAGCCAACCCCACCATCATTGAAGACAACTGCTTCATCGGCGCTCGCTCCGAAGTGGTCGAAGGCGTGATCGTGGAAGAGAACTCGGTTCTGGGCATGGGCGTCTACATCGGCCAGTCCACCCCTCTGTTCAACCGCGAAACCGGCGAAATCACTTACGGCCGCGTGCCCAGCGGCTCGGTGGTGGTCAGCGGCAACATTCCCAAGCAGACCAAGGATGGCAAGGACTACTCCATGTATGCCGCCATCATCGTCAAGCGTGTGGATGCACAGACCCGCTCGAAGACCAGCATCAACGACCTGCTGCGCGACTGATAGGCGCCCGGCCATGCTCGCTCCGCCCTGGTGCGGAAGCTGCACCGGCCAGCCCTGCACAAAAGCCTGCCCGCTCGTGAGCGCGCAGGCTTTTTTCATGCCGAAGTTCGGCTTTGGGCGTCATGCATCATCTGTACCGATTGGACACGCGCTAACATGCGCAGACAGAGAGGCTGCGCAAAAGAGGATGAAGAGCAAATGAGCACCATGGAAAAAATTCTGCGTCTGATGTCCGAGAAAAAGGCATCGGACGTGTATCTCTCCGCCCGGGCACCCGCGCTGATCAAGATCAACGGCATCTGCATCCCCATCAACAATCAGGAACTGCCGGTCGAAGCTCCGCTGGCCTTGCTCTCCGAAGTCGTCAAGCCCGAAGCCATCGAAGAGCTCAAGCAGACTGGCGAGCTGAACATGGCGATCCCCATGAGCGGCATCGGCCGCTTCCGTATCAGCGCCATGCGCCAGCGTGGCTCCTATGCGGTGGTCGTACGCTTTATCTCGTATCAGATTCCGTCGCGCAATGAACTGAATCTGCCCAGCATCGTCAGCGAGCTGGTCATGGAAAAACGCGGCCTGGTGCTGGTGGTAGGCGCAACGGGCTCAGGCAAGAGCACGACGCTGGCGACCATGATCGAAGAACGCAACGAAAAGCTCACCGGCCACATCCTGACGGTGGAAGACCCCATCGAATTCCAGTTCCGCAACAAGAAATCGATTGTCAACCAGCGTGAGGTCGGCACCGATACCAGTACCCTTGCGACTGCACTCAAGAACGCGCTGCGCCAGGCACCCGATGTCATTTTGATCGGCGAAATCCGCGACCGCGAAACCATGTCGGCCGCGCTGGCCTATGCCCAGTCCGGTCACCTGTGCCTGGCCACCCTGCACGCCAACAACAGCTATCACACGCTCAACCGCATCCTGTCCTTTTTCCCCGAGGAAGTGCGCCCCAGCATGCTGGGCGAGCTGGCAGCCTCGCTCAAGGCAGTGATCTCCCAGCGCCTAGTCCGCGCCGTCGACGGCACGCGCGTGCCGGCCGTGGAGGTGATGCTCAACACCAAGCTCATCAGCGACATGATCGTCAAGGGCGACTTCGGCGGCGTCAAGGAGGCCATGGAAAAATCCATGGCAGAAGGTTCTCAGACCTTTGAGGAAGCACTGGCGGCGCTGGTGCGCAGTGGCACAATTGAGCGCAACGAAGCGCTGGCCTATGCCGACTCGCCCACGAACCTGATGTGGCGTATGGATAATGACGTCAGCCATGCGGCCACTACTGTCAAAGCTCCGGCCATCACCGATGTGATCCTGCCCGGCGATGACGATATGCCGTCCTTCACGGAAATCACCCTGGATGTCAGAACCGCCTGAAGCCGCCCGCCAAGGCGGCTTTGGCATTGTTTTAGTTTCAAGCCCTCTCCCTACATGTCCCGGACCCTGCAACTGACCGAGCAGCTCATCAGCCTGCCCTCCGTCACTCCCGAAGATGCTGGCTGCCTTGAGCTGCTCGCCGATGCCCTGATGCCCATGGGCTTTGCCTGCGAGAGGCTGGACAGCGGCCCCGCAGACTTCCGCGTACAGAATCTATGGGCAAAACGCTCTCCAGCGCCTTTGCAGTCTGCGCAAGGCGCTATCAATTCAGATAGATCCGTACTGGTCTTTGCCGGCCATACCGATGTGGTGCCACCTGGTCCGCTCAAGGAATGGACCAGCCCGCCTTTTGTGCCCATGCACCGCGACGGCAAGCTCTATGGCCGTGGGGCCAGCGATATGAAGACCTCCATCGCGGCCTTTGTCGTGGCGCTGGAAGAGTTTCTGCAGGCCACGCCCGAGCCCGCCTTTGACATTGCGCTGCTGCTGACCAGCGACGAGGAAGGCCCCTCGGTCGACGGCACCAAGGTCGTGGTCGAGCAGCTACGCCAACGCGGCGAACGCCTGGACTGGTGCATTGTGGGCGAGCCCACCTCGGTCAAACAGACCGGCGACATGATCAAGAACGGCCGTCGCGGCACCATGAGCGGCAAGCTCACCGTCAACGGCGTACAAGGCCATATCGCCTATCCGCAACTGGCACGCAATCCCATTCACGAGGCCCTGCCTGCACTTGCCGAGCTCGCCGCCACGGTCTGGGACCAGGGCAATGCCTTCTTCCCGCCCACCAGCTGGCAGATCAGCAATATCCATGGTGGCACGGGCGCCAGCAACGTCATTCCCGGCCACGTGGTAATCGACTTCAATTTCCGTTTCTGCACCGAGTCCAGTTCCGACTCCCTGCAAAAGCGCGTGCATGAAATCCTGGACCGTCACGGCGTCGAATACTCGCTGATCTGGACCGTGGGCGGCCAGCCCTTTCTGACCACGCCGGGCACGCTGGTGCAGGCCGTGCAGGCAGCCATCAAGGATGAGACCGGACTGGATACCGAGCTGTCCACCACAGGTGGCACCAGCGATGGCCGCTTCATCGCCCAGATCTGCCCCCAGGTCATCGAGATGGGTCCGCCCAATGCCAGCATCCACAAGATCGACGAACACATTGCCGTGGCCGATATCGAGCCGCTGAAGAACATTTACCGCAAGACGCTGGAACAACTCCAGCGCCAGCAGACCGCATCCCAGACCGCATGAGCACTACCAGCACAACCCTGATCTCCGGTAACACTGTTGCCGAACTGATTGCCAGCGGCACCCAGGCGCTCACCGCTGCCGGCGTGGCTTTTGGTCATGGCACGGCCACGGCCGAAGACGAAGCGGCCTGGCTGGTGCTCTGGAAGCTGGGCCTCCCCCTGGACAGCGAGCTCACTCCAGGTGCTCCGGAATCTGTCGCAAATCAGCCTGTTTCCCTTGATATACAAGCGCAGACTGCTACGCTTTTTGATGAGCGCATTCGCAGCCGCAAGCCCGCTGCCTATCTGACGAACGAAGCCTGGCTGGTAGGAGTGCCCTTCTACATCGACGAACGCTCCATCGTGCCGCGCAGCTTCATCGCGGAGCTGCTGGCCGACGGCAGCATCGACGGCTGGCTGTCCGACAAGACTGTGCAAGTGCTGGATCTGTGCACCGGCAACGGCTCCCTGGCCTGCCTAGCCGCCATGGCCTATCCCGAAGTCCGGGTGACCGGAGCCGACATCTCGACCGATGCCCTGGCCGTCGCCCGCATCAATGTGGACAAGCATGGACTGCAGGATCGCGTGACACTGCTGGAAAGCAACGGCATGGGCCAGGTGCCCGGCCCCTGGGATCTGGTGCTGTGCAACCCGCCCTATGTGAACTCCGACAGCATGGGCAAGCTTCCCGCCGAGTACCAGGCCGAACCCGAGCTGGCCCTGGCCGGCGGCACCGACGGCATGGACTTCATCCGCCAACTGCTCCAGGATCTGCCTGCTCGCCTGAACAAGGATGCCGTGGTGGTGCTGGAAATCGGCAACGAAAAGCCGTACTTCGAGGCCGCCTTCCCTGATCTGCCCGTGTTCTGGCTCGACACCAGTTCGGGTGACGAGCAGGTTCTGCTGATTACCGAAGAGGCCCTGCGCCACTGGTCCGACAACGCGCTGTCCTCATAAAGGCAGACGCTATCAGCCAAAAAGGCCCGGTCGAACCGGGCCTTTTTTCTTGTTGCCGCCGCCAGAACGGCGCTGTCAATACGCCATGATGCGTGTGGCCAGCTTGGAGATCGGCGTGCGTATCAGTCCCTCGACCCTGGTCGGCAACAGCATGGGTTTGAGCAACATGCGCACGGCCAGATCAGCAGGCAGACGGCGGCTGACCAGCTCGTATATGCGCTGGGCCATGTCCTCGAAGCGCGTGCTGCCATCCGCGAAATAGCGGCCCTTGTGCGCCCAGACATGGCGCAGTGCGATATCCGAATCGCTCTCGCGCAGCTCCTTGAGACGGCCGTACAGTGCCTTGGCAATGCGTGCACGGCCCACGGGCGACTGCTGCTGCAGCTCCTTGAAGTACTTGAGGAAATGCTTGAAGTGGTTGACCTCGTCATTGCGGACATTGCCCAGCAACTCGCTGAGCACCGGCTCGTCGCTGAGCTCGCGCAAGGTGTGATAGTAGGCCGTGGTGCCGGTCTCGACCACGCAGCGCGCCACCATTTCCAGCCGCGGGTCGGGGTAGAGTTCCTCCATGGTGCACAGCTGCGAATATTCGGCGAAAAAGCTGTCGTAGGCTTGCTGCCAGGGAAACTCAGGCCATACGGCCTCCACATAGGCCCGCAGCGCGCGCCCGTGTTGCAGTTCCTCGAACTCCCATTGATCCTTGAGCCAGATCGCGATTTCGGGCCAGGCCGCGTAATGCTCCCCGAGGTTGGCCGCGTAGGTGTCCGAGCCGGTTTCGATGAACGAGGCGCTCATCAGTAGAAAGAAAAGATCCTGGTTGTGCTCTATGGCTCGGCGATCGATGGCAGAGAAGTCAATGTCTTCAATGCGCCAGTGGGCAGAGCCGTTTCTGCTCGAAGTGGTTGAAGGTGAAGAGAGGGACACGTTTTGCTGCATCAGTTGTAGGACCGACATACTGAATCTGTCGGACTTCAGACTTAGAGATATGCCATCTTGTCGACATTTGGCCCTTGCGCCATGTCAGATTACGCCGACATTACAGGAGGCTAACAATTCTTCAAATAGCCTTCTACAGGCTTTCACACCAGCCTTCAAGCTGATTTTTTAAGTGGCAACCATGGATCTTCGCGGGCTTCGCTATTTCATCACCGTGCTGGAGGCTGGCTCGATCTCGCGGGCAGCTCATTCCCTCTATGTGGCCCAGCCGGCACTGACCGCGCAGATCAAGAAGCTGGAGTCCGAGCTCGGCATCCAGTTGCTGGAGCGAACCCATGCGGGAGTCACGGCCACGCCAGCGGGCAGCCAGCTATACGAGGATGCCCGCCGCCTGCTCTCCGATGCCGACGCCATGTGCGAACGCCTGCAGCGCCTGCCCATGGGGCCGGAAGGCTCGGTCAGCATTGCCATGCCGTTCCTTCTGACCGGACTGCTCATGGGACCGGTGATTGCCGGCCTTCGCCAGAGCCACCCGCGCATCCGAGTGTTTGTGCTCGACGACTCCAGCCTGATGGTGCAAAAAGCCATGCTGGAGCGTCGCGCCGATCTGGGCGTTCTGGTGGACACTGCCAGTCTGCAGGGCCTGCAGGTGCAGCCCATGGCCACCGAGCCCATCTATTTCTGCGGCCATGATGCACAGGGCAAGGTCGCACCCCTGCTCTATCGACACAGCACGGCAGAAAACACTCCCTGCCTGGACTTTGCCCATGCTGCGGCACAGCCGCTGGTGTTGCAGTCACGGCGCTTTTCCATACGCCAGACGGTGGAGCAGGCCGCCAGCGATCTGCAAATGGGTCTGAACATCGTGCACGAGCATGACTCGGCCCGTGTCATTCGATCGCTCTATCAATGCGGCGGGGGCTTTACCTTCAGCCCCGCCTGCTCGGTGGCAGAGAACCCCCTGCCCCAAAACGCCGGCAGCGCCTGGATCGTGGCCAGAGTCTGCAACCCCGATCTGCAACGACGCTACTATCTGGCGCGCCAGCCCGGGCGTACCCACGACGCTGCGGTACAGGTGGTTCAGGACGCTCTTCTGCGACAGGTCCAGGCCATGATTGGCGAGGGCCGCTGGCCAGCCCACTGGGACTACGCCGAGGCATAAAGCACAGCCAAGCACGGTGAACACGGCAAATGCAGCTGTCAGCTGCCCCCCTGGCACGGGACAAACCCGCAGCGCAGCACCCTGCAACCAGGCATGTGGGGTACAAGTCGTTGATTTTCCAAGCCATCAAAAATATTGATGAGGATGGATAAGCAAACGGTATTTCCTTGATCTCCTTCGTTTTGGGACAGTTTAAGCAGATGCCGCACACCGGTGCGACGCTGCTTCAACAAGGACTTGCCCATGACCACTGCTTTGCCCGCGGCCAATATGCCTGACGCCCCTGTAACGGGCGCACCTCTGCCGGGCGCCCCTATATCCAATGTCGGTGCACTCGTTGCGCGCTGCTGCCGTCTGTATGCCGACCACCTTGCGGTGACCAGCGCCAGCAAAAGCCTCAGCTATGCCGCGCTGGAGCAGCGCAGCAACCGCCTGGCCAATGCCTTGCTGGCACAGGGTCTGCAGCGTGGCGACCGCGTGGGCATCTACCTGCCCAACTGCACCGAAATCGTCGAAATCGAGCTGGCCTGCTACAAGGCCGGTCTGGTCAAAGCACCGTTCAACGCCCGCCTGTCGCCCCGTGAAGTGATCGAGATAGCCGACAACAGCGATGCAGCCCTCATCGTCACCACGGCGGAACGTGCCGAGAGCTTTCGCGCCCAGCTACGCAAGCCACAGGTTCGGCTAATACTGTTGGGCGACAATGAAAATAATAGCTATGAGCGCTTGCTGGAAAAGGCTTCAGACCAATTCTCACCGGTATCCGTGCATGAACACGAAGTGGCCGTGCTCCACTACACCTCTGGCTCTTCGGGCACGCTCAAGGCCGCCATGCAGACCTTCGGCAACCGCCTAGCCCAGCTGCGCAAGTTCCTGATGCGCGGCGAAGGGATGCAGCCTGGTCATACCCTGGGTCTGGTGGGCCCTGTCACCCACGCTTCGGGCATGCAGCTGATGCCGGCCCTGTGCACAGGCGCCACCATCCACCTTTTCAGCAGCTTCGAGCCTGCGCGCTTTCTGCAGGACATGCGCAGCCTGCGCGTGACCCACACCTTCATGGTGCCGACCATGATCAATATGCTGCTGGCAGAGACCGCAGGCCGCTACCGCCCCCTGCCCGATCTGCTGCGCCTGGGCTACGGCGCCGCCCCCATGGCACCGACTCGCATTCTGCAGGCCATGGATGTGTTCGGCCCGGTGCTCAGCCAAGGCTACGGCGCGGGAGAAACCACCTCGGGCGTCTGCGCACTTACCGTGCAAGACCATCTCTATGCTCGCGCCGCCAGGCCCGAGCTGCTGTCCTCCTGCGGGCGGCCTTTTCTCGAGTCCTGCGTGGAAGTGGTGGATGACGAAGGCCGTCCACTACCCCAGGGCGAGGTAGGAGAGATCGTAGTCAGCGGGGCCGACGTGTTTGCCGGCTACTGGCGTGCCCCGGAGCTGACGGCCGAGGTGCTCAAGCACGGCCGCTATCACACCGGCGACCTGGCACGTGTGGACGAACAAGGCTTTGTCTACATCGTGGACCGCAAGAAAGACATGGTGATTTCGGGTGGCTTCAATGTCTATCCGTCCGAAGTGGAGGCCGTGCTCCATGAGCATGCGGCGGTGCAAGACGCCTGTGTGTTTGCCATACCCGACGACAAATGGGGTGAGGCCGTGGCTGCCCACATCGTGCTCAAGCAGGGGCAGACACCCAGTGACACGGGCATCAACGAGGCCATTGACCGCTTCTGCGCCGATCGCCTGGGCGGTTTCAAGCGCCCGCGCCATATCGAGTTTGTGCAGCAGCTGCCCAAGAACCCGAATGGCAAGGTCATGCGCAAGACCGTGCAAGCGCCCTACTGGGCCAACCACAGCCGAAAGGTGAACTGAGATGAATGCCAAAGACCCCATGCAAGCCGCATCCCCGAGCTCTGCCTTGCTTGCCATGCCGTTTGAGGGCTCGCCGCGCGCTGCCGAGCTGATTGCAGCCCTGCAGGATTTCCTGCAAGGTGAGCTCGCAGAGCTGGCCGAAAAGCACGGCATCAGCCATGACAACAGCGCCAGCAAAGAGTTGCTGCGACAGGTCTGGAAGCGTTCACGCGAGCTGGGCTTCTACGGCATGACGCTGCCCCGCGCCATGGGCGGCGAAGAGCTCTCGGTGCTGGACCAGGTGCTGATCAAGGAAGCCATCTATGCCAGTGGCTCACCGTTCGCTCCCCATGTGCTGGGCGAGCTCAGCGGCCCGCCGCGTATCGGCTCTCTGGTGCGCAAGGCCACGCCTTTTCAGATGGAGCAGTTCATCGCACCTGTTGCGCGCGCCGAAAAAGCTATCTGCTTTGCGCTGACAGAATCCCAGGCGGGATCCGATGCAGGCGCTCTGCAAACCAGGGCCGTGCGCGACGGGGAGCATTATGTGCTGACCGGCCACAAGCGCTTTATCTCTGGATCGCCGTTTGCCGACTTTGCCGTGCTCATGGCATCCACCGCCTCCGAGGGCAGCACCGAACGGGAAATCAGCGCCTTCTTTGTGGACCTGGCCGCACCTGGCGTGGAAGTGGTCAGCGGCTACAAGACCATGGCCGGGCAGTCGCACACCGGCGATATTCATCTGAACGCCGTGCGCGTGCCCGTGGCGCAGCTGATTGGCGAGCCAGGCCGCGGCCTGGGCCTTGCGCTGGGGCGCATTACCGTCAACCGACTGCTGCACTGCCCCGCCATGCTGGGTCTGGCACAGTGCGCGCTGCGCGATGCGCGCGACTATGCGCTGAGCCGTCAGCAGTTTGGCCGCAGCATTGCCCAGTTCCAGTCCATACAGCACATGCTTGCCGATATGGCTACCGACTGGACGGCCGCCCGTGCGCTGATGATCCAGACCGCCCGCGCGCTGGATGCAGGCATTGATGCACGCGCCCAGGCCTCGATGAGCAAGCTGTTTTGCTCGGAAAAAGCCTTTGCCATTGCCGATCGCGCCGTGCAGATCCACGGCGGTGAAGGCATTGTCCAGGGCCGACGCGTCGAGTTTCTGTTCCGCATGCTGCGCATGTACCGCGTGCTCACCGGCACCAGCGAGATCCAGCGCAACACCATTGCCAAGGAACTGCTCATGCCCTGACGGGACATAACCAGGCAGCTAAAAAAACCAGGAGACAAAATGAGCAAGCAATCCTTGAACCCCTCTGTCGGCAACAGCGAGCGCCGCGCTTGGCTGCGCATGGCTGGCGCCAGTCTGGGCGCCGCAGGCCTGGGCGTTGTCGGTCTACCCGCCCGGGCCCAGAGCTGGCCCAGCCGCCCCATCAAATGGGTGGTTCCCTATATGGCAGGTACCGGTCCGGACAATGCCGCACGCATCGTCTCCGAGGCGCTGGGTCAGCAGCTGGGCCAGCCTGTGGTGATCGAAAACCGGCCCGGCGCAGGCGGCAACATCGGTGCGCGCCAGGTCGCCCGCGCTGCCGCAGATGGCTACACCCTGCTGTATTCAGGCTCGCCCATGGCAGCCGCCATGCGCATGTACAAAAACCCAGGCTTTGAGGTATTCAAGGATTTTCGTCATGTGATGGGCATGTCCCGCTCGGACATTCTGCTCGTGGTTCATCCTGGCTCCGGACTGCGCAGCCTGGCCGACCTGATCGCCGCCAGCAAATCTCGCGACATCGATTACGCCTCTGGCGGTGTGGGCACACCGTCGCACCTGGGGGTGGAGCTGCTGCTCTCGGCGCTGCAGATCCAGGCCACGCACGTGCCTTACAAAGGGGCGTCCGATCTGGTCAACGCAGTGCTGGGCCAGCAGGTGGTGTTTGCGGCGCCCATCTTTTCCGTCGCCTACCCCCATGTGCAAGCCGGCAGGCTGATCCCGCTGGCAGTCGCCGGCGAGCAACGCAACGAAAAGCTGCCCCAGGTCCCCACGCTGGAGGAAGCCGGCGTGAAGAACGTGCATCTGAGCTCCTGGGGCGGCCTGTCCGTACCCAGGGACACGCCGCAAGCCGTCACCACCAGGCTGCGCAATGCCATGGATGCGGTGCTGAGCCAGCCCAAGGTGCGCCAGATGCTGGAGATGGATGGCGGCAAGGTGCAGATTCTGGACTCTGCTGCCTACACCCTGGCGTTCGAGCATGAGCTGAAATTCACCGAAACCATGATGAAGCGCATAGGCCTTCAAGCGGTATGAGGACTCCGACTGAGCCGCCGTGACCGGGGCACCGCTGCCCTCGGCTCAATCCCGCATGCTCCTGGGTCTGCGGGCATTCGCGGATAATCGGCTCCAGTCATGATCAGTCTCAAGAACATCACGCTGCGCCGCGGCACCAAAGTCCTGCTCGACCAAGTCAGCACCACCATCAACCCGGGAGAGTCCGTCGGCCTTGTCGGCCGCAACGGTGCGGGCAAGTCCAGCCTGTTTGCCCTGCTCAATGGCAGCATCAGCGAAGACGGCGGTGATTTTTTCATCCCTCCTCAGTGGCGCATGGCACAGGTGGCCCAGCACATGCCGGAAACCGACGAATCTGCCACCCGGTTCGTACTGGATGGCGACACGCGCCTGGCCGAGCTGAACGCCCAGCTGGCTGCAGCTGAAGCTTCCGGCGATGGCATGGAGATCGCTCAGGCCTATGTGGATCTGGCCGATGCCGGTGCGCATGATGCCGAATCGCGCGCACAAGCCCTGATTCTGGGTCTGGGCTTCAAGGTCTCCGAGCTGGATCACCCTGTCAACAGCTTCTCGGGCGGCTGGCGCATGCGTCTGCAGCTGGCCCGCGCACTGATGGCTCCCAGCGATCTGCTGCTGCTGGACGAGCCCACCAACCACTTGGACCTGGATGCCCTGGTCTGGCTGGAGGCCTGGCTCAAGCGCTATAGCGGCACGATGATCGTCATCAGCCATGACCGCGAATTTCTGGACGCCATCACCAACGTCACACTGCAGATTCAGGGTGGGCAGATCAACCGCTACGGCGGCAACTACTCGCGCTTTGAAGAGCTGCGTGCTCAGCAGCTGGAGCTGCAAGCGGCCAGCTTTGCCAAGCAGCAGGAAAAAATGGCTCACCTGCAGAAGTTCATTGACCGCTTCAAGGCCAAGGCTAGCAAGGCCAAGCAGGCACAAAGCCGGGTCAAGCAGCTGGAGCGCATGGAAAAGATCGGGCCGGTGCTGGCCGAGGCCGAATTCACCTTCGAGTTCAAGGAGCCTGCCAATCTGCCCAACCCGATGCTGGCCATCTCCGACGCAGCCTTTGGCTACGAGGACGAGGACGGCAACCAGACCACCATTCTGCGCGGCGTCAACCGCTCGGTGCTGGCGGGACAGCGCATCGGCATTCTGGGAGCCAACGGCCAGGGTAAATCGACCCTGGTCAAGACCATTGCGCGCGAGATGAAGGCGCTGGCGGGTACCGTCACCGAAGGCAAGGGCCTGAACATCGGCTACTTTGCCCAGCAGGAGCTGGACGTGCTGCGCCCCAGCGAGAACCCGCTGGAGCACATGATCCGGCTGGCCAAGGAACTCGGCGCTGCCGCGCCTGCGGCCAGCCGTGAACAGGACTTGCGCAACTGGCTTGGCACTTTCAACTTCAGCGGCGACATGGTCAAGCAGTCTGTGGGCAGCATGAGCGGCGGTGAAAAAGCCCGCCTGGTGCTGGCCATGATCGTCTGGCAACGCCCCAATCTGCTGCTGCTGGACGAACCTACCAACCACCTGGACCTGGCCACCCGCGAAGCGCTGGCCATGGCACTCAACGACTTCGACGGCACCGTGATGCTGGTCTCCCACGACCGCCACCTGCTGCGCGCCGTATGTGAAGACTTCTGGATGGTGGGCCGCGGCGTTGTCGGCCCGTTCGACGGCGACCTGGACGACTACCAGCGCTATTTGCTCGAAGAGTCCAAGCGCCTGCGTGAAGAAGCACGTAATGCCGAACAGCAGGCCGCCAGCACTCCGAAGGTGCAAGCTCCGGAAGAAATCAAGCCAAATCTGCCTGAAGCCCTTGAACAAAAAGCGCCAGATGCTCCTAAAGTGGAAGCATTCAGCGACACCGTAGCCGACCCCAAGGAGGCCCGCCGCCTGGCTGCTGCAGCTCGCCAGCAACTGGCCGAAAAGACCAAGCCTTTCAAGAAAGAGCTGGAGCAGATCGACAAGACACTGCCCAAGCTCAATGCAGAGCGCGGCACTCTCGAAGCCAAGCTGGCCACGCCCGGCCTGTCGGGCGGCGATATCGTGGAAGCCGGCAAGCAGCTAAGTGCCGTCAACGCCGAGATTGATCAATTGGAGGAGCGCTGGCTGGAGCTTTCGGAGCAGATCGAAGCCCTGTCCACCGAAACCTGCTGAGACCGTAAAGCAAGCTCTGCCATTGCCCAGCATTGGCAGGGTGCTATTCATTTTGAATAGATTCAGCAGCCGCTGACAACATCAGCAAACGTGAGTTGCATTTTCTTGCGCGGTTGATTCAGCTTCTTGTCAACCTGCAGTTCAGGCCAGGCGTTGAACACGCAAAGGAGTGAACTGCAATGACCACCACTGTTACCGACACCGCCAAAGCCCAGCCTGTAAAGGCAGCAGCAGCTATGTCTCTGATGGCCTGGCCCTGGGACGAGCGCGATCGCAAGCGTGCCCCCGCATTCGCAGCCTGATGATCACTGGATAAAAGAACAGGCAAAAAATTTCCAAAAAGCTGTCAACGAGCTGAATCTGTCAGACGTTAAACAGACATACAGGAGAGATTCCCATGCAAACCACGAACATCATGTCCATCTGGCCCGAAGACGAACGCGATCGCAAGCGCTAAGCGCTCGCCGCGCAGCACTGTGCAGACCAAAGCGCAGTGTGTTGCAGCCAGGTGCCCGGGCAGTCGGCACTGATAGGCCAAAGAACCCACAAGCCTTACTGCCCCGCGCTCGACCTGCCACTCCCTGAAGTGGCTCCCATTCCTCAAAACCCGCATGAATGATTTCTGCGGGTTTTGTCATTTGCTGAACCGAATTTCCCGGCCGCAGGCGAGCAGTGCAAAGCGAGGGGTATGAAAAAAAGGAGCCTGAGCTCCTTTTTTGCTGAATGCCTGAACAGGCTTAATGCATGTGCAGACCGCCGTTGACCGCGAAGTCAGCGCCGGTGGAATAGCTGCCCTCTTCCGAAGCCAGCCAGGAGATGATGGAGGCAATCTCTGCAGGCTCGCCCAGACGCTTGACGGGCACGCCCGCCACGATCTTTTCGAGCACATCGGGACGAATGGCCTTGACCATATCGGTGCCGATATAGCCCGGGCTGACCGTATTCACGGTCACTCCCTTGGCGGCCAGCTCTTGCGCCAGCGCCATGGTGAAGCCATGCATGCCCGCCTTGGCGGCCGAGTAGTTGGTCTGGCCGGCTTGGCCCTTGGCGCCGTTGACCGAGCTGATGTTGATGATGCGGCCCCAGCCCTTTTCCACCATGTCTGCTACCACCTGCTTGGTGACGTTGAACATGGAGTTGAGGTTGGTTTCGATGACCGACTTCCAGTCATCCGGCGTCATCTTGACGAACATTCGGTCGCGAGTGATACCCGCGTTGTTCACCAGCACATCGATGTTGCCGTGCTCTGCCTTGGTCTGGTTGAAGGCTTCGACGGTGGATTCCCAATCCCCCACATTGCCAACCGAGGCATAAAACGTGTAACCCAATTGCGCCTGCTCGTCCAGCCACTTGCGGTAGTCGCGCGATGGTCCGCAGCCCGCGATCACCTTGAAGCCATCCTTATGCAAACGCTGGCAGATTGCGGTACCGATACCGCCCATGCCCCCCGTGACGTACGCTACTTTCTGACCCATTCATCTCTCCTGTCAATCAATGGTTATTTCACGATCACACTATCAACGATAAACATTTTTAGGTTTTGCTTATCGTTTTGAACGCCACACACCCTGCACGCTGGCCATGCCAGTATGCAATCGAGTAGGTCCGAATGAACCCGCTTTCGCCGTGGTTTACCTCGTGATCTTCCCTAGGGTCGATGGGAGGCGGGCTTCAGCGGGCAGCTCAGACTGCCGGGCCTTCAGGAGCACCGCAGCAGTCTGCAATCCTGAAGCCTCAGCAGGCTTCCAGAGCCATAGCAACACCCATGCCACCGCCGATGCACAGGCCGGCCAGGCCCTTCTTGGCACCGCTGCGCTGCATTTCATGCAGCAGCGTCACCAGAATGCGGCAGCCCGATGCACCAATGGGGTGACCGATGGCGATGGCACCGCCGTTGACGTTGACCTTGGCGGTGTCAATGCCCAGATCCTGGTTCACCGCGCAGGCCTGTGCGGCAAAGGCTTCGTTGAGCTCGAACAGATCCACATCGGCAGCCTTCCAGCCGGCGCGATCCAGTGCCTTGCGCGTGGCATAGACAGGGCCCAGACCCATGACCTCTGGGGCCAGGCCGCTGGTGGCATAAGACACGATCTTGGCCAGAGGCTTGAGGCCCAATGCCTTGGCCTTGGCCGCCGTCATCACCACCACGGCTGCGGCGCCATCATTCAGACCCGAAGCATTGCCGGCAGTCACCGAACCCGCCTTGTCGAAAGCGGGCTTGAGAGTGGCGAGCACATCGGCATTGGTCTTGCGGTTGATGTATTCGTCGCTGTCGAACACGACGGGATCTCCCTTGCGCTGGGGAATGTTCACGGGAACGATTTCGTCCTTGAACTTGCCTGCATCCTGCGCAGCTGCAGCCTTTTGCTGGCTGGCCAGCGCCAGCGCATCCTGCTGTGCCCGGCTGACGCTTTTTTCCTTGGCCACGTTCTCGGCAGTGATGCCCATGTGGTACTGGTTGTAGACATCCCACAGCCCGTCCACGATCATGGTGTCCACCATCTTCCAGTCGCCCATGCGCTGGCCGTCGCGCGAATTGGGTACGGCATGGGGCGACAGGCTCATGTTTTCCTGACCGCCGGCAACCACGATTTCGCTGTCTCCGGTTGCCACGGCCTGAGCCGCCAGCATCACGGCCTTCAGGCCGGAGCCGCAGACGGCATTGATCGTCAGCGCTGGAGTCTCCTTGGCAATGCCGGCTGCCATCATGGCCTGACGTGCAGGGTTCTGTCCGGTCGCTGCCGTCAGCACCTGACCCATGATGACTTCACCGACCTGGTCCTTGCCCACCTTGGCACGGGCCAGAGCCTCGGAAATCACGGTCGCACCCAGCTGGGTTGCAGGAATCTTGGCCAGAGAGCCGCCGAACTTGCCGACCGCCGTACGCACGGCGGAAACGATAACGATGTCTTCCATTGCTGACGAACCTTTCTAGGTTTCTTACAAGTGATGCATGCGTGCGGGTCGCATTCTGTTCATCGTGCCACCCGACGCTTCCTATCACGGCGCAAGCCTTGTTTGCTGCACCGCAATATGGAACTGATTGTGCCTCAGGCCTCGCTCAGGCTTTTGACAGAACGTAGCGACCCGGTGCATCTTCGATGGCGGCATAGGCCCGCGCACGGCCATAGCTCCTCGGAGCCGCCAGCTGCTTGCCCGCATGGCTGCCGAGCCAGGCGCTCCAGTCCGTCCACCAACTGCCCGGATACTCCGTGGCATCGGCCAGCCAGTCGCTGAGCGACTCTGGAAACTCGCCACCCTCACGCAGCCAGTGGCTGCGCTTGTTCTTGGCCGGGGGATTGATGACGCCGGCAATATGGCCTGAGGCCCCCATCACGAAACGCAGCTCACCGCCCAGCACCTGGGAGGAAGCGTAGGCCGCGCCGACAGGGACGATATGGTCCTCGCGCGAGCCGTAGATATAGACCGGCATCTTGAGCTGACCCATATCGATCTTCTCGCCGCACACGGTCAGCACGCCGGGCTTGATCAGATTGTTTTCAAGGTAGAGATTGCGCAGATACCAAGCATAGAACGGGCCGGGCAGATTGGTCGAGTCACTGTTCCAGTAAAGCAGATCGAAGGGCGGCGGCGTTTCGCCCTTGAGGTAGTTGCCCACCACATAGTTCCAGACCAGATCGTTAGGCCGCAGAAAGCTGAAGGTGGACGCCATGTCCTGACCCTTCATCAACCCGCCCTTGCCCATCTGCATCTCGCGCAGACGCACCATGTTTTCATCGATGAAGATGTCCAGAATGCCGGTGTCGCGGAAGTCGATCAGCGTGGTCAGCAGCGTCATGCTGGCCACCGGGAACGGCTGGGCCTGCGTCTTGGCCGCAGCAGCCGTCCTGTTGCTGGTCTTTGCTGCAGCCGCGCGGCTGCGCGCAGGCTTGGCGGCCGGTAGCTCTCCATGCTCGCGGGCGTGGCGTGCGGCCAGCACCGCCATGGCCGTGGAGACCATGGTGCCGCCCACGCAAAAGCCCAGCACATTGATTTGCGGCGCCTCGCAGATGTCCTGCACCGTGCTCACGGCCTTGAGCACGCCGTCCTCGATGTAATCATCCCAGGTCTTGTGGCCCAGGCTTTCGTCGGGATTTCGCCAGCTGACCACAAAGGTGCGATGGCCCTGGCTGACGGCATAGCGAATGACCGAGTTGTCCGGCTGCAGATCCAGGATGTAGAACTTGTTGATGCAGGGCGGCACCATCAGAAAAGGCTTCTCGAAAACCTTGGCCGTCAGCGGCTTGTACTCGATGAGCTGGAACAGCTCGTTCTCGAAAACCACCGCGCCTTCGGTGGTCGCCACGTTCTGTCCCACGGTGAACAGGCTTTCGTCGGTCATGGAGACATGACCTTGGCGCATGTCGGCCAGCAGATTGGCAATGCCCTGGGCCAGGCTCTCGCCCTTGGTTTCCACGACCTTGTTGAGCGCATCGGCATTCAGCGCCAGAAAGTTGCTGGGCGCCATGGCCGCCACCCATTGCTCGACCGCGAAGCGCAAGCGGTTGCGCGTTTTCTCGTCACCCTGCACTGCCTCGGCCATGCCGGTCAGCATGCGGCTGCCGAGCAGATAGTTGGCTGCGGCCATCGCCGCAACAGGATTGGCGCTCCATTCGGGCTTGGCGAAGCGTTTGTCCTTGGCCAGCAGGGCCTGAACCTCCTTGGCATCCGCGAGCGACTGCACGGACTGGAGGTATTCCTGCTGCAACCCCTGCAGTTTGGGGGTATCGAACTGAACCGTCTGAGCCGAGCCGGCCGCCTGGGGCATGGCCGACTGCATGGCCTCCGTGATGGAGGCCCAGGGGTTCGGTGCAGCGCCCAGACCCGGCATGGCGCTGAGCCCCATGGGAGCACTGGCCTGCATTTGCTGGAGCGTCTGTAGACTTTTGCTCCAATGCTCCTGCCAGAATTGTTGAACGGATTGGCCAGCCTGGCCCCAGCTCGGGTCAAAATTCATGCTTACATCCTAGTCAAGGCAAGCGACCGGCGATCTCAGGGTCTGGGGACGCTTGCGGAATCTGCAATACGGCTCACACGGCGGCATTGTCACCTATGTGCCACTCGGTTCTGACAAGAAGCTGCGTCATTTCGCCGTTATGAAGCTGTTTTGACACAAAACACAGTGCTGCCGACATGCATGGCGGCTCTTAAGATAGACACCATGTACCTCATAGCCATCGCCTGGATGTACGTTGTCGTGATGATGACGATTGCCGAGGCAGCCAGCCCCGGCGGCACCCTGCTGGGTGCATTTTTCACCTTTGTTCTCTATGGTCTGCTGCCGCTTTCCATCGTGCTCTACATACTGGGCACGCCGGCCAGAAAGCGCCGCCTCAAAGCCCGCCAGGAGCAGGAAGCACTAGCTGCAGGACACGTTCCGCCCGGCCCCGATTCAGACGTCGCGCCAGATGCTGGCAGCCAGCCGACCGCTGCTGCCCAGACGGGCGGCATCGCGCCGGTGCGAGAAGAAACGTGATGCATTGATGACCGTGCACCAGGGCTGGCTGCCATCGTTACCGAAGATTGCAGCAATGCCCAAAGCAGCAAGCCTCTGACGCGCCAGTTGCGCCAGATCGGCCAGATATTTGCCCTCGCTGCCCGCTACCGGCACAAAATGCCGCGCAGCACCAGGGTCATGGGCCACAAAGATATCGCGCACCTCGTGCCCCACCTCGAAGGAATCGGGGCCTATGCAGGGGCCCAGCCAGGCCTGGGTGTGCGCGGCAATCCGGGAGCGCTCTGTTTCGGCCCCTGAAAGCGATGGCTGCATCTGCACCTTGCGACAGAAAGCCTCGAAAAGTGTCTCCAGCACACCTCCGGGCAAGGGCCCGTCAGACGGCTTTCTGCCGGGCGGCATGCCGGCCAGACCGCGCCAGCCCGCATGGGCCGCACCCACGACCAACCCCGAATCATGGGCCAGCAACACGGGCAGGCAGTCCGCCACCATGATGGTGCAGACCACGCCTACCTCGTCGCTCACACAGGCATCAAAGGCCGCACCGTTGGATTCGGCCACATTGCCTGCATCCAGCGTCAGCACGCCCACACCATGCACCTGCTGCAAGAACGCCGTACAGGCACCGGGCGTGCGAGCCTGCAGCGCCGCATTGAACAGTTCACGGTTGCGGCGCACATGAGCGGGGTCGTCGCTCACATGGTCGCCCAGATTCAAGCTACCCCAGGGGGCCTGACTGACGCCGCCCTCGCGCGAGGTGCAAAGCGCATGCACGCCAGGCAAGGCCGGCCAATCGGGGACCAGCCAGGAGTCCGGCAGGCCCGGCCTGTAGTTCTCGCTCATGGCGCCCTCTTCACTCCGCATCCGGACAGGCCGAAGGATGGGCCTGCTGGAAAGCCGACAAGGCGTTGCAGCGCTCGACCACGCCCATCAGGCGCGGCAGCGCATCAAGATTCACATTGAAGCGCTGGGCGTTGTAGATCTGCGGCACCAGGCAGCATTCAGCCAGCGTGGGCGTGTCACCCCAGCAAAACGTCGACGGCGCCAGCCCCGCGGCCTTGCGTTCGGCATCCAGCAGCGCCAGCTGACGCTCGAAAGCTTCGAGGCCGGAGCGTACCCAGTGCGCATACCAGCCATTCTTGGCTTCGTCGCCGACCCCCATCTGGTGCACCAGATACTTGAGCACGCGCAGATTGTTGAGCGGATGGATTTCACAGGCCACCATCTGCGCCAATGCCCGCACATGGGCACGGCCCAGCGCATCTGCGGGCAGCAATGGTGTTTGAGCATGGGTCTCATCGAGATATTCGATGATGGCCATGGACTGCGTGAGCCAGAGCCCCTCGTCCGTCACCAGTGTGGGCACCAGGGCGTCGCCGACATGGGAGGCATAGGCCGCAGCCTTTTGCTCGCCGCGCACCAGATGCACGGGTACGGAGTCATAGGGCAGGCCCTTGAGTTGCAGCGCAATGCGCACGCGGTAAGAGGCGGAGGAGCGGAAATAGGTATGCAGCTTCATGATGCCGCCAGCATAGCGCGAGCCGCGCAGACTGGCATTTTCCCTAGGTCCGGAATACGTAAAAGCCGACGAGCGCCGCGCCGCCAGCGTGCCCGCACCGTGGCACACTGCTTGCCACATCAACCATTGCTGATTTCAGCGCCTGTTCCTGCCGAGGACCTCATGAGTTACGTGTTCAACCCCCCTGCTGTTGCCAGCCTGCCTGTTGTGGGCCGTGGCGAGCGCTTTCCCATTCACCGCATCTACTGCGTGGGCCGCAACTATGAGGATCACGCCAAGGAAATGGGCTTCACCGGCCGCGAGCCACCGTTCTTCTTCATGAAGCCCGCGGACGCGACCGTGGCGCTGGAAGCCGGCAGCACCGGCCAGGTGGCCTATCCCACGCTGACCCAGAACCTGCACCACGAGATCGAGCTGGTCGTCGCCATCGGCAAGGCCGGCAAGAACATCAAGGCCGCCGACGCACTGCAGTACATCTACGGCTATGCCGTGGGTCTGGACATGACGCGCCGCGATCTGCAAAACGAGATGAAAAAGCAGGGCCGCCCCTGGTGCATCGGCAAGGCTTTCGAGCAATCGGCTCCCATCGGCCCCATCACGCCGGCCGATCAGGCGGGCGACATCGTCAACGCCGAGATTTCGCTGCAGGTCAATGGCGACTATCGCCAGCGCAGCCACATCCACAAGCTGATCTGGAACATCGCCGAGACCATCGAACATCTGTCCAGCGCCTGGGAGCTGCAGCCCGGCGACCTGATCATGACCGGCACTCCCGAGGGCGTGGCCGCCGTGGTCAAGGGCGATGTGCTGGAAGGCGCCATCAGCGGACTTGAGGCCATCAAGATCCAGATTGCCTGAAAACCCTTGGCGCACAAGCATTTAGCGCCAGTCAAGCTCCAGGGGAGTCACACCTGCACCGGGTGTGGCTCCCTTTTTCATAGCTATTTGCACATGTTGCGCCTGCGCTTGCGGCCTGATTTGCTTATAGTTGCGGAATGATTTTTCGCAGCCCCATCAAGTTCTGCCGCGAATGCGGCACCGCAGTCACCTACCGCGTTCCTGACGATGGGGACACACGCGAGCGTGCCGTTTGCCCGGCCTGCCACACCATCCACTATGAAAACCCGCTCAATGTGGTCGGCACCCTGCCCGTGACGGACGACGGGCGCGTGCTGCTGTGCAAGCGCAATATCGAGCCGCGCCGTGGCAAGTGGACGCTGCCCGCGGGCTTCATGGAACTGGCCGAGACCACCAGCCGCGGAGCCCAGCGCGAAACCGACGAGGAAGCCGGAGCCGACATAGAGCTGGGCAGGCTATTCAGCCTCATCAACGTGCCCCAGGTGGGACAGGTCCATCTCTTCTATCTGGCCCGCCTCAGGAGCACCCAGTTCTACCCCGGCCCCGAGACCATGGAGGCACAGTTGTTTGCCGAGGCCGACATCCCCTGGGAAGAAATCGCGTTTCGCACCGTCAAGCTCACCCTGGAGCGCTTCTTTGCCGACCGCAGGGCCGGCGTGCTCGAGCAGCCGCAAGTGCACTGCATAGACCTGCTCTGAAACTGCCAGACTGGCTACCCACTTTCTCACAAAAATCACCGCTCTGTCTTCGAGGGACAGAGGAAGTTGTCTGACGCCACGCTCACGTCTGCAGGCCAAAAATTACCAATGAATACAAATTGCGTGTGACCTGACATATCTCCTACGCAATGCTGTGAAAGGTCGAGCATGAGAGCGGGCATCGCAACGGAGCTCTGATCGCCAACGGGCATGGCGCCTGCTGGCTGTTTCGTACCCGTGCGCCTTGTGAATGCCTGAGCCCATGCTTCTACAGTCTATTTACTGGATGAGGCGTCATGAAGGCATCTTTGAGCCCCGCACTGAAGTCTCAACAATTGCTGCAGCGCGTCTGGGCTTTTGCGCTCCTGGCACTGATTCTGCTGCTCAGTGCCAGCTGCAGCCTGTACCTACTCTCGGCCGTGCGCGCCTTCGTCAACGGAGAAAGCCTCTGGTCCAAGGCCCAGAAGGATGCGATCTACTCACTGTCCCGCTATGCCGACGAAGGCAACCCGGTGGACTTCGCCCACTACCAGCGGGCCCTGCAGGTACCCCGCGGGGATGCCGAGGCACGCATCGCCCTCTACGACAAGCCGCTGCGCCTGGACCTGGCGCGCAAAGGCATAGAACAAGGCCAGAACCACCCCGATGACGTCAGCTCCCTGATCTGGCTGCTGCGCACGTTCCGCTACTTCAGCTGGGTGCAGGAGCCCGTGGCCTACTGGAAGCTGGGCGACGAATATCTGAACCAGCTGGACACCCTGGCCCAGGAAATCCGGCGCGGCTACGAAGTGGGCAATATCAGCCGCGAAAACATTGCCACCTGGAAGCGCGAAATCGACCTGATCAACCAGGGCGTGACGGCCCTGACCCGAGCCTTCAGCGACTCTCTGGGCCAAAGCTCGCGCAACATCGTCTGGCTGCTGCTCGCGCTCAACGGTGCACTGGCCATCGGACTGGTGAGCCTGTGGGTCTGGAATACCTGGCGGCTGATCCTGCTGCGCGAGCAGGTTCAGGAAGGCCTGAACAGCGAGAAAGAGCGCGCGGAAACCACGCTTGCTGCGCTCAGCGATGCGGTCATCACAACCAATGCCAAGGGCCTGATCAACTACGTCAACCCGGCCGCCATCGGCTTGCTGGGTCTGCAAAAGCAAAACTATCTGGACAAGCCCATCAAACAGGTGCTGCAGTTCTACACCATGGACGCCTCCATCACCAGCGAAGGTCTGCTCGCCCAGCTGGTCAGCGAAACCAAGGAAAGCACCGTCGTGCGTGACGAACAAACGCACTGGGTGCGCCGCACCGACCACAGCATCGTGCCGGTCAAGGTGCTGGGTTCCGCCATGCAGCGCGAGGGCCAGACATCGGGCGCCGTCTTCGTGCTGCGCGATGTATCGCGCGAGCAGCAATACATGGATCAGATCTCCTGGAACGCGCGCCACGACACGCTGACAGGACTGGAAAACCGCGGCGAATTCGAGCGGCGCCTGCAAAAAATGCTGACCCAGGGCCTGCATCAGGTCAAGCCCTATGCCCTGCTCTACATCGACCTGGACCAGTTCAAGCTCATCAACGAAACCAGCGGCCATGCCGCCGGCGACGAGGTGCTGTGCGAAGTCTCGCGCATGCTGCAGGCCAATCTGCGCGAAACCGATTGCCTGGCACGCATGGGCGGCGACGAGTTTGCCGTGCTGCTGGAGAACTGCCCGCCCTCCAATGTGGCAAGCATTGCCGAGAAGCTGCGCCTGGCAGCCCAGCAATTGCAGACCACCTGGGGCGAGAAGATATTGCGCACCGGCTTTTCCATCGGCGCCGTGCATGTTCCCGGCGATGCGGTGAATGCCTCCGATCTGCTGCGCATGGTCGACATGGCCTGCTACCAGGCCAAGGAGCGTGGGCGCAACAAGGTCTTTTTCTACAAGGCCGAGGATGGAATCTACAGCCGCTACGTCAGCGAGATGGAATGGGCCACGCGCATCCGCACCGCCTTGGACGAAGAGCGCTTTTGCCTGTACGCCCAGAGCATTGCACCGCTGCAGCACAGCAAGAGCGGCAAGCATGGCGGCATGCACTTCGAGGTCCTGCTGCGTCTGCGCGACGAGAACGGCCAGATCCTGGCGCCCGGCCATTTCATCCCCGCGGCGGAGCGCTACGGCCTGATGCCCTCGCTGGATCGCTGGGTGATCTCCAAGGCTCTGCAGACGCTGGCCCAGCAGCCAGGACATGCCAAGCTGGTGGAAACCTGCGCCATCAATCTCTCCGGCCCCAGCCTGGACGACGACGGCCTGCTGGAGTTCGTGAAGGAGCAACTGCAGCTGCACGGAATTGCAGCGCAGAAGCTGTGCTTTGAAATCACCGAAACCAGCGCCATCGGCAACCTCAGCAATGCCACGCGGTTGATTCAGGCGCTGCGCGCCCTGGGCTGCCGCTTTGCCCTCGATGATTTCGGTGTCGGCATGTCGTCTCTGACCTATCTGAAGCAGCTGCCTGTCGACTACCTCAAGATCGATGGCGGCTTTGTGCGCGACATGCTCAAGGACAAGGGCGATCACGCCATGGTGGAAATGATCAATCGCATCGGCCAGACCCTGGGCAAAAAAACGGTTGCCGAGTTCGTCGAAAGCCGCGAGATCGCCGAGGAACTCATGAGCATGGGCGTGGACTATGTCCAGGGCTACGCCATCGCCCGCCCCAAGCCCATGACCAGCGAATACTTTGCTCCCACGCAGGAAAACCAGCTGCCCCAGTGGTGCGGGGCACTGGCCATGAGCTGAAAGCAGCGCACGCCGGCAATAAAAAAACGACGCCTGAGGCGTCGTTTCCTTTTTAGGCGGCACTCAGGCTGCTGCCATCAGCGCGGCTTGCGCGAAGCCTGACCCGCAGGCTTCGCCGGCCTGGCTCCAGGCCTGGCCTTGCCCGTCACACCGGCACGCGGAGGCAGACCCGTGTGCTGGGTCAGCATCTTGCCCGGTTGGGGCTGGCTGCTGCGAAAGCGCACATCCCCCTTGGGCTCAAGGCCTGCATCATCCTGGCGACGACGCACAGCCACGGCCTTGCCATCCTTGTTGGTGGTGTAGCCGATGCCGCCGCCGCTCTTGGACGAGGTGCTGTTCTTCTTGCGGGCACTCTGATAGCTGCCGTCAACCAGAGGCTGGAAGGTCGGAATCAGATGCTGCTTGCCGTTGCCGATCAGGTCGGCACGACCCATGGTCTTGAGCGCCTCGCGCAGCAGCGGCCAGTTGTTGGGGTCGTGATAACGCAGAAAAGCCTTGTGCAGACGGCGACGCTTTTCACCACGCACGATGTCCACGCGCTCTTCGTCCTCGTCGCGCATCTGCCGGCGCACCTTGGTCAGCGTATTGCGGCCGCTGTGGTACATGGCCGTGGCCGTGGCCATGGGGCTGGGATAGAAGGTCTGCACCTGGTCGGCGCGGAAGCCGTTCTTCTTGAGCCAGATGGCCAGATTCATCATGTCTTCATCGCTGGTGCCCGGGTGGGCGGCGATGAAATAGGGAATCAGGAACTGCTTCTTGCCGGCCTCTTCGCTGAACTTCTCGAACAGCTGCTTGAACTTGTCATAGCTGCCGATGCCCGGCTTCATCATCTTGGTCAGCGGGCCTTGCTCGGTGTGCTCGGGCGCGATCTTCAGATAACCGCCCACATGGTGCTGGACCAGTTCCTTGACGTACTCGGGCGACTTCACGGCCAGGTCGTAGCGCAGACCCGAGCCGATCAGGATCTTCTTGATGCCGGGCAGTTTGCGCGCGCGGCGGTAGATCTTGATCAGCGGCCCGTGGTCGGTATGCAGGTTCTGGCAGATGCCGGGGAATACGCAGCTGGGCTTGCGGCAGGCGGCCTCGATCTGCGGGCTCTTGCAACCCAGGCGATACATATTGGCCGTGGGCCCGCCCAGGTCGGAGATGGTGCCGGTAAAGCCCTTGACCTTGTCGCGGATCTCCTCGAGCTCCTGGATGATGGAATCTTCCGAGCGGCTCTGGATGATGCGACCCTCGTGCTCGGTGATGGAGCAGAAGGTACAGCCGCCGAAGCAGCCGCGCATGATGTTCACCGAAGTGCGAATCATCTCCCAGGCCGGAATCTTGGTTGCGCCTTCGTGGCTACCACTTTCGTCGGCATAGACAGGATGCGGGCTGCGGGCGTAGGGAAGACCGAAAACCCAGTCCATCTCGGCCGTGGTCAGAGGAATGGGCGGCGGGTTCATCCACACATCGCGCGCCGTGGCTCCCTCGCCATGGGCCTGGACCAGCGCACGGGCGTTGCCGGGGTTGGTCTCCAGATGCAGAACGCGATTGGCGTGGGCGTACAGAATCGGATCGCTCTTGACTTCTTCGTAGCTGGGCAGGCGCAGCACGGTGCGCTCGCGCGGGGGCAGCTTGGACTTGCTGCGCAGCGAAAGATTGGGCACGAACTGGATGGGCTGGACCTTGGCTACCGATGCGCCGTCATTGGTGCCGTCCGCTTCCGATTTCGCGGCATCTTCCTTGGAGCAGCTCTGGCCCTGGGCCTCGGCCTGCTCGCTGGTCGTCATATAGGGGTTGATATGGGGCTCGACTTCGCCGGGCTCGTCCACCGTGGTGGAGTCGACCTCGAACCAGCCTTCCTCCGAAGCACGGCGAAAGAACGAAGTACCGCGCACATCGGTGATCTGCTCCACCGGCTCGCGCGCCGCGATGCGGTGCGCCACTTCGACCAGGGCACGTTCGGCATTGCCGTAGAGCAGGATGTCGCATTTGCTGTCCACCACGATGGAGCGACGCACCTTGTCGCTCCAGTAGTCGTAGTGGGCAATGCGACGCAGCGAGCCCTCGATGCCGCCCAGCACGATGGGCACATCCTTGTAGGCCTCGCGGCAGCGCTGGCTGTAAACGATGGCCGCGCGGTCGGGGCGCTTGCCGGCCACATCGCCGGGGGTGTAGGCATCGTCGCTGCGAATCTTGCGATCAGCCGTGTAACGGTTGATCATCGAGTCCATGTTGCCGGCCGTCACGCCCCAGAACAGATTGGGCTTGCCCAGGGCCTTGAAGGCCTCGGCGCTGGTCCAGTCGGGCTGGGCGATGATGCCCACGCGAAAGCCCTGCGCCTCCAGCACGCGGCCGATGACGGCCATGCCGAAGCTCGGGTGGTCCACATAGGCATCGCCCGTGACCAGAATGATGTCGCAGCTGTCCCAGCCGAGCTGATCCATCTCCGCACGACTCATAGGCAGGAACGGCGCCGGGCCGAAGCGCTTGGCCCAGTACGGCTTGTAGCTGGTCAGCGGCTTGGCATCGCGATGGAAAAAGGAAACATCAACCGGGGCGTTCATGTGGATGGGCTTTATATGGCCTCATGGCCTATGCGGAGAAAGAACCCGTCAGTGTACTTTTCCGCCCTCGGCCTTGCACGAGCAAGGTCTTGCGGAAACAGGGCTGAAACTCTGAACTTCATAGCAGGCAGCGCTTGCGACCATTGAAATTCAATGCTTAACGTACCTTAAACCTTTGAATGACAAGCGCTAGATACTCACTTATTCATAGCGCCAGAATGCCGCCGCCACGCTGCCTCAATCTTTTTCCTGGCCCGTGACGGCACCTGTGACCGGGTCCAGCCGGAGCTTCATGACCGTCTGGTCGGCCCGCAGCAACTTGACCTTGTAGCTGGTCCTGCCCCAGTCCGAATCCAGCTGAGCCTCCAGCGGCTTGCCTGGCAAGGAGGCAACGGCGGCATCGACCGCCTGCGCCAGCGTGATCCGGGTATCGGCCAGGCGCTTGACATGCTTGGCCTCGGCCCGCCCCTTGTTCTTCTCTACGGCGGCATCGCCGGTGCTGGCATTCACACGCAGCCTGATCTCCTCGTTCGCGGGCGACACCAGGGTGACCGCGTAATAAGGAGCGGCGCCTTTCTTGCCTTCTTCCAGCTCGGCGTCTATCGCGTTTCCGGAAACGACGGCCTGGGCTTTCTCGACGGCCTGGGTCAGGCCGATCTGCACGGCGCCGGTCAGGGCCAGCCATTCGGCAGCCGACCTTGCCAGGGCCGGAGCCGCGCTCCATCCGTACAGGCTCAGGGTGGCAGCTAGCAGCAAGGTGCTGGAACGCAATCTCATGAACCCATCCTCCGACAGTGGCGACCCTTGCAGTCTGCCCCGATTCCGGGGCTCGGGCTTGTCAGATATCAAGCCGTATCGACTTTGAGAAAATCCAAGCAAAGCCTTTGCCAGACAAAGCTTTCTCGCTATGAAATTCAAGAGTCCCATGCAAACAGCCCGCCAGGGCCGGGCCTTGGCGGGCTGCAATCGGATCGGAAACAGGCCGCTGTCGCTGTTACAGATCGCGCTGGGCTGCGGCAATCAACTCGCCGAACTGGCCGGCGTCACCCAGCCGATTGGCGGCCAGCAGCGCCAGCTTGACCAGCAGCAGCTCGGACTTGTCCGCGCCCACGGCATCGATGGCGACAGCCAGCTGGTCGTACACGGTCTCCAGACCGGCGATATCAAGAGTGGTTGGGTTCATTTGCATCTCTCCTCAGACAGGCAGGGCCGCCTTGAATGCCGCTTGCAGGCGATTGGCGTCCAGCGCCATCCAGCGCGCACAGACATGTTGATCGGGACGCAGCAGATAGGCAGCGCCATCGGCCATCACGCCATAGCGGGCGCGGCAACGGCCTTCGCTGTCGTCGAGCACCAGATCGGCACCCTGTACCGCGCTGGCGGTCTGGCTGCTGACGGCAATCAGGCGCACGCCGATGCCGCGAGCCCTTATCCCGGCCACGACCGCTTGCAGCTCGGCGGGTATCGCCTTGCCGTTCGTGAAATACAGCAGATCGAAGCCGCCACCCAGGTGGTCAAGCAGATAGCTGTCCGGCGCAAGCCGCACGTTCAGAGGCGGCGCGCCGTGGGCGGGCCCGGCCTTGAACAGCAGATTGTCGTCGCCCATGCTGTTGAGCGGCGAGCTGCCGTACTCATGCGGGCGCGAAGTTCGCCAGTGATAGAGCGGGCCGACAAAGGGCTGGCTCAGCGACAGGGACAGCACGGCATCGCGCAGCAGTCTGAAGCCTCGGCTCGGCGGGGCCATGAAACGCGTGCTCTTGCCGGCCTCCTCCACAATCTCGCGGGCCGCACCCACGCGCTCGCTGCTATAGCTTTGCAGCAGCGCGGCGCTGGCCGCGCCCTTGGCGACGAGCGCCAGACGCCAGCCCAGGCCCTGGGCATCCTGAAAGCCGGTATTGGCGCCGCGCACGCCGAAGATGGGCAGCATATGGGCGGCGTCGCCCGCAAAGATCACGCGGCCATGCACATAGTCGGGCAGGGTCAGCGCGCGGGCCGAGTAGACGGAGCTCCAGTCCATCTCCCAGGGCGTGCCGCCAAAGCCGATCATCTCCAGCTGCGCATCGATGCGCGCCTTCAGCGACTCGGGCCTGAGCGCATCCTCGGGATCTTCGCCGGCAGGCAGCTGGTAGTCCACACGCCAGATGCCATGCGGCTCGCGGTGCATGAGGATGGTGTTGCCCGGGTTCCATGTGGGATCGAAGAATGCGAGGCGCTCGGTGGGCAGGGGCAGGTCGATGCGGATGTCGGCGATCACGAAGCGGCCCTCGTAGGAGGCGCCCTCCATCAATAGATTCATGGCCGTGCGAATCCCGGAGCGCGCGCCGTCGCAGGCCACCAGCCAGTCGGCCCGCAACTCGTAGCTGCCTTCTGGGGTGTCCACTTCCACCAAAACCTGCTCGCCCTTTTGCTCGACCTTGTTCACGCGATTGCCCCAGCGCAGCTCGATCAGCGGGTTGGCTTGCGCTGCATCGACCAGGTATTCCTCCAGGTACTGCTGCTGCAGATTGATCATGGGAAAAAAGCGGTCGTCGTCGGCACGCGCGTTCTCCATGCGAAACACGCGCTGGCCGCGGTAGATGCTGTTGCCGTAGCACCAGGGCAGTCCGGTCTCCGTCACGCGCTGGGCCACGCCCACCTGTTGCAGGATTTCCATGGAGCGGCGCGTGAACACGATGGCACGGCTGCCTTCGGACACCTGCAGCTCGGACTCCAGCACCACGCAGCGCTGGCCGTGGCGGGCAATCTCCAGCGCCGTGGTCAGGCCCACGGGGCCGGTGCCGACGATGACGATGGGGTGGTTTTGCTCGCCCGGATGCCGGGAGGCAAGCCAGGGCTGGTGCACCTGGTACTGGTAATAGATGGAGCGGCGTGGCTCGGCAAATGGCTGGTGCATGTTCTTGTCTCCTGGGGGCGCTGTCGTGGTCAAACCGGTGCGCTTTCATCCCCTTTGCGGTCTGGCTTGCAATGCAGTGTAGAAAAGCAGCCCACCGCCGATGTCACCAAATGGAGACAACATCTATCCCAAGTCAAATTTCAATGAAATCAGCCTCTACCCCTTTCCCATCAATCGATGGAAGATATCAAAGTTGACCATCGACAGCTTCAGCAGGCTCCATCAGCAGCGCGAACAGCTCGCGCTGCCCCTGCACGCCCAGCTTGGCGCAGACGCGTTTGACATAGGTGCGTGCACTGTTGACGGTAATGCCCAGGCGCTGCGCCAGCGCATCGGCATCCAGGCCCTGGGCCAGCGCCCGCACCACATCGAGGTCGCGCGGCGTCAGTTGCTCGAAGCGCCTTGCCAGCCGCGCCAGCACCAGCCCGACCAGGTCATCCTGCAGCGTCTGCCCTGCGTAATGCAGACGCATGGCCTGCATGACCAGGGGCGCGAAAGCCTCGATCCGGGCAATGGCTGAGGCGTCGAAGCTGCCGTGCTCCTCGCCTCGGTACAGGTTCACGGAGAGCCAGCGCGCGTTTTCCTGCAGCATCAGCAACGACAGCCGCTCGGCGATGCGCGGCAGCTCATAGCAGACATGACGGTATTCGGGATGCTGCACATCGCGCGGGCCCTGGCGATGCAGCCAGACGCGTGGCTTGGCATGCGGGTCCTTGGCAAGGCGTTCCAGCTCGGCCTGCATCACGCGCTGCGAGCCGTCGAGCGGATAGAAGCGTTCGCTGTAATCTTGGGAGATCATGGGCAGCGCCCCCGTGCGCGCCCTGTCGCCCATGCCCACCACGCGCGGCCTGGCCATGCCCTGGAAGGAGAAGATCGTGCACTGCGCCAGCGGCACATGGCGCCCCAGCAACTGCAGGATCTGCTCGGCCACGGCATCGCTGCTGCTGCGCCCCACTCTTTCCATCATGGCCGTCACATCGGCCAGAGCCACGGGCAGCTGCGCTGCCTGCGCGGCAGCCGGCAGCAGCATCCAGTGCGAGGAATCGGGAAACGGCGCGGAGCAGGCAGTCATAGACCGCGATTCTCGCCGCTGCAGCGCGGCAGCGGACAGGAAAAACCGGCTGTCCTTTCAGGAGCAGCCGGTCTGGCCGGTTTGGCTTGTGGCAGAAAATGCGGTCGGGCTCTGGCGCCCTACCACTCGCCCACATTGCGTATGCGCTGCAGCAGCTCCCATTCGTCTTCGGGAGCCGCCGCCTGCAGGGCCTGAGGCTCTGCCAGCTCCTGGGCCAGCGGAGGCGGCGTGAAGTGTTCGCGGCCAAAAGTATGTTCGCTCAGGGACTCTGGGTGCGGATGGTTCATGATGGCCTCCTTTGCTCAAAGCTTAAGGCTCGAAGCGGGCCGCTCCTGTAGGAATTGGCTTAAGGACACTGTCGAGCAATCCCCACAGGCCGCGTCGTCGTGTCATGGATATGTCACAACTGCCATCATCGGGCCACGCTGCTCGGCCTCGACTTTGCGGTTATGCTGCCGCCGCTATGCCTCAGACCCTTCGTGCTCCCGTCTCCAGCGAACTCATCATCAAGAAAAGCCGCTTCATCGGCTGCGTGCAGCCGATGACGGACCGGGCCAGCGCACAGGCCGTGGTGGATGCACTCTGGCGCGAGCATCCGGGCGCGGCCCATGTCTGCTGGGCCCTGCTGGCGGGCGGTCAATCGGCCGCCGTGGATGACGGCGAACCCAGCGGCACGGCAGGCCGCCCCATGCTGGATGTGCTGCGCCATCAGGACCTGGAAGGCGTTCTGGCTACCGTGGTGCGCTATTTTGGCGGCGTCAAGCTCGGCGCCGGCGGACTGGTGCGCGCTTATACCGATGCCGTGGCACAGGCCTTGCTGCAGGCCGAAAAAGTCGCCATTCAACGCATGCAGACCTTGCAGTGCACGGCCCCCTATCCGCTGGAAGGTCTGGTGCGGCGCATGGCCGATACAGCGGGCGCGGAGTTGCTGGAGGTCGATCACGGCTCTCTGGTGCGCTTCACGCTGCAGATGCCCGAGGCCGATGCCGCCCAGTTTGTCAGCACCCTCAATGAGAGCGGCCAGGGCCGCATTGGCTGGCTCAAGCCCGACGAGCTATAGGACGCAAAAAAACCCGCCTGGGCGGGTTTCTTCTGCAGCCTTATCAGCAATTGCCTTTTTTGGCCTGGCCCGGAGGGCAGCCATGGGGATGGGGCTTTTTGTAGCCATCATCGTAATACCCGCCGCGGCCGTCATAGACCGCGCAGCCGCTGAGCACCCACAGGGCCGCAGCCAGCGCAAACATGGTTTTCATGGGTTGGACCTTTTTCTGATTTTTCGGAGTGCCAGTCTATAGGCGATCCCGCTCGAATTCTGTCAACAATCTTTTCTGCAGCTCTCAATTGGCAGGCTGCTGCTCGGCCGCCACCTGCAGGTGCAGCAAGGTGAAATACAGGGTCACATCGCCCTGCTGGTCGATGAAGGTGCCTACGGCGCGCTGCAGGCGGGCGGCAATGCACAGGCATTCCATGGCCTCGGGACGGCCGCCGGGAATCCTGGCCGTGGTCAGCAGCGCCAGCTGGTTCTGGCGACCGAATTCATGCACCACCTCCAGCGCTTCGCCGTGCTGTCTGGGAATGGCTTCGTTGGCCCAGCTCCAGACAAAGCTGCCGTCCTGCTCACTGCTGGTGCCCACCAGGCAGACCGTGGCAACCACCTCATGCAGCGGAGCTTCCAGTGCCAGCAGCGCACGTTCGAGATCCCAGCGGTACTTGGGGCTGCCCTCCAGGCCGAACTGCCGGGGCCAGTCGGCATTGCGGGCCTGCATCATTTCAACGGCCTCACGGCTCCAGGCGGCCCAGTCGGCGGTTTGTGCGTCGTTGCTCATCGCGTATCCATTGCTTTTCAACAGAGCGCATTGTCAGGCAAGAAGCGGGCATGCCAGGGCCTGGAACCCTATGCCCCCGCAGGCCTGCGTTCAGTTCTTCATCTGCTGCGCTATCCAGTCGGCAAGAAGCTGCTGCACCGAACCAGCAACCCAGACTTGCGGGGCCAGCAGACAGTATTGCGAGCCGTCCGGCACAAAGCCCAGCGGTGCCACCAGCCTCCCGACGGCGATATCGTCCTGCACCAGCAACTGCGGGCCCATGGCCACGCCCAGACCCGCTGCCGCGGCCTGCAGGCTCAAGTAGAAATGCTCAAGCACCAGAGCGCCGGCTGTTGGTGCCTGCCCCAGCTGCATCGGGATCTGAAGAGACACAGATTGACACCAATCCGCCCAGGCCCCGGGGCGCGTCCTGCTGTGCAACAGCTCCGCGCCACCCCGCAGCTCCAGGCTGCCATCCGCCTTCGAGGCAAAGAACTGCTCCAGCCGGTCCGGCTGGCAGACCGGCCCCATGCGCTCTGCGCACAAGGGCTGTACATGGACGTTGCGCCCCCAGTCGAAGTCGTTGCGGCGTATGGCCAGATCGATGCCGCGCCCCCACTCGACGGTGCCGCCGCCTGCGACCAGATGCACGGTGTGCTGCGGGTAGCGAGCCTGAAAGTCGCCCCAACGCGGAATCAGCCAGCGCATGAGCAGCGTGGGCTCGCAGGACAGCAGCAAAGGCCTGTCGGCCACCTGCCGGCGCACCGCTTCTGCCGCGCGCGCCATCTGCGCCAGCCCGGCATGGACGCCATCGAACAACAAGCGGCCCGCGGCATTGAGAAACACGCGGCGATTGCGACGCTCGAACAGCGGCGCCCCCAGCTCCTGCTCCACCGCGCGCACCGCACGGCTGATGGCGCCATGGGTCAGATGCAGCTCATCGGCAGCGCGGCTGAAACTCTCCAGCCGCGCTGCGGCTTCAAAGCAGCGCAAGGCCACCAGCGACGGCATGCGCTGTGGACCGGCCATGGTTATCTGTGATCTGGATTCACTATTTTCTTGAGAAATCATCGTTATTCAAAAAGCTATGACCGTCCTAGAGTTCAGGCCCATAGAGCGCTGCCTGCCATTCTCCTGCAGCAGAGCCATCGAAAAAACAGCAATTTAAACTCAACCAAACGCATAGCATGAACGCCTGGCCTACCGTGATTCTTGTCACCTCTCTCGCCGTCGTCAGCCCCGGCGCCGACTTCGCCCTGGTCACCCGCACCAGCCTGATGGAATCGCGCCGTGCAGGTCTGTGGGTAGCGCTGGGCATTGGCAGCGGTGTGCTGATCCATGTCGCCTATACCCTGCTGGGACTGGGCCTGGTCCTGCAGCGCCTGCCCTGGCTGTTCGACCTGCTCAGATATGCGGGTGCAGCCTATCTGGTCTGGCTGGGAATTTCTCTATGGCGTGGCGCCAGCCATGCCAACGAAGGTTCGTCAAAGCCTGCTTGCGGCGCTGCAACCGGGCATGCTGCCGGCCTCTCGCTTTTTGTCCTGGGTTTTCTGACCAACGTGCTCAATCCCAAGACCGCGCTCTTCATCATCAGTCTGTTCATGCAGGTCGCCGGCCCTGACGTGCCCATGACCAGCCAGCTGGCCTACGGACTCTTCATCGCCCTGACCCATGTGCTGTGGTTTGCGCTGGTCGCCTGCTTCTTCTCGACCCCGGTGCTGCAACTCAGGATGCAGGCTGTGCGCCCCTGGGTGGACCGCAGTCTGGGCATGGTGCTCATGGGCCTGGGTGGGTTGCTGATCGGTGCCAGCAGCGCACGGCAAATTCAATTTTGATAGCTACTTGCACTTGATATGAAAGAGTCTCAGACCAACAAGGTGTTCGATAGCAGTATCTGCAACGTAAACGACAGCTTTGGAGCGCTCACCCATGCCATGCTTGGTCGGCATCAGTGAAAAAGCCAGAGGAGACCAGCACCATGAAGAATCGCTACCCCTTTCCCGATCTGAACACCCTGCCGCAAGACATCAGGCAGCGCATTGCCGAAGTGCAGGAAAAAACCGGCTTCATCCCCAATGTGTTTCTGGCCTTTGCGCGCCGGCCGGCCGAGTGGCGGGCCTTCTTTGCCTACCACGATGCGCTGATGCTCAAGGAGGAAGGCAGCCTGAGCAAGGGCGAGCGCGAGATGATCGTCACGGCCACCAGTGCCGCCAACCAGTGTCTGTTCTGCGTGGTGGCACACGGCGCCATATTGCGCATTCACGAGAAAAAGCCGCTGATTGCCGATCAGATAGCCGTCAACTACCGCAAGGCCGATATCAGTCCGCGCGAACGGGCGATGCTGGACTTTGCCATGAAGGTCTGCCTGCACAGCCAGGACATCGACGATGCCGACCACGAAGCGCTCTATCCCCACGGCTTTGACGACGAGGATATCTGGGACATCGCGGCCATCACCGCCTTCTTCGGCCTGTCCAACCGCATGGCCAGCTTTGCGGGCATGCAGCCCAATCCTGAGTTCTATCTCATGGGTCGCGTGCCGCGCGAGAAAAAGGCCTGAAGCCACCGGCAACAGGCAGTAACTCGTTGGCTGCAACCGGTGCAACAGGCGCAGGAATGGCGCATCATCCCGGGCAGAGCAGCGGCCGACCCGGCAAAGCGCTGCTTGCCGGAGGCCTATCAAGATGCGAAAAACCGTTTGCTGCCTCGCCGTGCTGGCGGCGTTCAGCGCCACAACGGCTCATGCTGCCACCTGGCAACTCGAGCCAGGGCCTGACAACCGGCTGGAGTTCACTGCCACCTTCGAGAAAACGCCGGTGACGGGGGTATTCAAAGACTTCAGCATTCGCTTTGATTTCGACCCGCAGCAAGCTGCCGGCAGTCACCTGAACGTCCGCATTCGCGTCAGCAGCGCCGACATGAACAGCAAGGACATCAACCAGGCCATTGCCGGCAAAGACTGGTTTGACTTTGCCGGCTACCCCGAGGCGGTCTTTGATACCCGCGAAATCCTCGGCACGGCGGGCACTGACCGCCATCTGGCACGCGGCACGCTGCTTCTGAAAGGTGTTCGGCAGCCGCTTGCGCTGCCTTTCAGCTGGAAGCCCGAGGAGCGCCTGCTCGAAGGGGAATTCCTTACCCGCCGCACCCTCTTCGGCATAGGCACGGGACAGTGGCAAAGCAGCGATGCCGTGGGCGACGAGGTGAAAGTGAAATTTCGCGCCCGGCTGCGCGAGCTGCCATGAGGGCCCTCAGACCGCTGATTGCGGTACTGACGGCACTGATAACCCTTATGACCCTGGTTGCGGGATGTTCCCAACCGGGGCTGGAAAAAGCGCAGCCTGCCAGCCCGCAGGCAAGGCCTGCGGACTTTCCAGCAGCCTTCTACGAACAGGCCACAGCCAGCGGTCAGGAAGTACTGAAGGTAACCTCCTCACGTTCGCTGGTCTCCATCACCGTGCGTCGCGCTGGCGCCCTGGCCAGCCTGGGGCACGATCATGTGATTGCCAGCCGGCAGCTGCAAGGCTATGTGGCGCCCCAGCTGGGCCGGGCTGACCTGTATGTGGCGCTGGACGGTCTCTCGGTCGACGAACCCGCTCTGCGTGCCGGTGCGGGCCTGGACACCCAGCCCAGCGCCGCCGATATCGAGGGAACCCGCACCAATATGCTGAGCAAGGTGCTGCAGACCCAGCTCCATCCGTTTGCACGCGTCCAGGTGCGCACCACCCCGGATGCGGACGGCGAGGTCATGCTGGCCATGGCTCTTACAGTCCACGGCGTCACGCGCAGCCTGAGAGTGCCGGCCCGGATTGGTAGGGAGCAAGGAGCTATTCGTATCAGCGGAGCGCTGAGCATCGATCAGTCAGACTTCGGCATCACACCTTTTTCGATCCTGGGCGGCGCCATCCAGGTCCGGGACCGGCTCGATCTGAGCTTCGACGTGCGCGCCGACCCAATGAAGCGGGAATCCGGATCATGAGAACGGCGAGCTGGCGTTCCCCGAGCGCAGCGCTGCTGCTGATCTGCTGCGGCCCGCTGGTGTCGGCACAGCAGCTGCAGATCGAGACCGCCGAGCAGGATGAAGCCGTGCTGGTAAACGCCTCGGCCATCATGCAGGTCAGGCCGGCCACTGCCTGGAGCGTGATTTCCGACTACGAGCATCTGGCCGAATTTGTGCCGGGAATGCACAGCTCTCGCGTGCTGCAACGCAACGGCAACCAGGTGCTGGTGGAGCAGAAAGGCAGCCTGGGATTTCTGTTCTTTCGCCAGGCTATCGAAATCAGGCTGGCCGTAAACGAATGGCCGCAACAGCGCATCATCGCCCATGCGGTTGGCGGCAATCTCAAGCAGATGGACGGCAGCTATACCCTGGAAACCCTGGCGGACGGCCGCGTGCGCCTGAGCTACAGCGGCCGCCTGGTTCCCGCATTCACCATCCCCCCGCTGCTCGGGAAAGCGGTGGTGCGCCAGCTGCTGACGCGCCAGTTCAAGGCGCTGGTGGATGAAATCCTGCGTCGCGAGGCATTGAACCTCGGAAGCGGCAACCCTCCATCAAAAAATTAGTGCAAAGCCACTCATTGCGAGGAGTACAGGATTTTCCGTGACGATCCGCCAAAGCAGTCCAGGGCGCATCCAAGCCTGCAAGAGCGATTTGCCTGGCCGCCGGGAAGCCATGACTGCCGGCATTCGTTCATCAAGCGCCGAAAGCCATGGAGTTTTCAGGCCTTGAAAGTCAGCCAAGGCCTCAATCTCAGGCTCGCCCGGATCAGCCCCGCCTCCTCCTGCGCCTGCAGCACCGGTCCCACCGGTTTGTAGGCACCTGGGGCCTCCTCGATCAAGCGCTCCTCGCGCAGCGTGATGCACTGCCACATGGACTCGATCAGCGGCTGCTTCATGCGGCGTGTGTCCTGTCTCCGCACCTGCCGACCTGCGCCGTGGCTGCACGATTGCAGCCAGTCTTCATGGCCCAGGCCCTTGACAAGGAAGGAGTAGTCGCCCATGGAGCCCGGAATCAGCGCCCACTGGCCGTCGTGCGCCGGGGTCGAGCCCTTGCGGTGCACATTGAACTCGCCTTCGGTCATCACGACGTTATGCGGCACATCCACAATCAGGCGCGAAGCATCGGGCGCGGCAATGTCCTCCAGTTCTTTGCGCACCAGCTCGGCCAGCGCCATGCGGTTGAACCATGCATAGCGCGCGGCCACGCCCATAGCCTGCAGGTAATCCTGCGCCAGCGCACCGCTCAGACCATACAGGCCGTGCCGCGGGTGTTTGCTGCCTTGCGGCCATTGCTGCCTGGCCAGATCCATCCAGCGGCGGCCGACATAAAAGCCGACATCGCGCGAGCCGGTATGGATCATCACCGTGACATCACCCTTCTTGAGCCCTGCCGCATAGGCGGCGTGGCGATCGAAAATCTCATCAACCACGCAGAACTCCAGAAAATGATTGCCGCTGCCCAGGTCGGCGGCAGACGGCGGGCGCAGCAACTCACGCGCCTGCAGCAGGGCTTCGGGCGCGTAAAGACTACGGCCCGCAAAGCCTTGCAGTCCCACGCAACCGGCCAGCTCGGCCTGCAGGCGGTCGCGGTTCACGCCCTGCCACAGGCCGGCGTCGGGCAACTGCTCAATAAAGGCCTGGGGACCCTCGTCGAACAATGCCTTGAAGCCTGCGCTGCGCACGGGTACATCGCGCCCGTTCTGCAAGATGACGCGGGTCAGCCGCTGCACGATGGTGCTTTTGTGCAGCTCGGCCTGCGCCTGGGTCAGGCCCGTGCTCAGCAGGCGTATGCCGCAGTTGATATCCGTACCGATGGCAGCAGGAATCACGAAATCCGGCGATGTCGCCACCACGGCCCCCACTGGCGCAATGCTGCCGGGGTGAAAGTCCGGCGTGGCACAGGCTTTGCAGACTGCGCCATGGCCTTGCGGGTCGGCAACCGAGGCGAAGTCCAGCAGTTGACTAACGGCCTTGTGCTCCAGCGGCAGACTGTCAGGCAGCAAAACCGTGGCGGCCGCCTGCTCGTTATGGATTTGATAGATATGGTCCCGATATGAGACCTGGATGCCCTGACGTGACAGAGCTTTTTGCAGTCGGGAAAGCTTCCCGGAAAGATGGGGCATGATGCTGAGAAAAACAGGTACGCAACAGCGCATCTCCGAATCTGGGAGATGCAACGCACCTTCGAGCAGCAGCATCAGGAAGGATGGGTAAGCCGCAGATTCTAATGATTAGCGGCCCGGCCGCGAAGCATCGGTGTTGCCGACAGGCTGCAGTGCACTTGATGAGCCAAGGCACTTTTCATCAGGACTTCAATCAAGAAAGCGCGCTGCCACGGCGGGGTCCGGCATCAGGCATTGCTCGCTCTTGCCAAACCAGCGGTAGCGGTTTCTGGCAATCAGGCGATAGAGCGCATCGCGCAATGCAGCGGGTACCAGTCGGAACAGCGCTGTCAGGCGCCAGGGCCAGCCCAGCGCGTGCAGCACGCGCAGGATGGCATCGGTGTGCTGCCAGGAACGCTTGCCGTCCACCAGCAGCAGGGTTTGCAGACCTTCCAGGCGCAAGCCCGCATCGGCCAGCAGCTTGCCGCCTACCTCTCCCTGGATGGCGGCAAACTGAAAAATGCCCTGCTTGTCGTGCTTGAGCAGAAACTGCACCCAGCCGTTGCACAGCAGGCATTGCGCATCGAAGACCACAATCATTTTTTCTCCTCGGGCAGCAGCAGATGACCTCGGTAACTGGCCACCACGCCAATCAGCGGCACGGCCGCCTCGATATGAAACTGCAAGCGCTGCCCGACGCCTGCTTCCTCGGCCACGATGCGCGGCGCCAGCCAGCCCGGACAAGGGATGCCCAGAAAATACAGGCGCTGCAGTCGCATGTGCAGCCGTCCATCCACCGCCTGCAGGGCAAAGCACAGCCGCGCCGGCCCGAGACGTTCGACCAGGCCGCCCTGATGCAAATGCATGCTGGAACGCATGACCTGCTCGGGGAAGATGCGAGTCCAGGTCTCGGCCTCGGGACTGGCCTGCAGCTCGAAATGAATCTCCCCCTCAGCGGCCGTGCGCGGCGTACCCAGGGCCAGGGCCAGCAACCTGGCCAGCAGCGTCCGGGGCGCGCCGGTCTGTACCCTGCCCTCCAACTCATGCTCTCCCTGCAGGCGGTGAAAGCGCTGTAGCGTGGCATCGAGCCTGCCGAACTCTTCACCCATGGCCTGCTGAAACAAGGAAGCGCTCTGCGTCATGGGGCCAGCTCCTGCATCCGGATGTCCAGCCCCCGAGCCTCGGCCATGAAGTCCTGCAGCGTCAACAGCCCCATGCAGGGCCGGGCACCAGGCACCAGCGCTGCACCTGCAGCCAGCTTGCGCACCAGTGCACTGGCGGCCAGCGTGGGAACATAAGGCCCGTCACCGGAGCCCGCCGTCAGCACCCAGCTGCGCTGGCTGGCTTGCCCCTGGGCATCCAGCCAGCTGACGGTGACATGCATGGCGCCCACATCGCTGCCACGGTTCTTGAACCAGTCCGCCATGCGCTTGAGCGTGCGCGCATGGGTGGACCAATCCTGCACCAGCCCTTTGTGCGCCAGCCAGGCCATGGCGTTCATGCCTCTGTGCAGAAGCGGCAACTCAAGTCCGGCGCCAAATCTGACAGAACAGTTCTGATAACGAAGCGGCAGCAATACAAGATCGGGCACATCGCAGTCCGACAGCAATCGCCGCCCCACGGGCGCCGGGTAGTCATGTGCATAGCTGCGCAGCCAGCCGATCACGGCCTGCTGGCCCGCACCGGGCAGTGGCTTGCCGCAATAGCTGAGGATGGCAGCGACGGTGGACAGGCCTCTGTCCGTTCGATTGCCCGGGCTGATGCCGATGTCGATATGGTCGACGCGGTCCATGTCCCGAGCCAGCGCATCCACCACCGCCGAGGACAGCGCCGGCACCGAGCTGGCACCACTGAGCAGCAGCACGCCGGCGGCTTTGGCCTGCAGCTCGAGCTGGTCTATGCCGCAGACGAACTCACGCCCATCGGCCAGATCCACATAGTGCACGCCGGCTCGGGCACAGGCCAGGGCCACGCGGTAGTCCTGTCCCTGAAACGGGCCCGAGGTGTGAATGAGCGCATCCACCGCCAGGGCCTTGAGCCGCTCTTGCAGCCCCGCAGCCATCACGTCCAGCACCGCATGGCTCAGGCTTGAGCGGGCATCCCGGGCCAGACCTTCGAGCAGCGCATGCGCCGCAGAAGCCGAGCGCCCTGCCACCACGATGTGCAGACCACTTTGCCTGGCCAGCCTGGCAACCAGGCGACTGCCGAAGAAGCCATAAGCACCAACGACCATGACCTTGAATTCACGCATGCCCCAGTGTAGCGGGACGCAAGTTCCGCCCTGGAGCCCAAACGCGGCAGCCGCTTTCATGGCTTGCTCACAGCCCGTGCTTGCGAATCTTGTCGTGCAGCGTGGTCTTGGGGGTGTGCAGCGCCTGCGCCGTGCGCGTCAGATTGCCTTCGTTGTTGCGCAGGGCTTCGGAAATCAGGGAGCGCTCTATGGACTCCATGGTCGACGCCAGCGAAGCAGCAGTCCCGGGCGCGGCGCCGGGTGGGGATATGCCGGCATCCAGCCCCAGCGTGATGCGCTCTGCCGCGTTGCGCAACTCGCGCACATTGCCGGGCCAGTCGTGGGCCAGCAAGGTCTGAAGACGCTGCGGCGTCAGCTCGGCCACAGGTCGCTGGTGGCGGGCCGCCGCCTGCAGCGCAAAATGCTCGAACAGCAGCGCAACATCCTCACGGCGCTCGCGCAGCGGGGGCAGGTTCACGGTCGCCACATTGAGACGATAGTAGAGATCGGAGCGAAACAGGCCCTGGCGGCTGAGCTCAAGCAGATCGACCTTGGTTGCCGCAATCACGCGGCAATCCACGGGAATGAGCGTGTTGGATCCAAGACGCTCCAGCACTCGTTCCTGCAGCACGCGCAGCAGCTTGGCCTGCATGGCCAAAGGCATGCTCTCGATCTCGTCGAGAAACAGCGTGCCGCCGCTGGCATGCTCGATCTTGCCGATGCGCTTTTTGCCCGCACCGGTGAAGGCCCCGGCCTCGCTGCCGAACATTTCGCTGTCGAACAGGGTTTCCGGCAGGCCGCCGCAGTTGATGGCGACGAAATTGCCGCCTTTGCGCCGGCTGGACTCGTGCAGGCTGCGCGCGACTCTTTCCTTGCCGGTGCCGGTTTCACCCCAGATCAGCACATCGGCCTCGCTGGCCGCAAGGCTCTGCAAGGTACTGCGCAGCTGCTGGATCGGCAGCGACCGCCCCAGCAACTGGTGCTGCAACACATCCCGGCTCTGAAGTTGCTGACGCAAGCTGCGCACCTCCAGAACCAGACGACGTCGCTCCAGCGCACGGCGCACGGCCTCCACCAGGCGTTCGGGCGCAAATGGCTTTTCCAGAAAATCGGCCGCACCATCCTTCATGGCCTGCACGGCCATGGAGATATCGCCGTGACCGGTGATGAGAATCACGGGCAGCTCGGCGTCCAGCGCGCGAATCGCGGCCAGCAGCCCCAACCCGCTCATCTGGGACAAACGGATATCACTGACCACCACGCCGGCGAAATCCGGCGACAGGCGCTTTAGCGCCTGCTCGGCACTGCTCGCACAGACGCAGTCCAGGCCTTCGAGGCGCATGGTCTGCTCGCAGGCCATGGCGACATCGGCATCGTCTTCAACGATCAGGACTTGGAGGGAAGGGTTCATGGGCAGCAGGCAATCAGGACAGCGGCCGAGTATCCACCAAGGGCAGGCGCAGCGTGAAGATGGCCCCGCCTTCCGGATGGTTGCCACCACTCAGGCTGCCACCCGCGGCATGGGCAATCTCTGCCGACAGCGGCAGGCCCAGACCCAGTCCCAAACCCTCGGGCTTGGTCGTGAAAAAGGGCTCAAACAGCCGCGCCTGAACCTGCTCGCTGAGTCCGGGGCCATGATCGCGTACCGTAATCTGCGCCCAGGCACCGGACCGGTTGCAGGCGATTTCCACGCACTGCGTGCTACCGCCCTGCACGGCGTCCAGCGCGTTGCTCAGCAGATTGATCAGCACCTGCTGCACACGATTGGCATCGCACCAGGCACTCAGCGCGAGATCCGAAGGCTGTCGCACGATCATGACGCCGCTTTGCGCAATGCGCGGCTCCAGCAGGGTCAGTGCGCCATCCACCACCTTGGCCAGTTCGACCTGCGCCGGCTGGCCCGCGGACTTGCGCGCAAAGTTGCGCAACTGTCCGGTGATACGTCCCATGCGCTCCGTCAGCTCGGCCATGCGCTGCAGATTGCTGTGCACCATCTCGCCCTGGCCGCGCTCCAGAAAACGCTGGCTGTTGCCAGCCAGCGCCCGCAAGGCCGCCAGGGGCTGATTCAGCTCATGGGCCACTTCGGTGGAGAGCTGACCGATGACGGCCAGTTTGCCGGCCTGCACCAGCTCATCCTGCGCAGCGCGCAGTGTGGCCTCGGCATGCATGCGCTCCACCACCTCCTGCTGCAGTGCCAGATTGGCGTTCTGCAGATCGGCCGTGCGCTGCTGCACTTTCTGCTCCAGCACCTCGTTGGCCTGCTTCAGAGCCTGCTGGGCCGCCAGTTGCTCACGCACATGCCTGCGCCGCTGATAGAGCAAAGCCCCCAGCAGCAGCATCAATGCAATCAACGCCCCGGTCACCCATGCACGGCTCGCCGCCAGCTGCAATGCAACACTCAGGGGAGACAGCACGGTGATCTGCCAGGGCGTGCCGGCCAGCGGCGTGGACTGCGCCAGAAAGCGGCCCGCACTCGGCCCTGCCGCGGCATCTTTGAGATCAGGAATGCTGACCTGCCTGGTACCCGTGGCACCGCTTACGCCACGCCAGCTCAGCGACCTCAAATTCAGACGGTTGTATTTCTGCGAAGCTTCCAGCTCCGCGCGTCTTGCTGAGTTCAGCGGCTGCAAGGTGGCAAAGCGCCAGGCAGGCATGTTGCTGAGGATGACCACGGTGTTTTCATCGCTGACCATTACCGGCGACTCTGCGCTGGCCCAGGACTGCTCGAGCTGCGCCAGCCCGACCTTGACCACCACCACGCCATGCAGCTCGCCCTGGCCCAAGGTAGTGGTCAGGTAATAGCCAGGCTCGCCGCGCGTGGTGCCAACACCGAAGTAACGCCCCCGCCCTTCCCGCAGCGCCTGCTGAACGTAGGGCCTGAAGCCGAGGTTCTCGCCCACAAAGCTGTCAGCGCGGCGCCAGTTGCTGGCGGCCAGCACAAGGCCCTGGTGATCCAGCATGTAGACGCTGAGCGTACCCGCTCTGCGACTCAGCTCTTCCAGATAGAGGTTGGCACGGGATTGCAGCGTTTCGTCGCCTGGCGATTTCAGCAGGGACAGGATCTCGGGCTGCAGGGCCACCACATCGGGCAGAAAGGCAAATTTGTCGATCTCGCGCCGAAGGCTGGCTGCATAGAGATCAAGGCGGCCGTTGCCGGCTGCCGCCACCGTCTCGAGACCGATCTTGACAAAGCCCTGATAGCCCAGCCAGCCGCCCAGGCTGCTTGCAGCCAGCCAGAGCAGGATCAGCAAAGCAGCGCGCAGGTGCGGGGGCAGGAAAGCTAGCATGGTGCGGGCCATGTTAGCAGCGCCCGACACAGCAGCAGGCAGCAAGCCGGGCAAGGCAGGGATCAGGCTCAGGCGCGGGCGGCCTCGGCCATGATCACGGGCTGGGCTGCCGAGTCTGTGGAAGACTCAGGAGCTTCATCGCCTTCCCATTTGGCCACCACGGCCGTGGCAATGGCGTTGCCCAGCACATTGGTCAGCGTACGACCCATGTCCAGGAAGTGATCGATGCCCAGAATCAGCAGAATGCCGGCTTCCGGCAAACCGAACATGGGCAGCACGGCGGCCACCACCACCAGCGAGGCGCGCGGCACGCCGGCAATGCCCTTGCTGGAAATCATCAGCACCATCAGCATGGTCAGCTGTGCGGTCAGCGACATCTCGATGCCATAGGCCTGAGAGATGAAGATGGCCAGGAAGGTGGTGTAGATCATGGAGCCGTCGAGGTTGAACGAGTAACCCAGCGGCAGCACAAAACCGGTGATGCGCGGCTTGATGCCAAACTTTTCCAGTTGCTCCATGAGCTTGGGCAGCGTGGATTCGCTGCTGGCCGTGAAAAAGCCCACCAGCACCGGGCCGCGAATCAACGACAGCAGACGGAAGACATCCTTGCCCAGCACCACATAGCCGGCACCGATGAGCAGCACCCACAGCGCGGCCAGCGCAATATAGAAGCCCAGCAGGAACTTGCCGAACACCAGCAGCATGCCCAGTCCGTGGGTGGCAATGGTGCCGGCGACAGAGCCGAACACGCCCACGGGCGCAAAGCGCATCACGTACTCGGTCACGCGCAGCATGACGTGCGAGGTCTCTTCCATCAGATCGACCAGCATGTGCTTTTTCTGGTGGTTCAGATAGCCCAGTGCAATACCGAAGAACAGCGCGAACACGAGGATCTGCAACACCTCATTGGTGGCCATGGCCTCGAAGATGTTCTTGGGGAAGACATGGGTGATGAAATCCTTGAAGTTCAGCGCACCGGTCTTCAGACCCAGGCTCTCGGCATTCGTGGGCAGCTCCACAGTCAGGCCGTGGCCGGGTTGCAGCACATTGGCAAACACCAGACCCAGAAACAGCGAGCAGAACGAAGCCGCGATAAACCAGCCCAGCGCACGACCACCCACACGGCCCACGGAACCGGCATCGCCCATATTGGCCAGGCCCGCCACCAGCGTGGCAAACACCAGGGGCGCGATGATCATCTTGATCATGCGCAGGAATACGTCGGTGAGGATGCCGAAATAGCCGGCAATGTCTTTGGCAGTCTCCGGTGTCGCGGCGTTGGCGTGGACGAGATAGCCCACGACCACACCCAGAACCATGGCCAGCAGAACCATGATGGTCAGGCGATTGGATTTCATTTCTTGGAATCTTGGTATGCGTTGTTTGAGCCGCAGCCGGAGTCCGGGCCTTGAAGGCACCGGGTTCAGGCAGCGACAACAAACCGAGACGGACCGCCGACGCAACCGAGGTTTCGTCAGCCAGGTCCAGCCCCAGTCTCACTTGGTCAGCCGCAGCGAAGCGGCGTGCCGTCGTTTAAGCACATACCGTGCCAGCCACTAAATCACGGCCAAGTCTTTGATTTGCTTATATTCAAAATACTTTTTTGCATAACAACGATCGGATTTCCGGACGACATCCATAGATATGTACGGAATTCCGAACAAGACTCAGGCAGTCACTGCCGAACGTATCCAGTCCGGCAGCGCAGCGGCTTTCTGCCGGGGAAAGTCCACCCAGATCACCGTGCCTCCACCGGCGGCACAAATGACTCCTGGCTGTGCCACACGCTCCATCGTGGCCCAGGTCTCGAAGGTGGTGCGTGCGGGATCGCTGACAAACATCTTGAGCAGCACTTCGTCGGGATAGGCCAGCTGCTGATAGAAATTGCAGAAGGCGTTGACGATGACCGGCCCCTGCCCAGCGGGATCCGGATTCAGACCCATGCCGCGCATCCAGTCGATACGGGCAGTTTCCAGGTAACGGAAGTACTGAGCGTTGTTGACATGGCCCATGGCGTCCATATCACCCCAGCGCACGGGAAAGCGCGTTTCATAGACCTGTTTTTTTTGCTCTGGCAACTCGATTTTCATGCCGCTATGTCTCCTGATTGAACGAGGTTTGCAACTGCCTCATCATCCCCTTGTTCTAGTTTCTTTGAGGGATGGCGTGCCCCGGGGGGAGCACTAGCCTATGGACTTTGCCGCAACACCGATTGATGCGCTGTCGCCAAATCTGCACGGTCGTGCCGGACTGTCAGCATAGAATCGCCCGCATCGTGGTTTTTTGCAGACGCACCTGCCTGGGCCGCGCACGCCAGTTTTCCCAATCCAATATCAAGCGAGACTTTCCCGATGACAAACGAAGAGATCCTGGCCCAGTACGGCCCGCGAGAGGCCATGGAATATGACGTGGTGGTGGTCGGTGGTGGCCCCGGCGGCCTGGCCACTGCCATTCGCCTCAAGCAGCTGGCGGCTGAAAAAGGTCAGGATGTCTCCGTGGTCGTGCTGGAAAAAGGCTCGGAGCCCGGCGCTCACACCCTCTCGGGCGCCATCATGGATCCTCGCGCTCTGACCGAACTGATCCCCGACTGGAAGGAAAAGGGTGCCCCCCTGAACCAGCCGGTGACCGAAGACGCCATGGTCTTCCTCGGCGAGAAGAGCTCTCTGCGCACGCCCAACTGGCTGCTGCCCAAGTGCTTTCACAACGAAGGCAACTACATTGTTCGCCTGGGCTTTGTCACCAAGTGGCTGGCGGAACAGGCCGAAGCCCTGGGCGTGGAAATCTTCCCCGGCTTCACGGCCGCCGAAGTGCTCTACACCGAGGACGGCTCCGTCAAGGGCGTGGCTACCGGCAATATGGGCATCAGCAAGGAAGGCGAGCCCACGGGCGACTTCCAGCTGGGCATGGAGCTGCACGGCAAGTACACCATCTTTGCCGAAGGTGCGCGCGGCCATCTGGGCAAGCAGGTCATCGCCAAGTATTCGCTGGACGCCAACCGCGACCCGCAGACTTACGGTCTGGGCATCAAGGAACTCTGGGAGATCGACCCCCAGCGTCACAAGCCCGGCATGGTGCTGCACACTGCCGGCTGGCCCATGAAGAGCGACACCTACGGTGGCGCCTTCCTCTACCACCTGGAAGACAATCTGGTCACGCTGGGCTTCATCACCGGCCTGGACTACTCCAACCCCTACCTGTCTCCGTTCGAGGAGATGCAGCGCTGGAAGACCCATCCCAATATCCGCTACTACCTGGAAGGCGACGAAGCCAAGGGCATCAAGCCCGCCAAGCGCATCAGCTACGGTGCGCGCGCCATCACGGCCGGCGGCATCTCCAGCCTGCCCCGCTTTGTCTTCCCCGGTGGTGCACTGGTGGGCTGCGAAGCCGGCTTCCTCAATGTCAGCCGCATCAAGGGCAGCCATGCCGCGATCAAGACCGGCATGCTGGCCGCCGAAGCCGCCTACGCCGCCATCGTCGCCGGTCGCCAGAGCGATGAGCTGACGGCCTATACCTATGCGTTCGAGAACAGCTGGCTCTATGAAGAGCTGTGGAAGGCGCGCAACTTCAAGGCCTGGTTCAAGAAGGGTCTGACCACGGCCACCGTGATGAACGGGCTGGAGCAGTTCGTGCTGCGCGGCAACATCCCCTGGACGCTGCATCGCAACAAGCCCGACCACGCCTATCTCAAGCCCGCCGCCGAGTGCGCCCCCATCGAGTACCCCAAGCCCGACGGCAAGCTGACCTTCGACCGCCTCTCCAGCGTCTTCATCAGCAGCACCAATCATGCAGAGAACCAGCCGGCCCACCTGACGCTCAAGGACGCCAGCGTTCCCGTTGCCGTGAACCTGACCAAGTTCGCCGGCCCCGAGCAGCGCTACTGCCCCGCAGGCGTGTACGAGTTCGTGGAGGACGAGGCCGATGCCGGCAAGCAGCGTCTGCAGATCAATGCGCAGAACTGCGTGCACTGCAAGACCTGCGACATCAAGGATCCGACGCAGAACATCGTCTGGGTCACGCCCGAAGGCGGAGGCGGCCCCAACTACTCCGGCATGTAAGCCATGCGACGGCATTCGGCGGCGGCAGCCGCTGCCGGATGCACTCCCCGAAAGCCTGCGCCAGTTCAGACTGCGCAGGCTTTTTTCATGGGCTGAATGTTTTTAGCAACGCAGTCCGTGAAATGCCCACAAATTTGCAGCATCCTGAAAATTCTCAGGCCAGAGCCAGGGCCGTGAATCTCCCAATGGAGACAGGCTTGCGGCCAAGAAAGCGCTGCGACCAAAAAACAGGCAATCGCCTCAATATCCTTGACCTGAGCAAATCAAACGCAGGAAAAATGCAGCAAAAAGCAGAAACTCTGCCCTGCTCAACGCAATATTGCGCGCCATTGAACAGCATCTACACACACAAACACCAGTCAAATAGCGCTTTGCGCAGCTTTCATGCCATTTTTTCGCGATCATCGTATAGGGATAAACAAGGTTATCTCAATTGCGAAGACAGCCAGATCGGTGCAGTAGACTTTGCCGCGAGGCGACGCGCATCGAGCACTGCCGTCTTAATTCACCTGGAACACACAACAAACGCTGGAGATACACATGAAGCAGCTGTCCTTGGCCCGCATGGGCGCACTGGCCCTGGCAATTTCCGCCATGTCGGGTGCCTATGCCGCCGACACCAAGTCCGTGGCCGTGACCGCCATTGTTGAACACCCCGCCCTGGATGCGGTGCGCGACGGCGTCAAGGACGCCCTGAAGGCAGCCGGCTACGAAGAAGGCAAGGCCCTGAAGTGGCAGTACCAGAGCGCACAGGGCAACACCGGTACGGCAGCCCAGATCGCCCGCAAGTTCGTGGGTGACAAGCCCGATGCCATCGTCGCCATCGCCACGCCTTCCGCTCAGGCCGTGATCGCATCGACCAAGACCGTGCCCGTGGTGTTCTCGGCCGTGACCGACCCCGTCGCCGCCAAGCTGGTCCCCAGCTGGGAACCCTCCAAGAACAATGTGACTGGCGTGTCCGACCTGCTGGCCCTGGACAAGCAGATGGACCTGGTCAAGCAGGTCGCACCCAATGCCAAGCGAATCGGCATGGTCTACAACCCCGGTGAAGCCAACTCCGCCGTGGTCGTCAAGGAACTGCAGGCCCTGCTGCCCAAGATGGGCTGGACTCTGGTGACCGCTGCCGCTCCCCGCTCGGTGGACGTCTCCAGCGCCGCACGCTCGCTGGTGGGCAAGGTCGACGTGATCTATACCAACACCGACAACAACGTGGTGTCGGCCTACGAATCGCTGGTCAAGGTGGGCCAGGACGCCAAGATTCCTCTGGTGGCCTCTGACACCGACTCCGTCAAGCGCGGCGCCGTGGCTGCCTACGGCATCAACTACCGTGATCTGGGTGAACAGACCGGCCGCATGGTGGTGCGCATCCTCAAGGGCGAGAAGCCCGGCGACATCAAGCCCGAAGTCTCCACCAAGATGGAACTGTTCGTGAATCCCGGCGCTGCCGAAAAGCAAGGCGTGAAGCTGTCCGACGCGCTGATCAAGTCCGCCGCGACCGTGGTCAAGTAATCCACTCCCTGTCGCCAGCACTGCCACCAGGCAGTGCCAGCGCAGCGGCAGGTGCCGTGGCAACATGGCCCTGCCGATTTTTTTAGACGTTTGCCGCGCCTGTCGCTCTCTCTATGTCTTTATTTTCCATCCTCGGTGCCATTGAAATTGGCCTGATCTTCAGCCTAGTGGCGCTGGGCGTCTTCATCTCCTTTCGCTTGCTGCGTTTTCCCGATCTGACGGTCGACGGCAGCTTCCCCCTCGGTGGTGCAGTCTGCGCCATTCTGATTTCCACGGGCACCAACCCCTGGCTGGCCACGCTGGCCGGCACGGCTGCCGGTGCCGTGGCTGGTTTCATCACGGGCTGGCTCAACGTCAAGCTCAAGATCATGGACCTGCTGGCCTCCATCCTGATGATGATCGGCCTGTACTCGGTGAATCTGCGCATCATGGGCGGCCCCAACGTGCCGCTGATCAACGAGCCCACGCTGTTCACCATGCTGCAGCCGGCCAACATTGACGACTATGTGATGCGCCCGCTCATCATGCTCGGCTTCGTCATCGTGGCCAAGCTGGCTCTGGACTGGTTCTTTGCCACCGAGCGCGGCCTGGCCATCCGTTCCACGGGCTCCAACGCCCGCATGGCTCGCGCCCAAGGCGTCAACACCGGCGCCATGATCTTGCTGGGCATGGCGATCTCCAACGGTCTGGTCGGCCTGGCGGGCGCACTGTTCGTGCAGACCCAGGGCGGTTCCGACATCTCCATGGGCATCGGCACCATCGTCATCGGTCTGGCGGCCGTGATCGTGGGCGAGACCATACTGCCTTCGCGCAAGATCATCTGGGCCACGCTGGCCGTGGTGCTTGGCGCCGTGGTCTACCGCTTCTTCATCGCGGCAGCCCTCAATATCGATGCCATCGGCCTGAAGGCGCAGGATCTGAACCTGGTGACGGCAGTGCTGGTGACCATCGCACTGGTGATTCCGCAAATCAAGAAAAAGCTGAGCAAGCGCAAGTAAGAAGAAGGACGGCGGAGAACACCATGCTGAACGCACAAAACCTCGAACTCACCTTCAACCCTGGCACGCCGATCGAAACCCGCGCGCTGCGCGGCCTGTCGCTGTCGATTCCTGACGGTCAGTTTGTGACTGTCATCGGCTCCAACGGCGCAGGCAAGTCCACGTTTCTGAACTGCGTCTCGGGCGACCAGAGCGTGGACAAGGGCAAGATCGAAATTGCCGGTATCGACATGACGCGCATGCCGGTATGGTCCCGCTCCAAGCAGGTGGCCCGGGTGTTTCAGGACCCCATGGCCGGCACCTGTGAAGACCTGTCCATCGAAGAGAACATGGCACTGGCGCACGAGCGCGGCAACTTCCGCGGCTTGTCCAAGGCCGTGAAGGCCAGCAATCGCGATCTGTATCGCGAGCGTCTGGCCACGCTGGGCCTGGGCCTGGAAAACCGCCTGACCGACCGCATCGGCCTGCTCTCGGGCGGACAGCGTCAGGCCGTGAGCCTGCTGATGGCAGCGTTGCAGCCTTCGCGCATTCTGCTGCTGGACGAGCACACTGCCGCTCTGGACCCACGCACCGCCGACTTTGTGCTGCAGCTGACGGCGCGCATCGTGCAGGAAGCCAATCTGACCACGATGATGGTGACGCACAGCATGCGCCAGGCCCTGGATGTGGGCACGCGTACCGTCATGCTGCACCAGGGCAATGTGGTGCTGGACGTCAGCGGCGAAGAGCGCTCCAGAATGGATGTGCCCGACCTGCTGCACATGTTCGAGAAGGTGCGCGGCGAAAAGCTGGCCGACGATGCATTGCTGCTGAGCTGAGCCAGAAATCATCAAAACAATAGCTGCCAACGCTTTATCCATAAGCGCTGGCAGCTATTTTCATATCAACTCAACTCAGCCAAGCTGAGGCTTCAGCTCCTGAGCCAGCGGCCTGTGCCCCATGACCGCGCAGACCAGCAAGGCCGCCAGGGCAATCAGCGCGGTGCCCCATTCCGCATTCTGCAGACCCAGAGCATTGGCCTGCTGCAGTGCCTGGGCATTTGCCGAACCCGTGGCCTGCACTTGCGCCACCGGCAGGGCAGCGACCATCACCAGCACAGCCAGCCCCAGTGCCGCCCCCACCTGCTGGGCTGTGGCGGCTACACCGGAAGCCACCCCCTGCTGCTGCGGCGCAATGCCCTCGCCCACCAAGACCCACATGCCGGTCCAGCTGGCACCCTGGCCTATGCTCATCACGATGAAGCCCGGCACCAGCCACCAGTAATTGCCGGCCAGTGGCAGCACGGCGGCGGTCCAGACCAGGCCCGCCAGACCTGCAGCCCAGCCGGCCATCAGCACGATGCGGGCGCTGTAGCGCGCCAATCCGCGTTCGGCCCAGCGAATACCGACGGTGCAGACAATGGTGGGCAGCACAAAGGCCAGCCCGGCCTGCAGCGGACTCAAGCCCAGCACCTGCTGAAAGTACAGGCCCAGAAAGTAGTACTGCACGCCGTAGCAACTCATGAACAGCAGCGTCAGCAGCATGGCATGCTGCAGGCCACGCACTTTCAGCATGGCCAGCGGCATCAGCGGCGCGGCCACCTGTTTTTCAATGGCAAAGAATGCCGCCAGTGCCAGTGCGGCTGCCAGCAGCACACCCAAGGTGCGCCCGTCCAGCCAGCCCCATTGCGGACCTTGCACCAGGGCCGTGACCAGCAGGCAGCTGCCCAGCGTCACGCTGATGCACCCGGCCACATCAAAGCGGCGCTGATGACGCGGCGCGCTGGGCATGGCGGGCAGATAGCGCAGCGCCGCCACCGCACAAGGCCAGGCAATCGGCACCAGCACCCACAGTACCCAGTTCCAGCCCAGCAACTGGGTCAGCACGCCGCCCAGCAAGGCCCCTGCCGCCAGCCCTCCGGCGCTGGCCATGCTCCACACGGCCAGCGCCCGATTGCGCTCGGCACCTGGGCGGTACAGGGTGTTGATCATGGCCAGCGTGGCCGGGAACAGCAGCGCCGCCCCCACGCCCTGGGCCGCACGCGCCGCGATCAACAGCCAGGCTTCGGTGGCAAAGCCTCCGGCCAGTGACGCCAGTCCGAACAAGGCCATGGCTGCTATGTACATGCGGCGCTGCCCCAGCAGATCGGCGCAGCGCCCGCCCAGCAGCAGACAGCCGCCAAAAGCCACGCTATAGCCACTGATCACCCATTGCAGATGGTGCGCAGGCAGCTGCAGATGCATGCCCATGGCGTCCAGCGCCACAAACACGATCGTCGCATCCAGCGCAATCATCAGCTGCGCCAGCGACAACAGGGCCAGCGCTGCACGCGGATAGCGCAGGCTGGGCAGGGGCGGCAACTTGTCTCTCTCTTGATCCATCACATCGGTCCTCATTCTCGAAAAAAAGCGGCTGCACGCCTCGTCGCGGCGACGGGCGTGAGTGCTCCAAAGCGTGCTGCATTGCAGGTACAGCGTGAATGACCGGTCAGGCAGGCATCGTATTTAATTCAAGGACGCAGATAAACATGAAAATCATGTTTAACTTATGCGTATACGCATCAATCAAGCTTGAGCACCATGGATCTGAACGCCGTACACATGCTGGTCAAGGTGGCCGAGTGCAAAAGCTTCACGCAGGCTGCGCACAGCCTGGGGACCACGCAGTCCCGCATCTCGCGGGCGATTGCCCAGCTGGAAGCCGATCTGGGCACCCGGCTGCTGCATCGCAATACGCGCAATGTCTCGCTCACGCCCGATGGCTGCACCCTGGTGGACCGCAGCGCCGCGCTGATTGCCGGGCTCGACGAAGCGCGCCAGCTGATGCTGGACCGGCGCTGCGAACCCAGTGGCGTGCTGCGCATGACCGCGCCCTCGGTGCTGGGACGGGTGGTGCTCACGCCGTTGCTGGGGCCGCTGATGGATCGCTATCCGGGTCTGCAGATCGATGCCAGCTTTACCGACAGGGTGGTGGACATGGTGGAAGAAGGTTTTGACGCAGCCGTGCGCATAGGCCCTCTTGCCGACAGCCGCATGATTGCGCGCAGCCTGCCGCCGCTGCGCTGGGTGACCGTGGTCTCACCCAGCTATCTGCAAGCCCATGGCGCACCGCGCACGCTGCAGGAGCTGGCCCGACACCGCTGCCTGTCGGTCTACAACCACTATCTGGGATTTCAGGTGCCCTGGCAGTTCAAGGCCGAAGGCGAAGAGCCGCTGGACTGGATGCCGCCGCAGTCCATCAGCTTCGACAGCGGCGACCCTTTGGTCGAGGGCTCGCTGGCCGGTCTGGGCGTGGCTCAGGTCATGGAGTTTGCCGTGCGCGAGCACATTGCCAGTGCGCGGCTCATACCCGTGCTGACCCAGCTCGAAGGCCGCAGCCGCGAGCTGTCTCTGGTCTACCCACGCACCCGCCATGCCTCACCCAAGATCAAGGCGCTGACCCAGATGCTGCTGGAGCAGGCGCGCTGGTAAGCGACAGGCCGGAGCCGCTCGGAACGACAGCGCCGTCAAACCTTGCGAACGGCACTCTCGCCAGCCCCTTGCGCCGCAGGACTGCGACCGGCCTTGCCCAGCCAGACCAGGCCCAGACCGCCCGCGGCCAGCGCAGCGCCCACCAGCGGCACGGCCGCATATCCCAGGCCCTGACCGATGACGAAGCCGCCCAACGCAGCGCCCACCGCATTGCCCAGATTGAATGCCCCCACATTGACAGATGAAGCCAGACCCGGCGCCTGCGCCGCGGCCTGCATGACCCGCATCTGCACTGGCGGCACGATGCCAAAGGCCGCAGCGCCCCAGACCACCAGACCGATGGCCGCACCCAGATGGGTGGTCATGACCAGCGGCAGCAAGGCCATGATGATGGCGAGCAGCGCCAGAATGATCTTCGTCGCGCCGTCCAGCGACCAGTCGGCCAGCTTGCCGCCCAGCGTATTGCCCAGCGTGAATCCGACGCCGATCAGCACCAGGGCAAAGGCCACAAAGCCGGGGCTGGCGTGCGTGATCTCGGCCAGCACCGGCGCCACATAGGTATAGAGCGCAAACATGGCACCGGCCCCCAGCACCGTGGTGCCCATGGCCAGCAGCACTTCGGGGCGCGCCAGCACCTTCAGCTCGCGGCGCACGTCTGGGCGTGTGCCCGGCTCGCCCTTGGGCAGCGCCAGCCACAGCGCGGCAATGGTGACCAGGCCCAGCACGGCCGTGCCGCCAAAGGCCAGGCGCCAGCCCACCTGCTGGCCGATCCAGGTCGCAGCGGGCACGCCACCGATATTGGCAATCGTCAGGCCCATGAACATGGCAGCAATCGCGCTGGCCTGCTTGTCCCTGGGCACCACGCTCGCGGCCACCACGGCACCGATGCCGAAGAAAGCGCCGTGGTTGAGACTGGTGACCAGACGCGACAGCAGCAGCGTGGTATAGCCCGGCGCAAAGGCCGACAACAGATTGCCCACTGTGAACAGCACCATCAGGCCCATCAGCGCAGCCCGTTTGCCAAAACGGCTGAAAAGCAGCGTCATGACCGGAGCCCCCAGCATGACGCCCACGGCATAGGCCGAGACCAGCATGCCCGCCGTGGGAATGCTGACCTGCACCCCATCGGCAATCACGGGCAGCAATCCCATGGGAGTGAACTCGGTCGTGCCAATGGCAAAAGCGCCAACGGCCAGGGCAAATAAGGCTGCAGAGGATTTCATGACCCGCAGTGTGCCCGCTTCATCTTTGCCGATTAAGCCCTGTATCCAATAAATTCTCTTGAATTGAATTCAAGAATAGAAATGCTCACGAAACCATCACCGACAAGCTGAAGCCTGTTTCGGCCGGGATGCTCACAGGGCATCTTGCACCTGCCGGGGACTGCCGATCTCCTCTATCGCTCGCATGCAGGCACAGCCGGAAGAACAGCACCAGACCGCGCCGCTGCGGCATGGCACCGTACGAGTTGCAGGCTAGTGTTGCTGCCGCCATGAAAACCGAGGTCCGGCGAATCGGGCTGCGAAAAAGCGCTCATGTCCCAGGCTCGCTGCAGCTTCTGCTGGCTGGCCGAAAGACCGCTGTCGGTCCGTGCATTGCCTCGATCCGTTGCGTCCATGCCACCATTTGAGCGCCACCGCTCCATGCAGAGCCAATGCCGCCCACAAGAGGCAGCCACCGGCCCAAGCCCATAAACCTATAAAAAACAGATACTTGAAAAAAATATCCGCCAATTCGCTGCACTTCATGACAACCCGAAGCGCACGCACCGCCCATAAATCGCTCACAATCTGCACCCACTGAACGGCAATGAGTGTCATCGCCGATCGCGCACGCCGCGTTGCTATCCCGGGGCCGGCCGTGCAGAACCACAATAATGCAAGCCATGACAACGGCCTTAGCCAGCCTGTTTCCCCTTGTCATGTCCTGCCAGAAAATCTCGTATTCATGAGCGACAGCGAATCCACTGCAGCAACCGGCCAGTTGCACCGTTCCCTCAAGGCCCGTCATATGTCGATGATTGCCATCGGCGGCTCCATCGGCACCGGCCTTTTTGTCGCCTCCGGCGCAACCATCTCCCAGGCAGGCCCAGGCGGCGCCTTGCTGGCCTACATGATCGTGGGCCTGATGGTCTATTTCCTGATGACCAGTCTGGGCGAGATGGCCGCGCACATGCCCGTCTCCGGCTCTTTTGCCACCTATGGCGCCAAGTATGTGGATGAAGGTTTCGGCTTCGCGCTGGGCTGGAACTACTGGTACAACTGGGCCGTGACCATTGCCGTGGATCTGGTGGCCGCACAGTTGGTGATGGCCTACTGGTTCCCGGGCACCAACGGAGTGCTCTGGAGTGCGCTGTTTCTGGCCCTGATGTTCGGCCTCAACGCACTGTCGGCCAAGGGCTTTGGCGAATCCGAATTCTGGTTCGCCGCCATCAAGGTGACCACGGTGCTGGTATTCATTGGCATCGGCGTGCTGATGATCTTCGGCATTCTGCAAGGCGGCGCACCTGACGGAATCTGGGGCAATATTGCCAACCTGAGCACGGGCGACGCCCCGTTTGCAGGCGGCTTTGCGGCCTTGATCGGTGTGGCCATGGTGGTGGGCTTTTCCTTCCAGGGCACGGAGCTGATCGGTATCGCCGCCGGCGAGTCCGAAGATCCCGCCAAGAACGTGCCCAAGGCCGTGCGCAAGGTGTTCTGGCGCATTTTGCTGTTCTACGTCTTCGCCATCCTCATCATCGGTCTGCTGATTCCCTATACAGATCCCAAGCTGCTGCGCAACGATCTGGGCGATATCGCCGTCAGCCCCTTCACGCTGGTGTTCGAGCGTGCCGGCCTGCTGGGCGCTGCCGCCGTGATGAATGCCGTGGTGCTGACCTCGGTGCTGTCGGCCGGCAACTCCGGCATGTATGCCTCCACCCGCATGCTGTATGCACTGGCCAAGCAAGGCATGGCGCCCAAGGTGTTCACCCAGGTCAACACGCGTGGCGTACCCGTGCTGGCCTTGATCGCCACCACCGTGATCGCCGCCCTGTGCTTTCTGACCAATATCTTCAGCCCCGAAGTGGTCTACATCTGGCTGCTGAATCTGTCCGGCATGTGCGGCTTCGTTGCCTGGCTGGGCATTGCCATCAGCCACTATCGTTTCCGCAAGGGCTGCGAGGTGCAGAACTACGATATGAACCAGTTGCCCTACAAGGCAGCAGCCTTCCCCTTCGGCCCCATCTTCGCTTTTGTGCTGTGCCTGATCATCACTCTGGGCCAGAACTACGAGAACCTGATCAAGGACCAGATCGACTGGGTCGGCGCCATCGCCACCTATATCGGCCTGCCTCTCTTCCTGGCCATCTGGTTCGGCTACAAATGGGTCAAGGGCACGCGCATCGTCAAATACTCGGAAATGGATCTGAACGGCTCGCGTTAATACCTAGTCATTTTTGATCCCTCCAAAGGGCAGCACCGGCAACGGCGCTGCCCTTTTTGCATCATGGGCCGGCCCCGGACGCTGCCGATTAGTCTCAACAGACGATTCATGTCATGACAAATATCTGAAGAATCGATGCTCACAGGCAAGAGCCTGCATGGTTTTCACCAGGGAGGAGAGCAATGAAAAACAAGACGATGAATACGGCGCTGTTGCTGTGCATGGGTTTGCTGAGCGCAGGTGCAGCCTGTGCCAAGGTTCCCGCCGCCGAGGCCGACAAACTGGGCAAGGAGCTGACCTGCACGGGCGCCATCAGGGCCGGCAATGCCGACGGCAGCATTCCGCCCTTCACAGGCAAGATCCTGGGCGTGCCGCCCGGCGTGAAGTTCACCAGGTCCGTGGGACAGTTCCAGCCCGATATCTATGCCCACGAGAAGCCGCTGTTCGAAATCACGGCCGCCAATATGGCGCAGTACGGCGACAAACTCAGTGATGGCCAGAAGGCGCTGCTTGGCAAATTCCCAGCCACGATGCGCATTCCCGTCTATCCGGGCCACCGCGACTTCCGCTATGACGACGATATCTGCGCCGTCGCCAAGCGCAACGCTCAGGAAGCCGAAATCACCAACGACGGCAACGGCGTCAAGGGCTTTATGGGCGCCCTTCCCTTCCCCATTCCGAAGAGCGGTGTGGAGCTGCTCTGGAACAACCTCATGCCCAGCCGCGCCAGCACCGAAGAGGTGGAGCGCGACATGGCATTGGTGGGCGCAGGAGGCGATATCGCCTGGGGCCGCACCAGCTACATCCAGCTCAGCCGCTATGACTCCAAGGAGAACCTGGGCAAGCCCAACGAAGGCAAGTACGCCTATGTGACCAACTTCTCCATCCTGCCCGAGCGCGAAAAAGGCGGTGTGATCCTGTCCATAGAGCCCATGAACTTCGGCACGGACAAGCGCCTGGCCTGGAACTACGACCCCGGCACACGCCGCGTGCGCCAGCTGCCCGAGTTCGGCTATGACCAACCCTCCCCCGGCACCAGCGGCAAGGCGACCATCGACTCCGAGCGCCTGTTCAACGGTGGCTCCGAGCGCTATGAATGGACCATGCATGGCAAGCGCGAAATGTTCGTTCCTGCCAATACCTTTCGCATCAACCAGCCGCTGAAGTACGCCGATCTGCTCAAACCCGGCCACCCCAACCCGGCCTACACCCGCTATGAGCTGCGCCGTGTCTGGGTGCTGGAGGGCAAGCTCAAGCCGGGCTTTCGCCACCTGTACTCCAAGCGCGTGATGTTCATCGACGAAGATACCGGCCACGCCGTCTCGGGCGACTTCTACGATGCACGCGGCCAGTTGTGGCAGCACGCAGAGATCAATTACTACTACGCCTACGACATCAGGAAATGGCATGCAGGCACATCGTTCTACTACGACCTGAATGCCGGCTCCTATGTGAGCATGAATCTGGTCCAGGAGCGCCCCAAGGCGCCGATTCTGGGCAAGGACAACCTCAAGCCCAGCCAGTACACCCCCGAAGCGATCCGCAATCTGGGCAACTGATGGACGACAGGTGGCTCAACCACCGCGCGCACTGCACCAAAGCGTGCAAAGAGAGGCCATGAGCCTCTCTTTTTTTATGGCGGCTCCAACGCCCGAAGCTGGCGCGCCCCCGCATATCCCCGGGCAGCGTGCTAGGATGAAACACGGCGGCGGCATTGAAAACCATGGCTGTTGGCGCCGTTTTTCTGTCTTCGAGTCGATTTCAACGTGAGCATCATTCACAAGCTGCCAGCACCCCACCCGGTCGCCTGGCAAAGCCCGGATTCATCGGCCATCCGCCGACACCCTTGCCGCCATCGATGCCATGCGGGCCCGGTTCGGACAACGCGCCCCGGGTCGCCCGACCTTCTCGACCCAGGTCGCAGCCTCGCCCTGTTTTAATCTCTGCACAACAAAGCCCGACTAAGCTTGCAGACGGTTTAGTTCGCCGCAATCATGACTTCCATGCAATCCCTGGCCCGATGGCTGCCCTTTCTCGATTGGCCCAAACCTACTTTCGGCCTGCTGCGCGGCGAATTCTGGGCCGGCCTGACCGTGGGCCTGATGCTGCTGCCCCAGGGCGTGGCTTACGCCGCGCTGGCCGGCATGCCACTGATCACCGGCATCTACGCCTCCATCATTCCGGCCGCAGTGGCCATTCTCTTCAGCCCCTCGCCGCGGCTGGGCGTTGGGCCGACGGCACTGAGCGCCTTGCTGATCGGCGCCTCACTGACCGGCATGGCCGAGCCGGGCTCGGCCCAATGGGTGGTGCTTGCGGCATGGATGGCCATTCTCTCCGGCCTGGTGCAATGGAGTCTGGGCGTGGTGCGCGCAGGCTGGCTGCTCAACCTGGTCACCTCGCCTGTACTGGCAGGTTTCACCCAGGCAGCAGCCCTGCTGATCCTGGCTTCGCAGCTGCCCACCCTGCTGGGCATGCGCGCTGACTGGTCCACCGTCTGGCACTCGCCGTCCATTTACCTGTTCAGCATCCAGTCCATCGCCTACGGCCTAGTCAGCATGGCTCTTCTGATGCTGGCCAAGAAATGGCGTCCGGCCTTTCCCTCGGCCATTTTCATCATCGGCCTGAGCGGCTTCATCAGCTGGATCACGGGTTTTGCCGATGCGGGCGGCTCCGTGATCGGTCACCTGCCTGCAGGGCTGCCCAGCTTCCAATGGCCAGGCATGCTGGACTGGGAGCAATTCGGCGCCCTGATCATGCCGGTGCTGGTCATCTCCCTGGTCAGCTTTCTGGAGACCGCCTCCAGCGCCCAGGTCGAGCATCAGCAGGCCGGCACGCGCTGGAACGAGAACCAGGATCTGATTGCCCAGGGCCTGTCCAAGATCAGCGCCGGCCTGTTCGGCAGCTTTGCCACCAGCGCCTCGTTCTCACGCTCGGCGGTCAATCTGCTCGCCGGTGCCAAGACCGGCTATGCGAATGTCTTTTCCATCTTGCTGGTGGTGGTGGTCGTGCTCTGGTTCATTCCCTGGCTCTACCACGTGCCTCAGGCCACGCTGGCAGCCATCGTGATCACCGCCGTGCTCAACCTGGTCAAGCCCAGCGCGATCCTCAAGCTGTTCAGGGTCTCCAAGGTGGAAGCCTGCATCAGCGTCGCCACACTGGTGCTGACCATCGTCACCGCCCCGCGCATGTACTGGGGGGTGTTTGCGGGCATCATGCTCAGCCAGGCTTACTACCTCTATCACCACCTGCACCCGCGCATCATCGAGATCGGCGAGCATCCCGACGGCAGCCTGCGCAGCCGCCAGCTCTGGCAATTGCCGGCCCTCGCGCCCAATGTGGTGGCCCTGCGCATGGACGCAGACCTGGACTTCGCCACGGCCACGGCCCTTGAGCGCTACGCGGCCGACGCACTGCAGCAGGCGCCTCAGGCCAAAGACCTGGCATTGCTGATGCAGTCCATCAACAGCATCGACATCACCGGCGTCGAAACATTTGCCCGCCTGGAGCGCATGGTTGCCTTGCGCGGTGGCCTGCTGCATGTGGTGGGGCTGAAACTGCCTGCCGAGCAACGACTGGAGCGCGCCGGCCTGCTGCACCAGCCCGGCAGCCCCATCAGGCTCTATCGCACGGATGCCGACTTTCTGCGAACGCTTGGCAATTTCCCCACAAAACCGCCATCTGTAAACGCTGACGAAAAGCCTACACCCACAAAATGATAAGGGTCGCTGCTACACTGACGGCCACCATTGATAGCTTGTCGTGACCTCATCCGCCCCCCATCAATCCGTGTTCCTGCGCGATCTGCGCCTTGCCACCGCACACAATCTGGTGACTCGCGCGGGCGGTGGCGATATCCGTCTGCCCACCGACACTCCCACCCATTACCTGCAAGCCCTGATTGATGGCTTGTGCGCTCTGTCATTGCGCGACCCTCTCACGGGGCTGGCCAACCGCCGCCATTTCCGCTCCGTGATCGAGCGTGAGATCGACCGCGTGGCCCGCTCGGGCGAGACCGCTCTGCTGCTGATGCTGGACATCGACCACTTCAAGCAGATCAACGACGAGCACGGCCACATCGCCGGCGACATGGTGCTGCAATCGGTGGCACAGACGCTGTCCGAAATCATTCGCCCCATGGACACGCTGGCGCGCTTCGGCGGCGAGGAATTCGCCATAGTGCTGCCGGTCTGCCCCGCGCATCAAGGCCGTGCGGTCGCCGAGCGCCTGCGCCAGGCCATCGAAGACAACTCCATCGCGGTGTCCTCGGGTCAGATGCTGAAGGTCACCGTGAGTATCGGCGGGGTCTACGCCCAGCAATGGATTCGCAGCACCGCGCAACTGTGGACCGAGCGTGCCGATCGCCAGCTCTATCTGGCCAAATCGGCAGGCCGCAACTGCGTCTGTGTCGAGGAACCGCCCGACAGTACGGTGAGTGCCGAGGAAAAAAGCCTGCTATTCAGCCCTTTGCATGCTGCCTCTTTAGAGGAAAATGTTTCCGACAACACAGCACCAGACGTAAACACCGACGCCGCAAGCCAGGTCATAACGCCTTGAGACGATGGACACCTTGGCCCCTCACCCTACTTTGCCCGCTCATATATCCATGGAAGATGCCCTGCGGGCGCCTGGCCGCACCAAGCAGGCCCACATCATTGCCGTCACCAGCGGCAAAGGCGGTGTCGGCAAGACTTTTGTCTCTGCCAATCTGGCTGCGGCTCTGACGCGTCATGGCTTCAACGTGCTGGTACTGGACGCCGACCTGGGTCTGGCCAATCTGGACGTGGTGCTCAACCTCTACCCCAAGGTCACGTTGCACGATGTGTTCACGGGCCGCTCCACGCTGGAAGATGCGATTCTGACCACGCCGGGCGGCTACTCCGTGCTGCTGGCCGGCTCGGGCATGATCGAGTATTCGCGCCTGACGCCCGAGATCCGCTCCCAGTTCATGCGCACGGTGGAGCTGCTGCGCCCGCGCTACGACATCATCCTGCTCGACACCGGCGCCGGCATCTCCGACGTGGTGCTGTTCTCCGTCTCTCTGGCCACCGAGGTGCTGGTCGTGGCCACGCCCGAGCCCACCTCGCTGACCGACGCCTATGCAGCCATCAAGGTGCTGGCCCTGCAGCAAAAGCGCCAGCAGATCCGTCTGGTCATCAACCAGGCGCAGCGCCCTGGCGATGGCCGCGCCATCACGGGCCAGCTGCAGCAGGTGCTCAACCGCTTCGTGACCACCGATTCCGGCCAGCCGCTGCAGTTGACGCACTGGGGCGATATTCCGGTCGACTCCGCCGTGCGCGAAGCCGTGATGCGCCGGCAGCTGCTGCTGCAGGCCATGCCCGGAGCACCCGCATCCCTCGCAGTGGCACAGCTGTCCAATAAAATCAAGGCAGAGCTGACGGCCCCGGTCTGAGCTGCGTCACTGTCGATGCAGCAGCCGCGCGGCCGCCCCCCGGATATCGACGTGGCCGACATACTCAACATTTCCTGCTACAAATTCACGCCCCTGCCTGATGCCGACCAGCTGCGCCAGACGCTGCTGGAGCGCGCCCATGCCCTGAGCCTCAAGGGCACGGTGCTGCTGGCCGAGGAAGGCATCAACTTCTTCCTGGCCGGCCCGGCCGATGCCGTACGCGGCTTTGTCGAGCAGTTGAAGCAAGACCCGCGTTTTGCCGACCTGACTCCCAAGGAAAGCTGGTCCGAAACCGTGCCCTTTCGCAAAATGCTGGTCAAGGTCAAGAGCGAGATCATCCGCATGGATCATCCCGCCATTCGCCCCGCCCATGGCCGGGCGCCTTCGGTCAGCCCGGTCACGCTGCGCCGCTGGCTGGAGCAAGGCCATGACGACGAGGGCCGCGAGGTGGTGACATTGGACACGCGCAACGACTACGAAGTGGACGAAGGCGCGTTTGCAGGCACGATCGACTGGCGCCTGAGCAAGTTCACCGAATTCCCGCCGGCACTGCGCCAGCACAAGGACGAGTTCGCCGGCAAGACCGTGGTCAGCTACTGCACGGGCGGCATCCGCTGTGAAAAGGCCGCCATCCTGATGCAGGACGAAGGCATCGAAAACGTCTATCAGCTCGAAGGCGGCATCCTCAAGTACTTCGAGGAAACCGACGGCAAGTTCTACGACGGCGGCTGCTTTGTCTTTGACGGCCGCGACTCGCTGGGCACCGATCTGTCGCGTACCGAGCTGGTTCACCCCCGCCCCATCAAAAAGCACTTGATGGAATAAGCCGGCCTGTCTGGGCGACTCTCAAAAAAAGAGCGGCTAACGCTTTCCATCAAAGGATTTCAGATACAAATCAATCTGAAATCCAATATAGAAAATCGCTAGCCGCTTCTTATTCAATAGCAGATCGAGGCTGTTTATCTGGCCCAGCGTGCTGCAGCGCTGGCCACGCGCTCGCCGAACTGGCGGGCGGTCTCCAGATCGCCAGCGGCCATCTCGCCGGCCGATGCATCCGAGGGCGACTGCGCCATGGCGCCGCTGAAGCTGCCCATCCAGTTCACGTCATTGCGCTGCGCGGCCTTGGTGTTCGAAGGCAGCAGGCCCAGACCCACCCAGACGCCGCCATGCTGCATGGCCAGGTGGTAGAAATAGTCGAGCGTGACCTGCTTGTCGCCCTGCACGCTGGCGCTATTGCTGAAGCCGGCGAACAGCTTGTCCTTCCAGGCCTGGGCAAACCAGGCCTTGGACGAGGCGTCGGCAAACTTCTTGAACTGCCAGCTCGGAGCCGCCATATAGGTGGGAGCGCCAAAGACGATGGCGTCGGCCGCGGCCAGTTGCTCCCAGCCGCCGTCTGGCAGATTGCCGTCGGCATCGATGGCCAGCAGCTGCGCGCCCGCGCCCTGCGCCACCGACTGCGCCATGCGCTGGGTATGGCCGTAGCCGGAGTGGTAGACCACAACGATAGTGCTCATGATTTCTTCTTTCTTGCTTGCGTCGGCGCGGCCATCCGCGCCGCCATCCTGTTTCTTTGCCAAATAAAGGCCCGCCGGATTGACACCCGGCGGGCCTTGTCTTGCGAGAGCACGCTAGCTTATCAAAGCCTTGGCTGCCCGCGCGCCTTCAGGCGATGCGGCGACCCGAATCAGCTCTTGCGACCGTCCATGCTCCAGGCGCCTGCCCCATGGGCGGCGTAGCCCAGCAGACCACCGACCACGGCGATATTCTTCCAGAACAGCAGCTGCTGCATCATGGCGGCTTCGGCTGCCACGCCCCAGAAGTTATGGAAGAAGAAGCTGGCGACGAGGGTGAAAAAGCCCAGGATCAGGGCCGCCCAGCGCGTATGCCAGCCCAGCAGGATGGCCAGACCGCCGACGATCTCGATCACCAGGCCCACCGCCACGGCGACCTGGGGCATGGGCATGCCCACCGATGCGGCATAACCCACCGTGCCGGCAAAGCCGCTGATTTTCTGGAGGCCCGCCGGCAGGAACAGCAGGGCGATAAGTACCCGCCCCAGCAGGTCCAGAGGATTTTTGAATTGATTCAACATTTAAAACTCCAGTCGTTGCGACCAAGGGTCGCGTTGGCTTATATCCATCATCACAACCCTTGAAATCGTCAGACTCAAGGCTCCAGATCAAACACCAGAACTTCCGCAGCCCGGCCATTTGCAAGGCGCAGCCGCTCCTCATTTTCAATAAGTGCAGCGTCGCCGCCTGTCAGCTTTTGTCCATTCACGTCCAGCTCGCCGCGCACCAGGTGCACATAGGTCTTGCGACCGGCTGGCAGGGCCACATCCGCAGCCTCGCCTGCGTCAAAGAGGCCGGCGAACAAGCGCGCATCGGCATTCATGCTCACCGAGCCCTCGGCTCCATCGGGCGAGGCCACCAGGCACAGGCGGCCGCGCTTTTGCGCTTCGCTGAAGGTCTTTTGTGCATAGCCGGGCTCGATGCCGGTGCGCGCCGGCAGCAGCCAGATCTGCAGAAAATGCGTGGTCTGGTCCTGGGCGTAGTTCTGCTCGCTGTGCACCACACCCGAGCCGGCGCTCATGCGCTGCACTTCGCCGGGCAGGATGGGGGTTTCGTTGCCCATGCTGTCCTTGTGCGAGAGCGCGCCTTCAAGCACATAGCTGATGATTTCCATATCGCGGTGGCCGTGGGCGCCGAAGCCCGTGCCCGGCGCGATGCGGTCTTCGTTGATCACGCGCAGATTGCCAAACCCCATGTGGCGCGGGTCGTAGTAATCGGCAAACGAAAAGCTGTGATAGGACTTGAGCCAGCCGTGGTCGGCGTAGCCGCGTTCCTGGGATTTGCGCAGAGTCATCATGGTGTGCTTCCTTTCGTTCAAGTGACTGTCTCTATGGGCTCTACTGTAGAAGTCGGCTGCAAGGCTGTGGCTGAACGGCGTTGATGGCATCATTCAAACTGTTTGAATACTCGATCCCACCATGCCCAGCTCCCGCGATGTGCTCACCCCCGACAGCCTGGCCATGCTGCAGGCCATAGCCGAGACCGGCAGCTTTGCCGCTGCGGCACGCTCCCTCGGTCTGGTGCCCAGTGCGCTGACCTACCGCGTGCGCCAGATAGAAGATGCGCTCGACGTGTTGCTGTTCGACCGCAGCTCGCGCCACGCCCAGGCCACGGAAGCCGGCCAGGCCTTGCTGCACGAGGGCGCCCGGCTGCTGCAGGAGATCGACGCCGTGGCGCACCGCGTCAAGCGCGTGGCCACGGGCTGGGAGCCGCAGCTGACCATCGTGATCGACGGCGCCGTGGCCCGTACGCCCGTCTTCGAGCTGGTCGAAGCCTTTTATGCGCTGAACCCGCCGACCACGCTCAAGCTGCGCGACGGCATTCTCAACGGCACGCTGGAAGCGCTGACCAGCGGTCAGGCCGACCTGGCCATTGGCGTGGCGGTCAACACCAGCAATGTCTCGGAGCTGCAGACGCGTGAGATCGGGGAGATGGATTTCGTCTTCGCCGTCGCGCCGCACCATCCGCTGGCCAGGCTCGACGAGCCGCTGTCCGACGAGCTGCTGCTGCAGCACCGCATGGTGGCGGTGGCCGACTCTGGCGTGCGTAGCAACACCAGCTTCGGTCTGGTCAACGGCCAGGACGTGCTCACCGTGGACAGCATGCAGGCCAAGCTGGAAGCACAGATACGCGGCATTGGCGCGGGCTTTCTGCCGCGCGGCATGGTGCAGGCCTATCTGGACGCCGGCCTGCTGGTCACAAGGCAGGTACGGCGCGCCAGCCGCAATCTGCGTTTGCACTATGCCTGGCCCGGCCCTGCCCACCGCACGCCCGGGCGCGCGCTGCAATGGTGGCTGACGCAGCTCGAGAGTCCGGCCACGTGCAAGGCGCTCATGGAAAACCATCACCGCCAATAAGCTGAGGCGGCTCACCGCCGACATCCGGGAGGTGTAGAGTGAGTTGCGCTGCAACAATTCAGCAAAAGCAGCACTTGCTATCTTTTGGATAGCTGGCTACGCTAGAACTCAAACGGTGTCGAAAAGGCTTTTCCATGAATGCTTCCCGCACTCGCGCGTCCGCAACTGCCTCTGCTTCTTCCCCCTCCCTGCATCCCGATGCCAAGCGCATTGCCGTCATCGGTGCAGGTATTGCAGGCCTGGCCTGCGCCCGCACGCTGATGCAGGCCGGACACGACGTTCATGTCTATGAGCGGCTGACCCAGGCTGGCGGGCGCATGCGCTCGGTCAGCGGCCCCTATGGCAGCTTTGACATCGGCGCCCAGTTCTTCACCGTGCGCGACCCACGCTTCAAGCAGGCGCTGGACACCACGCCCGGCAGTCTGCGCGCCTGGAGTCTGAACAGCGTTCAGACCCGCAATGCCCAGGGCCGCAGAGTCGACAAGCACGCACCGGTGCGCGAGACCCACTGGGTCGGCATGCCAGACATGCAGTCCCTGCCCCTGGCCTGGGCCGCTCCGCTGTGGGAGGCCGGACGCCTGCATCTGGGCCAGTCCCTGCGCGCCATGAGCCACCACATTGCCAGCGGCAGCCACCACAGCCGCCATCAATGGTCGCTGATGCTGGATACCGAGGACCACGGCCCGCAGATTGCCGCCGACTTCGACGCCGTGGTGCTGGCGGTGCCGGCGCCCGTGGCCGCGCAACTGCTGCAGACCGCGCCGCAGGGGGCGGCCCTGGCCAAGACCCTGGCCCCCGTGGAAATGGCCCCCTGCTGGGCCATGACGCTGTCCTACCCGATGGCGGCTCAGGCCGGCCTGACCACGCTGGGCCCGCAGTGGAATGCGGCGCGCAGCACGCATGAGCGCGTTGCCTGGGTGGCACGCGAGTCTTCCAAGCCCGGCCGCGCCCAGACCGAGCGCTGGACGATTCATGCCAACCCGCTGTGGTCCAACGAGCACCGCCATGACGACGCCACGCGCGTGCTCTCCAAGCTGCAAAAAGCCTTTGGCGAGATCACCGGCATCCGCGTCGCACCGCGCCATGCCAGCGTCTACCTCTGGCAGCATGCCCAGACTCTGGCCCCCCTGGGTAGGCCCTTCAGCCACGATCCCTCGGTAGGTCTGGGCCTGTGCGGCGACTGGTGCATAGGTCTGCGCGTGGAAGATGCTTTTGTCTCGGGGCTCGAAATGGGCCTGGCTCTGGCCTGAGCCTGCTGCGCACAGGGCAAGGGGCGTAAGATGGCGTCCCTCATGACTGCGGCCCTCTCCCGTCCCTTCACCAGCGCCCCCAGTGCGGGGCCATATATCGGGCGCTTTGCCCCCTCTCCCACCGGACCGCTGCATGCGGGTTCCCTGGTCGCGGCACTGGCCAGCTGGCTGGATGCACGCGCCCACCAGGGACGCTGGCTGATTCGCATCGAAGACATCGATCCGCCGCGCTGCCAGCCTGGCGCCGACCAGGAAATCCTGCGCCAGCTGGCCGCCTGCGGCCTGCACTCCGATCTCCCCGTGGTATGGCAGTCGCAGCGCCATGCTCTCTATGAAAAAGCACTGCAGCAACTGCAGGCGCAAAACATGGCCTACGCCTGTGGCTGCACGCGCAAGGACATCGAAGCTGCCTGGCAGGCCAAGGGACTGACTCACGAGCGGCATGTGGAGCGCCCCTACCCCGGCACCTGCCGCCATGGCCTGCAAGGCAAGCCCGCCAGGGCCTGGCGCTTTGCGCTGGAGCAGCAGGTACATGAACTACAAGAGAATCAAGCCAACACTCTTACCCAGCAAGCGCAAGCAGCTACGCAAAGCATAGCAACAAGGCAAGCTTACCTGGAAAGCGTGCGCCCTGTGCTGCACTGGCAGGACCGGCGTCTGGGCCCGCAGCAGCAGAACCTGATCACCAGCGTGGGCGACTTTGTACTGCGCCGGGCGGACGGGCTCTGGGCCTACCAGCTGGCGGTGGTCGTTGACGACGCCGAGCAAGGCATTACCGATGTGGTGCGCGGCGAAGACCTGGCAGACAACACCCCGCGCCAGCTCGTGCTGCAACGCGCCCTGGGCCTGCCTCAGCCGCGCTATCTGCATACGCCGCTGGTTTGCATGGACAACGGAGAAAAGCTCTCCAAACAGCATGGCGCACCCGCCGTGGATGTCAGCCAGCCACTGAGCGTGCTGTCTGCTGCAGCGCAGCAGCTCGGCCTGCCACAAGCGCCTGCGGCCACAACTGGCAGCAACGAAAGCCCCGCAAGCGCCTTGCCTTTGGCGCTGGACTTCTGGCTTCAATGCTGGCGCCAAACCTACAATATCGCCCCGTGACTTCTTCTATTCCAACACATACTACCGATATGGCCGAAAACGTGCCAGCCGCTGACGCATCCGCAGCATCCCAAGGCCAGGCACCCGAAGGCGTGGCCTATCCCAAGACCATCAAAAGCTATGTGCGCCGCGCCGGCCGCACCACCACGGGCCAGGCCAAGGCTTTCGAGGAGCTGGGTCCGCGCTTTCTGCTGCAATACCAGAAGGCCCCGCTCGACGCCGCAGCCGCCTACGGTCGCGACGGCAAGCTGATTCTGGAGATCGGCTTCGGCATGGGTGAAGCCACGGCCCATATCGCCCGCGTGCGCCCCGACGACAATTTCCTGTGCTGCGAAGTGCACGAGCCCGGCGTGGGCGCGCTGCTCAAGCGCATTGGCGAGCAGGAGATCGAGAACATCCGCATCCTCCAGCACGATGCCGTGGAAGTCATCGACAACATGCTGCCCGAAGCCTCGATCGACGGCGTGCACATCTTCTTCCCCGATCCCTGGCACAAGAAAAAGCACAACAAGCGCCGCCTGATCCAGAGCCCGTTGATCGCCAAGCTGGCTGCTCGCATCAAGCCCGGTGGCTACATCCACTGCGCCACCGACTGGGAGCCCTATGCGGTGCAGATTCTGGAAGTGCTGAACGCAGAACCCATGCTGCAGAACACGGCCGAGAACTACGCCGAAAAGCCCGACTACCGCCCGCTGACCAAATTCGAAAACCGCGGCATTCGCCTCGGTCACGGCGTCTGGGACCTGGTGTTCAAGAAGAAGTAACACCCCCTGAGCGGCTTTGCCGCTCCCCCTCTCTGCTTCGCGGAGGGGGACGACAGCCTCGCTGCGGGGCGGCCCTTGCTTGCTGTCTCTGATTTGAGTCAGCGCCAGCTATTTGGATTCGCGCCAGTTGCAAGGACTTGGCTCCAAGCCATAAAAAACGCTCCTCATCGAGGAGCGTTTTGTTTTGGGACAAGGCAGCCTGGGCTGCCTTTTGACGCTCGCCTTACAGGCGCTCGGCTCAGAGGCGCTCGGCCACCCAGGCCTGCACGCTGGCCAGCGCTGCGGGCACGGCTGCGGCGTCGGTGCCGCCGGCCATGGCCATATCGGGCTTGCCACCACCCTTGCCGCCCACTTGCTGGGCCACAAAGTTCACCAGCTCGCCGGCCTTGACCTTGGCGGTTTCGGCCTTGGTCACGCCTGCAGCCAGTTGCACCTTGTCGCCGTCCACGGCAGCCAGCACGATCACGGCCGCGCCCAGCTTGTCCTTGAGCTTGTCCATGGTGTCGCGCAAGGTCTTGGCATCGGCGCCTTCGAGCTTGGCTGCCAGCACCTTGACGCCATTGACGTCGGCGGCCTGCGTAGCCAGCTCGTCGCCTTGGCTGGAGGCCAGCTTGCCCTTCAGAGCAGCAATTTCCTTTTCCAGTGCCTTGATCTGATCCAGCGCACCGCCGATGCGGTTGGTCAGCTCGGCAGCAGGCGCCTTGAAAGCGGCTGCTGCCTGGTCCACGGTGGACTCCAGCGACTGGAGATAGGCCAGCGCGTTTTCGCCGGTAATGCCTTCGATACGGCGCACGCCAGCGGCCACGCCGGATTCGCCCACCACCTTGAACAGGCCGATGTCGCCGGTACGGCTGACGTGGGTACCGCCGCAGAGCTCGCGGCTGGAGCCGATGTCCAGCACGCGCACGGTTTCACCGTACTTCTCGCCGAACAGCATCATGGCGCCGGTCTTCTGGGCGCTTTCGATGTCCATCACGCGCGCATCGGTGGCGGTGTTGGCCAGCACCTCGGCATTGACGCGGGCTTCGATCTCGCGGATCTGCTCGGCCGTCACCGGGGCGTTGTGCGCAAAGTCGAAACGGGTGCGCTCGGCATTGACCAGCGAGCCCTTTTGCTGCACATGGCCGCCCAGCACTTCGCGCAAGGCCTTGTGCATGATGTGGGTGACCGAGTGGTTACGCATGGTGGCGGCGCGCACAGCGGTATCCACCTGCGCCTCAACGGCATCGCCCACCTTGAGGCTGCCAGCTTCCAGCACGCCGTGGTGACCGAATACATCGGCCTTGATCTTGAGCGTGTCTTCCACGGCGAAGCGGTTGCCGCCCGCGGCAATCACGCCCTGGTCGCCGACCTGACCACCGGATTCTGCATAAAAGGGAGTGGTGTCCAGAACAACCACACCGTTTTGACCAGCTTTCAGCTCGGAAACCGATACACCGTCAGCGTAAAGCGCTACGATCTTTGCAGCTTCCGCCAGCTTGTCATAGCCCACGAAGGTGTTGCCCTGGCCGGTGTATTCCAGCGCGCGGTCCATCTTGAACTTGCCGGCTGCACGGGCAGTTTCCTTCTGGTGCTGCATGGCGGCGTTGAAGCCGGCCTCGTCCACCGTCACGCCACGCTCGCGCGCCACGTCGTTGGACAGATCCAGCGGGAAGCCGTAGGTGTCATGCAGCTTGAAGGCCACATCGCCGGGCAGCACCTTCACATCGCCGGCCAGCGCGCTGTCCAGGATTTCCATGCCGTTGGCCAGGGTCTCGAAGAAACGCTCTTCCTCGGCCTTGAGCACGCTGGTGATATGCGCTTCCTGCTCCTTGAGCTTGGGATAGGCATCGCCCATCTGCACCACCAGGTCGGCCACCAGCTTGTGGAAGAAGGGAGTCTTCTGGCCCAGCTTGTAGCCGTGACGGATGGCGCGGCGGATGATGCGGCGCTGCACATAGCCACGACCTTCGTTGGAAGGAATCACGCCGTCGGACACCAGGAAAGAGGTCGCGCGGATATGGTCGGCAATCACCTTGAGCGAAGGAGTGCTCAGATCTTCGGTGTGGGTTTCGCGGCCGGCAGCCTTGATCAGCGCCTGGAACAGGTCGATCTCGTAGTTGCTGTGCACATGCTGCAGGATGGCCGCAAGGCGCTCCAGGCCCATGCCTGTGTCCACGCAAGGTGCGGGCAGCTTCACCACGGAGCCGTCTTCCTTCATGTCGAACTGCATGAACACGTGGTTCCAGATCTCGATGAAGCGGTCGCCGTCTTCTTCCGGGCTGCCGGGAGGGCCGCCGGCAATGTGCTCGCCGTGGTCGTAGAAGATTTCCGAGCAGGGGCCGCAGGGGCCGGTGTCGGCCATCATCCAGAAGTTGTCGCTCTTGTACTTGCCGCCCTTGTTGTCACCGATGCGGATGATGCGCTCGGCAGGCATGCCGATGACGTTCTTCCAGATGTCATAGGCCTCGTCGTCTTCGTGATAGACCGTGGCCAGCAGCTTCTCGGCGGGCAGGCCGAAGACCTTGGTCAGCAGCTCCCAGCCCCACTCGATGGACTCCTTCTTGAAGTAGTCGCCGAAGGACCAGTTGCCCAGCATTTCGAAGAACGTGTGATGGCGCGCGGTGTAGCCCACGTTTTCCAGATCGTTGTGCTTGCCGCCGGCGCGCAGGCAGGCCTGCACCGATGTTGCACGGTTGTAGGGGCGCTTGTCCGTGCCCAGGAACACATCCTTGAACTGCACCATGCCGGAGTTGGTGAACATCAGCGTGGGGTCGTTGCCGGGAACCAGCGAGCTGGACGCGACAACGGTGTGGCCCTTGGAAGCGTAGAAATCCAGGAACGTCTTGCGGATGTCCGCAACGGAAAAAGTGGGTGTACTCATGGTGTTTGGTATGAAGACGCCAGCATGACGCCTGCGATCAGTACGGCCCGGCGCTGCTTTTTCAGGAGCTGCGCAGACAGGCAAATCAGCCGAACATTATAGGTTTGCGACTACATACCCGCGCTGCCTTGTGCCGATAACAGCGATCACGAATTTTCATGCGTTGCATTAATGTCTTCATCATCGGCTTGCGGATAATCGGCAACCACTATGAGCGATACCCCAAAAACCGAGACTTCCAAACCCGATGCCCCAGCCAAAAACCGCCTGGTGGTCTGGCTCATCGCACTGCCCGTGGTCATCTTTGGCGCGCTCATGCTCGTCGGCCAGTTCATGGACGATCCGCTCAGCAAGCAGCGCTGGACAGAGGCCGAAACCATCAAGATCTGCTGGAAGCAGACGGCCAAGCCTGAGGCCGAGCGCAAGACCCAGGAGTTCAGGTCCCCCGAAGACTGCGAACGCCTCGAATTCGACTTCAAGACCCGCTACGGCGAAAACCCCTGAAGCAGCTGCGACGGAGCAAGCCCGGGCTCCGGGCATGCGTCCTGCGTGACTGAAAGACTTACTCTTCGCCCCAGTCTTCGCCCGCGCCCTCTTCCTCTTCTGCAGCGGCCAGAGCGATCATGCGGTCGAAAGTCTCGATGATTGCGACGCGACGATCCTGCTTGTAGCCCTCTTCCGGCTCCAGTTCGTCGATGCTCTGATCCCAGGCCTGCAGATAAGTGGCTTTCCATTGCTCCAGCGTCTGCAGATCCGGCCACAGCGGATGCATGCCGCCCTCGGCCATGGCACACAGCAGCTCGATCCGGCAGGGAACCAGATCGGACTCGGACTCGCCCGCCTGCAAGGCCTCGGGCGAGTCCAAGGCCTCGGCAATTTCATCGAGGAGCTGGCCCGTGATATCGGCCAGCCAGTCCAATGCGGTGTCGTTATCGAAATTGCCGTGCGACCAAGTGCCCATGACCAAACTCCTTGCTGCGATATGTCAGTAAAGCAAGGCCCAACATAGCGGGCCTTGATGTCAGAACTGTGTCAGTCCGGGCAGTCGATCCAGGCGCGGCAGGTCAACGGTTGCGGTTTTTCATGGCACGCTCCACCTCGCGCTTGCCTTCGCGGTCCTTGATCACGTCGCGTTTGTCATGCTCGGCCTTGCCCTTGGCCAGGGCAATCTCGCATTTCACGTAACCGTTCTTCCAGTGGAGATTGATGGGCACCAGGGTGTAGCCCTTTTGCTCGACCTTGCCGACTAGGCGCTTGATCTCATCCTTCTTCAAGAGCAGCTTCTTGATCCGCGCCGAGTCGGGATTGACATGGGTGGAAGCGGTCTTGAGCGGGTTGATCTGGCAGCCCAGCAGGAACAGCTCGCCGTCCTTGATCAGCACATAGCCATCGGTGAGCTGCACCTTACCGCTGCGCAAGGCCTTGACCTCCCAGCCGTGCAGCACCATGCCGGCCTCGTGGCGTTCCTCGAAGAAATAGTTGAAAGCTGCTTTTTTATTGTCGGCAATGCGCGACGATGTTTCTGGTTTCTTGGCCATGGAATATTAGTTGCAGGCGGACCGGAGATGAAAGCTCTCCCTACAATACTGGATTGCCGTCTCGCCTCTGAGCGATGATTTTAGTTTCGCATCGCGCCCCTGGGTTGATTGGCCCTGACCAATTCCCTGCTCTTGCGCCCTGCTGATTGCTCTTTGTTCATGAAAAACGTCAACAAGTCCGTCCTGATCTGGTACAGCCCCGAAGAAATGTTTGCCCTCGTGACGGACGTGGCCCACTATGCCGACTTTCTGCCCTGGTGCGATCATGCCAAGATTCTGGAGCAGGACGGCACCGGCATGACTGCCGAGGTGGGCATTGCGTTCAGCGGACTGCGCAAGTCTTTCGTGACGCGCAACACGAACAGTACCATGGACAACGGCGGCAAGCAGGTCAGCATGCGCCTGGTCAAGGGACCTTTCTCGCGTCTTGAGGGCCACTGGCGCTTTCACCCCGTGGGCGACGGCACGCAGCGCGCCTGCAAGGTCGAGCTGCAGCTCGACTACGGCTTCGAGAACGGCGCAGTGGCCGCCATCATCGGCCCGGTCTTCGACCGCATCGCTGGCTCCATGGTCGACGCCTTCATCAAGCGTGCCGAGCAGATCTATGGCTGATGCGCCCCCCACGCTGATCGACATCACGGTCTGCATTTCGCCCTGCTCCGGTACCGTGCAGGAAACCTTGTTGCAGCTTCCAGCAGGCAGCACCGTCCAGCAAGCGCTGGACGCAGTGACCGCTTCAACAGCAGCATTGCCGGATGTGCAACTGCCCGAAGCCTCGGCTGGCATGGTTGGTATCTGGGGCAGGACCGCGACCGCGGACCAGGTGCTCCAGCATGGCGATCGCCTGGAGGTCTATCGCCCGCTGACCGTGGACCCCAAGGTCGCCCGACGCGAACGCTTTGCCCGCCAGGGCTCGCGCAGCGCCGGACTTTTCAAACGCCAGAGGGACGGAGCCAAGGCCGGCTACTAACCAACAGCCAGCAGGACAAAAAAAGCGCCTTCAGAAGGCGCTTTTCTTATCGAGATTCCGGCGAAGACTCTGGCGACTATTGCGCCGGCTCTGCCATGGGTCCGCAATCGGAAGCGATCACGGCATCGGCTCGCTTGATCTCGGCATCGCGCGTAGCCTCGTCCATGAAGCCGCGCTCACCGTTGGCATTCACATGCGAGAGCATGCGGCCCGAGGCCAGGGTTGCCCTGGCCTGCTTGGCGCGGTTGCAGTTGTCCTGGCGCTGCTTTTCCTTTTGCAGCTTGTCGGCCTGGGCCTTGGCGCTCTCCTGCTCCTGCTGCTTGCGCTTTTGCTCTTCCAGCCCCTTGTCTACGCCCTTGTCCACCGAAGGAGCTGCACTGGCTTCAGGCACGGCCACAGGCGCCGCAGGCTTTGCGCCACCGGGGGTGCGCAAGATATTCTTGGCAGGGATATCCGCAGGCGGCGCCCGGTCGCTGAATACCTTGCGCCCCTGACCATCTATCCATTGCCACTGGGCAATGGCGGGTACCGTGCAACAGGCTATGGCTGCGAACAAAGCGAACTTGATGGCGTGCATGGAGTCAATAAGTCTTGGACAGGCGTTGGGGATTCTGGCTCACGAGCCCACATTGTGCGGCAAGTCACAGGTACAATCTTTCTTTTGGAGCCATCACATGCGCCTTCTCGGAAAAGCACTGACCTTTGACGACGTCCTGCTCGTTCCCGCCTACTCCGAAGTCCTGCCCAAGGACGTTTCTCTCGCCACCCAATTCACTCGCAATATCCGCTTGAACCTGCCCCTGGTGTCTGCCGCCATGGACACGGTGACCGAAGCGCGTCTGGCCATCGCCATTGCGCAAGAAGGCGGTATCGGCGTGATCCACAAGAACATGACAGCCGAGCAGCAAGCCGCTGAAGTGTCCAAGGTCAAGCGCCACGAATCCGGTGTGGTGCACGACCCTGTGGTCATCACCCCCGAGCACACCGTGCTGCAAGTGCTGCAGCTGTCGGAAGAGCGCGGCATTTCGGGCTTCCCCGTCTGCGACGGCGGCAAGGTCGTCGGCATCGTGACCAGCCGCGATCTGCGCTTCGAGACCCGCTACGACGTCAAGGTCAGCCAGATCATGACGCCCCGCGAGAAGCTGATTACCGTCAATGAAAAAGACGGCACCAGCCCCGCCGAAGCCAAGGCCTTGCTGAACAAGCACAAGCTCGAACGTATTCTGGTGGTGAACGACGCCTTCGAACTCAAGGGCCTGATCACCGTCAAGGACATCACCAAGCAAACCACCTTCCCCAATGCTGCACGTGACGCATCGGGCCGCCTGCGCGTAGCCGCAGCCGTCGGCGTTGGCGCTGGCACCGAAGAGCGTGTGGAACTGCTGGTCAAGGCCGGCGTGGACGCCATCGTGGTGGACACGGCCCACGGTCACTCCAAGGGCGTGATCGACCGCGTGCGCTGGGTCAAGCAGAACTACCCCCAAGTGGACGTGATCGGCGGCAACATCGCCACCGGCGCTGCCGCTCTGGCACTGGTGGAAGCCGGCGCTGACGCGGTCAAGGTCGGTATCGGCCCCGGCTCCATCTGCACCACCCGTATCGTGGCAGGTGTGGGCGTGCCCCAGATCATGGCCATCTCCAATGTGGCCGACGCCCTGAAGGGTACTGGTGTGCCTTTGATCGGCGACGGCGGCATCCGCTTCTCCGGCGACATCTCCAAGGCCCTGGCCGCAGGTGCCTCCACCATCATGATGGGCGGCATGTTTGCCGGTACCGAAGAAGCTCCCGGCGAAGTGATTCTGTACCAGGGTCGCTCGTACAAGAGCTATCGCGGCATGGGCTCCATCGGTGCCATGCAGCAAGGCTCGGCCGACCGCTACTTCCAGGAATCGTCCACCGGCAACCCCAACGCCGACAAGCTGGTTCCCGAAGGCATTGAAGGCCGCGTGCCCTACAAGGGCTCCATGGTCTCCATCGTCTATCAGATGGCCGGCGGCGTGCGCGCCTCCATGGGCTACTGCGGTTGCGCCACGATCTCCGAGATGAACGAAAAGGCCGAGTTTGTGGAAATCACCGCAGCCGGCATCCGCGAATCTCACGTGCATGATGTGCAGATCACCAAGGAAGCGCCCAACTACCGCGCTGACTAAGCAAGTCCCTTGAAATCTGACCAGATTGAAAAATCTGGTCAGAATGCTAAAATCTGGCCTGAACTACTGGTTCTAGCCAGATTTTTTGTTTTCCACCATGCAATCTATCGGTATCTACGAAGCCAAAAGCCGCTTTTCCGCCCTGGTCGAAATGGTCGAGCAAGGTGAGGAAGTGCGCATCACGCGCCACGGCAAAGAAGTCGTGCGCATGTTGCCCATGCGCCGCAAGCCCGTGATCACCGATGAGCAGATTGCCCGCGAACTGGAGCAGATCTCGGCTCTGCAGCAGACGGTGAAAGCGCCAGCAGCTGCAACGAGCGCTGCTGACAGCATCACCGGCCTGCGCCACACCGGACGGAGCCAGGCATGAGCGCCACCGCTTTTGTGCTCGATGCCTCCGTCACCGCCGCCTGGCTGCTGCCTGACAGCGCCAGCGAACACACCCGGCGCCTGTACACCCGCATCCGCCGCGATGAGGTGGATCCCCAAGCCCCCAACCTCTGGCAGTGGGAATGCGGCAACCTGATTGCATCGGGCGTGAACAATGGCCGTATCCCACAGACTTCGGTCGAAGGCTTGTGGGGCGTGCTGGAAGCCATTCGCCATCGCGTGGAGCTGCACGATCTGGCGCCTGCACAGCACAAGGCCGTGCTGGATGTGGCGCTGGACACGGGCCTACCCACCTACGATGCCGCCTACCTGTGGCTGGCGCAATCGCTGCGCCTGCCGCTGGCCACATTCGATGCAGCCCAGATGGCGGCCGCCCGCAAAAGCGGCGTCACCGTCTGGGCTCCCGAAGATTTCTAATCCCTTTTTGCCACCCTCTTGCCCTTGATCACCATGCAACACGACAAGATTCTTATTCTGGACTTCGGCTCCCAGGTCACGCAGCTGATTGCCCGCCGCGTGCGCGAAGCCAATGTCTACTGCGAAGTCCACCCCTGCGATGTGAGCAGCGACTGGGTACGCGAATTTGCCGCTGACGGCAAGCTCAAGGGCATCATCCTGTCGGGCAGCCATGCCTCCGTCTACGAAGTGGACGACCGCGCTCCCGACGCCGTGTTCGAGTTGAACCTGCCTGTGCTGGGTATTTGCTACGGCATGCAGACCATGGCCACCCAGCTGGGCGGCAAGGTCGAAGGCTCCAATACCCGTGAATTCGGTTACGCCGAAGTGCGCGCCCATGGCCACACCAAGCTGCTGGAAGGCATCGAAGACTTCGCCACGGCCGAAGGCCACGGCATGCTCAAGGTCTGGATGAGCCACGGCGACAAGGTCACCGAACTGCCTCCTGGCTTCAAGGTCATGGCCTCCACGCCCTCCTGCCCCATCGCCGGCATGGCCGATGAAGCGCGTCGCTACTACGCCGTGCAGTTCCACCCCGAAGTCACGCACACCGTGCAGGGTCAGGCGCTGCTCAACCGCTTTGTGCTCGACATCTGCGGCACGCAAGCCGACTGGATCATGGGCGACTACATCGAAGAAGCCGTGGCCAAGATCCGCGAGCAGGTGGGCGACGAAGAAGTGATCCTGGGCCTGTCCGGCGGCGTGGATTCGTCCGTGGCTGCAGCCCTGATCCACCGCGCCATCGGCGACCAGCTGACCTGCGTGTTCGTCGATCACGGCCTGCTGCGCCTGAACGAAGGCGATATGGTCATGGACATGTTCGAAGGCAAGCTGCACGCCAAGGTCGTGCGCGTCGATGCTTCCGAATTGTTCCTGGGCGAGCTGGCCGGCGTGTCCGAGCCCGAGCAAAAGCGCAAGATCATCGGCCGTCTGTTCGTGGATGTATTCAAGGCCGAAGCCGAGAAGCTCAAGGCTGCCAACGCCGGCTCCAAGGGAGCCACCTTCCTGGCCCAGGGCACCATCTACCCCGACGTGATCGAGTCGGGCGGCGCCAAGAGCAAGAAGGCTGTCACCATCAAGAGCCACCACAACGTCGGCGGCCTGCCCGAGCAACTGGGCCTGAAGCTGCTGGAGCCTCTGCGCGACCTGTTCAAGGACGAAGTGCGCGAGCTGGGCGTGGCCCTGGGCCTGCCCCGCGGCATGGTCTACCGTCACCCCTTCCCCGGACCCGGCCTGGGCGTGCGCATTCTGGGCGAAGTGAAGAAGGAATACGCGGACCTGCTGCGCCGTGCCGACGCCATCTTCATCGAAGAACTCAACAACTGGATCGACGAGGCCTCTGGCAAGAGCTGGTACGACCTGACCAGCCAAGCCTTCACCGTGTTCCTGCCCGTCAAGAGCGTGGGCGTGATGGGCGACGGCCGCACCTACGACTACGTCGTGGCCCTGCGCGCCGTGGTCACCAGCGACTTCATGACCGCCGACTGGGCGGAGCTGCCCTACGGCCTGCTCAAGAAGGTGTCAGGCCGCATCATCAACGAAGTGCGCGGCATCAACCGCGTCACCTATGACGTGAGCACCAAGCCACCAGCCACCATCGAGTGGGAATAAAGCGCTGTCGTGAACTGACACGCAAGCTTTAACTGCCCTTCACCCAAGCCCGCAATCTGCGGGCTTTTTTATTGCGGCCTGCCACTACTGGAACCTGCCGCTCTCACCACCCAGCCCCTCGGAGGTCGAGAGCCGGATGAAGGACGACCGCAAATGGATGCAAAACTTTCCAGACACCTACCCGCAACATCTATGCGAGCAGCACGAACATAGTCGCGGAAATCTGCAGCAGGCCCATGGCAAGACGATTCGCGCCACGAAGGCCACAGCGCCGTGCAGTACTTTGGTGCGCCATGCCGATAGAGATAAGACCGCCGCATGACAGTACCCATGAAAAATAGCTGCAACATGGCAAGGCGGCTTCGCCTGACTCTAGTCCATAAAAATACCCATGTCGCCATGGGCTTGCCATCGAATCGGCAGACCGACTATTTGGTGAACTCCTTGATCCGGATGGGGCGATCCTTCACAAACTCCACAATACCTTCGCCATTCTTGAAATGGATGAACGTGCTCTTGCCATCCGACATGCGCAAGCCGCTGGCCGCCGGCAAACGGGTCATGTTGAACGAACGATCGGCGTTGTCCGTCATCACGGCGGTCTCAAAATTATCCGAAGACTGCAGCCTGATCGTCAGATCCATGGGCCCTACAAAGTTGACCACCTTGGTGGCTGAAACGCCCGCCGACTTGTCCCCGGCAGCGCCTTGCACAGACGGTTGGGAGGCATTGCAGCCCACCAGAGCAATAGCGATCAATGAAATGGCCAGCATCACTTTCATGACGAACTTCCTTGCTTGTTGAATCTCAAACCAAACACCATCAAGCAGCATCAAAAGCCTGAGCCGGCCCTGATTCACCTTGATCGCAACACACCGCCACAGGCGCATAGCAGTCAATCACACTGGCAGCGTCATCGCAAAATGGCCATCGCTAGATGGCCTTTCTCTGCAACAGCCTGAGTGCATCGCCACTGATTTTTGTCAACAGCGTTAGAGCAATTCTCGCCCCACGCGGCAGTCATTGGCGCGGCATCTCAGCGGCGCAACAAGTAAAGCAACTGCACGCTATTGAAACCGAAGCAGATAGCGCAAGTCATGCAACGATCTTGATATAAAACTGCTTTCAAATACATATAAACCGTGCGCTATATGCTCATAAATTCGATGATCGTCCACATAGCCCCGGGATCCATACTGCGCAGACTTTTCATGGACCAGGCTCATTAAGCCGTGACCTCTCAAACCGCAGCGAACCAGTTCGACCAGCGCAGCCAGCCGGCGGACAAGCTCTGCCATTCAGAAACCTGCGGGTCAAAACAGCCTGGCTGCGCAACTCCGCCGACAGGAGCCGCATACGGGCCAGTGGGCATGCAGCAATCAGGACATCAACCCGCCATCGGAAAGCGTTTCGCGCAGGATGGTGAGATTGTCCGGCGACACGTGGATCAGGCCCTTACCGGGTACATCGATCTCGGCAATCAGGAAAAGAGCCAGGGCCGTGACGAACGGGACGATGAAAATCAGGGAGCTGCGACGATTCTGGCCCCGGATGTTGTAGCCAATAAGAAAGTTCGAACAGACCCCGAAGATGATGAGCAAAAACCAGGCCGCACTTGGAATGTGATGTCGCCAGCTGGCCATCGTTTTCTGCTGCGCGATATAAAGGTCGTTGCAGGCATTCAAGGCTGTCGCAATGACCGGGTCGGGATTGGCTGTGGCAATCTTGCTGACCAGCGTCCACATCCGGGTCTGCATGCGAATGGACTCCCTGCGGATTTCCGCCCGCCGGTCTTCATTCATGGTCTCAAAGAATTGTGTGCGCAGGCTCAAATAGTCTTGCAGCAAGGCCTTCGCCTGCTGCTGATGACCGTCCTTCAACAAGCTCGTGCGCTGAAAAGCATTGCCGATTGCGATCGCTTCGTTTTCTTCGGCCGCCACGCGCATGTTGTAGCCGCCAATCGCGAACGACAGAATGAAGCCGATCAGCAGACCAAACAATGACAAGGTCGCGCCCAGGACGATCTTGAGCTCATCTTGGGCGACGGCATCATTTTTGAACTTCTTGTTCCAGGTGAACTTTCCCAGAAAAGCCGCGAGGCTAAGCAACGCAAAAATACTGACCAGCAGTATCCAGGAGTTGGTATCGATGGCGAGAAATGTCTTTTGCATCGTTATTCTCCAACTCAGCTCAATAGTCACCAGCAGGCAGTAAGCTCGAGGAATGGCTCTGACTGCGACATCCCAGCGCTAGCCTTGGGGCAGCGCCCTCATCAGCTTGTCTCCAGGCAAATATACGCTTTATCGGTAAGCCAAACACAAAGCAGACACTCGCGAGTCAGGCGGACCGAGCAATGGACAAGCCAACGCCAGTCTTGTCAATCAACCCCATGTCCACATACGCTGCGACTCGGCAACCACCCCAAAAGACGCGCAGCAAAATCAGCCGCAAACGGGGCATGCAGCTACACCGGCATATCGAAGCTTGGCTTGCGACCAAGAAATGCACCACTATCAATGCGCCTCGATGAGCAGGTCTTTCTCGCAGTTTGCGGCAAACAGAATGAATCCCTTTGGATATGCGGCGTGGGGCATGGCTGCTCCCTGAGAAGCAGGCAATGCTCCATCGTCAAGGTTTTCATCGCTGGACCAGCTCCTGAAATAATTATCGGAAGCTGCTCTCCATATTTCATGCATGAGCGATGCCATTGCTTCCGGCATCTCGCCACTTGATAGCTAGTTGTCGTAGGGTCTTGATATACAGCAAGACCTGGGGCCAGACCTGATCTTTTGCTTCAACGATTGGACCTTCTCACAGCCCACATCACAAAGGCTATGGGCGTGGATTGGGATTTGCAGGTGATGGCTCGGGAACAGGAATTTGTGACCCCGGGGCTGGATGCGGTGCAGGCATTCCTTCTGTTGCTGGCGGCCTCGATTGAAGTTCTGGTTGTGGCGCTTTTTCACAGGCACTGAGAGCCGCCACAGCCGCGAGCAATACAAGAGCATTGAGAGATTTCATGACCGACCTCCTTTCATGGAACACAGGTCCATGCTAGGCCACGTCGCTTCTCGGAATCTGTCCTCTTCTTTCAGAACTCACATCCTGTGACTTTCATGCCCACCGCCGGGAAATCACCTTATATGGTCACTTCTGACAAACAGACGGTTCACCCGTTGGGGCTCACCACCTACCCAGATCTGGCGATGATGGAGCGGGCGTAAGAAGCCCGAAAAGATGTAACACCTGCGCACTGTCAGGGCCAACCAAGCCGGCTGGCGATCAACGGCCTGCGCCTGCGCGCACCACCGCACCATCCTCAAAGACATTGTTGACCATCAAGTCACTTCAAGCTTTAGCCTTGAACACATGACTTTCCAATCCCGCTCGCAAACTGATTCCTCTTTGCTCGCGCTGCGAGTGCCGCCTGTGGCACTGTTCGCAGTGTTTGCCGCAGCCATGTGGCTTCTGCCAGATATCCTGGTCACCAAATTCCCCGCTTCCTGGACGGCCGCGTCATTGTTGGCCATATTGGGCGGCGGCTTCTGCATAGCCGGCGTACGGGCGTTTCAGCGCGCCCAAACCACGGTAAGCCCCACAACTCCTGCAGCGTCGACCTCACTGGTCGTCAGCGGGGTCTATCGTATGACGCGCAATCCGATGTACCTGGGCTTTGCACTGCTGCTGCTTGGCTTCGCCACAGGGTTGGGCAAGTTGTCAGCACTGCTTCTTGTGCCGCTATTCATGGCTTATTTGCAGCGCTTTCAGATTCGGCCGGAAGAAGAAGCCCTGCAAGCACAATTTGGAGCGTCCTTCGATACCTATCGTCAACAGGTCCGACGCTGGCTGTAGATGGGCTTAAATCAGCGCCTGGGAATGCCCAATCAGTTTTGATGACTTGAAGCTCGCGATACCAAGGTAGAAGCACTCAAGCCGCTATTGGGTCAACAAACGGAGTCAGCCAAGGCATCGCTGGCTGAAACCCTCATACATTCGGCCGATCTATGGGGTCGGCCGGCAACTCTGCAGGCGGTTGTTCATCGGGAGGATCAACCGGTTCCGGCTTGGGTTCCGCTTCCTTGAGCGGGTTCTTTTGAAACGTCATGGCTAGCATCTCCTGCATGCGGTTTAAACGGGCTGCTCGCCCCCTGCGCTGTCAGGCGACAGCGAAACCAACCCAAGGAGCTATTACCTCAGCGAATAAGTGAACTCAGCATAGCCGGAGGCCGGTTTCCCGATACTTCATCCGTCACGAAAAGATCTCAAAACGCCCAGTCTTGATCACCCAACGCCGAACTCAAATGCACCGAAGACAAGACCTGCGCCCATGTGAGCGTCGAAAAGGTTGCAAGCACACTGGAGCCAGTGCCCTGGCCTTCGCCGCAGACCTTCCGCAAGCGGCTGCAGGGATACCAGGAGGCTCAGACTATCTCGAAGATATCGCCATCGGACGATGCGGCGCTCTCGTGAAATATGTCGTAGAGATACTGAGGCAACTCCTCGTAAGAGACCTCGGAAGGAACGGCCAGATCCACAAAGCCAAGCTTGCCATCGGCTCCAACGGAAAAACAACGCCATGCGGAGTCTCTGCGCTCTATGAGCACGATATCGCCGAACACATTGAACCGGTACCTTTCCATGGCCACTCCCTTGTTGTGCCTTGCATGCTAGCCCGTTTTCTCCTGCGTCGCCTGTGCACTCGCCCGAGTGCTCCGGCCTTCATCAGTGGGATGAGACAACAGCATGACTCTGATCTCAGACGCGATGTCCGCAATCGGCTTCGCAAGCTGTAGTCATGCATCAGCCCCGTTGACTTTGGCAATGGAAGGAAGCGACGGTATCTGCATGAAGATTGGCTTTCTGAGCTAAGGCAGCCGACTCAAGCAGGGTCCGGCTTTTTGAAAACCATCTGGCGAGCACGCTCCGAGATAGCACCAGCACCGAAGCTGACGTTTTACTTATTGGAGAGCATTTAGGGTTATTAAAAAGAGTACTGTGCTCTTTGACGATCGATCCTGATTCGTCATCCAGGACTGGAGGTCTATATGCCAGATAGCCGTATTCCCCCGCCAATCCAGAAGTTCTGGGAGACCACCAAGGAGCTGTTCTCCATGGACAAGGATTTCCCCACACCGCCACAACTAGAACAGCAAGAGCCCACAGCAATGGAAAAAAAGCAGGAGCAAGAGAGGCTGCTGCGCGAGCGCCACAACTACCGGTATTGGTAGCCGGGCGCTTCAAATTCATCTTGCAATGGGTTCTCGACCACCTCGACAGGTGGTTTTTTGTTGCTTTGAGATATAAGAATATGAGCAGGTAGACCCTGCCAAACCTCGGCGCCAACAAGAGATGCAGCGATAAGATGAGTCGCAAGCGATGCTGCCCATGCCCAGACTCTCAGCCGCATCCCATGCACCATTCAGGAGACCCATGAAAAACAAAGTTGTGCTCATCACCGGTGGCAGTCGAGGTATTGGTGCAGCCACCGCCGTACAAGCTGCGGCGGCCGGCTGGGACGTGCTGCTCAGCTTCCATACGGACCAAACAGCTGCCGAGGCGGTTGTCTCGCAAATCACCGACAAGGGCAGGCACGCCATGGCCATTCAGGCCGACATGGCTTGCGAAGAACAGATTCGACGCCTTTTTGCAGTGGCGGATGTGCAGTTCGGGCGCTTGGATGCACTGGTCAACAACGCGGGCATCGTGGACACGGCGCAGACGGTGGCGGAATTCAGCCTGGAGCGTCTGGAGCGGATGTTTCGCATCAACACCATCGGCGCTTTTCTGTGTGCCCGCGAAGCCGTGCTTCGGATGAGCACGGCACGCGGCGGTCATGGCGGAGCGATTGTGAATGTGTCCAGCATCGCTGCAAGACTGGGCGCGCCAGGCCAGTATGTGGACTATGCAGCGTCCAAAGGAGCCATGGATGTCATGACTCTGGGACTGGCCAAGGAGGTGGCTGCGGAAGGCATCCGCGTGAACGCAGTCCGCCCTGGCCTCATCGAAACGGATATCCATGCCAGCGGGGGACAGCCAGACAGGGTTCAGCACCTGGCGCCGCGAGTTCCCATGCGGCGTGGAGGAAGCGCCCTGGAAGTTGCGAATGCAATCGTATGGCTTATGTCGGAGGAGTCCCCCTACACCACGGGCAGTCTAATTGAAATCTCGGGCGGAAACCTCTGAAGAAAAAACACTCGCCCGTCCATTCACAACAAAGCCCGCCAAGGCGGGCTTTTAGATGTCCTCGAGCGCCAACGGCATGCGGCGGACGACTTTGACAGACACATCTGCGCAAGCAGATCCCAGACCGAAAGCCAAGAAGGAACATGGGCCGGCATTCCTGCTTAAGTCAAAAAATAGCCTGCCAGATGCCGAAGACTCTCAACTACCCAAATCACCGATCCGCAGTTGACCCTTAACTGGCACGCTGCTGCGATGTCAACTTCCCAGTCTTCGCTCTTTCCCTTAGTACATGCAGCTCAGCGATGTCCATGGCCTCCACCCGGCCGATGCCCGCCATGTGGAGGACGATGATTTCCATGTCCGCCATGACCTGGGTGAGGCCTATGGGCAGGTGGACGGTGCACGTGATGATGATGGTGGTACCCAGGCCTGTATGCAGGTCGCCCGTAGTAATACGATCCGCCGTAAGGCTGATAGATATAGGTATCGCCATACCCGTAGCTGTATCCAGGGCCTGCTGCATAGCAGCCCGACAAAATCAAGACGAGCGCAGAGACTCCAAACAGTTTCTTCATTTGTCTGAGTCTAGTCGGTTCGATATCTTGCGGGTTTTCAATGTGTAAGGCCGTCTTTCCTCCAACAACTGCAGCCATCTCGCCAAGCCGCTTTTGGCGCACCCATCGGCAACCAGCCATCGGCCCAGATTTTTTTGACACATCAGAAGCACGCTGCATGGACCGCTGCCGATTCGACTGTCCGTGGTGACCACATTCCTGCTCAATAGATAGTGAATGCAATAATTGAATAATCAATTTTGATAGCTTCAATCGCTCCATAGGAAAGCGTTTCAAGGCATATTACCGTAAACATTGGATAGCATAAATTGATGACTGTGATCTGCCTAAGGTGCCATGCAAGGCCCGCACCAACAGCAAACGCGGATGGCATCAGACCTTAAAGATGCTGTCTCCTGGACTTGCAGATATCAAATTCAGCTTGGGTTTGCCAATGCGCCAGCCCCATGCTTCGGTGCAATTGCAGTTGCGAATAACTGGTATGACACCTACGCACATAGCCCGTCAAATGCTGAACTCGGAATCGCTCCCCTTGAGCGTCGATCACAAACAACTAAAGACACTCAAAGAGTGGTTGGGCCGAATCCTTCATCGGTCCAAACTGCGAAGTCTCAGCAAAAATTGCGATAGATTTTCATTTCTAACAGGGTCTGCATCTGGCGATGGGAATCGAACCGATCAAACCGGGGTTTAAGGGGGATTAACGAGCGCCACTCCCTCTGAACGCCAACATTTCAATTCCCGTCGCGCCCCCTAAACTCCCCAGAAAACTCCCCACGCATCAATGTCCGAGGACGCCCTACTCTGTATGATCTGCAAAAATGCATGTCACCCTAGTTCTCCTCCCCGGCATGGATGGGACGAGCATCCTTTTCGAGCCCTTCATTGCTCAGCTCAGAGACAAGTATCCAGTTTCAGTAGTTCGATATCCAACTACAAGCCATCCTCAGACTTACGCTACTTTAAGTGACTTCGCTACAGCGCAGCTACCACCTGATGGCCCCATTGTTTTGCTTGGAGAGTCGTTTTCAGGCCCAATCGCAATTTCGATAGCGGCAGCCAATCCAGCGCGAGTGCTGGGCGTCATCTTGTGTTGTACCTTCGTTCGAAACCCCAGACCCAACCTTCGGTGGTTAAAAGGCATGACTTACTTGCCGACACCCCGACCACCTTTGACAGTCGCAACTAAATTTCTTTTCGGCCGGTTTGCAACCCCGAAGTTGAGCGCCTTGCTGCGTAAAGCTCTGCACGAGGTACAGCCAGCTGTTTTGCGAGCTCGGCTCCGTGAAGTCGCATCTGTGGATGTACGTGCTCAAGCTGCCAGGCTTGCAATGCCAGTTCTATATCTGAAGGCACTCAATGACCAGGTCGTGCCGCCGTCAGCAGCATCCGAAGCACAACAAGTGTGCCGAGACATGAAAGTCGAAACTTTTGATGCCCCACACTGCCTTTTGCAGGTCGTTCCCGCTGAAGCAGGCGAAGCGGTGATGCATTTCATGGATCGGTTGGTAGCCACCTAAAACAAATGGTCAGTACTGCGACAGCCTGAATTCAGCCCTAACCTGTCACTTCGGGCATATCACGCTACAGCTCATGGCTGTAAACGATAAACCCGGCATGTCTAGCCAACTTGTCGTAGAGCGCGCGGCCGGCTTCATTGGTTGCTTGTGTTTGCCAGTAGACACGACTCGCGCCAGCCAGCGTGGCTTGCTCATAGACGTTGTTGATGAGGGCCTTGCCAATCCCGAGCTTGCGCCGTGTGGGTGCAGTGAACAGGTCCTGTAGGTAACAGACCAGGCCCAGTCTGGTGGTGCTGCGGTGAAACAGGTAATGGGCCAGGCCAACCACTTCTCCTTCATGTTCCGCAACCAACGCAAATACCGGCTCAATGGGATTGAAGAAGCGTTCCCAAGTTGTCTCGGTAATTTCTTTGGCCAGCGCAGTAGCCCCTTTGCGTCCATAGAAAGCGTTGTAGCCGTCCCAGAGCGATAGCCACTGATCAAAGTCTTTGGGTTGAATGGCTCTTACCACGACGTCGGTTACCACGTTATTTTCAGCCATAGGAAGACCTTATTGATTTGCGCAACGGTTTATATTCTTGTGCCCAAGAAATGATCTTGAACATCATTTCACAATAATGAGAACATTGATTATTACATCCAATATTAAACCGTATATCAATATTGGCCGCATAAATCTATCTTGAAATCGGATGGGGGTCGCCAAGATTGCAAAAAATGCAGCAATCAATGCAAACAAGCCAATCCACATAGCACCCGCATAGTCTTGAAGCGTTACAAACGAACGCAGCAGGCTAAACATCAAGACCGCAAAGACTGCACTCAGTGCTACAAAAATGATGCGCGTCCACCATTGATACTCTTCCGGGGCGACGGGATCCCCATCGACTCTGTCGGATCGCGTTCGGTCTGCTGGTGCAGGAGAAATTATGGACATGGATCGCAGTTCTTACATCTCGGATTCAGCACAGAAGTACCAATGAGGTTAGTCGACACACAGTTTCGGCCATAGCAAATATAGGCAAGCGCATGCGCCGTTGAAATAATGCTGCCCGACGCCGAACACCTTGAACGGATACAGCTATCGAGATACCGCCGACTTTTCTGCCTCAGATGTCGCTGAAGAGTTCTTGGTTGCCGCAGCCGCCATCTCCAGCCCCGCGACCACATTGCACATGGCGTGGTAGTTCAGTGCGTCAGCAATGGCGCGATTTACCGGATATGCCACCAACGAAGCATCACGTTGCTTCTGGATATTGACCAGCGCCACCTCCCGCTGCTTGGTGATCCCGGTTGAAATCACCTGCACCGTCAGATTGTTGAAGTACGCTTCGTTGTACTTGCTAAGCAAGCCATTGGACACCGTACTGCCTGCCGAAAGAATCCTGGCCGCGGACGCTGGCGTCGTCACCGATGCCGCTCCGGACAGTAGTGTGGCCAGCCCTCCCCAGCCCATCTGGCTTTGCGCCTTGGAAGACGTCATCACCCGCAGATAAGTGGCACAGCGCTGGTTCGATACGGAAATCAACCTGTCCTGCAGCTCGTTGCGACGGTACTTGTATTCCGCAGTACTCGTCTGTGCGCTTACAGTCGCGACGTTCTCAAGGCCATATTCCTTCAGCAGACTATCGATATTGATCTGCTCAAACGCCTCGGCACTTTGCTTATCGCCACTGCTTTTCACAATGATCGAACCTGCGCCGCTCAGCAGGTTGTCTTCATCCGGCATCGTGTAGCCGCGAATCACAGTGCAGCCGGACACAGCCATCAATATGCATGCTGCTGCGGCCATTCGAATTGTCTGCATCACTCCCCCTTGCACCTGATAAGCAGTGCCGTCTCGTTCTTGCTCAATGCTCTTCGCTGCCCCTGAGGTCACCAAGCAGCAACGCTTCATCAAGGCCACGCTCGCGACCTCGCTTTATGCATTTGTAACCAAATTTTTCAGACAACGCAATTCACGCCTCTCTGCCTGCCTTGAATGCAGCCGTCCGGCAGGCTCGCCACAGCCCAGATGACAGCCCTTGCTGATATTGCCGCTGACACCCCATTGCGCTAGCCTGCACGCTCCACCATTGCTCAGGAGCCTGCCATGTCCCGTCGTTTGGTTCTTTCCGCCAGCACCGCCCTTGCGGCTGCCGCACTGATTGTGGGTTGCGGCGCCATGGGGGCGTCGAGTGGCAACCCCATGAGCTTCTTCATCACCAGCACCAACCCGGGCAAGGGCGGCGACCTGGGCGGGCTGGCCGGGGCTGACCGCTACTGCCAGTCGCTGGCCGCAAGCGTGGGCGCAGGCAACAAGACCTGGCGCGCTTACCTGAGCAATGCGGCGCTGAGCGGACAACCGGCCGTCAATGCGCGCGATCGCATCGGCAACGGGCCGTGGCGCAATGCCAAGGGCGTGGTCATTGCCACCAGCGTGGCCGACCTGCACAGCGCCAATGCCAAGGTCGGCAAAGATACCTCACTGACCGAAAAGGGCGAAGTCGTCTCGGGCTTTGGCGATGAAGTCAACCGCCACGACATCCTCACCGGTTCGCGCCCTGACGGCACCCTGGCCGTGCCCGAGCCCGGCAAAGACACCACCTGCGGCAACTGGACCAAGAGCGACGGCGGCTCTGCCATCGTGGGCCACCACGACCACCAAGGCACCAACCCCGACCCTGTGGCCAATGCCTCGTGGAACTCATCGCACGGCACGCGCGGCTGCAGCATCGAGCAGCTCCAGCAAAGCGGCAGCGCCGGGCTGATGTACTGTTTCGCGACCAACTGAGCGGGATGAACGCGCGGGCTTCGGCCCGCACAAGTGCCTGCTACTCACGAAGTGAACTTGCCCATATAATTAGCCACCATATTATATTCTGGCTAACTAATGAAGCTTGAACAGAAGTACCAGGCGCTAATTGAAGAAGCGCAACGACGCAAACTTCCCGATGTGGATGGCATTCAGCTGTGCTTTCAAGTGCTGTCGATGGCTGCAAACATTGACCGCGACTGCGCTGCTTTGCTGGCCCCTCATGGCTTGTCTGAGGGGCGCTTTGTGCTGTTGTTCCTTCTCGATGTGGCGCCTGACGGACTCGCACCCAACGTGCTGGCCGAACAGGCTGGCGTCACCCGCGCCACGGTGACCGGCCTGCTAGACGGACTGGAGCGCGAAGGTCTGATTGAACGTCACGCCAACGCCGAAGACCGCCGTGCACTGTGCATTCGTCTCACCTCAAAAGGGAAACAACTCGCCGGTACTGTTATCGACCAGCATGGCAGGTGGATTGCAGGCCTGTTTGGCAACCTGTCTGGAGATGAGCGAAAGCAGCTGGCAGCGCTTCTGGAGAAAGTACGAGGCCCTAAATCGGACGTTGAATCATGAAAGATCCAGTCCGCAAGGGTGCGACGCGCACCGTTGACATTCCTCTGGACGTTCTGCATGCGCTATCGCGCGGGGAGTTGCAATGTGCAACGCTGGCTGAGTGCCTGGCAGTCGACCAGGCCGTACTGGCACGAACACTCTTTCCGGCACTTACGGCTCAAGCACTGAGCACGATCGATGAAGCCTGCCAGCTGGGCGTGCTCAAACGCATGGCCCGTATCGGCGCAGTCTTGCTGCAGGACTTAGGTACTGAGGGCATCGCACAGTGCCAAACGCACCGCGCCGATATGGCACGAGGCTGGGCGTGCTTCATGATCGGTGCTCAGCCTCACCTAGATCTCGGTGTACGGCTGGCCGCAATACACCCGCTGGCAGACGACGCCCATTTTGGTGTGCGTGAATGGGCCTGGATGGCGATGCGGCCGCACCTGGTGCAAGACCTGGCTGCGGCTATCGCACAGCTGATGCCATGGACACAAGATCCTTCTGAGCGTGTCCGACGCTTCGCGTGCGAGGTTTTGCGTCCCCGCGGTGTGTGGAGCACGCATATCTCGCAGCTCAAACGCTCGCCCGAACAAGCGCTGCCTTTGCTCTCAGCTCTGAGTAGCGACCCTTCGGTCTACGTGCAGGACTCGGTCGCCAATTGGCTCAATGATGCCGCCAAGGACCAGCCAGCCTGGGTGCGTGACATCTGTGCTCAATGGCTTCAAAGCTCCCAAGCCGCCGCCATACAACGTATATGTCAACGCGCACTGCGCAATCTCAAGTGAAAGTGGAACCATGTCTCATTACCTCGTAGAGCTCTACACCCCCAATCCGGCTTGGCTCGCACTGCCTGCCGAACAAAGGCAACACTTTCTTGGCGGCATCGGACTCGCATTGAATCAACTCTCCAGCCTCGGTGTCGAAGTCCTCTCTCTGGCAGAAACGGACTCCAACATCGACCAGGGAACCGCGCATAAATTCCTTGGGATTTGGCGCTTTCCTGACCAGGCCGCTCGTGACGCTCTGTTGGCAGGCATCAAAGCCAGCGGCTGGTACGACTACTTTGACCATGTGAATGCAGCCAGCACTCAAGGGGCGGCGGATATTCACCTGGCTGCTCTAGCTGCCGCGTAGCGCAGTCTTTCGGATCATGCCGTTGTGCTCTGCAATGCATGCGGCTAGTCATTTCTAGTGCCCGCTAATGCCTAGTAATGCCCGCTAACGGCCGCCCGCCACAGTCAACACTGCGGGCTGGCCAGCTTTCGGCGCAGCATATGCAACACAACATTGGTCCCCGGCTTCGCACAGAACCGGGTACGAAATCGCGTGGAAAGCATGCGACATCAACGTGGACCCATGACACCCGAGTCGCCTCAATTCAATGATTCATCCCGAGTTCGTTCTGACCTCTTGATGAAAAACAAACTCCACACGCCTTCGCTCCCAGAAGTTAGGCGCATTTGACACACAAATCATCGCCGCTCAATTTAAGTGAGTGACCAGAAGCGATATTTGGTTTAATCAGGCGCGATAACAACACTGAGAGAGATTGAATGGCTTCCTGCGCGTACTGCAATACCCGAATTCTTTTTGGCGGAAAGCGAGACGGCGACCGTCGCTACTGCAATGAGAAATGCCTGCACCAAGGGCTACTTTCCGACGCTGCAAGTCAGCTCTCCCCCGCAGATGTCAAAGCCCATATCTTTCGGGTTCACAGAGGCAACTGCCCCAAGTGTGACGGCCCCGGCCCGGTGGATGTCCATACCTCTTACCGCGTTTATTCCGTTGTGATGATGACATCGTGGTCGAGCCGGCCGCTGGTGGCTTGCGCACGATGCGGCACAAAGCAAAAAATTGGAGACACGGTCTTTTCGTTGTTTCTGGGCTGGTGGGGCCTGCCTTGGGGAATGTTGATGACGCCAGTACAACTCACCAGAAATCTGATGGCCTTTGGCAAAACCCCAAACCCCGATACGCCCTCGCCCGCACTTGAGCAAGTGCTTAGAAGCCATTTGGCTGCCCAGCTCCTTGCCAATCAGCAACAAGCGGCGTCCCAGCCCGGCAACTACCGTTGAAATCTGATTAGCGCCGAAAAGCGCCTGCTAACGAACAAAGGCAATGTAGCTCTCTACATTGCCTTTTTCTTTGGTTTATTACAGTTGCCCAACATCGCACGGCACGCGCGGCCGCAGCCTTGACCAACTCAAACTGAGCGGCAGCGCCGGGCTGATGTACTGCTTCGCGACCAACTGACCGACGTGATAGAACGGGCCTCGGCCCGCTTAATTTCTTCCAGCGCTACTCTTCATCATTGCGGCGCGAAAAGCCGGAGATGATGGCAACCAGCAGCAAGCTGCTCACCCAGCCAAACAACGTTTCAAACCAAGCCACAAAGCGCACCAAGTAGCCCCAGCGCCAGTGCAAAACAGACTCTTCAGCTGTAGTTTCATCAGGGGACGGGATATAGGAGCCCCAAAATTTCTCCTGCCCTAAATCCACAACAGGCAACAGCAAGTCCAAGGAGTAGGCAAATGGGCTGAATGTTGAGTACTCTCCGGGCATCTCAGAGCAGAAAGGCCAGTTGCCAGTTGTCCGCTCAGCGAATATTTTATGCGTTTCAACAGAATCGGACTGCTTATCTTGCGTTGGCCTGCATTCACTATAACGAGCGTCTTGGAAAACCAATGGATCTGAAGGTGCCATGGCATTAAATGGCGATCGAGCAAGAGCCCAATAAATTCCGCCGCATAATAACCACACCGCAAGCATCCACATTACCAAGTTGACAGGACGATAACCGTACCCGGCTAACTTCCCAAATATGTAATGGGCAGTACGAGTGACCATACCCTTAAAACCGCGAACCAGGTCGCATGGATCATTTGGCCACAGTCCCATACGACCAATTGTGCGCAAATGATCCTCAAATGCAATGCCCACCTGCTTTGCATCTTCCGTATGCCCCATCTCGCGTAACACGCGCTGCAGCTGGCGCCATGGCTGAGGTCGGAATTCTGATGTATCTATATGCCTCTCAGGCTGCTTAAGCAACCATGCGATCCGATCTTGCCCATTCGTTGACGCTTGCCCTCCAATAGCGCCGTAGCGGAAACCGTCTAACTCACTGCTGTCACGCCAAACATTTAAATCATCGTCAAGCACACCCACATTTGCGTGAGACATATCAAGACGTATCGGATTTTCGAAGTTTCTCAAAAAAAATATGCCTTTAACAACAGCGGAATTTAGAGATAAGGCGATGCCATTTTCAAGAGAAATAAATGCATTAGAACAAACAAAGTCACCGTTAACCTGAGTCCCCCTTAGGTCAACTTTTCCGTTTGCCATAAAACCATCTCTTAAGAAAAAATTTCCAAAAACATTGATGCGATAAGCAAGAAGTGCAGTCCCTTCATAAACATCTAAATTTCCACCTACGCACGCAAAATCGCCTTTAATAATGGCCCCTAAAAACCTCACCTTACCTTTCGCTTTGAAATTAGCACCAAGTAATACATTTCCTTTTACGTTTATTTTATCTGCAGATAAAGCGTTATTTTCTTTGTTATCAAACTCACCATCAGAGCAAACTAAGTCGCCGCCGATCTGAGCCCCCAGCAATCTGACTGCTCCTTTTGCTTTAAAACCATCGCAAAAAAATAGGTCACCATTAATACTGATACCGTCAGCAGCCAAGGCAACGCCGGTTTTTCCGATAAAGCAGCCGTCAGAGCAGTCGAAGTTGCCGCCAACACTCGCCCCTAGGAATCTCACCTCTCCGGTTGCCTTAAATCCATTGCGAAGATTCACACTGTTTTCAATCTTGGCTCCTTCCGCAAAAAATGCACCTCCCTGAGTGACTTCAAACTGCCCGTTTTCGCACAAGACTTCTCCGCCAATCTTTGCCCCCGACAAACTGACTGCAGCCTTGGCCGTCACGTCACTAAGAACCAAGCTACCTGTGCTGTGCATGCGGTCTGCAACAATACCATTCCCAATGTAACTACCTGCCAATATAAACGCGCCATTTAGCCTTGCATCTAGCGCCGATATCTCCTCATTGAAGTTGCAACACAACAGATCAAATCCGACAGGAATACTGCAGCCATTCAGATTTAGTCGCCCCTCAACATAAGCTCCCTGTAACTGCACGCCGCTATCATGTACAGGTGCCAGTTCATCGCCACCCAACAGCAAAAACCGCACAAATCCGGCGCGGACGCTGTTTTCATCCGTCGGTGTCTGTGGCACTCCATCGCCAAGCACTGCCAGTTTCCCCATCCGGCACGCTCTCAGCAGCTTCTTCTCGCCAGTATTCAGCTCCCCAAAATCTCTCAGACTGCGACCAAATGGCTTCAAATTTTTCACGCGCGCCCTCCCTCAAGCTCGTGCTTTTATATTGATGCCGGATATTAGCCGCGCCTTGGCCCAGATTGATGAAGCTTGTCAACCAAAGCACACCCGCTATACTTGACACACCTCGCAGGAGGTGGAGCGTAAGAACTCCTAAGGAACAGCGGAAGAACCGCACCCGACAGTTGGCGGTTTTTTTGCGCCCGGACATTGCACGCCTGCACTCTTGCAGACGGTTGATTTATGGCCGGGAGGGCGACGGATACAAGACCCGCAAGGGGAAGAAGTCCGCCTGGCTGTTCCCAGGTTCTTAACCTCCCGGCCGCCTTATTGCAGTGCGTAAGAACGCTGCGATAAGGCTTCAAAAGTCTCGAACAGGAGCAGCACCATGTCTCAGCCCGCACTGGCTATCTCTCCCAGCGTCACCATCGTTGACGGCATCCCCACCACTCTCAGCACCGATCTAGCTAGCCACTTTGGCAAACGCCATGACGACGTGTTGCGCGGCATTCGCAATCTCTGCGCGCAGTTGCCCGAAGGGGGTGTCCGCAATTTTGCGGAGACCTCAGTCACCGACGAGCAAAACGGACAAACCTACCCCGCCTACCGCCTGACCCGCGACGGCTTTACGCTTCTGGCCATGGGCTTTACGGGCAAAAAGGCGCTAGCCTTCAAGCTGGCCTATATCGACGCCTTTAACCGCATGGAGGCCGCGCTGCACCAGCCGGCAGACACGCAGCGCATGGAGCTGGCCTTTTCTCTGGCGGCTGAGGCCGCGGCGCAGGTGCACCGCACGGTGTTCAATGCGGTGATGGAAGGTGACGCAGAAGAGTGGCAGCACAGCCGCTATCTGCTGAACCTGAACTACGACAGCCAGGGCCGCCCCACCCTGCCCCATGCCCAGCCGATTGCGACCGACCAGATGGTGGTGTCCTTCAGCAGCCTGCCGCAGCGCATTGCCGACGGCGAGATCATGAGCGCGACCGATGCGCAGCTGGCCACGCTGGCAACGGCCTGCACCCAGCGGCTGACCCAACGGGCCCAACACCGCGAAAAGCAGGTGACGCTGCCGATCTACCCCGGTAATTCCCCCGGCCAGCGCCACGCCTCTGCACCGGCCCTTTCAGCCAAGCAACCACCTGCGCCCGATGAAGGCCTGCTGCGCATGACGTTCAGATAGTCTGCCTGGGTCACACGAAGCGCTTTGCCATGCAAAAAGCCCCTCAGAGGGGCTTTTTTGTTCAGGCCTCTGGCGTGGAAGGCCAGAACATCTCTCGCACTTCAGGAGAGTAGTACGGCAAAGCCAGCACCGCCCCAAAGAGTACGCAGCCCAAGGTCGATGTGGAGTACCCCAGGCCGGACAGGATGATGGGCGGGCTGAAACAGGCGACGACTATGGTCGCCACAGAAGACCACAGGGTAAACAGAGGTGCCCACGCTCTGAACCGCAGCAGCCCATAGAAGGAAATGAGGCCAAGCACCACGAGCACCGAGAACGCGAACAAGAGAATCCAGTCGGTGGGGCCGACCTCTGACTGCATCAACAGGCTTTGGGAAAGGTCGGTCAGCTCCTGGGGCACCAGATCGAAGCCATATTCCGCCAGCATTCCGAGGATGGGGATGCCCAGCGAAGCAATCACCAATGCGCGATACGTCGATTTGCCCATACCCACTCCAAGTTGCGATTGGAGAATCGTACTACCGCCCTAGCCGCTGATGGCAATCTGCACAGCGGATGCGAAAGCACCACGCACAAAACCTGCGTGGCTAAACGGGCCGGTGCCCTTCCGCCAGCCGGCGCAGCAGTTGCAGTTGTTCGCTCTGGATGGTGATGAGCTCGCTCCACTGCGTTTTCTGCAACTCGTCGATTTTTTGGTGCAACAGCATGATCTCCAGCTCGGCCTTGAGGTTGACTTCGTAGTCGTGCTCGCCGCGAATGCGGTCCTTGTCTGCCTGGCGGTTCTGCGACATAAGAATGATGGGCGCCTGTATGGCGGCCAGCATGGACAGAAACAGGTTCAGCAGAATGTAGGGGTACGGGTCGAACGTGGAGCCGCGCGCCCAGAGCAGCAAGCCGTTGAGGCCCACCCAGGCCAGCATGGTTGCGCAAAAAAGCACCACAAAAGTCCAGGAGCCGCCAAAGGTGGCAACGGCATCTGCCGCGCGCTGGCCGAAGGTGGGCGGGGTTTGATCCAGCTCCTCATCCACATTGCGCGAGATGTGTTTGCGCCGGGCAATGTGCTGGGCGACCTTGAGCGCTCTTTCGTCCAAGGTATCTGCGGAGGCGCCGAACAACCTCTTCGCAACGGTATCCGTGTTGAGCATGGGACTTCCTTGTCATCCGAAGGATGAAGACAACGTCACCATGCTACCCAAGCCTGGCACTTGGCTTGCGCCCTGTCGCGCCGCCGCCACCGATATGCCGCAGCCAGCACATGCGGGGAATGCCTGAATATTGACGTCAGGTGTTGCAATGACCGCCCCGGAGTGTGAGTATGGGTGTGCAATCGTTCGGATTGCGTGGCACCCACACAGGCGCTGGCGCGCAAGGAGGCTGAAAATGTTCAAGCACATTCTGATCCCGACAGACGGCTCGAAACTCTCCGAAGCCGCACTGCATGCAGGCCTGCAGCTGGCCAAGGAGCAAGGCTCCGAGGTGACGGTGCTGTATGTGATGCCGGACTATTCCGCCCTGATGTACAGCGGCGAGGGAATGGTGGCCTACAACCCCAGCGAGCTACGCAAAGACGCCGAGCGCATGGCCGACAAGGTGCTGCAGGGCGTGCAGGACATTGCCAAGGCCGATGGCGTGGACTGCAAGACGGCGCGGACCATGAACTTCTCGGTGCACCAGGCCATCATCCAGCAGGCCAAGGACAGCCAGTGCGACCTGATCTGCATGGCATCCCACGGCCGCAAGGGCATTGCCGGCATTTTGCTGGGCAGCGAGACCCAGCGCGTGCTGGTGAACAGCAGCGTTCCGGTGCTGGTGCATAGGCCGGTTGTGTAGGGTCAGCAGCGCCTTGCAGCCAAAGCATAAAGGCCATCTTTCGATGGCCTTTGGGTTTTCTGCGACAGCGGGGTTGCATAGCTGCGCGCTTTTGGAGAAACTTCAGCCGTTCGGGAAGCGAACCCGACCGCACTTGGCGTCTGCCAATGCATAGCCGATACCGGTCCCGGACGGCGCCTCGTAGTACCAACCCAAACTGGGCTCTTGGAACAGCAAAACTTCACCTGCTTCGGCAGGCGTCTTTTGTGGGTCCAGGCCATGGCCAAACTACAGGCTCTTCGCCAACGCGCTTTTACTTCTCAAAACGGTCTCTGCTTCTACTGCAACCTGCCCATGTGGGAATCAGGCGAACAGGGGTGCTTTAAGCTCCGCTACAACCTCACAGACAAACAGCTTGCATATTGCAAAAGCACTGCAGAGCATTTGACAGCTCGACAAGACGGCGGCAAAAACGCACGGCACAACATTGTTGCAGCATGCTGGTTCTGCAATGCCATGAGGCATAGAGGCCGTGCTGGGTCAGCTCCCACAGCAGCACAGTACAAAGCACGAGTGCAACAAAGGATTCAGAGCGGCAGATGGCATCCACTCCTAGACAAGTTTCTCTCGGCTAAGGCTGCGCCAACAAATCGCGATCGATCCTAACCTGCCCTATCAAGGCATTGACCTGGGCATCTCTGCGCTCGACCAGTCCGACAAGCTGGCCAACCACGCCCGCGCCTTCGCCAACAAGGGCAGCGAGTCGCTGGTGCTGATCTGCGAGATCTCGGCAGGCAGCGGCGTCACCGGCAAGCTGGGCGTTGCGGGTGGCGGCGGTTCGGATGTCGTGCTGCAGGCCTGCAATGCGGGCAGCATCAGCAGTGCGGCCAGCCTCCAGGGCGGCAAGTTTGCGGTTGTAGTCATGGGTGTTTTCCTGTTGTCCTGCGGCGTGCTGCAATCGCCCTGCGGTTTTGATTTCCATAGCAGCCTGCGCCTGCTGCGCCTGGGCTGCGGCCTGTTTTGACTGGGATACTTCGACCCCTGCCAACCGGTGGTTCTGCAGGACCAACAGCAGGGCAAGGGCCAAGGCCAGCCAGGGCCAGATGCGGGATGCGCCGGTCATGCCAGGCCCGCCTCGCACAATTGGCGCTCTGCCGCGCGGCGCTTGACCAGGCCGGGCAACTGCTTGCCGCCGGCGTAGGTCCAGCGGCTCAGCTCGGCACAAGCGCCGTCGATGTCGCCCGCATTGGCCTTGCGCACCAGGGTGCTGCGGCAAAATGCTTCGTCACCCACGTTGAAGGCAAAGCTCACAAAGGCGGCGCGCTGACCGTCAGTCAGCGGCGCGGTGATGCAGCTCAGCGCATCCGCATGCTTGGCCAAGTCCTTGTAGAGCATTTCCTCGCACTGCTGGCGGGTGTAGGTCTGGCCCATCTTGAGCTCGGGGCCGGTGTGGCCCGTGCAGGCCGTGACGATGCCCACCGGGTCGCGGTAGCTGCGCAGCACGGTGCCTTCGTACCTCTGCACCAGGGGTATGGCCAGCGCGACCGCTGCACCGCCAAGGGTGGCGATGAGTTTTTCTTTCCAGTTCATCGGCTTGCTCCTCCCTTGACAGCCGTCCAGAAGGCTACGCAAGCCCCGCCCAGCATGACGATGGCGGCAAGCGGCTTTGCCACCTTGCCCACCCAGTTGAGCACCTTGAAGGCGCCTTTCATGGCGGTGAAGAATTCCAGCAGCTCGGCCATCTGCTGGTTGCGCTGGTGCAGTTCCTGTCGCACCTCATGCAAGCCTTGGGTTGCGGCTTTCAAATCTCGCTCGATGGCAGCCATACGTTCACTCCCCTGGTTAAAGCGTTTGTTGACTTGCTGCAGCGTGGTGGCCGGCAGCTCGTTGCCGTAGTCGTCCATTCCCCTTCCTTTCTTCTTTCAGACTTCGATCAGCACATAGGGCATAGCGGGCGCGGGGCCCGTGACGGCACCGCCTTGCACATAGACGCGCACGCCGTTGGCCGTGCCCAGCGGGTTGCGCACGCGCAGCAGGCCTGCTGCGCCTTCGAGCGCGACCAGCGCGGTGCCGTCGGCAAATACGGCGCTGATTTGCCCGGTCATCACCGGGTCGTCGGGCAGCAGGGCCTTGAGGCGCTTGTAGAGGTTGGTTGTCATGCCGCTACCCTTTCGACAGTGACCTGCTGGCGCACGCGGGGCATGGAAGCGCTGACGCTGACGCCGCGCACCAGGCCGCGCCAGGTGCCATCGGTGTCGGCCACCTCCAACAGCTGGCCGGGGTTCAAGATGCCGGGGTTGGTGCCACCTGTGAGCACGGGCATGCTGATGCTGTGCTGCAGCTTGTTGCCGCTGGCGGCCAGGGCCCAACTGCCGCGCATGCGGGCGGCGTCGGCGTGGGTGATGAGGTCGTCCTGAATCTGTGGGGCCAGCTTGTCGCGCGCGCTGAGGCTGCGCACCACATGGCCCAGCACGCCGCCCACGCTGCCGCCGGCGACATAGATGGCGTTGTGTTCGGCACGCGGGTCGGGGCGCAGCTCGTCCGTCACGATGACGGCTGCAGGCATTTGCACATCGGGTACGGCAGCACCCCACTCCCACGGCAGCACCGGGTAGCGCAGCGCGACGATCAACTGCTCTGCCGTGCGGTGACTGCGCACCACGGCATTGACCGAATCGGCAATGCGCAGCACAGCCTGCAGCGGCGTGCCCTGAAAACTCCAGGCGCCGGCGGGCACCTGCCAGTCGGGAATCTGCCAGTCCAGATCCACGCCACTGAATTCCAGCGCGCTCACCGCCAGCTGCTGCGCCGTTGCCGTCGAGCTGGATAGCCAAGCCTGCTTGGGCATATAGGGACTGCCCAGCATGGCCGTGACGCTGATGCCCTGCACCGCCACGCGGCGGCGGTCGAACGAGCGACTGCGCGCGGTGCTGGTCACGGCAAAGACAAACTGCATGCCGTCAATGCCGACCTGTAGCCGCTGCGGCAGCCCGCCCACGGGCGCGAGCTGGTCGAGCAGATGCTCGGGGCCGTTGGCCGACAGGCTCCAGCAGTAGCTGTCGTCGTCTGCAGCAATGGAAACGTCAGTGAGCACTACGGGCTCAAGGCTTGGCAGCAAATGCGCCGTGAGGTGGTGGACTTGCATATAGACGGGCAGCAGTGGAATGACGAACTGGGGCTGCGGCTCTGCCGTGGACTGGCAGCAGTAAAAAACAAGGTCTGCGGAAGCAGCCCAGGATCTGCAGAACAGCAAACGGATGGGGCCGCCCACCAGTTGCTCATAGCAGCCTGGCTTTTCCGGCTCGGGCGGTTGGGTCTGCGACTTGCCCGCCGGCGGCTTCATGGCCTGCTGGTAGCGGCCCTCAAATCCTCGGTACAGCGGCACCGATGGGCCTGCGCCCGTGGTGAAGAGGTACTGCAGGTCCATCGCATCCTGTGCCGTGGCCTCGACCATGCGCCGACGGTCGCGCAGGCTTTCCTGAAACCGCACTGCCCAACCGGCCCGCACAGGCGCGGCATCCTGGGCCGTGGCCTGCAGACCCCTGCGCACGCCCTGGGCCTCTTGCCAGCGGGCCTGGGTTGCAGCACCAGGCAGCGCCCGCGCCTGCTGAAACCTGCCCTGTACAGCAGCCCCTTGCCGCTGACCGTCCTGCCAGGCAGCGCCAAACTGCTTTTGCAAGGGCATGGCATCTTGCGCGGTCGACACCCAGCCCGCAGGCAGTGCATCCGTGTCTTGCCAGCCGGAGAGCCAGCCCTGCGCCATAGGCTGGGCCTGCTGGGCGCTGGCGGCCACCTCGGCCACAACGGGCCGGGGGGTGTCGGTGTCGTAGCGCACGACCGCGCTGCAGCGAAGGCCGGGCATGCGGCCCGCAGCAACCAGATCCTTGCGCACATGCACCAGGGATCGGACCCGCAGCCCCGGCATGCGCGCGGCAACGACCAGCGTTGCATTGGGCACTTGCCCGCCGCCACNTTGCAAGGGCATGGCATCTTGCGCGGTCGACACCCAGCCCGCAGGCAGTGCATCCGTGTCTTGCCAGCCGGAGAGCCAGCCCTGCGCCATAGGCTGGGCCTGCTGGGCGCTGGCGGCCACCTCGGCCACAACGGGCCGGGGGGTGTCGGTGTCGTAGCGCACGACCGCGCTGCAGCGAAGGCCGGGCATGCGGCCCGCAGCAACCAGATCCTTGCGCACATGCACCAGGGATCGGACCCGCAGCCCCGGCATGCGCGCGGCAACGACCAGCGTTGCATTGGGCACTTGCCCGCCGCCACCGTCATCGCCAAACACCAGCTCGACCGGGTTGCCGGTCTTGAGGGGGCGGTTAAAGATCAGGTCGACGGCTGCCATCAGGCTATCCTTGTCTCACCCAGGATGGCCTTTCCGCCCGCATACAGCTGCGTTCCGGTGCTGCCCAGCAGCTTGAAGTGCCCAGCGCCCGCCTCATCCGTGACCAGCCCGCGCCCGACCAGCTTGCCGTCGCTGGTAGCCCAGACGCCGATTGCCGCCTGCCCGCTCGCCAGGATCATGTCGCCGCTGCCGCTGGCCTGGGTCAACACCAGATAGCCTGCCTCGGTGATCTGGCCGCAGGGCCTGGTCAGCGTCAGCGTGACGAGCAACTGCTCTACCGCGTCATACAGGGCGATGGTCGAGGCAGCGGGGCCGGAGTCCGCAAAGGCCAGAGTGGCCTGCAGGCGGGCCAGGGCATGGGCTGCCGAGATCTCGAAGGCGGGAGAATCACTCATGCGACCTCCGCCAGCTGGTTATTGGCCACGGTCGAGAATTCCTGCAGCTCGTGATCCCAGGCGATGACATCCCACTCGTAACGCGTGGAGATATCGCGGAACTCATAGGAGCCGTCAGCCTTGCTCCAGGTCTCGCGGGCCAGATAGCCGTCGACGCTGCGATGCAGGCGCACGCGCCGGCGCAGCGGCACATTGGCAGGAGTCTCTTTGCGCGAGACCGTGCCGTAAATGCGGCCCTGCCCGCCGCACTCCACGTCGATCAGCTTGGACGCGCGGTAGCGGGCCATGCTCTGCAAGCCCTGCTGCGGCGGCACTGTGTTGCTGGGCGACGTAGAGAGCTTGAAAGACCCGATCCGGGAAACAAACGGCGCATGTGTGGAGGAAGGTGCCCAGATACGCACCCGCGCCAGGAACCCGGATTCCGCCGAGGCCGTCCAGGCAACACCATAGGCATCCACGGCTGCAGCCTCCATGGCCAGGGCCACAAAGGAAAAGCTTTTGACGGAGCCATTTTTGTTCCTGGCATAGAGCACGCGCGCACTGTTGCCGGTGCCTGCGATGTAAAACTGCCCGTCACCCGACAGCGCAATATTGCGCCACTCCGACGATGCCGCCAGCGTGTCACGGCTCCAAGAGAGGCCACCGTCCCAGCTGGCATAGATCCATCCGGCACGGGCGCAGACCGCCAATGCAGTGCCGTTCCTGGAGACAGCGCAGCGGGTCAGAGGTGCAGACGGAACTCCAGCGACTTCGGCCCAGGTTGCACCCCCATCAAAGCTGATCGATGGCGAGCTGCTTGCAGCGGTCGCAAGCACGATATCGCCCAAGGCCGAAACGCTGACCCCCAGCCAGGCCTTTGCACCGGCTCCTGCGCATANCGACAGCGCAATATTGCGCCACTCCGACGATGCCGCCAGCGTGTCACGGCTCCAAGAGAGGCCACCGTCCCAGCTGGCATAGATCCATCCGGCACGGGCGCAGACCGCCAATGCAGTGCCGTTCCTGGAGACAGCGCAGCGGGTCAGAGGTGCAGACGGAACTCCAGCGACTTCGGCCCAGGTTGCACCCCCATCAAAGCTGATCGATGGCGAGCTGCTTGCAGCGGTCGCAAGCACGATATCGCCCAAGGCCGAAACGCTGACCCCCAGCCAGGCCTTTGCACCGGCTCCTGCGCATAGGGCCCAGGTCGCGCCTCCATCGGTCGAGCGCCACAGGCCACCGCCAGCGGTGCCATCTGCTGCCAGCAGCGTGCTGCCATCCCCGGACACAGCACAGGATTCCCAGCCGCGCGAGCCCGCACCGTCCACAGCAGCAAAGGAGGCTCCGGCATTGGTGCTCAGGTAGAGCGGCCCGCCATAGTTCGAGAACAGGATGACTCCACCGTCATCGGAGACTGCCGCACGCGAATACTGCAAGCCCGGTGCGCCTGAAGGCCGTGACCATGTGACGCCGAAGTCCTTGGACAGGTACGGCGACTGGGCATGCGGGGCGCATGCCACGACCCCGCCATAGGCCGAAACGCCGGCCCCATAGATGCCGCCTGACGGCCCTGCAGTGAGGCTGGTCAGATCGGCGCTGATCTTCTCGACGTCTGGAGGTGTGCTTTCTCCTGCGCTCAGCGCGCCGGCCACCCAGATCGGGCCGCCCCGGTAAATCGAGTCTGCGCCTGAAGCCGTCAACATATAGGCACAAGGCCAGCGGGTCGCATCCGGCCCCCGAAACCGAAAGTCAAACAGCTCCACGGCGCTGGCAAAGCCCAGCTCAATATAGAAACCGGGCTGACGCACCGCCGCGCCCGAAAACACGACTTCGGCGGTTGCCCCCGAGATCAGCTCATTGAGCGAGCCTGAGACCGAGGGCACGCTGGCCTGAATCGACGTGGGCACGACATCACCCGCCGCCGCCCAGCCGACAACCTGCTGCAAGGCCAGATCTGCCCCCAGCGTATCCAGGCCGCACAGACGCCAGACCAGGCTTTTCATGAATGCCTCCAGGGGCCGGTCACATCCAGAAATGCCAGGCCTTGACTGCCAGTATTGGGTGTTCCAATCTGCACCGTCAGCAGCTGTTTACCGGCAAATGCTGCTTGCCCTTTGCTGATGGCTACGTCAGAGCCGTAACCCGCCAGCACGCCGGACTGCGGGCAGTGATAGGCACCGGGCATGTTTCCGCGAGGGCCTGCCGCAGCTCCCAGCCCATCTAAAAGCAGGATATTTGAAAGGTGCAAGCCGTTGTCGACCGCCGACGGGAAAGTCCCCAGAGTGCCGTCATTGCCGGATGCGCTCGAAACCAAACCAAACACCTTGCGAAAACTCTGCACGGCTCCGCCCATACCATGAGACATCCGCTTGAGCGATAAGCCAGAACTGCCGGCTGTGCTGAACACGCAGCCGGAAACACTGGTATAGGCAGTGGAGTCGCCCCCCGTCAGAACCCCGGCCCAGGCGTCCCCACTGCGATAGCTGTTGAGATCACCCATGTACTGCGACAGCAGCGCCACATTGCCGCTGGCGGCCTGAGAGCTTGCGTTGTTGGGAGCCACCAAGAAGTAAAAGCCGCGTGCGTCTCCAGCGAGCACCCAGTAACTGGCAGTTGCTCCGGTCGTCCGCTTGTGCCAGTAAAAGCCGCCCGAGATGGTCAGCGGCGCTGGCCCGACACCGTTGTCCACATCCGTCATGGATTCGTACATCTGCACTCGGGCGTACTGCGCATTCGTGTCGTCTACGCGGTAATAGGTGCGGGTCGAGGCCGGGTCGGTTTGCCTGTAGACGGCCTTGTTTGTTCCAGCAAAGACCTTCTCCCAGCCGAGCGGGGCCATCTTGAAGCTGATGGAGCCCGTGACGGCACCGTCCGGCAGATCGGTCTTGAACTCCACCCAGCCATTGGCGACAGCCGTTACCTTCTGCTCGCCGTTCAAGGCCGCGGGCGTTGCCCCGGTCACCAGAATGACGGCATGGGCCTCTGCCGCACTCTTGCCGCTGGCAAAGTTGAGGCGGCAGATGCCGTTGGTGATGACCGCCGAATCCACGGCCTTTGCGCCCCAGCCATTGACCAGGAACGCATCGAGCGCGCCAATCAGGGAGCCGACCGTGCCGCCAATGGCCGGTGCCCCGGTCATGGCGCTGTATGCGTGCTTGACGCTGGTGTCTACGATGGATGCCATCTCTATCTCTCCAAATCAGTAATCAGACGGATTGCGGGCGATTCACGTCGCCGCGCGCCAGGATGGAAAAGCTGTGCTCGATGCCGGTCTCGGGGCCGGGCTGGATGGTGCGCACGACCCAGAAGGGGTAGATAGCGCCCACGGTATTCATGCGCAGAATGTTGCCGACGGCCCAGCCGCTGCCCCAGCCCAGCGGCTTGATCGTGAAATACGGCTTGCCGGTGGCCGGATTGACGGGAGAGCAAACGCTGTTGATGTCGCCCGTAGCAATCACGCCCACATGCTCGCCAATCACTCGGAACTGACTGGTTGACGTGAACTGCAGCACCCAGCGCTCGGTGCTGCCGCCTGCGTTGGTGATCTCGATAGGAGAAACGCTCTGGTCATACTTGGCGGCAATCCCTGGCCCACTGGGGGCATCGGCCCAGGCGTTATCGATCCAGGTCTGTTGCTCAAACACCAAGCTCACCCGTGCGAAACGGTCACTGGCCTGCAGGGCGCTGGACACATAGGTGCCGTCCTTGGGGTAGTCATGGGTCAGAGCCCGGTTGAAGGTGATCTCGCCCGCGATCTGCACATCTGTGGCGACGGCCATGTCCTCGATCCGGTCCTCGATCGTCACCGGCATGGTCATTGCGGACACATCGGTAAAGGTGACCAGGCCGGCCTCCAGATCCACGGAATAGCCGGCATTCAGGGTCTTGCCGTTGGCATCACGCACCACCACGCGCGACAGGCGCACGCGGGCCAGATTGACGGTCATGTTGTTGCTCACCACCAACTGGTTGCTGGTCTTGGTGTGGCCCACCACGCACAGCGTGCCAGGCCTAAAGATGGGCACCTTGCCGTCGCTGGGCAGGCGCACCGGGTCGATGCCGATGATGTCGGCATTCATGGGCAGATAGGCATAGGCCACCGCCGTGTAGCGCAAGGCACTGGCGACCACGGGCTGGGGCTTGAAGATCTTGCCGTCCGGCTGGACGTTGGCCGCGTCATACCAGGGCTCGGACTCATTGCCTGCGGCAACGACCAGGGCACCAAAGCCCAGGCGCACCAGGCCGGTTTCATAGTCCACCGTGCCGACCACGCCGGTGGCCGTGATGGTGCCGTCAATGCCCGCGCTGACGTTCTGAGAGCCGCCCGAAGCCCTTGACACCTGCACAGTGAGGGAGCCAGGGCGCAGCGGCGCTGCCGCCGTGCGGAACACGTAGGCGCTGCTGATCGCATCGCCCAGCGTGGTGATGCAGCCTGCTCGGCGCAGTGTGTTCGCATTGCCAGTCGTCCACGAGATCAGGCCCACTCGCCCCGTGGCGTAGTTGATGCTGCCGCGCGTCACAAAGCCGCCCGATGTCAGCACCCGCAGCAGCCCCCTGCCGTCATCGCTCCAGGGCTGACCGCTGGAAGGCATCAGCACGACCGAGCCAGGCACCACCGGGGCCTGCACGCCCGTGACCAGGTCAAACTCGGGCGCAAACACGACCTGCAGCGTGCGGCGCGTGGCGCTGCCCGTGGTGCGGAAACGAATCTTGACGTACCCGCTTTCGTCGTTGGGGTAGATCGACGGCGCATTCAGGTACTCGATGCCCTCGTAGTTGAGGCGGTACTGGGCAACCTCGCCATTGAAGCCGCCGCCGCTGACCTGGCTGGACGAGTAGACCGGCTTGGGAATCTTGATGACCACATCGGGATTGAAGTCCACCGCGCCCGTGCTGTAGTTGACCGTTCCGACCTGCACACCATCCAGCATCAGCTTGCCGTTGCCGTCATCGCGGGCGATCTGGGTCGGGTCGACCAGCGTCACGCCCATTTCCTTGAGCTGATCGCGGGTGTAGACGCCCAGTACAGCCTGATCGGTCAAGGTGTTCCATTCGACTTCAACCGTGAACGGCACCAGCGCACCCTGGCCCGCCGAGACGGCCAGACGGCCCTGGCCGTTGCGCGAGGGATGCTGCAGGTTTACCTCGACCGCAGGGGCTGTATCGACCGTGACATCGAGCACCGTGCCCACGGCGGGCAACAGCTTGGGCGCAAACAGCACCTCTGAGCGACCGACACGCACCTCGCCCGTGGCGTCGCCCTGCAGCTGCCAGGCAGCGGTAGCCGTAGCGGTGCGCTGGTTCGTGCCATCCATCCAGGTCATGGAGAAAGCGCCCGGATAGAGCGCCTGGCCCGCTGGCAGAGCCAGGGCGATGGTCTGGCTGATCAGCAGGTCAGCGGCGGGCTGCACCGTCTCCTGCGTGGGTACGCCCCAGTGCTGGACGATGGAGCTGCCCACATCGGGCAAAGCGCCCAGCGTGACGACGAAACTGCCAGTCTCGGCGCTATAGGTGCCTGCGCCATAGCTGGAGTCGGTACCGCGCAGGGTGCCATCACCAGAGTCCGAGAGCACATACCAGCGGCCCTGCGCCCGATAGCTGAAAGACAAGGTGCCGCGCGCCGGCAGCGGCGTGATGAAGCCCGTGTAGCTCTGGCTGCGGTTCTCCGCCGTGATGCGGATCTCGCTGGATTGCGGCATACGCTGCATATAGGCAGCAGGCCGGTAGCTGATTGTTTTGCTGCCGTCATAGCTGCCCGAGCTGGAGGTAACGATGCCGTTCGCATAGTCCACCAGCCCGATCTGCTGGGTGCCCGACATCAGAATGCCGCCCTTGTCGATCAAGGTGACGCCGCCTACCACGATGGAGAGCGAGCCAGGCAGGCACCCACCGGGCAGGGCCAGGCTGGTGGTGGTGTTCCAGGTCTGGGCAGTGCTGAAGGTCACGGCCTCGGCCGCAGAGATCGGGAAGCCTGCCGCCGCATAGGGAATGGTCGCGGGGATGGGCGTCTCGCTCTGCGCCGAGGGCACGATCTGGGTCATGATCGTCTTGGCGATGATGGTGAAATCGCCCAAGGCGGCAGCCTTCTGCAAAGGCGTGACGCCCACATAGCTGCCCGCATCAGCCACCACGGTATCACGCAAGCGGGCGCTGTTGACCAGGCGCATGAACTGGCGACTGGCCGGAGAGCCGGTGAAGGCATAGCGCAACGCGTCCGAGATCTCGACCGAGACAATCACCGCCTTGTAGTCTTTGTCCGTGTCGTAGGTGAAGGTCAGCTCTTTGCTGGTCACGCGGATGGCACGCACATATTGCATCTGCTCATTCACCAAGCCTTCATTGCCCACCAGCACCAGGGTCTTGCCCACGGCGGGCAGCTCGGTTCCAGGGCGCTGGAAGATCTGGATGACGCGCTGGCCCTGGATGTGATCCTCATAGAGATAGCCAGCCCACTCAGGCCCCTTGTTCAAGTAGGCCTCCAGCCTGGCCTGCGCCTGGGCGCGGGTGTCGTAGACGCCGCCCGTGGCAAACAGGGTGATGGAAATATTGGGATCTTCGGGCGGCTTTGCCACGATGACGTTGCTGCCCTGGTAGGTGTCGCGGTCTTCGGTGTCCACGCCCACAAACATCTGGCGCATGTTGTCGCGGCCCAGGGCGCGGTCCATCTCGGAGACGTCGGGCATGATGGCGTTCTCTTGCCCGGACTCGATCACGACATTCGACGGCCCACCACCTCCCTCGGGTACATCGTCCATGACGCGGCTGGCTCGCAGCTGGATGTCGCCTTGCAAAATGGGCATTGTTCTTCTCGCTTAAACAGTGATCAGCCGCAGCGTGGCGACATAGGGATGGGTTGCAGCAGGCAGCTCGGGCCGAGAAATAGGCGCGGCGGCAATCGGGTCGTCTGCCGCAAACTGCACGGTGAATTCGCGGCCATCGGCCAGGCGCAGCGGGTACTGCGCGCCTGGCTCGTCGGCCAGGGCCTGCACGGCCTGCAGCGTTGCGCGGCGAATCCAGCCCTGGTCTTCCACGGCCTGCAAGGTGATGGGCCGGCCCTCGATACGGGCAGCGGCATCGATGATCTGGGCGCCAGTGATGCCGCGCTCGACCGTCTTCTGCACGGCCGACCAGTTGAACTCGTCCACCCACAACATGCCGCGCGGCAGCTCGATGCCGTTCAGGAAATGGCCGGCCATCAGTGCACCCCTCCAGTCAGATTGGCATCGCGCTCCAGCGCGGCCATCAGCTGCTGCATCTCTGAGCTGCCTGCCGCATCCGTGCCCACGTTGTATTGGCGGCCGCCAATCACAACCTCGTGCCTGTGGGTGATGACGGATTGGGGTGCTGCAGGGGCGACGGCAGGTGCCGGTGCCTGAGCTGCCGGGCTGGGAGCGCTCGCCTTGCGCTCCGCCTCCTGCTTCGGCCTTGCATTGGTGGCGGCCTGCTGCAGATCAATCGCCCTGCCCGCCTGCGTGACCGCAAACTGGGTCAGGTCATATTGATAGTTGCCCAGCGCGCCGCTGCTCTTGACCGAGAAAGGGTTGTCCTGCGCATACTGATTCTGCCATTGCTTCCACCAGGCCTCCAGCTCCTGACGGGTCTGGAACTGGGGCACCAGGCTTAGCGGGCCGGTGTTCTGGTGCATGACGCCTTGCGAGCCCTGCACGCCAGCATTGCGCTCCTCGACAAAGTTGCGCGGGCCGCCCTGCTCCCACTCTCTGGCAGCGTGGGCGGCGCGGCCCGATGCGTGCTCGATGCCGCGCATGCTCTCCTGCACGCCGTCGGCCGCCTCGCGCACCCGGCCCATGCCGGTCACCATGCTGCTGACGGCCCTGGCCGTGGCGCGATCGGTGTTGAGCACGGCCTTGCCCGCATCGTCCACCGCGACTTCGTAGCCCTTGACGGCTGCCTGGGTCTTGAGCCATTCAGGGGCAATGCCGCCATTGGCCGCAATCACTTTGTCGGCCATGGCTTTCCAGGCCTCGGCAATGCGCATGGGCGGCTGCTTGCCGTCCTTTTCTAACTGATCAAACGCAGCACGCGCCTGCTTGGCCATGCGCTGCAGATCCTCGTTGGTGGTCATGCCCAAGTCTTTATAGGCCTGCTCCAGCAAGGCCGTGGACTGCGCCGCATCCTGGGCCGTGCTGGCGGCCGCGCGCTGGGCCTTGGCAATCTCCTGCAACTTGCGCCCGGCGGCATCCAGATTGCCGCTGGCGATCAGCTGCTCGTACTCGGCCCTGAGCTTTTTCAGGTTCTCAGCCGCAACGCGGTCGGCCTCGGCCTTGGCTGCAGCCTCCTTGGCCGCCTTGGCTGCGGCCTTGCCCGTGGCTTCGATACCCGCAGCTACCGCCTCGATGGAGGGGGCCACCGCCGCAGCAGCATTGCCGACCGCTGTCACATCCTCAGTCAAACCGTCCCATGCATCGCGCGCCGTCTGGGCTCCATCGGCCATGCGCTGCAGGGACTCTTCGGCCTTGGCCTTGAGGGCGTCGGCAGAGGCACCAAATGCGCCCGCCATCTCTTCGGCATCAGCCGCCGCCAGACGAAAGCTCTCACTGAGACCGCCAAAGGTGACGGATGCCAGACCGCTGCGCAGCGCCGCCACGCCCTCCATCACCTTGGAGGCAATCTGTGCAAATGCCGCGCCCAGGCCGTAGATGGCAGTCAGCACGCCATTGACGCCCGCCGTCATCACGCCCCAGGCCAGCCGCACCGTGTTGCCCGCGTTGGTGGCGTACTGGCCGATGCGCTGCAGCGTCTCGCCCGTCTCGCTGGCAAAGACCTGCAGGCGCAGGATCACGACGTCAAAGTTGACGTTGGCTGCAAACGCTCGGAAGAATTTGAGGCCGCTCTCAAAGGCCGTGGCCAGGGTCTGGCCGAAGCGCTCAACCAGGCCGCTCTCGACCGCCTTGCGCAGCGCGCCGGTCAGCTCGTCTACGCCTTTGCGTACCACCGGCAGCACGGGCTTGCCCAACACCTGGGTCACGGTCTCCCACATGCTGCTCAGGCCCTTGAGGGAGCCGTTGAGGTTGTCGGCCATGGTCCTGGCCGTGGCCTCGGCACTGCCGCCCGCCTCACGCAGCTTGCCCGTCAGCTCGTCCAGAGCACCCATGCCCTGGTTGAGCAAGGCACGCAGCGCGGGCCCGGCCTCCTGGCCCACGGCATTGATGGCACGCTCGCCGTCCTTGCCCTTGGCGGCCAGCTGGTGCAGCGCTTCTTCAAAGTTGGTGGTGACTATGCCGGCAGCGCCCAGCTCCTTGCGGAAGCTGGAGAGCGGGTTGGCAAACTGACTCATGATGGAGTTCAGCGCCGTACCCGCGCGGCTCGCGTCAATGCCCGCATCGGCAAACTTGCCGATGATCGCCACCGTGCTCTCCAAGCTTACGCCCAGGGAATTGGCAACCGGCGCGGCATAGCTCAGCGCCTGGGCCAGCCCTTCCACGCTGGTATTGGTGGCGTTGGCGCCCTTGGCCAGCACATCGGCCACACGAGCAGCATCATCAAACTCCAGGCCCATGCCCATCACGGCCTTGGTCACGTACTCGCTGGATTTGCCCAGCTCGATATCACCCGCCTGGGCCAAGGCCAGCACGGCGGGCAGCGCCTTGACGGAGTCGCCCGCGCTCAGGCCCGCCTTGGCCAGGTTCTCCAGTGCGCCAGCAGCCTGGACCGAGGTGTATTTGGTATTGCTGCCCGCCGCCTGGGCGGCCTTGGTCAGCGCGGCCATTTCTGCGGCCGTGCCCTCGGTGGCGGCCTTGACCCGGCTCATGGCCGCTTCAAAGTCTGCGGCGCTCTGCACCACGCCTGCAAATGCCTTGATGCCGAAGTAGCCGGCAACCGTGGCGCCCAGCAGCTTCACATTGCGCCCAAGGCGGCTCAGCACCGCAGACGCATCGTCCTTGGCGTTGATCACGATCTGAATGGGCTTGAAGGCCATGGCGTCGGTGCTTGAATGAAAGTGGTTGCTTCGGTTTGCGCTGCAGCCGGCGCTTGCGGGCCGCAGTGCAAACCGCCCCGGCAAGCCGGGGGGTCTGATGGAGAGGGGTTAAGGAATCAGCGCTGCGCGGCCGTCCACATAGACGGCCTCGCCGTTGTCGGGCTTGAGCACTTCCACATCAAAGCCAAACTGGCTGTAGTCGGTGCCGTCCTGAATCAGCGGCAGTTCGCCCGTGGGCGACAGCGCCACGCTGGGGAACCACCAGTCACGATTGCTGCCGTGGGCGTTGTCGGCAATCAGCTGCAGCGCGCCCTTCAGATCCGCGCCATTGCCGGACTTGATGCGCTCCCAGCTGGTCTCGGCCGCCGTGTAGCCCACCAGCACCTCGGTGGCTGCGTCGATCTCGCCGCCCTCCACGATCTGCAGCAGGCCCAGGTCGGCATCCACCGTGTAATCGGTGCCCGCTGCAAAGGTCGTGATGCCGTCCTTGCTTTTGACGGTGACAGTGCTCAGCTTGCGCGCGCCCGTGGGGGCCGCTGCGGTCACGCCCAGGCGGTAGATGCCGCCCGGCTCCACCGTGTGCGCCTCGTCGGCCACCGTGGCAGATGCCTGTGTGTGGGTCTCTGCCGTGCCGGACAGAAACATGCGCAGATTGCTGCCGCTGATGTTGTCGGTGGTAATGGCCGCCTTGCGGCTGATCTCGATCAGGACCTCTTCGTCCTTCTCGCGCAGGCCGCCCTGAGAGCTGTAATGCGGGGCCTTGTCACCCTCCACACTCAAAGAGAAGGCTGGGCAGTTGCCGAACTGGCGGCCGCCCAGCAGACGGCCCGCCGCATCGAACGGATAGAAAACAAGGCGTCCACGCGGAATCTGGTATTCCTTCTTGACGCGGGGCAGTGCAGCCATGGCTAGCTCCTATGAAAGATTGAACGGCGCCGGCCTCAGGCGTCCAGCGACTCGAAAACAGAGACGGTGGTGAACTCCACCGCGTAGCCGACCAGGCCGGCGTCCACAAACTCGGCCTCGCGCACGCCGGCGGCGCGCAGCTCGGACCAGGCCCGCCCGCCGGGCACCGCAGGCCGCCAGCCGTGCAGGCAGCCGACCACCTCTTCCATGGCAGCGTCCAGCTCGGCAGCAGCGGTGTCGCTGCGCCGGTTCACCAGCACGCAGGACCAGCGCGGCTCCAGCTGGGCTGCCTCGCGCGACACATCGCCCAGGCCCGCGCCGGACATGCGCACCTCGACGGCCGGCACCTGCGTGCGGTCGCACAGCTGCGATGCACCGCGCACCTGCCAGGCGGCCAGCGCACTGCGCCCTGCCAGGCGCGACTTGATGATTTGCTCAAGCAACAACATGGCGGTCAGTTCAGAAAGACGATGGGGAACACGGCCCAGCCGCTGGCGTCCTGCACCACCGGCCCGGTTACCTGGCAGGGCTGGCCGCCCAGCAGCAGGCCGGTGCTGCCCTCGGCAATGCCGGGGGCATCGGCAACCGGCATGGCTACGGTGTGGTGCTCGGCGGTGGCGGCATCGGCCAGAAAGCCTTCCAGCGGCGTGCGGTTGAAGACCACGCCAAAGGGCTTGCCGCCCTGCCAGCTGGCCGTGGCGTTGGCCAGCAGCTGGCTCACACCCTGGTTGATCAGCGCATCCACCTGCGCAAAAGGTGCAGTACTTGCCAGCATGCTCAGGCCTTGCGCTTGGCGCGCTGCAACATGCCGGGGCGGGTGCACATGAACAGCGGATAGCTGCGCACCTCGGGGCGCACCCACTCTTGGCGGTCCTTGTCCGTGACCACCATGGCGTACACGTCCTGGCCAGGCGTGTTGACGAAGGGGAAGGATTCGGCCGGCGAGAAGCCAACGCGAAACGCATCCGGCGCGCCCACGGGGAAGAACTGGCACTTGTCCGGGTGCACGGCCACGGTGCTGTTGTCGTCGGTGCCGCGGTAGTTGATGAACTGGATGTTGCCGTAGCGAAACGACCCGAAGACCTGGCCCACATCGTTGCGCAGGTCGCGCGCCTCCTGCTGGTTCAGGTACGTGCCGCGCGTTTCGGCGTTGCCCGTCAGGTCGTCAAAGAAGTTGTCGCCACACAGGCCCACGGCATAGGTCTGGCCGGGCAGCCAGGCGCCATGGCTGGCGCGCATCATGTCGCGGATGAGTGCATTGCACTGCTTGCGGATCTCGCCGCCTTCGGCCGTGGCGTTGGCCAGGTCGAAGTTGATCTCGGCAGGCTGGGCAATGCCGAACTCTTCATACCAGTCCACCAGCACGGTGCCGTCGGCATCCAGCACCTTGCCCTGCACGGCGCCCAGGCGCATGTGCTCGTGCGTCAGCTCCACGGCGGCGCGCAGGCCGGTCTTGCCGTTCATGATGTCGGCCAGCTCGTTCTGCACGGCCTGCAGCTCGCTGACGGAGCCAAAGGCGCGAATGTTCTGTACCGACGATGCATACAGCGTCTTGCCACGCGCGATGCGCAGGGTGTCGAAGTGGCGCATGCGCCGGCTTTCGCCCTTGCCTTCTTCGATGGGGGCGCCGCGCGGGCTGGTCTTGATGAGGGACAGCACGCCGCCCTTTTCCTCGATCGCCACGGTGGTGGTGCGCGAGCGCTCGGTGGTGAAGATGCCCAGTTGGCCCAGCAGCTGCGGCGCATAGGGCGCGGCCTGGATGGCGGTGGACATCGAGGTCATGCTGAATGCCTCGTGCGCAAAGATATTGAGATCGGCCATATCGGTAGTCCTTCTTCTCGCGCGGCTTCAGCGCGCAACAATGCCCAAGGTGGCCAGTTGGGCCAGGGCAGCGGTTTTCTGGGGTTCGGTCGTGCCTGCGGGCCAGGCCAGCGCATGGGCGGCCACTTCGGCGTCGCGGGCGGTGATGACGGCGGCGTGGGCTGCGGCGGTGCTGTCCACGGCGGCAAACAGCACGGCAATGGCGGTCTGGCTGCCGTTGTCGTTGGAGGGGCTGACTGCCGTGTATTCGCCACTGGTAGTGACCTTGCCCAGCACAGCGCCGGGCAGCAGGTTTTGCCCCTGCGCGATAGTGACCACTTCGCGCGAGCGGGTGCCGTTGGCCTCGCTGACCAGATAGCAGGCCGTGCCGGGGCCGAGTTCTTGCACTTGCATGGTGTGTGCTCCTATGGGTGAGGGTTGGGTTACGGTGCGGTGCCAAAGGCCTTGCCCCAACCGGCTGCGGCCTGGGTGGCCGCCTGTGCAGAGCCGTCGGGGCTGGCCGCCTCGACGCCCGAGACATTGGGATTGCCCAGCGCCGCCATGGCCTGGGCAAACTGGTTGGCAGCCGCTGCGGGGGCTGCAGCGGCTGCGACAGCCGGTGCGGCATCCAGCACGCCCTGGGCCTGCTCTGCCGTCAGGCCGCCGGCAATACAGGTCTGCGCCAGTGCAGCGTTGGCCGGTGCATTGGCATGACCCAGGATGGCGCTGACGCGGGCACGCTCGGCCTGTGCGCCTTCGGCGCGGGCTTGCTCCAGGCCTTGCGGGGCAGCAGCCGCAGCTGCCGCAGCAGATGCCACAGGTGCCGCAGCCGATGCAGCGCCGGGTGCCGCAACCGTTGCCGTGGAAGGTTCGGCAGGCGCAGCCGCCGCCGGTTGAATGGTTTGGGGGTCGCCCATAGAAGCTCCTTGAAGTTGAAATGACATTCCCGCCCCTGCGGGGTAACTGCGAGCGCGGCGCGCGGACAGGTCGGAGATCACGGCATCGGCCGTGCCGATGCGGTCGGCCAGGCGCGCAGCCACGCCGGCCACGCCCCGGTACACGGCGGCGCGCGTATCGCGCACGGCCTGCTCTTCCATGCCCCGGTGCCTAGCCACGGCCTGCACAAACATCTGGTACAGGCCCTCGATATCGGCCTGCAGGTGCTCGCGCACCGAGGTGGGCAAGGGCTGGTAAGGGTTGCCGTCCACCTTGTGCTCGCCGGCAAAGATGTGGCTGACGTTGATGCCCTCGTTGGCCAGGGCGCGGCTGTAGTCCACATGGCGCATCACCACGCCGATGGAGCCCACGTAAGAAGTCGTGGTCAGCACCACCTCATCCGCCGCGCTGGCGGCAAGGTAGGCAGCGCTGGCCGCCATGCCGTCGGCCACGGCCACGATGGGCTTGCGCCCGCGTGCGGCGTAGATGCGGTCGGCCAGCTCAAACGCGCCCGATACCTCGCCACCTGGGCTGTCCAGCACCAGGGCAATGGCATGCACCTCGGGCTGGGCCAGGGCATCTTCCATATCGGCGGCCAGGTCGTTGTAGCCAATCAGCAGGCTGCTGTCGGCCTCCAGTCGGGTGCGGTGCACCAGGCCACCCATGGCGCTGATGACGGCCACGCCCTCATTCACGCGGTAGCCGCGCTCGGTGCGCTCGCCCTTGCGGGTGGTAAACATCTCGGCAGGCAGCGCCGCGCGGGGGCTGATGGCGGCGGCATCGATCTGCAGGCCCTCGGTGCCCAGCAGGCGCTGGCCCAGGCCGGCGATGATGGCGTCCAGCTTCTGCGGGTGCAGCAGCAGCGGGGTGTTGAACAGGCGGTCGGCCAGATGCGGGTAAGGTCTGCTCATGGCGCATCCTTTCGGGCGGGTGCGCCCTCTTCCTTGTCGCTGCCGTGGTCTGCGGTATTGGCAATCCAGGTGGTGGCTCCGGGCTCAGGCAGGCCGTGCTCGCGGCGGCATTCGGCCTCCAGGCGCTGCTGGTGCAGCACCTCTTCCCAGTCCAGGCCCTGCTCGGCGCATTCCTGCTCCAGGGTGGAGACGCCAATCTCCAGCCGCAGCTTGGCGGCCTGCACTTCCTTGACCGGGTCCACCCAGCCCTTGCCGCCAAACACAAAGCGGCAGCGGGTATAGGCATAGCGGTTGGCGTAAAAGCCGGGCGCGTCGATCACGCCCGCGTTCACCGCCTCTTCCAGCCACAGCTCGTAGATGGGCCGCAGCCAGGTGGTGGTCAGCCAGCGGCGGCGGCCGTGAAAGTAGCGCCATGCCTCCAGCAGCGCAGCGCGGGCGCTGCTGTAGTTCACGCGGCTGAAGTCTTTGGCAAACAGCTCGTAGGGCAGGTTCATGCCTGCGGCAATGCGCCGCTCCACCGCCAGCATGAAGGCCTCAAACGCCACATTGGGCCGGCCCGGCGCAAACGACTGCAGCCGCGCGCCCACGGGCAGCGGGATCACCGCCCCGGCCTGCAGCTTGCCGATGCTGCGCGACTGGGTGACGGATTCCTTCCACACATCGCGCGCCTGATCGCCAAAAAGGGCCGAGGCCGCCTCCTGGCTCAGATCCGACTCCAGAAACGCCGCCACCAGCGAGTTGGCCAGGCTGGCCTGCAACTCGTTCTGGGCGTACTTGCCCGCCATGTGGAACTCGCGCATCACGGCGCTGACGATGGGCTTGCCCCGGCTCTGGCCCGTGCGCTCCTTGGCGTGCAGGTGCACCACGCGGCGGCGGCCCCAGGGGGTAAAGGCGGGCACGCGCTCCCAGCGGTTCAGGTCCTGCGCCTCGTCGCCGCGCAGGTACAGCGCATCGCCAGGGTGCGCGGCGCGAAAGTGGTAGGCCACGGGCGCGCCCTCGCCGTCCAGCTCCACACCACGGCGAATGCGGGCCATGCCCTCCAGGTACGGCGGGGTCTCCAGCCGGTCGGCCTCGATTACGCTGAGGCGCGTGGCCCAGGGGCTGTCGGGCCGGGGCAGCCATTTGGGGATGGCCACGGCATCGCCGTTGACCATCTCGCCGCCCAGGGCCAGCACCGTCAGGCCCAGCAAATCCAGCGTGCGGGCGGCATCGCAATCGGTGGTGTCGGCCCAGCTGCGAAAGTGCGCCTCCACCTTGTTGCCCCACTCACGGGCCTGCTCGGGCGACCAGCCCAGCAGGCGGTAGTCGGGCACGGCAGACAGACGCAGCACCGCACCCACCACGTTGTCGCGGTGGGTCTGCAGGCCGCCGGCCATCAGCCCGTCGTTGCGGGCCAGGTCGCGGGCACGGCTGGTCAGCGTGCCCAGCTCGGGCAGCAGGTCGGCATCGGCGCTGCCCGCCATGGGCTGCCAGTCGCTCAGGGCCAGATCGGTGTGCGATGCACCCTGGTAGGCAGACATGGCCGCCCCGCCCTTCAATGGCGCTGCGCCCAGCGACGCTGCAAACGACGTACGGCTGCGGCTTTGGCGGCTTAGTTGGTTCTTGCGGCCCATGCTTACACCAGGTAGATGGGCTTGCGCACGGCCTGTCCATTGCGCTGGGCCAGTTCGGCGTTGATGTCGTCAATGGCGCGGCGCAGCTGCGTCGTGTCGGCATTGAACTGCACGGAGCGCGCGCCCACGCCGTCGGTGCTGTGGCTAGCCTGCGTGGGGCCGGTCAGACGCGCATCGATGGCGGCCAGATAACTGTCGCGCCGGGCGGTGAGCTGTTCGGTGGTGAGGTGGCTGTAGAGACCCATGCGCCGATGGTCGGCGGGCAAGGCGGAACACTCCATGTGAAAGTTTCACAAAATTGCTTCCGCCCTATTGCGGGCTTATGCAGCAAGGACATCAACAATCATTTTGATAGCAGACAGTGGCCGAAGCGCTGCAATCTTATGCTTTACGCAACCTTCACCTCATAAAAACTCACCACGACCCATTGCAATCGCAACCAAAAAGGTTCAGAATAAAAACCGCTGATAGAATTAACTCCAGTTTGTAAGTCATATCAGCATCACTAGGAGTCCCCACATGGCAATCACAGAGTTCGGAAAGGCAGTTCGCAAGGCTCGAATTGATGCCGACGTAACTCTCGCATCGATGGCCGAAGAGCTTCAGACCACGCCAAGTTTTTTGAGCGCAATGGAAATGGGCCGAAAAAAAATACCCGATGCGTGGGTTTCAAGTATTGAAAGTTACTTCGTCCGCAGAGGCGTCAGCGTACGTTTGCGAGAGCTGGCAGATGTAGCCAACAAGTCCGTCAACCTTGACGGCTTAGACCCTGCTCAGCAAATGCTGGTTGCAGGTTTCGCCCGGGTAAACATGTCCGAGACAGAGCTAACCCACTTCCAACAGCTGCTTTCCACCATCAAGAAGAAAGAACCGTAATGGACATGCCACTGCACGAAGGCTTTCCCGTTGCGCCACGAAAACGGGTAGACATCAGAGAACTTGCGCAGCACGTTCGTAATGTGCTCCAGCTTCCTTCAGGACGATTGAACAGCCCTCGGCTGCTTGACACTCTGTCTGCTCATTTCGGCGTTCACTATGACATTTTTGACAAGCAGTCGGCTCCAGTACCAATGGAGGTTGAGGCTTGCTATGTGCCAGAGGACATGACGATCTACATCAGAGACAGCATCTTTGATCAGATGGCAAGGGGCGGTCAGCGTGCAGTTTTTACGATCGGACATGAGCTTGGACATGCGGTACTTGCACATAGGCGCACATACAACCGTCAACTAAAGGACACGCCGATCTACTGCAACAGCGAATGGCAAGCTAACACTTTTGCAGCGGAGTTCACGATGCCTTTGTTGGAGATCCAAAAGCGCTCATTGCGAACGCCTGAGGCAATCAGTACCTTCTTTGGAGTGTCCCCTGCCGCAGCTACTACTCGTCTAACAGATCTGCGAAAAAAAGGCGAGCTGTAAAGAAAAAGCTCCCAAAGTGGTACCAACACTTTGAGAGCCTTGGGGAAGGTGACAAGGGTATACCTCTCCACCTCACGTTTGTCTGTCGAGGACGCCGCGAGACTACCACTCCGGAACGTGTAGGGCAAGAAAAACCCTTCAACAACTTCTGCTAGCAAGTTGCTGGTGGAACACATCGTTTCGGAGGTCGGCCATGACATATAGCCGCACGAAGGACGTGCATGTGACCGCATACGTGCGTACCCGCAGGGGTCGCTTGGAATACGTGTGTGCGCACTGGCGCTCGTCCCCCGGTCAAGCTGAGCTGTTTTAAGCCCGCTTGAACCAGTAGTCTGCCCGGCTGAAAAGCTGGTGCCCGCCATTGCCTGGCGGGGTTGCTCCTGGGCACAACTCGGTGCTCAGGCAACTTGAACCTTAGCTTTAGGAGCCATCATCATGGCCAAAACACACCACGTAGTACCCGCCAAAGGCGGAGGTTGGAACGTCAAAGTGGGCGGTGGCGAACGTGCCATCAAGCACACCCCTACCAAGCAAGAAGCTGTAGGCGTAGCGCGCACGATCAGCCGCAACCAAGGCTCCGAGTTGCTCATCCACAACAAGGATGGACGAATTGCTCAAAAAGACAGCCATGGAGCAGATCCTCGGTCCATTAAAGGCTGAGCCAGTCTGATCTGAGCGGGGTTCGCCCCGCTCTGCTCCACCGGCCTCACACCGAGGTCATCTGAGTCTTACTTGAGTTCATCGTGGATAAACACACCGAAATCGCCCAAGAATTTCACAAACTGTTTGAAGGCAAAGACCTTTACCCCAAATTTGTCAGCTGGCAATGGATTGCCTGGTTAGTACTCGGCCCCATCTTTGCCATCTCTGCTGGGTATGCGGCGTACTGCATCGCCACCCAACAACCAGCACTCAAAGTTGTCTTGAGCGGCATTGGAATGATTGTTGCGGAACTGGCATTTCTCTCAGTCAACGCTGCAATTGACTCGTACAAAAACAAGCGTCAAGACGAACGCTTCAGCTTGAAGCCTCCAGACGTCAAGCTACAACTACAAGCCGCCAAGCGTCGAGAGCTTGAGCGATTGTTTGGACTCAGGAGCGCATCGTTCCTAACGGTAGCCAAAGAAATGTCCGAGTTGAAAGCTGCCAAAAAAGATTTTGCAGAACCTTCGATTGGCTTTTGGAGCAGTATCTTCCAATCCGATGCCAAACCACGATTGATCGCTATCACGCTTGGCGCCTGCGCAATCACCGCTGCACTGATCAACCGATCCATCGAAAGCACCGCAATCTTCGAATTGATCGAATCCGGCAACTTCTATGTGATCCTCAGTCTTTGCGTGTGGCTCGCCCTGATTGCTCATTTCTCCATTTATGGGGGACGAGTCGCATTTCAGGCGATTAGCGGAAAAGTTATGGAGTGGCTACTAAGGCTTGGCTGGAGCAAAACTGCAAACAAGATTGCATTGAACTACATGGCTCAAGCACTCGTAGAGCTGCATGAGCCGGCAAAAACCATACAACGCCCACTGAAGCCCTTCGATTCTTACAGGCGCCGACGAGCAAAGCTCTATTGAGCGTCGTTTATCAAAAAAGCCCCTGCCAGCCAACGCCAGCAGGGGCTTTTTCATTGCACCAAAGACTTCAAGCCAAATCTGCCTCTAGTGCTTATCTGTCAAGCGCTAGCAGCTATCAAAACCGATTACTTGAAGGTCATCATCAGCGTGCCGGGTGGCAGGCTGGTGGCGGACTTCTGATTGGGGTAGACAGGTTGGGTCACCAGCTTTTCGCGGTGCTGGACGCGTTGGGTCAGGCGCTGGGTGCAGGCCGTGGCCAGGGTGGCGAGCTGGGCGTCGGTGGCGGACAGGATCTCGCCGCTGGCGATGCGCTCGGGCAGCGCGTTGAAGGAGACGATCATCTGGTCGTCGGCTATGGGCTGGGCATGGGGCACGCTGGGCTGGCCTTCGCGGTCGTAGCCCAGGTTGAGCAGGTAGCGGGCGTGGCGCCAGTCGGTGTTGTCCGCAGCCATCACGGCGTCGAACACGGCCTGCGTGACCTGGGCTGCCGCCTGGGTGGCCAAGCGCTGGGCGAGCTGGATGCGCTGGGGGTCTTGCGCGGGCTTTTGCAACTCGGCCTCCATGCGGTTGAAGGCGGCGATATAGGCCAGCTTCCAGCGCAACGCCTCTTTGCCGGTAAAGCCCATGGCCAGCAGCATGAAGCCTTCGCGTGTCATGCGGAAAGCGGCATCCTGCCTAGTCGCCCCCCGCATATTGGCTGCACCTTCAATTCGGGTGTCAACGCTGGTCCGCGCAAAATTGCGCGCATCTGAATCTGGCAACTCGGCGATCAGGTTCTTGATGGCACGCATCACATCACGATGGCGCTTCTCAAAGAACCGAGCGACTTGAAGACTTGTGGTGGTAACGCTACCGTCGTGAATGGAAAGCTCAGGACGAGCAGCGACGACGGATGCAGAAGAACCGGTAGAGATGTCAGCCATGGTGAGGCTCCTGTTGATGGACTTTTGAGCCATCACCCTCCCGACCAAGAGAAGGTGGTGGACCGTGCAGGGTTGGTCGACCGGCAACAGGCACCGGCACACCCTCGCGGGTGTCCCCACACGGCCCACCGTAAAGCGGAGCCATGTGCGCGCAGACATGCTCATAAAAGCAAAAAGCCGCAGACCATCTTGTATGGCGCGGCTGCTGCGCCTGTTGTGCCGGGCGACCAAGCCCAGATCACGCTTACGGGCGTGATGAAGCGATTCTAGTCGATAACAGCTTGCAACGGAACATCTAAACAGTCACAGAGCACATAATATTCTTAAACGATAGAGGTGCATTAGTGCTTTTTCGAAAATCCATTATCAATTTTCGCTGTTCAACACCGCCCTTTGGAAAGCGTGTTGTCACGATATAGCACTCTCTAGCATGCTTTGAAAATTTATCCTTTGTAAATGAGATTGTTGACTTTAACTGAGAAATAGCTTTATCTACATTTTTCCCTTTTAATTCAACATACATCATTCTCAGATTATCTTCACTCTCAATCCCAATCATCCAATCACATCGTTCTCTATCATCTGTAACAAGACATTTATCAACCTGCAATTTTAGTATCCGAGATTTACTCTTATTAACCACGGTGAATTTGCATTTATTCTCTTCGACGACAACCAAGGGATCATTTGAATAAGAGCTGCATTTCTTGTAATCCATCTTATTCACCTCTAGCCAATAAATCGTGCATTACGCTCTCATAGTGATCCCCGATTTTATCAAGCATACCTGCCCCAACCAGGCGATAATCGTCATCGCAAATATTTACAGTGACCCCATTTTCAATGGAATAAGCGGCAACATCTTCATATCTTATTGGGATACCTGATCCGTTTATTGTTCTAAACTCTTCAATACTTATCAGACCTGCTCTAACCTTATCGCTAGCCAAAATAAAATTATTTATTGCCGATATAATATATGGGCTATGCGTTGTCATAAAGAAATTCAACTGAGTTGTGGCATACAGCTGAGAAATTATTGATACAACGTGTCCCTGAGAAGTTGGAAATAAATGCGCTTCAGGTTCTTCAATAAAGCACATTGCATCATCATCTTCGTTATTCATGATAGGCAACGAGTAGAGCGTGATGAGCATTGGTAGCGACTCTTGCTGCCCAGATGAGGCATTTGCCAAATTAATTCTTGAGCCTTGTTTCCCGATGATCCAATCCTGCTCATCAGAAAATTCGTAATCTCCAGCAATAATTTGCTCTATAACGCGATGAATGTCATTGGCATTTTTAGAATCCAGTCGCTTCTGCATAAAGTCAGATTTATACCAGCGTTTGGCATTTTCATAATCTTTACCAAATTCTTTCAAATATGGATCAATATCCAAATTAGATGCCAAAAACGAAAATATGTTTTTCTGCAAATTAGCAAAGAAAGAGCGAGATGCCGGAATAAAAAATCCATTCATAAAGAACGATGAATATTCACCTCGTCTTAGAGAATTAACTACGTTCTCATAGAAAATACCCTCTTCATAAAATACGCTCTTACGTCCAGCCTTCAATGAATTACTTTTTCTCCGCTCATCAAGTTTTTTCTGAAATATTTTCTTCTTTGCGACAAAAATTCTCGCCAAGTTATCCGAATAACGAATAGAGATGGTAGTTTTGTTTTGCTTGGAGCTTTTCCTACCAACTAAATTAAACTCAATATCCTCGAATTGATATTTGATATCAAAAGAAGTACCTTCCCAAGTATATCGAGGGAACCTCTCTTCAAATTCTTTAAGAATTTTATTATCGAGCTCTCGTTTTGATTTGTTCTCCTGAACTCCCTCTATAAAATCCAAGCCTAATGTTTTACAAAAGTTCAGTATCTTTGCAACAAGGCTTTTCCCATTGGCCTGAGGGCCAATAATAATATTAATTCTTTTAACGTCAATTTCTGCTTTTTTTATAATCAGAAAATTGTTTATAGTTAATTTCTCCACACGCTCCTCCAATGTAACTTTAGGTATCTTACACGATAGTGTTTATAAATTCCCATTCACCAGCGGATCAACGGAATGACATACTTTAAAAAGTAGGAATGCACTAACATCAAGCAACAACGACCTGAGGAAGCAAAGTAGCTATCGCTTGACTTCACAACAAGCACCTTGCGCGGTTCCAATCCCAAACTCCCTGCACTTGTTGCACTCTCTGCCGAGTTCTTTTACAGGCTCTCGTGCACTGTGCCCATTAGTGCTGAGGCCTGTCTCTTTTCCTACATCTCAGCAACCTGAGGCGTCTTTGATCGTCTGGCATTGACTCGTGAAGCACCCACTAAAATTTGCCTTACTCTCCGAGGACTCAAACCATACTTATTTGCCAGCTGGATAGCATTACACCCATCGAAGCTGGCGCGAATTTCCTCCACTACCCGTTTGCGATCAACAGCACGCTGCCCTGGTACATAAACCTGCACACCCCCCAACCGCGCCACATAACGGCGCACCAGCTCTTCCGTCAAATCCTCCACCCGCTCCACGCCATGGCATAGCGCGGCAGCGGCCAGTTCTTCGCGCAGCACGGCTATGGGGTCCAGCTTGTTGCTGGATACAGAGGTGGTGGTGGTTGCGTCTTTGTCGTTCATTGTTTTGATAGCTGGTTGCGCTTGCGGTGCCTGCGTTTGCATTGGTTTTTATCAATAAAGGCTGATGGGGCTGAAAAGCTCTTCGTCCGCCAACTGGCGCGACGGGCTGGGCCGTGCTGGCGCGCGTGGCGGTGCGGCTTCACCGCCCTGCGGTTGTGGCTGGGCGGCCTGGGCCGGGGCGGTGTTGAAGAGGTCTTGCGGGGGCTGCACGGTTTGCTCCAGCTGCAGCCAGCGGGCCTCTGGCCATTTGTGCACACCTAGGCACATGGCGGCATGCAGAGAATAATTTCGAGCGTCGAGCACCTCATTACGAGGCCTGCGCTTGACCCAGCGGTACATGTCCTTGCCATTGACCTTGATGAGCACGCGCTGCTCTGCGGTGAGCTGTTCGTACCATTCGCGCGGCAGCTTCTGGCTGGTGTGCACGTAGCCAGGGCCATATTTGTCGATGGCGAGCTGGCCCAGCAGCAAGTCTTTGGCGCTGTCAACGCCCACCAGCCAGAGCTTGATGCCGTGCGATATCTTGCGGCCGCGGTAGTTGACTTCTTGCAGGCTGCTGGGGCCGACGATGTTGCGGTTGTCGTTGTTGTCGCCCTTGATGGCGCGCAGGCCGGAAAGCTGCCCTTGCGCGCTGCGCACCCAGTTGTAGACGGCCTGGGTCTGGTCGGACGAGTCGATGCTGATGGCACTGAGCCCCAGGCTGCCGCCGTGCCAGGCCTGCACATAGCGCTGCTGCAGGTATTGGGTGACGGGCTCCCAGTCGGCCTCGCTGGCGGGGTTGCCCTGGATGACCTGGTGGGCAATGGCCCAGCTTTCCAGCCCACGCCCCCAGGCCCAGATGGCGATCTCCCACCGGTCGCGCTGCACGTCGACCCCGGCGGTAAGCAGCAGCGCGCCGGCGGGCACGCGGCCCAGGGGGTAGTCTTCGGCCCGGGCCTGCAGGGCGTGTTCGTCGCTGCTGTCGCCTTTGAGCTCCCAGGTTTCGCCCAGGGTTTCGTTGGTGAAGCCGGTCATGGGAGCCACGTCGCCCGCCTGCAGGGCGCGGTGGGCCTTTTCAAATTCATCGACGATGCTGACCCAGGTGCGCTGAGGGCTGTAGGCGGCCCAGACATGCACGCCCAGGGTGCGCGGCGGGCGGCAGGGCTGGCCCACAGCGTCGCGCCAGATGCGGTCTGCGCCGTAGCGGCGGCCGGTCTTTTTGCAGACCCAGGTGCCGGTGAGCGGCCAGCCGCCGGGCAGGTAGTCGGCCTGGGTGATGCTCTGCAGGCAGTGGGGGCAGACGTGGCGCACGCTGGCGGGTTGGCCTTTGACCCATTTGAAGCCGTAGGGCAGCTCTTTGCTGCCCCAGACGAGCGGGTGCTCCGCGCTGCAGCGTGGGCATTCGATGTGGTACTGGACGTAGGCGTCGGATTCTTCGCAGGCGCGCTCCACATGGCACATGCCTTTGACGCGGGGCGTGCTGCCGCCGACGAACTTGGGGTAAGGCGCGCCTTCCAGCCGGCCCTTGGCCAGGCTGCCGGGGTCGCCGGATTTTTCGATGCTCTGGTCGAAGGCGCTCCATTCGTCGAGGATGGAGACGGCCACGGTGATGCGGCGGTAGGCCCGCGCAGCCTTGCCGCCCAGCAGGTGCAGCACGCTGTCGCGGAAGGGCTTGTATTTGATGGTGTCTTCCACCCCTTTGCCCTGGCGGCGCGCGGCCTGCACAGCAACCACGCCGTCGAGCACGGGCTCGATCTCGCTCTTGACGTAGCTGTCGCGGTCGTCGTCGGTGGGCTGCCACAGCGCCTGTTTGCGGCGGCGGTGGGCGATGTTGTAGGCGACGAAGGCGGTGATCATTTTGGTATAGCCCACGCGCTTGCTCTTCTTGACGGCCAGCTCTTCGATGCGGTCGTCGCTCATGAAGTCGAGAATGCCGAGCTGAAAGGGCCAGCCGACCCAGCCGCCCTTCTGGTGGCTGGATTCGCCCGCCAGCAGAAAGTGCTCTGCCGCCCATTCGCTAAGGGTTTGCGGCGCATCGGCCCGCAGGCTGGACAGGCCCAGCGCGGCGGCGGCCTGGATGGCGGCCATGGCTTCAGGGCTGAGGGGTGCGCTCATGCGGCGTCGCCCTCCTCGCCGCTGCCTGCTCTGATATCCAATGCGGCGGTCTCGTCTGCGTCGAGCAGCGCCATGGCTTCAACCTCTTTGTTGACCAGCTGGGAGGTGGAGCGGATCCATTCGTTGCGCGCGTCGGCCATGATGCGCAGAACGATCAGCAGCACCTCTTGCGGCAGGTCCGGGCAGGCCTTGCGCACCTGGCCTTCGAACTGGTCCATGCGATCGACGATGGCGGAGCTGGCCAGCCCGAGCACGTCCGCCAGGATGCCGATGGGCGCGTACTCGCCACGGGCGACTGCGTTCTTCAGCTCCTGCGCCTCGCGCTGGGCCTTGGCCAGGCCGGCGCGTTCCTGGACAAGGTCGAGGCCGCCCAGCTCGCCGCTCATGCGTCCGGCCGCCACTTCACGCAGGCGGTTGCAGTAGGCGCTGAGCAGCTCGGCCCAGGTGCCGCCGGTGGGCAGCTTGCCATCCGCCATGAGGGCGCTGACGTTCTGCTGAGACACTCCGATAACGCTAGCAAACTCCGCTTGCGTGGGGCGGGCTTCAAGCTCAATCATCCTCACAATACAACCCCCTTAGGAAACCCACGAAACAGTCCGACAACGCGGCTCGAATTACCCGCTTCAGAGGCCCGCCGGAAGGACCCGCGACCCTCACCCTGCCTATTTTTTGTGCAGTGCATCAAACCTTCACCTCCAGGCCCAGGGCCATGCGTGCGGACTTGCCGGCGTAGTACGAGATGCTGGTGTCGCCACCCTCCATGCGGGCCACGATGCGGCGTGCCCAATCCTTGCCGTCGTTGCGCTCCTGCAGGTTGACCTTCACAGGCGGAGCGGCCACGGGTGCAGGCAAGGCAGGCAGGCCCTGCTGCTGGGCATAGGTCTGGCGCGGCATGACTGCATCGCACATCTGCTCGAACTGCGGCAGGTTGGGCGGGAAGTCGGGGTGCTCTGCAGCCAGGCGGGCGGCCGCGGCCTCCAGCACGTCGGCAGGAAAGCGACCCAGGCGCGCCTGCCAGACGTTCATGGCCGCGCGGATGCCCTTGTCGTGACCCTGGCCGTCCTTCAGCCCGGTGGCGAACTTGCTGAGGAACAGGCTGCCGTAGCTGCCCTGCAGCAGCACGAAGAGCTTTCGCACCGCAGGGCCGGCCCGCAGCCCGTCTGCCGGATCCGCAGCTCGTGCCTGCGCTTGCTGGATCGCTTCAGCCGTCAACGTCGCCACGTCATGCATCCCACACCCCGTCGAAGATCGTTGCTGCCGCAGCTGCGTGCTTGTTCGCGTTGAACGCCGGCGCACGACCACCTGCCGGTGCTGCAGCAGGCCTGAGCCATGCGGCCTGCAGCCCTTGCGAGCCGCGTATGCACCACAGCTGCAGAAAGGCCTCCAGCGTCATGCCGGCCTTTGCTGCCTCGGCCTTGGCGCCCTTCAGCACGGTCTCCGTCACCGGTGCCCGTTTGACCTTGCGCAGCTGCAGCCAGTCGGCCCAGGTCTGGTCTGTCACGTCCTCCGGTTGGGCAACAGGTCCTGCGCGCTCAAGCGCAGGTGTGTTGGTTCTTTGATGGTTCCTATGACGGTTCAATGATGATTTGGGTGCGCCTGGTTCACCCCTGGGGTGCGCCTGGTGCGGGGGTGCAGGTGCGCCTGGTTCACCACCTGGTGCGCCTGGTGCGGGGGGTGCGCTATCTGCGGGGGGTGCGCCATCTGCACCACCTGCCTTGCTCCGGCGGCGACCGGCAGGTGCTTTGGTCGGGTCGAAACTGCCCGGCGTGATGGTGTAGCTGGTACTGGCATTCAGGCGATATTCCCGAAAGACCAGACCGACCTTCTGCAGCCAGGACAGCGCCTCTTGCACGGCCCGCTCCGACAGGCAGGTGCGCCTGGCAATGGTGCCGACACCGGGCCAGCACACGCCGTCGTCGTTCGACTGGTCTGCCAGCGATATCAGAACCGCCTTTTGCGCAGCAGACATGCCCTGCAGCGGCCAGCAGGCCGACATGATGATGGTGCTCATACTTCTCTCCCGATCAGGCCAAGGCCGTTTGTCGCGCCTTGCAGCGCACAGGCATCACGTCACGCTGGCGCGGCGACAGGCTGCAGCGGCGCGCAGTGCCCTCCTCCAGCCGTCCGGCAGCCAGCAGGGCATTGACGGTGCTGGCCACGCTGCACAGCTCCAGCCACTCGCCCGTCTGGGCGTTGTGGTAATCGCGCAGCTCGCGCCGGCTCATGTCGCGCACGCCTTGCTGGTGGGCATGACGCAGCGACTCGTACAGGCGCTCGTGCAAGCGGCGGCGCGTTTCGTTGCCCAGAGCGGCAAACGCCTCGGCGCTGGTGTCGCGCCCGGTCACTACGGATTGGGGTTGCTGCATGGTCAAACCTCCTGATATCTGCACGGGCGGCTGCGCGCCCGCGCTCAAAGTCGTTGCTGGGTTCATGGAAGTCATACGCCTGCGGCCTCGCGCAAGCGGTAGCGGATACGGCGCTCCAGATAGGCCGTGGCGTCGGCACGCTTGGCCACCTTGTCCATGTCAAAGCGCGGCAGGTAGCCACGCCCTGGCCGTACAAACATCAGCACCGGGCGCACATCGGCACCGCCCGTGCCGCTGGCCGCCCAGATGCCCGGGGCCAGGTGCGACGTGCGCTCGTCCTGCTCGCCCTTCTGGGTGATGCGAGGCCCGCCGCGTGTCTTGCCATAGGTCACGAAATAGCGCCGGCCCGCCTGCTTCTTGGTGCCGCGGTGCACGCGCAGATAGCCTTTGGCGCTCATATTCGCCTTGTAGCCCTGCTCGCCAAACGCCTGGAAGTAGCTGATCAGCTGCACCAGAAACGGCCCGCGCAAATTGCCCTTGCCGTCATCGCTGCCGGGGTACGGGCCGCCTCTGGCCTCATCGGGAATCGCCGTCTGATAGCCGGCAGGCAGGATGCCCGCACGCTTGAGTGCCACCTCGCTGCGCTTGTCGCGCCGGCGGCCGCCCCAGGTCTGGGCATCCAGAATCTTTTGCGGATCGATCCCCTTGCCGCCCATATAGGTCGGCTCGATCGTCACGCTCAGCTTGGCGGCCGTGGCCATACGCACAAACGGGCTGCGCAGGATGTAATCCGTAGGCCGGTCGAACACGGCGCGCATCTCGTCCTGCATAGCGCGGCGGATCTCAAAGCCCGTATCGTTCAGCGCCTTGGCATAGGCCTTGGCGGCCTGTGCGCCCGTCAGGCCGTGGATCTGCCGCAGCAGCTCCGCTTGGTTCAGCACCCGCGCGCTCAGCTGGATATGCATATCAGCCCTCCTCCACCGGCGCCGGCACGCGCGCTGCCGCCGTGGCCAGCAGCTGGTTCAAGGCAGATATCAGCTCGTTGTAGCGGTACTGCAGCCGCTTGATCTCGTTGCGGCTCACCATGGCCTTGCCGCCACGAAAGGCGTCCGCCGCTGCGGATGTGAACTCGCCCACCTCCTGCTGCAAGGCCACAAACGCCTCCACCGGGTCGCCCGCGGCCTGGTCCGGCAACGCAGGCACGCAGGTGTAGCCCAGGGCTGCTGCCATGGCATGCAGAATTGCCGGGTTGCCCGACATCACCTGCAGCGCCACAGACTCGCGCAGCGTCAGGTGGTGCGTCGTGTTGTTCGGGTTCAGCTTGTTTTGCAGCGTATTGGCGCTCACGCCCATGCGCTCGGCCAGCACGCGCACGCCGCCGGGGTGGTTGTGCGCGATCAGGTAAGCCGCATCCGTCACATCGGCCGGCATCCGCATGTCGTTTGGGCGGCCTGCTTCGCCATTGTTTGCGTGGGGAGGGAAAGAGACACTGCTTCTCATGACCACACCTCACTTCTCAGGCGCATCGCTGACGGCCGCTGCACAGACAGCCAAGCAGACCCCCATCGCCCCCACACCCGAGTGGGCCCACGCCATGGAGCTGCTGCTGCAGCAAATCGTCTTCGTCCTCGACGTCGAAGGCCGCGACAGCTTCACCACCCGCAAAGTCGCCCGCTGGAACAACCAGTGCATCCACGAAATGCTGCGCACCGGCAGCGTGCCCCTGCCCGTGATCGAAGAGCTGCAGCGCGTGGCGGTGCGGGTGCTGACGTGAGCGTTAGTATGGGAAGCACAATCCAAAGCCCGAGGGAGAACAGAGTGACGGACCACACTCCACATCAGTGCATCAATCATTCGCCGCCTTTGCATGCGTGACCCAGGAGCGCCTCCTCGATGCAGGCATCTCTATGCCGATAAATGGCTGCTGCAAGCCCCTCCTCCCAGGACTGCCCGCTATCGATATCAGTCACGCGGATGGCCAGCTCGACGATCAATGCATCTGTCTCCGCCCGGGTCAACATGCGTCGCATCGTTCGCCTTCCAGACCGCAAGGTCAGCTGCAGATAACCGCCGCGAATGCGATCCACAACCCAGTTTTCGACCAGTACGCCTTCCTGCTGTCTCTGTGCCCGCCATCGACGGACCAATGACTCCCGGCTCCAGCGCATCTCTGGCAAAGAAAGGTGCATCCTGGGCAACTTGCGGCGCCGGCGAAAGATGCGCTTAGCCATGAGCAGCCTCCTTGCCAGACTGAGACTGCGAGCTAAGCTGTAGCCACACCAGCGAGCGAACCACCACCGAAACCAACACTTCCACGGCTGCTAGACCATGAACATGCCCAATGTCATTCACCCAACGACCTACCGCCTGGGTGAGATACATCTCCGCATAGCGAGCTATTTCCCACTGACCGAGCCTCAAGCACGTGCTATTGCTATGCATTCGTATCGCTCCCGCAAATGGAAGAAAGCTGATGCCAAGAAGACCCACACCATCCTGTGGACGGGAGATCAGTCAGCTGCGGCGATGTTTGGTTAAGCAGCTCGACCAGCGTCCTAACGTCGCGCGCATCGAGCTCACGGCTCAATGAACGGCGGCCGGCATACAAAGTCAGCTCCACCGCACCGGCTTCGCCGGCGGAAACCATGAAAGCCAATGCGCGACGTGGCGCGAGCTTGCGACGACGGCGAGAGATGCACTTAGCCATTCGCAGCCTCCTGACCGGATTGAGGCTGTGAAGCCAGCTCGGGCCAGAACTGCAATCGAAATACCGTGGGGAACGCCACCTTCACTGCAGCCGGAATCCCGCGCTTTTTCCAGTTGCATACACGACGCACACCTTTTGCCCCAGGGAGGCCGAGAAGCCGGGCAAATTTCGCCGGGCCTCCATGGTGAGCAATGAGTTCGATATCGGTCATCACCCAATGCTACACATTGAGTGTATTTTTATCAATCCTTTTGTGTAGCCACAGATTGTGTAATTCCAGAACAATCCGCCTATGTCAAAAGAGAAGCACCCAACCTTCGAACGCTTGCTCAGCGCAGCACGCGAAGTCAATGCAGAAATCAGCGGCCCACAGAAGCTCGCAGATGCTATGAACGAGTCCGCCCAGACTGTCACCAACTGGGGCACTCGCGGCGTTTCCGCCAAGGCGGCGGCCAAGGCTCAGAGTCTGCTTGGGGTTTCATCCACCTACATTCTGGAAGGCTCCGGCCCTCGCTTTGTCCGGGCAGCTTTGAGCGATAACCTAGCGGAGGTTTTGCCAGCCACCGAACCTCGCGACCTAATTCGAATTCCCCTTCTAGCCAATAGCGGCAGCATGGGCAAAGGTAATGACACGCTCGATGCGGACTATGTGGTGGGCGATCTGGCACTGTCCGCACACTGGATCAACCAGCACATCAAGCCGGGAAATATCCGGGAGCTGAAGTTCATTCACGCCCAAGGCGAAAGCATGTCGCCCACCTTCAGCGACGGCGATGTGCTGCTGGTTGATGTAGGCTCGCGCGACCCTGCCAGCCATGAAGGCGTCTATGTACTCGATGTGCACGGCCAGACCTATATCAAGCGCGTTCGTATGCGCATGAGCGGCTCGCTAGAGGTGAGTTCGGACAACCCCAACATCAAGACCGTGGACGAACTGAACGGCGATCACCAGGTTCGCGTGCTGGGCCGTGTGGTCTGGGCGTGGAACGGGCAGAAGCTGTAAATCAACCACCTGAACAGCAAAGCAACTGCCTTGGCCAACAGAGTTTCAGTTCTCAGCCAGAAGGCCATATTCAATCATCAGTTACCTGCATCCGTCACAAACAACGATATTATTCTTTCAATTTACCTAAAAATTAATTATCCACTCACACCTATATCACTGGGGCCTGAGTCATTATTATCCTAGCGTCAACCGATATTTAGTTGCCGCCAAATCTAGTTGGACCTCTATGAGCCTATGCCGCGAATGCAAGCAGCCCATTAATTCTGGCGCAACGCGTTGCCATCACTGTACCGCACATCAAAACTGGTTTCGATTCCTTAACAATGGAACGTTAATAGTTAGCCTAGTTTTAGCACTACTATCCATAATTGCTGCGCAACCAGTCGTTAATTTTTTTGATTCAAAAAAAGCAGAAATAACCATCTCAATTCTTGAGGGAAACCACCTACACACAGTCTTCATGGTGTCCAACACTGGCAGCCGTCCCGCTGGATTGCAGCGAGTCACGATAGATAAAAAAACAAAGGAGGGCTCTCGCACATGGTATCTACAAAGCGATCTCGATAAAAAATTACTTGAACCAGGAAAAGCATACGTTCTAGATGCATCCAACGGCTCGGCAATTCCTGCCCCCATACCTCACGAAATAAACGCAGTTCTGTATGGAAGAGATATCAGCCCTGAAACATGCAATCTCGCCCTCGAGTTTGTTCAAATGAATGGAATAAAGGTATTTCAGTCAATAGAATTCTCGTGCTTTCCCGTTGATAACAACCTTAAAGATCCACTCTCAGATTCCCAAGACCACTCCAACCATTCCACCGAATCTACCGAAAATAGCGCGAAAGTCCTGTGAAACCAGACTTTAAGCTCATGGAGATTTTTACTTGATCGATGCTTTCATTAAACACCCCTTCGTTAGACTCTTTAGCCTATGTGCTGCGGTAGCCGTCGGAACTTGGGCTGTTAGCCACAACCTACTCATCGTTCCTCGGAACGAGGAAATTACCCGCTTGAAGGAGCAACTCCAAGTTCACAAAACACTATCGGCGCCTTCACCGATCGTTCTTCCAGAAACTGGGGTCAATTCTGGTAACTCTGTTACCACATCAGATGGACTGTGCACAGTTCACGTCCTCTCTACTACAAACGCCAATGCATCCCTTCGTGTGACTGTCGGCTCCGGACCACCTCAGTCTTTCACTGCTGCAAAGATTGGCGAGAGAATTGTCGTCCATGGGACTAATGCCAGTTATTACATAGATCTCCTGCGTTCTCGCGGCAACATCACAGACCTAACTATCAGCAAGCATTCTGAGAGCTGATATCTTATCCAAGCCAACCAGCTGCCAGCGATCAGCTCATCTCTTGCTCGCAAGCGAATCGCCCGCAATAAGTCAATGCAAGGCCTTACCCCAAGCCCGCAACAGCGGGCTTTTTTACGCCCAACTCACTCAAACTACACAAAAAAATCGCACGAATACACAAAACGTGTTGACATTGATTTACACAATTGGTGTAATTCATCCATCGCAGCAACCGCCACCACACAACCAAGCCCCGTCAACACAGGGCTACAGCCATCAACGCCAACGCGAACTGGCTTCAGGGGTAAAGCAGATTGCAGACGCGATGGGCGCCACGGCATCGGCCGGGTCAGGCCCGGTCTTTCAAAAGTCGCCTGCCCATGTCGTTCGCTCCACCCACGCAGAGCGTCCCCGGGCACCATCGCATCAGCGGGCATGGCCGCTGCTCTGCGCGGCATCCCTGCCGTATCCAGCCGCCAAAGGGCGTACACGGTCAAAAGGGTGAGGCGAATGCGGCCAAGAGCAACAACGGCAACGCCGGTTGGAATCCCGGCACCGCCCACCCCGAGCGCATCGGGGCCAAACCAGAGCGCCTTGCACCAGGGCGCTGCGGTTTGAACGGTTTTCGCCGAGCCAGGGGCCTCTCCTCCCTCCACTTCACTTCCTCTGGCATGCCTGCAATGGCATCGGCTCTTTCTGCACGGTCTGCGCCAGTCGATAGCTGCAGTCGTCAATCCCCCAAGCCCGCCAGCAATCGCTGAGCGGGCTTTTCTTTTGCCCTCAACCGGAGAACCCATGCAAGCAGCCCGCCCCACCTTGCCCAGCGTGCCGATCACCAGCGCGGCATTTCAGTACAGCAACTCGGCCAGCACCAACATTGCCGACACCTTCGCCAAGGCCCGCGCACGCATTGCGGCCGAGCAGGCAGCTGCAGCCAGCAAGCCACGGCGTCGCAGCCAGCATGGCCCGGCGCTGATGACCATCAACCGCGTACGCGCCGGCACCGCCAATCACCTGAATATGCAGCTTTTCGAGGAGCACCCGTCATGCGCATCTTTGTTCTGAAATGCGGCTGCGTCTCCATCCACCACATCGCCCGCAGCGCCGCCGAAGCGTTTGACCACGGCTTTGCCGAGCTGGGCCACCTGGGCTTGGGGATCTCCTGCCGATGCATCCGATAGACACCGTGCTGCACGAGCTGCAGCACCGCGACCGCCAGCGCAGCCGCCTGCTACGCGCTATGGAAATCAAAGCAGCTACCGACAGCCCAGCAAGGCTATCGGTAGCAAACTACTTTCAAACGCAGCTAGAGCAAGCGCAACGCGCTCACAAGTTCAAAAGCCACCACTCAAACAAAAGCCCGCAAGGTTCCAGACCCTGCGGGCTTTTTTGATCACCGGGGAGTCTTGATGAACGACACCCCAGGCCGCGACGAGCTGCGAACGGCTGGTCACCGCCAGCCTGCAGTTCGCCCATCTCGCATTCCTGGCGCTATTGCGCAGCCGATCGTAAAAACGCTCTTAGATATGCAGCATCGCCAGCCCGCCCACGGCCAGGCCGAGCGCGGCAACGCCAAGCATCCCGTATTCGAGCCACTTCTTCTTGGTCAGCAGCGCAATGGCGGCGAGGGCGATGGCGACCTGCAGCGCCGTGGTGGCCTGGGCCCAGCGGTGATGCAGGTGCATCTGCATTTCGGACTGCTCGTCCCACTGCCGGGCCTCCGCTTCCAGGCGCTCGGCATCGCGCTTGATGTCATCCTTTTCCTTCTCGTAGCGCTCCACCTTGGCCTGGTAGGCAGCCCGCTTGTCCTCCGTGGCCACCAAATCGCGCGCAAACTCGGCCATCGACTGCTTGGTGCTCTTGGCCTGGTAGAAGGCCCACTGGTTGGCCGCCTCGGTCTTCTTGATGGCTGCGTCGTTTTTGTACAGCCCGGCATTGGCCTGAGTCGCACCGCCCATGTACGAGAAGATGGCGCCCACCGTGGCGATGACTGCGGTGCACATGGCGATCTGGTTGGTCAGGCTGCCGCCGCCGATACCGTGGTGGGCGGTTGCGCCATGTTCGCCCTGGGCGGCATGTTCGAGTTCGTGATCGTGCGGGCCGTGGACGTGAAAGCCGTTGGAAGACATAGGTGCCAAATTTTTGATAGCAATGGGTGGCGCATTATGGGGCCGGTATGACCGCCACTTGGGCTTCAGAGCTCACAGGTACGCCGAAAGCGCGGCCTTGCTGGACAGGCTTCGCGACCAGCAGCAAATGGCCATGGGTCACCAGTGGCTAGCAGAGCTTGCAAAGCAGGCATAGGCACTGCCTTTGAGAAGCAGCGCCTATGCAGGGGCGCTTTATCTCTCCTGCTTTTTCCCTTTCAGCCAGCGCTTGCGGCGCGCAATTAAGTCTTGCACACGCCCATCCTTACTGAGCCAGAAAATTTCTGAAATCATAATAGGTACAGAAATAATAATTCCGTATGCAATACTCTTTCCACTTACACCCGAGTAAGGATTCAGAACCAATATGACAAAACCAGCGGATATAAACGTCATAAAGACATTAAAGGCGGCTTGGGCAGAAAACATTTCTCGCTGAATCAGCAAGTCGTCCAGCCTTTTTTCTTTAACCTTCTTCAAGTACCGTGCCCGCGTCACACGAAACAGTTTTCTTGATGTTCTGAAGAAATATTTCCAAAACTTCGCCAAGAGAATTATCAGCAAAGGCGGAAAGAGGCTTGTAAACCACCAAGACGCATCAGTTAGATTATTGAGGATACTTTGCATGGCTCTAAGATTTATTCTGATGCCGCTTCACGTCGCACTCGCACCTCTTCAATCTGATTCGGCAAAGTGTACAAATAGGTCAGCAGGAAATAAGTCAGATGATGCATTTGCTCTGCCATATCCTCCGTCGCATCATCATCCCCATGCAGTGCCTCGTTGCCATCCAGTCGCAACTCATGCGCCCATGTCTGAAGAGCTGGTGTAATTCGATGCTCAGCCGCCAGCTTGTCGATACGCTTTTCCAGCTTCCATGCCTCGACATCAGGGGCAAACTCCTTCAACGCCAGCTCCATGCAACGGCGATAACTGCCACATGCGGCGTTCCAAAGCCCTGAACGTCTTGATTTCGCTGCCTCCACAAAGCTGCGAGCGACCTTTTCAGGCGTACTCTGCGGCGCATCAATAGGAGGCAAAGTGGGCCAAACCTTCTCCAGAACCACTGCAGGGTGCTCTAGAACATTGCCTTGATAACCCAGCAATTGTTCAGCCCTATACCCCGCCTGGCTCAACGCAAATTTAGCTACTACTCCTTCAAAACAGGCTGAGCATTGGGCAAAGATCGACGAAGTCAGGTTTCGATTGCTATTGCTGCCTGAGATCGCTGCAAAAGTCATATTTTCCGCACCGCAATGCGGGCACTGCATCACAAGGACTGCCATGGACTCCCTCTCTTCTATCGTGATCGATGACAACGCCATTTCGGCGGTTCTGAATTTTGACGGCGGCTTCAAATTGCAGCAACTGGTGGATTTGTACCGCACAGCGCCCGACAGGGATGCTTTTATCTGCACCCTCTGCATGCGGTTGCTACTTGAGCACCAACGGCACCTTCTTAAGTCAAAATCACCCAACTAAAAAGCCCGCATCAGCGGGCTTTTTAGCTTCAGGTAATTTCCACCCCTGAACGTCTTGCGGCCTCGATCACCACCTGCAGCAAGATGTTCGTGTCCGGCTTCACCAACGGCAGCGTCTGCATAAAGCTCAGCCGCCTGGCTCCAGACTCGAACAAGCACACACACACATGCTGGGGGTGCTGTGCCGACGCATACAAGATGCCGTCGTAACCACCACCAAAGCACACCTCAGCCAGCGCCTGCGTGTGCTGAATACGCTGCGACTGCAGAACCGGGTACTGCTCCTCAAGTCCCCGAAGATCCACCAGCCGCAAAGGCTTCTTAGACATGAAAGAACTCAGCGTCTTTAATCGCAGCTCCTCCAAAGGGACATGCTGTTTAAGCTCTCGCCTGAAAACTGCCTCATACAACGCCGTCTCCGCACTATCTGCCAGATACGCCGACACCCCAGTTGCCAGACAAAACCGCCCTGCCTTGATTCCTGCCGGAGGAAGAATCATGCGATTAATCTTTACGCTACCCTTTCGCGCCTTGATACGTTGAACGCGATGGAAAACCTGCCCTGCGGGCAATTCAATTTTTGGAACCTGATCTACCGAAATTGTCATTTTTGAAGGTCATTTTTATCAATGTCCTTCTGCCATGGCCAGTTGCAAGATACGCTCAGCAGATTCACCCTGTGCCAGCGCCACCAAAGGTGTGCGGCGGTCAAGTGCCTCTTGTGAGTTTTCAAGGAATGCCAACAAGCTCCAGCTATCCGTAGTGCCCAGCGCTTCAAACAGCGGCTGAATCAACTCGAAGACCTGAGGTTCAAATTGCCACTTGGGCAGCTTGAAACCGCGACGCAGGTTGGAGATGCCGATGCAGCGACCTTGCTTGATCCAAGCATTGATCGTCACACGCGACACACCGGCCAGTTCTGCAGCCTCGTCAGTTGTCAGCATGTCGGCAGCAGCGATCCGGTTCTTCCGGAACTCCGCGCCTGAGCGCAACACTGCAGCCGATTGCGCAGCAGTGGCATAAGGATCAGCCTTTACGGTTGTCCTTCCCTTGGTATCTGCCTCTGGAAAAGCAGAAAGATGAGTTAAAGAATTAGTTAACATCAAACTTCCTTCTGCCATATTCATGGCGTATTTCTTTTATCTACCTTGAAGGCAAAAAAGAAACTATGCCTAACTATTTCAAAACCCCTATTAAGTTTTGAAAATCTCCCTTCAATAGATAAAATTAATTTGTTTATCTTTTTCTCTGCAAGACTTAAACAAGCATTCTGCAGAGATTTATTAATCGTCTTAAATACTTTATTGATTATCCCGCAGATTCTATTTATTTCAGAATAAAAACCTCTTCCCAAATTTCCAACAAGAATTACTCGATTGACAATCTTGGCTGCCCTTTGATTAATTTCATCAGAAGCTTCGGGAGTAATTACTCCTTTACGGATAAGCCGCTCGCGCAAGCTCTCCGCAGGGTTGGGTGGTGATAGTGCTTCGGCTGTCATGGTGAGGGCTTCAAAACAGAGGTGGGTGACGGCTTGCGCCATGAGTTGAGGTGACACCATTGTGGCAAACCTCGCGAAGATCGTCAATCTCGTTAAGTTGGAAAAATTGGAACACTTTGCAAACCGCGATGAGTCGCGCTACACTGATCGTGTCACGCCAGTAAAGCGTGACCGGGTTTGGAAGCCTGAAACAATCTAGCGGTGACAACAAAGCCGCACCTGAACCGCAGTCGTGCGGCTTTGTCGTCTGTGGCCCCAGTTTTATGGTGGCTCGGAGGGGGAGCCGCGAGGCTCGCCGGTTTGCCGCAGGGTTGTCCGGTCTTCCAACCTCTTCGAGTCACCGCCATTTGTTTGGAAGCGAGCGGCGGTGGTTGTAGCAAAGCACACAACCTTCGGAGGCCGCCATGGCTGACATCCTCAACGCACGCGCTGCTGCGCTGTCTTTTCACTCCACCACCTTCGGTATCGTTGACCACCAAGGGCAGCCTTGGCTCAAGGCAAACGAAATTGCCCAGGCTCTTGGATATGCCGATGAGAGCGCGATCAACCGCATCTATGCACGGCGCTCCGACGAGTTCACTGAGAAGATGACCTTGACGGTCAATTTGACCGTCAAGGGTTTCGGCAATGGGAACAGCGAAAAGGAAGTGCGCATCTTCAGCCTGCGCGGCGCGCACCTTCTGGCCATGTTTGCACGCACGACCGTGGCCAAGGAGTTTCGGGCCTGGGTGCTGGACTTGCTTGAACAACAGACCGACGACAACGCTCCGCAGCGCGACGTTCACCTTGTCGAGCACGCCCACCAACTGGCTCATGCGGCCACGCTGCAGGTCTATCAGGCGGTGTTTGATGCCGTGATGCTGGAGGGCGAAGCACCCCACTCCACCCGCATGCTGCTGTCTTTTACCCGTGGCACGGGCGGTGCGATGAACCCGTATGTGCAGCCCATCGAGGCCGGCGCCATGGTGATGACGCTGGCCCAGCTGACCCAGGCCGTGCGCACCGACCTGATCGTGAGCGATACCACGCTGGCGCGACTGGCGGCAGCCTGCACCCAGCGCATGGCCACGCGCGCCGAGCTGCAGGCGCTGCAGCAGGCCGAGCCCAACCAAACCGCCCAAACCGCTCAATCCGGCCACCAAGGCCGTCTGCAGCTGCAGTAGGTTTATCAATTTCATAGCTAACAGCGCTTGATGCATCAACGCTAGAGCCTGATTTCATTCAAAACCCAGCCCGCCCGGCCCAAGCCGTGCGGGCTTTTTTCATTGCCAAAACAGGAGGCATGTATGCGCCATACCGGAACGCTTTTCCTCAGCCGCACCCCGCCGCAGGCCAGCACGGCGCTGTGCGGCGCTTTTCAGCTGCAGTTGCTGCTGCTGGACCGCCTGGGCCCACATCACACCGAGCCATGGCGCGCCACCTGGACGGGCGTGGCGGCGCAGCGCTTTTGGCAAACACACCATGCAGCGCTGCTACCCGGCGCCGCCCTGGTGGTGGAGCTGGAGCGCGCCCGCATCCACACGCTGGCCTGCCGCCCGCCACGCAGCGAGGTGCATGCACGCGTCATTCACTGCGCGCTGGTGCCGGCGCGCAGCCAGGAGCCTGCCAGCGCTTCTACGCGGCATGCCCGGCCACAGCATGCGATGTAACCCACGCAATCGAGCAACCCCGAGCCCTGCCACTGAGCGGGCTTTCTGTTTTCTGGAGACCCGGTCCATGGCCACAAAGCACGTCATTTCTGTTTCAGGGGGCAAAGACAGTACAGCATTGCTGGCTCTCGCGCTTAAGCGCTGTCCTACCAAAAGCGTTGTTCCGATCTTTTGCGACACGGGTAACGAGCATCAGGCCGTCTATGACTACCTGATCTATTTGGAGCAAGCGTTGGACGTGAAGATAGTGCGCCTGCGTGCCGACTTCGCAGCCCGTTTTGCCGTGCGCCGCATGTTCATCGCTCGAGATCAGCGCACGCGGCGCGACAAGTCGGGCCGAAAGGTTCGCTGGAGCAACAAAGCAAAGCGCCGCGCCCTTGCTGCATTGCATCCCTCCGGGAATCCGTTCCTCGATCTCTGCATGCTAAAGGGCCGCTTTCCAAGCCGCAAAGCCCAATTCTGCACCGAGGAGCTGAAGCGGAATATGGCCGTTGAATTCCAGTTGGCTCTACAGGGTCAGGGACACCGGATTGTCAGCTGGCAAGGGGTCCGCCGCGATGAGTCGGAAGCTCGCAAGTGCGCCAAGTTGATAGAGCGCATTGGCCCAGGTCTTTGGGCGTTCCGTCCACTGGTTGAATGGAGTGCTGTCAACGTTTTTGCCTACTGCGCAGAGCGAAGCATCCAGCCCAATCCGCTCTATCTGCAAGGCGCTAACAGAGTGGGTTGCATGCCATGCATCAACTGCAGCAAGTCCGAGCTTCGCCAAATTGCACTGCGATGGCCGGACCACCCCAAACGCATCAGCGAATGGGAACACGCAGTCAGCCAGTGCAGCAAACGTGGCTTCAGCACCTTCTTTGCCGACAGTCACAAAGCCAAGGACAGACGCAAAGTGTTTGCAGATCTGAATGTCTGGACACGAATCGAGTGGGCAAAGACAACCCATGGAGGCCGACAGTTCGATCTGCTGGCCCAGCTTGATGAGCCCCATACCTGTGCATCGGCCTATGGACTGTGCGACTAACCCCAACCCAACCTGCTACTGAGCGAGGCTCTTCTTAATTAGGAGGTATGACATGGACTCTTTTCTGACCGCCACCCAGCCGCCGCCGGTCTTTTTGGCACCGGATCGCTTTGTCACCATCAAGATTTTTGCGGCCATCTCGGGCTTCACCGAGAAGGCGATTCGCCGAAAGATCGAGAGCGGTGTCTGGATCGAGCGGCGCGAGTATTTCAGGTCGCCCGATTCGCACATTTTTATCGACCGTGAAGGAGTCCAGAAATGGGTAATGCGCGGGGTGTAGAGATTCGCGAGAGCGGCATTCGGCTCTCGTTCGCCTACCGGGGAGAGCGCATTCGCCGCACTCTTCTGGTGGACGGCAAGGCCATTGCACCAACGCCGGCCAATATCAAATACGCCATTCGGCTGCTTGCCGAAATCAAGCTCAAGATCCGCGCAGGCAACTTTGTAATGCGCGAGTACTTTCCAGAAGGCGGTACGGTGGCCGCCGGCACGACTGTGGCCCACCAGCTGGATCACTGGCTGTCCGTGAAGGTGGCAGAGAATTCGACGCTGGCCGGCTACCTCAGCGCGGTCAAATTCTGGAAGCCGTTCATTGGCGAGAAGCAGGTCTCAACCCTTAAGCATTCGGACATTCTTCGCGCCATCAAGACCCGGCCAGATCTGAGCGGCAAGACCGTCAACAACTATGTGTCAGCTCTCCGATCCGCGATGGACCTGGCCGTGCTCGACAAGCTGCTGACCGAGAACCCGGTCGCGGCGGTCCCCAGCGCCAAGTGGCAGCGGGAGCCGCCCGACCCGTTCGACCGTGAGGAAGTGGAGAAGATCATCGGCTACGCGCGTGCCAAGTTTGCGCCCACGGTCGCCAATCTGATCACGTTTCGATTCTTCTCAGGCCTGCGCACCAGCGAGATGGTGGCCCTGCGCTGGCACAGCATCGACTGGAACAAGAAACAGGTGCTGATCCACGAGGCGGTCGTCAAGGGCCTGCGCAAGCAGACCAAGACCAACAAGGCCCGCCTGGTCAGCCTGAACAGCCGGGCACTGGATGCGCTGGAAAGACAAAAGGAACAGACCCCGAGGGCACACCTCGGCAGCCTGGCCAGCGACGTCCTGAGCCAGGCCGCGCCCAAGGATTCACTAACAATCTTCGCCGACCCGACGCATGGCGAGCCATGGGCAGACGACAAGCGGTTTCGCAACCCCTTCTGGGTGCCGATGCTCAAGGCGCTGGGCATTCGTTACCGCCCGCCCAACCATATGCGCCACACCTATGCGACGATGCTGCTCATGGCAGGGGCCACGCCGGCCTATGCAGCCAAGCAGATGGGGCATTCGGTGGAGATGTTTTTGAACGTCTATTCCAAGTGGCTGGACGACGCCCAAGGGGATATCGAGCAGGCGAAGCTGGAGTCCTTCATCGGACAAAACTCCCCAGGAACTCCCCTGAAAAAACAAAGATCGCGATAAGTCTTTGTTTTAAAAAGGCAAAGCTGGAGCGGGCGATGGGAATCGAACCCACGTTATTTGCTTGGGAAGCAAGAGTCCTACCATTGAACGACGCCCGCACAACGTTAACCGCATGATTTCATTGCAAAATCTGCCGCAAACCATTGTCTCTACTGGAAATGACAATGTTGTGCTTCGAAAATTCTAGCACAACGAAATCCTATGAAACCCGCCTGCTCTGCGCGAGTCGGCATAGGTTCTCCGGCAGCCTTGAGTGCTGCGTTGTACTGCTTCAAGTTGGTGGTGCGGTAGCGTTGCTTGGGCGACGCGGGCTGACTCATTGCCCGGGGCTACCCGAGGGCCGCAGGCGATTTACGCAAAAACGCCTCGCTGACGCTAATCTCAATGGAGCGCCATTTCAGTGAATCGACGCCCAACTCGGCTTCATGCCGAGTGCCACCATCAATTCCTGGCCTCTGCATGAAGACCGAGTCGATGAGACATGCCAAGGCATTCAAGCTGAGGCAGCCCTCCCCAAGTGCAAGCTGTGTTTGAGTGTGCTCTCCAGGTACAGCACGGCCTCAATGGACGCTTTTTTGCAGATGCCGAGCTACTGCATCGCCCCTGATTGGCAATTCGTTTCGGGCTTAGCCAACTTCGCCCAGCGCCGCTTTGCGATGAAACAAAAAATGCTAGGATCGCGCCGCTAGCGCCGACTTCAGCACCAAAGACACATAACTCCGCAGAAGTATTCGCCCACCTGATTCACAAGGCAGGTCGAAAAGCTATTGCGTTCGATGCAGCAAGAAAGCTCGGGGAGTGAAGCCATCACCCCTCCAATACATGAAGAGCATTTTGCTGCGGTAGTTGAACTTCATGAGTCAAGTGTCTTGTCCCAAACATCCATCCCCGGTGATTCCCCTGCGTCTCACGGCATGCGCGTCTCCTGGTCAGCGCTAAGCGGCTTGGCCGCCATTGTCCTGTTCTTCATTGTTCTGGGGCATGACGGCCGACGTGTTGCACAGTTGCTGATACTCATGGTGCCTGTGCTCGTCAGCCTGGCCTGGTCGATGCGCAGCCCTGCATGGCTCAAGGCGCGACGTTGGCTTTCATTTGCCTGGGTCATGCTTTTTGCGTTGGATGGCACCATGCGCGCCTATCTGATGGAGCTGTACCAGTCATCACCAGAGGGCGCCATGGTGATCGGCGCAATGGCCAACACCAACTGGCGTGAAAGCTCCGAATATCTGTCAATGCACTGGCGCAGTGTTGTGCTTATCTGCGGCGGCCTTGCCTTGCTCGCTTTGCTGGTGTGGCATCTCACGGGGCGAACTACATTGGCTGCCTTGCGCAGGGACAGAAGGCTGGCGGTGCTTTCATTGATCGTGGCCCTTGTGTGTGCGCTGGCCTATTCCAGCAAGCCTTGGCGCAGGTTGCATCCCGCGATTTTCTGGACCCAATGGGTTCACTCCACTCAAAAACTGAAAGCCAGCCTCGCCGACCAGCATGAGGAGCGTGCAAGACTGCTGGATCACGCCATTCAAGCAAGGCCTGTGCTGGCGGATGGCGGGCCATCCACCGTCGTGCTGGTGCTCAGTGAAAGCATCAATCGCGACAACCTGTCTCTCTATGGCTATGACAGACAGACGACGCCTCAGCTCCAGGAGCATCAAAGGCTTTCAGGGGCCCAGATGACCGTGCTGCGCAATGCATGGTCTGTGGATGCCAGTACTCTGCCCGCAGTGCGCAACTTGTTTGGCTTCGGAGCCCCGGGCTCGACGGAGTCCCATCATCTGGTCGCACTTGCTCGCGCATCGGGCTACAAGGTCTGGTGGATCAGCAACCACGACGATGTAGGGATCGAGCAGCAGCATGCCAGGCTGGCTGACATCGTGCAGATGGTAAATCGCACTCCCGGGCGCTCCTCTGTGTCTTTGGACGGGGAAATGGTCGATGAACTGAAGACAGCTCTTGATGCGCCTTCCGAGCGCAAGTTCATCGTGGTTCACATGCTGGGCGCTCATCCGCACTACAGCCTGCGCTACCCCAAGGGCCAGAACCCCTTTGATGATGAAGCAGATGCGATTGATGCATCGCTGAAGAATAAGGGCGCCTCCCTATGGGTGCGCCGGCAACGCCAGGAGTACGATGCGGCGCTGCTGTATCACGATTATGTGGTGGCGGAGACGCTGCGCCTCACCCAATCAGCTGCCTTGGCAAAAGGCAAGGTGGCATGGATGTATCTGTCCGACCATGGTCAGGAAGTGGGACATGTCCGCAACCATGCGGGACACAGCAAGAGCACCGAGGCCGGCTACCGTATTCCCGCGATTATCTGGCGAACACCCTCTGCGCCAAAACTGCCTGAAGACGTTGCACAGAGGCCCTTCCGCTCCGATTGGGCCGCATGGACTATCGCGGACCTGCTGGATATACGCTGGAGCAGCCAATCCCTTGAGCGCAATGTCTTGAACAAGAACTACCGATGGGAAGAGCCGCGCCTGCCAATGCCTGTGAGTTCATTCACCAGGTGACTTTTCATGCGGGAACAAGTGCTGAAGTCCGGAAATGCAAGCCTCACATAAAGCACCAGCCTAGAGCTGCTGTGCGGGTGCTCAAACAACCAGCAAGGGCTGTCGACAAGTTTGGTGAAAAGAAGACCTCATAGCGATAAGCCTGAAAAAATTCGGTCCAGTGAAGCAATCTCAGGCCCGCTCTTTGCGTGGACCGCGACACCTAGCCGTCAGTTGGAGGCAAATACCCGCGAGCACAGGAAATCCACAAGGGCTCTGACTTTGGGCGAAACATGTCTGCCTGCCGGCCACAAAATGTGAAAGACCCCCTCGCGTTGCGCCTGCTCAGGCATGACACGCACCAGCCTTCCGTCGGCCAGCGCCTCACGAATGGCAAAGTCTGGCAGACAGGCAATGCCTAGCCCTTGCAGGGCAAAACATGCACGCGTCTCGATGTTGTTGCAGACCATGGATACCGGTAGTTTCAGGGGCTCGCCGTCCGGCTCTGGAGGAAGTGGCCAAGCCTCCAGCTTGCCACTGTGAGGCCAACGGAAATGCAGGCAGAGATGGGACTGGAGGTCTTGCACCTTGCTCGGACTGCCATAGGTAGCGAGGTATTCGGGAGACGCAACCAGCACCATCTTGAAATGACCGAGCTTGCGTGCCACCAAACGGGAATCGGCAGGCTCTCCGGTGCGGACCACGGCATCGAAGCCCTCTTCCACCACATCAACCAGACGGTCTGAAAAATCGAGGTCCAACTGGATATCCGGATACTCGTGCATGAAATCGGCAAGCACCGGCAGCACAAGGGTACTCACCAGCGGCAGACTCACACGCAAGCGTCCTCTTGGAGCCGATGAGGCCTGAGACAGTTCCGCCTGTGCCGCTTCGATCTCTGAAAGAATGCGCCTGCTGCGCTCCAGCAGCAGCAAGCCTTCGGCGGTAGGCGTGATGCTGCGGGTGCTGCGATGAAACAGGCGCACGCCCAGTTTTTCCTCGAAGCGCGCCACGCTCTTGCCCACCGCAGAAGCGGAGACACCCAGCAGGCGGCCAGCCGCGACAAAGCTTCGGGTCTCGGCGACCTGCACAAACACCGTAAATGCGTTGAGGCTATCCATGCATCGCCATTTTCGTTTCGGCTGTGTATCTCTTGATTACGGACATATTCGTCCTTGAAGAGCGGAACTCTATCCTACTTTTTCTCGGATTGCAGGCCGCATAAGGTCATGGCTTCCAAGCAAAGAGGACTGTGACCCGATGACTTCTTCACTTTCCTGCACGCCTGCAAAAAGCGTGCAGCACCCCATTTCCGAGCCGCAGGCATTGGTGACCGATGTAGTGCACCACGCCCTTGCCGAAAAGCGCCTGGTGGGCGCCGTGGTGCTCGCTTATCAGCACGGTCAAACGCTGTGCCGCATGGCCGCAGGCTGGGCCGACCGTGAGGCAGGCGTCGCAATGTCGGAAGACATGGTGTTCCGCTGGGCTTCGGCCAGCAAGCCGGTGATCAGCGCGGCCGTTCTGCGGCTAGTGGCCCAGGGACGCATCGCGCTGGACGAGCCCGTCACGACCTGGCTGCCGGCCTTTCGCCCCCGGCTTCCTGATGGCGGTGAGACGAACATCACGGTGCGCCAGTTGCTCAGCCACACCGCAGGCCTTGGCTACCGCTTTCTGGAACCCGACGCACACGGCCCGTACACGCGGGCTGGTGTATCGGATGGCATGGATGCGAGCGGTATTGACCTGCAGGAGAATCTGCGCCGCATTGCCAGCGTGCCGCTGCTGTATGCACCTGGCACTGGCTGGGGCTACTCCCTGGCCGTGGATGTACTAGGCGCGGTGGTTGAAGCAGTGAGCGACATGGGCTTGCCGCAGGCCATCGAGACTCTGGTGACACGCCCCCTGGGCATGGTCGATGCCGGCTTCACCTGCCTGGATGCGGCGCGTATGGCGACGGCTTACGTCAATGACAACCCGGCGCCCCATCGCTTGCAGGAAGGCGAGGTCGTGGCGCCCTTCGAAGGCACGATAGGTATTGCCTACAGCCCTTCACGCGCTTTTGATGAAGGTGCGTTTCCTTCCGGCGGCGCCGGCATGGTGGGCACTGCCGATGATTTGCTGCGTCTGCTGGAGGCGCTGCGCACAGGTCGGGATGGCTGGATGCCCGAGCACCTGGTCGCCGAGATGGCACGGGACCAGACACAGGGGCAAGATCTGGCCGCCGGCCCCGGCCTGGGATTCGGCCTGGGCTTTTCCGTGCTACGCGACCCGGCACTGGCCCAGTCACCCGAGTCCCGTGGCACCTGGCGCTGGGGTGGTGCCTACGGACATGCCTGGTGGGTGGACCGCCCCCGGGGTCTGACGGTGGTTGCCATGACCAACACCTTGTATGAGGGAATGTCGGGGCGTTTTGTATCGGCATTGCGGGATGCGGTTTACCGGGGCCTTCAAGAATGAACGCCTCTAACTCTCAAAATAGTCTGCCCTGGGCTAACTTGCTGGCCCTGAGCATGGCTGCCTTCATCACCATCCTCACTGAAGCATTGCCCGCCGCGCTGCTGCCGCAGATGGCACAAGACCTGGGGGTCTCTCAAGCCTGGATCGGCCAGACCGTGACCACCTATGCATTCGGTTCGCTGGTGGCTGCCATTCCGCTTGTGACGATGACACGCAGCATGCGCCGGCGCCCGCTGCTGATGGCTGCCGTGCTGGGTTTTGCGCTGGCCAACAGCGTGACGGCTTTGTCGGACAGTTTCACCCTCATCATGGCTGCGCGCATCGTGGCAGGTATGGCTGCGGGAATGCTGTGGGCGCTGCTGGCGGGCTACGCCACCCGCCTGGTCGCACCGCAGTTCCGTGGCCGCGCCATTGCCATAGCAATGGCTGGCACGCCGCTGGCATTGTCCCTGGGCGTTCCCGCAGGCGGCTGGCTGGGATTGGCATGGGGCTGGCGCTGGTGCTTCGGCTTGGCCAGTACCCTGGCCCTGCTGCTGTGGCTGTGGATGTGGCTGCGGCTTCCGGATTTTCCGGGGCTGGACCAGAAGCAGCGCAAGCCCATTGCCGCCGTGATGCGCACGCCCGGCGTGCTGGCAGTATTGATGGTCGTGCTCTTCTATGTACTTGCCCACAACATCCTCTATACCTACATCGCGCCTTTCCTCGCGGCCAGTGGAGTGCATGTCCGCATAGACCTGGCGTTGCTGGTCTTCGGTATTGCGGCCTTGCCTGGCATCTGGTTGACGGGGTTGTTCGTGGACCGGCATCTGCATCGCCTGTCGATGGCGAGCATTCTGCTTTTCTGCGGCGCTGTTCTGATGCTGGGGCTGAGCTGGGGCGGTTCGTCGCGGGCCTTGGCAGCATTGGCAGTCTGGGGATTCGCCTTCGGCGGTTCAGCCACCTTGTTTCAGACCTCACTCGCGCAAGTCGCGGGGGAACAGGTCGACCTGGCCCAGTCCCTGCTCGTGACGACGTGGAACTCTGCCATCGCCGGCGGAGGTCTGGCTGGCGGACTTCTGGTCGCGGCCTGGGGGGCGCAAGTCTTCCAGCCAGTGCTGCTGCTACTACTGGGCTTTGCCGTTGTCTGCCAGCGGCTGCTTTCTGAATCCAGCGTCAAACACCTCAGGGGGATGCAAGCCGATTACGAAAACTGAGTCTGCTGCTGCCTGGCCACATCTGTTCAGAGGCAAGGATGACGGACTTCCGGCGTCTCGCCTGCTGCAACTGGCTGCCAATGCCGGGCCGTTCGGCCGAGCGCGACCGAGAGACTTTCGAAGGGTCACAACAAGACCACGAGCAGATCCAATGTCTGCCGACCGGCGAGTCTCAAACGACCGCAGCCTACTGAACGGCAGCATCCACTAACGACCATGAGCGGAGTGTTCAATGTCATGCTTGGAGGTGCGGTCTGCCCGTCCCCCTTCTTCATTGGCTTGGAATGCACGTTCTCATAGTGCCTATGATTACCCCTGCCAAGTCTGCACAGGAGATCGCCATGAGCACTTTCCGCGTTCAACACATCGACCACATCGTGCTACGCGTCAGTGACTTGGAGCAAAGCATCCGCTTCTACCAGGAAGTGCTTGGCTGCGCACTTGTAAAACGTCGTGACGACCTGGGTATGGTTCATCTTCGGGCCGGTACATCCATGATTGATCTGGTAGATATCCATGGCCCGATTGGACGTGAGGGCGGCCCTGCTGCCTCAACAGAGCGCAGGAATGTGGACCATTTCTGCCTGCGCATCGAGCCATTCGATGAGTCAGCCATCCTGGCCCACTTGAACGGCCACGGCCTCAAGGCCGAGAAAGCCGAACAACGCTTTGGAGCGGACGGCACTGGCCCTTCCATCTATTGCCACGATCCGGATGGCAATCAGCTGGAACTGAAAGGACCTGCACACAGACCTTGATAATTGAGCGAGCTTGAGGCCGCAGCTTGGCGATGTTGAACAGATCAACCCCAAATCGCCAAAAGCTCACTATTCGCTGAAGAGAGCAGGCGCATCAACATTGAAAGCGCTATCGCGAAGCGCTGACAGTCGCAGCTTAACTACAGGGCAAATCACTGATGATCTCAGCCACGAGATGCTTGTGGTGCAGAACTACGAGATATGGAGCAGTGCCTGAAATTTACTTGCAACAGATAATCGGCAAAGGGAAACAGAGTGGATGAGATTAATGCGCTCCATTAAAGCAACAACATGAAGAACTTTCGCTGGTCGGCATTTTTCGGTCACTGCAACTTCATTCTTAGTGCCTCTTATGCGATGCCGCTGGTGGGAGGGATTGTTGCGCTATCGATGACGGCGATCTGTACTTTCGTCCTCTATCAAAGCCGCCTGGATGCGATGGAGCATGCCGTAGAGACATCGCGGGATGTTGCCCTGCTTGCAGAACATGACCTGGTTCGAAACTTCGAGCTCTATGCACTGTCGCTGCAAGCCGTGGTCGAGGGCCTGAGCGATCCTGAATTGATGGCCGCGTCGCCACATGTTCGCAAAGCAGCCTTGTTCGACAAGGCGGCGAGCGCGACCTATTTGGGATCCATTCTGGTGCTCAATGCGGAGGGAAAAGTCACCCTCAAGGCAGGTGCAGAGAGTCTGGTGGACGACAGCTTCTCTGATCGTGATTTTTTCAAGGCACACCAGGAAAGCTCCAACCTGGGGCTCTATGTGGGTGACCCCTATGTATCACCACTACATGGCGACTCGATGAGCATTCCTCTCAGTCGCAGGATTTCTCATGCGAACGGTTCTTTCGCTGGAATTGTGATGATTGATATCCAGTTGGAGTACTTCCAGAAACTATTTTCTGAACTGTCGCTAGGCACACATGGATCGCTGGCACTGATCAGGAAGGACGGGACCATGGTGATGCGGCAGCCGTACGATGCAAAAGTCATAGGTCGCAATATCAGTAGCGCAAGCACATTCAAGCGGTTCATGGCGGCGCCAGAGGGCAGCTTTTCGGATACGTCATATATCGACGGTGCGAGACGGCTGTACTTCTTCAAGACTCTGCCTAACCTGCCTTTCATCATCATGGTGGCAAAGGCGCATTCTGATATCTATGCGGTTTGGCGGCAAAGAACATTGCTCATTGCCTCTGTCATGGGGACGCTCACATTGGCATTCATCGGTCTGTCCTGCGCTTTTGGAGTACAGCTCAAGCGCAAAATGCGCGCAGAGGCTGAGCTGGCAATGTTGGCGCGCACCGATGGGCTGACGGGCTTGAGCAACCGCCGCAAGCTCGATGAAATCCTGGATCAGGAATGGCGAAGAGCCAGACGGCATCAAAGTGCCCTGTCATTGCTATTCGTGGATATTGACTGTTTCAAGGCCTACAACGACAACTACGGGCATCAAGCTGGCGATACCGTTCTAGCGACCGTGGCGAAATGCATTGCCAACAATATCCGCCGCCCCGGAGATAGTGCCGCTCGCTATGGAGGCGAGGAGTTCCTTGTCGTTTTGCCCGACACGTCTTCGGACGGCGCAGAGTTCATTGCTGAGAATATTCGTCTCGCAATCTGCAAGCTTGCCGTTGAGCATACAGAAAGCGCTTTCGGTCACATCACGGTCAGCATAGGGTGTGCCACATGGGGCCCAGAACGGGCCGATGCAGATATGGCAGCGGTGATCCGCGATGCCGACGAGGCGCTCTACAACGCCAAGATGACCGGGCGCAACAAGGTAGTCTTGTCAGCACAACACAAATGCGGGGTGCCGCAGGCCCGCCGCTGATCGGGACGACTGCATTCGGCCAGCTCCAGAGGTGCAAGCACAACGGTTGTCAAAACCGCACTCGGCTCCGTTTCTACGCCCCTGCCGGAGTACCCCTCAGCGATCGGACGTGGTCCTGCATCCGCTGTCGCAATGCCCAGGCGCAAACTCCGCGGTCCAGGCGCAGCGCTCTTGTCCATTTCGCGCATTGGCAACCGCTCAGCTTGAGAGCCTGCACCACCGCCCGGAAGCCGCATGTCTGTTGCGACCTCGTGGAGTCTCCGGCGCACTATGGTTCAGGCCGCAAATCGCTTCAGAATCAGGGAAGCATTGACACCGCCGAACCCAAATCCGTTGAGCATGGCGTGCTCCATTGCATGGGCACGTGCATTACCGGCGATCAGATCCAGACCGGCAGCCATAGGATCTGGATGCTCCAGGTTCAGCACAGGTGGTGCGATCTGGTCGCGCAAGGCCAATACGGTGAAGATCGCAGCAGCTCCGCCAGCAGCTCCCAACATATGACCCAGGGCGGATTTGGTGGCCGTGATCGAAGGGCCGGAGTCTGCGCCAAACACTTGACGAATGGCGGCCAGCTCGCCTCGGTCACCTACGGGTGTAGAGGTCGCATGGGCATTCAGATGTTGAATATCACCAGCTTGCAGCTGTGCCTGACGCAGCGCGGCGCGCATAGAACGAGCAGCGCCCGCTCCATCCTCCGGACCGGAAGTGACATGGTAGGCATCGGCAGAGGTACCATAGCCCACGATCTCCGCCAGTGGCTTGGCGCCTCGCTCCAATGCGTGATCCAGTGCCTCAAGCACCAGCAGCCCCGCACCTTCGGCCATGACAAAGCCATCCCGTGCCTGATCGAAAGGTCGGGAAGCCCTCGCAGGATCGCCGCCGCAAAAAGTCGTCACGGCCTTTGCCGCAGCAAAGCTGCCTAGAGCAACGCGGTCAATCGTGGCTTCGCTACCGCCACAGAGCGCCATGTCCGCTTCGTCATTGCGAATCAAGCGCGCCGCATCGCCAATGGCTTGAATACTGGCGGCACAAGCAGTCACCGGCGCCCCCAACGGCCCCATGAGCCGGTGCCTGATCGATACCTGCCCCGCGGCCAGATTGGCCAGGAAAGCGGGTACTGTGAAGGGTGACAAGCGCTGGGGTCCCTTGCCATCCGTGGTTCGCACGGCTTCTGCGATGGTGCTGAATCCGCCCACGCCGGAGCCGATGACGGTTGCAGCGCGTTCCCGCTGCTCGGCTGATGGATGAGCCCACTGCGCATGGGCCAGAGCCTGGTCGGCGGCGCCCAACGCAAATGCAATGAAGCGATCCATGCGGCGTAGCTCTTTCGCTGAAATGATGGCTTCGGCATTCCACCCGGCCTCCGGATCCTCCTGCTGGCCTGGTACACGCCCAGCCACGCAGACGCCTGTCCCCTCGGCGGTACCAGCACTCAGAGTCCGCACCCCGGACCGACCTGCCAGCAGCCTCTGCCAGGCCAGTTCCACATTGCACCCTAAAGGAGATACCAGACCCAAGCCGGTAATAACCACCCGACGACCCATGCTGCACCTTTCGCTTGTCGAGCTCAGTCTCCAGCAGGAAGTAAGCACGACTTTATTGATGATGACTGCAATCATAAATGAGTTTTGATGATGGTTATCATCTAACTCATGAAAGTGAGCAAAGCACAGTCAGCCGAGAATCGCGAGGGAATCGTGGATGCCGCTGCACGTCTGTATCGAGAAAAAGGCCTGGATGGCGTGGGCGTGGCGGAGATCACCCGCGACGCAGGATTGACACATGGCGGGCTGTACCGGCATTTCGAGTCCAAGGATGCCCTCGCACGCGAGGCATGCCTGCGCGCATTCGAGTGGACAATCACCCCACTGGACGGATTGGAGTCTTCGGAGGTCGACGCCGCATCTGCACACAGCCTCCGCGCACTGGTGCATGGCTATCTTTCTGCAACCCACCGCGACCACCCTGGAGAGGGCTGCCCTGCTGCGGCATTGGCCGCCGATGCCGCCAGAGCAGGCCCCGAAATGTCAGAGGTATTTGCGCTGGGCGTGGAACGCAACATCCAACGCTTTATGGGCGTGCTCCAAGGTGAAGACGAGACCAGACGCACCCAGACTATCGTGACCCTCAGCAGCATGGTGGGAGCACTGGTTCTCGCTCGAGCAACAGCAGCGGGCAACCCGGCTCTTTCTGAAGAAATACTGGCCACCTTGCGAAAGCAATTGGCTCCGTAACCGCCTGGTTGGGCATTCGCTCGCGCATTAGAAACGCGTCACGGCCGGTGCGGGCTCCCAAAGCAGGCATTGGGCGGCGTCGCTGCTATGGGCCGCGACTGCCGGCGAGACTGCCCGAACCGGACGACGGCTGATGGCCTCGCACACGCTGATCGCGAAAAGACAGGATAACCTGCCAGATTCAATACGTTCCAACATGGAGACGAAAGAAGAACCATGAGCACGCCTTGCCTGTGCTCATGATTCTGGCGGCTTAACCAGGCCGAGGTCTCGCAGACGCGTCATGCGCAAACGCTGCTATCTGGATCTGTCGCGCAGACCTTCGCTCCAGCGCGCAAGCCAGCCCGAGGCTGCCACCAGTGCCTGGCTGCCCTTGCCCAGTAGCGAAGAGAGCTCCGTCTCGGCACGCTCGCGCAGCGTCTCCTCGTTTTCAGGCAGCGGTGGCAATATATGGGCGTAGTAGCTATTGCCCAGAACCCGGTGCAGCAGGCGCTCTCCCGGAAAAGGCTCGTTGTTGTTCAGCGCCCGCGCGCCTTTGAGAATATTGCGGATGTCGTACTGTGTGGGGCTGATATCGGCCACCTGCTTGGGCAGTCCCAGCAGCGTGTAGACGCCGATACGCGCGGTGCGCACCGAGCTCTCCATCGTGAAGATCACATCGTTGCTGGTCTCCACGAACTGGCCCAGCAAGGCCAGGTTGGTACAGCCCTGCGGCACCACATGAGGCCGGTCACCCGCCGCGCGCGGCATGAACTGCGCAGTAATGTAGGGCATCAGAGCCTGGCGCACCTTGGTGTTGGCGGCCACTGCATCGAGCTGATCATCGATACCCAGGTGGTAGCACAACTCGGCCAGGATCTCTCGTCCGGTACAGGCGGGCATGGGCTTCCTGATATGGTTGCCCTCCTTGTCCATCAGCAGCGCATAAACCCACAGCACCAGTACGTCGTCAGGCTGATCGGGAAAATGCGGCTGGCGATTGCAGGTGAAGCTCATCACCCAGTTGGAATCCGTGAAGGTGATGATGCCGCCGGTGACCGTCTTGCCCGAGTAAGGATCATTGACCGCCAGTTCCTTGAGCTTGTCGATCAAGGGAGAAGGCTTGCAGGTAAGCGTGGCCGACTCCCACATCGAGCGGGAAACATCACCGCAGAACTTCTCGGGCTTACCGAAGACCGGAGATTTCTTCGCCAGGTTCTGCCACAGCGTCCAGTCGCTGCCCTCTCCCGGCTCGCCATTGCCACGCGTCAGTACTGGTACCGTGTCCATGTCTCCGTAAGCCGTGCCCTCGGTCATCGAGCCAGTCAGCGCAAACACCACGTCGTCAGTGCCTAAAGTGATGGTCTCCTCGCGACCGGCAACCTTGCAGCGGATCGCGGTCACGGTGCGGCTGCCTTCCTCCTCACGCATGTCCAGTTCGTGGGCACGGGTGTCGAACTGCACACGCACGCCCTGCTCCTGCAGCATGCGGGCCAGCGGCACGACAAAGCTGTCGTACTGGTTGTACTTGGGAAACACCAGGGCCGACATGTCGGTAAGGCCATCGATGGCATCAAGGAAGCGATGCATGTACAACTTCATCTCCAGCAGACTTTGCCAGTTCTCAAAGGCGAACATCGAACGCCACAGATACCAGAAGTTGGTCTCGAGAAAGCTCTTGCTGAAATACTCCTCGATCGTGATGTCGTTCAGGTCCTCCTTGCGCTTGAGCAGCAGCTTGACGATCTCCCACTGGTGCGACTTGCTCAGACCCAGCGTAGCGAAATCGCGAATCTGCCCCTGCTTGTGCATCAGCCTGGCCTTGGACCAATTGGGATCGTTGTCGTTGATCCAGCGGTATTCATCGAGCACGCTGTAGCCTTCAGGCAGCTCCAGCGCCGGCACATCCTGGAACAGATCCCAGAAGTTGTCGTAGTTCCAGTTCATCTCGCGGCCACCGCGCACGATGTAGCCATCCTCGGCATTGCCCGAGCCATCGAGCGAACCGCCGGCAATGCTCAGGCTGTCAAGAATGGTGATGTCCTCCCCCTTCATTCCTCCGTCGCGTATCAGATAGAAGGCGGCCGCCAGTCCGGCAATGCCGCTGCCTATGATCCATGCCTTGCGGCCCGACGTCTGCCCGGTCGGTACCGGACGATTGCGCATGTACGGACCGACCATGTCCGGCGGGGGCAAGGTATCTTTCGCGCTCTTGCGCCAAAAGCTCTCGCCGACATTCGCCTCCACGCGAACGGAAGCCTGGGACTGACTACGGGTGATGAACTCTGCACGATTCATGGTCTTGCCTTTCATGGATGTCATTGATGATGACGCTCTACATTTACCAGTAATCCACCGACTGCGATTTGATATGCCATAAAAGCATCTCAACGCACATTTGCTCAAGCCCTTGAGGAAATGCCTGGGAAAGAAAAAAATCTTCAGCGAACATGGGCTCAGGAAAGTCTGGCCTCTGCTGAAATAAGCAGGCCTCAATCAATAGGCCAATGCGGGGATATTCTGCAAAGTGCCAAACGCATTGCTACAGCTTATCAGTGACGGTGTCCGCTCGGTCACTTCTCAGATGCTGCATGGCGCGCATCCACAATTTGCCCACTGAAAGTATTTGCCTGGACGGCCTCTTAGTCGTAGCAGCCGCCAGCACCAAGTCCTTGAAAACTTAGCGGAATCGAGTGCAGCCGATGTTGGCAACCTATGACCGGCCGAGTCAAAAGAATATGCAGTCGGTCAAAACCTGAGCCAAGTCGACACCAGAAGACAGGCTCGGACCAAAGTATCAGTTGGTCCGCAATGCTTAGAACATGCCCAGTTTGTTGGGTGAGTCCTTGGGCACCTGCTGTCCTATATCCCACATTTCGACGATCTTGCCATTTTCGAATCGAAGGATATGCACGACCGCAATATCCATATCGACTCTCTCACGTCGCAAATGTGAATAGACCGCCACACGGTCATCGGATTCAATGGTTTGTTTGACTAGGAACGATTTATTGGGTTCTGATTCAGCGCTTTGTTCCATGCCAAGCAGTAAGGACTCCCGGTCAGCAGGGAAATACGCGTTGTGATGGTGGAAGCTATCCGACACGTACAGATCGTAGGCTGTTCTTACCTGCCCTGTTGCGCACAGGGTCAGGAAGTCTGCCGCAATAGCGGCCTTGCTCCGGGTGCTCATGATCATGCTCCATTCAGGCTGATGTTCGGCCCAAGGGTTTCAAGCTCAGGCCTATCCACGCCAGTGGTTGATGACGCCAATCATCGACCCGCCATGTTTTTGAAGCAAGCACCAGCCGCGACACGGCTAGTGCCTGCTTTCGGCCCGCCAACTCATCTGAGAAGATGCGCGCTCATGGCTCAAGCAAGCAGCCGCTTTCACGCAAGACGCGCTGCAAACGCTTTGGGTCTATCCCTTGAACAGCAACGCTGCCCGCCATCGCTGCCGCGGTGCCTGCGGCCTGCCCCATCACAAAGCATCCTCCGCTTGCACGAGCAGCAGACTGCCCCTCGTGGGTCATGGAAGCACAACGTCCTGCGACAAGCAGGTTCTCAACCGTCTGCGGCACCAGCATTCTCCAGGACAGATCATTATAGCCGCGTTCGGGGTCCGAGGGAAACCCCCATGTGATGCCTCCGGCACGATGCAGCTCCATCGGCCACGCGTTGATACCAATGCTGTCATCAAAGCGGACCGAATTCAGGATGTCATCGCCAGTCAGCGCATAGAGCCCCTGGATTCGACGTGTCTCACGAATGCCGACCTGAGGGGCAATCTCCACGATTCTGGAGTCGGCAAACCCCGGTACTTGCTCCTGTAAAAAGCGGAAGTACTCGACAATCTGACGCCGCCCCTCAACCTCTCCTGCACTCAGCTCCTGCGCATCCACGGCATTCATGGCCTGACCGCTCGAATTCGCAATCTGGGTGACATTGGCGCGCCACTCCGACGGATTGATCTGCGGTCGAAGAATCGCTCCTTCGCGAGGGAAGTTGTAGCGACCTGGATCGCGGAGCCGAGAACGCTCCATGAAGTCATTGATTGCCTTGAAATCGCCAACCGCCGGCAGGGCCTGCGATGCGTCGACATGGCCAATGCGGAACATCGTGGACGGGAAAAGGCCGCTGCCATGCCCGTCGCCCACCTCATAGGGAACGCCGGCCAGGGCGGCGATGTCCGCGTCGCCCGAGCAATCGATGAACATATTGGCCCGAACTGCCTGACGTCCTGATTTGGTCTCTATGACCAGGGCATGAATGCGTGAGTCATCCATCAGCACAGACGAGGCCCTGGTGTGAAACAGCAAATGCACGCCGCAAGACAGCATCCACTGGTCCGCCACGCATTTATAGATGGAGGTGTCATAGGAGCGAACGCGAATCCTGCCCTGCATCCCGTCCTGAGGCTTGTTCAGCCCACCCATTGCCTGCAGTCGTGAAAGCAGATCGTCCACGACGCCATGCACCAGTTGGCGCATTTCCCCTTGATGACGGCCATAGAGTCCTGCGAAGTTGGTAACGCCGCCGGCGGTGCCCATTCCTCCCAGGAAACCGTAGGATTCCACAAGAAGGGTTTGCGCCCCAAGCCGAGAAGCGCTGGCGGCAGCAGCCAGTCCGGCCGGACCGCCACCGATGACGACTACATCGTATTCACCTTGAACCGGTAGATGACGGGCAGGCTCCAGAAGGGATTTTTGCGAGGATTTCATGGTTTCTTGCTTCAGTCCAATGTGATCTTGTTGCGTTCGACGACATGCTTCCACCGCGCCACATCCGCAGCCAGCAATCTGCGAAATTCCTCGGGCGAATTCCCCACCGGATCCATGTACTGCATACGCAGCTTGTCCTTCACGGCGGGCTCGGCAAGGACTTGCACAATCTGGTCGCGCAGCGCATCGACAATGGCTGCAGGCGTTTTCGCGGGCACGATGAAACCGATCCAGGCATCTCCCTTTATGTCAGGAAGGCCGCTCTCAGCCAGAGTTGGCAGATCGGGAAGTGATGGCGATCTGCTTGGGGAAGCCACGGCCAGGGCTCGCAGCTTCCCGGCTTTCACATGCGGCATCACGGCTGCGGCAGGTAGCAAGGCCATGTCCACCTCACCCGACAGAAGAGCGGTCACTGCACCACCCGATCCGCGATATGGAACATGCACTGCATCGCCGCCCGCCTGGGCTACCAGTGCAGCCATTGCCAGATGCGAGATGGAGCCGGCACCAATCGACGCAAAGCTGAGCTTGGATTTGTCCCTCATCAGAGCCGACAGTTGCTTGGCATCTGTCGTGGACAGCCTGGAGCCGACAACCAGCACTGAAGGCTGGGACACGGCAATGCTCACCAGCCCGATATCCCTGGACGTGTCGTAGGGCATCTTCCGAAACAGAAGCGCGTTGACGCCAAGAGGTCCGGCAATGCTGACACCGATGGTGCGTCCATCCCCCTCGGCCTTGGCCACCATGTCGGTGCCGATGTTGCCGGCGGCGCCACTCCTGTTCTCCACCACAAAAGCTTGATGCAGCCTGCTGGCCAACCTATCGCCAATGACGCGGGCCGCCAGATCAGGGGTCGAGCCAGCATCGAAGGGCACGAGGACTTTGACAGGGACTTTGGGCCACTCCTGTGAGTAGGCATGGCCACCAGTGATGGAAATACAGGTGAAAAAAAGGGATAGAAGCAAGCGCGATTTCACAACAATGTCTCCAGGTTCTTAGGTATTCAGGGCGAGTTCTTCATCGCCTGGTCCGAACTCTAGGCAAGCAGCATCATTGCGTCGATTGATAATGAACAATATCTCCTAGCGGAAAATCGAATAATGGATATGAAGCTTCTCTCGGTCTTCGACGAGATCTATAAAACACGGAGCGTGAGCCGGGCAGGAGAGAACCTGGGTCTGGCTCAGACCTCGGTCAGCCTGGCACTCGGCAGACTGCGCCGAGCTTTCAATGACCAGCTCTTTGTCCGCACCAGTGAAGGGATGCTTCCCACCCCGCGTGCAGCCGCACTGGTTCCTCAGCTGCGACAGGCTTTGGAACTGCTGCAATCAGCGACCAGGCAGCAAGCGGAATTCGATCCAGCCTCTTCCTGCAGAGCGTTCCGGCTCGCGATGACCGATATCAGTCACCTGGAATTCCTGCCTGCCTTGATGAACAAGCTGGGGAATATCGCGCCCAAGGTGAGAGTCGAAGTGCTGCGCATCACGGCCGACACAGCCAGATTGCTGGAGGCAGGCGATGCAGACTTGGCGATAGGCTATATGCCGGAACTCGATGCAGGCTTCTACCAGCAGAAGCTGTTCAGGGATGGGTTTGCTTGCGTTGTGCGCAGAACGCATCCTCGAATCGACAAGAACCTGACGATGGCTCGGTTCAAGAAGGAGCGCCATGTGATCATCACGGCTCCTGGAACTGGCAACGAGATAGTCGAGCAAGAGTTGAAGCGCCAAGGGGCGCAGCGCAATGTTGCGCTGTCTCTGCCCACACTCCCGGGGGTTGGCAACCTGCTGGCCCATACGGATCTCATCGCCACGGTTCCGCATCGAATTGCGCAGACGCTGGTAAAGATCGCCCAGGTCAAGGCAATAGCGTCGCCATACAGACTTCCAGAGTTCGCCATCAAACAGCATTGGCATGAACGCTATCAGCAGGACCCGGCAAACCGATGGCTGCGCTCAACCCTGGCAGAGCTATTCCTGGAAATCTGATCAGCTCGGTCGCCTTGGCTACAACAGGCAGGGTTCGCTCAGAACGCGCGCCCGATTGCCGGAACGCTCCCATGACCAAAGAATAGGAAAGGCTCCTATCGGAGCCTGGAGCGATCAATCAACAGCGACCATCACCGACGACGCCTTGATAACCGCGTAGGCATTGTCTCCCTCCTTCAGCCCCAGCGACTGGGCTGAAGTCGAGGTGATGGAGGATGTGACCCTGACACCTGGAGCAATTTCCAGTGTCAACTCCGTGCTGACCGGGCCTGTGACAATCGAGATGACTTTGCCTTGCAAGACATTGCGAGCACTGATCTTCATAGCATCTATACCTAAGAAATGACGATGGCCGTGAGCATATATTCAGCGGATTGATGGCTGTAGAAGCTCTGCAATATAGAAGTCTTATCGTCCGTTGTATGACTGCCAGGGATCGATTGCTATCGATCCCACGCTATCCGTGCAGGAGCAAAGAACATGCAACGCTCACAAGCCTCGCTTCAAGCAATTAGAGTACCTGCCGCAAGCGGCTTCATTTTTTGTATTCTGTATACCGCCTCCGGGCGAGGTCACAGATACACCTATGCTCGCAGCTCCCGCTTCCTCAATACATTCCTCTTAATGACCCGGAGATGAAATGTTGCGCATTTTGGGCAAGGCATCCTCAATCAATGTTCGCAAGGTACTCTGGGCCTGTGCCGAGCTGGACATTCCCTTCGAGCGGGAAGATTGGGGCAGCGGTTTCCAGTCGACGCTCAGTCCCGAATTCCTCGAGTTGAATCCCAATGCCATGGTCCCTGTGATCCAGGACGGCGATTTCACGCTATGGGAGTCCAATACGATCATTCGCTATCTGGCCAATGGCTACAACGGGACCCGGCTCTACCCCATCGACGCCAAAGCGAAGGCGCAGATTGATCAATGGATCGACTGGCAGGCGTCGGACCTCAACAGGTCATGGAGCTATGCCTTCAGTCCCTTGTCAGGCAATCGCCGGAGCACCAGGACCGCCGTGCACTGGCCCTGTCTTGCAAGGACTGGGCAAGGCACATGGAAATCCTCGAGCGACAACTGGGCTCCACCGGAGCCTACGTAGGCGGTACCGAGTTTTCTCTGGCGGACATACCTATAGGTCTGTCGGTGAACCGTTGGTTTGAAACTCCGCTCGAGCATCCGGACTTGCCTGCGGTGCGTGAATACTACGAACGCCTGAGTCTTCGCCCGGGATTCCGGCAGCATGGAAGAAACGGCACGCCCTGAGCAGGTCCATCACGCCCATGCAAACGCTGCATCTCGCCCCCGTGCGGAGGCTTCGCCCGGTTAGTCCGCTTCGCCTATTGGCGCTTGAGTCCAGGCGGGCCTCAGCTTCACTGTCAGCAATGAAAGCAGAACATCATGTCCGAATCACGAGATTCCAGGTTCGCCGCAATGGAAGCGGCACTTTCCCTGAGCTTTTCCGGCGAGATAAAGATCGGCGGAAACTATGTCTCCGTGGTTCGCCACGACAGGCAGCTATTTGTCAGCGGCCAGATCCCTCGCGTCGGTGACAGCGTGGTCGTCACAGGCAGAGTCGGCGCTGAAGTCTCGGTCGAGCAAGCACGGTATGCCGCAAAGATTTGCACCATGCGTGCACTGGCATTGCTTCGGCAAGAGCTGGGATCTCTGGACAGAGTTTCACGCATTCTGCGCATCACCGTGTTTGTCAAATGCTCAGAGGACTTCAGCCTGCAAAGCGAAGTGGCGGACGGCGCGTCCGAGCTGCTGCAATCCGTGCTGGGCGATGCCGGCATTCATACGCGAACATCTGTGGGGGTCTATCAACTTCCCAAGAACGCTCCGGTGGAAATCGACCTGATCGCGGCGGTGGATTGATGCCCCTTTTACGTGGCTCCCCTGAGCTACACTGCTTCGCGTGGGCACCGTCCTGCTGACCTCAACCGCAAGCGCATGAGTCATACAGCACCGCCTGGAAGCTGATCGCGTCTTGCAAGCAGAGACCATCTAATGAGCAACACCACCGATCACGGTGTCCAGTTCGGCCGAATCGCCACGACGATTCCGGTAAAGGACATCGCCAAAGCCTATGATTTCTACACCAAGGTTCTCGGGTTCACAAAAGTCTTCGAAAACGGGAGCCCTGTCGGGTTCATGATCCTGAAGCGGCATCACGGCGAGCTGCACCTGAGCCTGCAGCCCAGTCACAAAGCCGTGAAATTCAATGTCGCGCATCTCCTGGTCGACAACGTTGATGCGCTGCACACAATCTGCAGTCAATACGGCCTGAGAATCATCAAGAGCCTTCAGGACAAGGACTATGGTCTGCGGGCATTCGTGTTTGAAGACCCCGATGGCAATCGTATCGATGTTGGACAAATGATCTAAAGCCTGGATCGGGAGTGGGCCGCGGCCGCCTCGATGGTGGTCACCGCCGACTTCGGGTTGAGAGTCTCGTCGCGACTGAGCACTGGCAGCTCCAGGCTTGAGCCGCTCCCCTGCCTGGCACAGATCGCATTCGGCCAGGAGCAGACACACGGCCGGGTTTCACAGCACAGCGCATCTGGCTGACCATTCCCCGCCAGCTTTGCGACCTCAATGACCACAGATACCAGCCATGCTTGCTGCACCGGCCGGCCTTGCATGCCTTAGATCCTCTCGGATGCTCGGCAGCAGGTTTCCCCCAGGCCTTCGTCCAAGGTCAGAGCGTCAAGGCAATTCCTGCCTCCTGGCCTCACCGAAAGCGGGTCTGGAAGGCAAGTCTTTCTTCCACATTGTTAGGGGCACTCAGGTCACGGCTGCCTAGCCTCAAATCACATGGGTAAAATTGTGCGGGATCAAAGAGCCTGCATTCAACTGCTGCTCCAAGCGTCGAGCAGAGTCCTGACCCTGGAGCGCACAAGGCTCGCTACGTACAGTCAGGTTTTCTCTCGTTCTGCGCTTGACCAAGATCTTCAAGAATTTCTGTAAATACAGGCCAAGCACTGGCCGCCCCTGCCGAACCATGCTGCTTTGCTTTTGCGATTTTGCCCTGACCGCCGACCGCCCTGCCCTGCCTGAAGTGCAGGCGGCCAAGCGCCGGAAGATGGCCCCCGGAGCAATGGCATGACAGAGCAGCAGCTATACGACCTGGCTCCTGCATTGGAGCTGATGGCTTTTGGTCTGGTCCTGGCGCTGGGGCCTTTATGCTGGGTCTGGTGGCGCAATCGCGGCACCGGCTCCGGCAGGCGCCTCCAGGCGCTATGTGTGCTGACGCTGTTTCTGACCTTCGATCTGGTTCTGTTCGGCGCCTTCACCCGTCTGACGGACTCAGGCCTGGGTTGCCCGGACTGGCCTGGCTGCTATGGCACCGCCAGCCCCATCGCGGCACATGCCCAGATCTCCGAAGCGCAGGCTGCCATGCCGACCGGCCCGGTCACCCATGGCAAGGCCTGGGTGGAAATGATTCACCGCTATCTGGCGACCACGGTCGGCGTGCTCATCATTGCGATGACGGTCATGAGCTGGAAGCAGGCAGGCGCCGACAGGCGAGCAGGTCGACACATATCATTCAGTGGCGCAGCCAATCCCTGGTGGCCGACTCTGGCACTGGTATGGGTCTGCATCCAGGGTGCGTTTGGGGCACTGACGGTCACCATGAAGCTGTTTCCGGCCATCGTCACGCTGCACTTGCTGGGCGGTACCGGCTTGCTGGCATTGCTGGCCATTCCTGCTTCGGGCCTGAGCCTGCAGCAAGCCGGCCTGTCTCCAGCGCTGATCGCCAGAGGCTTGCGCATCGCGCTGTGGCTTTGCCTGGCGCTGCTCGTCCTCCAGGTCAGCCTGGGCGGCTGGGTCAGCACCAATTACGCCGTCCTGGCCTGTACGACCTTCCCCGGCTGTCAGGGCAGCTGGTGGCCAACCATGAATTTTGCCGAAGCGCTGCAGATCTGGCGCCCTCTGGGCATGCTCAAGGACGGCAGCCATATCAGCTTCGAAGCGCTGACCGCCATTCACTACACCCACCGTCTGGCGGCCTATGTGGTGGTTCTGGCACTGGCCGGTCTGTGGTGGGCATTGCGCCATGCTCCTGCGCTGGCCAAGCAGCGACGGCTGCTGGGTTTCTTTGCAGTGCTGCAAGTTTTGACGGGTCTGTCCAACGTGGTGTTGGACTGGCCTCTGGTTGCGGCCGTGCTTCACACTGGTGGAGCCGCGGCCCTGGTAACGATTGTGGTCTGGAGTCTGGCCGTGACGCGCGCAAATGCCGTCGCCGCCCCCGACCCTGAAATGGCGCGCCGCCCAGCCTGAGGCATAGCGTAAAAGAGTGATTGCATGAGTCAAAGTGAAGCCTTGTTGAACAACACCTCGCGAATCAGCCAGTTCTATGCGCTGACCAAGCCGCGCGTGGTGCAGCTCATCGTGTTCTGCGCCCTGATCGGCATGGTGCTGGCCGTTCCCGGATGGCCCACGGCCAATCAGTGGATCCATATGGGTGTTGCCTGCGTTGGCATCTGGCTGGTAGCAGCTGCCGCTGCGGCCTTCAATTGCCTGGTGGAACGTCATATCGATGCCAAGATGAAGCGCACCTCCTGGCGCCCCACGGCGCGCGGCGAGCTCTCCAGTCAGCAGGCACTGGCCTTCTCGGCCATTCTGTGCATGATCGGTGCCACAATTTTGCTGCTCTGGACCAATGCGCTGACCATGTGGCTGACGCTGGCCACCTTTGTCGGCTATGCGGTGATCTACACCGTGGTGCTCAAGCCCGCCACGCCACAGAACATCGTGATCGGTGGAGCCTCTGGCGCCATGCCCCCCGTGCTGGGCTGGGCCGCCATGACGGGCAATGTCGGCCCCGAGGCATTGATTCTGTTCCTCATCATCTTCCTCTGGACCCCTCCCCACTTCTGGGCACTGGCCCTGTATCGTGTCGAGGACTACCGCCAGTCCGGCCTGCCCATGCTGCCCGTAACCCATGGCAGCGAATACACGCGCCTGCAGATTCTGCTCTACACCGTGGTGCTGTTTGCGGCTGGTCTGCTGCCCTTTATGTACGGCATGAGCAGCTGGCTGTATCTGTTTGCGGCTGTTGTGCTGGGCGCTGGCTTTATCGTCTATGCCGTGGCTCTGTACCGCAATTACTCGGACGAGCTGTCGCGCCGCACCTTCAGGTTTTCGCTGCTTCACCTGAGCCTGTTGTTTCTCGCCCTGCTCGTGGACCACTATCTGTTCATGGCCTGATCTTTGAGGTTTCGCCCATGCCAAAGCCCGGTTCACCGGGCTTTTTGCGACTCTCAAAAAGTGAGCTATCAGCGCTTTATGGATCTACGTTTGAGCGCAATTTCATTCATATTATTGCTTTACCCGGCCACTTCACAGGTTCGTGACCGAGACCGAACGCGGCGCTGATGATTCGGCGAAGACCTGGCGGGGCGCAGATTCTCGTCACCGGGATCATCAAAAAAGAAGGCCAGCCCCTGCTACAGGACTGGCCCCGGTCATGCATTCAGCAGACCCGATCAAGTGTCCATTTACAGACCCTTGAGCAGCTTGCCGTTCACTTCTTTGCCGTACATGGAGTACTTGCCATGGTGCTTTTCGGCCGTGGCCTGCAGATTGCCGTTGAAGCGTGGGTCCTGACCACGCTCCTGGCTGTTGATGAAGGTGGCCACATCCCAGGCTTCCTGATCGCTCAGGCTTGCATTGCCATAAGGCATGTTGTTCTTGATGAAGTTGGCAGCCTTGTCGATATCGTGCATGCCGGCTCCCCAGTTATAGGAATCCTTGCCCCACAGCGGCGGGAACACGGCCACATCGCCGACAAACTGGCCCTTGCCGTCCGCAGCATGGCATAGCGCGCACTTGGCTTCATACACCTTGGCTCCGGCTTCGTAAGTGGGTGTCGTTTCGGGCTGGCCCGCTTTCTTGAAACCGGCACCGGGCAGCTTCTCTCCCGTGGGCGCCTTCTGGGCCATCCAGTAGGCGTAGGACTCCAGAGCCACCAGAACATCATGACCGTCATCCGGCGCCTTGCCGTTCATGGAGTACATGAAGCAGCCGCGCACGCGCTCGGCAAACGTGTCCACATGGTCGGTCTTCTTGCGATAGGCCGGGTACATGGGATAGGCCCCCCACATCGGAGCAGCGCCTTTCAGACGACCCGCATCGAGGTGGCAGTTGGTACAGCTCAGCGGATTGCCCGAGAAGCCCACGGCATTGGTCGGCGTGCGCGTGAAGATGGCTTCGCCGCGGCGCACCCACTCGCCCATGGGGCCTTCCGGGTAGTCACTCACACCGGGAGGTGTGAATTCGCCAGGCTTGGCAGCCACCACCACGGCCCTGGTGTCTGCCGCAGGCGCTGCCACCTTGACGGGCTCTTCGGCCTTTTGGGGGCGGCTGATGCTCATGCCATACCAGAGCGCTCCGCCCAGACCTGCAAACAGGCAGGCCACCACGGCGTATTCAGCGAAATTGGAGCTTTGAGAAGCTGTTTGTTGTTGGTCCGACATAGTCAACTCCCGAACACTTAAGGCTTGGCGGCCGCTGCGGAAGCAGCGGGGGCATGCAGGCGCTGGTAATACGCAGCCACGGCCTTGATGTCCTCAGCCGTGAGCTTCTTGGCCACTGCGCCCATCAGACCCAGAGGGCCGGCTTCGCGCTGCCCCTTGTTCCAGGCGTCGATCTGGCTCTGCATATAGTCGGCCGTCAGGTGGCCGATGGCCGGGAAATCATTGCCCACGCCCACGCCGCCGGGGCCATGGCACTGCGCACAGGCAGGAATGCCGTCGGCCCAGCGGCCGCGCTCGACCAGCCAGGCGCCGCCATCGTCGCTCTTGCCGGGCAAGGCACCGCGCACGCTCTTGATGGGCAATGGCAAGCTCGCGTAATAGGCCGCCACATCGGCGCGCTCCTGCGCGCTCATGGCCTTGGCCATGGGAGCCATGACAACGGATTGCCGGGCGCCGGCCGCGAGCTGGTTCAGCTGACGCTCCAGGTAGCCAGCATGCTGGCCCGCCAGAGCAGGAAAGCCGGCCTGGCCCTCACCCTTGGCACCATGGCAGCTGGCACAGGCAGCCGCCCCGCCCGCCGAGCCGGCCTGGGCAATCCTGGCCCCGGCAGCGGCGTTGCCGTTCAATGCGGCCTTGGCGGCGGCAGGTTCTTGTGCCCAGGCGCTGGTCGCCATCAGCATGGAAATGCCGACAGCTACCCACGACCGGGGCAGAGTCTTTGTGTTCAAGCGATTCATCTTGGGAATGGAGGTTTGGGCGGCGCAGATCTGCCGCGCATCAGGCCTGTGCCTGACGCCTACGTCTGAGCTGGGCAGTCACGGCCGAAGCAAGCCATGGCAGCAAGCACATGGCACTAAGATACCGAGGGAAGATTAAGAGCCAATTAATGCCGCCAGCAATTGGCTGCCGCTGCAGGACCGGGCTAATCGGGCAATGCCGCACAGGGCTTGACCGGCAGGCATAAACGCGCCACCAGCCCCGTCACCGCAGGCTCCGCCTGGCCGCTCTGCTGCCGCCATTGCGCCAGGGGCAGCAATTCCAGCTCACCGCCGCCGCTCTGCGCGATGCGCTGCACGATCGCCAGTCCCAGGCCGCTGCCATGGGCCTGATGCTGCTTGCGCCAGAAGCGCTGGGTCGCCACGGCACAGTCCTCGCTGTTCAGCCCGGGCCCGTGGTCGATTACCGTGAACTCCAGATAACCGCAGGGATTGGCAGGCGTTGCCTGCAGCTTGCCGGCATCAGGCTGCACCGGCTGCGAAACATGACGCAGACCAAGCAGCACCGAAGATTCGCCAGGCCCTGCGTCTGCTGGCTGCCCATAGTGCAAGGCGTTCTCCATCAGATTGCGCAATGCCGACACCAGCAGGGGCAGAGGCAGGGCCACGCGCAAATCCTGTAGCCTGGCATCCTCCAAGTCCTGATCTGGCGACCAACGCAAGCGCTGCGATCCCGAGGGAATGGCCGTGGCAGTGAGCTCCCGGGCCTTTTCCAGAGCCTCCCAGCCACAGGCCGGCTCGCCGCGGAAGCCACAGTCTTCCTCAGCTGCCGGCTGGCAATCCAGCCTGGCCAGCAGCAGCAATTGCTCCAGCGTGTGCTGCAAATGCTCCACCCCCTGTCCCGCCTGCTCCAGGGCCTGCCGGGTCATCTGCCACTGTGTGGTCTGGGAAACAGGCCTGGAAGCGATGCCTGGGTTTCCAGCAGGCGACTGTTCCGTCAACGCCACCATCTGTGCGCTTGCATGGGCCACCGCCATCTGCGCCACCTGCACATGGGTTTTGACGGCTGTCAGCGGAGTGCGCAGCTCATGGGCGGCATCGTCGCTCCAGCGGCGCTCACGCTCAATGGCTCGGTGCACGCGCTGCAGCAGGTGATTGATGGTCTGCACCAGCGGCGCCAGCTCCCTGACCTGCCGGCCTTGCGCCACCGGAGAGTCGTCACCGGGCGGACGCTGGCTCAACTCCTGGCGCAGCGACTCCAGCGGCCGCAGGCCGCGCGTCACGCCCCACCACATCAGCACCATGCTGGCCAGCAGTGCCAGCACAAAGGGCAGGATGATGGTGTAGGCAAAGCCATGAATCAGGCCCTCGCGTACATCGATGCGGTCGGCCGTGGCAATGCGCACGCCATGCTCCTCGAGCACATAGGTGCGCCAGGGCTTGCCGCCTTTGGTGATGCTCGAGAAGCCCAGCGGCAGCGGTCCCTGGAAGCTGGGTGCGCCAGCGGTACGGGCCAGTACCTGAGAATCGCCGGGTTCGGCCCCATGGCCTGATTCAGCAGTCCCGCCAGGGTTGGTACTGCCAGTCTTTGCAGCCCTGACACGCGGCAAATCCAGAGGAGACGCAGGAATCAGGGCCGGGCGTGCATCCACCTTGCCAGTCGCTCCACCAGTTTCTTCATCAGCGGCTGCCTCCATCGCGCCAGGCGCGGGGGCGGTCTGCACCTCGCTGCGAATCATGCTGACCTCGCAGGCCACACCATCGCGCGCCACCACGTTGAGCATGGGGCCCCAGTCCTCGGGACTGGCGTTATGGGGTTTGAACTGATGGACGATGCCCGCCACCATGCGGGCCGAGGCAATCAGCCGGTCGTCAAGCACCGATCGCAGCTCCTGCCGCATGTCGGCAAACATCCAGGCGGCCACGCCACCCCATAGCGTGCACAGCGCCAGGCACAGCCAGACCAGCAGACGGACCCGCAGACTGCGCATCAGCGCCCGCCCCCTTGCACACGCCCCAATCTGAAGCCCACGCCACGCACGGTCTCCACCATGTCCGAGCCCAGCTTGCGGCGCAGGTGATGCACATGCACGTTCACGGCATTGCTCTCCACATCGAGGCTGTAACCGTAGAGGCTGTCGCGCAACTGCTCCAGACTCAGCACGCGCCCCGGTGACTGCAGCAGCGCACGCAGCAGCGCCCACTCCCGGCGCGACAAATCCACGGCACAGCCTCCACGCATGGCCTGGCCGGCAGCCAGATCCACATTGACATCGCCCAGCACGATCCAATCCACGGTACGCCCCGCAGCACGGCGCAGCAGCGCATGCAGTCGCGCCGCCAGCTCGTGCAGATCGAAGGGCTTGACCAGATAGTCGTCGGCCCCGGTCTGCAAGCCTTCGATGCGCTGACCCACTGCATCACGTGCGGTCAACACCAGCACGGGCAGCGCCAGCCCCTGGCTGCGCCAGCGCGCCAGCAGATGCAGACCATCCTCATCAGGCAGACCCAGATCCAGCACACACACGTCAAAGTGGGAGGATTTGAGCGCCGCATCAGCCTGGCTGGCGCAACCCACCACGTCCACACCAAAGCCCTGTAGCTGCAGGCCCGCCTTCACCCCGCTGGCGACCAAAGCGTTATCTTCCACTAACAGCACATGCATTTTTTCATTGCGCAACCATCACCCGCACCATCGTTTCCAGTGACCGGGCAGGTGTTGCGCGCCTTGTTTATCCGAATCGGGCGAGCATCGCAGATTTGTCTTTTCGCAGCGTTAACCCCTGCTTAATCCCCTGCGCCCAAGATCACGGCCAGCCCCATCCAGGACCGCCCCCCCGTTTGCTCATGTTTCTTCGCTTCATCGCAGTCCAAGCTCTGCTTTCAGCCCTGCTGCTGGCAGGCTCGGCTGCGTGGGCGCAGCCGCTGAGCCCGCCAGGCCTGAGCGCTGGCAGATCCGCTGCGCAATCCTCGATTCTGGGTGCGGAACAGGCTTTTGCACTGACGCCACCGGAGCAGAACGCCATCAGGACAGAGGCTGACGGTCGTCGCCTGCTGGAGCTGCACTGGGCTATTGCCCCCGGCCATTACCTCTACCGCGACCAACTGCGCCTGCGCGATGCGCTGGGTCAGGCGCTGCCGCTGCAAATCCCTCTGGGGCATTCGCTGGACGATGCCTTTTTTGGCAAGGTTCAAGTCTTTCATCAGGAGCTGCGCGTTCAGATCGCGCTGCCCGAAAGGCCCGAGCAGTGGCCGCTGGAATTGCAGTGGCAGGGTTGCGCCGAGGTCGGCATCTGCTACCCAGTGCAGCAGCAGAGCATCAGATCTACTCAGTTGGATCTCGGCAAGACGGCGCAGCCAACTGCCCCGGATCCTGTCAATACCGCAGCCGCGTCAGCCAGCCCGCTGCAGGCACTGGCCTTGCCGGCCAGTGTGCTGATCGGCCCTCTTGTCTTTCCCAGCATGGCACTTGCAGCGCTTCTGGCCATGTTTGCAAGCCAGTGGTGGGCGAGGCGCAATCAGCGCCAAGGCGGTCAGCCCATGGAGGCCCTGCTGCTGCGTGCCACGCTGGCAGGGCTGCTGGCGGCACGTGCGGCCTATGTAGCTCAATGGTGGCCCGAGTATTGGTCGTCCTTGGGTGCATCTCCGGCCGGCGCGCTGCAGATCCTGGATATTCGCGACGGCGGCTGGAACCTCTGGGCCGGACTGTTGGCGGCAGCACTCTGGGCCACATGGGGCGCAGGTCGGCATGCGGCTTTGCGGCGCGGCGTGCTGCAGTCCCTGGGACTGGGGGCTTTCATACTCGTTACGGCTTATGCGCTGCGCAACTGGGTGGAGCCCACCAGGCCCTCGCTGCCCGCGCTGACGCTGGTCAGCGCTGGCGCTCAGCCCACGGACCTGCGCAGCTATCGGGGCCAGGCGCTGGTCGTCAACCTCTGGGCCAGCTGGTGCCCGCCCTGCAAACGCGAAATGCCGGTACTGGCCCAGGCACAAAAAGACCATCCCGAGGTGCGTTTCATCTGGATCAACCAGGGCGAGGACGCGGCCACCGTGCTGCGCTATCTGCAATCCATGCCCTTGCCCGTCTCCCAGGTGCTGCTGGACCCGGAGCAGCTCGCTGGCCGGCACTGGCAACAGCGCGGCTTGCCTTCCACCTATTTCTATGACGCGAGCGGGCAGCTCCGATCCATGCGCATGGGAGAGCTCTCGCGTGCCAGCCTGGCCGAACAGCTGCGCACCATTGCCCCTGCTCGCCCTGCTCCATGACTCAAGACTGACAAAGGTTTACCGTGCCCCGCCCACTGCCGCTGTCACGCCCGCTTTCCGCACTGATTTTTCCCGTGCTCGCTGCCACTGCCGCTGCTGTGGTGGCCGTGGCCCATGCCCGCGATGTGATTGCCGCCAGCAAAGCCGCCACAAGCAGTGTTGCAGCCAGCGATCTGCCGTCGGAGCAGTTCCTGGCCGAACAGGGCCTGCAGATCGTGGGGCCCATGCAAAGCTCCGGCGGCCTCAAGGCCTGGGCTGCCTACCGCGATCAGCAGCCGATTCCCATCTACCGCATGCCTGACGGCAAGCACTGGGTGATAGGCACCGTCATCGATGCCCAGGGCAAGGATGTGAACGCCAAGGCCTTGCACAGCGCGGTACAACAGCCCATGGGTCAGGAGCTCTGGGCCGATCTGGAAAACACCCGCTGGATTGCCGACGGCAAGCCTGATGCCCCTCGCATCACCTATGTATTCACCGACCCCAACTGCCCCTATTGCAACCAGCTCTGGCGCGAAGCAAGGCCGCTGGTGCAGGCAGGCCAGTTGCAGCTACGCCATATTCTGGTCGGCATGCTGCGTCCCAGCAGCGAGGGCAAGGCCGCTGCCATTCTGGGCTCCCGGGTTCCGGAGCAGGCTCTGGCCGGCCACGCCATGGCCTATGCCGATGCCCATGGCAAAAATCCCGATGCCCTTGGCATTGCGCCGCTGCAGCGCATCCCTGTGTCGGCCCGCGATGCGCTGGCCAATAACGCCGCGCTGATGAGCAGTGCGGGCTTGCGCGCGACGCCTGTGACGATCTGGAAGAACTCCCAGGGCCTGGTGCAGATCCGCACCGGCATGCCGCCGGGGCTACTGGACGAATTGCTCGAGAAAGCCCCAGGCAAGCCAAGCCCTCAATAAGAGCTGAATTGCCTTGAAACCCATGCACCGAAAGCACAAGCAGCTATCATCACGGTAGCAAATCTATACAAGCACCATGAACCGCCCTGACTGGAACACCCTGCTGCCCGCCCTGAGCCCTGCCACCCGCATCGTGCTGCACGCCCCCAGTCCGCAAGCGCTGGCCCGCGCACGCGGCAATTTCAAGAACCTGAAAGCCGCCAACCCCGAGCTGGAAGTCTGGATCGTCGTCAACGCCCAGGCTGTGCAAGCCGTGCTGGACCAGCCGGACGATCTGGGTCCGACATTGGCGCAGGTGCTGCTATGCCCCAACACGCTCAAAAACAATAGCCTCAGCGCCCCTGAAAACATTCAGGTGCTGCCCATGGGCGCCGTTGAAGCCATCGCCCGCATGCAGCAGGATGGCTGGACCTATATCCGCAGCTGAGCGGGCGGTCGCCGGATTCAGGACTACAGCCCCCAGTCCCTAAGCGCAGGCAGCGCCAGCTGGGTTGCGGCATAGCCTTCGTCGATGGACTCGCGCCCACGGTAGAAATCCATCAGTCCGACATGCGAGAGGCGCGGCGCTATCAGCACCTCGGCCGGGTCTCCCGCCATGCGGCTGCGCGTGATGCGCATCTGCATGATGTTGACACTGGCCATGACCACATTGACCAGCGAGGGTACGGGCATGGAGTCGTCGCCCTCGTCAAACCCGTCCCCCTTGCGCCCCCTGCGCATGACGGTTGAGGACAGCGTCTTCACGCTGGTCATGCTGCGCTTCCAGGCCCCTGTCCAGCCGAGCGGCGAACCGTTCGCGGCCAGAGCTTCGGGAATCTGGCCCAGCGGCAGCGGAGGCTCCTCTTCTTCCGTATGCAGCGCCGAGACCTTGAGCTCGCGCCCGTGCATCCTGAGCTCGTTCTCGCCCATGTCCGCAGCCCTCATATGCCTGCGCATGATGTCGGCATTCAAATCGACGGCAATGACGATATCCGCCCCCATGGCGCGCGCCAGCGAGACCGGGACAGGATTGACCAGACCGCCGTCGACCAGCAACCGCCCTTCACGCATCACCGGGGTGAACAATCCGGGCAGGGCAATGGACGCGCGCACGGCCTCGGCAATCGAGCCCTTGCGCAGCCAGACTTCAGCTCCCGTCTGCAGGTCGGTGGCCACGCAGCCGAACGGCGTGCCCAGCTCTTCCACGGTTTCCTGCACGAAATTCTCGCGCCAGAACTCGATGATCTTCTCGCCCTTGAGCAGGCCACCGCCCAGATTGAAGTCCATGAAGCCGAAGACCTTGCGCTTGCCCAGACCCAGCACCCAGCTCTCGAAGGCATCCATCTCGCCGGCCGCGTAGGTTGCACCGACCAGCGAACCAATGGAAGTGCCGCAGATGATGTCGGGGCTGACGCCGGCCTCGCGCAGCGCGCGCAACACGCCAAAATGCGCCCAGCCTCTCGCAGAGCCGCTGCCCAGGGCCAGGCCCACAACGGGTTTGCGTCGCAATTTGTTCATAAGGCCTTCCCTGCCACTTTCACAGATGGTTCAACCGGGCTGCTCGCCCCGCAGCAATGCCAGCATCCCGGCCTCGTCCAGCACAGGCACGCCCAGCTCCTCGGCCTTGGCCAGCTTGCTGCCAGCCTCCGCACCAGCCACCACATAGCTGGTTTTCTTGCTGACCGAACCCGAGACCTTGGCACCCGCCGCTTCCAGCATGTCCTTGGCTACGTCGCGGCCCAGTGTGGGCAAGGTGCCGGTCAGCACCACGGTCAGTCCGGCCAGAATCTGGGGCGCTTTCTCGACTGGCTCGCCTTCCTCCCAGTGCACGCCGCAGGCGCGCAACTGCTCCACCACCTCTCGGTTATGGGGCTGGGCAAAAAAGGTGTGAATGCTGTCGGCCACCACCGGCCCCACATCCTTGACCTGCAGCAATTCCTCCACACTGGCGTCCATGATGGCATCGAGCTTGCCGAAATGCTTGGCCAGATCCCTGGCCGTGGACTCGCCCACATTGCGAATGCCCAGACCAAACAGAAAGCGCTGCAGCGTGGTGCTCTTGGATTTCTCCAGGGCCGCCAGCACGTTCTGGGCCGACTTCTCGGCCATGCGATCCAGCGCCGCCAGCGAACTCAGGCCCAGTCTGTAAAGGTCTGGCAACACACGCACCACCTGGCCATCCACGAGCTGATCGACCAGCTTGTCGCCCAGACCTTCGATATCCATGGCACGGCGATGCGCAAAGTGCAAGATGGCCTCCTTGCGCTGCGCGCCGCAGAACAGGCCGCCCGTGCAACGGTGATTGGCCTCGCCCTTTTCGCGCACCACCGCGCTGCCGCAGATGGGACAGGTCCTGGGCATGCGGAAGTTGGGCACGTAAACCGGCCGCTCGCCCGGCACCCGCCCCACCACCTCGGGGATCACATCGCCCGCACGGCGCACTATGACCTGGTCGCCCACACGCACGCCCTTCTTGCGAATGTCGAACAGATTGGACAAGGTGGCATTGGTCACCACTACACCGCCCACCTGCACCGGAGCCAGGCGCGCCACGGGCGTGAGCTTGCCCGTGCGCCCCACCTGCACGTCGATGGCTTCCATCAGCGTAGGCATCTCCTGTGCGGGATATTTGTGCGCCACGGCCCAGCGCGGCTCGCGCGACTTGAAGCCCAGTTGACGCTGCAGGGCCAGGCTGTTGACTTTGTAGACCACGCCGTCGATTTCATAAGGCAGATTGGCACGCTCGGCACCGATGCGCTGGTGAAACGCGACCAGCTCGGAAGCACCCAATGCCAGGCTGACCTGCGGTGCAACCGGAAACCCCCAGGATCTCAGCGTCTGCAGCATCGCGTAGTGCGTGCCGAAGTCCGGCCCGCCCAGCTCTGGCGGCGTGATCTCGCCCAGGCCGTAGGCGAAGAACGACAGCGGGCGCTGGGCCGCGATATTCGAGTCGAGCTGGCGCACCGAGCCGGCAGCCGCATTGCGCGGGTTGGCAAAGGTCTTGGCACCGGCAGCCTGCTGGCGCGCATTGAGCTTTTCCAGATCAGCCTTGGCCATATGCACCTCGCCGCGCACCTCCACCACCGGCGGCACATTGCGATCTGCGGGCAGGGACAGCGGAATCTGGCGAATGGTACGGATATTGTGGGTGACGTCTTCCCCCACCTCGCCATCGCCGCGCGTGGTGGCCTGCACCAGGCGGCCGTTCTCATAACGCAGATTCATGGCCAGACCGTCGAACTTGGGTTCGGCCACATATTCGATGGCGGCTGCGGATGCATCCAGCCCCAGCTCCTTGCGCACGCGCTGATCGAAGGCAATCGCGCCCGTAGCCTCATTGTCGGTCTCGGTCTGAATGCTGAGCATGGGCACTGCATGACGCACGGGCGTCAGGCCATCCAGCACTGCACCGATCACGCGTTGCGTGGGCGAGTCCGGGGTGACGAGGGCCGGGTAAGCGCCTTCGAGTGCTTCCAGTTGCTGATAGACACGGTCGTATTCGCCATCAGGCACCGTGGGCGCATCGAGCACGTAGTACTCATGTGCCCATTGCCGGAGCTGGGCGCGCAATGCAGCCACCTTGCTCGTCACGCTTTCCGGCACCCCCGCATTGATAGCGGCCGGCGCTTTCTGGCCCTGTGGCTCAGCGGAAAAAAGGTCTAAATTCTCGGTCATGCTCTGCCCGCTGGAAATTCACGGTCTGGGATAAAAAAGGCCAACATCGTTGGCCCTGTTTGTTTTAGCTGAAAAGCCTTCTCGCGAGAAGCGAGCCGGCCGACAGCTCTGCGCTGTCGAGCTTGTCGTAGAGCAGCTCCAGGTCATGCTGAATCGGGTCCAGCGCCGATACCGGCAGCAGATAGCCATTCTGGTCGCAGAGCACGCCGTCCATGGTCTGGCAAAGCTGCTCCGCCACCTGGCGCAGGCGTGCAAACGGCTGCTGCCCGCGCGGCACCTGAGCCACGTCCAGGCTGAGCAGGAATTCGCGCACGACGGACTGATCCAGATCGTCACCCATGGCGGCCTGGGGGTCGTAGTTCAGCACCAGCACAGGCGGCAGGCCCTGGATGGGCGAGGCAAGCACCATGCGACCCGGCATGGGCGTGATGACAAAGCCCAGGCGCTGCGCATTCTGCTGCACATAGCCGGCACTCCAGGATGCCTGACGCGCCCGCAGCATAAAGCTCAGCTGCGCATCGTGCTCGCTGGCGAACTGATCGAGCTCGCGTGCCCGCGAGACCTCGTTAAGCATATTGGGCACATCGGCCATGGCGCCCAGCGCATCGGCAAAGCGCTGGACCTTGGTGACGAACTCCGAGAACTCGATCTCGTTGAGCGCACCGGTACGGTTGGCCAGTTGCACCCCGGCCTGAAAACCCAGATAGCGTTGACCGGTCTGCAGCGGCTCCCACTGCTTGCTTTCCTGATTCATGCCTTCGATGGCAAAAGGCTTGTTGCCGGCACGGCGGGTGCTGGGCTGGGCCTGCAGAGCCACTTCGCCAGGAACGATCTGCGCCACCGTGACAGGCGCGATCGCATCGATCAGCGCATCCAGATGGCCGCGGCGCTCCACGGACGAGGCGGGAGGAATCGAAACGGCCAGAGGAGCGTCCGTCAACACGGGCTCCACTGCCTGCGCGGCCTGCTCGGTCACGGCAGCAATGGCGGCATCCGTGCGCTGAGCGGTCGCCTCTTGCATCGCCCCGGCATGCGCTGCTTCGGCCAGCTCGGCTTTCTGCTGTGCGGCAGCCAGGGCTTCCTGGCGCTGTGCCTCTTCATGGGCTTCACGCGCCACGAGTCGGGCCAGCTCGGCATCGGCTTCGGCAAAGCGACCCGCGGACTCCGGCATCTGCAGAGGCTCGGTGCCGGGAATGGCGTTGCCGAAATCGCCCAGCACGGGCTCGTGCTGGTACTTGGTCAGATCCGCGCCATGACCGACGGTGTTCATGCCGGGTTCAAGGCGCTGAGGATCTGTGCTTTCTTCCTCGGGCTCGGCCCGCTTGGGAGCATTGCGACGCGCAGTCCAGGAGTTGTAGGCAACGATCAGCGCCAACAGCACCACACCCAGGACGGCCAGACTGATTTGCAAGTTACTCATGTGAGAAAACGGTTCTTCAATAGGAGGATGACCGGGCTCAGGATAGCTCAGCCATGGAGAGGGCGGACTCCATGTCCACCGCAACAATTCGTGAAACGCCCTGCTCCTGCATGGTCACACCGATCAACTGCTCCGCCATTTCCATGGCGATCTTGTTGTGGCTGATGAACAGGAACTGGGTTCCCTTGCTCATGCTGTGAACCAGCTTGGCATAGCGCTCGGTGTTCGCATCGTCCAGCGGCGCATCCACTTCGTCCAGCAGACAGAAGGGCGCAGGGTTGAGCTGGAAGATGGCAAACACCAGCGCAATCGCGGTCAAGGCCTTTTCGCCGCCCGAGAGCAGGTGAATGGTCTGGTTCTTCTTGCCCGGCGGCTGGGCAATCACCTGCACGCCGGCATCGAGGATTTCGTCGCCGGTAATCACCAGCTTGGCCTGACCGCCGCCGAACAGCTCGGGGAACATGCGGCCGAAGTGACGATTGACGATATCGAAGGTGCCGGTCAGCAGATCCCGCGTCTCGGCGTCGATCTTGCGGATCGCCTCTTCCAGGGTATTCATGGCCTTGGTCAGATCGTCCATCTGCGCATCGAGGAAGGTCTTGCGCTCGCGTGCCAGGGTCAGCTCGTCGAGCGCGGCCAGATTCACCGCCCCCAGGGCCTGAATTTCCCGATGCAGACGATCGATCTCGCCCTGCAGACCGTGAAGACGCACATTGCCCTCGGCAATGGATTGCGACACTGCCGCCAGATCGGCATTGGCCTCGGTCAGCAGATTGCTGTATTGCTCCAGGCCCAGGCGCGCAGCCTGCTCCTTGAGCTGGAATTCGGTGATGCGCTGACGCAGCGGATCCAGCGCCTTCTCCAGGCTCTGGCGACGCTCGTCGCTGGCGCGAAGCTTGTTCGTCAGATCCTCATATTCGCTGCGGCGCTCGGCAACGTCCTTTTCACGCTGCATCTTCAAGTCCAGCGCATCCTGCAGACCGCCCTGCGCTGCCGCATCGGACAGCCGGGCCAGTTCATCCTGGGCGCGCTGCTGCTCATCGGCCAGTGATCTGGTTTGCTGGCTGGCGGTTTCGATGGTGCGAGACAGCTCCGCGCGACGCGCGTGCAGCGTGCGCTGCGAGAAGGTCGCTTCCTGGGCCTGACGCTCCAGGCTGCGCAGCTGCTCGCGCGACTCGTTCAAGCGACGCTCGGCATCCAGCACGCGATCACCCAGCTGGGCATGGCGCTCCTGGCTGTCGGCCAGCTGCATGTCCAGCTCCTCGAAGCGCGCTTCGGCGGCCACCTTGCGCTCTTCGATATCGGAGAGCTGGGCTTCGACTTCGGACAGATCCGCCGTGATCTGTGCATTGCGGGCGCGCGCCTGCTCGGCCAGTTGCGACAGGCGCAGGGTTTCGACCTGCAGCTCATGGGCACGGCTTTGCGACTCACTCGCTTCGCGGCGCGCGGACACCAGACGCTGCGAGGCATCGGCATAAGCGCTTTCGGCGCGCACCAGAGCCGAGCGCGACTCATCGGCAATCAGTGACTGGGCGCGGACTTCCTTCTCGAGATGCTCGATCTCCTGCGCCCGTGCCAGCAGACCCGATTGCTCGGAATCCTGGGCATAGAAAGTCACGCTGTGCGCGGTCACCGCATGGCCTGTGGGCACATAGATGGTCTCGCCGGCCTGCAGATCGGCGCGCTTGGCCAGGGCCTCGTCGAGTGTGGGCGCGGTATAGCAGCCCGTCAGCCAGTCCACCAGCACGGTGCGCAGACCGGCATCGCTGATCTTGAGCAGATCGCTGAGACGCGCAAAGCGCGCAGCTGCCGTGACACCGGGAGCCTGAGCCTGGCTGAAGAAGGCTAGCCTCGCTGGCGGAGCATCCTGCCCGCCCGAGCCCAGAAAACCGCGCACCATGTCGAGACGACCGACTTCCAGCGCCCCCAGACGTTCGCGCAGCGCGGCTTCCAGCGCGTTTTCCCAGCCCGATTCGATGGCAATGCGGCTCCACAGCCCCTGCAAGCCGTCCAGCCCATGCTTGGCCAGCCAGGGCTGGAGCTTGCCATCGGTCTTGACCTTTTCCTGCAAGGCCTTCAGAGCCTCCAGCCGCGCCGACAGATCGGCATGCCGGCTGTTCTCCGCATTCAATGCCTGCTGGCGCGCGCGCCGGTCCTCGTCGAGCTGCGGCACGCTGTCCTGCAGTTCATTGAGCACGGCATCCGCCATCTCGGCCAGCTCCTGGGCCTCGGCCAACTGTGCCTGCAAATTATTCAGACGTGCCTCGTCCGGCGTCTCCAGCGCATTGCGGTCGGTCCGCAAACGCTCGTAACGGGTTTCGAACTGGCGACGCTGCTCGTCCAGGCTGCGCTGCTCGGCGGCCAGCACCTGAATCTGCTGCTGCACCTGCACCACGGAGTTGCGCTGCTCGGCGTCGGCCTTCTGCGCCTTGTGCCAGGCTTCCTCCAGGTCGGGCAGACGGCCGCTTTGCTCCTCGAGCTGCGCGGCCAGCATCTCGGCCTGCTCCTCGGCATCCATGCCCGCGCCTTCGATGTTCTCGATCTCGCCCTGGGCCTCTTCGCTGCGGCTGCTCCACAGCAGCAGCTGCTCTGCCAGTTGCTGCAGGCGCTGCTGCACGCGCTGGCGGCCTTCGACCACATAGCGAATCTCGGCCTCCAGCTTGCCGACCTCGGCCGTGGCTTCGTAGAGCTTGCTCTGTGCCTGATTGACCTGATCGCTGGCGTCGTAGTGCGATTGGCGCAGGGTCTCGAGTCCGCTTTCGTTGTTGCGGATATCGGTCATGCGCTCTTCGAGCTCGTTGACGACCTGGAGGCCTTCGACACGCACGCGGTCCTGCTCGGCCTCGGCCTCGGCCCGCTTCATGAACCACAGCTGATGCTGCTTGAGCGTGACCTGGGCGTTCAGGCCGTTGTACTTGGCCGCAACTTCGGCCTGCTTTTCCAGCTTGTCCAGATTGGCATTGAGCTCGCGCAGAATGTCTTCCACACGGGTGAGGTTCTCGGTCGTGGCCGAGAGGCGGTTTTCCGTCTCACGACGACGCTCCTTGTACTTGGAAACCCCGGCCGCTTCCTCGAGGAACAGGCGCAGCTCCTCGGGGCGCGACTCGATGATGCGGCTGATCGTGCCCTGGCCGATGATGGCGTAGGCACGCGGCCCCAGACCCGTGCCCAGAAACACGTCCTGCACGTCGCGGCGACGCACGGGCTGGTTGTTGATGAAGTAGCTGCTATTGCCTTCGCGCGTGAGAACGCGCTTGACGGCGATTTCGCCGAACTGGCCCCACTGGCCGCCCGCGCGATGGTCGCTGTTGTCGAAGGTCAGCTCCACACTGGCACGGCTGGACGGCTTGCGATGCGTGGTGCCGTTGAAGATCACGTCCTGCATGGACTCGCCACGCAACTCGCTGGCCTTGCTCTCGCCCAGCACCCAGCGCACCGCATCCATGATGTTGGACTTGCCGCAACCGTTGGGTCCCACCACACCGACCATCTGCCCTGGCAGAATGAAATTGGTGGGCTCGGCAAAAGATTTGAAGCCGGAGAGCTTGATGGAATTCAGGCGCACAGTGTCAGTGTCGGTCTAGAAGCTGGCCTGCAAAGGCTTGTGGTGGGGAAGAGAAGCGCCAACAGCAACGGCAGCCATGCAAAGCCTCAAGGCCCTGCCCGTGCTCGCAACCATTAGCAGAAGGGAATCATAACGCGGCCTGCCCCTTCGTCAGCCAAGATTGCTGCATACACACAAACCATAGCTGCCTGTGCTTGTGTGCCAAGGGCTGGAGGCGGATTTCAATACCAAACCTGCCGAGGATTGCCTCAGGCGCGCGGCTGAAAGGCGATCAGCCCGGCTCCCAGCAGGCAGACGGCAACTCCCGCCATATCCCAGGCACTGGGTTTGATGCCATCGACCAGCCACAGCCATAGAAGCGCCATGCTGATGTAGATGCCGCCATAGGCGGCGTAGACGCGGCCCGAGGCCGAGGGATGCAAAGTCAGCAGCCAGACAAACAATGCCAGGCTGGCCGCTGCAGGCAGCAGCAACCAGACAGTGCCGCCCTGCTTGAGCCAGAGCCAGGGCAGATAGCAGCCCACGATCTCCGCCAAGGCGGTCAAGGCAAACAGCAGCAAGGTCTTGATTTCAGGCAATTCGAACTCTCACACAACGAAAAGCAGGCATTGTAGAGACCGCAACCGCCTCAGCGCATGGACACCGGGCTGAGCGCCGGCGTTGCAGAACCCGGCACATTGCCATTCGTGACCAGCCCCTCGAACTCGCTGACCGGCACGGGCGGGCTCATCAGGTAGCCCTGCCATGCATAGCAGCGTATGCCTTCGAGGAAACGGCACTGCGCCTGCGTCTCCACGCCTTCGGCAATCACATGCAGACCCAGACTCTTGGCCAGGGCCACGATGGTGCGGGCAATGGCCGCATCATTGGGGTCGGTCAGCACATCACGCACAAAGCTGCGATCGATCTTGAGCTGGTCCAGCGGCAGCCGCTTCAGATAGGACAGCGAAGAATAGCCGGTGCCGAAATCGTCCAGCGAGAATCCGATGCCGTAGGACTTGAGGCGCATCATCTTGGCGATGGTGTCGTCCACATCGGCCACCAGCATGCCTTCCGTCAGCTCCAGCTTGAGCCGGCGCGCATCGGCCCCATGCTCGGCCAGCGCCTTGAGCACCTGCTCGACAAAGCCGCTCTGGTGAAACTGCTTGGGGCTGACATTGACCGAGAGCACCAGTTGCGCATAGCGGGGATGCTTGGCCCATTTCGCCAACTGCTGACAGGCCGCCCTGAGCACCCAGTCCCCCAGAGGCAGGATGACGCCGGTTTCTTCGGCCAGCGGAATAAAGTGGGCGGGCGGAACAAAACCTTTTTCAGGGTGCTTCCAGCGCAGCAGTCCTTCGGCACCGATCACCTTGCCCATTTCCACCTGGGGTTGATAGAACAGCTCGAACTCGCCGGCCTGCAGGCCGGCTCGCATGTCCTGCTCCAGCGTACGGCGCTCCTGCAGGGCCGATTGCAACTGCGGATCAAAGAAGCAGCTGACATTGCGCCCCTGGCTCTTGGCCTGGTACATGGCCATTTCAGCGCGGCGCTGCACTTCCTCACCTGTCAGCTCGGGCTCGCCAAACAGGCTCAGGCCCATGCTGACAGTGATGGAGCGCAGCACTCCGCCGATCTCGATGGGCTCGCGCAAGCGGTCCAGCCATTGATCGGCCTGCTGCTCCAGCCTGGCGGCAGCCGCCACGGAATCGCCGCCCAGATCCTCGATCAGCAGCACGAAATCGTCACCGCCCTGGCGGGCAATCGTGGCCCCCGAAGGCAGCAGACCACGGATGCGCTGACTCATCGACTGCAGCAGCAGATCGCCCTGATCCAGGCCGTAGGTCTCGTTGAAGGCCTTGAAGTTGTCGATATCCAGCAGTACCACTCCACCGAAATGGGCCTTGCGCTGGGCCACGGCCAGCGCCTGCTGCAACCGGTCGGCCAGCAGGCGGCGGTTGGGAAGCCCTGTCAGGGCATCGTAGAAGGCCAGACGGCGGACCTCCTGTTCGGCCGCCATGCGCTGGCTCTGGTCCTGCAGCACCATCAGGCATCCATCGGCCTGCAGCACGGCGCTGACCGCCACCGGGCGGCGCAGGCCGTCAAGACCTCTGAGCATCAAGGTCTGTGCAGATACGGTGCACGCAGCGGCCTCGGTGGCGAGCTCGTCCCACTGCGCATCCTTGCCATCGACGCGCTCGTGTTCGGAGCGGCGAAGCTGCAATATCCGGCTGGCCTGTGCCTTGGCGACCTGCCAGCGCTGGATCACGCGCTCGCGCTCTGCGGTGTCGGGGAACATGCGTTCCCACCACTGCTGGGTGGACACGCTGGGTTTGCCGCCATAGCCGGCCAGACGCAGAAACTCCTCGTTCCAGTACACCAGGCGCCCGTCCAGATCCTCCATGACCAGCCCTACCGGCAACCGTTGCATGAGACTGCGCAACTGCTGGTGACCCAGCCGCTCCATCTGCTCCAGGCGCTTGCGCCCGCTGATGTCCTGCACCAGCACCTGCAATCGACGGGACTCATGACGTCCGGTCAGAAACGCGTTGAGCTCCACCCAGACCGGCGCACCATTCTTGGAGCGCAGACAGAATTCGCCCGCGTTGTGCTGAAACTGCTGCAGGTCCAGCCCTTCGAGAAGCTGGGCGCACTGGGCCTGGTCTTCAGGCATGACCAGCTCCAGCACGCTGCGTCTGTGAATATCCTGGGCTTCGTAGCCCAGCAGCCTGCAGAAATGCTGGTTGACCTTGAGCACGCTGCGCGTGGCGATATCCAGCTCGAGCACACCCATGGCGGCCTGCTCGCACATGGCATGAAAGCGCGCATCGCTCTCCTGCCGCGCCTGTGCGCTGAACTTGAGGCGCCGGCTCCAGCTCCAGCGGCTTTGCCACCAGCCCGAAACCCAGGCGGCCAGCACCAGCCCTGCGAGCAGGCCGGCAGCCAGCACCAGCCATGGCAGGTACCGCTCAAGCCGTCTCTGGCTGCTGAGTGCGGGCTTGAACTGCAGCGACCAGATACGGTCGTACACCTGTATCTGCCGTTCCAGCGGCTTGATAGCGGCAAACTCCGGATGGGTTTCCGCCTCCGCCCACAAGGAGCCCGTGAACAGTATCTCCGAGCCGCTGGCAAGCAGCGACAGCGGCAAGGCCGGCCGTTTGTGTTCCAGGCCGACCTTGGGCAATGGGTCGGCGGGGCTGAGGTCCACCAGCTTGAAAGCGACCTGCGGATAAAGATTGGCCGGGACCAGCCCTCTGGCAAATTCACCGAGCCGGATCCGGGCATCGACCGTTCCAAGCAGCTTCTCGGAGCCGTTATAGCCCCCTTCCTGAGCAGCAGCAGGCCATAGCGGCGCACGCAATGCAACGCCCTTGGCGCTATCGGGCAGCTGCAGAAAGCGAAATGGCGCGGACATCGACATCTGGCGCGAATTCCATGCCTGCATCAGACCATGAAATGCCGCTGCCGGCTGACGCGCATTGCTTCCCGCCAGAGCCTCGTTGTCGATCATCGGCCAGACATAGGAAACCTCGAAGGCCTGAGAATCACGCGCAAGATCGGTGTGCAGTTCCTCGTTCACCGCGCGGGTCAGACTCAGTGCCTGCAGCCCGACCAGGCTCTCACGGCTGAGCAAGGCATGAGCATGCTGGGAAAACATCTGCTGGCCCGCATCCGCATCACTGGCCATTTGCTCGGCCAGCTTGGCAAGCAGCCGGTCATAGCTGCCCAGGCGCTGCTCCAGGGATCGCGTTGCCATATCGGCACTGAGCTGCAAACGCTGTTGCATGCGCGACTCCTGGCTCTGATGGAGCAGCCAGCTCCCCAGACAGCCACAGGAAATCCCAAAACCCAGTGCCAGCAGCGCCAACCAAGGTTTGCGCACTGTCATCACTGGCTGAGTTGCGAATTGCGGCATGCAAAAAACACAAGATTCCTGAGTTGCGAAGTGGCTCCGGTCCGCAGTAGCGCCTTGCAGCAAAGGCTGCGACACCATGAGCCAATGGGAGGAGCGACATAGTTTGTAGGAACAAACCTACAGCCAAAGAACATTCACGCCAAGTGATTACCCTGAAAGGCTTGCCATGATTGCTTCTAGATTTAGATCAAATCATAGGCATAAGCTTGTATATCCAATACAAAGCGCTGCAAAATCAAGAGCAAGCCTCCGCCTCAAAATTGACAAATGTCAATATTTGTCGGAGCTTAGTCCTATTCCGACTTCATCACAAACCACGACAATTTGTATCTTTTCTGCAACAATCAAGCAGAACCACAGTGCGGAACCCGGTTATTTCCGCCTGCAGGCGAGTGAGTAACAAGGTTTTTCCACCGGTAACAGCACAATCATGTCCCAACGCCCGACCCTGCTGATCGTCTACCACTCCCTGACGGGCGGCACGCTCCAGATGGTCGAAGCCGCCAGTGCCGGCGCCCGCCAGGAAGCATCCGTGCAGGTCCGCCTGCTGCATGCGACTGACGCCGGCCCGCAAGACCTGCTGCAGGCCCAGGGCTATCTGTTTGCGACGCCGGAGAATCTGGCTGCGATCAGCGGTCTCATGAAGGATTTTTTCGACCGAAGCTATTACGGCGTGCTTGACCGGATACAGGGCCGCCCCTATGCCAGTCTGGTCTGTGCGGGCAGTGACGGTCATAACGCAGCCAGACAGATGGAACGCATTGCCACCGGCTGGCGTCTGAAGGCAGTGGCGGAGCCGCTCATCATCTGCACCCACGCCCAGACACCGGAGGTCATACTGGCCCCCAAGCAGATCCCGGCCGCCGATCTCCAGCGCTGCGAAGAATTGGGCCAGTCGCTGGTCGCCGGGCTGGCTTTGGGTATTTTTTAGAAAAACCAGGGTTTGCCCGCATCATTCCGCGCGGGACAGGCTCCAGACAAAGGCAAGAATGGGGCCTTCGAATCGGCTTGTATAAATGTGCCATCATTGCGCGCGCATGCTTTTCTCCGATGCGCGCTCCCAAGCAGGCATAGTCTGCGACTTCACCAGCTCTTGCGTCCATGATTGAACCAGACACCGCACGTCCCAAGCGCACGCCTCGCGGCCCCAGTCCGCAAAAGACTCAGGCCACGCGCCGCTCCATCGTGGCGGCTGCGTTCGCAGAATTTCTGGAACACGGCTATGCGCGTGGCACCACGGCTTCGGTGGCACAGCGCGCGGGACTGTCAAAGGTCACGCTGTTTCGCTATTTCGACAGCAAGGAAGCCCTGTTCGAAGCTGTCATCCAGACACATATCGCCTCGGCCGCCGTGGCCTTGCAGTCCAGCCCCATGCACGAGCAGGAATCGGTGGGCGAATATCTGCTGCGCACCGTGGGCGCCGCTGCGGAGGTCATAGACAGCAGCGGCCGCTCTGCCACAGCCAGACTGGTCGTCGCCGAAGGCCTGGAGTTTCCGCTGCTGGCGCAGATGTATCGTCGCTATGTCCACGACGCCTTGCTAGAGCATTTCACCCGGCTCGCGCAACTGGCCGCCAAGCGTGGAGAGCTCAAGGCACCGGAGCTGGTGCAGCACCCGGAATTGCTGCTTGCACCGCTGTGGCTGGCCATGATGAACAACACCGTCATTCATCCCGAAGTGCCCATGAATGCCGGAACCCTGTTCCGGCTCCAGGTGACCCTGCTGTTCAAGATGCCTTGAGTGTTGGTGCGCCAGAATTTCAATGAAATCCGGCTCAATCGCTTACTGGTAAAGCGCTAGCAGCTATCAAAAAAAAAAGCCGCAGTCTTTCGGACTGCGGCTTTGTTCATCGAGCGAGTTCGCCCATCAACCCGGCTGTGGGGCCTCTTCTCCACCCAGTGCCTTCCACAGGGTCACGCGATTGAGCTGCTCCGACAGGCGCAGGCCTATCAAGGTCTGCTGCGCGGTGTAGAGGCTGCGCTGCGCATCCAGCACCGTCAGATAGTTGTCCACGCCGGCCTTGAAGCGAGCATTCGACAAATCAAAGGCTTTTTGCGTATTGGCCACCATGCTGGTCTGGGCGTCCAGCCGCTCGCCCCACTGGGCACGGTCGGCCAGCACATCCGCCACCTCCTTGAAGGCAGTCTGCACGGACTTCTCGTACTGACTCAGCGCAATGCGCTGATTGCTTTCGGCCACCTGTACATTGGCGCGGTTGCGGCCGCCATCAAAAATCGGCAGTTTGACCAGAGGGATGAAACTCCAGGTGCTGTTGTTGTTTCCGAACAGGCGGTCCAGCTCGTTGCTTCCGGTGCCGAAACTGCCGGTGAGCGTGATGCTGGGAAACAGCGCCGCTCTGGCTGCGCCGATATTGGCATTCATGGCCTGCAGGTTGCGCTCCGCAGCCTGCACATCAGGACGCTTGAGCAGCACCGACGAGGGCAGAGGTACAGGCACGACCTTGAGAGCCGCCGTGTCTGCCGCGCCCGTCAGGGTCTGGGCGTTGGGCAGCAGTTGCGCAGGCACCGGACCGCCCACCAGCAGCTGCAGGGCATTGCGGTCCCTGTCGACCTGAGAGGTATAACTCGCCACGTCACCGCGCGCGGTATCGACCGTGGTCTGGTTCTGAGCCAGCACCAGACCGGAGGTCGAGCCCAGCTCATGCATGCGCCGTGTCAGCTCGAAAGCCTTGATGCGGCTGTCCAGCGTGTCCCTGGCCAGCTGCAGGCGCGCCTGATCGGCCGCCAGCGTCAGCCATGCATTGGCGACATCAGCCACCAGACCGATCTGCACATTGCGCCGGTTGTCCTGGCTTTGCAGAAACTGCTGCAGCGAGGCTTCGCTCAGATTGCGGATGCGTCCCCACAGGTCCAGCTCGTAGCTGGCGAAACCCAGCTGGGCCGTGTACTGCTCGCTGACGCTGGAGCGCCCCGCCGTCGTCAGATCGCCTGCGGTGCGCGTGCGATTGCTCTGCGCCTGGGCCGTGATGCCCGGCAGCAGATCTGCTCTGGTGATGCCGTACTGGGCGCGCGCCTTCTCGATGTTTTCCAGCGCGACGCGCAAATCGCGATTGTTGCTCAGCGCCAGCGCCACCACCTCGCGCAGCTGCGGCGACTGCAACCATTGCAGCGTCTGGGCCTGTTGCAGCGCCGCCTCGCTGGCCTGAGCCGGCACGGCGTTGCCGGAGACAGTCTCGGGCACGGGCAGATCAGGCGTTTTATAGGCCGGCGCCAGGTTGCAGCCCGCCAGCAAGGCCGTCATTGCGGCGACCGCCATGGCCGAAAATTTCATGCTCGGGCGCCTCATGCCGCGCTCTCCTTGTTGACGTCAGCCGCCTCATCGCTGCGCGAGCGGCTCTTGAACCAGCTGCGCACCAGCAGGAAGAACACCGGCACGAGGAAGATACCCAGCACCGTCGATGCCACCATGCCGCCCAGCACGGCTGTGCCGATGGCATTGCGACCACCAGCTCCAGCGCCGGTGCCGATGGCCAGCGGGATCACGCCGAAACCAAAGGCCAGAGAAGTCATCAGGATGGGACGCAGGCGCAGACGCACGGCCTCCACCGTCGCATCGAACAGCTTCTTGCCCTGCTCCTGCAGCTGCACCGCAAACTCCACAATCAGGATCGCGTTCTTTGCCGCAAGACCCACGGTGGTGAGCAGGCCGACCTGGAAATACACGTCGTTGGTCAGGCCACGGGTATAGGTCGCCAGCAGCGCGCCCACCACGCCCAGCGGCACGGCCAGCATCACCGACAGCGGCACCGTCCAACTTTCATAGAGTGCGGCCAGGCACAGGAAGACGAACAGAATCGAGATGGCATACAGCATGGGCGCCTGCGCACCGGACTGGCGTTCCTGCAAGGAAGCTCCCGTCCATTCGTAGGCAATGCCATTGGGCAGCTTCTTCAGGATGTCTTCCACCGTCTCCATGGCAGTACCCGAGCTGATGCCCGCTGCGGCGCGGCCTTCAAACTCATAGGCCGGGCTGCCGTTATAGCGCAGCAGCTGGGGCGAACCATAGGCCCAGTAGGTTTTGGAGAACGCGCCAAACGGAACCATCTCGCCCTTGTTGTTGCGCACCGTCCATTTGGCGATATCGGTGGGCAGCATTCGGTACTGGGCATCGCCCATGATGTAGACACGCTTGACGCGGCCGTTGTTCAGGAAGTCGTTCACATAGGTGCCGCCCATGGCGCTGGAGAGCACGCTGTTGATGTCGCTGTACGCCAGCCCCAGAGCGGCAGCCTTGCGGTCATCCACATCCACGCGCAGCTCGCTGGCATCTTCCAGATTGGTGGTGCGCACAGCCGTCAGCAGATTGTTGGCACGCATTTCGCCAAGCACCTGATCACGGGCGGCGAGCAGCGCTTCATGGCCCACACCGTTGATGTCCTTGATCATGAAGTTGTAGCCCGAGCTCGAACCCAGGCCGCGCACTGCGGGCGGCAACACCACCTGCACGCGCGCATCACGGATGCCGGCCAGATCCTTGGTCGCCTTGTTCGCAATGGCCGCAGCCGATTGCGAAGGCAGCGGACGCATGCTCCAGGGCTTCAGACGAATGAAGCCGCGCGCCGAACTCTGGTCGCCATTGAGGCCCGAAACCTGGTTGAAGCTGATCACATCCGGCTGCTTGGCCAGATACTCGCGCACCTGGTCCAGCACTTCCTGCAGACGGGTGTCCGAAGCACCCGACGGCAGATTGACGTTGACATAGACAAAGCCCTGATCCTCGTCCGGCAGGAACGAGGTGGGCAGCTTGGCCATCAGCAACCAGACCGCGGCCAGCACGGCCAGGAAGATCAGCATCATGCGCTTGGTCCGGCCCAGGCTGAAAGCCACGGTGCTCTGGTAGCGGTTGGCCGCAGCATCGAAATTGCGGTTGAACCAGCGGAAGAACCGGTCGTTGATGCCCAGCACCCCGGAGCGTATGGGGCGCTCGTGGCCATGTCCGTGGTCGAGATCCGGAGCCTTCAGAAGCGTGGCGCACAACGCCGGTGTCAGCGTCAGGGCCACGAACACGGACAGCGCCATGGCCGCCACGATGGTGATGGAGAACTGGCGATAGATCACACCGGTTGAGCCACCAAAGAAAGCCATGGGCACGAACACCGCCGACAGCGTGACCCCGATGCCGACCAGCGCGGGCGTGATTTCCTTCATGGACTGGCGCGTCGCCTCCTTGGGAGACTTGCCCGTCTCGTGCATCACCCGCTCCACGTTCTCGACCACCACGATGGCATCGTCCACCAGCAGGCCGATGGCCAGCACCATGGCAAACATCGTCAGGGTGTTAATGGAGAAGCCCGCAACGGACAGCACGCCGAAGGTGCCCAGCAGCACCACCGGCACGGCAATGGCGGGGATCAGCGTGGCACGGAAGTTCTGCAGGAACACGAACATCACGATCACCACCAGCACCATGGCCTCGCCCAGCGCATGCACCACCTCGTTGATCGAGGCCCGCACAAAAGGCGTGGAGTCCGAGCTCACGAAATAATCGATCTGGTTGGGGAAAAAGGGCTTGAGCTCGGCCAGCTTGGCGGCCACGGCATCCGACACCGCCATGGCGTTGGCACCATCGGCCAGGATGATGCCCATGCCTGCGCCCGGCATGCCGTTGAGCTTGGCCTGAATGGACAGGTTGTCGGCCCCCAGCTCCACCCGTGCCACGTCCTTGATGGTGACGACAGAGCCGTCATTCGAGGACTTGAGCACGATGTTCTCGAACTGCTCCACGGTCTTGAGCTTGGTACGCGCCGTAATGGTCGCGTTCAGTTGCTGGTTCTGCACTGCGGGCAAGGCCCCCAGCTGACCCGCCGAGACCTGGGCATTTTGCGCGTTGAGCGCGTTGCTCAGATCGGAGGGAATCAGCCCGTATTTCTCCATCTTGGCCGGGTCCATCCAGATGCGCATCGCATAGGGCGTACCGAAGACGTTGATGTCACCGACGCCTTCGATGCGTCCGATGATGTCCACCAGATTGCTGTTGATGTAGTCGCCGATGTCCACGGCGGTCACATCCTCATCGGGGGAATAGAAACTGTAGGTGACCAGAAAATCCTGGCCGCCCTTGTTGATGAACACGCCTCGCGTCTTCACGGAGTCCGGCAGGCGGTTGACCGCGCCCTGGATCTTGTTTTGCACCTGCACCTGGGCCACGTCGACATTGGTGCCCGGAGCAAAGGTCAGGGTAATACGGGCCTGACCGGAGGCATTGCTGGTCGAGCTCATATAGAGCATGTTGTCGATGCCCTTGATCTGCTGCTCGATGATCTGCGTCACCGAGTTTTCGACCGTCTCCGCCGAAGCACCCGTGTACTGGGCGCCGATGGTCACCCGGGGTGGAGCGATCTCGGGGTACTGCTCCAGCGGCAGCAGCTTGATCGACAAAGCCCCGGCCAGCATGATGATGATGGCAATGACCCACGCAAAGATGGGCCGGTTGATGAAGAACTGAGCCATGTGTGTCGCCTGCCTTGCTTACTTCTTGGCAGGCGCATCGGCAGCGGCCTGGACAGGCGGCTCGCCACGCTGGCTCTTGCGCTCGGCCTTGGCCTTCAGATCCACTTCCACGGTCTGGACCTTGTCGCCGGGCTTGATGCGCTGAAAGCCATCCACCATCACACGCTCGCCGGCTTTCAGGCCAGTCTTGAGCAACCAGAAAGCACCCACGGCGCGATCCAACTCCACATCGCGCTTTTCCACCACATCGCCGTCCTTGACGACCATGACATTGGCGCGTCCGGTCAGATCACGGGTCACCGACTGCTGCGGCACCAGCAAGGCATCGGGCGCCAGGGCAGTCGGCAGCAAGGCCTTCACATACATGCCGGGCATGAGCATGCCGTCGGGATTGGGCACCTCGGCGCGCAAGGTCAGCGTGCCGGTCGTGTCGTTGACGATCACGCCGGCAAAGGCCAGCTTGCCCTGATGCGGGTAGTCGCTGCCGTCGTCGAGCTGGATGCGCACGGGAATCTTGTTGCCTTCCACCTTCTGGTAGCGGCCGGACTCCAGATCTCGCTTGAGCTGCATCAGATCGGAGCTGGACTGGGTGAAGTCCACATACATCGGGTCCAGTTGCACGATGGTGGTGAGCGCCGTGGCCTGACTGGCCGTGACCAGCGCGCCGGGTGTGACGGCAGACAGCGCGATGCGGCCACCGATCGGTGCCTCGATACGGCTGTACTTGAGATTGATGCGCGCGGTTTCCAGGTTCGCCTTGGCCACCGCCACGTCGGAAGCGGACTGGGCTGCCGCCGCCTGGCTTTCGTCAAAGGCCTGCTTGCTGATGGCATCGATCTTGACCAGCTCGGCATTGCGCCGCGCCGTGGCCGCCAGCGTGCGCTGGCTGGCTTCGGCCTTGGCCACGGCTGCCGCGGCGCTGGCCTCGGCGGCCTTCAGCGATGCGGCATCGATCTGGTAGAGCTGCTGGCCCTGCTTGACCTGAGCGCCTTCGGTGAACAGGCGCTGCTGGATGATGCCCGAGACCTGGGGACGCACTTCGGCCGTCATGAAAGCCCGGGTACGCCCCGGCAGGCTGGCATCCAGCTGCTGGCTTTGGGACTGCAAGGTGACCACTCCGACCTTGGGCTCCGACTTGGCCGGGCCTTTTTGCTCCGCCTCGGGCTTGGAGCAACCCGCCAGCGCTGCGGCGATCAGCATGGCGCCCACAGCCAGCGTCCAGCGCTGCTGGCGACGACCCTGCCGGCCTGCACCGGGCAGGCAAGAAAAATGCGCCTCTCGGCGCGGTCTCGGCGAAGCGGGCTGGTCAATCTTCATACGTGGAACGGTCTGAACTAAGGAACTTGTCAACATTGTGCGCCGACAATATTAATAAAATGTAAAGCAGCCAAGAGCGCAATGACATGCCGGCAATCACCCGCTTGCCATTCTTCTGTCACACAGGCATGCAAGACATGCTGCGCCATCGGCTTGGTGGCATCACTGTAGAAAGCCTTGGCAGCAAGGCTCCACCTCATAACGGACTAGAGCCGCCCCCCCCCCGCACTGCGCAATCGATGGCCGGCTGTGCCATCAATATCAGCACGGCAGCCGCTTTTGCTGCCAAATCAATGCTGCGACTTGCCCGGGCGTACCCGCAACATGCTGAAAACCCCGGCCAATGCCGCAAAACCGCCGGCCACGGCCAGCGCCAGCAGTTCAGCATTGCCACCATGCCCGCCCGAGATGGCAAAGATGGTGGCCAGTACCACGGCACCCAGCGTCTGCCCGGTCATGCGGGCCGAACTCAGCATGCCGCCCGCTGCACCGCTGCGCGACATGGGCGCCGAGGTGACGATGGTGTGATTGTTGGGCGACTGGTAGAGCGCAAAGCCGCTGCCCGCCAGCAGCATGCGCCAGACCATGTCCCAGTGCGCGACATCGATGGGCATGGCCGCCAGCAGCCACAGTCCGCAGGCAAACATGGCCATGCCGATGCCGCCCAGCAGTCCGTCGGGATACTTGCCGATCAGGCGCCCCGCCACCGGGGCCGTGAGCATGGTGGCCAGCGGCCAGGCCGTGATCAGCATGCCGGCCTCCATGGGAGACAGGCCGCGCGCCTCCAGCAACAGGAATGGCAGGGCCAGATAGGACAGCATCTGCGCGCAGAAGGCCGAGACCGAGCCGCACATCGACAAGCGGAACACGGGAATGCGCATCAGATCGACCGGAAACAGCGGAGCTGTCTTGTGCCACTGACGGCGCAGATAGACATAGCCGACCACCAGCCCGGCGCCCAGCAGCCACCAGCCCGAAGGCATCAGTGAGCTGCCCGCAGCGCCCTGCCCCATGCGCACGCCCAGTTGTTCACCGCCCAGGAAAAGCAGGGTGAACATCAGAATATTGAGCAATACGTCAAGCGCCGCTATCGGCTCGCCATCCTTGCGCACCACGGGGTTGGCCGGCAGCGCCTTGCGTCCCATCCACAGGGTGATCAGGCCCAGCGGCACATTGATGGCAAACAGCCAGGGCCAGTTGGCGACCGACAGGATGGCCGCGGCCACCGAAGGCCCGGCCATGGACGAGGTCGCCACCACCAGCGAATTGATGGCCATGCCGCGTCCCAGCATGGCGCGCGGATAGGTCAATCGCACCAGCGCTGCATTCACGCTCATGATGCCGGCCGCGCCCATGCCTTGAAACACGCGCGCCGCAATCAGAGTGGCCAGCGAGCTGGCCAGCGTGGCCGCCACCGAGGCAATGACAAACACCGTCATGCCCAGCAGATAGATGCGCCGGTAACCCAGGCGCTCGCCCAGGGCCGCCAGCGGCAGCAGCAGCACTAGACCGGCAAGCTGATAGGCGTTGACCACCCACAGCGTCAGGGCCGAGCTGGCCTGCAGCTCGCGCGCAATGGCGGGCAAGGCCAGATTGACGATGCTGCTGTCCAGCACCGACAGCGTCAGTCCCAGAATGATGACCAGCATGGCGCGGCCGCGTGCGCCATCAGGCAGGCCGTCGTAGGCTGCAGGAGTCTGGGCAGTGCTCTCAGTCATGGGCAACTCGGTGTACACAGCCCAGCGTGATCCAGGTCAGCGCCACGCCCACCAGGGCTCCGGTCGCCATACCCACCACCATGGGCAGGGGCTTGCTGTTGGAAAAATGCCCCACGATCTGCATGGCCGCCGCGCCGCTCAGCATCTGCAGCGTGCCCAGCAAGGCCGAGGCGGTTCCGGCAATCTCGCCATGCTCTTCCAGGGCCAGCACCGAGGTCGTGGGAATCACCAGGCCCATGAAGGCACTGGCGATGAAGTACAGCACGATCAGCACCGTCAGCTGCTCGCCGCCCAGCAGGTAATAGACCAGCAATGCAGTCATGGTCACGCCCGAGGCAGAAGCCGCGGCCTTGACCACATTGACCAGGCCGAAGCGCTGACCCAGCCGACCCGTCAGCTGCGCCGCACCGATGAAGGCGATGGAGTTGAGTGCGAACGCCATGCTGTACTGCGTGGACGAGAGGCCGTAGTAGTTGATGAGCACAAACGGCGAGCCCGCCAGGTAGACAAAAAAGCCCGCCATGGCGCAGCCGCCGATGAACACCAGGCCCAGGTAATGCCAGTCACGCAACAGGCTCAGGTAGGCCTTGAGTGCACCGCCCAGGCTGCTGTCCAGACGCGCCTCGGCGCTGCGGGTTTCCTCCACGCCGCGCCAGGTGGCGATCAGGCCCAGCATGGCTGCGGCGGCCACGACCCAGAACACGGCACGCCAGCCGGCCAGGGCAATCACGCCGCTACCGGCCAGAGGTGCCAGAATCGGCGAAACGCTGAAGACCAGCATCAGCAGCGACATCATGCGCGCGGCCGCGTGGCCCGTATGCAGGTCGCGCACCACGGCACGCGGCACGGCCATGCAGGCCGCAGCGCCCAGACCCTGCACAAAGCGAAACACCACCAGGGTTTCGATATTGGGTGCCAGCGCACATCCCACGCTGGCGGCGGCAAACACCGTCAGGCCAAAATACAGCGGCGGCTTGCGGCCCAGCATGTCCGAGACCGGGCCGTAAAGCAGCTGGCCCACGCCGATGGAGAGAAAGAACGCGGTCAGGCTGGCTTGCACGGCACCGACCTGGGCATCCAGGCTGGCGCCGATCTGTGGCAAGGCCGGCAGATACATATCGATGGCGAAAGGCCCTATGGCCGACAACAGGCCGAGAATCAGAACCAGGCGCAGGGAAACAGAAGCTTGCATAGGGGTGTGATTGTCGTGGTAACTTGATTTATGTGCTGAGCAGGCGCCGGTTTCCTGCATGGCGGTGCAGGCTCACGCCGGTCAGCCTCGCACCGCCTGCACCTAAGCCGTCAATTACGAGGCTTTAGGCCCGGTCATCCAGGCCATGGCTGCATGGACAGCCAGCACAATGGGTCAACTACCCTTCCCTGCTATTGCCGTGATTGCTGCCAGTATCTCCCCACGCCTGCCCTTTTTACTGCTGACTGCGCTCGCTGCGCTATGCCTGACGTCTCAGCCGGCCAGCGCGCAGTCCGCCGCAGCGGTCCCGGCTTTTCTGCCCTCACCGGATGGAAGCATGGTGATAGACACGCGCGCCAAGCTGGCCTGGCCCCGCTGCGCCGAGGGCATGAGCTGGAATGGCAAGGCCTGCAGCGGCCAGGCCGAGGTCTTCAGCTACAAGCAGGCCATGACCCATGCCGCACAACGCAGCAAGGCCGAAAACCTGCGCTGGCGTCTGCCGCGCGTCAATGAGCTCAAGCGCCTGCTGGACCGCAGCAGCAAGCCCCAGGGCTTGAACCCGGAACTCTTTCCCAATGCGCCGCGCGACTGGCACTGGACGGGCACGGCCGCCGTGAATGCCCAGCGCCTGAACACCTACAACTACGCCCAGGTGGACAAATCCAGCAGCATCTCCGGCCTCTCGGCCCAGCAGGCCTGGGCAGTCAACACCGAGACGCTGCAGGCCGTGCCTGATATGGGCAAGGGCAATGGCCTGCTGCTGCGCCTGGTGCGTCCGGCCACCGAGGCCGAGCTCGCCCACCAAGCTTCGACTACGCCATGAAAAAAGCCTTGCCGCAGTGGCAAGGCTTTTTCAACTCCCTCACGCTCAGCCTGCGCGCAGCGCCGCCTTGAGGCTCTCGCCCAGTTCGGGCTTGTGCGCGAAAGGATCCGTCGGGTTGCGGCCCTGCACCACATCTTCCAGACGCACCTGCACCGAGCCCAGGGCCTGCGGGTGGCTGTAGATATAGAACTGGCCCGACGCAATCGCATCGAACACCTTCTGCGCCACCTCGGTCGCCGTGACCTTGCCCGAGCCCACGGCCTTGTCGGTCATGGCCTGACCTATCTTCTGGCTGGCCGTCAAAGGCTGCGCCTCCAGGCCCTGTGGACGGTTGCGCTCGCTGTGACCTATGCCCGTGGACACGAAGAAGGGGCAAAGCAGACTGGCGCTGACCTGGTCCGAGACCAGGGCCAGGTCCTGGTACAGCGTCTCGGTCAACGACACCACCGCATGCTTGCTGACGTTGTAGATACCCATGTTCGGCGGCGCCAGCAGACCCGCCATGCTGGCGGTGTTGACGATATGGCCTTCGAAGGCCGGATCGGCCTTGGCGGCCTCCAGCATCATGGGCGTGAACAGGCGCACGCCATGGATCACGCCCCAGACATTGACGCCCAGCACCCACTGCCAGTCGGCTACCGTGTTTTCCCAGACCAGACCGCCGGCACCGACGCCCGCGTTGTTGAAGACGAAGTGCGGCGCGCCAAAGGTCTCCTTGACCTCGGCAGCCAATCGCTCCATCTGCGCCGCATCCGACACATCGACCCTGCGCGCCAGCACCTTGGCACCGGCGGCCTTGAGCTCGGCCTCTGCCTTATCCAGCGCCTCCTGCTGCACATCGACCAGCACCAGATTCATGCCTCTGGCGGCTCCAATGCGCGCGCACTCCAGCCCGAAGCCAGAGCCCGCACCCGTCAGAACCGCCGTCTTTCCCGCGAAATTCGTGATCATTCTTGTCTCCGTATTTATTTGGACGCAGCTCAAATGCGTTTCCACGCTCGAAACCGGCGCAGCACAACCAAGGGACAGCAAGCAAGGGCCTGTGCCGGCCGCGCCGCCCCGCAGCGGGGCTGACGTCCCCCTTACATAGCGCGCAGCGCATAGAGAAAAGGGGCGCCCGGCAAGGGGAAGGCGCGAGGCCGCCCAGGCAAAGCGCCTCAGGGGGTTAAATCAGCTTTACCAGCTGCTTGCCGAAGTTCTTGCCCTTGAGCAGACCCAGAAACGCGCCGGGCGCCGAGGCCAGACCTTGGGAAATCGTCTCGCGCGGCTTGAGCTTGCCGGCTGCCACCAGGCCGCCCAGCTCGGTCAGTGCCTCGCCCCAGACTTCCATGTGCTCGCTGACGATAAAGCCTTCGAGCTTGATGCGATTGACCAACAGCAGCGCCGGGTTGGCCAACGGCAGGGGCTGGCCGTCATAGCCGGCAATCATTCCGCAAAGGGCCACACGCGCAAAGGCATTGGTGCGCAGCAGCACGGCGTCGAAGATATAGCCGCCCACGTTCTCGAAATAGCCATCGATGCCGTTGGGGCAGGCATCCTTCAGGGCCTTGGCCATGGTCTTGGTATCGGGGTGCTCGCGGTAGTCGATGCAGGCATCAAAGCCCAGCTCATGCACGGCGTAATGGCATTTCTCGGCACCGCCCGCAATGCCCACCACGCGGCAGCCGCGCGCCTTGGCCAGCGCCACAAAGGCGCTGCCCACGGCACCGGTCGCGGCACTGACGACCATGGTTTCACCGGCCTTGGGGTTGATGATCTTGACCAGACCATACCAGGCCGTGACGCCCGGCATGCCCACGGCACCCAGATAGTAGGACAGCGGCACATGGGTGGTGTCGACCTTGCGCAGCGCGCCGGGCACGCTGGGGTCAAGCAGCGAGTACTCCTGCCAGCCGCCCATGCCGACCACCTTGTCGCCGGCCTTGAACTTGGGGTGACGGCTCTCGACAATCTCGCCTACCGTGCCGCCCTGCATGACCTCGCCCAGCGGCTGGGGCTGGGCATAGCTCTTGGAGTCGTTCATGCGACCGCGCATGTAAGGGTCCAGGCTCAGATAGTGGTGGCGCACCAGCACCTGACCCTCGCCCACCGCGGGCAGCGGCGACTGCACCAGCTTGAAATTGCTCTCTACCGCCTCGCCCTGCGGGCGGTTGTCCAGAAGGATCTGCTGATTGACCGTCATGTTTCGTCTCCTGTTTGAAATTCAATTTTCATAGCTGAAAGCGCTTGATATACCTCACACCTACAGCCAAAAACATACAAAACAACCATATGAAAGGCGGTAGCCGCTCATAAAAACAGAGCAGCCTATCTGTACTCAATCCGTGGGCAGGGCTTTCAGTCCGCCTTCGGCTGCAGGCCTGCGCTGCATGTACTTGAAAGTGCCTGTGGCCTGCACGCACAGGCGTCCTTGCGCGTCGTAGATACGGCCTTCGGTGAAAGCCATGCTTCCGGTGCGATGCAGCAGCTTGCCCTGACCCACCAGCGGCCCCTTGGCGGCCTGCATGAAGGAACTCTTCATCTCGATGGTGACAACACCCTGCTCGAAATCCACGCTGCGCGCGGCCACGGCCATGGTCACATCGAGCAAGGTCATCGATGCGCCGCCATGCGTGACGCCGAAGGAATTCAGGTGCTCGGGCCGCGGTGTGTAGCGCAGTTCGGATTCGCCGTTTTCGGCCTTGATCAGGACGAAACCGAGTTCATGCACAAAGGGAATTTCTGGACCAAATGACAACACCGCAAAACCTTTCAGGAGAATGAAGCGCCGCGCACCACGCTGCGACAGCCAAGTCGTGAATATAAACACGCCGGACCGGCCCGAACTCCGGCGCGTGACAAAAACACGGCCAGGCCGGGCTTCAGCCTCCGACCAGGGCGCTCACACCACCATCCACCGCCATCCACTGGCCGGTGATGTGCTTGCCGGCATCGCTGGCATAGAGCAGCGTCAGTCCCTTGAGATCCTCGTCGTCGCCCAGGCGGCGCAGCGGGGCATGGGAACGCATTTCGTCCTCACCCAGCGTCTCGATCAGCACGGCCGCCATCTTGGTCTTGAAAAAGCCCGGGCAGATGGCGTTGACCGTAATGCCGTGCTCGCCCCACTCGCCAGCCAGCGCGCGCGTGAAATTGATGACCGCGCCCTTGGAGGTGTTGTAGGCAATGGTCTTCATGCCCGTGGGATTGCCGCCCAGGCCGGCGATCGACGCCAGATTGATGATGCGGCCGCTCCTGCGCTCCAGCATGGACAGGCGGGCGATCTGCTGGCTCAGCAGAAAATAGCCGCGCACATTCAGGTTCATCACCTTGTCCCAGGCCGCCGTCGGGTGGTCCTCGGCCGGCGCGCCCCAGCTGGCTCCGGCGTTGTTGATCAGGATGTCCACATGGCCGAGGCGCTGCACGGCCTCCTTGGCCATACGGGTGATATCGGCCTCGTCCGAGCAGTCGGCGGCAATCCAGTCAGCCTCTATGCCAGCGGCCTTGAGCTCGGCTGCGGCCTCTTCCAGATCCTTGGCCTTGCGCGAGCTCAGCAGAATCTTCGCACCGGCCTCGCCCAGCGCATGCGCCATCTGCAGACCCAGGCCACGCGAGCCACCGGTCACCAGGGCCGTCTTGCCCGAGAGATCGAAAAGTTGCTGCACCGTACGTGTCATTCTCATGTCTCCTGTTTGTTTTCAAGGTTCAAACCGGGTTCGCAGTGCCTTGCAAGGCCTGCCCGTCAAAAGCTGCATGAATTGTGCGGGTGCCTCAGGCGCTATGTTGTCACCTGCGTGTCGGCGCTGTCCCGCAGGTGGCAGAGCCCGCGCTGGCGCGGCTTGCAGGGTCTGCCGGCAGCCGCCAGGCGAAGCGCATCCCGTGCCCTCAATCGGCATCAATCGGCAAACAGCGACTGTGTGCCGCCCCAGGCCCCGCCTTCGATCTCCAGCATGCGCAGCTTGGTCAAAGCGCCCTGACCGCCCGAAAAACCGCCCGGCGCCCGCCCTGCCGCCAGCACGCGATGACAGGGAACAATCGGCGCAAACGGATTGGCCCCCAGCGCCTGGCCCACAGCGCGCGCTGCACCGGCCTCGCCCAGTGCCGCCGCCACCTCGCCATAGGTGCTGGTTCGGCCCGGCTCCAGGGCGCGCGTGAAAGCATAGACCCGGCTGTGAAATGCAGGCACGGCAAATTCATCCAGCGCGATCTGCTGCAGATCAGGCAGACCGTCGCCTGATTCTTGCGCAAAGGCCTGGCGCATATCGCCCAGCACGCCGAAAGCCAAAGCCTCTGCACCGGGTTGCGCCCAGCCCTGCTCGCTCTGTGAGTTCACGCCTGCCAGCAGACACTGCACCCCGGCCATGGCCTGCAGGGCAAAGCCCGGAACCGCGGAGATGGAGGTCACGGCGCCATAGACCGCAGGCCCACGCTGCGGCTGCAGCGCATGGCGTTTGGTCAGGCCCAGCAGCATGCGCTCCCGGGTCTCGCCCCAGCTGGCCTCGGGCAGTTGCACGGCGCAGACGGCTGCGGCATTCCAGGCCAGTCCACAGGCACCGATGCGCGTGACAAACAGGGCATGGCCGGGAAATGGCAGCGAAGCAGCGTGATTCATGGCCACAGTCTACAAAACGCAGTCCCCGGTCTGCCGCAAAAATTTTCCAGGAACTGGATACAAAAACAGTTAATTACTGTATATTTAAACAGTCAAAACACTGTGGATATACGGACATGCAAGAAGCCCATTTCACCGTCTCTCTTTGCGACTACCCCGAGCTGCCCGAGGACAAACGTCATCAAGCCGAGGCACGCTATGCCCGCGTACTGGCACGCCAGCTTGGCGGGGAAGAGCAGGTCGGCGAAGCACTTTCTCTGGTGCAAGGCCTGGAAGACACCCCGCCCGAGGAAATCACCGACGACGCCAAGCTCACCTTCCAGCGCTGGATGAAAGCCGCACGCGCTGCTGCCGAAGCGGGCCTGCAAGGCATTGGCGGCACCGAAAGCTGTTTCTTCGATGTGCGGCGCATCTACCACTGAGTGAACAGCCACGCCCGCGCGAGCCCCAGGGCCATTTGCGGCTGCCCGGGCCGCCAACCATTGCAAGGGGCATGTGCCGCCCTGGCAACCGGAGCTCGCTGCAATGCCTACACTGGCGGCTTGTTTGACCGTGTGACTGTTTTCTCCCCATGCAAGCCCTGCTAGCCGCCATTGCCCAGATGCCCTTCCCCACCGATGCCCAGCGCATCTTTCACGGCCGCGGCGGGCGCTATCCGGGTTGCGAGCAGATCTCACTGGATGCCTTTGCCCCCGTGATCGTGCTGACCAGCTTTGCGCCCATGGAGGAAGCCCAGCTGAGCCAGATCGGTCAGGCACTGGAGCAGCGCTGGCAGCAGATCGCCCCGGCCGGGCTGCCTCTGACCTGGGCCTTCCAGAGCCGTGAGAGCGGCGGCAAGGTCGAAACCCGCGTCATGGCCGGCGAGCTGCCCGAGCCGCATGTGGTGACCGAGAACGGCGCCAAATATCTGGTCCATATCTCGCGCGGGCAGAACCACGGCCTGTTCCTCGACATGGCCGCCGGCCGCGACTGGGTGCGCCGGCAGGTGCTGGCCCATGAGCGGCCCGCGCGCATGAAGGTGCTCAATCTGTTTGCCTATACCTGCGCGTTCTCGGTCGTGGCCAAGCTGGCCGGTGCGGGCCAGGTTCTCAATATGGACATGAGCAAGGGCGCTCTGGCCACGGGTCAGCACAACCATCAGCTCAACGGCGTCAAGGCCGGCGCCAGCTTTGCCGCCCACGATATTTTCAGCAGCTGGGGCAAGATCAACCGCAGCGGACCGTACGACCTGATCGTCGTGGACCCGCCCAGCTACCAGAAGGGAAGCTTCATCGCCACCAAGGACTATGCGCGCCTGATGCGCCGCCTGCCCGATCTGCTGGTGCCGGGCGGCCAGGTCCTGCTGTGCCTGAACGCACCCGAGCTAGGGACGGACTTCCTGCGCGAGCAGATGGCGGAAATCGCACCCGAGCTGCAGTTCGTCGAGCGCCTGGCCAACCCGGCCGTATTTGCCGATGTGGACGAGGAACGCAGCCTCAAGGTCATGGTCTATCGCGCGCCGGCGCTGACTGAGGCCCAGCAGCCATGAACGACGCTACAGACGACCGCCAGGACCTGCCTCCGCAGCCAATAGATCCGGCACTGGGACACACCTTGCAGCGCTTTGCCCAGCTCGATACGGACACGCCGACCCCGCAGCTTGACTATGTGGAGCGTCGGCGCCTGCTCAGCGAGCTGCAGGCCGGATTGATTCGCTCGGCCCTGCCCGGCATCTCCAGGGCCGAACATTTCCTGGCCGCCGAGGGCCGCGAAATCTGCATGCGCAGCTATCGCAAGCAAGGTGCGGGCAGCGGCCGGACGCTGGTCTGGCTGCACGGCGGCGGCTGGATGGTGGGCGATCTCAACACCCATGACGACCTGTGCGAGCATCTGGCCCAATTTACCGGCCATACCGTGCTGTCCGTGCATTACCGCCGCACGCCAGAGAGCCGCTTTCCCGCGCCGCTGGACGATGTGATGGCCGTGCTGCAGTGGCTGAGCGACATGCGCGGGCTGCTGCCTTTTGCGGCCGACAAGGTCCTGCTCGGTGGTGATAGCGCTGGCGCCCATCTGGCACTGGCAGCGGCAGTGCGCCAGATTCAGCAACCCACCAATGCGGCCCACATCGCAGGCCTGCTCCTGCTCTACCCGCCGCTGCAGCCCGATCAGGACAATGACAGCATGCGCCGCTTTGCCGCAGGCTTCGGGCTCACGCCCGCCGCCATGCAGCGCTACTGGCAGGAACTGGGCCGGCCCGAGGGCCAGGCCGCACAATGGCTGACGCCGGGCTGCAGCAGCGCAGCCATCGTCCATTTGCCGCCCACGCTTTTGATGACGGCCAGCCACGATATCCTGCGCGACGAGGCCGAGGCCTTTGCCCATGAGGCCCAAGCCCTGGGCGCACCGCTGCAGCTTTTGCGCGCCCCGGCCATGGTCCACGGCTTTGCACGCATGCTGGCAGCCAGCCCGGCGGCGCGCCAGCAGGTGGAGCTCGCCTGCTCGGCCTGGGCGGAACTATTGGGCCGCCAACGCCCTCTGAGCAAATAAGCTTTGCTTTCCAGACGGGTAGCGGCATGGCCCTGCAGGTGTACGCTGCAAGGCGCCGGGCGCCGCCCCGCCGCCTTCAAACACCACAGTTGCAGCGCTGATGCATCAGGCATCCGGCGCCTGCCGCCACAGCTTTCATCGCCATGAGTCCAACTTCCGCCACCCCACAACAACTGATGCGCCTGGCCGTGGACCTGGCCCATGCCAACCGCCTTCAGGGCGGCCGCCCGTTCGGCGCCGTACTCGCCCGGGGAAATGAAGTCGTTGCCACCGGCGTCAACGAGATCATTGCCAGCCACGACCCCAGCACCCATGCCGAAATGCAGGCCATACGCGCGGGCACACAGCAGCGCGCCAACCCCAGCCTGGCGGGCCTGTCCATCTATGCCAGCGGCCACCCCTGCCCCATGTGCCTGGCGGCCCTGGTCATGAATGGCGCCGAACAGGTGTTCTTCGCCTTCGACAACCAAGACGCCGCGCCCTATGGCCTGTCCAGCGAGGGTACCTACCAGCGCCTGCGCCTGTCGCTGACGCCACCGCCGCTGCCCATCACCCGCATCGACACCGGCATCCGCGCGGCGCAGCTCTACGGAGATGAGGCCTGGCCAACTGCCTGACCCTCCTCGCCCTAAAAAACCACAACAATAAACCGGGCTGCCCAAGGCGACCGCACCGATGCACTGCACCTCCGGCAGCCTCAGCGCTTTATGACATCGACATCTTCCCGAACGCATCGCGTGCCGCCGCTGCTCTGGCTGCTGGTGGTGATACTGGTCACCATCAATCTGCGTCCCTTTCTGACGGCACCCGGCCCCTTGGCACCGACCATACAGCAGGCCACGGGCATGGATTTGCGCAGCTTCTCCTGGCTCACGCTGCTGCCCATGGCACTGATGGGCATTGGTGGCTGGCTTGCTCCCACGGCTTTGCAACGCTGGGGCGCGCGCGCCAGCATTGGCGCCTCGCTGCTGCTGATTGCCCTGGGCTGCGCCCTGCGCCTGACGCCTGCGGGTGCCGCCACCGGTGCGCTGCTGATCGCCACGGCCGGCCTGTGCGGCGCGGGCGTGGCGCTGGCACAAAGCATTCTGCCGGGGCTCATCAAGCGCCAGTCTCCCCACAACGTGGCGCCCATGATGGGCCTGTATTCGGCGGCGCTCATGGGCGGCGGCGCACTCAGTGCCCAGCTCTCGCCCATGGCCATGCAACTGGGCCTGAGCTGGCAGGCTTCACTGGCCATCTGGGCCATTCCCGTGTTGCTGGCGTTGCCGCTGGCCTGGCATGCGCTGACCCTGATGCGCGAGTCCGCTCCCCCTGTGCCCTCCGCGCCCCTGGTACAAGCCAACAGAGACAGCGACACCGGCTGGCTGCTGCGCCGTGGCCGCACCTGGCTGCTGCTGATCAGCTTTGGCCTGATGAACGGCGGTTATGGCTCCACGGTTGCCTGGCTCGCTCCGTTCTATCAAACCCATGGCTGGACGGCCACGCAAAGCGGCTCGCTGCTGGCCATCTTGTCGATTGCACAAGCCGCATCGGCGCTGGCCATGCCTGCGCTCGCGCGCCGCAGCCTGGATCGTCGCTGCTGGCTCATGCTGGCCTTGCTGCTGCAGATCATCGGCTTTGCCGGCATCGGGCTCTGGCCCGATGCCATGCCCACGCTCAATGCCATCGTGCTGGGGCTGGGTCTGGGCGGCTGCTTCTCGCTCTTCATGCTGGTGGCGCTGGACCATCTGCCCTCGCCCACACAAGCCGGCGCCCTCAACTCGCTGATGCAGGGCGGCGGCTTCATCCTTGCAGCGCTGGCCCCTCTGGTCATGGCGCAGTTGCACCAGATCAGCGGCAACTGGATGACGGGCTGGCTCTATCAGGCAGGTGTGGCAGCGCTGGTCTGCCTGCTGGTGACACGCTTCAACCCCAAGGGCTACCCGCAAGCCATGCAGCGGCCGTGAACCCGCCATCTCGCGAAAAAAAGGGCCTGGAAATTTCCAGGCCCTTTTTTGTTTTGGCTTGAACTACTCGTTGACCAGCAGTTGTAGCCCATGCGCCTCGGTCGGCAAGGGCACCTCCCATCTGTGCAACATGCTCAGCAATGCTGCATTGCCGAGTGTGGTGTCGCGCTTGCTATTGCGCGCCAGCAAGGTGGATCTGGCAGCCTCCAGGTGCACCAGCTCCACCTGTGCACCATAGGCCAGGCACAGGTCCAGCGTCTTGCCACGCATCTGTCTGGACAGATGCGTGGCATTCCAGACGAAGGCAGCCTTGGCTCGCAACAGACTCTTGGCCTTGTCCACGGCTCGGTGGGCAGCAGCGCCCTCGTTCTCGCCATGGCGCAGGCCCAGCTCGGCACGCGCATCGTCAAACGACACCACGGGCAGGCCCGCATGGTGCTGGGCAACCCAGTGGTTCTTGCCCGACGCGGGCAGGCCGCACATGACGATGACGTGCGAGCCCGGCTCTTCGTGCAAGGCGTAGTCCGGGTGTAGCTCGGCTCCGCGGAAATAGCGCACAGCCGTCTCGGCCGAAGCAAAGCTGCGCGGCTTGCGCAAACAGCCTTCTTCCAGCGCCAGCTCCCTGAACAGCTCGATATTCACCAGCACATTGCCCACATCGGGGCAGATGCGACCGCGAATATCGGCACGGGCCAGCAGCACCAGCAAATGCAGATCGACCTGCCAGGACAGCTCTCTGACCATGAACTCGGGCGAGACGCCTCGGCGCGAATCGGCAAAGGCGAAGAACGGCACCTGATGCACGGCAATCAGCCGGCAGACCGCCTCACGCCGGGCCACGGGCGCGCCCGCCTCCCAGAGCATGAGCCGCGCATCCAGCGCCCCACGGCGCGAATGGCCGGGTTGCGATATGCGACCGTCGTCGGCTATCTGAGTGGTCGAGCACTTGGCGACATCGTGCAGCAGCGCGGCCAGAAAGACCGTCTCGCGCTCCTCGTTGGTGAGCCCTGCATAGTCGCCGTCCTGCAGCAGTTCGGTCACCACCATCTGCGTATGCGTCCAGACATCGCCTTCGGCATGGTAGATCGGGTCTTGCGGCGTGGTCTTGGCCAGCTCAAGTTGCGGGAAGGCATCCAGGCAGGCCGCCCAATCCACTGAGTCGTGAGCGGAATGCGGCACCAGGGCCGCGATCTGTTTCCAGCTCCACATAAGTTCTCCTTTCACCGCAGCTTCATCAAAAAACTACGGTTTTGATAGCTATCAGCGATTTCTGGTAGAGGCTTACCAGCTTTTTTGAATCGCATTGGCAAAGATATCGACGCCTGTGCGCAGACCGTTGGCGACAATGGGCCGCTCGCTGTGGTGTGAGCCGGACTCCAGGATCACCTGCACAAAGTCGGAGCGTACGAACTTGTAGCGCTCCACGGTCTGACCGTTCTCCTCGACCTTGATATACAGACCTTCGGCCAGCTCGGATCTGTCAGTCTGGCTCCAGGCCAGCGGCAGATCCAGCTTCTGCTTTTGCACCTGATCCTCGAACACCGCCTTCCAGCGCGCGCTGCGCCCCAGGGACGGTGCCAGCAATGCAAGCAGATCCTGCATGCGCCTCGGTGCGATACCGGCGTAGAGCACGGGCACGGACACCACGGGCACACGATCCAGCAGCGCGTGGCGCTGCGGCGTGTCCAGAAACTGCTGCGCCACGCGGTCCCAGACGTCGAACTCGCAAAACCAGTGCGGCAACGCGTCGTAGTACAGCGAGTGCTTGGCGTACAGCCACTCGCCATACATCACATAGCGCTCGTCCAGCAGCGCCATCAGCGCGCCTTCATGGGCTCTTGCCCATTGCTTGTAGGCATTGAATTGGCGCTCGCGCCCGCCCATCTGATCGGCTTGCAGATAGTGGCCGCGCGACTGCAGCAGCAGGCTGCCGTCGGCACCAAAGCTCAGCGCCGCATTGGCGCCATCGAGCTTTTCCTCGACCACGATATGCCGGCCGGCCAGCGCTTCATAGGACACGGCATCGGCCTGATCGCCGACCTGCAGCCGCGAGCCACGCAGATGCGGCGTACGCGGATATTTGAGAATCTCCAGATTGAATAAATGGGAAGTAGTCATGTTGTGCTTTCCAAAAAGGGAATAAGCCACGCGCCAAAAGACGTGGCAGACAAACCAAGGACAACGAAAGCGGCACTTGCCGCCACCATCGGGCGAAGACAAAAACACCTGGCCGCCGAGCAAAGGGCAGGCCGGGATTCAGAGAGTGGAAGAGCGCAGGACCGGGGCGCGAGCCAGGTCGAAAACGCCGGGCAAGGGCTTGCCCATGGTGAAGAAACTGCCCCTTCGGGGCGGCAAGCCACCTGGGCCAGGCACCTCAGGGGACCGATATGTCCATACCGCAGCGCACACCTGAAAAATCAGCGTGTGGCGAAGTCGTTTAGCGCAAACGAATCTGGCAGGACATGGTGCACCTCGAAAATGAGAGCGGATAACGCAAGTGGAATAAAGGCTGGCGAGTTTATTGGCTTGGCATAGCAACTGCCAAGTGGTTTGCCCAGACTGTGGTGCAAAGGACACGAATCGGTTTCACAGAGATGAGATGCAGGCTGGTGAGACATCGAAGTTTTCCTCCTGCATCTGCCAAGCTCTCAATGACATCTGCACAGGGCTTGCGCCAACCTCTTCTGATTTCGATGATTGCAGCCGCCGCCCTGGCCGCCTGCGGTGGTGAGGACAACAACACTAACAGCAACACCCCAGCGCTGGCTCCGGCTCACAAGGTCCCGGCACCAGTTCCGAACCCGGGCAAACGCCTGTCTAGCGCCTGCTTGAGAAGATCGGTAGCTATCAATCGGGCATCATGGCAAGCCCTTGCTGATGCTAGGCAACGAGGTCAGCGCAGCCACGGCCGTCTACCTACTGCATCTGCAATATTGGAACCTGCAGACAAGCAGTCGCTTTCGTGCCAAGCCCCATCCCCACGGGGCTTTTTGCTATTCAAATCAAGCAAAGACTGCGCCGAGGGTTTCTCAATTACGTAACAATAAGCGCCAGCGGTCGGTGTACCGCCTATGGGTTTCCATTCGCCGCAAGCCAAACGCTTGTGACCTACTAAACCGCCGTGTATCCGGACGGCGGTGGCTTTTTGAACGGAGCACTTAATGAAGCACTCTTTCGCTCGCCGCCAGGTGCTGCGCGGCTTGGCCGTGGCAGCTCTCGCTTCCTCCTCCTTGCTGTCCGCAGCGCATGCAGACACCCCCGCCGTGCTGCGCGTCTCGGCCATTCCCGACGAGGCACCGACCGAGCTGCAGCGCAAGTTCAAGCCCCTGGGCGAATACCTCTCGCAGGCCACCGGCATGAAAGTGGTGTTCACCCCCGTATCCGACTACGCGGCTGTGGTCGAGTCCCTGGCCACCCGCAAGCTGGATCTGGCCTGGCTGGGCGGTTTCACCTATGTGCAAGCCAAGATCCGCACCAACGGCACGGCCATCCCCATCGTGCAGCGGGCCGAGGACGCGGTCTTCACCAGCAAGTTCATCACGGCCGACCCCGCCATCAAGACGCTGGCCGACCTCAAGGGCAAGACCTTTGCCTTCGGCGCTCCCTCCTCCACTTCGGGCAGCCTGATGCCGCGCTTCTTCCTGCAGCAGGACGGCCTGAACCCCGAAAAAGACTTCAAGACCGTGGCCTACTCGGGCGCGCATGACGCCACCGTGGCCTTTGTGGCCGCAGGCAAGGCCGAGGCCGGCGTGCTCAACACTTCGGTGTGGGACAAGCTGGTCGAATCCAAGAAGGTGGACACCAGCAAGGTGCGCGTGTTCGCCACGACGCCCACCTACTTTGACTACAACTGGACGGTGCGCGGCGACCTGGACCCGGCCATCGTCAAGAAGCTGACCGCCGCCTTCCTGGCACTGGACCCCAGCAAGCCAGAGCACAAGGCCATCATGGACCTGCAGCGCGCCTCCAAGTTCATCGCCACCGATACCAAGAACTACGACGGCATTGAAGCCGCCGCCAAGTCCGCCGGTTTGCTGAAGTAAGAAATTCAGCTTTTTTGACTGCCAACGCTTATGTATCAAGCGTTGGCAGCTATTGTTTTCAGAGTATTCGTCTCATGAGCTTCATGCTGGACGATGTGGGCCTGACCCACAGCAACGGCTTTACCGCCCTGTCCCATATCTCCTTGTCCGCCATCCAGGGCGAGAGCATTGCGCTCATCGGCCCCTCGGGCGCCGGCAAGACTTCGCTGCTCAGCACCATAGGCACAGCCTACCTGCCCACGGCAGGTCGCATGCAGGTGCTGGGCCGGACCGCGTCTGCGCAATCCGCCGCCCGCGAACTCAAGGCTCTGCGCAGCTGCATCGGCACTGTGCATCAGGCCGCCCCCATTCCGCTGCGTCAACGTGTGGTCACTGCCGTGCTGGCCGGCAAGCTGGGCCAGTGGCCGCTGTGGAAGGCGCTGGCATCGCTCGCCTATCCGCAGGACATTGCGGGCGCGCGCGAAGCCCTGGCCCGCGTGCAGCTTGAGGACAAACTGTTTGCACGCTGCGACCAGCTCTCCGGCGGCCAGTTGCAGCGCGTGGGCATTGCCCGCGTGCTCTACCAGCAGGCCGGCCTGATTCTGGCCGACGAGCCGGTCTCCGCCCTGGACCCTGCACTCTCGCAGGCCACGGTGCAACTGCTGGTGCAGGAAGCTGCCGCGCGCAAGGCCACGCTGGTGGCCAGTCTGCATGCCGTCGACCTGGCTCTGGCCAACTTTGCCCGCATCGTGGGCGTACGCAATGGCCGCCTGGCTTTTGACCTGCCTGCCACGCAAGTCAGCGAAGCCCAGTTGCAAGCGCTCTACGCCCATGCCGATGGCAGCCCCGCCGATCTGCCCACGCTGCACAACCGCCTGGCTCAGCGCGATCTCGCCAGCACCGCGCCCGCTCCCATCCAGGTGAACGCATGCCGCTAGAAATGGCCGAGCCCGCCCGGCCATCGCGCCGCGACCCCTCCGCTCGCGGCCGCCTGAGCGGCGTGATCCTGACCCTGGTCGTGCTCTGGCCCATGCTGCAGACCTCGGGCTTTTCGCTCAAGCCGCTATTCGATGCCGACAATCTCAAGGTCATCGGCGGCTTTCTGGCGCAGTTTCTGCCGCCCGAAACCAGTGGGGAGTTTCTGGCCTACCTGGGTCAGGCCACGCTGGAGACCCTGGCCATCGCCACGGCCGGCATGGCGCTGGCCTTCGTGATTGCCGTACCCATGGCCTATCTGTCCACGGGCGCTGCGCGCGAGAGGATCACGCTCAACCCCATCGCCCGCAGCGTGCTCACCATCCTGCGCGGCATTCCCGAGCTGGTCTGGGCTCTGGTGTTTGTGCGCGTCTTCGGCCTGGGGCCCGCAGCCGGAGTGCTGGCCCTGGGCCTGACCTATGGCGGCATGCTGGCCAAGGTCTATGCCGAAATTCTCGAATCCACCGACCCTGCTCCGGCCCGCGCCCTGCGTGCCAGTGGCGCCGGCCGTATCCAGGCCCTGCTCTACGGCCTGCTGCCGCAGGCGGCCAAGGAGCTGACCTCCTACACCGTCTACCGCTGGGAATGCGCGGTCCGTGCCTCGGTGGTCATGGGCTTTGTCGGTGCGGGAGGCCTGGGCCAGCTCATGGACCAGGCCATGAAGATGCTCAACGGCGGCGAAGCCGCCAGCATTCTGCTGGCCTTCATGCTGCTGGTGGCGGCAGCCGATCTGCTTTCCTGGTGGCTGCGTCGCGCACTCGACGCCGCGCCTGCCGCGCGCGCACTGCCCTTCGGCTGGCGAACCGGCACATTTGTGCTGACTGCCTGTGTGGCGCTATGGGCCAGCCTGCGGCTTCTGGATATTGATTTCTCGGCACTGTTCACGACAGATGCTGCCGCCAGCATGGGCGACTTTGTACGCGGCTTTTTCCCTCCCGATCTGAGCCAGCCCTGGCTGCTCAAGGTGCTGCAAGGCATCTGGGAGACCCTGGCCATCTCCATCGTCGGCACCTTGCTGGCCGCGATCGCGGGCCTGCTGCTGGCCCTGCCACGCTGGCGGGCTCCGTGGAATGTGGTGCTCAATGTGCTGCGCTCGGTGCCCGAGCTGGTGTGGGCCACGATCACCGCGCTGGCCGTAGGCCTGGGCCCGTTCGCCGGAGCCCTGGCCCTGGCCCTGCATACCACCGGCGTGCTGGGCCGCCTGTTTGCCGAGGCCTTGCAGAATGCTCCGGCGGCTCCCGCAAATGCGCTCAAGCTCAGCGGCAGCAATCGCCTGCTGGCATTTTGCTATGGCACCCTTCCTGGCGCTGCGCCGCAACTGCTGGCGTACACGCTGTACCGCTGGGAGATGAATATCCGCATGGCGGCGATTCTGGGCTTTGTGGGAGCAGGCGGGCTGGGCCAGTTGCTGTACTTCGAGCTTTCGCTGTTCCACTATGCCCAGGCCAGCACCGTGATCATGGCCATGCTCTTGCTGAGCATCGCTGTGGACTGGAGCAGCGCTGCCTTGCGCCGCGCCATGCGTTGAGACGGCTGCACAGCGCCCCGGCTCCGCGTCAGCTTCATCAACTCCTCCATCAATCCGACGCGCAGCCGCCTCCACAGGGGCAGCGCTGGCAGCGGCCAGGCCTGCATCCAGGCTCGATGAGCACCGGAGTCTGAATGGCTTCAGTCACACCAGCTCCGCGCCGCGACTGATCGCACCGCGAAGAGCAGTGCCGCTTCACACGCCCAGAGGCAGGTCGGCTTTTTTCAGCGTACGCAGCACAAAGCTGGACTGGCTATGGCGTATGCCCTTGATCTTGTAGAGCTTCTCACGCAGCAGGCGCTCGTAGTCACGCGTGTCCTTGACGACGATACGCAGCAGATAGTCGTACTCGCCCGAGACCAGATGCGCTTCCACAACCTCGGGAATGGTGGCCAGCACCTCGCCGAACTTTTCCAGCGTGTTGTCTGAATGGCTGTCCAGCGTGACCATGACCAGAACCGAATCGGCCAATCCCAGCGCCTGCGGGTTCAGACGCACGGTATAGCCCTCGATCACACCAGCCTCCTCCATCTTCTTGATGCGGGCCCAGCATGGCGATGCACTCAGGCCCACTGCAGCGCCAATGTCCTGCAGGCTGGCGCGCGCATTGGCCTGCAAGGCAGCAAGAATCTTTTTATCCAAGGTATCCATATTCACAAATTTACCGCCAAAAATATAAATACAGAAAATTTTTCTGTAGCAACGCTGTATTCGCAGAATTTGAAGCAACATTTTCTGCGCTGCAACATGCACACTTGAGTCCATGGAAGCACGTCTACCGACGCCGCAAAACCATTCAACATGCCGCGCCGTTTACCGTCAGCATCCGGTTGGTTGATCCGCAACACGCCTACGCAACAGGCCGCATCACTTAAGCACAGTGGTGCGGCCTGTTGATTTTTGGAAGCCTCCATCGTCCGGGCCAGCCGCTGCTACGTAAAAAAACCCAGCCGGATTTCCATCGGGCTGGGTTTCGGGAATCTGCCTGGCGCGCAAAGCACCTGGCGGATACGCGTGCTATTTACTGGGCTCGCTGTGGAGCAGCATCGGCTTGCACATGCTGGCGCACCTTGCTGACCTGGCTTTCGCTCACATCCGAAGCCTGGTTGCCCCAGCCTTTGCGCACGAAGCTGGCCAGTGCGGCCACTTCACCGTCGGTAAGGCGGTCGGCGTAGCCCTGCATCACCAGATGCATGGGACGGCGATCCGTAGCGGGCGAGGAAGCGCCCTTCAGAATCACCGACACCAGCGGGCCGGCATCCTTGCCCAGCACCATGGCATTGCCTTGCAGCTCGGGGAAGATCTCGGGAGCGCCCTTGCCGCTGACAAAGTGGCAGGCTGCGCAGTTGTCGAGATACAGGCGAGCACCCAAAGGCATGTCGGGAGACGCGGATTTCAGCAACTTGGCCGTGGCCTCGCCGGCTCCATCCGCTTTGGCAACCGCAGTGCTGCGAGGGCCTGGCGTAGCCACTTTTTCAGGGGCTGCATCTGCGGCCTGGCCGTCCATGGTCTTGAGGAACTTGGCCATGGCGTTCAGATCGGCATCGGTCATGTACTGCATGGAGTGCTCGACCACCAGCGCCATTTCTCCGTTGGCCACCGCATGGGCATTACGGCCGGTCGCCAGATAGGCGGCCACCTGCTCGGTCGTCCATTGCTGAACACGCGAGTCCTTGCCGCGCAGTGCAGGAGCAGACCAGTCGTCCACCATGCCGCCGGTCAGGAAGCTGGAGTCGGACAGGCGTGTGCCGTTCTGCGCCATGAAGGCAGTGCGAGGGCTGTGGCAGGCTGCGCAGTGACCGGCGCCTTCGACCAGATACTGACCGCGGATCTGCTGGTCGTCACCGGCCATGGGCTTGAAGTCGGCTTCACCCGACAGAGCCAGCCAGTTCCAGGCGCGGATGCCGAAGCGCATATTGAACGGGAAGCTCAGGCTGGTGGCCTGCACCTCGTTCCTGACGGGCTTGACCTCGGTCTGGAGGTAGTCGAACAGCGCGCGGATATCGCTTTCCTTCATGAAGCGATAGTTCTCGTAGGGCATGGCTGGGTACAGCTGCTGGCCGTGACCACCGATACCGTCCACCATCGCGGCACGGAACTGGTCCAGAGTCCAGCTGCCGATGCCGGTTTCCTTGTCCGGCGTGATGTTGGAGGACCAGATGGTGCCCATGGGGCTCTCAATGCCGCGACCGCCAGCCATGGGCTCGCCACCCTTGGCGGTGTGACAGGCCATGCAGTCACTGGCGCGCATGACATATTCGCCACGACCGGCTTCTGCCTTCCAGTCGGCGGCCAGCGCCTCATTCGCCGGTGTCGGCTTGAATGGCAGGTAGATCAGCGCCAGCGCCGCCAGAACGCCCAGAACGATCAGCGCAATCAGAATGCTGAGGATTTTCTTCATGTCTTGCTCTCCTCAGACCAGCGGACGTGGGTTTTTCAGATACATGGTGCGAATCGCATGCAGCGTCCAGTACGCCAGGCCGCCGACCATGCCGGTGGGGTTGTACTGGGTGTTCTGCACAAAGTTGCCGGCGCCGAAGACGAACACGTTGTGCTTGTCCCAGGCCTGGCAGTAGCGATTCACCACGCCTTCCGTGGGCTTGTCGGACATGATGTGACCGCCAGTGGTGTGCGTGGTCTGGTAGGGACGCACGTCGAACTGCGCACCGATGTCCTTGAAACCCAGCTGGATCTGATCAGGCTTCATGTTGTTGCCAACTTCTGCCGCCTTGAGCTTCTGGTACTGGTTCATCTTCAGGTCGTTGTCCTGCCAGTTGAAGGTCATGCGCATCAGCGGACGGCCGTGTGGATCCTTGTAAGTGGGGTCCAGATCCAGGTGATTGGCGCGGTAGGACATATGCGAGCCGTGCGTGCCGATGGACATGGAGTGGCCATACCACTCGCCGATACCCTTCTTCCAACCGGCACCCCAGCCCGGCGTACCCTTGGGCAGCGGCATGGAGCGGATGGGCTGGCCATTGAAGGTCCCCGAACGCCAGTAAGCACCGCCGATAAAGCCCAGCTTGCCGAAATCGTTCTGGTTGACGCTGAAGTCATCGATACAGATACCGTTGGAGCCATGACCGATGAAGGGGTTGAAGTTTGCCTCCTTGTAGAACATCGTCACGCCACCGTTCATCTGATAAGCGTAGTTCTTGCCGGTCACCCCTTCGTTGGTCTTGGGGTCGTAGGGCTTGCCGATGCCGGAAACCAGCAGCAAGTGCACGTTGTTGAGCTGGAAGGAAGACAGGATCACCAGATCCGCTGGCTGGAACACTTCTTCGTTGGTGTTGGAGTCGAAGTAGGTCACGCCGGTGGCGGTCTTGCCGTCTTCCGAGCTTTCCACGCGCAGCACTTCGCAGTGCGTGCGGTAGCTGAAATTCTTTTTGCGCTTGAGCGCGTCCAGAACGGCCGTCTGGGGCGACGACTTGGAATATTGATAGCAGCCGTAGCGCTCGCAGAAACCGCAGAAATTGCAAGGCCCCATCTGCATGCCATAGGGGTTCACATAGGCGGTGGAGGCAATACCTGCGGGCGCCGGGAAGGTGTGATAGCCCATTTGCTTGGCCGTCGCCTCGAACAGGGTTGCGTCGTAGGTCGCAGGCAGCGGGGGCATGGGGTAGTCCTTGGAGCGCCAGCCTTCGAAAGGATTGCCGCCGGGCTGAATCTTGCCGTTGAGATTGCCAGCCTTGCCGGAGATACCTGCCACTTCGTCAAACTGCGTGAAGAACGGCTCCAGCTCGTCGTAAGTGACGGGGTAGTCCATCAGATTCATGCCTTCAGGAATGATGGACTCACCCCAGTGCTGCTTCACATAGCTGCGCAGCTGAATTTCTTCAGCTTGCGGGCGCCACAGCAGCCCGTTCCAGTGGGTGCCCGCGCCACCAACGCCGTTGGCAGGCAGGAACGAACCCATCGCACGGTATGGCAGCGCGATTTCGCCGTCATTGCGACGGATGGTCACTGTCTGCTGGCGCGGATGCTGCATGTTTTTCAGGCGCACGCCCCAGGTCAGCTCGTCGATCTGGTTGGGGTACTTGAACTCGGGCACCGTGTTCTGGTCGCCACCACGCTCCAGCGCCACGATTTCCAGGCCTTCGGCCGCCAGCTCCATGCCGGCGATGGAGCCGGTCCAGCCCAGGCCCACGATGACCACGTCTTTCTTTTTTTCAATGCGTGCCATGGTTTATGCCCTTTCGCCCTTGATGGAAACCGGACCCAGCGGGTACTTCTTGTTGTGTTGGTCGACCCATTCGGCATAGCTGGCACGAGCGCCAGGGAAGCCGATGTACTTCCAGGACTGCATGCCGTGGTTGCCGCCATGCATGGGGTCGGCGAAATAGCCTTCCTTGGTGTTGGCCAGCAAGGTGGTGAAGAAGATGCTCAGTTCGGGATCCAGCTTTATCTCGCCTTTTTGCAAAGCCGTCAGCGCTTCATCCTGCTGCTCATGTGACAGGTCCTTGAATTCCTTGCCGTAACGTGTCTTGCACTCGGCGTTGAATGCAGGAATCGCCTTGCGATAAAGCTGTGCAGGCGTCAAAGGCGTTTGCCAGCCGCGATCGGGCTTGGCCGTGGGATCGTGCGGCCCCTCCATGTACCAGATATCCGCAGTTCCGTAGTAGCTCTTGAGCTGACGGTCGATGAACACCGGCACATGGGCTTCTATCGCTCCGGGACCGTCGCCTTCGGACGGGATCAGGCGCGCTGTCGCTGCCAGAACGAAAGCCCACTCATCCGCATTGAAATACTCGGGCTTGTATGCATCCAGTTTGAGCGCTGGCTCCTTGGAGTTGGCGTGCATGGTCACGGCCGTTCCGGCCAGTGCGACGCCAGCACCGGAGGCGAACAGAAAGGATCTGCGGCTGGGTGGGGAAAAGTTGGACATTTTGCGATTCCTACATCGTGTGAACCCGCTCATACACAGCCAGTTGTGCGTTGGGCAAGTGTTCAAGTTTTTTGAATCAGCGGTGGTTCCGACCGAAAGCTGCGCACCCCAAAGAAAATGCCCGCAAAGCGGGCACTCGTACACAGAGCCAAAGCATTTTTCAAGCCGGCCCAAACCGCCTTAACAATTTAATAATAGTTGCGCTGGCAACTATTTGTGTCGGACGACTGCCTTGACTGCTAGTAGGCAATGGTCTTTTATTGGAGCGAACAACTGGGGTTTTCACTTAGATATAAGACATAAGACTGCTATCAATCTGCAGGCGAATACCACTTAGAAAACGCTACCTGCCGCAGGGCCGGACTCATGGCGATAACGACGACCGGTAGTGGCCCCGAACCCTCCTGTGAGCCGGGCTCCATGGCCCGTGAGCTGCCTGCTTGCAGCCCTGCTGTACATCAGGCCTCCGGAGCCCGTGGCAGGGAAAACCGGAACGCAGCGCCCCCGCCGTCACCCTCGACCAGATGGATGCCGACCCCGTGCAGCTCCAGCATCTGATGCACGATTCTCAAGCCAAGTCCCCCGTCGCGGCGGGCGCCACCGACCGTGAATGGACGCCTGAACAGGCCTTCGCGCAGCTCTGGCGGAATGCCAGGGCCGGTGTCGCTGACCGTCAGCTCCAGCTCCGGGCCCACGCTTCTGATGCCTATGCTGATCGAGCCGCCTTCGGGGGTATAGCGCAAAGCGTTGTCGAGCAGGTTGCTCAGAACCCGCTCCATCATTCCCAGATCTGCACGAACCGCCGGCAACTGCGGGGCCAGATCCGCCCGCAGGGCGATATGGCGTGACTCTGCAGCAAGCTCGAACTTCTGAAACACGTCCTGCACCAGGTCTCGCAGCGAGAACGACTCGGGCTCGGGCTGCACAAAGCCATACTCCAGCCTCGCCAGCTCGAACAGACTTTGGGACAGCGCACCCACCCTCTGGCTTTGGTCGAGTGCAATGCCCAGATAGCGCCTGCGCTCTGCGGGCTCCAGGCTTGCATCCTTGAGCAGCAGGGTCTCCAGATACCCATGCAAGGACGACAGCGGCGTGCGCAGATCGTGGGAGACATTCGCGATCAACTCCCGGCGCTCCTGATCCTGTCGCCTCAGCGCCTGCCATTGCTCGCTGATGCGCAGCACCATCTGCCTGTAGGCCGAGTCCAGCACGGCGATCTCGTCACGGCTGTGATCTGCCGCCTCCGAAGCACGCGCCGGCATCTCAGGCGGAACGCCATGCATATCGAACTGCCGCACCGACTCGGTCAGGCGCCGCAAGGGGCGTGTGATCAAGGTGAAGGCGACAAGCCCGGCGGCCAGGCACAGCAGCCCCACCATGCCGATCGACAGCAATGCAGTCTTCAGCACCGCATCTGCGGAACCTCTGGCGGCAAGCAGATCATGGGCCTCGCCCAGCAGCACCACATAGATGAAGCCGACCTCCCTCCCGTTCACGCTCAGGGGAGCCGCACTGAAGACCTTGCGGCCATCGCGGCTGCGCGGATCGTCACCCAGGATGGGCAGCATATGACCATCGATAAATCGATGGACCGGCTCCAGATCGACCCGGTCGCGGCGCAAACGCCCTTCGGGAGCCGCATGACCGGCAATGCGCCCATCTGGCTCCAGCAGATAGACCTCGACACTCGGGTTCACCATCATCAGCTGGTTGAACAGATTGCGCACCGCGTTCGGCATCAAGCCGTTCGCATCCGTCAGTTGGGCGTCGCGGGCAATGCTCTCGGCAACGTCGCGGGACAAAGCCTGCACCACCTCAAGTTCATGCATGCGGTTGGAGCGAAGCTGCAGCCAGGCGGAAGTGCCGCTGCAGACCAGCAGCAGCAGGGCGAACACGATCGCCAACCGCTGAGTCAGGGTCAGATTCATTCGCGCTCCCCGGCTTCGGCAAACTTGTAGCCGCGTCCCCAGACCGTGAGGATTCGCGTGGGCTGTGCAGGGTTGAGCTCCACCTTGGCGCGCAGCCGGTTGATATGGGTGTTGACGGTGTGCTCGTAGCCCTCGTGCTGATAGCCCCAGACCGCGTTGAGCAGGTCCATGCGCGAAAACACCTTGCCTGACTGGCGGGCAAAAAAATACAGAAGATCGAATTCCCGGGGTGTGAGGTCGAGATGGCGTCCGTTCAGGCTGGCATCCCTGGCGACCGGGTCCATGAGCAGCCCGTTGACCGACAGGCTGCCCGACTCCAGGCGCGCGCTCTGAGCCAGCGCGTCGACCCGGCGCAGCAGGGCCTTCACCCTGGCCACCAGTTCCAGCACCGAAAACGGCTTGGCCAGATAGTCGTCAGCGCCGATCTCCAGGCCCAGAATGCGATGCACCTCGCTGGAGCGGGCACTGATGATGATGATCGGCGTGTAGCGCGTCATGGCGCGCGCACGTCTGCAGATCTCCAGGCCGTCCACCCCAGGCAGCATCAGATCCAGTACCAGCGCATCCCAGCCGCCACGCTCCAGATGCGCCAGCCCGTCGTCACCACGGGCGCAATGCACGACCTCCAACCCCTCGTCTCGAAGGTGAAGCGAAAGCAGATCGGCGATATGGGCGTCGTCCTCGACCAGCAGAATGCGGCGGGCAATGGTCATGGGTATTCAGGTCTCCGGGGCAGTTGGTGCAGCACGGCGGCGCAGTGCCGCCTGATTTCACATTGTGCTCAAACTGCTCGCGGGGAGTTATCACGTTTTTTTTAACTTTGCGTGAGGACTTCGGGACCCGCACTTCCTAAGCTCGATGCCATCGAACCCTGAAAGCCGATGCCATGACCACCCGACGCCACATGCTGCTGGGCACCGCAGCCTCCGCCGCTGCGCTCTGCGCCGCAACGTTCCACCGCCGAGCCACTGCGGCGACCGAGTCCTTCGAAATCAGCTACACCGACGCCCAATGGCGCGCCCGGCTCAGCCCCCAGCAATATGCCGTGCTTCGTCAGGAGGCCACAGAGTCTCCAGGCAGCAGTCCGCTCAACAAGGAGCATCGTCCAGGCACCTTTTCCTGCGCTGGCTGCTCATTGCCCTTGTTTGCCTCCACTACCAAGTTCGAAAGCGGCACCGGCTGGCCGAGCTTCTGGAAGCCACTGGACAATGCCGTCGCCACCCGCAAGGACCGAAGCTACGGCATGGTGCGCATCGAGGCCCACTGCCGGCGCTGCGGCGGTCACCTTGGCCACGTCTTCGAGGACGGGCCGCCTCCGACAGGTCTGCGCTACTGCATGAACGGTCTTGCACTGACTTTCGCGCCCAAGCCCGCTTGAGGAGAAACAGGCCATGTTGCTGATCGTCCTTGCCTATCTGGGCGGCGTGCTGACCATCGTCAGCCCCTGCATCCTGCCCGTGCTGCCCTTCGTGTTCTCTCGCGCGAATCAGCCCTTTGTGCGCAACGGCCTGCCATTGCTGGCTGGCATGGCGCTGACCTTTGCGGTCGTTGCCTCTCTCGCAGCCGCAGGCGGCGGCTGGGTGGTGGCTGCCAATCAATATGGCCGCTGGCTGGCTCTGGCGCTGGTGGCCGTTTTCGGGTTGACCCTGTTGCTGCCGCATCTGTCGGAGCGACTGACCCGTCCATTGGTGACTGCCGGCTCGCGCCTGTCCGAGTCGGTACAGCAAGACGGTACGCCGAAGATGGCCTCCTCCGTGTTGCTGGGAGTCGCGACGGGGCTGCTGTGGGCCCCATGCGCTGGACCCATTCTGGGACTGATACTGACCGGCGCCGCCCTGCAGGGTGCCAACACGACCTCAAGCTTGCTGCTGCTGGCCTATGCCGCCGGGGCAGCGACCTCCATGGCTGCGGCTTTGCTGCTGGGTGGCCGGGTATTTGCCACGCTCAAGCGTTCGCTGGGTGCCGGTGAATGGGTGCGACGCGGCCTCGGGGCAGCTATGCTCGCCGGCGTTGCAGCCATTGCACTGGGAATCGACACCGGCGTGCTGGCCCGACTGTCAACGGCGTCCACCGGCAACCTGGAGCAGAAACTGGTCGAGCACCTGAACCAGCCGCAGAGCGACGACCAGCTGGCCATGCATGGCAACCCGGGCATGATGATGCAGGCACCATCCCTTGCACCTGCTGACGGGGCTGCCATGATGGCCGCGGGAGCTGCAATGCGCATGAGCGGGCCGTCCAGCACAGCCCAGGCTCTGCCCGATGAGGGCATCGCGCCGCCCCTGGACGGTGCAACCCAATGGCTCAACTCCAAGCCACTGGGTGAGCAGGACCTGAGAGGCAAGGTGGTGTTGGTGGATTTCTGGACCTACTCCTGCATCAACTGCCTGCGCACTCTCCCCTATGTGAAGGCCTGGGCCGAAAAATACCGCGACCAGGGTCTGGTCGTGATCGGCGTGCACGCACCTGAGTTCGCCTTTGAACGCGACATCGGCAACGTGAGCAAGGCCATGAAAGATCTGGGCATCAGCTATCCGGTGGCCGTGGACAACCAGTATGCGATCTGGCGCGCCTTCCGCAACCAGTACTGGCCTGCTCATTACTTCATCGATGCCACGGGACGCATACGCCATCATCACTTCGGCGAGGGCGGCTATGCAGAGTCTGAACGGGTGATACAGCAGCTTCTCAAAGAAGCGGGCAGCACCCGTTCGGCCATGGGCCTGACGCAGGTGGATGCAGGAGGCGTGCAATTGGCCGCCAGCATGAATGAGGTCGCCTCGCCCGAAACCTATCTGGGCTATGAGCGCGCCGAGAACTTCGCCTCCAACCCCAAAGCCGTGCACGACAAGACGACCACGTATCTGGAGCCGCATGAGACCCGGCTGAACGCCTGGGGCCTGGGCGGTCAATGGATGGTGGGGCCGGAAAGCGCATCGCTGGCCGGTCCTTCGGGGCGCATCGTCTACCGGTTCAAGGCCCGTGATCTGCACCTGGTGCTGAGCCCCGGACCCGATGGCAAACCGGTGCGCTTCAAGGTCAGCGTCGACGGCAAGCCACCCGGCGATGCCCACGGCGTGGACGTGGCAGCCGACGGCAGCGGCACCGTCACCGGGCAACGTCTCTATCAGCTGGTGCGCCAGTCCGGTGCCGTTGCCGAGCGGACCTTCAGCATCGAGTTTCTCGACAGCGGCGTTTCTGCCTACGCCTTCACTTTCGGATGAGCCCCATGAAAACCAACCTCACCCCCTCGGTCACCTTGAATCGGCGCGGCATGCATAGGCGCGGCCTGCTCCAGACCTTGACTGGCGGCATCGTTTTGCTGGGCAGCGGGCTGCTGTGGCAATCAACGGCCTTCTCGGCCGAGGAGGCAGTCCGCATCCCGCCCCCTGCCATGGACATGCCGGCCACCGGGCCCGCGCCGCAGCGCGCCATCTTTGCCGGCGGCTGCTTCTGGGGAGTACAAGGCGTATTCCAGCATGTCAAAGGCGTGCAGCGGGCCGTCTCGGGCTATAGCGGAGGCACTGCAGCCTCCGCCTCCTATGAGCTGGTCAGCCGCGGCAATACCGGACATGCCGAATCGGTAGAAGTTACCTTCGATCCGTCCCTGGTGAGCTATGGACAGCTGCTGCAGATATTTTTCTCTGTGGTTCATGATCCCACCCAGCTCAACCGGCAGGGACCGGACACCGGCACGCAATACCGCTCAGCCATTTTCGCGACCAGCCCCGCCCAGCTCAAGACAGCACAGGCCTATGTCGCGCAGCTTGACGCGGCACACCTGTATCCGAAGCCCATCGTCACCCGCCTCGAGGAAAGGGCAAGCTTCTATCCGGCCGAGCTCTACCACCAGGATTTCATGACCGAAAACCCGCGTCACCCCTATATCGTCTTCAATGATCTGCCCAAGGTGAACAACCTCAAGCGCCTCTTCCCAGACCGCTACCGCAGCGATCCGGTGCTGACCAAGAAAACGCACCCGTAACCGTCCGACACGGGATGCCTGACAAGCCTGGTCTGAAGGACAGCCGTGGCGCAGCCGCCACGGGAATGCGGAGCAGTTTGCCTACAATTTGATGCATGCAGCAAAGCCCCTCTACCTCAACCGATACGGGTGCCGCAGTGGAGCGGCTTGTCCAGCTGTACGAACAACTGACCCCTGGCCATCTGCAGCGACTCGACAGCTATTACGCGAGCGATGCGCACTTCAAGGATCCGTTCAATGAAGTGCGCGGCGTGAATGCAATCGCCGGCATCTTCGCCCATATGTTCGACACGCTGCAAGAGCCGCGCTTTGTCGTCACCGAGCGGCTGGTACAGGACAGTCAGGCCTTTCTGGCCTGGGAATTTCGCTTTCGCTTGCGACGCTGGCGGCCCGGTTCCGAGCAATGCATTCGGGGTGCCAGCCTGCTGCGCTTTGATGCACAAGGTCTTGTCTGCCAGCATCGCGATTACTGGGATGCAGCTGAAGAACTTTACGAGAAACTGCCATTGCTTGGAATCCTGATGCGCTGGCTGCGCAACGCAGGTTCCGCTTCCAGGAAAATGCCCTATGCTCACCGTTCATCACCTTGAAACTTCGCGCTCGCAGCGCATACTCTGGCTGCTTGAGGAGCTCGGTGTTCCTTACGAACTGCGTCGCTACCAGCGCGATCCCGGCACCCGCCTGGCGCCGCCGGAGCTCAAGCGCGTGCATCCTCTGGGCAAATCGCCGGTGATCAACGATTCGGACGTTGTTGTCGCCGAATCAGGCGCGATCATCGAGTATCTGGTTGAGCGCTACGCTCATCAGGCGCCTGAGGAGCTTTCGCACCTTGAGCCCCTGCGCGGCACCCAAGAACACCGTGAGTGCCGCTTCTGGATGCACTATGCCGAGGGTTCGCTGATGAACTGGCTCGTGATGAAACTGGTTTTCGACACCATCCCGCGCCAGCCCATGCCATTTTTCGTGCGTCCCATCGCGCGCGCCCTGTGCAAGCGGGTGCAGCAAAGACTCGTTGCGCCCAATGTGCAGACTGCATTGGCCTTTATGGAAGCGCATTTGGCAAAACATCACTGGTTTGCGGGCGAGCATCTGAGCATGGCCGACTTCCAGATGAGCTTTGCCGTTGAAGCGGCTCTGGTGCGAAGCGAAAACGAGAGCGCCTGGCCTCATCTGATCGCCTATCGCCAGCGCATGCACGAGCGTGCTGCATACCAGCGAGCCTTGAGCAAGGGCGGGCCGGTCATCATGCAATCCTGAGACTGCGGCAGACTTCCACAAACCGGATCGAACCCTTGTCAGGGCAGCGCCAGGTGCTGGCGCCTCTGCGGGTGCCGACTTCTCAGCGCGCCACCGCCAGCCCGTCAAACGTGGTGCTCGTCACCCAGTCGATGATCTGCCCATGCGTGTACTGTTCCGATTCCTTGAGCAGGGCCACGACGGGATCGCAGGCGCGTGCAAACAGGGTGTACAGCACCAGCTCGGGGGGCAGCGCGGCATGCAACTGGCCGCTGGTCTGGGCTTCGGTGATCCAGATGCTGAGCCGGTTGCTCAGGGCGATCAGCCGGTCCATATAAGCATCGTTGGATTGCAAAGAGGCGCTGAGATTCGAGTTCTGCGCCGGCAGCGAAGGCATTTCCCCCTCCAGCTGCGTCTGCATGGCCCAGCGCGTCACGGCCTTGAGCTGATCCAGCGGGCGCATGGGAGCACCTGCCTCGGCCGCTTGGCTTGCTTCGTCGCGCAGGCCGTCCACGAACGCCAGTGCACGGTCCAGCACGCCGACCATGGCGGCTCCCGCCAGTTCCTCCTTGGAGGTGAACAGCTTGTAGAGGCTGGCCTTGGCCATGCCGGCTTCGGCAGCGACCTCGTCCACCGTCATGGCGTCATAGCCCTTGGTCGCCAGCAGCCGGTTGACGGCCACCACGATGGCCTGCTCACGCACGCGCTGTATCTGCTGTTTGATGGAAGAGCGGCTTGTCATGGGCATATTTTAGACCTGATAGGCCATACCTCATACTAGATAGTGCAAAGTGGAAATGTTTGGTTTATAGTTTGAACTCATCAGTTCACGATTTAACCTTTCTGGTGCAAACGGACTGATAAACCAGGAAAGGCATTCCCATGCATCGCATTGCAGTCATAGGGTCTGGGGTTGCGGGTCTGGCCGCTGCCCGGCTTCTGGCAGGTGCGCCTGGCCAGCATCGCGTGACATTGCTGGAAGCGGGCCACCATTTCGGCGGGCATGCCAACACTGTCGATATGACGCTGAATGGCGTGAGCCAGGGTGTGGATACGGGCTTTCTGGTCTTCAACCACCGCACCTATCCGCTTTTAACGCAGCTGTTCGAAGAGCTGCAAGTGCCTACGGCGGCCGCCGAGATGTCGTTTTCGGTACAGGTTCCCCTGGCCGACGGACGTGCCGGCCTCGAGTGGAGCGGCAGCTCACTGGGAGCAGTCTTCGCGCAGCGCAGCAATCTGCTGCGCCCCCGTTTTCTGAAGATGCTGACCGAGATCCTGCGCTTCAATCGTCTGGCCACACGCATCGCCCGGGAAGGCGACGAGGCCGGCCTGCGCAGCTCCATCGAAGCTTTTCTCGATGAACACGGCTTCGGCACCTCCTTCCGGCAGGACTACCTGCTGCCCATGATGGGTTGCATCTGGTCCTGCCCGACGGATCAGATGCTGCGCTTTCCTGTGGCCACGCTGATCCGCTTTTGTCACAACCATGGCCTGATCCAGGTCTCCGACCGGCCCCAGTGGTACACCGTGCGGGGCGGCTCACGCCAGTATGTGCGGCGCATGCTGGCCGCGCTGCAGCACGATGGCCGCCACGAGGCCCGTCTGAACGCGCCCGTGCTGGGCCTTCGCCGCGTGGAACATGGCGTGTTGCTGCAGATGGCGCATGGCACGGAGCACTTCGATGCCGTGGTACTGGCTTGCCACAGCGATCAGGCCCTGCGCCTGCTGGGTCTCGACGCCACGCCGCAGGAGCGCAGCGTGCTGGGTGCCATACGCTACCAGCCCAATCAGGCCGTGCTGCACACCGATGCCAGCGTGCTGCCCGGCCGCGAGGCAGCCTGGGCGGCCTGGAACTACGAACGCGCGGCCGATGCAGGGCGCAACCGGACAGGCGTCTGCCTGCACTATCTGATCAACCGTCTGCAGCCTCTGCCGTGGCAGCAGCCCGTGATGGTCTCCTTGAATCCGGTGCGCCCCATCGACGAGAGCAAGGTTCACGCGCGCATTGCATACAGCCATCCGGTCTTCGACCTGGCGGCCATAGAGGCCCAGGGCCAGGTCGCGGCTCTGCAAGGCCAGCGCCGGACCTGGTTCTGCGGAGCATGGTGTGGCTACGGCTTTCACGAGGATGGCCTGCGCTCAGGGCTCGATGCGGCCGATGGCCTGCTGGCCATCTTGCCCAGGCTGCCCGTCAGTTCTGCCATCAGGGGGGCAGCATGAACGCCCGGCCCCTCATCGGCTTCGGCCATGTCTGGCATCGCCGTCTGCGGCCCGTCGAGCATGCCTTCCGATATTCGGGCTATTTCCTCATGCTGCCAATGCGCAGCTTGCGCATGCAGCCCGATGCCTCGCTGCGGCGCAACCGCCGCGGCTGGATCAGCTTTCACGACAGCGACCACGGCGAGGGCGGAGCCGATGCCCTGGACTGGTTCGAGCAACTGCTGCACAGCGAAGGCATTGACGATGCCGACGGCGAAGTCTGGCTGCACACCTTCCCGCGCGTACTGGGTTATGTCTTCAAGCCCGTGAGCTTCTGGTATGCCCACCGCAGCGATGGCTCGCTAGCCGCCGTGCTGGCGGAAGTCAACAATACCTTTGGCGAGCGCCATGCCTATCTGCTGGCCGGTCCTGAGCTGGCCTGGGGCCGCGAGCAGATGGCACGCAAGCAGTTCCATGTCTCGCCGTTCTGCGAAGTGCGGGGCGAGTACCGCTTCCGCTTCGAGCGCAGCGAGCGACGAACCCTGGCGCGCGTGGACCTGTATGACGAAGACGGCCCTCTGCTGCAGACCAGCGTGGGCGGCACGCTGCATCCGCTGGATGTGACCGCCGTGCGCCGCGCCTTCTTCGGCACTCCTTTGATGACGCTAGGCGTCATAGCCCGCATCCACTGGCAAGCGCTGCGCCTCTGGGCCAAGCGCCTGCCTTTCCATGGCAAACCCACCGAGCCCGAGCGCTTCGTCACACGATGAACACCACCGCCGCCCCCTTGCTGAGCCCCGCCGCCGCCACACCGCGCCGCACGCCTGCGCGGGCACGCCGCGTGCTGAACTTGCTCGAATGTCTGCCCTGCGGGCAGTTGGATCTGGAGCAGCCTGACGGTCGCCTGCTGCACCTGCCTCAGATGCGCTCTGCATCCAGCATCGCCGACGCACATTGCGTGCTACGCGACTGGCAGGCGCTGGAACGCACCCTGAAATCGGGCGACATCGGTCTGGCCGAAGGCTATATCGCCGGTGAATGGGACAGTCCCGACCTGGCTGCACTGCTGCGGCTGTGCATGGCCAACCGCGACCATGTACAAAGCCTGATCTACGGCAGCTGGTGGGGCCGGTTGGGCTACCGCCTGCGTCACCTGCTGCAACGTAATACGCGGGCCGGCAGCGCCAGAAACATCCATGCCCATTACGACCTGGGCAATGACTTCTACCAGCTGTGGTTGGACCCCGGCATGAGCTATAGCGCAGCCTGGTTCGAGGGGCGCACGGGCGAATCGCTGCAACAAGCCGACCTGCAGGCGGCCCAGCAGGCCAAGCTCAGACGCACGCTGGACGAGGTGCGGCTGCAGCCCGGCCAACGCCTGCTGGAGATCGGCTGCGGCTGGGGTGGCCTGGCAGAGACTGCGGCCCGCGAATTCGGTACCCGGGTCACGGGCGTGACGCTGTCGCGCGAGCAGTTGACCTGGGGACAGCGCCGCATGCAGCAGTCCGGCCTGGGCGACGCCGTGGAGCTGCGCTACCAGGACTACCGCGACCTGCCTGCCCTGCATGCCCGCCAGCCCTTCGATGCCATCGTATCCATCGAGATGTTCGAGGCCGTGGGCCGCGAATACTGGCGCGGCTACTTCCAGACACTGCGCGACTGTCTCAAGCCCGGAGGCCTGGCCTGCATACAGACCATCACGCTGCGCGAAGACCTGTTCGCGCGCTATCTTCGCTCCACCGACTTCATACAGCAGTACATCTTCCCGGGCGGGCTGCTGCCCAGCATTTCAGCATTCGAGCAGGAAGCACGGCGTGCAGGCCTGGTGGTCGAACATCACCTGGCCTTCGGCCGCGACTATGCAGAAACGCTGCGCCGCTGGCGCCAGTCCTTCGAGCACCAGCTCGACGCCGTGCGCTCCCAGGGCTTTGACGAGCGCTTTGTGCGCATCTGGCGCTTCTACCTTGCCTATTGCGAAGCGGCCTTCGACACCGGCAACACCGATGTCGTCCAGTTCACCCTGCGCAGGCCACTGCCATGACTGCCCCTCAGCCCCGCGCGCACCGCCGCCAGGCCTTGGCCTGGGGCGCAGCCTGCGCTCTTGCCCCCTCACTGACCGCCATGTCCAACCTGACCCACGCCATGACCCCGACAGCAGATCTCCCTATCGAACTGCGCAGCACCCTGCCTGCCGGTCGCCTGATCGGCAAAGGCGTGCTGCGCTTTTTCGGTCTGCGTGTCTACGAGGCAAGGCTGTGGGCCGGCCCCGGTTTCCCAGCCGAAGACTACGCCCGACATCCGTTTGCACTGGAGCTGGTTTATGACCGCAAGCTCGAAGGCATGGCCATTGCCGAGCGCTCCATCGCCGAAATGCGTAGGGTGGGCAGCTTCACCGAGGAGCAGGCCCGGCAATGGCTGGAGCTGATGAAACAGGCCTTCCCAGACGTGCAGGCCCAGGACAGGCTGCTGGGCCTGAACGACGGCCAGGGCGAGGTGCGCTTCTTCCACAACGGCCGCCAGACCGCGCAGCTGCGCGATGCAGAGTATGCACGCCTGTTCTTCGGCATCTGGCTGTCGCCGCAGACGTCGGCCCCTGCCATGCGCAGTTCGCTGCTCGGCCTGGGCTGAGCGCCAGCGGAGCATCTCATGGCTTCACATACGGCTACCGCCCCCCTTCTGCCTTGGCGCACAGGCCTGGCCTATGGCACTCTGGCCGCGCCGCTGGCCTTCGTCTCCCTGCCGCTGTATGTGAACCTGCCCTACCACTACGCCAGCGTGGCGGGCGCTCCGCTGGCGGGACTGGGCGCCGTGCTGCTGGCCACACGGGCCTTCGACGCCCTCGTCGACCCGGCCATCGGCCGCTGGGTCGACCGCCTTCTGCGCCAAGGTGCGGTTTGCACCGCCAGTGCGGCGATCCTGGCCAGTCTGCTGATGGTGCTGGGCTTCGGTGCCCTCTGGCATCCGCCTTTCGATGCGCAGGACACGACGGGCCTGCTGGGCTGGCTTGCTGGCAGCTTGCTGGTGTGCACGCTGGCCTATAGCGTGCTCGCCATCCTCCACCAAGCCTGGGGCACGCGTTGGGGCGGTGAGCCCGCCTGGCGTGCGCGCGTCACGGCCTGGCGCGAAGGAGCCAGCCTGACGGGCGTGCTGCTGGCCAGCATGCTGCCGGCCTGGCTGGGACTGGATGCGACCACAGGCTTTCTCGCCCTGGGTCTGGCACTGGGCCTGACCGGCCTGTTGCGGCTCACGACCCCCGTTTCACCACAACAACAGCCGCAGTCCGTGACCAGGCCTGCCAACTCGCCATGGGCCAATGCAGGCTTCAGGCGGCTGCTGGCTATCTTCATGGTCAACGGGGTGGCTGCCGCCATTCCCGCCACCCTGCTGCCTTTCTTCGTGGCAGACCGGCTGCAGGCCTCGGAACTGCTGCCGGTGCTCCTGCTTTGCTTCTTCGGCACTGCAGCCCTGGGCCTGCCACTGTGGGTGAAAGCCGTTGCACGCTGGGGGCTGGCACCCAGCTGGCGGGCCGGAATGCTGGCCAGCGTGCTGGCCTTCGGCTTCACGCCCTTGCTAGGCGAAGGCGACGGCATCGCTTTTGCCGTGATCTGCCTGGCCAGCGGTCTGGCCCTGGGCGCGGATCTGGCCCTGCCAGGTGCGTTGCTCACAGGGGTGATTCACAAATCCGGCGAAGGCGGCCGCAGCGAGGGCCGCTACCTGGGCTGGTGGACCTGCGCCACCAAGCTCAACCTGGCCCTGGCGGCGGGCCTGGCCCTGCCCCTGCTGTCGGCAGCTGGCTATCGCAGCGGTGCCAGCGAGCCCGCAGGCCTGCAGGCGCTGGCCTGGGCCTATGGCGGCCTGCCCTGCCTGCTCAAGCTCGCAGCAGCGACCTTGCTCTGGCGCGCTGAGCGTCTGCATTCTTCCTGGAGGCACATATGAGCCACATCATCCGCTCCACCTCGTTTTCGCCGCTGCGGCGTGCCTGCCTGGGCGCAGCATTGGCGCTGAGCCTTGCGGGCTGCGCCGGGCCTTCGGTGCAGGACTATGCCAAGGAGCAGCCGCAACTGGACCTGCGCCAGTACTTCAACGGGCCGCTGACGGCGCACGGCATGTTCACGGACCGCTCGGGCAAGGTGGTCAAGCGCTTCACCGTGCGCATGACAGGGAGTTGGAAAGGTGAAGAGGGCACGCTGGACGAGCACTTTGTCTATAGCGACGGCAGCACGCAGCAACGCGTCTGGCATATCCGCCATCTGGGCAATGGGCGCTACAGCGGTCGCGCCGACGACGTGGTGGGCGAAGCCCAGGGCGAGAGCGCAGGCAATGCCATCCGCTGGACCTATGTGCTGGCCCTGCCCGTAAATGGAAGAGTCTGGAATGTCAGCATGGATGACTGGATGTACCTGATCGACGGACGCACCCTGCTCAACCGCACCGCCATGAGCAAGCTGGGCCTGCATCTGGGCGATGTGACACTTGCCATCGTCAAGGAGTGAAGATCATGGCGCTGCTCTGTGCACGGCTGAACCCGCCACTGCGCGACTGGCAGGGTCGCTCGGCCTGGATTATTGGAGCCTCCTCGGGCATAGGCCGCGCCACGGCCGAGGCGCTGCACAGGCAGGGAGCCAGGGTGATCGTTTCTGCGCGCCAGGGCGAAGCGCTGCAGGATTTCGTGCGCAGCCACGACGGCTGTCTGGCCCTGCCGCTGGACGTGACCGATGCCGATGCCCTGTCTGCAGCAGCCCGGACGGTGCAGGCTCATTGCGGCAAGGCTCCCGACCTGATTCTCTATTGCGCAGGCCGCTACAAGCCCCAGCGCGCCACGGAGTTCGACCTGTCCGAGATGCAGCGCCACCTGGCCGTGAACTATGGTGGCGCCCTGCATTTGCTCGATGCCGTACTTCCGATGCTGCTTGCGGCGGGGCAAGGCCATCTGGCACTGGTCGGCTCGGTGGCCGGCTATCGCGGGCTGCCGATGTCCCTGGCCTACGGCCCGACCAAGGCGGCACTCAACAACCTGGCCGAAAACCTCTATCTGGACCTGCACGACCGGGGCCTGGGTGTGTCCATCATCAACCCCGGCTTTGTCGATACGCCGCTGACGGCGCAGAACCACTTCAGCATGCCGGCCCTGATCGATGCCGACGAAGCCGCCCGGCATATGCTGCAAGGCTGGGCCCAGGGACGTTTCGAGATGAATTTTCCACGCCGCTTCACGCGCTGGATGCGTCTGTTGCGCTGCCTGCCCGATGCCTGGTATTTCTCGGCCGTGCGCCGCATCACAGGCAACTGAATGCCCGGCCCTGCGACGGTGCCATGCTCTTGAGCACATCGGGCCAGCGGCCTAAATACCAGGCCCAGCATGACCTCAAGCGCACGCCGAACACCACAGGCTTGCAGCAGCTCGGAATGCAACGACAGATGGGACTGCTGACCGGAGCACAAAACAAAAACCCTCTTGAATCAATGATTCAAGAGGGTTTGATATCTGGTGGGTGATACATGGATCGAACATGTGACCCCTGCCGTGTGAAGGCAGTGCTCTACCGCTGAGCTAATCACCCGATGAACGTTATTGTATCAGGGATTGGCGCTCACATTTTCAAAGTTGCGCCAAGCGGTCTTGCCACCACTGGATTTATCCATCTGCTTAAGCACATCGTCGTGAGCCGACTGCTCCTGCTCGTTGGCACGCAACACCGGCAACCTGAAGCTGCTCAGGTCCACCGAGGCCACGATCATGGTTCCGGCCGCCGGAGCATCTGCCGGCTCCTCGGTCATGAGCAAGGCATCCTGCCCGCGCGTCAGATTGATGTAGACATCCGCCAGCAGCTCCGCATCCAGCAAGGCGCCGTGCAGTGTGCGGTTGGAATTGTCGACCCCCAGGCGATCGCACAGCGAGTCCAGCGAGTTGCGCTTGCCCGGGTACATCTCCTTGGCCATGACCAGGGTGTCGAGGACTCCGCCCACGCACTGCTTGAGCGGCGGGCGCTTGGCCAGCTTGAGCTCGTTGTTCAGAAAGCCCAGGTCGAACGGCGCATTGTGGATGATGAGTTCTGCACCTTGCAGATACTCCCATATCTCGTCGATCTTCTCCTCGAAGCGCGGCTTGTCCTTGAGGAACTCCGTGGTGATTCCGTGCACGCGCAAGGCATCGGGGTGGCTGTCGCGACCCGCATTGAAGTACAGGTGCAGATTGTTGCCGGTGAGCTTGCGGTTGACCAGCTCCACGCAGCCCAGCTCGATCAGGCGGTCGCCGTCAATGGGAGACAGACCCGTGGTTTCCGTATCCAGAACAATTTGACGCGACATTCAATTTCTCCCAATTACCTGCGGCGCTCACATCGCCCAACAATTTCTAAAACAAGCGTGCACCAGAGCCAGGACACCGAGGAAGCGCCGCCGCGCACCGAGGGTGTCGTCCCCCTCCCCTGGCGCGAAGCGCGTAGAGAGAAGGGGAAGGCGCAAAGCGCCTCAAGGGGTGCTCAGTGATTTTCCTTAGCGTGATTGATGGAGTACTTGGGGATCTCCACCGTCACATTCTCGCGCGCCAGAATGGCCTGGCAGGACAGGCGCGATTGAGGCTGCAGGCCCCAGGCCTTGTCGAGCAGGTCTTCTTCCTCTTCCTCCGCCTCATTCAGGGAGTTGAAACCCTCCTTGACGATGACATGGCAGGTCGTGCAGGCGCAGCTCATGTCGCAGGCATGCTCAATATTGATGCCGTTGTCCAGCATGGCTTCGCAGATCGAGGTGCCGACAGGCGCTTCGATTTCCGTTCCGTTGGGGCAGTACTCGGCGTGAGGAAGAATTTTGATGATGGGCATTGTTCTGTTTATGAATTAAATGGTGTTGACACTCTTGCCAGCCAGCGCCTGCTGGATGCTGCGATTCATGCGTTCGGCTGCGAACGACTCCGTTCCCTTGGCCAGGGCCTGCGTCGCGCCTTCCACGACGGCAGGATCATCACTGGCGACCGCCAGGCGCAGCGCGGCCATCAGGGCGTCGATGCTGTCGCGCTGTTCGTTGCCGAGTACATCGCCATCCACATCCAGCGCGCTTTGCGTGGCCAGCAGCATGCGATCGGCATCCACGCGGGCCTCGACCAGCGCGCGGGCCTTCATGTCCTCCTGGGCCGTGGCAAAGCCGTCCTGCAGCATCTGCGCAATCTGGTCATCGGAGAGACCATATGAAGGCTTGACGTTGATATGGGCTTCGACGCCGCTGAGTTGCTCCTTGGCACTGACGGACAGCAGGCCGTCCGCATCGACCGTGAAGGTCACGCGGATGCGCGCCGCACCGGCAGCCATGGGCGGAATGCCGCGCAGCTCGAAACGCGCAAGGCTGCGGCAGTCTGCCACCAGGTCACGCTCGCCCTGCACCACGTGAATGGCCAACGCGGTCTGACCATCCTTGTAGGTCGTGAAGTCCTGTGCGCGGGCCGTGGGAATGGTCTCGTTGCGCGTGATAATGCGCTCGGACAGACCGCCCATGGTTTCCACGCCCAGCGACAGCGGGATCACGTCCAGCAACAGCAGATCGCCGGCGGTATTGTTGCCGGCCAGTTGATTGGCCTGAGTGGCAGCGCCCAGCGCCACCACTTCGTCGGGGTTGAGATTGGTCAGCGGCTCGCTGCCGAAGAAGTCAGCCACGGCCTGGCGAATCTGGGGCATGCGGGTGGAGCCGCCGACCATGACCACGCCCTGCACCTCGTCACGACCCAGGTCTGCATCCTTGAGCGCGCGGCGCACGGCCGCAAGGCTCTTACTGGTTAAGTGAGCAGTCAGCGCAATGAATTCCTCACGTTTGACATCAAATGATACTGAACCCGAGGAAATATCAGCGGTAAACGCTACAGTTTCAGAATCAGTCAAGGCCTGCTTGCAATGGCGCGCGGCAATACGCCAGGCGGTCTTGTCTGCTGCCGACTCCAGTTGCGTGCCGGTCTTTTCCGCCACCCAGGCTGCCAGCGCGTCATCGTAGTCGTCGCCACCCAATGCCGAGTCGCCGCCGGTGGCGATCACTTCGAACACGCCATGTGCAAGGCGCAGCACCGAGATATCGAAAGTGCCGCCACCCAGATCGTAGACGGCGTAGACCCCCTCTGCTGCGTTATCCAGACCGTAGGCAATGGCTGCCGCCGTGGGCTCGTTGATCAGGCGCAGCAGATTGATGCCGGCCAGCTTGGCCGCATCCTTGGTGGCCTGACGCTGGGCATCGTCAAAGTACGCGGGCACGGTGATGACGGCACCATAGAGCTCGTCATCAAACGTGTCTTCGGCGCGGAAGCGCAAGGTCGCCAGGATTTCGGCGCTGATTTCCACGGGCGTCTTGGCGCCGTCCGCAGTCTCGATGGAGATAACGCCGCCGTCCTCGGCCTTGAAGCGATAAGGCAGCTTCTCGGGCGACTCGATATCGGCCAGGCTGCGACCCATGAAGCGCTTGGCCGAGCTGATGGTGTTGGTGGCATCCTGCGCCTGAGCAGCCTTGGCATCGAAGCCGATCTGGCGGCGGCCCATTTCCATGTAGCGCACCACCGACGGCAGCAGCACACGCCCCTGATCGTCAGGCAGGCATTCGGCCACGCCGTTGCGCACGGCAGCGACCAGAGAATGCGTGGTGCCCAGGTCTATGCCCACGGCAATGCGTCGCTGATGGGGATCGGGGGATTGGCCGGGCTCGGAAATCTGCAAAAGCGCCATGAAATTCTTCTTTTGAAACGTCAGAGGCCAGCGTGGCTGGCCCGCTCAAGATGGATACGCCATGCGCCAGGGGCGCAAAGCGTTGCTCTGGGTCTTATTGTCCCAGTTGATCGCGACGGCGATCCACATCTTGCGCAAATCGCGCAACAAACATGAGGGCTCTCACCTGCTGCACGGCAGCGGCGGCATCGCCAGCCTCGTCCAGCAAACGGCCGCATTCGGCAAGCATCTGTTTCTTGGCGGCGAGCATCTCGGCCTCCAGAGCATCGAGCTCCTGCTCGCTGGCAGCCTCCTCGAGCGCCTCGCGCCACTCCATCTGCTGCATCAGGAATGCCGCAGGCATGGCCGTGTTGTCTTCTGCCCGCACCGGAGCGCCGGCCAGCTCACACAGATAGGCCGCACGCTTGAGCGGGTCCTTGAGGCGCTGATAGGCCTCGTTGATGCGCACCGACCATTGCATGGCCACACGCTGCGCGGCCGCGCCCTGCGCCGCAAAACGGTCGGGATGCGCCTCGCGCTGCAGCTCTTTCCAGCGTGCGTCGATCTGGCTGCGCTCTTGCGCAAACTTGCGCAGCAGGCCAAACAATTCAAAGTCGTCAGATTGCAGATTCATGGCATTAAAAAACCGCCTGCAGCAAAGCTGAGGCGGTTCCGTTCTTACGCTTGGGCGCTACATACGCCAGGGACACCGAGCAAGAGCCGCCTCGCAGCGAAGGTGTCGTCCCCTTGGGGGGAAGGCGCGAAGCGACTCAGGGGGGAAATCAAATCCTGAAGCTCTCACCACAACCGCAGCGATCACGCTCGTTGGGGTTGTGGAACTTGAAGCCTTCGTTCAGGCCCTCGCGCACGAAATCCAGTTCCGTGCCGTCGATATAGGCCAAGCTCTTGGGGTCGATCAGCACCTTGATGCCGTGGTCTTCGAACACCACGTCATCGGGCTGAACCTCGTCCACATACTCCAGCTTGTAAGCCAGACCGGAGCAGCCGGTGGTTTTCACGCCGAGGCGCACGCCAATCCCCTTGCCGCGACGTGAAAGATAGCGGTTCACATGACGGGCAGCCGCCTCGGTCATTGAGATGGCCATGGCCTCAGGCTTCCGTTGCAGTGCGCTTTGCGCGGTAATCGTTCACGGCAGCCTTGATGGCGTCTTCGGCCAGGATGGAGCAGTGAACCTTGACCGGGGGCAGCGCCAGCTCTTCGGCGATCTGGCTGTTCTTCAGGGCCGCAGCCTCGTCCAGCGTCTTGCCCTTGACCCATTCGGTCACCAGCGAAGACGAGGCGATGGCAGAGCCGCAGCCATAGGTCTTGAAGCGTGCGTCCTCGATCACGCCGGTGGCAGGATTGACCTTGATCTGCAGCTTCATCACGTCGCCACAGGCGGGCGCGCCCACCATACCCGTGCCCACGGAGTCATCGCTCTTGTCGAACGAGCCAACGTTGCGGGGGTTTTCGTAGTGGTCAACAACTTTTTCGGAGTAAGCCATGGTGTCTACCTCTTGAACTCTTTGTAATCTGTGCTTAGTGTGCAGCCCATTGAATAGTGCTGAGGTCGATGCCGTCTTTGTACATCTCCCACAGCGGGCTCAGCTCGCGCAGCTTCAGCACGTTTTCGCGGATCGACTTGATCGCGTAGTCGATCTCCTCTTCCGTCGTGAAGCGACCAAAGGTCATGCGCAAAGAGCTGTGTGCCAACTCGTCGCTGCGGCCCAGGGCACGCAGCACATAGCTGGGCTCCAGGCTGGCGGATGTGCAGGCCGAACCCGAGGACACGGCCAGGCCCTTGATACCCATGATCAGCGACTCGCCTTCGACGAAGTTGAAGCTCATGTTCAGGTAATGGGGAACACCGTTGTCCATATCGCCGTTCACGAACACCTGCTCCAGATCCTTCAGACCGTCGAGCAGACGCTGGCGCAGTGCACGGGCGTGCGCCATATCCTTGGCCATCTCTTCCTTGGCGATGCGGAAGGCCTCGCCCATGCCCACAATCTGGTGGGTTGCCAGCGTGCCCGAGCGCATGCCACGCTCATGACCGCCGCCGTGCATCTGCGCTTCCAGGCGCACGCGCGGCTTGCGGCGCACATACAGTGCACCGATGCCCTTGGGGCCGTAGGTCTTGTGCGAAGCCAGGCTCATCAGGTCGATGGGCATGGTCTGCATGTCCAGATCCATCTTGCCCGAAGCCTGAGCGGCGTCGACGTGGAAGATGATGCCCTTTTCACGGCACAGAGCGCCGATGGTGTTCAGGTCCTGAACCACACCGATCTCGTTGTTCACGGCCATCACGCTGGCGAGGATGGTGTCGGGGCGGATCGCCGCCTTGAACACCTCGATGTCCAGCAGACCGTTTTCCTGCACGCCCAGATAGCTGACTTCAAAGCCCTGGCGCTCCAGTTCACGCATGGTGTCCAGCACAGCCTTGTGCTCGGTCTTCACGGTGATCAGGTGCTTGCCCTTGCCTTGGTAGAAATGCGCTGCGCCCTTGATGGCCAGGTTGTCGGACTCGGTCGCGCCGCTGGTCCAGACGATTTCGCGTGGGTCGGCGCCAATCAGATCGGCGACCTGCTTGCGGGCCTTCTCGACGGCTTCTTCGGCTTCCCAGCCCCAGGCATGGCTGCGCGATGCGGCATTGCCAAAATGTTCACGCAGCCAGGGAATCATGGCGTCCGCCACGCGGGGGTCCACCGGAGTGGTTGCACCGTAGTCGAGATAAATGGGAAAGTGCGGGGTCATGTCCATGACTGGCTCGTCTTGTTTTTGGCTGACAAATCGTGAGGAATCGATGCACCTCGTGGTGCCATCAGGGCGAGAAAACATGCCGCACAGCCATGCATGCATCCAGGCCCTGACTATCGGAGTCGGGCTTCAGAGTGATCTGGTCGCCGCGCGAGCACTGCTCGAGCGGCTGCGGATCAGGATTTCGCGAAGGCGTTACCCAGGGCGAACACCGAGTTCGGTGCGTTCACACGGATGGGCTTGACCACGGGCGCAGTGGAGATGGCGCGGCGCACCACGGGCTTGTCCTCGATCTGGATGCCCTTGGCCAGTTGTTCGTCGACCAGCTTTTGCAGGGTGACGGAGTCCAGGAATTCCACCATGCGCTGATTCAGTGCGGCCCACAGTTCGTGGGTCATGCAGCGGCCGGCTTCGCCCAGACAGTTTTCCTTGCCACCGCACTGGGTCGCATCAATGGGTTCGTCCACCGAGACGATGATGTCGGCCACGGTGATGTCTGTTGCCTTGCGGGCCAGCGTGTAGCCGCCGCCGGGGCCACGGGTGGATTCCACCAGTTCGTGGCGACGCAGCTTGCCAAACAGCTGTTCCAGATAGGACAGCGAAATCTGCTGACGCTGGCTGATGGCAGCCAGGGTCACAGGGCCATTGTTCTGGCGCAGTGCCAGGTCGATCATCGCGGTGACCGCAAAGCGGCCTTTGGTCGTAAGACGCATACGAGCTCCTTCAGTCAGGATTGTTCGTTACAGAAACGCACGCCTGGTCACAGTACCTAGACGAGCACAGTCTCCGCCCTTACTCCGTCCTGTGATTAGGTTCAGAGCCCTTCTGTGAGGGAAGTTTGTTGTTGAGTGTTTGACGCGAGTATATCACATTCCCCATCAATTTTGTCGGGTAACAGCGTGCACTCACGTAATAACCCTGAGGGTTGCGAAGGAATATTCCTACGGCGCCGCGCCGAACAATTGCTGTTTGAGAAGCGAGAGTTGGTCTCGCACACGCGCTGCCTGCTCGAATTCCAGGTTCCTGGCGTGCTCGAGCATCTGCTTCTCCAGACGCTTGATCTCCTTGGCAATGTCTTTCTCTGACATATCCTCGACACGTGCCTGCTGTAGGGCCTGCTCCTGCAGGCGTTCGGCCTCTTTGCCGCTCTTTTCGCTGTAGACACCATCAATCAGGTCTTTCACCCTCTTGACAATCTGCTTGGGCACGATTCCGTTAGCTTCGTTGAAAGCCATCTGTTTTTCGCGGCGTCTTTCGGTTTCGCCGATGGCTTTCTTCATGGACTCGGTGATGCGGTCCGCATAGAGAATCGCCTTGCCGTTGACGTTGCGCGCCGCGCGACCGATGGTCTGGATCAGGCTGCGCTCGGCACGCAGAAAACCTTCCTTGTCGGCATCCAGGATCGCCACCAGCGAGACCTCGGGAATATCCAGGCCTTCGCGCAGCAGGTTGATGCCGACCAGTACATCGAAGGCCCCCAGGCGCAGGTCGCGGATGATTTCCACGCGCTCCACCGTGTCCACGTCGGAGTGCAGATAGCGCACCTTCACGCCGTTGTCGGTGAGGTATTCGGTCAGCTGCTCGGCCATGCGCTTGGTCAGCGTGGTGATGAGCACGCGCTCCTCCAGCTCCACGCGCTGGCGGATCTCCTGCAGCACGTCGTCGACCTGGTGAATGGCCGGCCGCACTTCGATCTCGGGATCGACCAGGCCCGTGGGACGCACCACCTGCTCCACCACCTGCCCCGCATGGGTCTTTTCGTATTCGGCGGGCGTGGCCGAGACGAAGACCACCTGGCGCATGCGCTGCTCGAACTCCTCGAACTTGAGCGGGCGATTGTCCAGCGCCGACGGCAGGCGAAAGCCATATTCAACCAGCGTGGTCTTGCGCGCCCGGTCGCCGTTGTACATGGCGTTGAGCTGGCCGATCATCTGATGGCTCTCGTCGAGGAACATGATGGAGTCGCGCGGCAGATAGTCGGTCAGCGTGCTGGGCGGATCGCCGGGCTGGGAGGCCGAGAGATGGCGCGTGTAGTTCTCGATGCCCTTGCAGTGCCCCACTTCGCTGAGCATTTCCAGATCGAAGCGCGTGCGCTGCTCCAGGCGCTGCGCCTCCACCAGCTTGCCCATGCCCACGAGTTGCTTGAGGCGCTCGGCCAGCTCTTCCTTGATGGTCTCCACGGCCGCCAGCACCTTGTCGCGCGGCGTCACATAGTGGCTGCTGGGATAGATGGTGAAGCGCGGAATGTTCTGACGCACCCGGCCCGTGAGCGGATCGAACAGCTGCAGGCTTTCGACCTCGTCGTCGAACAGCTCGATGCGCACGGCCAACTCCGAATGCTCGGCCGGAAAAACGTCGATGGTGTCGCCGCGCACGCGGAAGGTGCCGCGCGAGAAATCCTGGTCGTTGCGCTGGTACTGCATGCGGATCAGCTGCGCGATCGCGTCGCGCTGGTTGAGCGTGTCGCCCGCGCGCAGCGTCATGATCATGCGGTGGTAGCTCTCGGGCTCGCCGATGCCGTAGATAGCCGAGACGGTGGCCACGATCACCACGTCGCGTCGCTCCATGATGCTCTTGGTACAGGACAGGCGCATCTGCTCGATGTGCTCGTTGATGGCGCTGTCCTTTTCGATGAACAGATCGCGCTGGGGCACATAGGCTTCGGGCTGGTAGTAGTCGTAGTAGCTGACGAAGTACTCGACCGCGTTTTTCGGGAAAAACTCCCTGAACTCCGAGTACAGCTGTGCGGCCAGCGTCTTGTTGGGCGCAAACACGATGGCCGGCTTGCCCAGACGCGCGATCACGTTGGCCATGGTGAAGGTCTTGCCCGAGCCCGTCACGCCCAGCAGCGTCTGGAAGGACTCGCCGTCATTGACGCCTTCGACCAGTTTTTCGATGGCCGCGGGCTGATCGCCAGCGGGCGGATAGGGCTGGAACAGCTCGAACGGCGAGTCCGGATATTGCACGAAACGGCCTTGCGGCTCGGCAGTCATATTTTGTTCTTGCATGATCTCATGTCCATGACGCATAGGGTAAGCGCGAGTAGAATGGCAGCCCAACCCTCAAGCCTAACCTAGGCTGATGCGTTTTTTCGAGCACCGGGCAATGCCCTGTCCGTCAAACGCTCTCGGAGCAATAGCTGGGGGTGACCTGACTTATTTCCATCCCTCAAGGATTTTTTCATGTCTCTGTTTACCGCCGTCGAAATGGCCCCCCGCGACCCCATCCTGGGTCTGAACGAGCAATTTGCTGCTGACGCAAACCCCAACAAAGTGAATCTGGGCGTGGGCGTGTACTTCGACGACAACGGCAAGCTGCCCCTGCTGGAGTGCGTGCAGGCCGCCGAGAAGGCCATGATGGAAAAGCCCACCGCCCGTGGCTACCTGCCCATCGACGGTATCGCCGCCTATGACAACGGCGTCAAGGCCCTGGTGTTCGGTGCCGAGTCCGACGTGGTCAAGTCCGGCCGCGTGGCCACCGTGCAAGCCATCGGCGGCACTGGCGGCCTGAAGATCGGCGCCGACTTCCTCAAGAAGCTCAACCCCAACGCCAAGGTCCTGATCTCCAACCCCAGCTGGGAAAACCACAAGGCCATCTTCACCAACGCAGGTTTTGAAGTCGGCACCTACGCTTACTACGATGCAGCGACCCGCTCCATCGACTTCGCCGGCATGCTGGCCGACCTGAACGCTGCCCCTGCCGGCACCGTGGTCGTGCTGCACGCCTGCTGCCACAACCCCACCGGCTACGACATCACTGCCGCCCAGTGGGATGAAGTCATTGCCGTCGTCAAGGCCAAGGGCCTGGTCGCCTTCCTGGACATGGCCTACCAGGGCTTTGGCCACGGCATCGCCGAAGACGGCGCCGTGATCGGCAAGTTCGTGGCTGCCGGCCTGAACATCTTTGTCTCGACTTCCTTCTCCAAGAGCTTCAGCCTGTACGGCGAGCGCGTGGGCGCCCTGTCCGTGGTGGCCTCCGACAAGGAAGAAGCCGCTCGCGTACTGTCGCAGCTGAAGATCGTCATCCGCACCAACTACTCCAACCCTCCCACTCATGGCGGTGCCGTGGTGGCAGCCGTGCTGAACAACCCCGAGCTGCACGCCCTGTGGGAAAAGGAACTGGGCGAGATGCGCGTGCGCATCAAGGCCATGCGCCAGAAGCTGGTTGACGGCCTGAAGGCTGCCGGCGTGCAGCAAGACATGTCCTTCATCACCACCCAGATCGGCATGTTCTCGTACTCCGGCCTGTCCAAGGACCAGATGGTGCGTCTGCGCTCCGAGTTCGGCGTGTACGGTACCGACACCGGCCGCATGTGCGTGGCTGCGCTGAACAGCAAGAACATCGACTATGTCTGCAAGGCCATCGCCGCCGTGATCTAAGCTCACGATTCAGGGCCTGATCCCTGAAAGCAAAAAGAGCAACGGACTTTTAATCCGTTGCTCTTTTTTTATGGCTGTTTCATTGCCTGTTCAATATTTGATAGCTGCTAGCGCATCACCCATATCGTTTTCAGGCAGAAAAGCATCTGAAAACTTTGTACAACAAGCGCAGCAAGCTATCAAAATATTGATCAGGCGCTCAATCCCCAGATGGCCGAGCGCATGGATAGCGCCGCATACTGGTAGGCCGTGTTGAACACGCGTGGCGCTTCGCCCTCCTGCACGGCCCCTGCCGCATACAGCAGGGGCAGATAGTGGTCGTGCGTGGGATGGGCCAGACGGGCCTGCGGGCCCCAGTCCAGGAAGGTGCTCAGATCGGCCAGATTGCCGCTGTCCAGGCGCTGCTGCACTTCGGTGTCGAACTGGATCGTCCAGTCATAGGCCTGGTTGTCGCTGGCACCGCGCTGCATGGCGCGCAGGTTGTGCACGACATTGCCGCTGCCCACGATGAGCACGCCGCGGTCGCGCAGCGCGCGCAGCTGGCGACCCATCTCGAAATGCTTTTCCGGCGCCAGCCCGTAAGGCATGCTCAGCTGCATGACGGGAATGCTGGCCTCGGGAAACATGGGCAGCAGCACCGACCAGGTGCCGTGGTCGAAGCCCCATTTCTGGTCCACCAGCAAGGCCGATCCGTCCAGCGGCGAATGCAGCTCGGCCGCCAGCTGCCTGGCCACCTCGGGCGCGCCGGGGGCCGGATATTGCTGATCGAACAGCTCTTGCGGAAAACCGCCGAAATCATGAATCGTGCGCGGCTGGGCCATGCCGGTCAGCGCCCAGTCGGACTCGGTCAGCCAGTGGGCCGAGACGCAGAGAATCAGCTGCGGCGCAATGCCCTTGGCCGTCAGCTCCTGACCCAGTGCCTTCCAGCTCTGGCGCCAGTGCGTGTCCTCGATCACATTCATGGGGCTGCCATGGCCCAGGAACATCACCGGCATGCGCGGCGAAGGCTTGAGCTGCTGCAGCAGCTGCTCGGGCAACAGGGAAGAAGAAGTGGAGTTCATGGAAAAAGCCTTCCAGCCCCCGCCGACGGCCAACACGGAGGCTGCGCCCAGGGACAAAAGCGTACGTCTACGCATCTCGGTCAATCGAACACGCCCCTAGGGGCATTTTTTACAGACGGGCAAGCTTGCCACAGCACAACAATGCATGAAAGCATCGCCAGCGCAACAGACTGTCCTGAAAGTGCCAGGGTCAGGGCCCCGCTTGCACTACAACAGCAGTTGAACAAGCAGTTGCACAAGCACGACTCACGCCAATCAGGATCAGGCAAGGGCTTCGCTTCAAGCAAGCCATCCTGATACCACCCTGGCTTGCACAAGTCCAGACAAGGAATACTCCCACTCATGCCCAGCACCGCCACTCAACCCCTGCAAGGAATTCGCATACTCAGCCTGGCTCTGAACCTGCCCGGGCCCGCCGCCCTGTGGCGCTGCGCCGGCATGGGAGCCGATTGCCGCAAGCTCGAGCCCCTGGCCGCCGGCGCAGACCGCAGCGCCGACCCCATGGGCCTTTACTGCCCCGATGCCTACGCACAGATGCATGACCAGGTGCAAATCCTGCAGGCCGATCTCAAGACCGCCGAAGGCCAGGCCAGCCTGCATGCGCAACTGGCGCAAACCGATGTGCTGCTGACCTCGTTTCGTCCCTCGGCCCTGAGCAAGCTGGGTCTGGGCTGGGAAGCCCTGCAGCAGCGCTACCCCGGGCTGTCGCTGGTGCGCGTAGTCGGCAGCGCGGGCGAGCTGGCCGATGTCCCCGGTCACGACCTCACCTATCAAGCCGAAGCCGGACTGGTGCACAGCACCGCCCTCCCCCCCAGCCTGTTTGCCGATATGGCGGGAGCGCTGATGGCCAGCGAGGCCGTTCTCCAGGCCGTGCTCGTCAGCAGCCGCAGCGGGCGCGGCATCCTTCGCGAAGTCGGCCTGGCCCAGGCCGCGCAATGGCTGGCCCTGCCCTGGCACTGGGGCCTGACCCAGCCCGTGGGCGATGTCGGCGGCGCCCATGCGGGCTACCGCATCTATCCCTGCGCCGACGGCATCGTGGCCGTTGCCGCGCTGGAGCCTCACTTTGCCCAGCGCCTGTGCGAAGCGGCGGACCTGCTGTTCAGCCACCCAACCGATATGCGCAAGCCCGAGATTCATCAGGGCGTAGCCCGGTTTCTGGCCTCGCGCAGCTGCGCGCAGTTGATGCAGCTGGCCCAGGACAGGGATATTCCCCTGCACGCCCTGCCCCAAACCTGAAGCAAACCAGAACCTGTTTACGCTCCCCTCCGCTCTAGGGCCTTCGCGGGATGGGGTGCTAGGGGGCGCCCCCCCGCGCGCGATACCGCAGCAATAGTGGTGCTATTGCGAGGATTTGCGCGGCCGGCGCGGCAACGCCGCAGACCACCCCTGACCGGGCGTCCGCAAAGGCACTAGCCTGGGCGCTTTTCAAACGCGTATTTCTCGGTATCGACCTCGCCCTGGCCTTGCAGCGCATAGCGGTCGCCGGCAATGGCTTCGGGCTTGAAGATGTCATCGAGCTCGGCCAGCAGCTCGGCGTCGAGATGGACGCGGCCGCCGCGAATGTCTTCGTGCAGATGCTCCACGCTGGTGGTGCCGGGCAAGGCAATCACATGCTCACCCTGGTGCAGCACCCAGGCGATGGCCAGCTCGGCCAGCGTGCAGCCGGCCTTTTCCGCCACGGCCTGCATGGGCGCCAGCAGGCGTAGATTCTGCGCATAGGCCTCACCGGCAAAGCGCGGCATGGAGGCGCGGATATCGCCCTTGACCAGGTTGTCCACCTGCTGCAGCTTGCCGCTGAAAAAGGCACGGCCCATGGGGCTGAAGGCCACATAGGCAATGCCCAGTTCCTTGCAGGCGGCAAGCGTGCCCAGCTCTGCATTGCGCGACCACAGCGAATATTCGCTTTGCAGCGCGGCAATCGGGTGCTCCTTGTGTGCACGGCGCAGCGCGTCGACCCCCACTTCCGACAGACCCAGGGCGCGAACCTTGCCCTCTTCCTTCAGGCGTGCCATCTCGCCCACCGATTCCTCGATGGGCACGTTCCTGTCCCAGCGATGCAGATAGTAGAGATCAATCACGTCGGTGCCCAGGCGCTTGAGACTGTCTTCGCAGTTCTGGCGCAGCGTCCTGGGGCGACCGTCGATGACGCGGCGCATCACGCCGTCTTCGCCGCGCACACCGGCCATGCCGCATTTGCTGGCCAGGGTGATGTGGTTGCGATGCGGCTTGAGCACGGGGCCGATCAGCGATTCGCTGGCGCCAAAGCCATAGAGTGCAGCGGTGTCGAACAGGGTTACGCCCGCATCCAGGGCCGCATGCAGCACGGCGTGCGATTGCTCGGTGGAGACGGGGTTGCCGTAGGCATGGCAGAAATTCATGCAGCCCAGCGCCACATTGGCCACGCTGAATGGGCCGATTTTGCGGTTTTCCATTAACTTTCCTTATGCATCCAAAGGCCTTCAACCGAACCAAGCGCGGGCGCAGGCCGCTATACAAGCTGGAGCAATATTATTCCAGCAGCAGCCTTCCGGTTCGTGTATGGCCGATGCCAAGCCCAAATAATGTCCGCGTCAAAATCTGTGCTCGTCAGGCGCCTGCCCAGCACTGCCTCATTGCCTCACCAGGCGCCTGGCACAGAGGCAGGACCGCATGCGCCATAAATACATCAAAGGCTCAGGCTCTTGAAGTACAGCGATCGACGATGTCAGATAGCTGCGACAGCGCAGGCACATCCAGAAAGTCCGCCGCCGCATAGGCCGGATTCGGGTAGTCGTAATAGCCCTTGCCCGCCAGCATGCCGGTTCGGCCCTTGTCCATCAACTGGGTCTTGACGTATTCGGCATTGGCCAGTTGCTGCGCATCGCCCTGCAGCCGGCCCCAGTAGGAGGACACGTCGTAGCAAGTCTTCATGCCCACGATGTCCATCATGCCGAACGGCCCCATGCGGGCACCGCGGTTGGCGATCAGGAAGGTTCGGTCCACATCCTGGGGCGTGGCGATGCCATTGGTCACCAGCGTCTGGGCCGCCTTGAGCAGTGCGGGGAACCAGGTGTTGATGACATAGCCGTTGTGCTCCACGGCAATGGGAATCGGCACCATGCCGGTCTCTATGCCGAACCGGGTGACGGTCTCCAGCGTGGCCCGGGCCGTCGCCCCGTGCGGCATGATCTCCACGACATTGGCGGACCAGATGTAGTTGGCGTAGTGCAGCGCACAGAACTTTTCGGGCCGGCCCGTAGCAGCCGCGAAATCGCTGGGCAAAAAGGTGGACGAATTGGTGGCGACCACGGTGTGTGCCTGCAGCAGTGGCGCCATCTGCCGGTAGACACTGGCCTTGACATCCGGGATCTCCGGCACGGCTTCGATGACCAGATCGGCCTTGGCCACGGCCTGTGCCATGTCCGTGGTGAAGCTCAGGCGCTGGCGCGTGGCCTTGATATCGGCTTCGCTGGCACCGAGTTCTGCCAGATAGATGGCTGCGTACTGCGCCTGTGCGGCAAGGCAGCGCGCCAGCGCATCTTCCGAGATGTCGTAGACAGCAACGGTTTTGCCCTTGAACGCGCTGTGCCAGGCAATCTGGCCACCCAGCACGCCCGAACCGAGGACGCTCAGGTGATTCACATGGGTCATTGCGGGCCTCCTCAATGGGTTCTTGTGTTGAGCAGCGCGGCAAAGCGCTCGATGCTGCGCGTGATGACGGCCTGCGCGCCGGGCGACCAGCGGCCCATGTCGAAGAAGCCGTGGATCATGCCCGCACCTTCAATCAGCTCGGCCTGCCCGCCCGCAGCACGCAGTGCCTCGGCATAGGCAGCGCCCTGATCACGCAGCGGATCGAACTCGGCATTCACGATCACGGCGGGTGGCAGGTTTGCCAGGCTCCTGGCCTGCAGTGGTGCCAGGCGCGGGTCCAGCGCATCGGGGCAGGCGCCGGCGTAATGGTTGTAGAACCAGGCCATGGTCTCGGCTTCCAGGAAATAGCCCTTGGCGTTCTGCTCGGCGCTGGCGTACTCGGCGGCGGCGTGGTCTACCGCGGGGTAGATGAGAAATTGCGCAGCCAGAGGAATGCCCGCATCGCGCAGCTGCTGCGTCACCACGGCGCAGAAGTTGCCGCCAGCGCTATCGCCGGCCACGGCCACGGTGGCGCTGCCCCCCAGCTCTGGCGCATTGGCGACCACCCATCGAGCGGCAGCCACGGCGTCCTCTATGCCTGCAGGGAAAGGATGCTCGGGGGCCAGCCGGTAGTCCACCGACACCACCACGGCCTGCGCGCCACGGCAGATCTCGCGGCACATATTGTCATGCGTGTCCAGGTTGCCGATGACATAGCCTCCGCCGTGGAAATAGGCCACGGTGGGAAAAGGCCCAGCGCCTTCGGGCCGATAGATGCGCGCGGCCACAGGGCCTGCGCCGCCGGGCACGATCGTGTCCTGCACGCTGGCCACGGGCACGATCTGCTCGGGCGTGAGCGAGCCACGGGTCAGCGCCAGATAGCCGGCGCGGCCCTCTTCGGGTGTGCCTTCGGCGGTGGATTTCCTGTTGGCAGCGGCCAGTTGCTGCAGGACGCCGGCCAGATGGGGATCGAGAGCCATGCTTGAAGTCTCCTGTCGTTATAAAGATCGAGGCAAGGGATACGGGGGACGGATCTAGCGATAGGCCAAGGCATCGTCCTGCAGCGATGCGGCAGGCAGAACCACGCGCTCTTCGGCGTACTCCAGGTCATGCCTCCAGGGCTGGCGGGCGCCCTGGCCGAACATGGCATCCTGCGCACGCAGCACATAGCCGGCGTTGAAGTTGTCGGCCTCTATCCATGACAGGCGCTGCATGCCGGCATCGGCCGCAGCCACCGTGGGCCGCACCTCGGCATGGCCTTGCTCGCGCATATGGGCAAGCAGGCGGCACACCCAGTCGCACACCAGGTCGCAGCGCAGCGTCCAGCTGGAGCGGAAGTAACCCTGGGTGTAGGCCATATTGGGCAAGCCCTCGATCATCACGCCGCGGTAGGAGATGCGCTCGCGAAAATCCACCGGCGCGCCATCCACGCTGAACGCAATGCCACCGAACAGCTTGAGATTGAAGCCCGTGGCAGTAACGATGATGTCGGCGTCCAGATGCCCGCCGCCGGTCAGCTGGATGCCGCTGGCGTCGAAGTTCTCTATGGTGTCCGTCACCACCGAGGCCTTGCCCTCGCGCATGGCCTGGAAGAAGTCTCCGTTGGGCACCACGGCAATGCGCTGCTGCCAGGGGCGGTAGCCGGGGTTGAAGTGCTTGTCGATGTCGAAGCCCTCGGGCAGGTGCGAACGGATCTCGCCAAGCAGGAAGGCGCGCATCGCTTCGGGGTGCTGCCTGGAGGTTTGCACGATCTCGTCGGTGCGCGCGATAAAGGCGCGGCGCATGATCTCGTGGTACCACTCCTCGGGCAGGTTCAAAGGCTTGAGCAGCGGCACAAGCGGATGCTCGGACGCGGGCAGGAAGAAGGTGGGCGAGCGCTGCAGCATGGTCACATGGCCGGCATCCGGAGCCAGGCTGGGGATCAGCGTGGCCGCCGTGGCACCCGAGCCTATGACCACGATGCGCTTGCCCGCGTAATCCAAGTCCTGCGGCCAGTGCTGCGGGTGAATGACCTGGCCCTTGAAGTCCTTGAGCGTCGGCCACTCGGGCGTATAGCCCTGGCCGTGGTCGTAATAGCCGGCGCAGACCCAGAGGAAACCGGTGGTGAAGGTCTGCACCTCGTCCGAGCCGCTGTGGGTGACTTCCAATGTCCAGAGCCTGTCTTCAGAGGACCATCGGGCCGATTGCACCTTGTGGCCGTAGCGGATCAGCGGGGCCAGACCGTTCTCCTCAATGGTCTCGGCCAGGTAGTGACGAATCTCGTCCGCCGTGGCAATGGCATTGCCCGTCCAGGGCTTGAAGCCATAGCCATAGGTGAACAGGTCGCTGTCCGAGCGCGCCCCCGGGTAGCGGTGCGTCCACCAGGTGCCGCCGAAGCCGTCCATGGCCTCGAGGATGGCGAGGCTGCGGTCCGCGAACTGCTCACGCAGATGACGCGCCGCACCAATGCCGGAAATACCGGCGCCGATGATGAGAAAGTCGAAATGCTGTGCCATACCGGGTGTCTCCTGCTTGTCTGCTGGGGCGTGAGCCGACAGGAATGAGCCGGGATCGTGGCCTGGAGGTGAAGCTCCCGCCTAGATCTGATTTGCGTCACTCGTGTCTGTCACGCAGCCATGCTAGGTCTAGCCCTCTGGCAAAACTTGTGTTTGCGCGACAGGATTTTGATGTTGAACGACATGCAGTACATACCCCGATGCCTACCAAGCCTGCTGATTCCGCCGTCATGACCAGTGTCCGCGCCGCCTCGCTCGCGGGCTTTGAAGACCTGGTGCGCGCACAGGGCGGCGACCCCGCCGCCATCCTGCGCGCCTGCGGCCTGGTGCCTGACGATCTGGCCGACCCCGAGCGCTACCTGCCCAGTCACGCCGTGGCCCTGGCCATAGAAGAAGCCGCCTGCGTGCTGGGCGTGCAGGATTTCGGGCTGCGCCTGTGCGCCCGGCAAGGTGTCGAAACCCTGGGCCTGCTGGGACTGGTCATACAGTCAGCGCCCACCGTGCGCGAGGGCATGATGCAGGGCGGCAAATATGTCCACTTCCACAACCCCACCCTGAGCTACAGAACCTTCATGGCGCCTGACGAGGGGCTGGAATGCGTGGAGGTGCTCTCGCGCCTGCCCTCCCACGCCCACATGCCCCAGGGCACGGAAATCTGCGTGGCCTATATGTGCCGCCTGATCCATGTGCTGTCCGAAGGCGCACTGCGCCCCTCCGCCATCCATCTGCGCCATGCCCCCGTGGGCAGCAGCGCGCAATACCGGCGGCACCTGGGCCAGTTGCCGCGCTTTGGCTCTACCTTTGACGGCATTGCCGTCGACCCGCTGGCCTGGCGTCAGCCCATGCCTCGGCACAACCGGCTGCTACAGCAGTTTGTCGAACGTTTCCTGCTGGGAGCCGCACCAGGCAGGGATACCAGTGTGACGGACCAGGTGCGCAACGCGCTGGCCAATCTGGTTCGCATGGGCATGGCCGACCTGCCCTCGGCGGCACGCGCCCTGAGCCAGCACCCGCGCACCCTGCAGCGACGCCTGCAAGCGGAAGGCACAGCCTTCGAGGAACTGCGCGACAGCGCACGCAAGACCTGGGTGGCCCAATTGCTCGCACAGCCCGAACTGAGCCTGGGCCATATCGCGCAATTGCTGGGGTATTCAGACCAGGCCGTGCTCACCCGAGCGTGCCAGCGCTGGTTTGGCCAATCCCCCCGTCAGCTGCGCCATGGCTCCTGGGAGAGATAGCCTCGGTATAGGGCCTGGATTCGGCCACACAAGAATGCGACTGCGATCTCCTCGCGCAGCGACAGAGACTTTGCGCAATGAAACCAGCCCCCGCGGCCATAGGCTGCGGGGGCTTTCGTGCGGAGATGCGCCAGGCAATCAGTCCGTGCTGATCAATCCGCGTTCAGTTGCTGCTCCAGGTCGTGCAGGACCTTGTAGCAGTTGAAGACCTGCTGCACGCTGGAGTTGGGTTCGCGGCCTTCGCGGATGGCGGCGAAGAATTCGCGGTCCTGCAGTTCAATGCCGTTCATGGACACGTCGACCTGGGACACGTCGATCTTCTCGTCCTTGCCGGTGTACAGATCGTCGTAGCGGGCCAGATAGGTGCCGGTGTCGCCGATGTAGCGGAAGAAGGTGCCCAGAGGGCCGTCATTGTTGAACGACAGGCTCAGCGTGCAGATCGCGCCGTTGGCGGCCTTGAGCTGGATGCTCATGTCCATGGCGATGCCCAGATCCTTGTGGATCGGGCCTTGCACGGCGTTGGCCTTGACGATGGGGCTACCGGCCTGGTAAGCGAACAGGTCCACGGTGTGGGCAGCATGGTGCCACAGCAGATGGTCGGTCCAGCTGCGGGCCTGGCCCAGCGCATTCATATTGGTGCGGCGGAAGAAGTAGGTTTGCACATCCATCTGCTGGATGTTGAACTCGCCGGCCTCGATCTTCTTGTGCACCCACTGGTGGCTGGGATTGAAGCGGCGGGTATGGCCCACCATGGCCACCAGACCGGTCTGCTTTTGCAGCTCGGCCACTTCCTGGGCGTCCTTCAGGGCATCGGCCAGAGGAATCTCGACCTGCACGTGCTTGCCGGCCTTCATGCAGGCGATGGCCTGCTCGGCGTGCATCTGCGTGGGCGTGCACAGGATCACGGCATCGACTTCGGGCAGCGCCAGGCTTTCGGCCAGATCGGTTGCCACATGTGCGATACCGTACTTGTCGGCCACTTCCTTGGTCTGGTCAAAGCGGCGACCGACCAGGGAGACGACTTCCACGCCGTCGATGTTCTTGATGCCGTCCAGGTGCTTGATGCCGAAGGCACCCGCGCCAGCCAGCGCTACTTTGATGGTCTTGCTCATGATTGGGATCTCCGTAGAGCCGCCTCAGGGAGGCGAAGCCCCCCACAGGGGGGCAGTGAATACGCGAAGCAGCGAACGTGGTGAGACGTTTACTGATTCTCGAGGATCAGATGGCCCACTGCGGTGTTCGATGCAGGCACATGGTAGAAGCGGTGCGCCACCTTGGGCAGCGGTGCGGGGCCGTCCACATCGGACATGGCGCCGCGCGCAATCAGCCACATCACCAGCTCGATGCCTTCCGAGCCGGCTTCGCGCACATAGTCGATATGCGGCATCTGCGCCAGTCCATGCGGGTTCTCGACCAGCAGGTCCAGGAACTGGTTGTCCCATTCCTTGTTGATCAGGCCGGCGCGCGCACCCTGCAACTGATGGCTCATGCCGCCCGTGCCCCAGATATGCACGTTGATGTCCTGGTCGTAGCTCTCCACGGCCTTGCGGATGGCGCGACCCAGGTTGAAGCAGCGCTGGCCGGTGGGCACGGGATACTGCACCACGTTCACGGCGAAGGGGATCACCGGGCAGGGCCAGGAGCCGGTCTTGGGGTCCTGCTCGCCGCACATCAGCGACAGCGGCACCGTCAGGCCGTGGTCCACGTCCATCTTGTTGACGATGGTCAGATCGAAGTCCTGCTGAATCACGGACTGGGCAATGTGGCTGGCCAGATCGGGATGGCCGACCACCTTGGGCACGGGACGTGGGCCCCAGCCTTCGTCGGCGGGCTGGAATTCCGCAGCCGTGCCGATGGCGAAGGTGGGAATGCAGTCCAGGCTGAAGGCCGTGGCGTGGTCGTTGTAGACCAGGAAGATCACGTCGGGCTTGTTGTCCTTCATCCACTGGCGGGAGAAGTCATAACCCTTGAACAGAGGCGCCCAGTAAGCTTCCTGGGTCTTGCCCATGTCCATGGCAGCGCCGATGGCAGGCACGTGCGAGGTGAAAACGGATGCGGTGATGCGTGCCATGTCTTAGTTGCCTTCCTTGTTCTGGTTGCCTGCGCTGCCCTGGGGCTGATGGTGTGCCTGCGCATCGCCGTCTTCGCCCACATAGCGATTGCCTTCGGCAGAGCGGCCGCCGCCCATCATCATGGCGCGGTATTCCTCTTCGGTCATGCCGGTCATGGAGCCGGCCATCTGCTGGAAGCTCTTGCCGTCGGTGGCGCCGATCTTGGCCAGGAAGTAGATATTGCCGCCGGTGCGCATGCACCAGTTCAGATCGCGCGCCAGCACGGCCTGCTTCTGCTCCTCGGTCATCGCCCACTCGTCGAGATAGGCACGCTCGTTGGCACGGAAGCGATCGCGGTTCTCGGCCTTCATCAGGCTCATGCAGAACTGGTTGAGCCAGTAGCCCCTGCGGGACTGCTCGGCATCGAAAATGATGGTGCCGGGCACGTCCAGATACGGTTTTTCCAAAGCCATAAATTCTCCTCGTTTACGGATGGCGCAGCCCATGCGACAAGGCTGCGGCCTGTTTCCGGGTGTATGTGTCGCCGGAACTCCGTCAGACCTCTTCGGGCCAGTACAGACGCATGGGGTTGTCCACCAGCAGCTTTTGCTGCAGCTGCGCGGTAGGAGCGATATGGGGAATGAAGTCCACCAGCAGGCCGTCGTCGGGCATGTGGTCCTTCAGGTTGGGGTGCGGCCAGTCCGTGCCCCAGAGCACGCGATCGGGGAATTCCTCGACCACGCGGCGCGCGAAAGGCACCACGTCCTGGTAGGCGTTCTGCTCACCATGAAGGGCCTTGGGGCCGGTGAGGGACAGACGCTCGGGGCAGGACACCTTGCTCCACACGTTCTGGTGCTCGCGCATAAACTTCAGGAACAGGGCGAACTCGTCGCTGTCCACGCCCTTGGTGACGTCGGGGCGGCCCATGTGGTCGACCACCACGGTGGTGGGCAGCGCGGTGAAGAAGTCCCACAGCTCGGGCAGATCCACGGCTTCGAAATAGATCACCACATGCCAGCCCAGCTTGGCGATGCGGCCCGCGATCTCCATCAGCTCGTCCTTGGGCGTGAAGTCCACCAGACGCTTGACGAAGTTGAAGCGCACGCCGCGCACGCCGGCGTCGTGCAGCTCCTGCAGCTCGGCATCGCTGATGGAGCGCTTGACCGTGGCCACGCCGCGGGCCTTGCCGCCCGAGGACTTGCAGGCATCGACCATGGCGCGGTTGTCCGCACCGTGGCAGGTGGCCTGCACCACCACATTGCGCGCAAAACCCAGATGGTCGCGCAGCGCATACAGCTGGGCCTTGCTCGCATCGCAGGGGGTGTACTTGCGCTCGGGGGCAAAGGGGAACTCGTTGCCGGGGCCGAACACGTGGCAGTGCGCATCCACAGCGCCGGCAGGCAGCTTGAACTGGGGCTTGCTGGGGTTGGCGTACCAGTCCAGCCAGCCGGGGGTCTTTTCAAATTGGCTCATTTGTCTTTTCCTCGATAGTCTGTGAGTGGGCCATAGCCGCCAATACTGGCGCCGCACAACTCAGAGATGCCAAGCAAGAGCCGCCTCGCAGCGAGGGCATCGTCCCCCTCCGCAAAGCGAGAGAGGGAGAAGGCGCGGGGCCGCCTAGGCGAAGCGACTCAGGGGGTGTTAGTCAATATATTTCAGGCCAGCCTTTTCCAGGGGCTCGCGCATCTTGTACATATCCAGGCCCAGGACGCCCGAGGCCAGCTTGGCGCGCTTTTCGCCTTCGAAGCTTTCGCGCTTCTGGGCAGCAGCCAGCACTTCCACGGCACGCGCGGCGGGCACGCAGACCACGCCGTCGTCGTCGGCGACGATCACGTCACCGGGCGTGACCAGCATGCCGGCGCAGACGATGGGGATGTTGACCGAGCCCAGGGTGGCCTTGATCGTGCCCTTGGAAGAGATAGCCTTGCTCCAGACCGGGAAGTCCATCTCCTGCAGCGTCTTCACGTCACGCACGCCGGCATCGATGATCAGCGCGCGTGCGCCGCGCGCCTGGAAGCTGGTGGCCAGCAGGTCGCCGAAGTAGCCGTCGGTGCACTCGGCGGTGACGGCAGCGACCACAATGTCGCCGGGCTGAATCTGCTCGGCCGCCACATGCATCATCCAGTTGTCGCCGGGCTGCAGCAGCACGGTGACGGCGGTGCCGGAGACCTGCTTGCCGGCATAGATGGGGCGCATATAGGGCTTGAGCAGACCGACGCGGCCCATGGCCTCGTGCACGGTAGCGGAGCCCAGGGCGGCCAGGCCGTCAGCAGCAGCGCGGTCGGCGCGCTGGATATTGCGGTAGACAACTCCCAGTTCGTACATGGAAATACCTCTTTGCTTTGACGTTATTGAATCAAAAAAGTGAGCTTCTATCGCTTGTAAAGCATCAGATTTGAATAGTTTTCGTATTGAAAACGTTTCATCCCTTGCGATAGCAGCTCTCTTTTTGAGAAGTTACAGACCCTTGGCCTTCAGCGCCTTGTCCAGGCGCGTGAACACGCGGCGGGCATTGCCTTCGTAGACGGCGTGCTTTTCATCAGCCGTCAGGTTCTGCGTGGCTTCGATGTAGCGCTTGGTGTCGTCGTAGTAGTGACCGGTCTGCGGATCGATGCCGCGCACGGCGCCGATCATTTCGCTGGCGAACAGAATGTTCTTGGTCGGAATCACTTCCGTCAGCAAGTTGATGCCGGGCTGGTGATAGACGCAGGTGTCGAAGTAGATGTTGTTGAGCAGATGCTCTTCCAGCAGCGGCTTCTTCATCTCCTGCGCCAGACCGCGGAAGCGGCCCCAGTGGTAAGGCACGGCGCCGCCGCCATGGGGGATCAGGAACTTCAGGGTCGGGAAGTCCTTGAACAGATCCGAAGTCAGGCACTGCATGAAGGCCGTGGTGTCGGCATTCAGATAGTGGCTACCCGTGGTGTGAAAGCATGAATTGCAGCTGGTGGAGACGTGGATCATCGCGGGGATGTCGTACTCCACCATCTTTTCGTAGATGGGGTACCAGCTCTTGTCGGACAGCGGAGGCGAAGTCCAGTGGCCGCCCGAGGGATCGGGGTTCAGGTTCAGGCCCACGTTGCCGTATTGCTCAACGCACTTGACCAGCTCGGGAATGCAGGTTGCAGGGTCCACGCCGGGCGACTGGGGCAGCATGGCGGCGGGAATGAAGTGGTCGGGGAACAGCTCGCTGACGCGGAAGCACAGCTCGTTGCAGATGGCGGCCCAGGTGCTGGAGGTCTGGAAGTCACCGATGTGGTGCGCCATGAACGAGGCACGGGGGCTGAAGATGGTCAGATCGGAACCACGCTCCTTCATCAGGCGCAGCTGGTTGGTTTCGATGGTCTCGCGGATTTCATCGTCGCTGATCTTCAGATCGGCCACCGACGGGGTCTTGCTCGGGTCCTTGAGGCCGGCGATCTGCAGATCGCGCCATGCGCCCAGAGCCGCAGGCGCCGTGGTGTAGTGACCGTGTACGTCAATGATCATCTTCAAGCTCCGTTAAAAAATAATTCGTCTATCAAAAAGTTCAGTGCGCGCCGCCCAGGCCCAGCATGGAGGTGCGCGGTGCGCCGCCGGCATAGCGGTTCTTGACCAGCAGCGCCAGCGCAGCAATGACGCCGGGAATGGCAACCACCATGAAGACCTGCGGCAGCTCCAGGTGACGGCGCGACAGCTCGGCCACCAGGAAAGAGCCTGCAATGCCACCAAAGCGGCCAATGCCCAACATCCAGGACACACCGCTGGCGCGGCATTCCGTGGGGTAGTACTCGGCAGCCAGCGCCTGCATGGACGACTGTGCCGCATTCATCAGCAAACCGGCAATGAAGACCGAAGCCACCAGCATGCCCACGCCGCCGCCGAGCACCTGGCCGATGAAGGCCACGCCCAGGCTGGTCAGGAAGTAGCCGGCCGCAATGATCAGATTGGCATTCCAGCGGTCCATCAGCAGGCCGACAAAGATCGCGCCCACGCCGCCAAGCTGGAACAGCGCGGCAATCACGGCAGCCTGGCTGGCGGGCACGCCCGCTTCCTTGAACAGCACAGGCATCCAGTTGACCAGGCCGTAGACGATCACCAGGCCCATGAAATATGTCACCCACAGGGCCAGCGTGCCGACCAGATATTTCTGCGAGAACACCAGACGCAGGCCCTGGGGGCCTTGCTGTGCCTGGGCGGCAGCCTCGCCGCCGTCGTTCAGAACGAAGCGCGCGGCATTGCGCGTGCCTGCGGCGATACGCACCATCACCTTGCGTACACGGTCGGCCGAGTAGTTCTTGAGCACCATGAAACGCACCGACTCGGGCAGCATCACGATCATCAGCACGGCCAGGATCAGGGGCACCACGCCGCCCACGATCAGCAGGCTGCGCCAGCCGAAATGCGGAATCATCCAGGCTGCGATAAAGCCACCGAAGGCCGAGCCGATGGGGAAGCCGCAGAACATGCAGTTGGTGATGAAGGAACGCTTGCTGTCGGGGCAGTATTCGTTCATCAGCGTGATGGCGTTGGGCATGGCGGCGCCAAGACCCAGGCCGGTGATGAAGCGCCAGATGGTCAGGCCTTGCAGGTCATGCACCAGGCCGGAAGCAATCGATGCGCCGCCCATCACCACCGCAGCGATGATCAGCACGGTCTTGCGGCCCACGCGGTCCGCCAGCGGACCCGCGCCCAGCGCGCCGAACGCCAGGCCGAACAGGGCCGCGCTCAGCACCGGACCCAGATGGGATTTGTCGATGCCCCATTCGCCAAGCAGCGAAGGCGCGATGAAGCCGATGGCGGCGGTATCAAAACCGTCGAGCAGAACAATCAAAAAGCAGAGGAAGAAAATCCCCCACTGAAAGCCCGAGAACGGGCTCTCGTTGAGCACGGTCTGCACGTTGACGACCGTCGAGTCGGTGTTCTGTTTGCTAGTTTGCGAAGTCATAGTTGGAATCTCAGTTGCCTCTCTTTGTCGCCTCTATCTCCTGTCTCGCGGCTGGCGCCAAAGCCTCGAAGGCATCTGGTACGTCCGTCACGAAAGGGCTATGACTGCCCTTTTGCTGGATGGGGTGCAGTGCCCAGGCCCCCGCCTGGACACGAATCAATTCAAGCGGGTTCCATGCCCTGGCGGCGCTTGGCCGCTGCGGCCTCAGGCGAAGCCATGAAGGCCAGCAGACGCTGCACAGCATCGGCATGGGCCGAGCCCGCCACCAGGCCGGCCGAGAACACGGTGTCGATGGCAATCGCGGCAGGCAGGCTGCCCACGATGCGGATGCCTTCGACATGGATCAGCTCGCTCAGCTGCTGAAAGCCCAGCGCCACTTCTCCCGAAGCAATCATGGAGCCCACGGGAACGCCGGGCCTGGCCTGCACGATGCGGGACTGGATCTCGTCGGCAATGCCCCAGCGCTCGAACAGCTTTTGCAGCGCCACGCCGCTGGGACCGGTGGAGTAACCGATGCTGGGCGCGGCCAGCACGGCAGCGCGCACGGCCTCCTCAGAGCCGATATCGGGCTGGGCCGCATCGGCAGGCACGGCGACAGCGGTGCTGGAGAGCACCAGATCCACCTTGCTGCCTGCAACCAAACGTCCGGCGGCCTGCAGCTTGTCGATGGCGTTGGAGGCCAAGAAGACCACATCAAAGGCCTCTGCACCGGACTGCACGCGCTGCGCGGCATCCACACCGCCCACGGATTCGATCTGCACCGGCTCGCCGCCCTGCTCCTGCCATGCTGCTGCCAGATCGGCGAGGACCTGCCGGGTTGCCATGGAAGAAATGCCTTTGAGTGCTGCGCTCATGCCGAAAGACTCCTGAAGTGGATGCGGTGGCTGCCCTGCCAGATTCCGCAACCCAGCCTTCAAGGCTTTGCGAGCTACTCCCTCATGCTGCGGGCACACTGCACCGGCAGGACTGGGACGCTCGACAGGGTTTGCGCAAGGGCAACCGTCTAGTCAAAACGAATGAGACTATTGTCGGCAGCCCCGAGCGCCCCTACTAGGCAAGCCCTCCGCTAGCAGCTATGCCATAAAGGCATAGCAAAGTGCTTGCTCATATCACGTATAAATACCTACAAACAGAGTGTGAAGCCAATAAAGAGAAAAGGCCGAATGCTATTTTTTCAATAGCATTCGGCCATCATTGCTGTGCATAAGCAACAGTGAATTTAGTGGTTAACCCTTAATTTAGTCGCCATGGCGTCCATGTCCACGGCCGTGACCATGGCCGCGCCCCCGGTCGTCACGGTCATGCCTGTCCCAGTCACGTCGGTCGTGGCGATCGCCTCTGTCCCAGTGACGATGATCACGGCGATCATCACGCCAGTCGCGCCTGTCGTGATGGTGATGCGGCGGAGGTCCTGCACGCCAATGGGGTGGCGGATTGCGCAGGAAATAGACCGGCTGGCCGCAGGCATGGTAGCGACCGCAGTAACGGCGCCAGTTACGCGAATGGCCGGGCGGTACCCACATGTAGATAGGCTGCACCTGCGGCACTACCGGGCCGCCCCACATCGGCTGGGCATACAGCAGCTGCGGCGGCGCATTGCCGATATTGACCTGACCGTAGACCCCGGGCGCCAGCTGCCCCGAGATGGAGCCGCTGATATAGGCCTGTGCCTGGGCGGCACCCGCTGCGCAAACCAGCGCCAAGGCCGCCAGACTGCGGATGATTGAAGTGCGATTGGACATACCTCTCCATGCTCGATATAGATCACCGTGGGGCCGGCGAGATCGCGCTTCAACCCGGAAACGCTTCAGTCCTTAACGCGCCAGGGCCGGTTCCCGCTGACCGGTATCAATATCGAAGCGTAAAGAGGCGTAATGCGCCGATTCGGCTCAATCGGCTGAACGGGCCGGCCAACCTCTCACCTGATCGCCCCGCCCCATATCTCACCGCCCACAGATGCAGCGCAAACGCGATTGCGCCATGCGCTCAGAGCGCAATCACGAGCATGCTGGACTTGGCCCGTGAGCAACAAGGCAGGAAGACGGTGCAAGACCGTTTTTCATCGTCCGTGAGGTACATGTCTCGATGCTCGGGCTCACCTTCGACCACCCTGGTCAGACAGGTACCGCACACGCCTTGCTCGCACGAGACCGGAATCTGTATACCTGCAGCGGCCAGCGCATTGACCGCCGAGACGCCCTCTGGCACCCGCACGATCCGGCCCAGACCTTGAATTTCTATGTCGAATCCGCTGGAGTCGGCCTGTGAGACCTCCGCAGCAAACAATTCGTAGTGCACGCGATCCGAAGCCCAGCCCAGGCTTTGAGCACAGCCCAGAACCGCATCGATGAGACCTTTGGGGCCGCACACATAAAGATGGTTATCGGCACCGGGACTCTCCAGCAAGGCTGCCAGCTCCAACCCGCCTTGATCATCAAAGTGAAACTGCGCGTGTTCGCCCAGCTCTGCAGCCAATAGGCCATGGAACGCCATCCTGTCGCGGCTACGTGCTGCGTAGTGCAGACGAAAGCCGCGTCCCAGTGCCTGCAGGCGACGCGCCATACCCACCATGGGGGTGATGCCGATGCCGCCAGCTATCAGCAACGAATGTGCGGCATCCTCCCGCAGCGCAAAGTGGTTGCGCGGTGCGCTGATCCAGAGCTCGTCGCCCTGCTGCACCGCTGCGTGCATGGTGATCGACCCGCCACGACCCTGCGGACTTCTGAGGACGGCGATCTCGTAATACGCACCCTGCGTATTCATCAATGAGTACTGACGGATAAGGCCATTGGGCAAATGCACATCGATATGCGATCCCGGTGAAAAATGCGGCAACGGCTGTGGCCCAGCAGCTTCCAGCCGGTAGCTGGATATTTCATCGGTTTCCGCCGTTTTCCTCGTCACCTTGACCTTGATTTTTCCCACTGTGGACTCCCCTACCTCATTGCAACACCCCCCGTCAAACTGCCAACCAGCGACAGCAATCGAGGGCCGTAATTGGACTCAAGCTCGCCTTTTGCCACCTGATATGACTGCAGCACGCAATTCATGACGGCAATTTCCGTATTCGGCTCCCGAATCAAGGGAACCGCCACCGCATAAATATCAGGCCTCAAATCACCATACGAATAACAAAAGCGCTTTACTCGATATTCCGCCAAGCTACGCTCCACCGCCTCGCCAAATTTTTCCCATAGCTCGGGGGTTTTCACCTTGGCCTCATTGAGCAAGGCATCCCGCTCCACGGGAGTGCAGGCACATAAATAGGCACGACCAATTGCACTCGAAATCATCGAATGTGCCATCCCTACTTCAGCCATATTGGCTGAGTACACAGAGCGAGCCCTTGCCGTCTCCACATAAACCATTTGCATGCGCTCCCGAAAACCGAGAGACACCGAACCTTGAACCGCATTTGCAAAATCATGCATGGCGGGCCTGGCCATTTGGCGTACCCCGAGATTCGCAAGCAAAGGGTAGGCCAGGGTCAGGATCGCCGGAGCCAGCAGATAGCGGCCCGTATCCTTGTCAGAGCGCAAATAGCCCAATTGCATCAAGGTATAGGTGAAGCGGGAAACCGTCGCTTTCGGCATACCCGTCAACTCCGAAAGCTCCTTGTTGCTCAGACTTCCGCGCTCCGGCGAGAAGCAACGCAGCACATCCATGCCTCTGGCAAGCGTGTAGGCGAACTGTCGATCTGAGGAATTTTTGTCGTCTTTAAGAAGATCGGTCATAGATTGACTCGCTGTGTAGAACGATGTTTCGACATGCGAAACAAAATATATTTTTTGTTCCGATTTCAAAAACAATATATACGTATTCCGGCTTTGCCACCACCCAGTTAGGTCAAACAGAGAACACACCAATCCGACTCCGACCCACGGAATCAAGCCTATCAATAACGCGGAGCTTTCATCTTGAACCACGAAGAAAATCAGCTATTGACATCCACTCAGCCTGAAACCGGGATGGGTGAGTATTTCCGGAGATTCTGGCAACCCGTTTTGCTTTCCTGCGAACTTCCCGAGGCCGATGGATCTCCCAGGAAAGTAAAAGTCCTCGGCGAAAACCTTTTGGCCTTTAGAGATACCGAGGGCTTGGTGGGTCTGGTGGACCATTTTTGCCCCCACCGAGGTGCCAGCCTCTATTACGGCAGAAATGAAGAAGGCGGCATTCGCTGTGTATTTCATGGCCTCAAGTTCGATCGCCATGGTAAATGCATCGATATTCCGATTGCAGCGCCAGGTACCTGCCGTGACAAGCTCGATATCAAGTCCTACCCAACCCACGAAGCGGGAGGCTATATCTGGGCCTATATGGGCCCCAAGGAAGAAACGCCCAATTTTCCAGCCATGGAATTCACCACCCTGCCGGCAACGCATATCTACGTTTCGAAGAAATGGCAGGACTGCAACTGGGCCCAATGCCTGGAAGGCGCCATCGACACCGCCCATTTTTCCTTTCTTCACATGGTCATTGCCAAGGACGAAGAAGAAGCACTGAGCAAGCTGCAGCACGCAGCCATCGGCGCGCAATCCGCCCAGAACGCACGCATCCGCTGGGTCAAGGACGACCCGATGCCCAAATTTGAGGTACTGGAAACCGATGTAGGCCTGACGATTGGTGGCGCGCGCAAGGCCGACGACGACGATCTGTACTGGCGTATTGCCCAGTTCATGCATCCCAACCATGCTCTGGTGCCGAGTGCCTTTCCTGGAGAGAACTACCACGGCCAGACCTTTGTGCCCGTCGATGACCACTCCTGCTGGATCTACACCTACACCTGGAACCCCGATCGCGCGCTGAGCGATGAGGAAATCGCCCGCTGCAAGATGGGCCATACCGTGCACGCGCAAGTCGACGAGAACTACGTTCCTCTGCGCACCAAGGGCAATGACTACCTGATTGACCGTGCCGCCCAAAAAAGCCATAGCTTCACGGGCATCGAGGGCGTCTCCGAGCAAGATGCTGCCATTCAGGACAGCCAAGGCTCGATTGCCGACCGCACCCGTGAGCACCTCTTTCCGACCGATGTGGGCGTTGCGCGCTTTCGTCGCCACATGCTGCAAGCGGTGCGTGCGCTGAAGGAAACACAGCAAGCCCCCAGGGCGACAGCCCATGCCGCGTCATACAAGATGCGTTCCGGCGGCTGGGTGGCGCACAGGGACAAGAGGCTGCACGAAGTGATGGTCGAGCGCTTCGGCCATCAGCAGGGCATCGTGGCGTGAACACGATCGCCAGCAGCCTCAAGCAAAAGCTGCAATCCGGCCGACAGGTCGTCGGCCTGTTTTGCTGCACCTACAGCCCACAGATCTCCGAAGCCCTTGGCGAAATAGGTCTCGACTTTCTGCTGTTCGACAACGAGCACACGCCTAACAATGCCGTCAACCTTCATGCACAGCTGTGCGCCCTCAAGGGTTGCGGCACCGAAGCCGTGCTGCGCCTGCCCATGATCGACGAGTTCACGATCAAGCTCGCGCTGGACCTGGGCGTGCGTTCGCTGATGCTCCCCAACGTCAAAACCCCGGAAGAAGTGCAGCGCCTGGTGCGCTACGCCTACTACCCGCCCCTGGGACAGCGCGGGATCGCCGGCTCGGTGCGAGCTGCCCGATACGGCAGAAACCAGCAGTACCTGCAAGAGGCCAACCAACAGACCTCACTGATCATTCAGATCGAATCGCTGCAGGGCGTGGAAAACCTCGAAGCAATTCTGCAAAGCAGCAGCCATGTCGATGCCGTTTTTCTCGGCCCGCATGATCTCGCCGCAGACATCGGCCTGCTGGGCCAGCCCCGGCATGAGCGCGTGGTGGCGCTTTGCGTCCAGGCCATACAGACCGCGACTCGCCTGGGCAAGGCCTCGGGCATTTTGTGCGGGCCACCAGACATGGCCGTTTTCCAGGAGGCTGGAGCCCGCATGTTTGTGCCGGGCTCCGATATGGGCGTGCTGCTGAACTCCGCAGTCCAACTGCTTCAACGATTCGAAGAGCTCGCAAATAAAAGGAGATGACGATGCAATATTCCATAGAGCCGATCAACGACAGCGAGGTCTTTCTGGCAAAGGAGTTGCTGGAGCAAATGATCCGCATACGTCTGCTGGAAGAGAGAATCGCGGACCTGCGCAAAAGCGGCGAAATTCAGGGCTCCGTTCACCTGTGCATAGGCCAGGAGGCGATCTATAGCGGCTCCTGCGCTGCCCGCCAACCCGGCGATCGTGTGTTTTCCACCTATCGCGGCCATGGCTGGGCCCATGCCTGCGGCGTTCCAGCCGAAGCCATCCTGGCGGAATTGCTGGCCCGTGAGACCGGGGTATGCGCGGGCCGTGGCGGCTCTGCCTACTTCAGTGCGCCTGAATGGGGCTTTTTTGGCGAAAACTCCATCGTCGGCGCCGGTGCCCCCATAGCTTGCGGCGCCGCCTTGGCCAGCACGATGGCCAGGGACGGAAGCCTCACCATCACCGCCTTCGGTGATGGGGCAATGAATCAAGGAGGCGTTTTCGAGGCGATGAACTTTGCCTCATACCTGAAATTGCCAGTGATTTTTCTGTGCGAGAACAACACCTATGCCGAGCTGACACCGATTGCCGACACCGTGCGCGATGCCGCGCTTTTCAAGCGTGCCCGCGCCTTCGGCATGGACGGTGTACGCATCGATGGCAACGACATCCTGGGCGTCAAGCAATGCATGGAGCATTTCGCTCAGAAGGTGCGCAATGGCCATGGGCCTGTGCTCATCGAAATGATGACGCAGCGCCTGGTGGGCCACTACATCGGCGACATGCAGAGCTACCGCACGGTCCGTGAAATTGCCGATGCCAAGCTACATGAGCCCATCTTGCGCCTGGGTCAGCGCCTGCAACTCAGCGGTGTGTCCGATGCCGAGGTGCAGAACATCCACCTCAATGCCGCCACCCATATCGACGCGGCCACTGCCAGGGCACTGAGAGCCCCCCTGGCCTCTACCGACACCGTGATGGAACACCTCTATGCAGCATGAACAAACCACATCGACCCTACAACTGAGCTACGCCAAGGCCATCAACGCTGCCTTGAACAGAGCCTTGAAGGAAATGCCTGAAACCTTGCTCTTCGGCGAGGATGTGGCCAAACCCGGTGGCGTTTTCGGGGTCACCAAGGATCTGCAAAAGGAGTTCGGCAGTGCACGGGTTTTTGACACGCCGATTAGTGAAACCGCGATGCTGGGCACCGCTGTCGGCGCTGCCATGTGTGGCCTCAGACCTATTGTCGAGATCATGTGGATCGACTTCAGCCTGGTCGCCATGGACCAGATCGTGAATCAGGCTGCCAATGTGCGCTATGTCTCGGCCGGCAAGCTGCAGGCCCCAATGACCATCCGCACGCAGCAAGGCGCCCTGCCCGGCTCCTGCGCCCAGCACTCACAGAACCTCGAGGCCATGTTTGCCCATGTGCCCGGTCTACGGGTCGGGCTGCCGGCGACCGTGCAGGATGCCTACGACATGCTGCTGACTGGCATCGCCTGCAATGACCCGAGTCTGATCATCGAGAACCGGGGGCTTTATCACACTCTGACGGAGCCGGTCACCCTGAACGGCCCGGTGCAAAGCAGCTTTGACGCTCACATCACACGCAGCGGCTGTGACCTGACCATCGTGACCTGGGGCAGCATGCTGCACCGCGCTCATGAGGCAGCGCACGCCTTGCAAGCCGAGCATGGCGTCAATGCCGAGGTCATCAATGCACGCTGGTTGGCGCCTTTCGATTGGCCAACACTGCAGCAAAGCGTGCAGAAAACCGGTCGATTGCTGATCGTCCATGAAGCCAATCTGACCGGCGGGTTCGGCGCCGAGATTGCGGCCCGCGTCCATGCCGAGTGCTTTACCGCTCTCAAAAAACCGGTGGGTCGGCTGGCAACACCGGATATTCGCATCCCCGCAGCTCCGCATCTGCAAGCGGCTGTCATTCCCTGTGCAAAGAATATCATTCAGAAAGCGCGAGAACTGGTCAGTTGATTTCCAATACTCGATAAGCAATGAAGCTCAAGAGCTATTCACTGTTCTACGTATCTCTCAAAATCTGAGATTACACAAAGATCATTTCTTCAATTGCACGCAGCATCGCCACAAAGCAATACCTCATATCAGGAGTCAGCAATAAATTAAATCCAATCTCCATATTTTTGACAGCCATTAAAAAATCTATATCGGAGACACCCCATGAGATTCAACTTCAAACTCTGGCTCATCACCCTTTTCACCTGCACAATTGCGATGACGGGTGCTCACGCCAGTGACGCATATCCAAACAGACCGATCCGACTAATCGTCCCTTACCCTCCTGGCGGGCTCGCTGACACATTTTCGCGCTCACTCGCAAAAAGTATCAGCGACAAACTAAAACAGCCGGTGATTGTAGAAAACAAACCAGGAGCCAATCAGGTGATCGGCGTGGAATCCGTTTTACGGGCACCGGCAGATGGATATACGATGTTTCTCGGCTCCATGACCAGTCTGGCCACGAATATCGGGATCTATCGGCAATTAACTTACGACCCAGCAAAGGACTTTTCTCCAGTCTCAAGTCTGTTTTCATCGCCACTCATCCTCACCGTCCGAGCCGATCTTCCTGCTCATAACGTTGAAGACCTGGTGGCGCTGGCAAGAAAGAATCCCGGCAAGACCAGCTATGCATCGCTGGGAGACGGCGGCAGTCTTCATCTCGCAAGCGAGCTCTTTTCGCAGGCGGCCGATATCAAACTATTGCGTGTGCCCTACAAAGGCAGCGTTCAGGCCCTCACTGATGTGATGGGTGGCAACATCACCATGATCTTCGACGCAGGATCCACGGTGATTCCACAGGTCGAGGGCAAACGGCTGCGCGCACTTGCCGTGACCGGGGACAAGCCCATCCCGGCTCTTGCCGGTATTCCGACGATGAAGCAGGCTGGCTACCCTTCGGTGGATATCAGCGTGTGGTGGGGGCTGGTGGTGCGCAGCGGAACGCCAAAGCCCATCGTGGATACGCTCAACAAAGCCGTCAAAGCGACTCTTGCCAACCCCGAGTTCGCCCAGCCGTTTGTGGGCCTTGGCTTGACGATCGAGTCCAGCTCTCCCGAGCAATTCGGAAATTTCATGCGCGAAGAAGCCAAACGCTGGCCGGCTTTCATGACCAAGATCGGCATTCAGGCTCAGCAGTAAAGCCCGCCATGCTCAACAAAATCCATGCGAATATTCCTTCGGCATTGGCCGACATCTTCGATGGGGCCACTGTTTTGGTCGGGGGCTTCGGGGGAGCCGGCCTGCCCTATGAACTGGTGCACGGACTGATAGACCAAGGCGCCCGCGACCTGACCATCGTGAACAACAACTCGGGAACCGGCCGTGACGGTCTGGCGGCCCTTGTGGATGCCGGACGAGTCAGAAAAATGATCTGCTCCTTTCCCAAAGCGGCAGACCCCAAGTCCGATCCCAATATTTTTCTCCGCTGGTACAAGCAAGGGCGCATCGAGCTGGAGCTCGTGCCGCAAGGCACCATCGTGGAGCGTTTGCGAGCAGCTGCAGCCGGTCTGGGCGGTGTCTACTGCCCGACCGGAGCAGGCACACTGCTGGCCGAAGGCAAGGAGGTGCGCATGATCGGCGACAAGCAATATTTGCTGGAGTTGCCCTTGCACGGGGACTTCGCGCTCATCAAGGCCCATCAAGGCGACCGCTGGGGCAATCTCAGCTACCGCAAAGCCGCGCGCAATTTCAATCCGGTCATGGCCATGGCTGCAAAAGCCACGATCGCTCAGGTTCAGCAAACGCTGGAGCTAGGCCAACTTGATCCGGAGCATGTCGTCACCCCGGGGATTTTTGTTCAACGCGTGGTGAGTATTCCGGGAGCAAATACATGAGCACCTATACCATCAAGGGGCGTAGTCGCCAATGTCTTGCACGGCGCGTCGCCGATGACATTGAGAATGGCTGGTATGTCAATCTAGGAATTGGCTTGCCTGAACTGGTTGCCAGCCATATCAGAGCCGACAAAAGCGTGATACTACACAGCGAAAACGGCCTGCTGGGCATGGGCGGCCCTGCGGCCCCTGAAGCGGTCGACTGGGACTTGATCAATGCAGGCAAGAAGCCGGTAACCCTATTGCGGGGAGGCTGCTATTTCGACCACGTCAGCTCGTTCACCATGATGCGCGGAGGCCATCTCGACCTGTGCATTCTGGGTGCTTTTCAAGTCTCGGAGCAAGGAGACCTCGCCAATTGGTGGACTGGCGACCCTGACGAGCTTCCTGCCGTGGGAGGAGCCATGGATCTGGTGGCGGGAGCGCGCAAGGTTTTCGTGATCATGGATCATTTGACGCGCGACGGCAGTCCCAAGCTGGTATCGCAATGCAGCTATCCACTCACGGGGGCCTCCGTCGTCGACCGTGTCTACACCGACCTAGCGGTCATCGATATCACCCTACAGGGCATGGTCGTGCAGGAAATGGCCGATTCTCTGGATTTCACGATGCTTCAGGAAATCACGCAGGCTCCGTTGCGCGCAGCGCCGGATATGAAGCTTGTTTCCTGCGAGGACAGGAGAAATAGCTTATGACACCCATTCAGCCGTCGGAAGATTATGGTGTACAGGCTCGATATTTTGACTACTTGGCTTCTGGCCAATGGCGAATACCTGTTTGCACCGACTGTGGCAAGAGCATTTTTTACCCGAGACAAATATGCCCTTATTGTGCGGGAAGACATTTTCTTTGGATAGAACCCAAAGGCACTGGCACCATTTATTCCAAAAGCATAATTCCTCGCTCCGAGAAAAATGGCGGAGCATACTGCATCGTGCTTGTCGATATGGACGAGGGTTTTCGAATGATGAGCCGCATGCGCCTCCATCCACCTGATCAGGTTCGTATTGGGATGCGAGTGAAGTCCTTGCTGGCCCATTTCGAGGCTATTGCACAGCCCCAGGTTTTATTCGATCCGATCCCGGGTAATTAAAATGAGAAATATCAATCAGCTGCGCGGTACGGTGGCAATTACCGGAATTGGCCTGGCGGGCATGGGAAATGCCACCGGCTTTTCAGAGATGGAAATATTGGCAAAGTCCGCGCACACTGCCGTGCGCGATGCCGGCCTCAAGATGTCCGACATCGATGGAATTTTTACGGCGAGTTTCAATCGCTTTTTGCCAACACTCTCCGTCGCCGAATACCTTGGCATCAATCCTACCTATATGGACAGCACGAATATTGGTGGAAGCGCCTACGTCAGCTGTCTAAAAAATGCAGCAATGGCTTTGAACAGCGGTGCATGCAATGCGGTGCTGGTTGCATACGGAAGCACCGCTTTTTCTGCTTCTGACTTTCGCCAGCAGATTGCTGCGCGCGCTCAGCTTGAGCCGCAAGTCTTTGAGGCACCTTACGCACCGTTCAACCCCGCGACCTCCTATGCGTTAACTGCAGCGAGGCATATGCATGAATTTGGAACCAGCCGCGAGCAGCTGGCCAATGTTGCAGTCGCCGCAAGGCAATGGGCGCAAGCCAATCCGCTGGCCTTTCGTCGTGAGCCATTGGCGGTCGAAGACGTGCTCTCGGCACGCATGGTCAGTGACCCGCTGACCACCCTCGATTGCTGCTTGATCACTGACGGCGCAGGCGCTTTCGTCATGACCCGCGCGGACCGGGTTGGCCCTGGCGCAGAACCACCCGTCTATGTCCTGGGCGTGGCTGCCTCACAGACACATAGGCAGATCTCCTGCATGCCGGACCTCACGTCCACCGCGGCCCGCGAGTCAGGCGCTCAGGCGTTTGCCATGGCCGGGCTGTCCCCTAAAGACATACATGCCGCACAACTCTACGACGCCTTCACGATCAATGTTCTGCTCTTTCTGGAAGATCTGGGCTTTTGCGCAAAAGGCGACGGAGGGGCATTCATTGCAGAAACGGGTATCGGCCCTGGCGGGGCGCTTCCCGTGAATACCAACGGAGGTGGCCTATCTTGCGTGCATCCCGGCATGTACGGGATATTCACCGTCATCGAGGCCGTTGAGTTGCTTCGTACGAACGGTCAATCACGCGGGCTTCAAGCAGTCGATGCCGTGCTTTGCCACGGCAACGGGGGAGTTCTCGCCAGCCAATCCACGGCCATATTAGGTACGCAAGCCGCGCTCTAGATGCGATCAAAAGCTCCATGCCCTCAACAACAACCATGCTTAAAGCCAACCACCCGTTGGAGGGTTCTGCCAGCTACTTGCAGGACTGCACTGGCAGCCGAAATGCGCCCTCTTGATCACGCCCACTTCATAAGCCGTTGCGCCGAAGAGATCAGTGCGCAATGAAAACTGGCAGGCTCAGCACGACAGCCTATTTGATCGTCTGACCCTGCAGGCCTTTTTTCAGGATCAGGTCCACCACGGGCTGCTCGCGCTTGTTGGCACGCATGCAGTGATCCTTCTGGAAGTGGTCTGTGACCCTGATCACCCAGCGCGCCCAGCGCTTGTTCTCGCGTTCGCGCCAGGCATGCGATGAGACGCTTTCCCAGGCATAGCCGTTGAGCACGGCGGCATTGACGAAATGGTCCAGCGCGCGCACTCCGGCCCTGCCCCGCTCCGTCTTGCCGAACAGGCCGACCCAGCAAAGAATCAGCCAGCCCACGACCGCAAGCGGCACAACGGCGCACATCAACACAAAACCTGCCAGGCGCTCCTTCATGCAGCCTCTCTCTTGCGCAACTTGATACGTACCCCATTTTCGGAGCGAATCGTCAGCCGTCCCACGGGCTGCGGCACATGGCCTGGTGCAGGCAGAATCTCATAGCGCTGCAGCAGGCAGGCCAGAATCAGGACCGCTTCCTGCAGCGCAAATGCAGCGCCCAGGCAGACACGCGGGCCCATGCTGAAAGGCATATAGGCATGTTTGATCGCCTCCTTGTCTTCCTCGCGGTCAAAGCGATCAGGATCGAAGGCATCGGGGTTCTGCCACCATTTGCGGTGGCGTTGCAGCAGCCAGGGCGCCACCACCACCGTGCTGCGCTCCTTCAGTTGCTTGCCCCGGATGGGGCAGGATCGCACGTTCTCCCGCGCAAAAAAGCCCACTGGCGGAAACAGGCGCAAGGTCTCGCGAAAAATATTCCAGACCCGCGAGAAGCTCTTCATATCGCCCTGCTGCGGCAGACGATCGCCGGCCACCTCCAGCACCTGCTCGTAGGCACGCTGCTGTATGTCGGGAGACTGGGACAGCAGATAGCTGGCCCAGGTCAGTGCGCTGGCAGAGGTTTCATGCCCTGCCAGAAACAGCATGGCAACCTGATTGACCAGCTCTTCCTCGTTGAAAGGCTCGCCCGTATTCGGATCCTTGGCCTGCATGAAGGCGGCAAGAATATCCTCCTGCTCCTCGGCCTCGCCCCTCAGATGCGCCTCATAGCGCGGCTTGATCATGGCGTGCAGCAGGCCGCGGATCTCCGTCGCGGCCTGGTTGCTCTGCCAGCGATACCAGGGCATGGTCAGCCAGCGAACGCCGAACAAAGCCGGCAGCATGAGCTTGGGAGCCAGCGCCTGGTAGCGCGCAAAGGCTTCGAAGATGCGGTGCGCATCGGGCCCCTGCAAGGGCGTGGAAAAAATCGTGCGGAAAATAATGTCGGCGGTGACATGAGTCATCTCGATCTCGATGTCGTAGGGCTGGGCCTCGTCCACGGCATCCAGGCGCTCCAGCATGGCTTGCGCGGCACCCAGCATGCGCGGGAACGCGACGTTCACGCGGGCCTGGGCAAACGCCGGGTTCATCATGGTGCGCTGACGCTGCCACTGCTCGCCATTGGTCGTAAAGATGCTGTCTCCCAGCAAGGGCTCCAGCGACTCGTGCAACAGATGACTCTTGGGAAACTGCTGCGCCTCGCTCTGCATGACTCGCTTGACTTCCTGGATGTCATTGAGCATGTAGAGATCCACGCCGGGCAGATGGACCTCGCCCATCTGCATGCTGTAGCTGCGCTCGAACAGCGCGTCCATCCAGGAGCGCCGCGCATGCCAGAACATGCGCAGCTTCGATGTCTGCTCAGGGTGGGGTTTGGGATAGGCGGGGCAGAAACGACTCATCGCACCAATTTCCTCTCTATATAGTCACGCATCGGACCGGCGCTGGTGAGCAACTCGAAATAGTCATAGGCACCGGCAACTTCGCCGGCCATCAGATACTGAAAATGCATGCGCATCTTGTTCCTGCGCAACCAACGGTAGGTTGTCGACAAAAACAGCTTGTGAAAACGCGGGGAGCACATCGCCTGCGGGTTGAATCCCCACTGCGGCCGGCGCTTGCCGGAGTCGATAACGGGACTGGCGGCCTGGGTCTCATTCTTGCGTCCATCCTCGCGCAATGACAGCCCCACCACATCGCACATGCCGAAGCACACGCTGTCGCTGGGGGAAGAAATATCGGCCCAGTACACCGCTTCGTCCACGGCAATCTCGCGCAAGGTCTGCCGCAAGGCACCGGCGCCGGGAAACAGCCCGAACAGCGGAATGCAATTGCCCAGGGTGACCAGATTCACCAGCGGCCTGCGCGAAGGCTGCAAGGATAAGGGACTTTCTGCCAGTTTCCGGCTAAGTGCCTGAGTCAACTTCAAAGCCTGCACGCTGCCCACGCTGAAACCGACCACCACCACTTCGCGCCAGCGCTGCTGCTGCAGGGCCTGCGCTACCTCGGCGGCCATGGTCTCGATGCGCGCATCGAGCACGGGAAAGGTTTCCCGGGAACTGACATGGGCAAAGTTCAGAATCCTCAGAAGCCAGCTGATATGCAGATAGCCATCCAGCACCAGACCGCCCCAGCCGAAGGCAGCGACCGCCGCCAGCATCAGCGCGGCTGCGCCCACTGGCGGCAAGCCGTCCCACGCACTGACAAGCATTGAGCCCATGCCCAGTCCGGCCAACAGCACCAGCAGCATGTAACACAGCGGATACATCAGCGCCCACAGGGTAAAGCGCGCCTGCTCACGCACGGGTTTTAGCCACTGCCTCAGATTCCAGATAGAGACATAGGTGCCCACGGCCTGGCGGAAAACCTCTGCCCGACTTGAAGGCCAGTGCAGACGGACCTGATCATGCCAGTCGAAAAAAACAAAATCGGCGCTAGCCGAGTTTCCGGAATCGGTCTGAGAGACTTTCCAGCGTGAATGCAGCGATTTCTCCTGCCCATGCTCCCCGGCGCTCCATTTTTCTCTGCCGCCAATCGCGTATTTTCGATCCGCAGAAGCCACCGGCTGCTTTTGCGCCTCGGCGCGCATCAACTGGTGATAGTGCCTTGCACCGCGCGGATCAAAGCCGCCCATGAAGATCACGAGGCGTTCTCCATCCCCTCTCTTCTCGGAAGGCTCGAATGAGATGTTCTTTTCGCTGCTAGTCATTGGCCCCCTCCATACCAAGGCTTATTCGACAGAGGCGACCCCCTGCAGCATGGAAGGCATGGCATCTTTCTGATTGGCCGGCCTGGAAACAAAGACTGGCTCCGCAGCCTCTTCGGGCCAGAGTACAGGATCCACCGACAGGCCGCCGCCCCACAGGCGCTGGGCCATCTGTCCATCCAGCGCAGCCCCGCAGCGCCAGGAAACCGCCGACAGCCGGCGATAGAAACTGCCATTGATCTGCGTGCACTCTATCAATGCCTTGCGAAAGCGCGAGAGCATTTCCTGATCAGGCACCGCCTGATGGGCCCGAAACCAGAAGTCCCTCATCTTGCCCTGATAGGTCAAACCTTCAAGGTCATACAAGGCATTGCCGCAGACCTTGACGGGAGCACCATGACCCAAGGCCGAAAGCCCGGTCGTGCTGTTGACCAGCACCACGCCCTTGGCGCTCTTGAGCAAGGAAGGCAAGTGTTGATCATGGATATAGAACACCTTGCCCTGCAGACCATGCCGCCGCGCCAGCAGATGAATGATGTTGGCGTAGTTCCGGTGTCCACGGTCCATGGGGTGGTGCTTGAAGACCACCACGTCGTCCGCAATCGACTTTCCACCTTCAGGCACGCCATTCGTGCGCTCCAGCGCCTGAGCCCGGGAAAACGAGTGCAGCACGTGATTGATGAAATCCGTCACGAAATCATAGTTCGAGTGAACCACGATCTGGGCATCGTTATAGACCTGCAAGGGAGCCAGAAAGAATTTCTTGCGCAGATCACCGAGCAGCAGATTCTCTGTCTCCTTTTCCGTGCGCCGATACCAGAATTTACGCAGATAGCTCAGCCACCACCAGGGAGCATCGCGCACCGTCATGCTTCGGTGATGCAGGGCGTTATTCCAGAACCACTGGCCCAGCCAGGCTGCAAAAAAATACAGCATGCCCCACATGGCCGAATGCCAGAACGAGTTTCCGACTTTCTTCCACGACTCTGTCGCCGGCCCGTTTGAATGAGAACGCGGCAGCACGTCTTCCTGCTGCGTCCTTTGTTTCAGCCATATGGCCAGTCTCTTTTCGAAATGAGAATGTCCATTCACGCCCATGGGCTCAAAAGTGATGTGATCGGGCCGCAGATAACCTTCTTCAAACACCCCGAAGGCGCAGCCCAGACGCTCGGTCATGGAGCGCACGCAGGCATGGACGGGCCTGCAATCGCCGAACAGCAGCACGGCATCTATCCGGTGCCTGATGATGAAGGCCTCCAGCACCTCAGGCCACTGCGTCAGTTCTCCGCGAAACGAATGCGCCTTGCGCGGGTAGAACAGCCAATCCCCGGCATTGAAGTTGAATTTGAAGACAGTCGCCCCCACCGAGCGCAAGTCCTTGGCCAGGTTCCAGAAAAAAGGCCCTACCGGGCCTTGCAGCAACAAAACACGTTTAGACGCAAATCCACTCTTGTTCTTCATGCGTACGGGACTGCGGGCTGTCAGGCCGCTTGGTATTTCTATGGAGGCGTCATGAAGCATGACCCCTGTATTTTAGGGGTTTCACCGGAAGACGCCCGCGCACATCACTGCACGTTGACAACAAATCGATGAAAAATAATTGCAAAAAAAGGTAAGTGTCACCAGTCCGACAAAATCGACTTCAGCAGCACCCTGCTTTTGCGCCATTGCCGCCGCAGCCAGCCAGACTTCAAGCCTTGCAAACCGCCAGATTGCTCCAGCGCCGTGCGTTGCTCCAGCAAGCGCCTGAGCACCGCCTCGCAGCTGGTGTAGCCCCTGAGCACCGGATCCCAATACAAGGGATAGTGCAGCAGCGCCCCCGCAACCAACTCATCCAGTGACAGCGGGCGGCTTCGGCGCGGCACGGGCAAGTGATCCTGCGTCAGGCCCCAGCCTGCATAGAACGGGCGCCCGTGCACAACCACCTGCTTGTTGCGCAGCAAGGCATCAAAGCCTGTCAACGAGGTCATGGTCACCACCACATCGCAAGCCTCTATGCAGCTGACCACCGAAGCGCCCCGCTCAATGTGGTCGGCATGCTGCAAGGCCAAAGCCGGCTCGACATGGCCTTTGCGATTGCCGCTGCTCACATCAGGGTGCGGCTTGAAGACGATGAATGCTTCCGGAAACGCTGCGCGCGCCGCCTGGATCAGACCCAGATTCGTGCAGACGCCATCGGCATCGCAGCCAAAGCGAATGGAGGCATCATCTTCCACCTGACCTGGCACCAGCACCACCTGCCGACCGGCCTGCGGACGGTCCTTGTGGAACCAGCCCACCGGGCGATTGGGCTCCAGGTTGTACTTGGTGATGCCATGCTCGACGATAAAGGCACGCACATTGCGCGCACGCTGCAGATCCTGCGCCGTGAATGCCCGGGTGTTGAGCAAATCCTCGAGCTCCGAAGGCTGACCAGGGTCGAAATAAATGCCCTTGGCATCCAGCACAAAGGACTGCGGCGGGATCAGATCGGAGCCCAGGCCCACGGAGCGGACAAAGCCATCCTCCATGCGCAGCAGGCGCACGCCCGCTGCATCCGCCAACTCCTGTACACCTGCCGGCGGCACCCGGCCCCAGCAGACCAGGCAATCATCATCAGCAGGCTGCAAAGCCCCGGCTGCAGCAGCATTCTTGACAAAGACCACCTTGCCGGGATACAGGGACAGCATGGCCTTCACGTTCGCGGCCTTCCAGCGTCGAAAGCCCACCACAATCATGCGTCCGCCAAAGCGCCTGGCCACCTGGCGCTGACGCTGCAGCCAGTCCATCACATCCAGTACATCGCCACGTTGCCGGGTCTCCGGATTCAAATAGCGGGTGTAGTGCATATAGCCGGCTGCAAACAACTCGTCCACCGAGCGTCGGCGACCGGAGCGACGCAGCATGGCGGCATGCTGGGGCTGGCGATCATCCGTCTCGCCCCAGCCCGCATACCAGGGAACGCCAAAACAAACCAATGGCTTGTTTGCCAGCAAGGCCTCGAAGCCCATGGTCGAACTGACCACATAGACCTTGTCCATCTGTGCAATCAGACTCATCGGATTGACGGCGTCGCGCAGCACCATCGTACGGGCATCGGGCTGCACGCCCGTCAGATAGCCGCCCTTGCGGCCCGAAGTCACCTCGGGATGGGTCTTGACATAGACCGTGGCCCGCGGGTTTTCGGCCAGCGCAGCGGCCAGCATGGCGTCAAAGGTAGCGGCATCCGCCCCGCCCTTGGCCACGCTCATATCGCCCGCCGTCTGGTCCACCACCAGCACCCGCTGAACATCGTCGCTGCGCAGCACGCCCTCCGGCAGATCAGGAGCGTGGTTGTATTTGCTAAGCGCGGCGGAGAGCAGCTTCTCTCTGGCCTGCTGCACCAGCGCGGCATCCGCAGCCAGCAGATTGACATCGCTGCAAAGCAGGCGCTCCAGTGCACTGGGCCGCGTGCAGTCGTAGTAGATGCCCGCGTCATCGACCACCAGCGACAGCGGCGGGAAATGCTCGCCAGTGCCAAAGGAGCGCAGAAAGCCATCTTCCAGCGCCACATAAGGCAGGCCATGCTTGCCTGCATAAGCTATGGCTTTGCGGGTGCTTGGGCGCAGGCCCCACCCGGCCACAGCATCCACATCAGAACGAAGCCAGGACGAAAGGCGTGAGACATCAGCTCCCGCCAACCTATCAAGGAAAGGGATTCTGCCAATGCCCTTCGAGAGAATCCCGAACCTCATATCAAACTGCCGGAGAAGATTCGCCCTTCAGACCATAGATCTGAAGGACGCCCGTCACTTGACCTCCGCCATTCTTCACAACCAGAGCTCCCACCTCTTTTTCCCTCATGAAGGCTTCGGCTTCTGCAAATCGAACCTCTTCACCAATCGTCAGGGGGTTCGATGACATCATCTGCTGAGCACTCAGAAGCTTCACATCATCCTGCACACCGAACGCCCTGCGCAGGTCGCCATCAGTGATGATGCCTTGCAGCGCTTCGCCATCCATCACCAAAGTCAGTCCCATGCGGCCATAGGTGATAGAGGTCACCACATCGCGGAACGATGCATCGGGGGAACATACAGGCAACGGACCTTTTTGCATGGCGTCGCATACGCGCGTCAGCAGGCGGCGCCCCAGGCTCCCCCCGGGATGGAAGCGCGCAAAATCTTCTGGCTGGAAGTCGCGCTTTACCGTCAAAGCCACCGCCAGGGCATCGCCCATCGCCAGCGTATTGGTGGTGGAACTGGTTGGAGCCAGATTGTTCTTGCAAGCTTCACGTTCAACCCCAACATCCAGCACAACATGCGAATGGCGTGCCAGTGTGGACTCCATCTTGCCAGTCAGTGCAATGATCCTGTTCTCCTGATGTTCCAGGAACGGGAGAATGCGCAGCACTTCTTCCGTTTCGCCCGAATTGGAAATCAGCAGTGCCACGTCGATGGGCTTGATCATGCCCAGATCTCCGTGGAATGCTTCTCCCGGGTGCACAAAAAAGGCTGGCGTTCCGGTGGATGCGAGCGTAGCGGCAATCTTCTGCCCAATGATGCCGGACTTGCCCATGCCCACCACCACTACACGCCCCTGCATGGCCAACACCATCTCCACCGCATCGTTGAAACGGTCATCCATACGCGAGCGCATGCGGCGCAGTGCTTCAATCTCTATGTCCAGCGTCTCCTGCGCAATGGCCAAAGCATCGCCAGCAGTATCGTTCTTCACTTTCATGTCCATTTGTCTACTTCCTCTATTCGTCATTGGGACATAGCAGACATCACGCCTGCATAGCCTTCGGCAGAGCCGATCACAGCTTGTTTGCCCTGTGCGGCCAGAATGGCATCCGCCAACTCACGAAAGGCTCCCTGCCCGCCGGGGGTCTGCAACACGCCGCTTGCTGCCTGGCGCACGTAAACAGGGGCATCAGGGACGGCGAAGCTCAGGCCGCAAGCCGCAAATGCCGGCAAATCAATGCTGTCGTCACCAATGCAGACTGTTTGTTCTGCCTGTACCCCAGCCTGGGACATCAGTTCACGACAAGCAGCGGCCTTGTCCTTGACGCCCAGCATGCACAGAGTCAAGCCCAAATCGGCAACGCGCTTGCGTAGCGTGGCTGAGTCACGGCCGGAGAGCACGGCCACACGCACGCCGCTTTCTTCCAACAGCTTCATACCCAGGCCGTCCCGCACGTGAAAGCGCTTCAGGCACTCGCCAGTAGCGTCATAAAACAGTCCGCCATCGGTCAGCACCCCGTCCACATCGGTGATCACCAGGCGAACATCTGCCAACGTCGGCTGCGACTCTGGCTCACGCCCTTCCAGCAGCGCGCGCACGCGCTCCAGACATTCGGGAGTATCAACGCCAGGCCCTGTAGGCTCCACCGCATAAGCGCGGATCTTCAGACCGGCAGCCATGAGGCGCAGCTGCTCAAGCTTTTCAGCCTTCTCTGTCATGGGCTGGGGCAAACCGGAATAGCGCTCCAGCACCTCACGACGATAGGCGTAGACCCCCACATGCTTGAGATAGGTGGCTTCCTGCGCATCACGTGGATAGGGGATCGGTGAGCGGCTGAAATACAGCGCGTCGCCGTTATCGGCCAAAACTACCTTCACCGTATTCGGGTTCAGAGCTTCCTGCCCATCGATCGAATGGCAGAGCGTTCCCACAGCTACGCTAGCATCAGCCAGCATGCCATCCACCAATCGCTGCACGTCACCGGGCCGCACCAGCGGCTCATCGCCCTGCAGATTGACATAGATGTCTGCGGGTACCTGGGCCATCACCTCGGCCAAGCGGTCCGTGCCAGACGGATGATCCTTTGAGGTCATCACCCAGCGACCGCCAAATGCCTGCACAGCCTGCGCCACGCGATCATCATCGGTTGCCACCAGCACGGCCTGCACACCTGCAACCTGGCATGCGCGCTCGTACACATGCTGAATCATGGGTTTGCCCGCAATATCAGCCAGAGGCTTGCCGGGCAACCGGGTCGAGCCATAGCGGGCCGGAATCACAATAGCTACTGCTGTGCCTAGGCCAGCACCGCCCCAGGAACAAGCGTCCGAAGTGGTTTCGGTCAGAGCATGTTGCATATTTACCAAGTATTAAAACAATAGCTACTAACGCTTATCAGACAGGCGATAGCAGCTATTTTTATAAAAAATCAGCGAAAGCCGCGATGCATCGCCGTTCAGTCAATCACCAACGGCTCGAAAGACTTCACCAAGTCGTCCACTGCCTTCACCTGGGCCAGGAAAGGCTCCAGCTTGTCCAGCGGCAATGCACTGGGGCCGTCGCACTTGGCCTGGTTCGGATAGGGATGCGCCTCCAGGAACAAACCTGCCAGCCCTGTTGCCATGCCCGCACGGGCAAGGTCCACGATCTGCTGACGGCGTCCGCCCGATGCGCCTGCGTTAGGGTCGCGCTGCTGCAGCGCATGCGTCACGTCGAAGATGATGGGCAGATCACCCGTCACCTTCTTCATCACGCCAAAGCCCAGCATGTCGACCACCAGGTTGTCGTAGCCAAAGCAGGTGCCACGGTCGCACAGCATGAGCTGGTCGTTGCCGGCTTCCTTGAATTTCTCCACGATATTGAGCACCTGGGAAGGGCTTAGGAACTGGGGCTTCTTGATATTGATGGGCTTGCCCGTCTTGGCCATGGCAACCACCAGATCCGTCTGACGCGCCAGGAAAGCAGGCAGTTGCAATACATCCACGACCTCAGCTACAGGCGCCGCCTGCCAGGGCTCATGCACATCGGTAATTACCGGAACGCCAAACTCTTTTTTTACCGCCTCAAAAATCCTTAAACCTTCTTCCAAGCCTGGGCCACGGTAGGAATGAATAGAGGAGCGATTGGCTTTATCAAAGCTGGCTTTGAAAATGTAAGGAATTTTTAACTTGGAAGTAACCTTTACGTAGTGCTCTGCACATTTCAAAGAAAAATTCAAATCTTCTAGAACATTTACACCACCAAATAGAGTAAAGCTTTTGGCATTGGAAAGTTTCTCTTGCTTATTCATCTCTCAACCCTTAATTAAGAATATCTTTCAAATATTCGTCAAATCCCGCAATAACATTTTTGTTTGTAAATATTTTCTTTGCAGACTCCTGAGATTTTCTCCGCATCCTTTTATCTTCTTCAATATCAAACTCAAATTTTCTAATATAATCAATAATATCCGCTGGATTATCTATTATGCCACATTCAAATTCATTAGTCAGGCACTCCTTTCCCAACTGATTTGTCAACAGATGCTTTCCTGCAAATACAGCTTCTACACTTTTGAAGTTCAACCCACCCTGAACCAAAACTGGATTTAAAGAGACATCAATTAATTTATAAAAATCGTCGAGATTTTTTACAAACCCCACACTTGATATTTTCTCATCAAAAAGCATCAACTGATTAATTAATTCATTTTTTGCTACTGAGCCCGCGATAAAAAGAGTACTTTCTGGAGAGTACATCTTAATTACTGGCCACCATTCTTTTATAATTAACTCCAGAGCTTTAACATTAGCATCCATAGCCCCACCAATAAATCCAAAATTCAGTGGTTTACCTGATGGTCTAGCTTTAATTGCTCTAAGTTGATAATCAAAACCTGCGGAAAGATTAATTAGATCTGCCTTTAGATCTTCTTTTTCCAAAATTCTTTTATCAGCATTGGAAATAGAAAGAACAGCATCAGCCCTATTTAACTGAGCCAGCTCCATTTTTTTCTCATTTACTTCTGAGAAAAAAATTCTCTCTTTTCTATTTAGGTAACCCTTTGATCTCTCAAATTGAACATCATGAGTATCACAAATAATTTTTGTTTTGTCACTCAAGAAAGGCTCTACCAAGTCTAAAACATCCATCATCCAAGCATAAGAAACAATAATAATTGGATAGTTTTTGGCATGGTACAGTGAGTTTACCTTCCTTTTTGCAGAAACTGTCGGCTTATTAAAACATCTTTCAGAAAATTTATCTTGCAAAATTTCATTTTTTCCAATAAATTTTCTAATCTTTTTTTCCAATCCTCTCTTAAAAATATCTATTTTCTTGAATTTTTTCTTCTTATTTTTATAAAAATAAACATTTTCACAAACCGTCAAAAGAGAGGATACTAGATTACTTTCTTTTACTTTATCAACTTGAGGTATTAATATATCTACAGCATAACCAATATTTTTCAAATTTGACAGCAGGTTATATGCGCGCTGATGAGACCCCAAATTCAAAGGCAGAATTGGACCAGGAAACACAAATAGGATACTTGACGACACACCAGACCTCATGTTCGATATGTAGCCTACAGAATTTACCCAGACTACAGACTTCTCTGAAAATGAAAAAAGAGCAACTAATAAATCATCATCCAGGCTAGGCCTAGACTCCGACAGAAGAACTACTCGATCAGATAAAACGGCCCACTTTATTAGATCTTCATCATTTTCAATTAATAATTTTCTCTCACAGAAAAATTTATCTTTTTCTTTATTTTTCGCATTATAAAAAATAGCTTGAGCCTCAGGATTTTTACTCAAATATCTCTCAATAGATTGTTGATAATCTTTATCATCCAATAATATAAAGAGCACTTTCATAATAACTCCAATCCTTTAATATACTTAAAGCCCCCATAATAATCAATAACAACAGAGCTATTTATATCTCTTCCCTTCCAATCATCATCCACGATAGAAATATCAGTTTTTTTATTCAAACAACTCTTTTCAAAAGAAAATTCAAGATTCCCAAAAATATCCTTAAGAAGATTCTTGATATAAGAAATATCAATCAAAGAACTATTATTTCTATAAGTCAAATCTAGTCTTTTACCGGGACTAAAATTTAATGAGACAGAAATTACTTCCTTGCCAGAAAGAAATTCCTTTATAAACGGATGTGCTATTTCTGATTTTGTTTTTCTTTTATTTTCAGATAATTCACAACCTATATTTTTACTTATCACATTTTCCGAAAAATCAGAATCACTTTTTATAAGATTACTATCCAAAAGAAAACACAGATAGTCTCTAATTTCCTTAGAGTCATTTTCTTCAAGTGAATCATTTTTTAAACGACTTACGCAATTCAATCCCGAATATATAGACTCGCCAATACATACCACCTGCTTTCCAGCAATCAAAGCCTCCAAGCCAACTGTACTGTTAATTGTAACCACAACATCTGCGGCCTCAATCCAGTAACTCAGTGGTTTCTCTGCTGAAATAATTAAATTTTCATAAATCGGAAAATTGAGCTGAAGCCCCTCAACTTCTTCTGGATGCGGCCTAACAACAAAAATTGTTCTACCATCGTTAAACCTTTCATATATACATATAAGAGCTTCACGCATAGTCTTGTAAGGACTATAGTAAATAATATTAGTATCCAGTTGGACTTGTAAAGGAAAAAAAATCACTCTAGTTTCTTTAGAGTGGTCTTTTGATTTCTCATTCAATGAAAAAATTTTAGCGCAATAAGAATTCAGCTCATCACTGAACCGGCTATACCTCCAAGCTCCTGCTTTTTTATTGGAAAGGCTTGATGCTCCATTAACCCCCTCCTTATCAAGAAACAATGAATCCTTAAATAAGCCGCGCTCAATATATGAACTATCAATATTAAGCTCTTGCACCATAAGGCGGAGAGCATTTGCTGTAAATCCTGTGTAGCCATTCCAAATACAGATGTGAAATGGCTTAATATCATCAATTATACTATTTAAAGCAGCAATATAATTAGCGCATTTATCCAGATTTTTTGAATACTGTGAAGGCCATACTAATCTAAGATTTCTTTTTGCCTCCGCTTCCAATAATTTTTTTGGCTCCACTACTAGATTCATTTTTTTCAATGAATCATTTTCAAATTTCTTCAAATAATCATTCAAATAGACTACTTTGAAGCCCTCCGATTTTATATATGAACCCTTATTAGGGTTGTACATCAATATAACTGGTGAGATGTTATTCGCGAATAGCTTTCGCGCCAGCAACATCACTCTTTTCTGGTTCTCTAAATGATCACCGCATTGAATTAGCACATTCATTAAGAGCCCCTACTTCATCTCATACAATTCATCATTTTCGAGAAAATATTTTTTTGCCCTTAATGCGATAAGACTCCCATTTTCCTTTCGAAGCTCTAGCTCGTCCAATGCGTGATTAATCGACGAAAAATCAATTCCAGTCATCGACTTCGGATCATAATTCCACCAAGAAATTTTCCTTAGTCTTTTTATTGTGTCTACATCAAATCTAAACCTGAGATGACGAGCGGGAGTTCCAGCAACAATTTCATATGGTTTTACATCTCTAGTGACAACTGATCCTGCAGCAATTACGGCACCATCCCCAATAGAAACACCTCTTCCAATAAAAACCCTAGCACCGATCCAGACATCATTCCCAATTAAAGGAGCTTTTTTCAAAGTTTCTTTAGGAAGAGATAGACTATGCTTGAACTCCCTAAAATCTTTCCAAAAATCAAACCCACTAGCACCATACTGGAAAGGATGAGTGCTTAAAAAATTTGTCGGATGATTGCCTGGGCCAATAATAACCTCCGGGGCAACCGAGCAGAATCGACCAATACGGCCAAGAGAACCTATATCTCCGCCCCTAAAATAGGTATAAGCCCCTATTTCAGCACCATAAGAAAATTTAGTTCCTGCACCAATAATACATGGAGCCTCAATAATCAATTTTATATTTCTCTTTACATCTGCAGGAGAAATCAAAATTCCCATTTTTTTCAATGTCTCTTCAGAAATCATTTTAAACCTTTAAATAATTATTTTCAGCTTTCTTCAGCGCATCCTCTTTATCTCCTGAAGGAAAGAAAATAAACTTCTTTTCCAGTTCAGAATTTATCTTTCTTATATTAACATCCCCGAAATAATTAATAAGAGAATACAATATACCCTGATCTATCCACCACTGTGTGTTTCTTGAATTATTTCTCTCAGGATTATATTTCTCGTCAAACAATTTTGAAAACAGCTGGAAAAAATCTCTCATTTTTTTATTGTTCTTCACGATACATAAACCAGCACCCATATCCCTCCAAGGGTACAACTCAGGCTCTTTCATTCTTATCGCAATATCAAAATCATCAAATATCAGAGAAATCGGCACTCGCGAATGAATTAAGACATCTGCATCAGTTATCATGAAATTTGAATCCTTATAGTGATCCATTAGATCTGAAACGATCAGAAATCTCGAAGATGCATAATAAGGTATTGGATCTTTAGAATTAAATGTCTCAGTACTATAAGATAGACCCAGTTGGTTTATCTTAGAAATTTGCTCATCACGAGGATTTATTATATGCAAATGAATACTAAATGCCTCATTAACTACAGGCATTGATTTTTCAATAAAGCTGAAATATTTATCGAAATAGTTCGCATCCAATGAAATTAGCCAAATGTCTGCAATAGGCTGTTTCTTTATAACGAAATTGATTTTTCTTTTGCTTGGCTTTTCTCTTCTTGATAGAAAATCAATACTTTTAGGGGAAACTAAATATTGCAAGCCTCTTAATGAATTATTAGAATAACTAAGAGTTTCTACGTAACGAGAGAACATCAATCCTGCCGCTTCAAAGTTATCCATATGCGGCAACAAAGACATATAATCTCCACTAGCCTTATATAAAAGGGAGTGATAGGATAACCCATTTTTTAAAATCTCTAGGTTCACTTCCTTTTTTATAATTTCTATAGATTTATTCTTATTATTATCCCTATATATGGACTCCATCCAAAAAGAAAAGACATCAGAATATAATCCACCACCAGCGTATACAGAGGTATAAATCTTTGCCCAAAAACAAACCTCTTTATAATTCTTCAGCTGAAAATATGCGACTATTAATGAGAATAATATATCCTCATCATAATTATTCTCAATCCATGCACGAGACGACTCTCTAGTTACACTAATGTAATCATGATTTCTCATGAAATTTTGGATGTCTTTTTTTTCCATAGCAAACCTATTTATGGTGAAAGATGCTTCCTGTAATAACTCTACCACTCACAATAGAGTTACACAGAGACACGACCATACTTATCAGAATATCGAATAATATCGTCCTCTCTCAAATATGCTCCAGATTGAACTTCAATTATTTCAAGTGGAATTTTCCCGGGATTCTCTAAAGAATGTATTGTTCCCACTGGGATATATACCGATTGATTTTCCGTAACTAGCGTTTCTACTCCATTCATTGAAACTTTTGCTGTGCCAGCAACAACTATCCAATGCTCTGATCTATGGTGATGCATTTGCACAGAAAGCTTCTGTCCAGGAGTAACTAGTATCCTTTTCACCTGATAACGTTCACCGCTATCAACTGAATCATAATGGCCCCACGGTCGATATACTTGACGATGAGAAGTCGCTTGGGACTTCCCTAACTTCTTGATAGAATCAACAATCTTTTTCACATCTTGTGAACGCTCTTTTTTTGCGACCATCACTGCATCTTTAGTTTCGATGACAATAATATTGTCAACGCCAAGCACCGAAACCAATCTATTTTCCGCATGTATATAGTTATTGTTTGATTCGTGAAGAATAACCTCTCCTTGAGCCGCATTACCTTTATCATCTTTCTTTGAAATATCCCAAACAGCGGACCAAGCGCCAATGTCGCTCCATCCAGCGTCCAACGGAACGACAGAAACCGAATCGGATTTTTCCATTACTGCGTAGTCAATGGATATATTTGGTGATTTTTCAAATTCAGCTACATTAAGGCGGAGAAAGTCCATATCTACGCACGCAGACTGCATCGATGCCTTTGCTGACTCAAGTACATCTGGCGCATGAACTTGCATTTGCTGCAGCATTACTGAAGCTCTAAAAAGAAAAATTCCACTATTCCAGTAAAATCGCCCATCTTCATAATACTTCTGAGCCGTTGCTTGATCTGGTTTTTCGACAAATTCAGCAGCTGCCTGAGGGATACTCTCTTTTTTTTCTACACGAATATATCCATATCCAGTTTCTGCCGAGTGAGGCACCACTCCGAAAGTAACAATACGATTCTGAGTTTTTGCAATGGCACTTCCGATATCTACCGCTTTATTTAATGCATCGATGTCATTTATGACATGATCTGCAGGCATTACGAGAAGCAAGGCCTCCGGCTCATCTTCTTGAACCTGTATGCAGGCACATGCTATTGCTACTGCCGTATTACGCCCGAAAGGCTCAAGAATAATTGCTTTTGGAGTCACTCCCACAGCACGACACTGTTCAGCGATCAAAAATCTATGCTCTTGATTTCCAATCACTATTGGTGAATCCCTATTCACTATATTTTTATCAAGTCGTGCTATCGTTTGCTGAAAAAGAGATTTATCCGAAGCTAAAGAGAGAAACTGCTTTGGATAAGACTCTCTAGAAAGAGGCCACAACCTAGTACCGGAACCACCAGATAAAATAACAGGTATCATTTTATTAATCATTAAATAGAATTTTTATAAGCCAATAACCACTTTTGCACTAATAGCAATCTGATATATTATTTGCGTCATATCTTTCCAGAATTGACGTTTCTTCTCATCTACTTTGGGCAAGACAAGAACCTGATCGCCAGCTTTGATCTGTGCATCGGCAAACAGCTTGCTGATATCGACTTGCTGAAAAGCGCCATCACGATGAGCGACCACCACGCGCGCATTGTCAGCCGACTGGGTGAAGCCCCCTGCACGATCGATATAGTCCTTCAGGCTCAGCGAACCGTCGAATGCCACAGCATTCGGAAACAGAACCTCACCGCTCACCAACACCAATCCATCCTTGCGCGGTATGCGAATGACATCACCGTTTTCCAACAACATATTGTCGCGCTGACGCGCTTGGGCGATTTGCACCTGGCCTGTGGGCTCGACCTTTTTGGCACGCTCCACCCACTGCAATGTCAGGTTTGCTTCTTCTTGGCGTAAGCGAGCCTCATCGGTGCTACCGCTGCGAGCTGTAAGCAAAGCCGTTTCGAGGCTACGCAAGCTGGTAGCCAGCATTTCCTTCTGGCGCTCCTTCACGCTCATGCGGAAGAGCTGAATGCTTTCGGGCTCGGCGTCAGGCAGAGTCTGGATGCCTTGCATCAACGCGCCCAGACGGGTGCCATAGGGCAGCACATATTCCTGAGAATTCATATGCTCGCCTTCGACTCGCACGGTAATGGTGCCGGGCTTCTTGTCGGCGGTGAATTCCAGCTCATCTCCGTTTTGCAGCACCAATGCATTGGCTTCCTGCAGCGGGTAGTACTCCGTGTTCTTCACGATTCCGGTATTGCGAGCAATACGCACATGGGTTGCCTGGGCTTGAGGTTTGGCCAGTTGCATCAACTCAGCCACTGTTTCGGAGCCACGGGAAAACTCAAAGCGCTTGGCATTGTTTACGAGACCAGATACGCGCACCCGGTTGGCAATGGGGGGCACAAAAATCACATCACCATCATTAAGCTGCAGCAGCGGCAACTGGCCTTTGAGCAGAAAGTCATAGAGGTTGAAAGTAGCACGCACAGAGCTACCGCGCTTGACCTGCACGGTCAGAAAACTGCCACGCTCAGGGTCAATACCGCCCGCCTGGTCCAGATAATTGAGCAGGCTATCCATGCTGGTGCCGTTGTATAGGCCCGGACGCATGACATTGCCACCCACAAAGATGCGCACCGGCTGGGCTGCAGCCAGGCTGGCATAGCTGTATACATTGGCGCGGAATACACGGCGTACTGCTGCCTCTACCTGCTGCTGAAGATTCTTGTTGGCAATGCCCAGCACCTTGATGGGCCCGACCTGCGGCAAGAAGATATTTCCCTGTGGGTCGACAGCGGCCACGCTATCAAAGGTAAAGCCACCCCACAACCGCAAATGGATACGGTCACCCACCGTCACCAAATAATCGGGGTTGAACTGTGTTGCCCCTGCACGCGCAAAGTTGCCGGTAAACAGGTTGGCGCCAAATACATCGCTATTGAGATTGGCTGTGTAATCAGCGGTCTGTGGGGCTTGGGGCAATACGGGGGCCTGCAAGGTGACAGCGGCGCCAGAACGGCTTGCCGAAGCATCGCTGAAAGTCCCGCCAGAAGGTAACAAGCCTAGTGCCTGATTGATCTGGAAAGGATCAACACTGGACGCAGATGCATCCTGACCTGAGCCGGCTTTAGAGGTCTGTGCCTGGGCTGGTGCCAAACCAGTCAACAGCACCGCGACTGCCGAACTGATACAGGTATGCGCGATAAAACGTTGCATGATAAAACTCGAAAAGTTCAAAACAATCAGTCGCGGTGGTCGCGCACGATAGAAGCAAGCAATTGCACCAACCCTGCCAGCAGCAAGGCACCGAGGATAAAGGTGACAATGTTGTAGAGACGGCGGGGGCGCAAAGGGTATTCGGGCATCGATGGGCTCTGAAGTACCAGCACCTTCTTCAAGGTACGCGTTGCCTCCACGCGGCCTTTTTCCAGTGCCACTAACGCGCTCTTATAGGCATCCTGCTGAAACTGCGCCTCCAGCTCCAGGCGCTGGTACTCTTCTACGGTCTTGTTCAGCGACTGCCCCTTGGCACTGGTCAAACGTGCTTTTTCTGTCTTGATCTGCTTTTCCACTGCCTGAATCTGTAGGTCAACCTCCACGACCGCAGGAGCCGTGGGTGCCAGATAGCCCAACAGCGCGGTCTTGCGCGCGCTAAGTTCGGTCAACTGCTCATCGAGCTTGTTGACCACACCGGCAAGATTCTCCGCCGCAGACTGCGGCGAAATCAGCCCCTTAGCATTCTGGAAAGCCAGCACGCGCTGGCGCGCATTCAGCGCATGTTCGCCACGCTCTTTGACCTGCTTTTCGAGAAAGTTCACCTGCTCCTGCGCCAGTTGATGACCCAGCGTATTCATATAACGCTCGCCTTCATGTACCAGTGCGCTGGTGATCTTGCGGGCCATTTCAGCGTCATAGGCCTGGGCCTGGATGACCAGCACACCGGCATACTCGTCATATTCCACGCTGATGCGCGAGAGAAAATGCCTATGAAAAAACTCCAGAGACGCATCATGGAAGAACATGCGCGAAAGCACGTCGTGATCGTGGCTGCTGTAATGCTCGCGTAAATTCAGATCCTTATCCAGTTGCAGCAGCATATCGACAGAGAGCAGTCTATCGCGCAGCAACATCTGGTCTGCACGTGATATTCCATCGCCGCCAGCCAAGAGCGAGCTGAAATCCATAGCCTGCGAAGCCGCCATGTCGGTTCGTTGAATCAGAACGCGGGCTTCGGAAACATAGCGATCAGACGCGATACAACCCCAGTAAATAATCGCCAATATAGATGCACATAATGCAATGGCCAGCGCCTTCATGCGCCAGATGGCATTGCAATAGCTTTTGAGTCGTTCTTTTTTTTGAAAATCATTCATGTGGAAATACTGTCTTTATAGTTTTTCATAGCATCTTCGATGCTGTCGAACCAATGGGCTTGGCCTTCATGCAGCCAGATACCTGCCTGACAGAACTCGCGCAAAGTACCATCGCTGTGCGAAACCATAATGAGCCCGGAGCGATCCGCAATGCGCTTGAATGCATCAGATGCTTTTTTTCTGAACGAGGCGTCGCCAGCTGAAGTGGCCTCATCCGATATATACACATCAAAATCAAATGCCAGAGAAAGGCCGAACTGCAGGCGAGATTTCATGCCTGAAGAATAAGTACGAACGGGCTCATCAAATGATGAGCCCAGTTCAGCAAATTCTTCGACATAGGCAATCTTTTCGGCCATGGACAGATCCTCGCCAAAGCCATGCAACCGGCAAACAAATTTGGCGTTCTGCCGCCCCGTCAAAGAGCCTTGCAAACCACCGCCATAGCCCATAGGCCAGGAAACTCGACTACGCCTCTCTACCGTTCCACGTGTTGGTGTATCCACTCCACCAATCAAGTTGAGCAAAGTTGACTTGCCAGCACCATTACGGCCAACCAACCCCACGCTGATCTTAGTTGGAATAGTGAGCTCTACTCCCTTGAGAATCCAGCGCCCCACCCCATGCGGTGTCTGATAACGCTTGTGTACGCCGTCTACAATAATCATTGTGCCCTCAATTTCTGAGCAAAACGCACCTGCAAGGCAAGCCCCAAAAAAATAGAAACAACAGAAAATCCGTATAAATATTCAAAATTAGCTTCCGGAGCTTGGTGATAAATTGAAAAAAAACCACCTCGCAGTAGCTCAAGACCATGCGCAAATGGATTATAAAAAGCCCACTCTCTATATTGGATCGGGATTGCAGACAATGGAAATACCGCGCCCGACAAAAAATATAAGGGCCGAAATAAGAACATCATCAAGTTCCCCGCTTCTGGGACAAGATCGCTCAAAACAGAGAGAATAAGCCCTACCCCTAAAGCACAAAGCATCAGTCCGACAAAGGCGAGCATGGCCTCCATCGCTGAATCCGGAACAATCGAGTGGCCAAGGAACGCCAAAACGCCTAATAGCGCAATTAATATCAGAAGACCTAAAAGTGCCTCAAGGCTCGCTCGAACAATCACGGTATCAATGGGCCGTACCTGACGATAGGCAAACAAGGCCTTGTTGGCATCGACCGCACCCATGGCGCGCTGGAAGACGTTCTGTACCGTAAAGTAGCCAGTTAGGCCCAGGACCAGCCACACTGCCACATCCGCGCCAGCAACAGAACGTGCACGCAGAACGGTGTACAGCAGCAACATGAAGCATACATGCAACACAGGCTCGAGCACGATGAGCACCCAGGCTCCGCGCGTCGCGCTCAGGCGCGCAACGGCCTCGCGCAGGAAAAGTGCGTTCCAGACTGCAAAAGTGACGGAAAGTGAACTACGTGGCGCAGAGATTACACCAGAAGACGGGGCTGAGTCCAAGATAAATCCTCGTTCTTTTGGACTCAAGACGCACTGAAATCCAATCGGTCGATTGTAAATGAAAACATAAGCAAAACCTTATTACAGGCAGCCACTACCCCGCACTTCACATTCAATTACATTGCCAATAAACTATTGAAATATCTTATTTGATATATTTTAACTATTATATAAATTTAATGCAGGGCACGATTGATTAGGATTTTTTAATCTTAAATGCACGCATGCATTTCAATATCAAAATAATTCTCATACTTGTCTCCAAAATATCATTTAATAATAGAACTTATGAAATACAATTCAGATATTTAAAATTTAAATATTAAATAATTCAAAATAATTTTCAAAAAATCAGATACACAGCATCCTCATGCTTCATGCCTTGCCAAACAAATCCCAGGGAATGAACCAAAAGATTGCTGATCAAGGCCGCAAGCAGTCAATAATGAGAGCCTACTGTGCAAGCAGGATGAACCTCTGACCGAGCACAAACATCGCTGCAACACCGGTGCCGCTTGCCGTCTGGATTGATATGAACACCACTCAAGAAACCGCCTCCCCTTCGACACCGCGCCTGACCTCTCTGTCTCACGGCGGCGGCTGTGGCTGCAAGATTGCCCCCGGCGTGCTGTCGGAGCTGCTGGCCAAAAGCAATTTGCCCAAGCAGTTTTTCCCCGATCTGCTGGTGGGCACGGAAACCGCAGACGATGCGGCCGTCTACAGGATCAATGACGAGCAGGCCATTGTGGCGACGACGGATTTCTTCATGCCCATCGTCGACGATCCCTATGACTTTGGCCGCATTGCCGCCACCAACGCGCTGTCAGATATCTATGCCATGGGCGGCACGCCGCTGATGGCGCTGGCCATTGTGGGCATGCCCATCAATGTATTGCCCCACGATGTCATCGCCAAGATTCTGGAAGGTGGGGAATCGGTCTGCCGCGACGCAGGCATTCCGCTGGCTGGCGGCCATTCGATTGATTCGGTCGAACCCATCTACGGCCTGGTCGGTATCGGCATCGTCAATCCCAAGCAGATGAAGCGCAATGCCGATGCCAAGGATGGCGATGTGCTGATTCTGGGCAAGCCCCTCGGCGTGGGCATTCTCTCGGCGGCGCTCAAGAAGAATTTGCTCGACGATGCGGGCTACCGTGCCATGGTGGATGCAACCACCAAGCTCAACCGCCCAGGTACAGAACTTGCAAAGCTTGACGGCGTGCATGCGCTGACCGATGTGACGGGCTTTGGCCTGCTGGGCCACGGCCTGGAACTGGCCCGTGGTGCCCAGCTCAGCGCACGCATTGACAGCGCCAGGCTGCCTGTGCTTCCGGGTGTTCAAGCGCTTGCAGAGCAAGGCATTTTCACGGGTGCTTCGGGGCGCAACTGGGCATCCTACGGCGACCACATTCAGCTGGCTTCGTCCGTGACAGACGCCCAGAAAGCGCTGTTGACCGACCCTCAAACCTCGGGAGGCCTGCTGGTTTCCTGTACCGCCGATGCCGTCCAGCAAGTGCTACAAGTCTTTGCTGATAGCGGGTTTGCCGATGCCGCAGTGATTGGACACATGGAAGCAGGTGTGCCCAAGGTCTTTGTGGACTGAGCGCGACTGGAGGTCGAAAAAACGGGACGAAGGGACACAAGCCCCCTGCTCCCAGCTTCCCACTCCATGAAAAACGCCCGGCATAGTCCGGGCGTTTTTCATGGATGCACCTGATGCAATCAGGACGCTGAAGCTTCACCGACCACCTCGGCCGTAGTACGGCGATCGATCTTGCGGCTCAGCACCACCGAGGTATAGGTCTGCTGAATGCCGTCGATCAGGCCGATGCGGTCAAGCAGCGCATCCAGCTTTTCATTGCTCTCGCAGCGCACAAACACCATGTAGTCGTACTGCCCGCTGACGGCCGACACCTCTTCCACCTCAGTGAAGCGATTGAGTGCCTGCATCACCGAAGTGGCCGTCTTGGGCTGGACACGGATACCGCAGTAGGCACGCACGGCAGACTGCTCCATGCGGGAGCCAAGGCGAACGCCATACCCAGCGATCACGCCTTCCTGCTCCAGCTTGGCGATGCGAGCGACCACCGTGGTGCGCGCCAGATTCATCTGCCGGGCCAAGTGCGCGGTCGAGGCGCGCGCATTGGTCTGCAGCAGGCGCAGCAGCTGGCGGTCCGTTTCATCCAGTCGATATTCCATACCTTGTCTATCCAAATCTTGCCGTGCTCTCACGCAAACGCTGCGCCAGACACTTATCCCCAAGAACTCTCTGCCAGCAACTGCAGCCATTCATTTGCCAAGTGGCTTGTGTTCCTGTTTGCTATCGGCCAAACGCTTGGCGCGAGCATCAGTTGCACCCAACTGCCAGTGATTGTGTCAGCTAACCCAGTTTGGTAGCGAGCTTGTCTTTTCAGATGGCAAGTCTGTATACATTTGTTTCATCCAGGCAAGATATTCAACATATCTGCACTTGCCTGTGCTTGTGGCCAGGGCAAGAGCGCGCTGCGATACCTTCAGCCGGATTACTGCCAAAGTCAGGCTTCTACATCGAGCATTCCTGCTCGTTCACAAAGACCCAGAGCGCTCATTGAATAACAGCGACACAAAAGAGCAAAGAGTCTACCGGCTGTTTTCCCGCACCCATTCAAACCACCGACGATACGGCGAAATCGCTCGGTAAGTTTGGCTGGTTTAGCACAACTATCTGCAAATGGTAAGTACTTACCCTAGGCAATTCGCTGAGCCTACGCGTCGTTTTCTTCCATGCCCAACTCCGCCAGACAACATGGCTGCCCTCAATCATTGCAGCCCTGTACCCGGCAGTGCGGCCGACCACCAGAAAACGCGCCTGCATGCCCAAGGCAAATGACAGCAAGCTCGGAGCTCGCCACCAGCTCACGGCACGCATCGGCAAGTCCGCAAACAAAAAACCCCGCTCATGGTGATGAGCAGGGTTTTGAATTTTGGCAGGGGAAGAAGGATTCGAACCTTCGCATGCTGGAATCAAAATCCAGTGCCTTAACCAGCTTGGCGACTCCCCTACGATGGATCGAATTCTACAACGACTTTTCGCTACAAATTTCGAAGTAATCCAAAAATGTGCAATTGCACATGGAATTGGTGTGCAGCCATCCAGCAGGTCAGGCCCAGGCCGCCTATTCCACCACGACAGCCGTCCCGCTGGCAGAGACCATGAGCATGCCGTTGCCCTGGCCCAGCACCTCGAAATCAAGATCCACGCCGACCACCGCATTGGCTCCGGCCTCGGCAGCGCGCTGCTCCAGCTCCCTGAGGGCAATCTCGCGCGCCTTCTGCAACTCGCGCTCATAGGTTCCGGAACGTCCGCCCACGATATCGCGGATGCCGGCAAAGAAGTCCTTGAACACATTGGCGCCCAGAATGGCCTCGCCCGCCACCACTCCGCAATAACGGGTGATGCGCTTGCCTTCGATGGAGGGAGTGGTGGTGACAATCATGTTGGGCTTTCAAAAAAACAGCACGCCGGGATCCGTGCGCGTCCGCACTACTGGGTATTGCTCAGAGCCCCTGATGCAGCAGATGCAGACGGGCCTGGCAGCAGGATCGGTGCAATCCGCCAGGCCCAGTATAGACATGTAAACCATGCACCATGACTAGCCACGATTCAGGACGTGCAAAACGTCAATGCAGCAATGCCAAGCTGCATCTATCTCGCGTCGATACTCAGCATTAAATACCGCTCAACCGCAATACCATCAAGCGAAAGCCGCTATCAAAAATCATGAGTCCGGCAACAGCAGCTTCTGCATGCCTTGCACGGCGTCGCGCAGAAAGCTCCAGGTCGTGGCTATGCGTGGAATCTGGCGCGACTCCACGGGCATGCTCATCCAGAAGGTGCGCGTAAAACATGCCTGCTCGGGCAATACACGGCTCAGTATCGGGTCTCTGTCGGCCACAAATGCTGGCAGCACGGCCAGACCGGCGCCGGCGCGCACGGCCTCGTATTGCGCAGTGATGCTGGTACTGCGCAGCGCAAAACGTTCGGGTCGGTGCAAGGTATCCAGCAGTTGCAGCTCGCGCGTGAACAGCAGATCGTCCACATAGTGCACAAAGCTGTGGTGCCGCAGGTCCTCGGTTCTGGCCACCAATGGCTTGCGCGCCAGATATTCACGCTGGCCGTAAAGATAGAGCCGGTAGTCGGTCAGCTTGGTGACGACGACCGAACCGCGCTTGGGCCGCTCCAGCGAGATGACGATATCGGCCTCGCGGCTGGACAGATGCAGCATGCGCGGCAGCGCCAGCAAATCCACGCTGAGCAGCGGGTAGCGCAGTGTGAGCCTGGCGAGTTCGGAGGCCAGCATTTGCGTACCAAAGCCTTCGGTGGCCCCCACCCGCACCAGCCCAGCCGGGCCCTCGGCGGTGGCCGCATGCGCCAGCGGGCCTCGCTCCAGGCCGTCCACTGCGCTTTGCATGGTGTTGGTCACTTCCTGCAACTGACGCCCGGCCTCGGTCAGCCGCCACTGCCCGCCTTCGCGCGCGAACAGCACGGCACCGAGCTGCTTTTCCAGCGCCTGAATGCGCCGCGAGACCGTGGTGTGCTCGACTCCCATGCGCCGCGCAGCCGCAGCCATGCTGCCGCTGCGGGCCAGTTCGCCAAAAAAACGCAGATGGTCCCAGTCCAATGTCTTTCCTTGCGATCCTTGGTTCAGTCGTTCTCGCTGTCCTGCGCTTTGCCCGCGAGGCCCTTGACCGCCTTGATGGCCGCGCTGCGCTTGCGCTCGGCACTGCGCTGGGCGACTGCGCTCGGGGCCCTCGCGAACTCGTCGTTCTCGTGGATCAGCAGCGACAGCATTTCCATGAACTGCGCCCGCTTGTCATCGGCAAGAGGCTCCAACATGCGGCGCTGGGCACGCAACACCGAAGGCTCGGCAGCGACCAGCAGATCGCGTCCCTCTTCGGTCAGGCTCAGCAAACGCACGCGTCGATCCGCAGGGCTGGCGTTGCGCGCCATCAGGCCGCGTGCTTCCAGGCGGTCGATCACGCTGCCTATGGTGGAGGTGTCAAAGCCGATATTGCGTGCCAGTGTGCGCTGGTCAATGCCCGGCTGACGCAGCACGGCCGACAGGGCGGCGTACTGCACGGGCGTCACGCCGAACTCCTCGGTTTCTTCCATGAACACGGCCACCGCGATCTGCTGCAGCCTGCGGATGTGATAGCCGGGATAGTTTTCTAGTTCTGCGGGTTGGTATTGCATGTCTTGAGGGCCGACGCCGGGCTCGCCCTGCCGCGCGGCAGTTGAAGGGCCATGACTGAAAGACCCCGATATTCGCACGACTGCCGCCCTGATTCGCGCTAAGCCCGCTACCGGGTTTCACCCAATCAACGCTGATGCAGATCAACATTATGCTAATCATCAGTGTGCTGTTTATTTGATTCACAGCATTTCCTGGCCCAACTCAAGGCCGCCAGAACCTGACGCAAGGCAGCAACGCACTGCCCGACAGATACCAAAGAAAGAGACAAACCATGAGCCTTGTGCAAGCCCAGCCCTCACCGGTCAAGCTCACGGCCCGCAACACACCCGGCCAACCTGAACCAACCGCTGCGCTGGAGCGGTTGTACCGGGGCTTCGAGCAGGAAATGCTGGTGCCGCTGTGGACGGAAATCGGCGCCCTGATGCCCGCCCACCCCAAAAGCCAGGCCGCCGCGCATCTGTGGCGCTGGGAGAATCTGCTCAAGCTTGCAGATGAAGCCGGTCGCATCGTGCCCGTGGGCCGGGGCGGCGAGCGCCGCGCGATTGCCCTGGCCAATCCGGCGCTGGGCGGCCGCCCGTTTGCCACGCCCACGCTGTGGGCTGCCATCCAGTACCTGATGCCCGGCGAAGATGCGCCCGAACACCGTCACACCCAGCATGCCTTCCGCTTTGTGGTCGAAGGCGAAGGCGTGTGGACCGTGGTCAACGGCGACTCGATCCGCATGTCGCGCGGCGACTTCCTGCCCCAGGGCGGCTGGAACTGGCACGCCCACCACAATGCGGCCAGCCAGCCCATGGCCTGGATAGACGGGCTGGATATTCCGTTTGCCTACTACACCGAATCCCAGTTCTTCGAGCATGGCCGCCTGCATCTGGACCAGCAGGAGCGCATCACGCCCGAGTTCTCGCGCTCCGAGCGCCTCTGGGCTCACCCCGGGCTGCGCCCTGTCGCTCACCTGCAGGACAGCCCAAGCACACCTTTGCTGGCCTACCGCTGGGTGGATACCGACCGCGCGCTGACCGAACAACTGGCACTCGAAGCCGAAGGCTGCGCCGCCACGGTCAGCCCCGGCCATGCCGCCGTGCGTTACACCAATCCCTGCAACGGCCGCGATGTGCTGCCCACCATACGCTGCGAAATGCACCGCCTGACCCGTGGCGCCAGCACCCGGGCCAAGCGCGAAGTGGGCTCTGCCGTCTTCCAGGTCTTTGACGGCCAGGGGACGGTGACCGTGGGCGAGCGCCAATGGCAGGTGCGGCGTGGCGACATGTTCGTCGTGCCTTCCTGGCAGCTGTTCAACGCGCAATGCGATGCCGATCAGCCGCAGCTGGACCTGTTCCGCTTTGCGGATACGCCGATCTTCGAGGCCGTCCATGCGTACAGGGTGGAGACCCCCTGAACCGCTTCGCGTCTTCCCCCTCAAGGGGACGACAGCCTTTGCTGCGGGGCCGCGGGGTCGCCCAGGCCCTTGCTGGCTGCCTCACACATAGAACGTGTCTTTCTCAAGCACTTAGTCATCGACACCAATCAGGAATCACACATGACCCAAGCCAACTATCTCTGGGCGCCGTCCCCTGTGCAATCTCTGCCCGTGCGCGGCAGCGAGCAGCGCCTGCCCGTCAACCGCCTGTTCTTTGTGGGCCGCAACTACCACGCCCATGCGGTGGAGATGGGCCGCCCCGTGGACAAAAGCATCGAGCGCCCCTTCTACTTCACCAAGGCCCCGCAGACGCTGACCGAATCGGGTGCCTGGGTGGCCTATCCCCCCGAAACCGCCAACTACCACTTCGAGATGGAGCTGGTCGTGGCCATCGGCAAAGCGGGCTTTCGCATTCCTGCCAGCCAGGCCCATGAACATATCTACGGCTATGCCTGCGGCCTCGACATGACGCGCCGCGATCTCCAGCTGGTGGCACGCGACAAGGGCAGACCCTGGGATCTGGGCAAGGATGTGGAGCAGTCCTCCGTCTCCAGCGAAATCGTGCCCATGGCCGGAAAGGTGATCGAGTCCGGCCTGATCGAGCTGAGCGTCAACGGTCAGGTCAAACAGCAGTCCGATGTGAACAAGCTGATCTGGAACATCCGCGAAATCATTGCCGACCTGTCCCTGTTCTATCACCTGCAACCCGGCGACCTGATCTACACGGGTACGCCCGAGGGCGTGGGGGCAGTAGTGCCCGGCGACCAGATCACGGGCCGCGTGGAAGGCGTGGGCGAGATTGCACTGAGCGTGGGCCAGCCCGAGTAAGGCGTGCAGACCATGAAGCTCTACAGTTTTTTTCGCAGCGGCACCTCGCACCGTCTGCGCATCGCCCTCAGGCTCAAGGGCCTCACGCCCGACTACCTCCCCGTCGATCTGCGCGTGGACGAGCAAGCCGAAGCGCCGTTCAAGCAAATCAACCCGCAAGGCCTGGTGCCCGCGCTGACGCTGGACAGCGGAGAAACGCTGATCCAGTCGCCGGCCATCATCGAATGGCTGGAAGAGCGCTACCCCACGCCCGCGTTGCTGCCTGCCGACCCCGAGGCCCGCGCCCATGTGCGCGCCCTGGCGGCCATCGTGGGCTGTGATGTGCACCCCATCAACAACCGCCGCATCCTGCAGACCCTGCGCCAGCAGTTCAGTGCAGACGAGGCCGCCATCAACGCCTGGTGCGCCACCTGGATCACGGCCGGCCTCGACGCCATCGAAGCCTTGCTGGCACAGGACGACACACGCGGGCACTTCTGCTTTGGCCATGCACCGAGCCTTGCCGATGTCTATCTGATTCCGCAGGTCGAGAGCGCACGCCGCTTTGGTGTGGATCTCGCCCGCTGGCCGCTGATCAGCGCCGTCGATGCAGCCTGCAGCGCCCTGCCCGCCTTTGCACAGGCAGCACCTCTGGCCCAGCCCGACGCTCCGCACTAGACCCCTTCCCGTGCGGCCGCGCCCAGACGCGGCTGCCCAGCAACGCTTTGCAGTCCCTAAAAACACCCACCGGAGACAAACTGTGAAACACAAGCAAAATCAGCCAAAAAGCCAATCCACACATACACAAACAGCTATTAAAACCATAGTATCCGCAGCCGCTCTGCTGGCCGTAGCCGGCCCTGCGCTGGCTCAGGGCGATGCGTCCGGTTATCCCAACCGCCCCGTGACCGTTGTCACGGCCTTTGCCGTGGGCAGCGGCCCTGATGCCGTGCTGCGCATCGTGGGCGAAAAGCTGGCCCAGCGCTGGAAGCAGGGCGTGACCGTGGACAACCGCCCCGGCGGCGGCGGCTTTGTCGCCATCGAGTACGCACGCCGTGCCAAGCCCGACGGCTATACCCTGCTGCAACTGGACAGCGAACATATCTCGGCCCTGCCCTATCTCTACAAGAACAAGAACTTCAACACGCTGAGCCACTTCGATCCCGTGGCCCCGCTGTTCCTGACTCCTTTCTTTGTGGCCGTCCCCACGAATTCGCAGTGGAAGAACATGGGCGATCTGATCAAGTCCGCCAAGGCCGAACCCGGCAAGATCAGCTACGGCTCCTGGGGCGTCGGCAGCCCCGGTCATCTGGGCGGCGAATGGCTGGACTATCTGACGGGCAGCAAGATGACCCATGTGCCTTATCGCGAGGTCAGCCAGCTGTTCACCTCAGTCGCCAATGGCGACCCGACCTGGAGCTTTGCCAGCCTGCCCTCCAGCCAGGGCATCTACAAAAGCGGCAAGATCCGCTATCTGGCCGTGGCCGCCCCCAAGCGCATCGCTCAAATGCCGGACGTGCCCACGGTCGCCGAAGCCGGCGGCCCTGCCGAGCTGGATGTGAACTCCTTTGTCTCCCTGCTCAGCCCCAAGGGCGTGGACGCCGCCTTGCGCGACAAGATCCGCACCGATGTGGTGGCCGTGCTGCAGGACCCCCAGGTGCGCGAGAAGTTCTCCACCTTCGCCTTCCAGCCCATGAGCTTCACCGTGCCCGAGATGCAACAATTTGCCAAGAAGAAGTCCGAGCAATACAAGCTGCTGATCGAGAAGGCCCAGATCAGCCTCGACTGAGAGCCGGCTGCGGCCATTCCGAAAGCGCGGCCCGGTCACATTCCCCCAGCCCTCAAAAGCCCCGTCAGCATTGGCTGCATGGGGCTTTTTTGCCTGCCGCACCGACACTGGGCAACAGGTACGGCGCACGGCCGGCAGTGCTCGCCCCCGTTGCAGCCCAGCTCCAGCAGGCCTGCAAAAATGCTAGCAAGCCGGGGTTACACTTGTTGCGAGGCGCTCCCACGGACTTGCATCCAGGCTCTGGAGCGCCCGCATGCCAAGAGGCTGCTGCCGATCCGCGGCGGGCCCGCTCTCAAGGCAGCTTCCCGCCCAGGCCGCAGCGCCGGGCTTCCTTCTGTTTTCACGTGACTCCACGCGATTCAGACCCTTCAAATCGTTATAAAAAGATGAACAATTCCATCAAGACAGCCATCGCCTTTTTGCTGCTGCCTCTGGCTGCAGCCTCACAGGCTGCCGAGCCGCCATCGCCCATTGCTGCGGCCGAGCTGTACATCCGCACCCTGGTCAATCACGACGAGCAGGCCATCAGTCAGCTCAATGACTATCTGCGGCCCGACCGCCTGCGCTCGGGCCGCAGCGCGGACTACGCCAATGCAGCCGAGTTGAAAGAGGCCGACAAGGACTTCCCGCGGGAAATCGCCGACGTGGCCCTGCCCCTGTTCCCCGAAGCTCAGCGCAATGCCCTGCGCGCGCCCGTGGAAAGCCTGATGAGCACGGTGCAAAAGACACGCCAGCAATCGCAGTGCAAGACCGTCTCCGCCAGCAAGCCCAAGCTTGACAAGCATGGCGTGCTCAATACCGAGGTGAAGTTCAGCTGCCAGCTGGTCAAGACTCCCGAAACCTGGGCCGAAGGCATTCAGCGCATGGCGCGCAACAAGCTCAGCGTGGACCAAGTGCAGGGCGAGCTCAAGAAGCTGCAGGCTGCCTACTCGGTTCCCGCAAACCACACTTACGAAGGCACGCTGTCTCTGGGCATGGTGCCCAAGGACAAGGACAAGGCATGGCGCAACGACTTCGCGAGCGAAGCCTTTGACGAGATGTTCAGCGAACTCTAAGAGCGTCTGAGCCCTGCGAAAGAGCTCAGCCTGATGTGGCCCGGCCTCCGCGGCTCGGCCCGCCCACCAGCATTGCAGCAATGCCTGGGGCGGAGCCGGGCCGTTTAGCATTCTGCCCCCGCAGGCGCGGCAGCCATGCCTGCAGCACAAGCCCCAAAGCGCTGGCAGACATAGCATCCACTCGTGCACATTTGCACACCCTATGTGCAGTGTTTGCTATTGCTAGAGCAAATCCGCACACATACCATGAGGAACAAATTCACCAACGGAGACACCTCATGAACGCACCGACTTCCGCCAAGGTTCTGGCGCCCACGGTCAAGCTGCTCATCAACGGGCAGATGGTCGAATCCAAAACCACTCAATGGCGCGATGTGGTCAACCCTGCGACCCAGGAAGTGCTGGCGCGCGTGCCTTTCGCCACGCCCGACGAGGTCAACGCTGCCGTGGCCAATGCCAAGCAGGCGTTCAAGACCTGGAAGAAGACCCCCATCGGCGCACGTGCGCGCATCTTTCTGAAGCTGCAGCAGCTGATCCGCGAGAACATGAAGGAGCTGGCCGCCCTGCTGACGGCCGAACAGGGCAAGACCCTGCCCGACGCCGAAGGCGATGTCTTCCGCGGCCTGGAAGTCGTGGAACATGCGGCCAATATCGGTACGCTGCAGCTGGGCGAGCTGGCCAACAATGTGGCCAACGGCGTCGATACCTATACGCTGAACCAGCCGCTGGGCGTGTGCGCAGGCATCACTCCCTTCAACTTCCCGGCCATGATTCCGCTGTGGATGTTCCCCATGGCCATCGCCACGGGCAATACCTTCATCCTCAAGCCTTCCGAGCAGGACCCCATCGTCACCATGCGCCTGGCCGAGCTGGCACTGGAAGCCGGCGTGCCTCCCGGCGTGCTCAATGTGATCCACGGTGGCGAGGACGTGGTCAACGCCATCTGCGACCATCCCGATATCAAGGCCATCAGCTTCGTGGGTTCGACCAAGGTCGGCACCCATGTCTACAACCGCGCCAGCCTCAACGGCAAGCGTGTGCAATGCATGATGGGCGCCAAGAACCACGCCATCGTCATGCCCGACGCCAACAAGGAGCAGTCGCTCAACGCACTGCTGGGCGCGGCCTTCGGTGCTGCCGGTCAGCGCTGCATGGCGGTCTCCGTGGCGGTGCTGGTGGGAGAAGCCCGCAACTGGATTCCCGATCTGGTGGCCAAGTCCAAGACCCTCAAGGTCAATGGCGGCACCGAGCCCGGCACCGATGTCGGCCCGCTGGTGAGCTGCGCGGCCCTGTCACGTGTCGAAGGCCTGATCGAGCGCGGTCTGGCCGACGGCGCCACGCTGGAGCTGGACGGCCGCAAACCGGAGGTGGCCGGCTATGCCAAGGGCAATTTTGTCGGCCCCACCATCTTCAGCGGCGTCAAGCCCGGCATGAGCATCTACGAGCAGGAAATCTTCGGCCCCGTGCTGTGTCTGGTCGCGGCCGAGGACATCGATCAGGCCATCGAATTCATCAATGCCAACCCCAATGGCAACGGCACGGCCATCTTCACCCAGTCGGGTGCGGCCGCGCGCAAGTTCCAGGAAGACATCGATGTGGGCCAGGTCGGCATCAATGTGCCCATTCCCGTGCCCGTGCCGCTGTTCTCGTTCACGGGCAGCCGAGCCTCCAAGCTGGGCGATCTGGGCCCCTACGGCAAGCAGGTGGTGATGTTCTACACCCAGACCAAGACCATCACGGCGCGCTGGTTCGACGACAGCACCACCAGCCACGGCGTGAACACCACCATCAGCCTCAAGTAAGCCGGCCATGAAACCCGACAGTGCAGCCCTGCCTCTTGCCAGGCCCGGGCTGCACTGGGCGGCTTTGCCGATGATGGCAGGCATGTACGTTCAAGAATTGTCCCGTTTCCCATCTCAGCGTTCTGCCATCGGCACAGCCGGCATTGCCGCCCGGCCGCTGGCCCGGCTCTTCGCCCTGGCCGTCAGCAGCCTGCTGCTCATCCATCTGCCTGCAACTGCAGCCCAGGAGGGTGATCAGGAGGCGCCGCATTGCCCGTCCGGCCAGCCGCTGTCGCTTGCCTGCCTGCAGCAGCAGGCCCAGGTCATAGAACGCAGCATGCAAGTGCTCTATCTGTCGTTGCAGCGCCGGCTGCCCCAGGCCAGCGCCCAGGCTCTGCAAGCCGAGCAGCAAGAGTGGACACAGGAGCGCGACCGACGCTGCCAGCCCAATGGCTATGTCCATGAAGCCGAAGACATGGCTGCCTGCCGCATCGGCATGGCCCTGAGCCGGGTCGTGGTCTTCAAGAACCAGTGGCATCCCTTGACCAAGAACGCGCAAGGTGGTGAACAGCCATGAACCGGGCAATTCCACATCGACAGAGCCTGCAGCCCCCAATGGGCTGCGATGATGCGGGCATGACGATCCGCACTCCCCAAAGCAGGCGCACATGGCCTGCAACCGTTGCCAGCCAATCGCTTGCAGCTCTTCTGATGGTAGCCAGCTTGAGCCAGCACGCACTGGCCCAGGCCGGTGCCGACTGCGTGCCCGGTGGCACCACGGCCCAGACCAATGCCTGCGCCATCAAGGATTTCCAGCAGGCCGACACCGACCACCAGATTCTCTACGGCGATGTGATGCGCGCGCTATCGGCCCATGAGCGCCCCGTCTTGCGCAAGGAGCAAGGCGAATGGAGCCGCCATCGCGTCACCCAGTGCAAGCAGGCCACGAAGGCCTTTGAAGCGCAGCCCGACTGGCCCAGCCGCTACCACGGCTGTCTGGTGCAGCAGATCACGGCCCGCGATGCGGTGCTCAAACGCTGGCTGCACCAGGGTCCGCCGGGCTGAGCTGCAAAGCCGTCAGGAGCCAGAAGACGCATAGAACAAAAAAGGAAACATGAAATGGACTTTGAACTCAGCGAAGATCAACGCGCTTTTGCCGATACCGCCCGTGCTTTTGCGCAGGCCGAGCTGGCGCCGCATGCGGCAGAGTGGGACCGCGAGCATATCTTCCCGCGCGAAGCCATTGCCAAGGCGGGCGAGCTGGGATTTTGCGGTCTCTATGCTCCGGAGAGCATAGGCGGCCTGGCCCTGCCGCGACTCGATGCGACGCTGGTCTTCGAGGAAATGGCGGCCGTCGATCCATCGACCACGGCCTTCATCACCATCCACAACATGGCGACCTGGATGCTGGGCACCTGGGCCACCGATGCCGTGCGCGCCCAGTGGGGCGAGGCCTTGACCAGCGGCAGCAAGCTGGCCAGCTACTGCCTGACCGAGCCCGGCGCAGGCTCGGATGCAGCCTCGCTCAAGACCCGCGCCGAGCTGGTGGGCAACGAGTACATCGTCAACGGCAGCAAGGCCTTCATCAGCGGCGCGGGCAGCACCGATGTGCTGGTGCTGATGGCAAGAACCGGCGATGCCGGCTCCGGGGCTTCGGGCATCTCGGCCTTTGCCGTGCCTGCCGACGCGGCCGGCGTGAGCTATGGCAAAAAGGAAGAGAAGATGGGCTGGAACAGCCAGCCCACGCGTGTCATCAGCTTCGACAATGTGCGCATTCCCGCGCACAACCTGCTGGGTCGCGAGGGCGAAGGCTTCAAGATCGCCATGAAGGGCCTGGACGGCGGTCGCATCAATATCGCCACCTGCTCGGTGGGCGCGGCCCAGGGCGCGCTGACCCAGGCGCAGCAGTACATGCAGGAGCGCAAGCAGTTCGGCAAGGCCATTGCGAGCTTCCAGGCCCTGCAGTTCAAGCTGGCCGACATGGCGACCGAGCTGGTCGCGGCACGCCAGATGGTACGTCTGGCGGCATCCAAGCTGGACGCCGGCGCGCGCGACGCATCGACCTATTGCGCCATGGCCAAGCGCTTTGCCACCGACGCCGGCTTCATGGTCTGCAACGAGGCACTGCAGTTGCATGGCGGCTATGGCTACATCCGCGAATACCCGCTGGAGCGCCTGATGCGCGACACGCGCGTGCACCAGATCCTGGAGGGAACGAACGAAATCATGCGCGTCATCATTGCCAGGCGCATGCTGGAGGGCGATGCACCGGAGCTCATTCGCTAAGCTGCAGCTGTCACACCAAGCAAGGACTGCCATGCCCGCCAAACCCATCGCCCCTGAAACCCTGCAGCTCATAGACGCCGTGCGCGATGCGCTGCTCGATTGCACAGCCGTGGAAGAGAAGACCATGTTCGGCTGCCATGTGTTCATGGTCGACGGCAAGATGTGCCTGGGCGTGGAAAACGACGAGTTGCTGGTACGCCTGCCCCCCGCCAGTCATGCGCAGATTGCGGAGATGCCAGGCGTGCGTCCGCTGTCCTCGCGCGGACTGATGGACGGCTACTTTCTCGTCGGCCCCACGGCCTATGCCAGGCGCGATCAATGGCTGTACTGGATAGGTGAGGCCCTGGCCTTCAACCCGCTGGCAAAGGCCACGCCAAAACGCAAGACAGCCAGCAAGGCCGCGAACAAGGCTGATAGCAGGAAGCCGGCCGCCGAAGAAAGCCCTGGCGCTCCAGGCGCGAGCAGCGCACGCAAGCGCTCAAAGCCGTCGCCCAAGCCGCTGGATACCGACGCCCCCCGCAAGCACCCCATTTTCGACAGCGAATAAGCGCAAAGGACCGATCTCATGGCCATACGCATAGTCCAGCTAGGCAGCGAACGCGCCCCCGACGAGGGCCTGCGTATAGGTACGGTGCGCAGACCGCCGCGCGGCGTGCCCAAGGCCGAGTTCGCAAGCCGCAACTACTACGACTGCTGGTATCCCGAGCTCTCGCCCGAAGTGGAGCTGATGCAGCAGGCCCTGGAAGCCATCAAGCTGCGCAAGGCAGGCCAGGAGGCACAGGCCGACAAGCTCTGGAAGCAGTTTGAAAAGCAGTTTCGCAAGCAACTGGCCGAGCCAGCCGCCGATCGCACACTGGGTCTGCTTGCGGCCCTGTCGCATGACTCCGCCTTTTCTCTGGGCTGCTACTGCGACGACGAGGCGCATTGCCACCGAAGCATCCTGCGCAGCCTGCTCGCGGACAGAGGGGCAACTCTCAAGGATTAAGCGAAAAACCGATCAATCGCTTATGGATAAAGCGTTAAACGCTATCACTTCAATAACAGCAAGGAGACAGACATGCAAATCGCTTTTATCGGCCTGGGCAATATGGGAGCCCCCATGGCCATCAATCTGGCCAAGGCCGGCCACAGCGTCAAGGCCTTTGACCTGAGCCAGGAGGCCATCGCCAAGGTCGTGGCCGCAGGAGCACAGCAAGCTTCGAGTGCCCAGGATGCCGTACAGGGCGCCGAAGCCGTCATCACCATGCTGCCCGCCAGCCAGCATGTGGAGAGCCTGTTCCTGGGCCGCGACGGCGCGGCCGGACTGCTCGCACATATCGCCAAGGGTACGCTGGTCATCGATAGCTCCACCATCGCCGCAGCCACCAGCCAGAAGGTGGCGCAGGCGGCTCAGGCGGCAGGCATCGACTTTATCGACGCCCCGGTCTCGGGCGGCACCGGCGGTGCGATTGCCGGCACGCTGACATTCATGGTGGGCGGCAGCGACGCGCAGCTGGCACGCGCCCAGCCTTTGCTTGAAAAAATGGGCGCCAATATCTTCCACGCCGGCGCTGTGGGTGCGGGCCAGACGGCCAAGATCTGCAACAACATGCTGCTGGGCATTCTGATGGTAGGCACCAGCGAAGCGATTGCACTGGGCGTGGCCAACGGCCTGGACCCCAAGGTGCTTTCCGAAATCATGCGCCGCAGCTCGGGCGGCAACTGGGCTCTGGAGAAATACAACCCCTTCCCCGGCGTGCATGAGAACGCACCGGCCAGCAAGGGCTATGCAGGCGGCTTTGGCACGGACCTGATGCTCAAGGATCTGGGCCTGGCGCAGGACAATGCCACGGCCAATCGCGCCAGCACGCCGCTGGGCGGCATGGCGCGCTCCATCTATGCGGCGCACAGCCTGTCCGGCCATGGCGGCGAAGACTTTTCCAGCATCATCAAGATGCTGCAGAAAAAGGTCTGAGGCCATGGCCCTGCCCCACGCCCAGCCCGGGGTTCCCGTCGAAGTGCAGCCCTACGGCACTTCGCTGGGAAGCCAGAAGACCGCTGCACTGTTCAAGTCCGACACCCTGGAAGTGATCCGTCTGGTGCTGACGGCAGGCAAGCGCCTGCCTGCGCATCAGGTGCAGGGCGAACTGACGATTCAATGTCTAGAGGGGCAGCTCGCCGTCATCCAGGGCGAAAGCCGCCAGACATTGGGCGCGGGGCAGTTGCTGTTTCTGCCCGCCCAAACCATGCATGAAATCGAGGCCGAGCTCGACTCCTCGGCCCTGATCACCATCGTGCTGCACAGCCACTAGTCGCTGGCTGCCGCAGCCGACCGTCCAGCCCCGCTCGGCCCCGGCGGATGTCTGCGCCAGCCTCTGGCAAGAGGGCGCCAAGCTGACAGCGCCTATCCGGCAAGCGCTGCCAGCTATTGTTTCTGAAGCCAGAAGACTTCTTGTCTGCCCACGCAAATCGACTCCTGCTGACGCTTGCCACAGTGGTGCAAATCGCTGCCCTGTGTTTAAGATGGCCCCAGAGGAAGTGATCGCTGCGTTGCTCTCAAGGAGTTCTCCATGATGAAGCTGACTGGACACAACATTCTCATCCTCGGCGCCGGCAAGATCGGCTCAACGATCGCCGACATGGCTGCCGAGCTGCATGAAGCCACCGTCACACTGGCCGATATGCAGCCCCCGCCCGGCAGCGACCCGCAGATACGCCCCCTGCAGCTGGACATTGACGACGATACGGCTCTGAGCCGCGCACTGCAACTGCACTCGCTGGTCATCAATGCCCTGCCTTTCTTCTGTGCCGAGCGCGTGGCCCGGGCTGCGGCGCGGCAGGGCGTGCATTACTTCGATCTGACCGAGGATGTGGCGGCCATGCGCGCCATACAGGAGATGGCGGCGCAGGCGCGCTCGGTGCTGATGCCGCAGTGCGGACTGGCGCCGGGTCTGATCGGCATGCTGGGCGGCCATCTGGCCCAGCAGTTCGACGAGCTGTTCGATCTGCAGCTGCGCGTGGGCGCGCTCACGCGCCATGCGACGAATGCGCTGCGCTACCACTTCACCTGGAGCGTGGACGGCGTCATCAACGAATACTGCAAACCCTGCAACACCATCGTCAACGGACAGCCCATGCTGGTGCCGCCGCTGGAGGGGGTCGAGCCCCTGATTCTGGACGGTGAGAACTTCGAGGCCTTCAACACCTCGGGCGGTCTGGGTACGCTGTGCGAGACGCTGCAGGGCCGGGTGCGCAACCTCAACTACAAGACCATACGCCACCCCGGACACCGCGATGCCATGCATTTGCTGCTGCATGGACTGCGTCTGATCGAGCGACGCGATCTGCTGCGCCAGGTGCTGGAAGGCGCGGTGCCCCACAGCCGCGAAGACATGGTGGTGATTGCCGCCATGGCCAGCGGCATGCGCACGGGCCGGCTGGAGCAGCTGACGCGCGGGGCCCGTGTCTTTGGCGCTGCACTGCGCGGCAAGCAACGCACGGCCATAGAGCTGACGACCTCGGCCGGCATGCTGGCCGCGGTGGAGCTGTTCGCCACGGGCCAGCTGCCGCAGCAGGGCTTTGTGCGCCAGGAGCAATGCACGCTGGCCGCACTCTCGAGCACCCGCGTGGCCCCCTACTTCGAAGGCCTGCTCGGCTGAGGCCTGTATCTCACACCCATCAGGAGGGAACGCCATGACTGCCATCTCCGCAACAGACTTCCGAACCGTGCTGAGCCGCTGCGGCATAGTGCTGCAGGCCCTTGAAGGCAAGGACATCAGAGTGCACTCGCCCATCGACGGCACGGAACTGGCCAGTCTGGCCGCCCTGCCTGGTGCCCAGATCCCGCCGGTCATAGACCACGCGGTGCAGGCTTTCAAGCAGTGGCGCCTGGTGCCCGCCCCGGTGCGCGGCGAGCTGGTGCGGCTATGGGGCGAGGAGCTGCGCAGCGCCAAGGCCGATATAGGCCATGTGATTTCATGCGAGGTAGGCAAGATCGTGCAGGAGGGCCTTGGCGAGGTGCAGGAAGGCGTGGACATCTGCGAATTTGCGCTGGGCCTGTCGCGCCAGCTGCATGGCAAGACCATTGTTTCCGAGCGTCCCGGCCACCGCATCATGGAGCAATACCACCCGCTGGGGCCGGTGGCCATCATCACGGCCTTCAATTTTCCGAGTGCCGTGTTTGCGTGGAACGCGGCGATTGCCCTGGTCTGCGGCAATCCGGTGATCTTCAAGCCCTCCGACAAGGCACCGCTATCGGGCCTCGCCACCTTCAAGGCACTGGAGCGGGCCATTGCCCGGTTTGGCGACCGGGCTCCGGCAGGTCTGGCGCAGATCGTGCTGGGCGGCGCAGCTGCCGCCGAGGCCCTGGTGGACAGCCCCCGGATTGCGCTGGTTTCGGCCACGGGATCGAGCCGTATGGGCCGCACCGTGGGCCCCAAGGTGGCAGCGCGCTTTGGCAAGCGCATTCTGGAGCTGGGCGGCAACAACGCCATGGTGGTCACGCCCGCAGCCGATCTGGATCTGGCCGTGCGCGCCATTGTCTTCAGCGCCGTGGGTACGGCCGGCCAGCGCTGCACCTCGCTGCGCCGCCTGATCGCGCACCGTGATGTCAAACAGCCGCTGCTGGACAGGCTGCTGCCGGCCTACCGCAGCCTGCGCATCGGCAACCCGCTGCAGCCGGATACCCTGGTCGGCCCGCTGATCAACGAGGCATCGTTTGAAGCGCTGCAGCACTCGCTGAGCCAGGCACTGAAAGACGGAGGTCATTTGCTGACGGGCGGCCAGCGCCAGCTGGAGCAGCAGTTTCCTCAGGGCTTCTATGTGGCTCCGGCCATTGTGGACATGCCGGCCCAGACCGGCATCGTGCGCCACGAGACCTTTGCGCCCCTGCTGTATGTGCTGGGCTACGACGAGCTGGAGCAGGCCATTGCGCTCAACAACGATGTGCCTCAGGGCCTGTCCTCCTGCATCTTCTCCAACGATCTGCGCGAGGTGGAGCTGTTCCTGAGCGCGGCCGGCTCGGACTGCGGCATGGCCAATGTCAACATCGGGCCCAGCGGTGCCGAGATCGGCGGTGCCTTTGGCGGTGAAAAAGAGACTGGCGGCGATCGCGAAAGCGGCTCCGACGCCTGGAAGCAGTACATGCGCCGCACGACCAACACCATCAACTATTCGCGCGAGCTGCCGCTGGCCCAGGGCATTCAATTCGGGTGACCCACAGGTACCGCGGCCCGCGAGTGCCAGGGAGGCCATGCAACGCGGACTCCGGGGTTAACGAACTCCGTTCAAGAGTCCTGGCTGCCCGGCTTCCACCAGGTTCTGCACGCTGGCCACAAAGGCCTCGAGCACGGCCGGCATGCCCTGTGGCCGCCAGGCCAGCACGGCCGGCGTGGTCACCCGGCTGCCGCGCAGCGCCGCAAAGCGCACGCCGTTCATGCCCACGGTCTGCATGCAGGCAGGCACCAGGGCCACCCCCTGCCCGGCCGAAACCAGCGCCATGACGGTCAGCCACTGGCGCGCGGCATGGCGTGTATGGGGATGGATGCCGGCCTGCTGCAGACAGGCGATGACGTTGTCGTAGTTGGCCGGCGCCACCTCGCGCGCAAACATCACAAAAGTGTCCTGGGCCAGTTCGCGCAGATCGATTTCGCCGCGCTGGGCCAGCGCATGGTCGCTGGGCAGGCAGCAGACAAAGGGCTCCTCGCCTATGGACATCGTGCGTATATCGTCGTGCGGCGTGCCGATGTTGAGAAAGCCACAGTCAATCTGCCCGCTGGCAATGGCCTGCAGCTGGTCGCGCGTCGACATCTCGTGCAGGCATAGCTCGACCAGCGGGCGCTCGGCGCGAAAGGCCCGGCAGAACCCAGGCACCTGCCGGTAGACCATGGACCCCGTAATGCCGATGTCCAGCCGCCCCTGCAAGCCCTGAGCCACACCGCGCACCACCTCGGCCGCATGCTGGAGCTGGGCCAGCACCTTGCGCGCCTCATGCAAAAAGGCCTCGCCTGCCGGAGTGAGCTTCACGTTCTTGGCGTCGCGCTCCATGAGTACCGTGCCCAGATCCTGCTCCAGCGCCTTGAGCGCCATGCTCAGCGGCGGCTGGGTGATGCACAGGCGCTGGGCGGCCCGGCCGAAGTGCAGCTCCTCGGCCAGGACCACAAAGTAACGCAGCAAATGGGTTTTCATCATGATTCGCAAAGTTTGGTCAAGACCATACTCGATGCGGCAAGACACCGGGAGTTCGCCTCGGTGGGTCATGTGTCTCGCTCACCATCTCCTGCGGTCATGTAGCTGCAATAGAAAATTCAGTTCAGCCTCTAGCCCTTTCACAGCTTGCGCAAGCAGCTATCAAAACAGCCAGCAGATTTGTCGCCAACGACAGAGACCTTGCCGGCCACGCCGGGATTTCGCCCCGGCGGGCGACTCACTTTCTGACGCGTCAGAAAGTAAGCAAAGAGCGCCTCCCTACCGTCTGCGTCCCTGCGCTTCGCTGCGGGCAAACCTGCGTCACGCCATTCAGGCTGCGCTGCCGCCCAACTCGCTGCGCGGCACACCGCTTCGCTCAGACAGACGGCGGCAAGCCAGTTCACGATGCAACGCTGTCCTGCGGCAGCGTTGCCCGCACAGCCCCAACTGCGTGCCACAGGCGCAGACACACGGGTGAATGCGGGCGGCCTGCAAGAATTGTGACGAGATCAACCTCAAACGCTTATCCAAAAGCGATAGCCGATATCGAGAAACAAAGAAGCTATCTTGATTCGCCCCTTGTGCCCACGCCTGCAACGACAAGCTCTTGCGGCGCGCAGTTGCACCGCAGAGTGCAGCTGCATCGTCATCCAATCTGCGGCCGTCTGTCTGAGCGAAGCGTGCAAGGCACGCGCAGCGAGTTGGGCCGCATAGCCGCAAGGGCTTGACGACGCAGGTTGCCTGCAGGGACGGGGGCAGCGGGGCTGTGTTCTTTGCTTACTTTCTTGAGGGCGGCCTTCCGTCACAAGCAAGAAAGTAAGGCGGCTGGCGGGCCGAAACCCGCCCTCTGATCCTGGCAAAGAAAGGTCAATAGGTTCATTGGCTCGACCCTCCCTCCCCTGCCCCTCAGCCCGTCAATACGACTTGGGCAAGCCCAGCACCTTCTCGGCGATAAAGCACATGATGAGCTGCGGGCTCACGGGCGCCAGGCGCGGAATCCACGACTCGCGCATATAGCGCTCCACATGGAACTCCTTGGCATAGCCCATGCCGCCGTGTGTGAAGATGGCGGTCTCGCAGGCCTTGGCGCAGGCTTCAGCGGCCAGGTACTTGGCGGCATTGGCCTCGGCGCCGCAGGGCAGGCCCTTGTCATAGAGGAAGGCGGCCTTCTGCACCATCAGGTGTGCGGCCTCCAGCCCCATCCAGGCCTGGGCCAGCGGGTGCTGCACGCCCTGGTTCTGGCCTATGGGCCGGTCGAAGACCACCCGTTCGTTCGCATACTGTGTGGCGCGCGCCAGGGCCGCACGGCCCAGGCCCACGGCTTCGGCCGCGATCAGGATGCGCTCGGGGTTGAGGCCGTGCAAGATGTACGAAAAGCCCTTGCCCTCCTCGCCAATGCGGTCCTGCACCGGGATGCGCAGACCGTCGATGAAGAGCTGGTTGGTGTCCACACATTTGCGGCCCATCTTCTCGATCTCGGTCACGGCGATGCGGCTGCGGTCCAGGTCGGTGTAGAACAGCGACAGGCCCTCGGTACCCTTGCACTCCTCCACGGGCCTGGTACGAGCCAGCAGCAATATCTTGTTGGCCACCTGGGCCGTGGAGATGAAGACCTTCTGCCCGTGCACCACATAGACATCGCCTTCGCGCACGGCACGGGTCTGCAGCTTGAGGGTGTTGAGTCCGGCATTGGGTTCGGTCACGCCGAAGCAGGCCTTGTCCCGGCCCGCGATCAGCGGCGGCAGCCAGCGCTGTCTTTGCTCGTCCGTGCCGAAGACAACGGCCGGGTGCAGGCCGAAGATGTTCATGTGCACGGCCGATGCGCCCGACAGGCCCGCACCCGTGGCCGAGATAGTGTGCATCATCAGCGCCGCTTCGGTGATGCCAAGACCCGCGCCGCCGAACTCCTCGGGCATGGCAATGCCCAGCCAGCCGGCTTCGGCCAGGGCCTGGTGGAAGTCGTACGGAAAGCCGCCGTCCCTGTCCTTCTTCAGCCAGTAGTCATCGTCGAAAGGCGCGCAGGCCCGCTGCACGGCATCCCGGATCTGTTCCTGCTCGGCGCTCCATAAAAAATCCATGGCGGCTTCTCTCTATCGGTTGAATCTCAATGAAATCCGCCTCAAACGCCCGTCCCACAAGCGCTATCAGCTATTATTTTTATCAATCAGGCCGGCGCACGCGTGCCGGATTCTCGCCATAGGGCGGGCTGTAGATGACCAGCAGACGCACGGGCGTGTCGCTGGTGACGCGAAACACATGCATGCAGTCCTCCGGAAAGAAGCAGGTATCGCCCGCCTGCATGGCAAAGCGCTCGGTCTGACCCTGGCTTTGCACCTCCACCTCGGCCGTGCCGTCCAGCAGATAGCAGGCCTGCTCCATGCCCGGGTGGGCATGCGGCAGCGCACCGCCGCCTTTTTCCAGCGTTCCGAGCACCACCTCCATGTGCTGCGCACCGACATTGGCCTGGCTGACGAGGCGCCGGTTCACCGTGCCGTGGTGGTTGGCAGGGCTGTATCCCTGTACGTCCTGCTCACGGATCAGATAGCGGGGCATATGTCTGTCTCTCTTTTATCGTTGGATGATGAAGCCTGCATGCAGCCACCGCTGGCCTGCAGCGCGGCAATCTGCGCCTCGCCAAGACCCGCCTCGCGCAGCACCTGCAGCGTGTGCTGACCCAGCTGCGGCGCAGCGCTGGCCTCTCGGTCCGGGGGCGTTGCGCTCCACTGAGTGGGATTGGCCGTGGTGCGCAGCCGTCCCTCGCTGGGATGCTCTATCTCGCGCACGAATCCCGTGGCCGCATGGTGGGGGTCGGCCAGCAAGTCCTCGGGCGAGGCCATGGGCATATTCGGCACGTCGGCCGCATCGAGCAGTGCACGCCACTCGGCCGTGCTGCGCTCGCGCATCAGGCTCGCCACCTCGGCATAGACGGCATCGATATTCGCTGCGCGCTGGCCGTGGGTGGCAAACATGGGCTCACGCATGCGCTCGCCCTGCCCTATGGCGTTGAAGAAGCTGTGCCAGTGCTTGTCGTTGTAGATCAGCACGCAGAGATGGCCGTCGCTGGTGCGGTAGGGCTTGCGATGGCGCGTCAGCAACCGCGCATAGCCGGCATCGCCCAGCGGCGGCTCGAAGCTCAGCCCGGCCATGTGATCGCCGAGGATGAACTGTGTCATGGCTTCGAACATGGGCACGACCACCGCCTGGCCCCGGCCGCTTTTCTCGCGCGCATACAGCGCAGCCGTGACCGCATAGACCGCATGCAGGCCCGTGACCCGGTCGCCCAGCGTCATGGGCGCATAGGACGGCTCGCCACCGCCGTACTGCTGGGCCAGCCAGGGCACGCCGGTCGCGCCCTGGATCAGGTCGTCGTAGGCCGGCTTGGCCGCATAGGGGCCCGCCTGATCGAAACCGCAGCAGCTCACATGGATCAGCGTCGGATGGCTCTGCTCCAGCGTCTGCCAATCCAGGCCGAGTCTGGCCATGGCCTGGGGCCGCACATTGCTGATGAAGACATCGGCATCGGCCAGCAGCTGCAGCAGCGCCTGGCGCGCTGCGGCCTGCTTGAGATCCAGCACCACCGAGCGCTTGCCCTGGTTGGCCTGCAGAAAAATGGGGCCCATGCCGAGGTTGCGCATGGGGCCTACATGGCGCATGTTGTCGCCCTCGGGTGACTCCACCTTGATCACATCGGCGCCCAGGGCGGCCAGAATCTGCGTGGCAAACGGCCCCATGATCACCGAGGTCATGTCCACGATCCTGACGCCTGCCAATGGCCCCGCTGAAGTACCCACAGCCTGACGGCTATCGCTGTGCATGCTCGTCATATCACTGCGCCTCGATGCCGGCCTGCTTGACCAGTTGCCCCCATTTGGCCAGCTGCTCCTTCACATAGAGTGCGAACTCGTCGGGCGTGGCCGTGGGCCAGACTTCAAAGCCGACCTGGGCCAGTTGCTCCTGCACGGCCTTGTCCTTGAGGATGAGCTGCAGCTCGCCGTTGATGCGCTCGGCTATGGCCTTGGGCATGCCGGCCGGGCCGAAGATGCCATTCCACGAGGTGATGTCGAAACCCGGCAGCGTCTTGCCGATGGCCGGCACATTGGGCAGCAGCTGCGATCCTTTGGCCGCCGTCACGGCCAGCGTGCGCACGCGCTCGGTCTTGAGCGTGCCCCAGGCCGAACCCAGGTCGGCCACATACATCTGGATCTGGTTGCCCATCACATCGGTCAATGCCTGCGGGCTGGACTTGTAGGGCACGCCGGTGATCTGCGTACCGGTGATGTATTTGAAGGTTTCCGAAGCCACCAGCGAGGTGCTGTTGGGCGTGCCGTAGGAAAGCTTGTCCGGATGCGACTTGGCATAGGCAATCAGCTCGGCCACAGTCTTTGCAGGCACCGAGGGATGGACCACCAGCGCGAATGGCAGCTCGCCCACGCGAGCCACGGGCGTGAAGTCCTTGATGGGGTCGTACTTGAGGCCCTTGACCAGCCAGGGGTTGGCCGAATGCGAGGTGTTGGTGGTCATGAACAGCGTATAGCCGTCCGGCTTGGCCTTGACCACATGCGCGGCTGCAATCTGGGCATTGGCCCCGGCCCGGTTGTCCACCACCACGGGCTGCTTGAGCCGCTCGCCCAGCTTGTTGGCCACCACGCGGGCCACCGCATCGGTGCCGCTGCCCGCGGCAAACGGCACCACCAGCGTGATGGGAGCCGCCGGATAGCCCTCCTGCGCCAGCGCCGTCCCCGCAAGGCCCATGCCCATGGTGGCTGCCAGGGCTGCGCTGGCACAGGTGTGCAGTAAGAATCGCTTGTTCATGCTTGTCTCCTTGTTCAGGCTGCGGCACCTGTATCCGGTGCCTGCTGTGCATGCTGAGGCGTTCAAGCATTCAAGTCCAATTGTTTAAACAGAGTGAATGATTCGATTTGCCAATCATTCAATCCTGCGGTGCATGCGCCCCGCTGCGCGCGGCGCTTCGCCGCCCCTCCCGGGGCGAAATGAGCCGGATCTGTATCTGCCCTTATGCGTTGGGGTGGCCGCAGCAACCCGTGCTCGGCCTGCGATCGATGCCAGATCGGGCTTCAGTCCCATGCCCGCCGAGAATCTACGGCGGTTTGCATGATCGCAGCCAGCGCACCCGGACCCGAGTGCTACGCACCGACCAGCGCTGATGAGCAACGAAGCGAGGCGATAAGGCCTGATGCCCTACAGCGCTGTCACAAAACGGTGATTGAACTTGGGCCACGCTCGGGGGAGAATGCGTTATTACCGCTTTCGCTCAGGTGCTGTCATGGACCATATCCACTCCACGCCCACCCACCAAGCTCTGGATGTCGCTCCTTACGGAGCCAGGCTTTCAGCCGCTCACTCGAGCGTGCTCTTCAAGGCGGAAGATCTAGAAGTCATTCGCGTCGTGCTGCGCTCGGGCCAGTCGCTGCCGCCGCATCGCGTACCTGGCAGCGTCAGCCTGCAATGCCTGGAAGGTCGACTCGAGGTTCTCATCGGTCAGACCGTGCATGAACTGGGCCCCAAGCAACTCATGCATCTGCCGGCCAATATGCCCCACGCCGTGCGTGCCATGGAAGACTCGTCTGCGATTGCCACCATCGTGCTCTGTGAGGCCTGAAGCATTTCTATCGAACAGGCAAAAACTGCATGAAAGGCCCGGCAAGCAGGCCCTGGGCATAGCCGATGACGGAGCGCCGGTAGCGCTCGGTGGTGTAGTCCGCCACCAGATCCAGCCGGCCAATGATCTTGCCCATCTCGCGCTCGAAGCTCAGGTTGCGCCCCTCTTCTGCTATCTGGTTCGATAGCAGCAAGGGCTTTCCTCCAGGTGCCTTGCGCGAGTTGAGAATCCAGTTGGCAATCTCCAGATTGCGCGCCGCATTAAAGACATGCTGCGGGTCCAGTCCGTCGATCAGCGTAAAGCTGGTTCGCCCACCATGCGCGGTGATCAGCATATCGGCGGCGGCATGAACGAAGGCCGCAACCCGGTCCCCGGCGAACTCTGGCTGCAAGGCCAGGGACAGCGCCGCCACGTCGCGCTTGTCCTGCAGTTCATGCCAGGGCTGGCGCTCCATGACGGCAATGCGCACATAGGTCATGGCCGCTTCCCGGCTGGAGGCAGTCTTTTTCCATTCGGCGGGATTGCGGCGGTAGAGCTTGTCCATGATGAGAAACAGGCTCTCCAGGTTCTCCTTCATGGCCAGCGTCGCCATGCGGTTGCTGTCGGACTGCAGCAGCTCGCGCGAGTGAAAGTTCTCGCCCTTTACTTCGCCATGATTCGTGGGGGCACTGGAACAAGCAGCCAGACTGCACAGCACCAGCACTGACAGCAGCCGCAGCCCCATGCGCGGGCCGCCGCGCAGAGGATCGCGCGTGCAGTGGCCTGCGGCGGCAAGGGGCAAAGCTCGTGCTGCTGTCATGCTACAAACATAACAGCAGATGCTGCCGGGTCAGTCACGCCAAAGGCGCGCGATTGTTATCAATCGTGAACAAGGCCCGGGCCTGCTCACCGGCCAGGACGCTATTTGCGCAGCTGCCTGAGGATCTGCTCCAGCACCCGCCACGGCTCGGCCTGGTCGGCCATCGCCACGGGCACACGCAGCTTGCTGCTCGTTGCCTGCTGCGGCGAAAACAGCAGGCCCGGTGCCAGCAGCAGATTGCTCAGCGCCGCCTGACGCGCCAGCACTTCGGTATCCACGCCGCAGTCCACCCAGGCAAAGGTGCCGGCCACGGGTTCGTACTCCGCATGACAGCCCAGCGCTTCGAGCTTGCGCAGGCAGCGGCCGCGCGCCCGGTCCACCCGCTCGCGCAACCGGTCCACATGCTTGCGAAAGGAACCGTCGGCCAGAATATGGTGGACGATCTGCTCCGCCGGCAGCGAAGAGGTCAGCCCCGCCAGCAGCTTCATGTCGGTGAGCCGGTGCACATACTCGGGCTTGGTCGCGATATAGCCCACGCGCAGGCCGCCCGACAAGGTCTTGGAATAGCCGCCCACCAGAATCACGCGCTGCAGTCTGTCCATGGCCGCCAGCCGCAGCGGCATGGCGCCCAGAAACTCGGCATAGGTATCGTCCTCGACGAGCAGGAAATCATGGCGCTCGGCAATGCGCAGCACCTCGTGGGCGACACCGGCAGACAGGCTCAGCCCCGTGGGGTTGTGCACCGCCGTGTTGAGGATGAAGAGCTTTGGTTTGTGGCTCTGGGCCAGCGAAGCCAGGGCCGCCACATCGGGCCCGCCAGGCAGGCGCGGCACGCCGACCACATTCACACCCATGTACTTGAGCCGCCCGAAGATCAGGAACCAGGCCGGGTCTTCGACCAGCACGGTATCGCCGGGCTTGAGAAAACAGCGCACGACCAGATCCAGGCCATGGGTCACCCCGCCCACCGTCATGAGATTGGCCTCGGGATGGGCCGGCACCTCATGGGCTTGCAGATTCGAGGCGATCTGCTGGCGCAGCGGCAAAAAGCCCTGGGGATGACCATAGCTGAGAAAGCTCTGCTCGGCGCGCGCATTGTTGCGGGTGATGGCGCGCATGGCGCCGGTGATCAGACCCTGGTCCATCCAGCTCGAAGGCAGGCAGCCCGCGCCTCCGGTGCCCGCACTGTCGTCGCGAAAAATGCCGCGCAGCAGATAGGCGGTGTCAAAGTCCGCCGGCTGCGCCGACGCTGCAGCGGCGGCCGCAGGCTCCATCACGCGGCGCTGGGCCGCCACATAAAAGCCGCTGCCGCGCCGCGACTGCAGCAGCCCCTGGGCCGCCAGCTTGTCATAGGCCTGGACCACGGTGTCACGGCTGACACTGGCGCTTTCCGCCAGTGCCCGCACCGAAGGCAGACGCACGCCCACACGCAGGCCATGGTTGCGGATCAGGCCGCCGAAATGCTCGACCAGCTGATCCACCAGTCCCACCGCACTGGAGCGCATGGGTTGCCAGCCCATGGATCCCGTCCCGGCCACGGGCGAGGCTGTCGGGGCCGCTGCCCCGCCGTCGATCTGTGCATCCAGCATCGGGCGCTTTCTCAAAGTGTCAGGTCAATTAGAGCAGGCCAGCTCATCAACTGGCCTGCTAAAGTGTACTGATAGTGTACTGATATCCAAGCTTAGCATAGAGGCACAACGCTTATGTCGCCCCAAGGTTCACCATGTCATTCCTGCCTGAATCCTCAGCCTTCATCCTGCCACTGGCCATGTTTGCCTTTGTCAGCTCCGTGACGCCCGGTCCCAACAATGTGATGCTGACGGCCTCGGGGGCCACTTTCGGCTACCGCCGCAGCGTGCCGCATATGCTGGGCATCTGCCTGGGCGTGGTCATCATGGTGCTGCTGATCGGCGCGGGCCTGGGCAAGCTGTTCGAGGCCGAGCCTCGCATCTACACCCTGCTCAAATATGTGGGCGCCGCCTATCTGATCTGGCTGGCCTGGAAAATCGCCCTTGCCGGCGGCGTGGATCAGGGACAGTCAGGCAACCGTCCATTCGGCTTCTGGCAGGCCGCCGCCTTCCAGTGGGTCAACCCCAAGGCCTGGATCATGGCCGTGGGCGTGGTCGCGACCTACACGCCGCGCGAAGGCTTCTTTGTCAATCTGATGCTGTCGGCCCTGGTGCTGGGCCTGGTCAACTACCCCAGCATCAGTATCTGGACCCTGTTCGGCAGCACCGTGGGGCGCGCACTGCGCACGCCACAGGCCCTGCGCATGTTCAACGGTGTGATGGCCGGCCTGCTGCTGCTGTCGCTGGTGCCCATCTTTGCCGAGCATGTCTAAACTCGGCCCATGTCCTATGCCATCCGCCAGCTCAACGAATCCGACCTTGCCCACTACCGCGCCCTGCGCCTGCAGGCTCTGACCGAATGCCCCGCCGCCTTCGGTGCCACGCCCGCGACCGAGCTGACACTCGGCGACGCGCAACTGCTGAGCCGCTTCAGCGGCGCCCTGGGTCAGGCCATATGGGGAGGCTTTGATGCAGACGGCAGACTCTGCGCCAGCCTGGGCTTGCATCGCGACCAGGGAGAGAAGACCGCGCACAAAGGCCATCTCTTTGCCATGTATGTGACAGCACAAGCCCGTGGCCATGGCCTGGCTCGTGGCCTGCTGGACACGGCGCTCGAGCATGGCAGAGTGCTGAAGCTGCGCCAGCTGATGCTGGGCTGCAATGCCGGCAACGACAAGGCGCTGCGCCTGTACGAACAAGCGGGCTTTCGCGCCTACGGGCGGGAGCCGGCGGCCCTCTATGTGGGCGGCGAGTACTTTGACGAAGTGCTGATGGTGCAGGAGCTGGACCGGCCTCTGGCCAGTGCCTGACGGCCGGTCAAGCCGCTCGCATTGAACAAGCGGCCTGACTCAGCGGGCCTGCATCGCAATGATCTGCTGCGCCAGACCGGCGATGGCCTCGTCCGAGAGCTGGTCGGTCTCCAGAACCTGGCGTTTGGGCCATTGCTCGAAGTGATTCGACTGGGAGCGCTCGTAGTGCGGGTCGTAGTGGCGCAGCATCAGCTCTTCAAACAGCGGGGACAGCTCCCCGCCCCGCGCCCATTGCTGCCAGCGGCCCACGGTCTCCTTGCCCTGCAGCTCCTTGAGCCAGCCCAGTTTGGTGGCCAGCATTTCGGGATCGTCGCCCAGGTAGGCATAGTCGCGCAGCAGATAGGACAGGCGTGCGGCTGCCGTGGCGCGCACCTCGATGACCGGAGCCTTGTGCAGATGCTGTACCAGCACCAGCGGCAGGCCGACGCGGCCGATCTTGGCGCTCTCGCCTTCCAGATAGACGGGGCGCGAGAGATCGAAGGTCTCCAGCTGCTCGGCAATCAGGGTCTCGAAACGCTTCTGGCTGGGCTGCTCGATGCCGGGCAGACCGCCCAGCAAGGAGCCCTTGTGGCTGGCATAGCCCTCCAGATCCAGCACCTGCTCGCCGCTCTGGGCCAGCGCATGCAGCACGCGCGTCTTGGCCGAGCCGGTGGCCCCGCACAGCACTCGCATCTGCAGCTGCGGCACCAGGCTTTCAAGCTGCGCAATCACATGGCCGCGGAACGCCTTGTAGCCGCCGGCCAGCTGCTGGGCATCCCAGCCGACCAGGCGCAGCCAGGTCACCATGGAGCCGCTGCGCAGGCCGCCGCGCCAGCAATAGACCAGGGGCTTCCAGTTGGTGGGCTTGTCGGCAAAGGTTTCGCGCAGATGGCGCGCCAGATTGGCCGACACATAGGCCGCGCCCAGACGCTTGGCCTCGAAGGGGCTGACCTGCTTGTAGATGGTGCCGATCTCGGCGCGCTCGGCATTGCTCAGTACCGGACAGTTGATGGAGCCCGGAATATGGTCAAGCGCGAACTCGGCGGGCGAGCGGGCATCGATCAGGGCATCGAACTGGTGGCGTTCAGGAACGCGAACGGGCTGGCGGTGGGACACGGCAGACTATCCATGGCTGCGCCTGACGGCCTGCATGGCTGCCGGGCAAATGGCGTGTGCTCGGGCGTGAAGCGGCAATCGCGATGGGCTGCGATTCGACTTGAGGCTCGGCAACATGAAAAACCTGCCGCCTCATCCAACGATGGAGCCCGGCAGGCCACGAAGCATGGGCGTGGATCGAGCCTCGATACGCACAACCGCTGCGGCAAGCTTGCCCGCTGCGGTCATTCCCTGTGTGCTGCATTTTCGCAGATGTGGCGGCCTGCTTCAGCGCCGGCAAGCAAAACCCGGCACACCCGGGCCTGGACCGAATCCAGCGCTGACGCTGCTCACTTGCGCGGACGCAGCAGCATTTCGTCGCCGCTCATCTGCACATCGAAGAAGCGCAGAAAGTTCTGGCCCAGCAAGGCGTCTTCGCTGTCGTCGCCGGTATAGCCCGTGCCCACACGCACATCGCGCACACGCAGGCTGGCAATGCGCACCTCGTCGGCCGTGACGATGCGGCCGTCACGTTCGCCGTTGGCCGTGCGAAAACGCACTGTCTCGCCGCCTTCCAGTCCGGCACGCTCGGCCAGCGCATCGGTCACGCTGACCGAGGTGGCCCCGGTATCGACCAGAAAGGTGACTGGCTGATCGTTGACATAGCCCTTGGCGCGAAAGTGCCCGTCCATGCCGCGCTCTATGCGCACCGTGCCATCGGCCAGGACCTTGGCCTGGGCCGGCTTGAGGAAATGCTGCATGGCCAGATACATCGCGGCCATGACCACCAGCCAGAACAGCAGAAACAGCATGGTGCTGCGCCGTGCCACGGATTGCGGGGAAGGCTCGGACTCTGGCGAGGACTGGGGCGGCGGCGTGACATTCAGGCGCATGGACAGGCAAAGAAGCTGAGGACAATGCAGCCATTTTGCCAAGACCGGCGCCAAGGTCATCCCCCGGGTTACGGTACAGCGGCCCGAGCAGCGCTTACATTGAAGCTTGTTTGCAAAATCCAACGGCCTTGCAGGTCGCCCAACCATGAACACATCCCAGCTGCCCGCTCTGGTGCTGCACTATATTTTCGATCCCCTGTGCGGCTGGTGCTATGCCGCCGCCCCGCTGGTCAAGGCCGCGCGCGAAGTGCCCGGCATCGCCGTGCAATGGCATGCCGGCGGCATGCTGACCGGCGCTCACGCGCGCACCATCACCGCAGACTGGCGTGACAAAGTCATGCCCAGCGACCAGCGCATTGCCGAGATGACGGGCCAGCCTTTTGGCGATGCCTATCTCAACGGCCTGCTCAATGACATCGGCGCGCCGCTGGATTCCGAGCCCCCGACCACGGCCCTGCTGGCCGCCGAAGCGCTGGCCGGCAAGGGCCTGGAGATGCTGGCTGCCGAGCAGAAAGCCCATTACGTGGAGGGCCGCCGCATCAGCGAGCCCGCCGTGCTGCGCGAACTGGCAGCCGGCATCGGTCTGGACAGCGCGGCCTATGACGCGGCCTACGCCGAGCAAAGCGGCGCGGCCACGCAAAAGCATATTGCCGAAAGCCGCGAATGGCTGGGCATGGTGCAGGGCCAGGGCTTCCCCACCCTGGCGCTGGAGTTCGACCACCCCGAGCAGGCTGGCCAACGCGCCGTGCAGCGCATCGAGATCGGCGAATGGCTGGGCGATGTCGACGGCTGGAAGCAGCAGCTGGCCGACTGGGCCGAGCAGATTGCCGAGCTCAACCAGCAGCAGGCCGGCGATACCGACGCCAGTGGCGACCCCAGTTGCGGCCCCGACGGCTGCGAGCTGCCACCGCGCTGAGCGGCGCGGCCAGCGCGGCACACGCCTGCACGGCAGATACTCTTTTATTCATAGCTTACAACGCTTGTTATTTAAAGAATTCAGGCATTATTCAACCTGAATTCCTTATCTATAAAGCGCAAGCAGCTATATTTTTTAATCCCTCTGCCGACAACTCCGCACCCTGTCGCTATTGCCTTCGCTATTGCGGCAGGGCATAGGCGATCACATAGTCACCGCGCTTGGGCGACTGGCGTGCGCCACCGGCGGTGATCACCACATACTGCCTGCCGGTTCGGGGCGAGACATAGCTCATCGGCCCGCCCTGGCTGCCCACGGGCAGGCGCGAGCGCCAGATCTCCTTGCCGTTGGCGCTGTCGAAGGCACGCAGATAGAAGTCCTGCGTGCCCGCGAAGAACACCAGCCCCGACTTGGTGACCATGGAGGGCCCCAGCGTGGGCATGCCGATGGGAATGGTCAGCCACATGGGAATGCCCAGAGGGCCGGTGTCGCGCACCGTGCCCACGGGCACCTGCCACTTGATCTGGCGCGATTTCAGATCCACGGCCGTCATGCTGCCGAAAGGCGGCTTCTGGCAGGGAATGCCCAGCGGCGACAGAAAGCGCTGGCGCATGGCCCCAAACGGCGTGCCTTCCTGGGGCACGGCCCCCATCTCGATGCCGCTGGCGCCGGGCTTCATATCGGCGCGTGCAATCATGTAGTTCGCCAGGCCCAGACGCATATCGTTGACGAACATGGTCTGGGTGATCGGGTCTATGGAGACGCTGCCCCAGTTCATGCCGCCCAGCGAACCCGGAAACTGCAGCGTCGGCCCCATGCCCGGCGGCGTGAACACGCCCTGATGATCCATGTCCTTGAAAGCGATGCGGCACAGCAGCTGATCGAAGGGCGTGGCGCCCCACATATCGGACTCCTTCAGGGTCTGGTTGCCGATATTGGGCATGCCCGTGGAATGCGGCTGGGTCGGCGCATAGCGCTCGCCGGGTACATGGCCTTGCGGCACGGGCAGCTCCTGCACCTCTGCCAGAGGCTCGCCGGTCTCGCGGTTGAGCATGAAGATCATGCCCTGCTTGGTCACCTGCAGCAGCGCGGGGTCCACCCCGCCCTGGGCATTGGTCACATCGACCAAAGCGGGCTGGGACGGAATGTCGAAGTCCCACAGATCGTGGTGCACGGTCTGGTAGAGCCAGCGCGGCTTGCCGGTCCTGATGTCCATGGCCACGATGGCGGAGCTGTTCTTCTCCATCTCCGGCGTGCGCTGGGCCGCATAGAAGTCCGGCGTCGCATTGCCCGTGCCCAGATAGGCCAGGCCCAATCTGGCGTCGTAGGACATGCCGCCCCAGACATTGGGCGAGTTGCGTGTATAGGTCTGCCCCTGCGGCGGCTGCCCGGTGATCTCGGGATTGCCCGGGTCCCAGGCCCAGACCAGCTTGCCGCTGAGCACATCAAAAGCGCGCACCACGCCCGAGGGCTCGTCGGTCGAGAAATTGTCGGCCACGCGGCCGCCCACGATCACCAGGTTCTCGGCCACCAGCGGTGCCGAGGTCTGCTGATACCAGCCCTGCTTGACCTCGCCCATGCCCTGGGTCAGATCCAGCACACCGTCCTTGCCGAAGTCGGTGCATGGCTTGCCCGAATCGGGATCGAGCGCAATCAGCCGCGCATCGATGGTGGGCAGAAACAGCCGGCGTCGGCAGCCCGGAGCGACATCGCCGGACCTGCCGGACGCGCCCGATGCCCTGAGCGCGGCCTCGTTGCCGTCAAAGTAGGCCAGGCCCCGGCAGCGCTGCCAGTTGGGCGACCTGGCCTCGGGGTCGAATTTCCACTTCTCCTCGCCCGTGTCCACATCCAGCGCCAGAACCTTGCCGTAGGCCGTGCAGACATACAGGCGGTCCCCGATCTGCTGCGGCGTGTTCTGGTCTTCGGCCCCCGAGCCCGTGCTCTGGGGCGCATCGCCGGTGCGTGCCGTCCAGGCCACGGCCAGCTTGTCGACATTGTTGCGGCTGATCTGCTCGACGGCTGCGAAGCGCTGGCCTGCGGGGCCCTGCCCCCAGTCCGTCCAGTCCGAGGCCTTGATCTCCATGGAGCCGAGCGATGGCAGCTCGGTGACCTCGGGGGCGATCACGCCCTTGGGCGAGAAGGCACTGACGGCCGTCGCGACGATGGCCAGGCCCAGCACCACCACCGACACGGCGGCGCCCAGGCGGCCATAGTCGTTCATGACCAGCTTGCCCGCTTCAAGCTGTGCATAGCCCAGGGCCACGAGCAGGCCCAGCACGGCAAACACCATCAGGCGCGAAACCAGCGGCCAGAACTCCCAGCCCGCATCCCACCAGGCCCATACCAGGGTCAGCACAAAGGCCAGCGCATAGAGATGGGCACCGGCCCTGCGCCGCGCCAGCAGCAATGCCGCCGAGACCAGCAGCGCCAGCCCCATCAACACAAAGTACCAGCTGCCTCCCTTGCCGAGCAGAATGCCGCCGCCTATGGTCATGTACAGACCCATCAGCAGCATCAGCAGCCCCACCACAAGCCAGTACCAGCGCCCGTCATTGGATGAAGGAGCCATAGCCTCACCTGAAATTAATTGCCATTTGTGTATTGCACGCTTTAATGCCGATACACATCGACATACTTTCGAGGCTTTGCACGCCAGACTAAGGACTACAAGCGCCAGGTCAGGGGCACAGAAAAAAGCCGCACCGTGGAGACGGTGCGGCCGCTGAGATCGCAGTGCCGGCAACTCTTGCAGCTGCCGGGCAGGCAGCGCGGCTCAGTCCATCATCGAGATCACCACATCCCCGAAGCCTGAGCAGGACACCTGGGTCGCACCGTCCATCAGACGGGCGAAGTCATAGGTCACATGCTTGCTCTGAATGGCTTTTTCCAGCGACTCGACGATCAGGTCTGCAGCCTCGCGCCAGCCCATGTGGCGCAGCATCATCTCGGCGCACAGGATCATGGAGCCCGGATTCACATAATCCTTGCCCGCATAGCGCGGCGCCGTGCCGTGGGTGGCTTCAAAGCAGGCAATGCTCTCGGACAGGTTGGCACCGGGAGCAATGCCGATGCCGCCCACCTGCGCGGCCAGCGCATCGGAGATGTAGTCGCCATTGAGATTGAGCGTGGCGACCACCGAGTACTCGGCCGGACGCATCAGAATCTGCTGCAAAAAGGCGTCGGTGATCGAGTCCTTGATGATGATGTCCTTGCCCGTCTTCGGGTGCTTGATGCGGCACCAGGGGCCGCCGTCGATCAACTCGGCACCGAACTCGCGCTGCGCCAGCGCGTAGCCCCAGTCACGGAAAGCGCCTTCCGTGTACTTCATGATGTTGCCCTTGTGAACCAGGGTCACGCTGGGCTTGTTGTTGTCGATGGCGTACTGGATGGCCTTGCGCACCAGGCGCTCCGTGCCCTCGCGCGAGACGGGCTTGATGCCGATGCCCGAGGTTTCGGGAAAGCGGATCTTGTTGGCGCCCATTTCCTTGGCCAGGAAGTCGATGAGCTTTTTCGCTTTCTCGCTGCCGGCCGCGTATTCGATGCCCGCGTAGATGTCCTCCGAGTTCTCGCGGAAGATCACCATATTCGTCTTCTCGGGCTCCTTGAGCGGCGAAGGCACGCCCTTGAAATACTGCACGGGGCGCAGGCAGACATACAGGTCCAGCTCCTGGCGCAGCGCCACGTTCAGCGAACGGATGCCGCCGCCCACGGGCGTGGTCAGCGGGCCCTTGATGGACACGGCATAGTCGCGCACGGCGGCCACGGTTTCCTCGGGCAGCCAGACATCGGGGCCGTAGATGCGCGTGGCCTTCTCGCCTGCATACACCTCCATCCAGGCAATCTTGCGCTGGCTGCCATAGGCCTTGGCCACGGCAGCGTCAGCCACCTTGCGCATCACCGGCGTCACATCGACGCCGACACCATCGCCTTCGATGAACGGGATGATGGGTTGATTCGGAACATTCAGTGTCTTGTCCGCATTGATGCTGATCTTCTCACCCTGCGGCGGAACCTGGATGTGCTGGGACTTGCTCATGCTGTGGAATCTCCTAGTCTTGAATACTGCGCGGTGGCGCACCTTTTTGGTGCTGCTTCTTGCCCCCGATTTTGGCACCTTGAACTCAGCAAATTTTAAGAAATGCCGCATAAAAATCTGTCAACGGCGGCACAGGGCTGCCGTTGAGAGGTTGTGGAGGCAGATGGGCTGCTCCACACTTCAACCTGAAACCTGGCATTGCCGCATATTTGGGAAATTGGCATCCATGAAAAAACTACTCGCTGTCCTGATTGCTGGTTCGTTCGCTGCTGGCGCCTTTGCTCAAGCCACCACGCCGGCGCAGCCTGCCACCCCTGCCGCAGCAGCAGCGGCACCTACCGTCAAGCATATGAAGGCCAAGCCGGCCAAAAAGCATCATATGCAGCACAGCACCAAGAAGATGCACAAGCCCGCCTGATCGCCCGCTGAAAGTAGCCCGGGGGCATCGAGGCCCATGGCCTTGACCGCCGGATCTGACTCGCCCCAGGGCCTGCCGGACCGCAAGTTCTGCAGGCCCCGCATTTTGCAGACCGGCTACGGCCGCATCTCCATGACGCGGATTTGCACCGCAACCCGCCCGGATTGCTATAGGCTTGCGACTTCCGACTTCCTGTTTGGCAAGCAAGGCTCATGAAGACCCTCTCCACCAAGACACCCCAACAATCCGGCTGGCGCGCTCCGCTGCTGGCCCTGGCCTGTACCGCCCTGCTGGGCCTGTTCGGCAGCCCCGCCATGGCCCGCGACGAAGGTCAGCCACAGATGAATCTGCGCCGCATCGACCTGACGGCCGGCATGTACCGCATCGATACCCAACTGGCCATCACGCCGCAGCAGCGCGAAATCGGTCTCATGTTCCGCAAGGAAATGCCGCAGCAGGAAGGCATGCTCTTTGTCTTCGAGGTGCCCGGCGTGCAGTGCTTCTGGATGCGCAACACCATCCTGCCGCTGACGGCGGCCTTTGTGGCCGATGACGGCACCATCGTCAATCTGGCCGACATGAAGCCCATGAGCGAAGACTCTCACTGCTCGGCCAAGCCCGTGCGCTATGTGCTGGAGATGAACCAGGGCTGGTTCACCAAGCGCGGCATCAAGGCCGGCACCAAGCTGGGTGGTGCACCCTTCAGTCGCTAAGCACCGCCAGAATCCGCATCCTTCGTGCTCTACCAGCCGCGGTTTCCACAGGCACTGAGCGATATCGCCGTTGCACTGCTGCGGAGATTGGAAAAATCGCAAGCGCTTGAGTCCTGCCCCGGCTTCACGGCAAGGATTGATGGCGAATTGCTGCATGCACCCTACCGCGTGTACTACGACGAACGTGAGCTGCAGCAATGCATTCAAGACAGCAGCGGCCCCACACACCAACTGGCCCTGTGCCTGGGCAGCCGCCACGCCAACGGCCATGTGCGCGAAACCTGTCTGCGCCAGCTGCTGGCGCATGGCTGCGACTGGGTGCTGCCGTTTGTGGTCCGCGCGGCTGGCGAGTATGTACTGGAAATTTCCGAGCATCTGACAGCCCAGACCCATAGGCTATCGCCACACAACTACGGGCGTTTTGCTGCCGAAAACCCCGATTTTGTGACTGCCTGCAAGCAGCAAGCCGCCAGTTACTGGGACTGCTACCACCGCCAACGCTACCCGCTGTTGCACCAACACCCAGGCATACGATTTCTGCGCTGGGTTGACGAGGCACGGCAATCACTGCCCCACGCGGATTGATGCCACTTTGCGCAGAACGCGCGGTCCATGCCGATAGCGGTTGCGCGCTGCCGGTGGGAGCACGCTCTTGAGCATTCGGTAATCGCAGGCACCAAAGTACTGAAAGTTGCGCCGACCTTCGCGCAGCGTCATATGGTTGGGGCCGGAGTATTCATCCGGGCAGTCCACATCCCAACCGCTGTCTTCCCAGAAGCAGACGCTGCAGATGCTGTACTCGCCACGCTCATCCAGCGAGAAATAGTCGCAGCACGGACACTGATACAGCGGCATGGAGCGCCTTTCATAAATTCGGATCAAATCAAGCTATAGCGCTTATACATCATGCACAGGCAGCTTCTATTTATATAGCAACTACGGAGACCGGACACAAAAAAGCCGGCGACCTTTTCAGGTCGACCGGCTTTTTATGGGTCAATGCCTGCGCGCAGGCGGGGTCACCCGCCCTGCCAGACAAGCCGACTTACGCCGACGCGATGGCGGCGTTGAAGGTCGCGCTGGGGCGCATGATGGCGTCCATCTTGGCCACGTCGGGCATGTAGTAACCGCCGATATCGGCAGCCTTGCCTTGCACTTCCTTGAACTCGCCCAGGATCTTGGCTTCGTTCTCGGCCAGGCTCTTGGCCAGAGGCGCGAACTTGGCAGCCAATTCTGCATCTTCGGTCTGAGCGGCCAGAGCCTGAGCCCAGAACTGAGCGATGTAGAACTGCGAACCACGGTTGTCCAGCTCGCCGGTACGGCGCGAAGGCGACTTGTTCAGGTCCAGCAGCTTGCCTGTGGCCTCGTCCAGGGTCTTGGCCAGCAGCTTGGCGCGGGCATTGTTTTCCTTGATGCCCAGGTCCTCGAAGGAGACGGCCAGGGCCAGGAATTCACCCAGCGAGTCCCAGCGCAGGTGGTTTTCTTCCACCAGTTGCTGCACATGCTTGGGAGCGGAGCCACCGGCACCGGTTTCGTACATGCCGCCACCGGCCATCAGAGGCACGATGGACAGCATCTTGGCCGAGGTGCCCAGTTCCAGGATGGGGAACAGGTCGGTCAGGTAGTCGCGCAGAATGTTGCCGGTCACCGAGATGGTGTCCAGACCACGGGCCACGCGCTCCAGCGTGTAGCGCATGGCTCGCACTTGCGAGAGGATGTGGATTTCGAGACCGTTGGTGTCGTAGTCCTTCAGATAGGTCTGCACCTTCTTGATCAGCTCGGCTTCATGGGGACGATAGGGGTCCAGCCAGAACACGGCAGGCATGCCGGAGTTGCGGGCACGGGTCACGGCCAGCTTCACCCAGTCGCGGATGGGAGCGTCCTTGACCTGGCACATGCGCCAGATATCGCCCTCTTCCACGTTCTGGCTCATCAGCACTTCGCCGGTGGCGATGTCCACGATGTTGGCCACGCCGTCTTCAGCGATCTCGAAAGTCTTGTCGTGCGAACCGTACTCTTCGGCCTTCTGCGCCATCAGACCCACGTTGGGCACGGTGCCCATGGTCTTGGGGTCGAAGTTGCCGTGCCACTTGCAGAAGTTGATAACTTCCTGGTAGATACGGGCAAAGGTGGACTCGGGCATCACGGCCTTGCAGTCGTAAGGCTTGCCGTCGGCAGCCCACATCTTGCCGCCCACGCGGATCATGGCGGGCATGGAGGCATCGACGATCACGTCGTTGGGCGAGTGGAAGTTGGTGATGCCCTTGGCGGAATCGACCATGGCCAGACGGGGACGATCTTCCTGGCACTTGTGCAGATCACGAATGATCTCTTCGCGCTGCGAAGCGGGCAGAGTCTCGATCTTCTCGTACAGATTGGCCATGCCGTTGTTCACGTTCACGCCCAGTTCGTCGAACAGCTTGCCGTGCTTCTCGAAGGCTTCCTTGTAGAAGATCTTCACGCAGTGACCGAACACGATGGGGTGGGACACCTTCATCATCGTGGCCTTCACGTGCAGCGAGAACAGAATGCCGGACTCCTTGCAGTCCTCGATTTCCTTCTCGTAGAAGGCGCACAGGGCCTTCTTGCTCATGAACATGGAGTCGATCACTTCTGCGTCCTGCAGCTTGACCTTTTCCTTGAGCACGATGCTCTTGCCGGACTTGGTCTCCAGCACCATCTTCACGTCACGGGCCTTGTCCAGGGTCATGGACTTTTCGCCGTGGTAGAAGTCGCCTTCGCTCATGTGCGAGACATGCGTCTGCGACCACTGCTTCCACTCACCCATGGAGTGGGGGTGCTTCTTGGCGTAGTTCTTCACCGCAGCAGGCGCGCGGCGGTCGGAGTTGCCTTCGCGCAGCACGGGGTTCACGGCCGAGCCCAGGCACTTGCTGTAGCGCGCCTTGATGTCTTTTTCTTCGTCCGTAGTGGGGTTCTCAGGCAGATTGGGAATCTTGTAACCCTTGAACTGCAGCTCCTTGATGGCGGCAGTCAGCTGGCCCACGGAAGCGGAGATATTGGGCAGCTTGATGATGTTGGCTTCGGGGGTCAGCGTCAGCTTGCCCAGATCGGCCAGATTGTTGGGAACGCGTTGTTCTTCCGTCAGAAACTCGGGGAACTCGCCCAGGATACGGCCTGCCAACGAGATGTCGCTGGTTTCCACATTGATGCCGGCCGGTGCTGCGAAAGCACGGATCACGGGCAGGAATGCGCTGGTAGCCAGGCGAGGAGCCTCGTCAGTCAATGTGTAGATGATGGTGGGTTGCTGCGTACTCATCTCTTGTCTCAGGTTGTGAAAAAAGGGGGAAAGGTGCCTTGGGCCTGCATCCCGGGCTTGCGCAATGGGGCCTGACACAGCGGGACGACACTTTCTTGATGCAATGCGTTCCCACAATACAAAATTCTACGCGCAACCGGGCCGGTTTTTTTAAGTCTTGTACAAGACTCAGGGATTTAGCTCAACTTTCATCAGCTGTTTTCATAGGGAAACCAGCCTTTTCGCCGTGTTTTCGACCATGTAAAAATATCGGATCCTGCAGTCATTCTGCGGCCATCGCCGTCATGAAGGTTGCGAAAGAGAGAGTTGCGTTGCGCGGCCTTTGGCACAAATTTGCGCGAGCTTTGGCACAAAGTAGCACAGGCTTTGGCACCAAGGCTGACAGATTGGCAAGCATTACTTCACCACAAGTGTTGCTTTGCTTCATATCAATCGCTCACTGATCCATATAAGACTGCGGATCACTGGCCATCACTCTTCGTCTTCGACAAAGCTCTTCTGTGGCAAGCGTCGTGCTTTTGACGTATGCCTGTTAGCGCAAGCATCCGCTAACAAGCTGCGCTCAAAATTACTGTATAAATATACAGTGATGAATGCCAAAATTTTGATCCTGCGCGAGTTCGGACGCCTGAAAGTTCCGATAGGAATCGCCAACAAAGCGTCTGGCTCGATCTGCCTTTATCACGAGCACCCCAGCTCATCTGATGAGCGCACAGTGCCTGTTCTGCACATTCTTGATGGCAGCAGCGCTTTGCCTGCAAAGCGCAGAAAGCTCTTTGAGCCACGCATAACGTACATGGGTTCGGGAACCATCAAGTTCAGCGGCCTGGAATATGTAGACGGCGCTTGGTATGCGCAAGAGTGGAGCTGTGACTTCGACTGCTGACAGCCACCCCACTCTGCTGCGCACGCCAGGCCGATATGGCTTTTCCAATGAGCGCATCCTGCCTGGCAAAGCAAGTGACTACATCACAGAAAAGGAACATCAAGGGTTGCTGCTTGTATTCACCAGTGAGGGGGCCTTGTCTATTTCGGACCAGGCCCATCAAGCGTCGAATGTTCGCCAGCACCCTTTTGAGCGCCGAAAGCAAGGCTGCAATCGACCCGTTGCAGACATTCCAGTATTGAATCACGCTCCCTACCGGACTGCGGAAATGCACTTGAGCTGAATCTTCTTTCCAAGGCAAGGGGGAGATGCGATTGTTTCCGAACACTAGATAAGTAAGCCGTACAGGTGGGAGCCACATGCCTCTTGAAACCCCTCGCCGCATTGAGCGCTATATCGCAGTGGCTGCATGCATCTCAGGTTTAGCTGTGGCCTTCCTGCTCTCCCCTAAGAACTACGTTTTCGGCAACATGGCCTGGTACTGGGGGCCGCACCTTGCTGTGCTCGCGCTGGCTTCTATGTGCAAACCCCGTCCTGCCGTTATTGCAGGTATTGCTTTCGGGATGAGCATTTATTTGGCTGGGTTCGGCACCTGGGCACTTACACGTGTGCATCCAGACTCTATGGTATGGCTGGGCTATGTTCTGACTCTGCCAAGTGCACTAGCTGGTGCAGGGGTTGCCCTATACATTCAAAATCGTGAACCTGAACTAGGAACGCTTGCCGCAACCATGGCTGCGTTGTCTTGTGTTCTCCTGACCATTACATTCAATCAAGTCGTCGTATGTAACACGCTCATGTACTGCGGCGGGTAAGGCGGATTAATTTCCACTTGCTACTAACTACGACCAAGAACTGCTTTTGGCCGGATAGCGACAGTCGAAGTTCGCCCCAGAGAGGGCAGTACATAACCAACCTAAGATGAGCCATAGAATTGGTTTTTTCGGGAGGCTCACAGTATGAAGGCTGTGCAAATCATCGTTCTAGTGATTATCGTTAGCGCGCTTTTTCTTGTGGTTAACGGATTATTTTCTGCTTGGGCTTTGCTTGAGCTGGCTTGGTCGACGATTATCAGTTTTGTAAATCTATTTTGATAAAATCCCGCAATAATGCGTTCCACGCCATATGGTTATGACATCCTCGGATGCTTCAACCCAATTATGCATTCCATCGAATGCACAACGGCACCGTTCACGGGCCTAGTAGCCTGACTTTCTAGGTCGTTTAGCTAGGACGTTGGGCATCTGCTTCCATCTGCCGGGACCGACTGTTATTGGCCAAATACGGTCGATCATGCCTCCCCTCCTCCACCATGAAGCACCACTTAGGAAGTGGAGTCCCAGCCCAGCCTTACAAATCGCAGAGTCCATTTTTTCTTAACCAAAATTCAAATTTGGGTAACTAAAATAAGACACAATGTTCGAAGTCACTTCGACTAAACGCGACACAGCTACATAAGCGATGTATCTCATGTATGAGTGCACCAATTTAGTGCTTGCACAAATATTTACAGAGGATTTCTTTTAAATGAGTACAAATTCGTATAAGGAATTGTTGGCACAACGCGAAGCTCTTGAGCAGCAGATTGCTGCCGCTCGCAAGGCCGAAGTTGCAGGCGCCGTGCAACAAATCAGAAGCTTGATTGACGCTTTCGGTCTGACGCAGGATGACGTTTTTCCTACCGCCAAGCAAAAACAAAAGCGCGAGACTGGTGCCGTCGCTCCTAAATACCGCGACCCCGCCACAGGTCAAACGTGGACTGGCCGAGGAAAGCCTCCGAACTGGATCAAGGATCAAGACCGTTCCAAGTTCGAAATCTAAAAGTGGCCCTCGAGGCCACTTTTTTTGTTTCGTGGATGCGCCACACCTTCCTCAGAACAGCCCCGCAGGCTCCTCGCTCCTGGCCCAGCTGTAAATCACCAGCTCGCCACGCTCGACCCGGTTCGCGCCACCTCCAACCGTGTAGTCCAGTTTTAAAGACTCCATCTCAAAGTCTTTGAAGCAGTCCCGAATGGCTGGATGGTCATTGATGCTGATGACGGCCTTGCCTTTGATTTCCTTGAGCTTTGTGGCCATCTGCTCGTATTGCTCCCACTCGAACGGCACGCCGTAGCCCTCGGTCTCCCAATAGGGAGGATCAAGGTAGAACAGCGTGTGGGCACGGTCATAGCGGTCGACACAGGTAGCCCAGTCGAGCTGCTCGATGTATGTGCCTCCAGCCATTCGCAGATGGGCTGCCGACAGGTTCTCCTCGATCCGCAGCAGATTGATGGCCGGGGCCGTGGTCGCCGTACCAAAGGTCTGGCCTGCCACCTTCCCGCCAAAGCTCTGCTGCTGCAGGTAAAAGAACCGGGCAGCGCGCTGGATGTCCGTCAAGGTTTCCGGCCTTGTCTCTTGCAGCCATTTAAAGACCTGCCTACTGGTCAAGGCCCACTTAAATTGCCTCACAAACTCTTCCAGGTGGTGGGTCACCACCCGGTAGAGGTTGACCAGGTCACCGTTGACGTCATTGAGAACTTCGACATCGGCGGGGTGGCGGGCAAAGTAAACCGCCGCCCCACCAGCGAAGACTTCCACGTAACAGCTATGGGCTGGAAAGCGTTTCAGGAGCAGATCGACCAGGCGGCGTTTGCCTCCGATCCAGGGCACGATTGGGTTTGTCATTTGTTTCAGCTGTTGGCCCAGCTGGGGGCTCTGGTTCGGTGCTCACGGCACTCAGCTGATTGAAGGCCCCACACCTGGGGCACTTGATGCTCAGGCGCACATACACGCCCTCGCCTAACTTCTTGCGGCAGTTGCCACAGCGGATATCGTCCATTTGCAAGCCTTTAAACCTTTAAAACTCTGGTAGGCTCAGCGCGCTCTGTACAGGGTGAGCGGGCCTTGCCAGCTTGCAGGTCCGTTCTGCGGTTGGGGCTTGGCTGGGTGTTCGTAGCACCTGGCCAGGTCGCCCGTTCTTTTTTGGTGGCTACACCTCCCCTTCTGTATAGGTGAGGCTCGAAGCCTCCCCCTCGATCACTCCATCACGCACAAACACGCGCTGGCCAGCCTGCGCTGGGCCTCGCGCCTGCAGCCGTCCTCCACCTGGCAAATTGATCGTCGCCAATCCGTTTACTACAAAAGCCACTGTTCCCACCAGCAAAGGCTTAGGCGACTGCAGATCCATGAACTGCTTGTAGAGGTTAGGCATGGGTTTCAACCTCCAGCGTCTGACGCAGCTTGGGGGCGGCCCAACTGATCGATGTCGACCGAACAATGCCCATCACGGTCTCCGGGCCTACGTAGCGAACAAACTGCCCCGGAAGGATCACGCCGGTCTCGGGCAGTACCTGCATCGATAGCGACACTCGCGCCTGGCGGCCTGTGTCGGCAAGCTCTATCAGGCCGCGCTGCCTGTGCACCGTGGAGTCCGTGATCAAGGCGTGTGTTACCTGGGGCGCAATCAGATCGCCAGCGGTCCCGGCCCGAGTAATGGGGCCAAATACACCCGCGCTCATGCCTCCAACAAACACCCGGTTGTAGTCCGGCTTGTCCAAAAATTCCGCGCCTTCGACCTCTGCCGCTGCCCCTGGAATCTCAAAATCCGGCACTACATCACCCCAATGCCAGGGTGCCGTGGGGTACTTGGGCAGGATGCGCAGCACTTGGTCAGTGTTATGAGGCTGCACATAGCCGCCAGCCGCTGCCGCGATATCGTTGATGGCGTCGACATAGCTGCCCTGCAGCGCCCAGGCTCCGGCAGGCACTTGCCAGTCCTGCAGTTGCCAGTCGATACCCCAGCCAATGGAGACGCCGTTGACCTTGAGTACTTCGGCAGCCAGTTGCTGGGCTGTCAACGTCTGAGTCGGGCTGCCGAAGGACATGGACTTTGCCCAAGGCTCGGCCAGGACTGCGGCCAAGCCGCGCCCTGAGACAGACCAGCGCTCCTGCGGCAAGAATCTGCGGTCGCGGCTGGTGCGCTCCAGGCGCAGCTTGAAGGGCACGCCATTGACGTTGGCCAGGAACTGCGCAGGGTCGCCATCCGCATCACGGCCCAGGTGCAAAGCCGCATCCTTATGCAGTGAGGCCGTCCAGTTCCATGTCCAGCCCTGGAAGTCCAGGGACATATTGAAGGCCAGAGCAGGTAGCTCGACGCCGGTATCCAGCCGCGTGAGCATGATCTGATTGAGCACGATGTAAACCTTTCGAACGGGAACGATGACCTTGCCGGGCTGCGGCCCGCCATCCTTGCAGCACGCAAAGACCAGCGCGGTCGACAAGGCCCAGGGCTTGCAGAGCAGTAATTTGATGGGGCCGCCCACCAGTTGCTCATAGCAGCCGGGCTTTTCCGGCTCTGGCGGCTTGGTCTGCGACTTGCCAGTGGGCGGCTTCATGGCCTGCTGGTAGCGCGCCTGAAATCCCCGGTATAGCGGCACCGATGGGCCTGCGCCCGTGGTGAGCTGGTACTGCAGGCCCATCGCATCCTGGGCCGTTGCCTCGACCATGCGGCGACGGTCGCGCAGGCTTTCCTGAAACCGCACTGCCCAACCGGCCCGAACGGGTGCGGCATCCTGGGCCGAGGCCTGCAGGCTCACGCGCAGGCCCTGGGCCTCTTGCCAGCGTGCCTGCGTTGATGCGCCAGGCAGAGGCCGTGCCTGCTGAAACCGCCCCTGCAGAGCCACCCCTTGCCGCTGACCGTCCTGCCAGGCAGCGCCAAACTGCTCTTGCAAGGGCATGGCATCTTGCGCGGTCGACACCCAGCCCGCAGGCAGTGCATCCGTGTCTTGCCAGCCGGAGAGCCAGCCCTGCGCCATAGGCTGGGCCTGCTGGGCGCTGGCGGCCACCTCGGCCACAACGGGCCGGGGGGTGTCGGTGTCGTAGCGCACGACCGCGCTGCAGCGAAGGCCGGGCATGCGGCCCGCAGCAACCAGATCCTTGCGCACATGCACCAGGGATCGGACCCGCAGCCCCGGCATGCGCGCGGCAACGACCAGCGTTGCATTGGGCACTTGCCCGCCGCCAC